>NZ_SDEB01000090.1 GCF_004522175.1 Paracoccus ravus | reverse complement strand
CGGTACGGTCCTGGACGAGTTTGTCCGGGTGAAGATGCGCGAGACCTTCTACGAAACCGTCGATGCGTTGCAGGCCGATCTCGATGCGTGGCTCGTCCATTACAACACCGAAAGGCCCCATCTCGGCTACCGCAACATGGGGCGCAGACCGATCGAAACCGTCATGAAATTCGTTAGCCAAGAAGGTTAAGTGGACAGCCCAGCTTCACCCCGTCGAGCAGTTCACCCCGCCATTGCTTAATCTAATCGGGATGGATGTCGAACGCCTGCGAGGGCGCGATCATCGTTTTCTCACTCTTGATCGCGGCGATCCCACGTTTCACTTTGAGCGCCGGACGGTGCGGCATGCTCTTCGTGTCATGGTCTTTTCCACACTGGCTGCATCATGCTGCGTTCGCACGGGAAATCCATTTATGCCCGCTTTTCAGTATTCTGGGACCGCTACCATTAAAAATGGTATCATCTATAACTTCTTCGCGAAGATAGGACGCCCATTGCCTCACGCTATGGGAAACCGCCTGCAGCTATACACAGCGAGCTGACATCTCGCTGCGACCATTATCGCATCATCTTGAAAATCCAAAGAGCCGCTCGATAGTACATCACATAATCTCAATTATCCTCCTTCTTTATTACATTGAAGCGCCGACTACATCCTGTCGCTGATCCGCACCGCCTGTCCTAGCAGCCAAACCAATGGCCGCGCCCTGCGGGCCAACCGGACCTTGCAGGACCAGCGAAGGAGTCGCGGCTGGCCGGCATCTTCGACATCGCGACCGCCAACGCCTTGCGCAATACCGTCGACATGGCCATCTACACGCTGCGCAACATGGTCGAGCGGTGCTTCAACAAGCTGAAGAACGCCCGCCGCGTCGCCACAGGCCATGACAAGACCGCCGAGAGCTTCCTCGGCTTCATCGACATCACGTCGATCCGCCTTTGGCTCCGCCATTTGTCATGTATGGATGCCCCCTTTCGTGCAAGTGGTATTTGAATGGCTCAGGCGTGTGATCGGGTGCGGTCATCTA
>NZ_SDEB01000009.1 GCF_004522175.1 Paracoccus ravus | reverse complement strand
GCTGTCAGCACCGTGGACCTGAAACACATTCTTCGCCAGATCCGGTCCGACCGTGATAATCTCCGACATGACCGCCTCCCAATATGGATTGTTGCGATCCCACCTTGGCACGTCGATGCCGGCAGGGGCGGTTACACCATCAAAGCCAATCCGCCGAGGGCATGAGCGGACACGGCCGTTGATTGATCTGTCTCAAATCATCCAAACCTCACTTGCCTGGATGTTATTCGAGAAGCGGTCGTAGCCTCGCTTCACCCGTTGGCCGGACGTTTGATGAACGCGCGGCGGCAACGGACGTGGGGACGAATCCAGAGGCCGCCCCTGCAATCATCCAAACATAGGGAACCAGGCTGGCATTGGGTAGAAAATCGATCAGGGTCGCACTGAGCAGCAGCATCAGCCCTGGCGCGAGGAAGGACGGGCCATAGCGCGTCCGACGCCAAGCAAAAATGAGGATCGGGGCCGTTAATAGACCAAAATAGGCCAGGTAGCCGGTCCAGCCATATATGCCGATCAGGATGACCCAGATCCCGTCCGTCACGCTGGTCATCCGCCCGGTTTCGGGATCGAAGATATGCGGCCTTCCCCATCCACCCCAACCGAAAAGCGGCTTCTCATTGGCGCGGGCAAGCAGCGCATCCTCGTTGTCGAGACGGAACTTCAGGGACAGCGCGCGATCCTCGCTGTAGGAAAGGGCAAGTGAAAAGACCCGATCGACCGGGATATAGCCAGCACCGCGCAGTGTCGGATAAAACAGCACGACCACCGCCACCACCGCAGCGAACAAGACCTGCATCCGCTGTCCAAGAAGCGCTACGATTGCGCCGACGGCCACGGCAATCGCGAGCGCCCCGACGCTTTTCACCAAAACCAGAACGAAGGTGAGCCAAAGCGCCGCGAGTAACCATTTGCGCGCGGGTTGCCCCTCGCGGCGGGCCTCGCGCCACAGGACCAACGCAGAGATGATCGACATGCAAAAGAAGATCCCGACCATCAACCCGTGACTGAGAAACAGGATCGGACGATATCCTCCTGCACGGATATGCTGAATGAAATCATGCGGAAAGAAGCCATAGATCCACACATGAAGCTGCGGGCTCAGCCGCACTTCGACCAGCGCAGGCAGAGAATAGGCCAAGCCGCATAGGACAAAGGCCCGCAAGATCTCGAGATGGGCGACTTGCGACGTCAGATAGCGTCGGGCCAGCATATATGGAAGCAGCGCGACTGCCGCCCCCGAGATCATCGAGAATGAATCGTAGAGCGTTAGCCCGGGAATATAGCGCGGACCGTAGACCAACGGCTCGGGGTTAGTGACCGCCGTCAAAAACGGCGCGCCGATCACCAGCACGAGAAGACTGCGGACTAAAGTACGCTCCGCGCCGATTGCCGTGTTGTCGACCTCGCCGTCGCGGCCGGCATTGAGCCTGCACAGGATCAGGGCGCTCAGCACCACGACGGAATGTTTGTCCAAGGCCGGTATCATCGGCACCTTGATCGATGTCGCCGCGGGTAGGATCAGGTAACCAACCATGACGGACCAGATCAATGCCTTGTAGACCGGCATCGCCCGGAAGAAAGCCTGCGCCACCAAGGGCCAGGCGAATAGCATCAGATAGGCAAGACCGTTGGGCATCGGCACCCTTGCGGCAGGACATGTTCTCTTTCTAATCCCTCGGCTTGCAAAAGCAAATCCGAATGGAAGGCCTGCAGCGGATCCTCATCGAGGATGCCTCAGCGACGGAATGCGGCGCCTCTCAACCGAAATTTTGCTGCCAGGACATGGCATAGGCTGCAAGCTCCGGATCCGGTGGCACAAAGCGCGTCGCCATGCGCGGTGCTTCCGCCAGGCAAAGCAGCGCGGCCCCGGCCGAGGTGCCGGTCACGGAAGAGGCAAGATATACGCCCTCGGGATGGGCGCTGCCCAGCATCGCGCAGAAATCGGCATTGCGCGCGAATGGCCCCTCGATGATCGCGGGGCCACGCGCGCCAGTCAAGGACAGACAGGTCCGGGTCACCAGCGCCAGATACCATGACACCGCCAGGAGCCGCGCAGCTTCGCTCGCCGGCTCCTCTGTCCAGGCCATGTGCCGGCCACGAAACGGCCCCGAATCCTGGATCACCGCTGGTCCCAGCATCAGCCCCGCGCGTAGGACCTCGTCACGCGCCGTCGCGTCTGGCCGAACGGTGCCATCGCCCCCCAGAAGTTGAAACTCGCGGCCACCCATGAACCTGGCCGAGGGAACCGGCGCGCCGAATGCGTCCACATTCACAAGCACATCGCGCGTCGGGTCCAGTGCCTCGGCATCGCCGCCCAGCGACATGGCGACGATCCATGTCCCGGTCGAGACCACGGAAAGCGGGCCGTCCCGTCCACGCAGATAGGGATAGAGAGAGGCGTTGCTGTCGTGAATTCCGACCGCGACCATTGTGTCGTGTCGCAGCCCGGTTGCGGCGGCAAGTTCGGGGCGAAGCTGGCCCAGAACCTCGTTCGATCGGCGCGGCGGCGCCAGCAGATCCCCCAGCCCAAGGCGCTCGGCAAGGGCGGAGAAGCGTCTCTCCCAGGGATTCCACAGGTCGGTATGACAGCCGAGCGAGGTCATTTCCGTCGCCCGCTCTCCGGTCAGACGCCAACCCCAATATTGCGGATATGTCAGGACATGGGCAACGCGGTCCGCAAGCCCAGGCTCACGTGACAATTGCCAATGCAGCTGCGCCCCCAGATTGAGTCCCTGCGGCAAGCGCGGCGACCCGGTCTGGCTGAAATCGGGACGCAACAGATCATATTCCGCCGCGGTCTCATCCGGCCCGTGGAATTCGTAGTCGAGCATTGGCGCGGCAAGCTCGCCCGCGCCGTCCAGCAGCACCGCCGCCGCGCCATGCGTCGTGACCGAAATCGCATCGACGCCATGCGCGGCATGGAACGCGGACAGATGATGTAAAAAGAACTGCCAATGCCCCTCAAGGTCGAAATGCGGCCAGGGCGGGCCGGGCAACACGCGGTTCGGGCGGGTGACGACGGCGATCTCGGCCAGGGTCTCGCCCTCGACCAGCGCGAGTTTCGCATTGGTCTTGCCGATATCAATGACGGCGATGCGGGTCATGGCAGATGGAACATCGGGATCAGAGTCACGGCGACAGGTTCATTGTCGGGTCGCGTCTCCATCAGGTCGGCCATATGCGCCCACCAGCGCTGCATCACCGGATGCGCGGGCAGGTCCTCCATGCCGTGATCGTCGCTGCGCCATAGGACGCCGAACAGAGCATTGGTCTCGGGGTCGAGATGGATCGAGTAATCCTGCACGCCCGCCTCCTTCAAAAGCTGGACCAATTCCGGCCATATCGCGTCATGGCGGCGGCGGTATTCCTCTTCCATCCCCGGATGAAGCTGCATCCGAAAGGCGTATTTCTGCATCATAGCCTCAATTTGGTCCAAAGCCGGGGCAGCGCGATCACCGCGATCAGCAAAAGCCCCACGATGATCGACATGACGATCCCCGGCACGTTCAAGAGCCCCAGCCCGAATGTCACCAACCCCATGACCAAAGCCGCCAGCACGACGCCAAGGATCGAGCCCGAACCGCCCAAAATGCTGACCCCGCCAAGGACGACGATGGTCACGACCTCGAGCTCAAACCCCGAGGCGATGCTGGGCCGGGTCGAGCCCAGCCGCGAGGTCAGACAGATCGCGGCAATGCCGCTCATCAGCCCGGTCAGCAGAAACAGGATGAAGCGGATTTTCTCTACCCGGATGCCGGAAAACCGCGCGGCGGTGGCGTTATTGCCGATGGCAAAGACCATGCGGCCGAAATTGGTGCGGTGCAGCAGGATGCCGAAGGCAAGTGCGGCGAGGGCAAAGATCACCAACTCGACCGTGATGACCCACCAGACATAGCCCTGCCCGAACCATGCGAAGCTGCCCGGATATTGGGTATAAGCCCCGTCCCCCAAAGCGATATAGCTGATGCCGCGAAAGAGGCTCATCGTGCCGATGGTGACGACGATCGAAGGCAGGCCAAAACGCGCGACCAGAAGCCCGTTGAACGCGCCGCAGACCAGCCCGGTGCCAAGGCCGAGGACGACCAGTGACGGCGTTCCAGCCCCCGCAGCCGCCGCCGCCCCCATCACGGTCGAGGCCAAGGCGATGATCGAACCGACGGACAGGTCGATTTCGCCTGCGATGATCAGCATGGCCATGGCGAAGGCAATCATCGCCTTTTCGGTGAAGTTGAAACTCGCGTCCGAGAGGTTCCACGGGTCGAGGAAATAGGGCGAGGCCAAAGAATTCGCGATGAAAATCGCCACGGCCACGACCAGCAGCAAAGCCTCCCAGCTTTTCAGTGCGCGCGACAGGGGTGAGGTCAGGCGGTCAGGGATCTGGCGCGTTGTGGTGCTCATGTCAGATGCTCTGCCTGTTTCAAGATGATGCGGCCGGTTTCGCGCTGGCTGGTGGCGTTGAAGGCAATGGCGATCAGGATCGCCGCGCCGGAAATCGCCATCTGCCAAAAGGGCGAGATGCCGACGACCGGCAGGGCGTTCTTGATGATGCCAAGGAACAAGGCCCCCATGACACAGCCCGCGACGGTGCCCGAGCCGCCCGCAATGGCGATGCCGCCAATGACGCAGGCCGCGACCACGTCCAGCTCAAACCCGCCCGCGATATCGACATAGGCCACGGCATAGCGCGCGACCCACAGATATCCGGTCAACCCGGCCAGCGCGCCCGCCAGCACGAAAGCCGCGAATTGCGTGCGCCCGACAGAGATGCCGGTATAGACCGCGGCATGGGGATTGCCGCCGACGGCATGGAAGGCGCGGCCAAGTGCGGTGCGGTTCATCAAAACCGCGACGCCCGCGACTACGGCCAGCGCGATCCATGTCATCACCGGCAGCCCGGCGATGACTGTGCGGGGGAAGGCCTTGAAGCCCTCGCTCATCTGGTGCGCGTTGATCCAGGCCCCGTTCGTCAGAAGGAAGATCGTGCCGCGATAGATCGTCATGGTGCCCAGGGTCACCACGATCGAGGGGATGCCCAGTTTCCAGACCATCAGCCCGTTCACCGCGCCAAGGGCCGCGCCAAGCGCGATCACCGCGACAAGGATCAGCGGCAGCGGCACCCCTGCCCCGTTCATCAGCGCCGCGATCATGCCGCAGAGCGCGAGGTTCGCCGCCACGGACAGGTCGATGCATTTCGTTAGGATGACTGCCATCTGCCCCAGCGCCAGCAGGATCAGCGGCGAGGTATCGGTCAACACCCGTGCAAGATTGCTAGGTGTGACGAAGCCCGGAAAACGGCTGGCGATCAGGGCCAGCAATGCAAGGATCGCGACACCCAGAACCGTTTCGCGTGATTTCAGCAGGTTCATATCGTGCCTCCGTTGCTGCCGACGGCGGCGCGGACGAGGTTTTCCGGCGTCATCTGATCGCCCGCGAATTCGGCGGCGATGCGCCCCTCGCGCATGACGATGACGCGGTCGGACATGCCCAAAACCTCGGGGATTTCGCTGCTGACCATGATGACGGCCAGCCCCTGCCCGGCCAGTTCCGACATGAAGTCATGCACGGCGGCCTTTGACCCGATATCGATGCCCTTGGTCGGCTCATCAAGGATGATGACGCGAGGCTTGGTCGCCAGCCATTTGGCGATCACGACTTTCTGCTGGTTGCCGCCAGAAAGCAGCGCGATATCCTGATCGAGACTCGCCGCCCGCAAATCGAGCCGCTGGGTATAGTCGCGGGCGAGCGCGAATTCCTCGGCGAGGCGCAGGAAACCCGCGCGACTGGTCCGCGTCAGCGAGGGCAGCGTGACGTTCTGGAAAATCGGCAGCCCCTTGACCGCGCCCTGCTTGCCGCGATCCTCGGGGACATAGACGATGCCGGCCTCGACCGCCTGCGCCGTCGAGCGGATCGCGCGCACATCGTCGCCGATCCGGCAGGCCCCGCGCGAGGGGCGGGTGATGCCGAACAGCGCCTGCATGACCTCGCTGCGACCCGCACCGACAAGGCCGTAAAAGCCAAGAATTTCGCCGGTATGTAGGGTGAAGTTGATGTCCTCGAACTCGGTCGGGTGGCAATAGCCGACAACGGTCAGGGCTGGCCCGCCGATCTGCGCCGGACGCTTGGGATAGATCTGTTCCACCGAACGGCCAACCATCAGGCGGACCAGTTCCGCCTCGGTCACATCCGCCATCATCCCTTGGCCGACGAATTGCCCGTCGCGAAAGACCGTCCAGCGGTCGGCGATGCGGAAAATCTCGTCGAATTTATGGCTGATGAACAGGATCGCCTTGCCCTGCGATTTCAGCTTCTCGACCAGTTCGTAAAGCTCGGCGATTTCCTTATGGGACAAAGCGGCGGTCGGTTCGTCCATGATCACCACGCGGGCGTCGATCGACAAAGCGCGGGCAATCGCGACCAGATGGCGCGAGGCGATGGACAGGTCCTTCAGCCGCACCATCGGGTTCAAATCGGCCCCGATGCTGTTTAGGATCGCGCCCGCCTGCTCGCGCATCGCCTTGCGGTCGATCAGCCCGAAACGGTTGCGGGGGGAATGGCCGATGAAGATATTCTCGGCCACGGTCAATTCGTCGAAGAGCACCGTTTCCTGATGGATCGCGGTGACGCCGGAATGGCCCGCGGCCTGCGCGGTCGGAAAATGCACGGCCTGCCCATCAACGAGGATCTGGCCCTCATCGGGTTGATAAATCCCCGTCAGAACTTTGACGATAGTGGATTTTCCCGCGCCGTTCTCGCCGACGAGGGCGGTCACCTGGCCGGGGTAAAGGTCCAGTTGCACGCCACCGAGGGCACGCACGCCGGGGAAGGATTTGACGATGCCGCGCAGCGACAGCACGGCTTGCGCACTGTCCACGGCCCCAGTTCTGGCCAGCATGGAATGGGTCCTGTGATGCTGGCCCGGCGCATCCGCCGGGCCTTGCCGCTCAGAGCCGATCAGAAGATCGAGCTGAACTGGTCGATATTGCTGGAGTCGTAAACGAAGGGATCTGCCATCGCGGCTTCATTCTTGTCGTCGAGCGTGACCGAGCCCATGCGGCCAATCAGGATCGAAGCACCGGGCTTGGCCTCGGCATCCTTCTTGGCCAAATGATAGGCCAGCATGGTCGCCGAATAGCCCAGATCGATCGGGTTCCAGATCGCGAAGGACTTCGAAGCACCCGATTTCACATGCCCCGCCATTTCCGAGGGCAGTCCCAGACCGGTGACATTGACCTGACCCACCTTGCCCGCATCGGTCACGGCTTGTGCCGCAGCCACGATGCCCACCGAGGTCGGCGCGATGATCGCCTTGAGATCGGGATAGGTCTGCATCAGCCCTTGGGCCTCGCGATAGGACTTGTCGGCGAGGTCATCGCCATAGACCGTGCCCACGACTTTCACCGATGGATAGTTGCCCGCGACCTTGTTCATCTCTTCGATCCAGGTGTTCTGGTTCGTCGAGGTGGTGGTGGCCGAAAGCACCGCGACGTCGCCGCCCTCGGGCAGGTTGTCAGCGGCAAGCTTGATGATCATGTTGCCAATAAGCGCCGAGGACGAGGGGTTCAGGTGCATCTGCCGCCCTTCGGCCGCGACGCCGGAATCCCACGAAATCACGGTGATGCCGCGATCCATCGCCTTTTTCAGCGTCGGCACCAAAGCGTCGGTGTCATTGGCCGAGACCGCGATGGCATCGACCTTCTGGGCAATCAGGCTGTTGATGACCTCGATCTGGCCCTCGGCCGTGGTGTCGGTGGGGCCGGTATAGATGATCTTGACGTCGCCGAGTTCCTTCGCGGCTTCTTCGGCACCCTTGTTCGCGGCCTCGAAGAAGCCGATCCCCAGCGCCTTTACCACCAGCGCGATGCGCATCTCCTCGGCCTGAGAGGCCGTGGTCATCAAAGCCAGACCCATGGCGGCCGTGGCCAGTGCCTTTCCAATTGCGCTCATTCGTTCCTCCCCTATGAGCGGTGAAGCGCGTCACTCCTCCTGCGCGCTTTTTCGTCGATCCGTCGCGGCCTCGGCCACGATCAGGCGGACTTCGGCTGCCTCCAGCATCTGAGCGGCGCGATCCTCGATCCCCGTATCAGTGATGACGGTATGGATCCGGTTCAGCGGGCACAAAAGCAGGCTGGAGCGTTGCTTAAATTTCGAACTATCGGCCAGAATGACCAACTCATCGGCCTGATCGATCAGCTTCTGCTCGGCCTGAACCAGCAGCGGATCGCCCTCCATCAGACCCAATGGGCCAAGACCGCGGCAACCCATGAACATGCGACGGGCGTAGAAATGGTTGCTGCCATCGGCATCGAAGGGCGACAGGATAATATTCTGCTCGCGATAGATCGCCCCAGCCGGAACCAGAACTGTGTTCTTGGAATGCTTCAGCAGGTGTTCGGCGATCGGGAAACTGTTGGTAAAGACCTGAAGCCGCTTGGTGGTCAGAGGATGGACCATCTGAAAGGTCGTCGTGCCGCCATTGACGATGATCGCATCGCCATCCTCGCAGAGGTCCACCGCCGCCTGCGCGATTGCGCGCTTCTCGGCGATATGCAGGGTTTGGTTCACCGCGAAGGGGCGCGCGTTGATGCCAACGAATTGCGGCGGAGAGATCGCCTCGGCCCCGCCGCGCACCCGGCGCAGCTTTTTCGCGACGTGAAGCTGGCCGATATCGCGCCGCACCGTCGCCTCGGATGCTCCGGTCAGCGCACAAAGATCGCCAACCGTCACCACCGGCCGCTCCTGCACGGCCGAAAGGATGATGCGATGACGTTCGGTTTCTAGCATGGTGCCCCCGTATTGCGGATCAGTTTCCATCATTACCGCTCACTGTCAATCATCTTTGATCGCATCTCGACTTTCTGCACCTGCACAATGATCGGTTATGATCGAAGATGATTGACGCTTGCGCGAATCCGAGGCTTATTCACTCCGGGAAGCGCGGTCTGCCTGGCCGCCGAGGGAGGGTTTCCATGACTGACACGCTTGTGGCCAACCGGCTTGAGAACCTGTGGGATGACGCCCGCGCCAAGGACATGACCGAGTCGGAGAAGCTGCTTTACCGATCCAACCTGCTCGGTTCCGACAAGCGGGTGACAAATTATGGCGGCGGCAATACCTCGGCCAAGGTGATGGAAACCGACCCCCTGACCGGAGCTTTGGTTGAAGTGCTGTGGGTCAAGGGTTCGGGCGGCGATATCGGCTCGATGAAGATGGATGGCTTCTCGACGCTCTACATGGACAAGCTGCGGGCGCTGAAGGACAAGTATCGCGGCGTCGCGCATGAAGATGAAATGGTCGGCTACCTGCCCCATTGCACCTTCGCGCTGAACCCGCGCGCGGCCAGTATCGACACGCCTTTGCACGCCTATGTGCCGCGCAATCACGTCGATCACGTCCATTCCGACGCGATCATCGCGATTGCCGCCTCGGTGAATTCCCGCGAGTTGACAGCCGAGATCTTTGGCAGCGAGATCGGTTGGTTGCCGTGGAAAAAACCGGGCTATGAACTGGGCCTGTGGCTAGAGAAATTCGCGGCCGAAAACCCGCAGGCACGCGGCTGCGTGCTGGAAAGCCACGGGCTGTTCACGTGGGCCGAGGACGCGAAGGATTGCTATCTCACGACGCTGGAAATCATCAACAAGGCAGCAGAATGGCTCGAGGCGCGGACCGCAGGGAAGCCCGCCTTTGGCGGCGCCAAGGTTCCGACTCTGGACGCCGAGCAGCGCCGCGAAGTCGCAGCCAAGCTGATGCCGGTGATCCGCGGTCTGATTTCGAAAGATCGCCACAAGGTCGGACATTTCGACGACCAAGCTGCGGTGCTGGAATTCGTGGGCTCTCATGCGCTGGAAACGCTGGCCCCGCTCGGGACCTCTTGCCCCGATCATTTCCTGCGCACCAAAATCCGCCCGCTGGTCGTCGTTTTCGACCCCGCCAAGCCCGATCTGGACGCGACTATTGCGGGGCTTGGCAAGGCCATCGCCGATTACCGCGAGGACTATGCCGCCTACTACAATCGCTGCAGACATCCCGACAGCCCGGCTTTGCGCGACCCGAATGCGGTGGTCTATCTGATCCCCGGCGTCGGCATGATCACCTTTGCGCTGGACAAGGCCACGGCCCGCATCTCGGGCGAGTTCTATGTCAATGCGATTAATGTGATGCGCGGGGCGAGTGCAGTCAGCACCTATCGGGGCCTCCCAGAGCAAGAAGCCTTCGATATCGAATATTGGCTACTCGAAGAAGCCAAGCTTCAGCGTATGCCCAAACCCAAATCCTTGGCCGGGCGCGTGGCGCTGGTTACGGGCGGCGCGGGCGGCATCGGCGCGGCCACCGCCGAACGGTATCTTCGCGAAGGGGCTTGCGTCATGCTGGCCGATATCGACGCTGCCGCACTGGAAACCGCCCAGCAGGCTCTGGCTGCGCGGCACGGCGAGGATGTTGTGCGCAGCGTCCAGATGAACGTCACCGATGAGGCGCAGGTGATTGCCGCTTATGTCGATCTGGCGGTCGAGTTCGGCGGCGTCGATATTCTGGTCTCAAATGCCGGGATCGCGTCCTCTGCGCCCGTCGAGGACACCACGCTGGCACTGTGGAACCGCAATATGGATATCCTCTCGACCGGCTATTTCCTCGTCTCGCGCGAGGCATTCCGGATGCTGCGCAAGCAAGATATCGGTGGTTCGGTGATCTTTGTGGCCTCAAAAAACGGCCTCGCCGCCAGCCCCAATGCCAGCGCCTATTGCACCGCCAAGGCAGCAGAAATCCATCTCGCGCGCTGTCTTGCACTGGAAGGGGCCGAGGCCCAGATCCGCGTCAATGTCGTCAATCCCGATGCGGTCCTGCGCGGCTCGAAGATCTGGGAGGGCGAATGGCTCGACCAGCGCGCCTCGACCTATAAGACCGACAAGGAGGGGCTTGAGGAAATGTATCGCCAACGCTCGATGCTGAAACGGTCTGTTTTGCCCGAGGATATTGCCGAAGCGGCCTATTTCTTCGCCAGCGAGTTTTCCGCCAAATCGACCGGGAACATCCTGAATGTCGATGCCGGCAATGTCCAATCCTTCCCCCGGTGAGCGCGATGATCGACAAACCCCTGATCGAGGCTGAAAACGCCGCCCGCCAAGCCGATCTGGCGCAAGATTACGACGCCCTTGGCGCGCGCCTCGCCCGTCGCGGCGTCGATATCGAGGCCCTCACCGCCCGCGCCACGGCCTTTGGCGTCGCGGTTCCCAGTTGGGGCACCGGCACCGGCGGCACCCGTTTCGCCCGCTTTCCCGGCTTGGGCGAACCGCGCGGCATCATGGACAAGCTCGACGATTGCGCCGCGATCCACCAACTGACAGACGCAACGCCCAAAGTTAGTTTGCATATCCCCTGGGACAAGGCCGACCCGGTGCTGTTGCGCGAGAAAGCCGAGGAATGCGGCCTCGGCTTTGACGCAATGAACTCGAATACCTTTCAGGATCAGGCGGATCAGACATATAGCTACAAATTCGGCTCACTTTCCAGCACCGATGCCGCGACCCGTCAGCAGGCCATCGAGCACAATCTGGAATGTATCGAGATCGGCCGCGAGATCGGCTCGAAGGCGCTGACGGTCTGGATCGGAGACGGCTCGAACTTTCCCGGCCAGACCTCGCTGTCACGCCAGTTCGACCGCTATCTGGACGCGATGAAATCCATCTATGCCGGGCTGCCCGAAGATTGGCGGATTTTCAGCGAGCACAAGATCTATGAGCCCGCCTTTTATTCCACGGTCGTGCAGGACTGGGGCACCAGCCTGATGACCGCACAGGAACTTGGCCCCAAAGCGCAATGCCTCGTGGACCTCGGCCATCACGCGCCGAACGTGAATATCGAGATGATCGTTGCCCGGCTGATCCGCGCGGGGAAACTTGGCGGCTTCCATTTCAACGACAGCAAATATGGCGATGACGATCTCGACAGCGGCACGATCGAGCCCTTCCGCCTGTTCCTCATCTTCAACGAACTCGTCGAGTTGGAGGACACGCCCGGCCTGAACCTCGCCCATATGATCGACCAAAGCCATAACGTGACCGATCCGATAGAAAGTCTGATCGTCTCGGCCTGCGAGATCCAGCGCGCCTATGTCCAGGCCTCGCTGGTGGATCGCGCGGCGCTGGAGGGCTACCGGCAAGACAATGACGCGCTGATGGCGGCGGCGACGCTGCGTGCGGCCTTCCGCACCGATGTCGAGCCGATCCTTGCGATGGCCCGTGCAAGGGCGGGCGCGGCCATTGATCCGGTCGCCGCCTATCGCGCCTCAGGCTATCGCGCCAAGGTGGCGGCGACGCGCCCGCGTGTCTCGGGTGGCGGCGGCGGCATCGTCTGACGATCTAGCCGACCCGGCCCGCGGCGCGCGCGGCGTTGGTCTCGGCCGCGCTCAACCCGTGATGGATCAGCACGGCGAGGATGGAGACGACCAGCCCGCCTTGCGCGACATAGGCCGTGTTCGAGGACAAGAGCCCGGCGATGATCACCTCGCCCAATGTCGGCGCGGCGACGGTCGAGCCGATCGTCGCCGTCCCAAGCGAAATGACGGCAGTCAGCCGAATTCCAGAAATGATCAGTGGCAGAGCAAGCGGCAATTCGACATGCCAGAGCCTCTGGAGCGGCGTCAGCCCCATGCCGCGGGCGGCCTCGAGGATCTCTGCTGGCTGATCCGTCAGACCGGCCAGCGTATTCTCGAATACCGGCAGGAGCCCGTAGAGAAACAGCGCGACCAGTGTCGGCGCGGTTCCAAAGCCCATGACCGGAACGGCAAGGGCCAGAACCGCGACGGGGGGAAAGGTCTGACCGATCGCCGTGACACTGCGCGCCAGCGGCAGAAACTCGCGCCCCCTCGGCCGCGTGACAAGGATGCCCAGCACGATCCCGACCAGCCCCGAGGCGATGACCGCAATCGCGACGATGCTCAGATGCGAGACCGTCAGCCGCAACAGCGCTGTCTGGTGATAGATCGCTGGCGCGTTATTTCGCGTCAATGGCCGGAACAGAAAGGCAAAGCTGTCGGGTGTGAGCAGGAACACGAGCAGAAACAATGCGGCCAGACCCGGCAGAAACCTTCCCGCCCTCATTGCCCGCCGCGCCCCGCCAACGCGCGGATCGCCGCAAGCGTCACCCTGCCGCCGCTCCGGAGCGGCAGCGCCTCTCTGCCGCTGGACAGGCAAAGCGACAGCACCTCGCGCAGATTGGTCGCGGCATCGACGGGCGGGCCCGGTGCCTCTCCCGGCTCGGCAATCTCTGCCGCCGCAACCAGTGAGAGCAGACGAAAGACCCCCTCGGGACCGCCCGTCATGGCGCGGACGAAATCCGTTTCCGGATGGGCGAGGATCCTTGCCACGCGGTCATATTGCACGATGCGGCCCGCATCCATGACCGCAATGCGGTCGCCGAGCAGCACCGCCTCGTCAATGTCATGGGTGACGAGGATCATGGTGGTGCCCAGCCTGCGCTGCACGGCGCGCAGATCGGTCTGGGCCTGGGCGCGGATGATCGGATCGAGCGCGCCGAAAGGCTCGTCCAGCAGCAAGAGATCGGGCCGGGCCGCAAGGGCGCGCGCGGTTCCGACACGTTGCGCCTGGCCACCGGAGAGCTGATGCGGCATGCGGTCGCGAAACCGCGCCGGATCAAGCTGGAACAACTCCAGCAACTCGTCGGTCCGGTCCTCGATCCGGGCCCGCGGCCAGCCCAGAAGCCGCGGCACCGTGGCGATATTCTGCGCCACGCTGCGATGCGGGAAAAGCCCTATGCCCTGAATGGCGTAGCCGATCCGGCGCCGCAACTGATGAACCGGCAGGCTTGCGGCATCGAGCCCCTCGATCAGCACCCGTCCGGACGAGGGCTCGACCAGCCGGTTGATCATGCGGATCAGCGTGGTCTTGCCCGATCCGGAGGTGCCGACCAAGGTGACGATCTCGCCCGCCTCGACGGTCAGGCTGACATCCCGGACCACCGGCTGTCCGTCGAACATCCGTGTCAAATCCTGAAGTTCGATCATGGCCTGCCCCGCGCGACATGCTCGATGAGCAGGTCCAGCACGATCCCCGCCAACAGTGCGAGCGCGATGGTGGGCAGGGTGCCGAGCAGCACAAGATCCATTGCCATCTGGTTCAGACCCTGAAAAACGAAGGTCCCGAAACCGCCGCCGCCGATCAGCCCCGCGATCACCGCCAAGCCGATATTCTGCACCAACACGATTCTGAGGGCCGCGATCAGGCTGGGCAAGGCCAGCGGGATCAGGACCTGCCCCAGCACCTGCCAACGCGTCATGCCCAGACCAACCGCCGCCTCGCGCGTCGCCCGGGGAACGGTTTCGAGCCCGCTCAGCGTATTCGAGACGACGGGCAAGAGCGCGTAGAGAAAGAGCGCGATCAAGGCGGGAAACGCACCGATCCCCGAAACCCCCCATCTGCCCGCCGCAGGCAGCGTCGCGGCCAGCCAGGCAAGAAGCGGCAGCATGATCCCGAAAAGCGCAAGCGAAGGGATCGTCTGCAGAATGTTCAGCGCGGCCAGCACCGGTCCGCGCAGCCGCCGCATCATGTATATCCCAGTGCCAAGCGGCAGGCCGACAAGCAGCGCCAGCCCCAACGACCCGAAGGCGAGTTGCAGATGCCGTTTCGCCTCATGCAGGAAAGCGGCCCGCCGCGTGGCATATTCACGCATGACCGAAATCTGGTCCAGCATGCCCGAGGCCAGGATCCCAAACCCTGCCACCAGCACAAGCCCAAGGATCAGCCACCTTGCCGGCAAGGAGGGCCCGAGCCGCGCTACGCCATCTGCAAGCATCAGCGAGAACCCGAGAAGCATCAGCCAGAACCCGGAGGCCGGCGCGAGGCGCGCGAGGTTTCCCGCCTCGACAGACAGGCTCCGCGCCGCATGCCCCAGGACCACCAGGCTTCCGGCCATGCCGGCCAGCGCCAGCACGATCCGCATGCGATCAGGCATCCGCCAGATGCAGGACAGGACCAATAAGCCAAGAACCGCCAGCGCGATCACAGGTCCGCCCGCAAGCGCCTGATCCAGCCGGATGCCCTCGCCTGCCGCGATGCGGTTGGGTTTGAACTGAACCAGAGGTAGCCAAAGCCCAAGGCCGACCAGAATGGCAAAGACCGTCGCGGGCCGCAGCATCATCCGGTCACTTCAGGAAACCCGCCCCGGTCAGGTAATCCTGAGCGACGGCAGCGGCAGGCTCGCCGCCAACCTGAATACGGCCGTTCAGGCTTTGCAAGGTCTGAAGCGTGAGGGTCTGGAAGATCGGTGCCAGGATCTCGGGGATCTCGGGATGCGCGGCGAGCACCTCGGCGCGCAGGATCGGGGCAGGCTGATAGACCGGCTGGACGCCCTTGTCATCCTCCATCACCAAAAGGCCCGCCTCTGCGATCGCGCCATCCGTTCCATAGACCATGGCGGCATTCACTCCCGAGGTCTCCTGCGCCGCCGCCGCAATGGTGGCGGCCGTGTCGCCGCCCGCAAGCTGGACCAGCTGATCGGGCTTCAACGCAAAGCCATAAGTCTCCTGAAAGGCCGGAAGCGCCGCAGCAGAGGTCACGAATTCGGCCGAGGCCGCCAGCTTGATCTCGCCGCCTCCGGCGATCCATTGCCCCATCTGCGACATCGTGGTGATGCCATTTTCCGTCGCCACTTCCTGCCGCAGCGCAATGGCCCAAGTATTGTTCGCCGGCGCGGGGGCAAGCCAGACGATGTCATTCTGCGCCTTGTCGAGTTCCGCGGCGCGGGCATAGCCCTGGGCCGCATCCTTCCAGATGGGGCTATCCGCCTCGTTGAAGAAAAAGGCCGCGTTCGCGGTATATTCGGGATAGATGTCGATCTGTCCCGAGATGATCGCATCGCGCATGATCGGCGTGCCGCCAAGTTGCAACTTGTCCTGCACCGCAAGGCCCGCGTCTTTCAGGGCCAGCAGGACCATGTTCCCCAAAAGCCCCCCTTCCGTGTCGATCTTGGACGAAACGACGATATCCCGAGCGGCAAGAGGCGAGGCGATCAGGGCAAGCGCGGCGGCCAGCGGGGCAAGTCGAAACATTGCATTCTCCCGGAATGGACAGAGGGTCAATGCTAGACGCGTGTCGCCGGGAATGGTTCCCGGCAATGGTCAGGGCGAAGCCAAAGGCCCCGCCCCTCGTGGTTCAATGATCTGCCGGTTTCTTCTCGCCTGCGCGGATTTCAAAACCGATGATATTCTGGCGCGGCGGCAGCGGGCAGACCGCGAATTCGGTAAAGGCGCAAGGTGGGTTGAAGGCTTTGTTGAAGTCCAAGACCACCTTATCGCCGGCCATCTCTCCGATCAGGAAACGCGAAGCGCCATAGGTTTCGCGCCCGGCGGTGCGGTCGCGGATCACGAACATCGGCTTGCCGGATTTCCAATGCGTCGGGAGGAGTTCGATCTGCGCGCCGTCATGGCTGAAACGCGCGACATGGGTCAGTTCGACCGAGGTTTCGACGCCCGTCACCATGTCGATGCCCAGCGATTTCGGGGTGTCGAGTTCGATCCAATCGGCCTTGATCCGCCATGCGGGGTCGAGCGGATAGCTCTCGATACCGGGAAATGAGGTGCGGGCGGGCGAGGCCGCATCGCGCACGCGCAGAGCGTATTGCCCCTCGACCTGGGTGACCTCGATCAGCAGATCGCCGACCTTCAGGCGCGGCGGGGCATCGGGGACTGGCTTCAGCGTTTGCACCCCTTCGCCCGCATCGAAACGCGAGGTGCCGTCGCCGTCCAGTTCCAGCACGCCCAGACGCGCGGGACCGGCGCTCAGCACCAGGTCATTGTCATCAGCAGAACCGACCGTCATCCGGCCCGGCGCGATATCCACGCGGTCTGTCAGGTTCAGCCAGCCATCCTCGGCGGTCAGTGCGGCAAGGCGCGCGGCGCGCCAGTTCTCGATCTCGGTTTCGTAGGTCATGGGGTCTCCACGGGCATGTGCTGCAGGCTGGCAAGCAGGCGCTGCGTATAGGGATGCTGGGGGGCGCGCAGGATTTCGGCGGTCTTGCCCGCCTCGACGATGCGGCCTTGCTGCAGGACGATCATGCGCGGGCAAAGCGCCGCGACAATGGCGATATCATGCGAGACAAGCACCAGCGTGATCTCGCGCGACAGCTCGGTCAGAAGCTCGATGACGCGAACTTTGGTCGCAAGGTCCAGCGCGGACACCGGCTCATCGGCCAGCAGCACGCGCGGACGCGCGATCAGCGCCCGGGCAATGGCGATGCGCTGGCGCTGCCCGCCCGAAAAGGCGCGAGGATAACGTTCGAGGCTGTCGGCGGGCAGGCTCACGGCCTCCAGCACCCGCGCGGCCTCGGCCCCGGCATCGCCGGGCAGGTCCAGCGCGGCGTGAGGCTCAATCAGGATGCGGCGGACCTTCATTCGCGGGTCCAGCGAAGTATAGGGGTCTTGAAACACCGGCTGCGCAAAACGCCGATGCGCCTGCATCCGCGCCCGCGAGCGGGTATCCAAGGGGGAACCGTCCGCCGTAACCACGCCCGATCCGGGCCGGGTCAGACCCAGCATCAGCCGCAGGATGGTCGATTTTCCCGAACCGCTTTCGCCAAGGATACCAAGGCTTTCGCCCTGCTGTAAGTCCAGCGAGACGCCATGCAGGATCGGCGTATCGCCATAGCTGAACTGCACGTCTTTGAGGGAAATCAGGCTCATTGCATCCCCCTGACGGCCGCTTCCAATTGCTGCGCGGCAGCGACAAGCCCTTGAGTATAGGCGTCACGGGGACGGGTGAAGACCTGATGCACCGGGCCTTCCTCGACCGCGCGGCCCTGCTGCATGACGATCACCCGGTCGGTGATCCGAGCCACAACAGGCAGGTCGTGACTGATGAACAGAAGCGCCAGCCCTTCGTCGCGGGCAAGGGTATCAAGCAGGTCCAGTACCTCGGCCTGCGTCGTCACATCCAGCGCGGTCGTCGGCTCATCGGCGATCAGCAGGCGCGGTCCGCAGGCCAAAGCCATCGCAATGGCGATGCGCTGGCGCTGCCCGCCCGAGACCTCATGTGGCCAAGAGGTCAGGATACGCTCGGGATCGGCGATGGACACCCGGTCCAGCCAGCGCAATTGCTCGGCGCGTAGCGCTGTGGCAGACAGGCTGCGCCCCTCGCGCTTCGCACGACGGCGGATCGGATGGGCCAGTTGCTCGCCCAGTTTCATCAGCGGGTCGAGCGCGGAACGGGGGTCTTGGAACACCACCGCCGCGACCGGACCGCGCAAGGGAACCAGCGCCCGGTCGGGCTTGCCAATGACCTGTTGGCCGTCCAACAGGACTGAGCCCTCGGCCCGCAGCCCATGCGCCAGAAGGCCCACGGTGGACATGGCGGTCAGCGATTTCCCCGAGCCGCTTTCGCCCACAAGGCCCAGCCGCTCGCCCGGTTCGACCGAGAAGCTGATGCCGTGGACAAGCTCGCGGGCGGGGCCGTGGACGCGGAGGTCTTTCACTTCGAGGAGGCTCATGCCGCCCCCCTTTCCGGGTCCAGAAGATCGCGCAGACCATCGGCAAGGAAATTGATCCCCAGCACCAGCGCCATCAACGCCAGCCCCGGCGCGATCACCCCAATCGGCGCGTTGAATACGGTCGATTGCGCAGATTGCAGCAATTGCCCCCATGAGGCATTCGGCGGCGGCGCGCCAAGGCCCAGATAGGAAAGCGACGCCTCGGCAATCACCGCCAGCCCGAATTGCAGGGCAATGGCGACCAGCACGGTCGGCGCGATATTCGGCAGGACATGGACCAGCACGATGCGGCCCCAGCCCAGACCCGAGCAGCGCGCTGCGGTAATGTAATCCTGCGCCAGCACGCGTTTGGTCAGGATGCGCACCAACCGCGCGATGATCGCGGACATGGCGATGCCAATGGCAAGGATCGCAGTGCCAAGCGAGGCCCCGTCGCTCGCCGCCACGACCAGCATGGCCAGCAGCAGCGTCGGAAAGGCGATCAAGATGTCCAAAGTCGCGGCAAGGGCATCGTCAAAGCCCCTCTGCGCGAAAGCCGCGAGCACGCCGAGCGTGGTCCCGATCAGCCCCCCCAGAGCCGCCGCCCCCACGGCGACCGTCAGCGCGATCCGCGCCCCGATCATGACTTGGGTGAAATAGTCCCGGCCCAGCCTGTCGGTTCCGGCCCAATGCGCCCACGAGGGCGCGGCCAGCCGCCCGCCCGACATGGCGGTCGGGTCATAGGGCAGCCAGACCAAAGTCAGCAGCGCGATCACGACATTGATGCCGACCAAAATCGCGCCGATCCAAAGGGATGTTTTCTTCATCGGCCAGTCACCGTCTCACGCAGTCTCGGGTCGATCACGCGCTGGATCACATCGGCCAAGAAACCGATCAGCAGCACCATCAAGGTCGAGACCAGCAGCACGCCCTGCACCGTCGGATAATCCCGCTGCTGGATACCCAGAAGCAGCATCGAGCCCAGCCCCGGCAGGGCAAAGACCCGCTCGACCACGACCGCGCCCAGAAGGGTCGACGCCAGTTCGATACCAAGGATCGAAATCACCGGAACCGCCCCGTTGCGGATGCCGTGGCGGATCAGCGCCTGCGGGAAACTCGCCCCCAAGGCGCGGGCATTCCTCAGATAATCCGCGCCCAGCACGTCGAAGGTCGCCGAGCGCACATAGCGCATCAGCGAGGCCAACATGACCAGCGCAATCGTCACCACCGGCAGGATCAGCGCGCGGAAGGCCCCGGCTGCGTCCTCCCAGCCCTTCATCGGAAAACCGCTGGCGGGCAGCAGGCGGAACTTCACCGCGACGATCCAGATCAGCAGAATCCCGATCCAGAAGACCGGAACCGCGATGCCCAATTGCGAAACAGCCGACAAAAGCCCGCCATACCAGCGATCGGCCCGCAGCGCCGAGATGATCCCCAGCGGGACTGCGATCAGGATCGCAAGCAGGAAGGACGCCACGGTCAGCGGCAGGGTCACGGAAAGCCGCGCCATGATCTCGGGCAGGACCGGCGCGCCCGAGACAAAGGATTTGCCCAGATCGAAACGCGCGAGGTCGGACAGGAACTTGCCCAATTGCATCCAGATCGGCAGGTCCGAGCCGACCTGCTCGCGCGCGGCGGCGATCTGCGCCTCATCCGCGCCGACCGACAGCAGCGCCGCCGAAGGATCGCCCGGCAAAAGCCGCAGCAATACGAAAAGCACCAGCCCTGCCGCGATCAGCGACAGGGCCAGCACGAAGGTCCGGCGAAGAAGATAACGCCCCATCCGTTACTCTTTGGTGATGCCGCGCAGGAAGAATTGCGCGTTCAGCCCGTTCAGCGGATAGCCCGTCGTCTTGGTGTTCGAGACCACGATCTGCGGGTACAGGAACAGCCAGTTCGAGGCGGCTTCCTCGGTGATGATGCGGTTCGCCTCGCGCAGTTTGTCGGCCTGCTGGGCGTCGGTGTCGCTGGCCTCGGCGGCGGCGACAAGCTCGGTCACTTGCGGGTTGTTGTAGCCCCAGTAGAAATCCGGGTTGCCATAGAACACCACGTCGCGGTGGTTGACGTGTTCCTGCAGCGTCGCTTGGAAATCCTTGGCCTGATAGACCTTGGTGTACCATTCATTGGCAGTGATGACATGGATGTTCACCGTCACACCGACCTTGGCAAGCTCGGCCTTAAGGAATTCAGCCGTGATCGGATGTGGGTCGTAATTCGGGGTTTCCAGCGTGAAGGTGAAGCCATCGGCAAAACCGGCCTCGGCCAGAAGCGCCTTGGCGCTTTCCGGGTCATAGGCGTCAACGCTGGTCAGGTCCTCATACCATGCATCGGTCGGCGGCACGAAGCTGCCCAGCACCATGCCGCGATCGCCCCAGATCGCTTCCAGCAGCATCTTCTTGTCGACGGCGCGGGCCAGCGCCTTGCGGACCTTGACGTTGTCGAAAGGCGCGACGCGGTCGTTATAGGCCATGATCTGCTTGGTCGTAGATTTGCCTTCGGAAATCTTGAAGGCCGAGGTATCCTCGAACTGGGCAAGCGCATCGGGGCTTTGGACCGAGGTGATGACGTCCACAGCATCGGTCAGCAGCGCATTGTTCAGCGCGGCAGCCTCGGTGAAATAGCTGAACATCGCGCCGGCATTGGCGGGCTTTTCGCCCCAATAGGCGTCGAAAGCCTCCAACGACAAGGCCGAGCCGCGCTTCCAGTCGGCCAGCTTATAGGGGCCGGTGCCGTCTTCCTTGCCGGTGATGTCGCCCGCTGCGTCATTCACCACCCAGACATAGCTGAGGTTGTAAGGCAGCGAGATCGACTTCGATTTCAGCTTGATGACGACGGTCGCGTCATCCGGGGTTTCGATCGAGTCGATCGACGCAAGGCTCTTCTTGCGCGACGATTTTGAGGTTTCGGCGGTCACGCGCTCGATTGAGTATTTGACGTCCGTAGCGGTCAGGGGCTCGCCGGAATGGAAAGTCACGCCCGATTTCAGCGTGAAGGTATGGGCCAACCCGTCGGCGCTGACATCATGCTTTTCGGCCAGCACGGGGGTGACCGAACCATCGTCGTTCAGGCGAAACAGCGCCTCATAGACGTTGTCGTTGAAGGCTTCGTTGATGCCCTGCCCCGCGCCCGCCGTATTGTCGAGGTTCTGCGGCTCATAGAGCGAGCCCACCCGGATCACCGCGCCGGGATCGGCCGCCAGCGCCGCTCCGGCCGAGAGCAAGGCGGCCGAGGCAAGGCCAAAAATTTGGGCAGCAAAACGCGTCTTGAGCATGACGGACAACCTTTCGGACAGTATTTTCGCCGCACATTACAGACAAGTTGCAGCCGATGCGAGGGCAACCGTCATCGTCTCCCAAAGTCGGACCAGCGGAGCGCATTGACGCCGCGATGCAAGGCGGTATGCCTCGGCCGGGGGTTGGCAGCATGGTCGCAAACGTGCTTCTGTCGGCCCGAGAACAGCCCTGCTGAGCCGCGGTATCGGCCCGGCGGCTGTTCAAATCGGAGAGAACCCATGTCCCTTCCCCAGCCCGGCCCGATGAGCCTCGTGCCGTTTGTCAGCGTCGAAACCATGATGCAGTTGATCCTGCGGCGCGGCTTAGAGCCAATGCTCATCGACCTTGCCGCCTGTATCGAAGAAGATTTCCGCCGCTGGGAACAGTTCGACAAGACGCCGCGCATTGCCGCCCATTCCGCGGAAGGCGTGATCGAACTCATGCCGACCTCGGACGGGCGCAGCTATGGCTTCAAATATGTGAACGGCCATCCCAAGAACTATCAAACCGGCCGCCAGACCGTGACGGCTTTTGGGGTTCTTTCGGATGTCGAGACCGGCTATCCGGTGCTGCTGACCGAGATGACCATCCTGACCGCCTTGCGCACGGCCGCGACCTCGGCCTTGGTTGCGAAATATCTCGCGCCCAAGGGCGCGAAGGTCATGGCGATGATCGGCAATGGCGCGCAGTCGGAGTTTCAGTGCCTCGCCTTCAAGGCGATCTGCGGCATCGACACGGTGCGGCTTTACGACATCGACCCCGAGGCCACCGCCAAGGCGGCCCGGAACCTGCAGGGAAAGGGGCTGAACGTGGTCTCCTGCGTCTCGGGCCAGGAGGCCATCGAAGGCGCGCAGATCATCACCACCTGCACCGCCGACAAGCAATTCGCGACCATCCTGACCGACAACATGGTCGGCGCGGGCGTCCATATCAACGCGATCGGCGGCGACTGCCCCGGCAAGACCGAGCTGCATCGCGATATCCTGACTCGCTCGGATATCTTCGTCGAATTCCCGCCCCAGACCCGTATCGAGGGCGAGATCCAGCAATTGCCCGAGGATCACCCGGTCACCGAATTCTGGCAAGTCGTCACTGGCGCGACGCCGGGGCGCACCGGTGATCGCCAGATCACGCTTTTCGATTCCGTGGGCTTCGCCACCGAGGATTTCAGCGCATTGCGCTATCTCAATGACCTGATCCGCAAGGATGCTTCGGTGCAGATGCTTGACCTGCTGGCCGATCCCGACGATCCGCGTGACCTCTTCGGCATGATCGAGCGTTACGGCCGGGCGTCCCAACCGGCTTGATGCAAAAAAGCGGCCGCGAAATCACGGCCGCTTTCAAATTTCCCGAGCTTCAGAAGCGGTGGCGCAGCGTCGCCTGAATCTCGCGGCCCGGATTGCAGTAATCCGCGGTGCCGCTGCCCACGACATGCTGCTCGTCGAGCCGGTTGCTCACATTGATCGCGAGATCCGTGCCGTCCTGCACCCCATAAGAGAAGGCTGCGTCCAGAATGGTGGCTGCCCGCCTGAAAGAGCTGAATGCCCCCACGCCTGCCCTTTTCGACGAGGCGGACGGGATCGATTTCGAGACTGTCGCGGCATCCTTGCCTTCTATTTCGGGCTCAGCCGCTCGGATTATGAGACTCTCAGCCTGATCGCCCCGGTCGTCGCCTATCCCGAGGCCCCTTGGGCGACCGATTGGCGCGAGATGATCACCTCGAACAGCGCAGGCCTTGGCATGTCCGGCGCAGGCAAGGCGCTGATCGAAAAGATCGAGGGCGAAATCGCGCAAGCTCTGGCCGGCCATCCCGAATTGGCGGGGAAATCCGCAATGTTCGTGACCCATCTCGACATGACCGATCTGAGCGTCCTGCGCTTTTACACCACGCATGACACACGCGTGCGCTTCTTCGCGGATTTGGGGCTCAATTCCCCCAAGAGCGTGCTCGCGGCGTCCCAGGACGGACAATATTCGGGCGAGGTCAGCGCCGAGCGCATCGACAGTTTCGACGATGTGGATATCGTCGTGACCTATGGCACGCCCGAGATGCTCGGCCAAGTCGCCCGCGATCCGCTGATGTCGCATATGCCAGCGGAACTCAACGATGCCGTCGTCCTGCCGAGCAATGCTGCGATCGGCACGGCGGCCAATCCCACCCCGTTGTCGATTTTCATGGGTGCTCGACGATTATGTCGACCTTCTGGCCGAGGCTGCGGCCAAGTCGGAATGAGCGGGAACCTGGCCCTAGCCGCCCCCGCCCCGCATCACGGCCGGGCGAATTCGACCTGGCTTTTCCTTGGTCTCGGACTGCTTTTCGCAATCTGCCTTGCCTCGCTGGCCATCGGAACCCGCAGCGTCGCCTGGCCCGAGATCGTCTCGGCCCTCGGCGGGCGGACCGACACCATCGGCGAGGCCGCAGTCGGAACCCGCATTCCGCGCACGGCCCTGGCGCTTCTGGCGGGCTCGGCCCTTGGCCTTTCGGGGGCGGTGCTGCAGGGGCTGACACGCAATCCGCTGGCCGATCCCGGCATTCTGGGGCCCAATATGGGAGCCTCGCTCGTCGTGGTGATCGGGGTGGCGTGGTTTGGTATGACCTCGGGCCATGCCTTTATCTGGGCAGGCATTCTCGGGGCCGGACTGACCGCGGTTCTGGTCTATGTCATCGGCGCGGCAGGACGGGGCGGCGCGACGCCGCTCAAGCTTGCCCTGGCGGGGGCTGCAGTGACGGTGGCCTTCTCGGCGCTGGTGATTGCCGTTGTCCTGCCCCGCAATGATATCGCGGGCGGAATTCAAAGCTGGCAGATCGGCGGGGTCGGCGGCGCGACCTTCGCGCGGATCCTGCCTGTTCTGCCATTTCTTGCGGCGGGCTATGCCATCAGCCTGCTTTCGGCCCGCCGTCTCAATGCCCTGGCGCTTGGCGACGAAATGGCGATGAATCTGGGCGAAAGCGTGATCCGCATCAGGTTTGTGAGCGGGCTGGGCGCGATCCTGCTTTGCGGCGCGGCGACCGCGGTCTGCGGTCCGATCGGCTTTGTCGGGCTGGTCGTGCCGCATCTGTGCCGCCTTCTGGTCGGACCTGACCACCGTTGGCTCCTGCCCTTTTAGGGCCTGGTCGGTGCGGGCCAGCTGCTGCTGGCCGATATCGTCGGCCGCCTCGTCGCCCGTCCGAGCGAGCTTGACGTGGGAATCGTCACTGCCCTGATCGGCGCACCTTTCTTCATCTGGATCGTCCGGCGCCAGCGCATCCGCGAGCTTTGACATGATCTCACCCACGATTCGCCATCTTGCCGCCGGGCGCAGCATCCGCCGGCGGCAGCGGCAGGTAATCCTCGCCCTGTTGGCTGGCGTGATCTGCCTTGCCTTTGCCCTGAGCCTGATGCTGGGCAAATCCTTCGTGCCCTCCGGCGCGGTGCTGGGCGTGCTGCGTGGCGAGAATGTGCCGGGCATGTCCTTCATCGTCGGCCAGTTGCGCCTGCCCCGCGCCTTGCTCGCCATGCTTGCGGGCTTGTGTTTCGGCATGGGCGGGGCGGCCTTTCAGATCTTGCTGCGCAATCCGCTGGCCAGTCCCGACATCATCGGCATCAATATGGGCACGAGCGCCGCGGCGGTCTTTGCGATCGTCGTTCCGGGCCTTGAGGGTGCGATGGTTTCGGTCTGCGCCGTCGCTGCCGGGATGGCGATTGCAATGGCGATCTATGCGCTGTCCTTTCGACAGGGCGTGACGGGCAGCCGCCTGAGCCTAATCGGCATCGGCGTCTCGGCCATGCTGCAAAGCGTCATCGCCTGGATCCTGTCGCGCGCGCCGGCCTGGGATCTGCAAGAGGCCATGCGCTGGCTGACCGGCAGCGTGAACGGCGCCGGGATCGACCAGATCTGGCCGCTGCTGGCGGCGCTGGCACTCTTCGGCACTGTCCTTCTGGCCCAGGCGCGCAATCTCGAGACGCTGCGCATGGGGGATGATCTTGCGGTCGCCCTGGGCATTCGCAGCAATCGCACCCGGTTCATGGTGTTCGGAGGCGCTGTCGGCCTGATGGCGATCGCGACGTCGATGACCGGGCCGATAGCGGCCGTCGCCTTTCTCTCGGGATCCATTGCAGCTCGGATCACCGGCAATAACGGATCTCTGCTCCTGCCCGCCGGCCTGATCGGCGCGGGGCTGGTCCTTGTCGGGGATTACGCCGGGCAGAACCTGATGCCCGGCCGCTACCCGGTCGGCGTCGAGACCGGGGCGCTCGGAGCGCCCTATCTGATCTACCTCATCCTCCGCGTCAATCGCGGCGGAGACTCGCTATGACCGTGGAACATCACCTTGTCGCCGAAGCGCTGTCGGCGGGATATCACGAACGCATCGTGGTCAAGGAACTGGATCTGGCCATTCCCGCCGGCCGGATCACCGCCATCGTCGGGGCCAATGCCTGCGGCAAATCCACGCTGCTGCGCAGCCTGTCCCGGCTGCTCCCGCCGCGCAGCGGACAGCGGCTTCTGGACGGGCGGGCGATCCATCGCATTCCCTCGCGCGAATTGTCACGCATGCTGGGCCTGCTGCCCCAGGCCCCGATCGCGCCCGAGGGGATCACGGTGGCCGAACTCGTCAGCCGGGGCCGCCATCCCCATCACCGGCTGATGTCGCGCTGGAGCCCCGGCGATGACGCGGCCGTGGCAGAGGCGCTCGAGGCCACGCATATCGCCGAGCTTGCCGATCGTCCGGTGGATGAGCTTTCCGGCGGCCAGCGTCAGCGGGTCTGGATCGCTTTGGCCTTGGCGCAGCAGACCGACCTGTTGCTGCTCGACGAGCCGACGACTTTTCTCGATGTCTGCCATCAGGCCGAGATGCTGGATCTGCTGGCCGATCTGAACCGGAAGCGCGGAACGACCGTGGTGATGGTCTTGCACGACCTGAACCTTGCCGCACGCTATTCGGATTGCCTTGTCGCGATGCGGGCGGGCCAGCTTTACAAGATGGGTTCTCCCGACGAAATCCTGACCGTCGACACGGTCCGCGCGGTTTTCGGGCTTGAAAGCCGGATCATTCCAGACCCAGTCTCGGGCAAGCCGATCATGCTGCCCATCGGCCGGCATCATATCACAACCGATGGACCGGCAGGCTAGGCCTGTCCGCTAGCCCAGTTCCATCGAGGCGATGGCCTGCATGTGCGGCGAATGGCGCGGGGATGGTCCGCGAGACATGCGCGCCGTCGTAAAGCCGGGATGAAATCCGCTCTCGACAAGACGCGCGGCAAACTCGCGCGACGCCTCGGGCAGGTCGATCGAAACCGGCCCGACCGGAAGCTCTGCGACTGCTGCGCGGGCCAGATCCACGGCTTGCTCGGCATTTGGCGCGATAATCGGCCCGATCTTGCCCCCCTCGCGGCAGAGGCGGATCGTCGCGAAACCGTCGATCCCGGCGGGACCCTCGTGCAGAACGGTCAGGCGCGACGGGGCGCAGGCGGTCCATTCCCGCAGAAAGGGCTTGCGCGCAAAGCCGCATGCCTGCCGATCGAGCAGATGCAGCGCCTCGAAATCGCCGCTCGTGGCGCGCCGGACCCCACGCGACCGCCCGCCCTCAAGCGCGCCGGTAAAGCGCGTGCTGCTGCCCATGCGCACGAAACCCGAGCGGGCGTAATTGGCTTGCTGGGCAGCCACGCCATCCAGCCCCACGCTGCGATCACCGGCATGGCGCAAGGCATGGTTCCAGAGGGCAAGCCCGATCCCATGGCCGCGCCATTCCGGACGACAGATGTAGAGACCCAGAAAGGCGAAATCCGCATCATGGTTCACGACCGAAATGGCGGCCACCGGCTGTTCATCCAGTTCGGCCAGAAAAAACCCTTTCGGATCGGCCGCGAAAAAGGGCGCGGCATCCGCGAGGCCCGGATTCCACCCCTCGGCTGCGGCCCAGTCAAGGACATCGTCCAATTCCGCAAGGCCCATCTCACGCAGGATGATGCTCATGCGCCAAGCGCCTCGCGCAGCGAGGTGGGCACGGCATTGCGGTCGCGCAGGTCCAGCGAGGATACCAGCGTCACCAGATGCTCGGCCATCACCTCTTCGGCCCGGCTGCCATCCCCGGCGGCAAGCGCCCTCAGCAGGGCGTGATGTGCATGGCTCTCGCAAAGCGCCACGCGGCGCTGCCAGTATAGCGCGATGACAAGCGACGAGCGCGCGACAAGCTGGGTGATGATCTCGGCCACCGTCGCCTGATCGGCAATCCGCGCGATCTCGACATGGAACTGGCCGGACAGATAGACCGCATGTCCGGCCGCCCCCTGATCCAGCGCCGCATGTTCCGCCTGGATATGGCGCTCCAGCCGGGCATGCTCGGCAGGGCTCATGCGCGCCGCCGCCGCGCGGGCCGTGCGCGGCTCGAGCAGGGCGCGGGCCTCGAAAACCTCGCGCGCCTCGCGCAGGCTTGGCTGGGCGACAAAGGCGCCGTGATTGCGCCGCAGTTCCACAAGACGGCTATGGGCAAGGTGCTGCAAGGCGGCGCGGACCACGGTGCGCGACACGCCGAAAATCTCGCCGACCTCGTCCTCGGACAGTTTCGAGCCGGGCGCCAGGCGATGTTCGTGGATCGCATGGGCCAGCGCGGCCGCGATCGCCTCGGCGCTGTTCTGCTTGTCATGCCGGACCATCGGATGCCTCCTTTGCTTCTAGCTGGGTCGGATTGGCACGTGGGGCAAGGCCCGCAGGTGGGACACGAGATTGTATACGATCTTGGATGAAAAAGCGGGCGACGTGAGAGCGGGCGCGATCAAAAGCCGCGCATTGTCATAAACTCGCCTGTCTGGGGGTCGAATTTTCCGCGACTTGGGCGGAATCGACGCAGGCTTGGCGCATCTTCGGACTTGAAGGAATGTCGATGCGCACCCCAAACGACCTTGAGCTTGCCAAGCTGACCAAGCGCTATGGCGACACCGTGGCCGTGAACGGCATCAGCCATCTTTTCGCTCCGGCAAGCTACGTCTGCCTGCTGGGCCCCTCGGGATGCGGCAAATCGACGACATTGCGGATGATCGCGGGGCATGAAAGCGTCTCGGACGGCAATATCGTGCTTGAGGGGAAAGAGATTTCGCATCTACCCCCGGCGCAGCGCGGCACGGCGATGATGTTTCAAAGCTATGCGCTGTTCCCGCATCTGTCGGTGCGCGATAATGTCGCCTTCAGCCTCAAGATGAAGGGCGTGGACAAGGCCACGCGCCACGCCAAGGCCAATGCCCTGCTGGAACTGGTGGCGATGACCCATCTGGCCGATCGCATGCCCGCGCAGCTTTCCGGCGGCCAGCAGCAGCGCGTGGCCCTCGCCCGGGCGCTGATCACCGAGCCCCGCGTGCTTTTGCTCGACGAGCCGCTTTCGGCGTTGGATCCGTTCCTGCGCATTCGCATGCGGGCCGAGCTAAAACGCCTGCAACGCGAACTGGAGATCACCTTCATTCATGTCACCCATGGTCAGGACGAAGCGCTGGCCTTGGCCGACGAAGTCGTGGTGATGAACAATGCCGTCATCGAGCAGGCCGGTCCTCCGCGCGAGGTCTGGGGCAAGCCGCGCACCGAATTCGTGGCGCGTTTCATGGGCGGGCATAATGTCGTGACCGTCGATGGCGGGCGCTATGCCATCCGCTCGGACATGATCCGGCTGGGCGAGGGCCTGCCCGCCACCGCCACCGGGGTCGAATATCAGGGCGACCGCGTCGCCGTGACCGCCCGCACTGCAACTGACGAAGAAATCGTGGCCCTGCTGCCCGAGGACGCTTTTTTCACCCAGCCGATCCATCCCGGCGATGCCGTCCAGCTGGGCTGGGATGCCCGCTGGCAGCACCCGCTGGAAGCCTGAAAACCACCAAGAAGAACCAACAGAGAGGAAATGCCATGTCCAGAATGAGATTTTCCCGTCGTTCTCTGCTCAAGACCGGGGGGGCCGCGCTGGCTGCCTCGGCCCTGCCCGCGCCGATGATCTGGGCGCAAGAGATCAAGGACGTCACCCTGCGCCAGTTCGGCACCGGGGTGTCGAACCTCAATGAGGTCGCCCAGAAGGTCAAGGAAGACCTCGGCTTCACGCTGGAGATGACCGCGCTTGACAGTGACAGCGTGACCCAGCGCGCCGCGACCCAGCCCGACAGCTTCGACATCGCCGACATCGAGTACTGGATCTGCAAGAAGGTCTGGCCGACCGGCAACCTGCAAGCCATGGATACCAGCAAGATCAAGAATTACGACAAGATCGTCGGCATCTTCAAGGACGGCAAGCTGACCCCGGAAAGCGTCATCGCCCAGGGCACCGCGCCCCATAGCGTCGGCTTCGTCGAGGGACCAGACAGCAAGTCCTTCGCCAAGGAACAGACGCAATGGATGACGCTGATCCCGACCATCTATAACGCCGACACGCTGGGCATCCGCCCCGACCTGATCAAGCGCCCGATCGAAAGCTGGGCCGAGCTTCTGAACCCCGAATTCAAGGGCAAGGCCTCGCTGCTGGACATCTCGTCGATCGGGATCATGGACATGGCCATGGTTTGCGAGTCGATGGGCGAGATCAAATATGGCGACAAGGGCAACATGACCCGCGAGGAGATCGACAAGACCATCGCGATCTTTACCGAGGCAAAGAAGGCCGGCCAGTTCCGCGCCTTCTGGAAGAGCTTCGATGAAAGCGTGAACCTGATGGCCTCGGGCGAGGTGGTGATCCAGTCGATGTGGTCGCCTGCCATCACCGCCGTGAAAACCCGTGGCATTCCCTGCGTCTACCAGCCGCTGAAAGAGGGCTATCGCAGCTGGGGCGGCGGCATCGGCCTGTCCAAGTCGCTCAACGGCATCGCGCTGGATGCGGCCTATGAATATATCAACTGGTATCTCTCGGGCTGGGTCGGCGGCTTCCTGATGCGTCAGGGCTATTACTCGGCCGTGCCGGAAACCTCGAAGGAGCACATGAGCCCGAACGAATGGGGCTATTGGTTCGAGGGCAAGCCCGCCGCCGAGGACATCGCCAACCCCTTCGGCGATGTCATGGCCAAGGCGGGCGAGACCCGTGATGGCGGTTCCTTCTACGAGCGCATGGGCGCGGTCGCCTGCTGGAACGCCGTCATGGACGAGAACCAGTATATGGTCCGCAAATGGAACGAGTTCATCGCCGCCTAACGGCCTGACCGGAAGGCGGGCACGGCCTGCCTTCCCCGCAATTTCCGGGACGATTCCGATGAAGAAATCCGATACGCTCAGGGGCTGGGCGCTGGCCTCGCCCTTGGCTCTGGTTCTGCTGGCCTTCCTGCTGCTGCCGATCGCGATGATCATGGTGGTCAGCTTCTGGCAGGCCACCGAATTCGCCATCGTCCCGGCCTTTTCGCTGGAGAATTACCAGTTCCTGTTCAGTTCGCCCGTCACCTACAAGGTGTTCTGGGCGACGCTGCGCTACGCGCTGATCACCTGGGCGCTGACGCTGCTGATCGGCTTTACCGTCGCCTATTACCTCGCCTTCCATATCCGCTCGAACACGGCGCAGACGGCGCTGTTTCTGGTCTGCACCATCCCCTTCCTGACCTCGAACATCATCCGCATGATCTCGTGGATCCCCTTTCTCGGCCGCAACGGCATCGCCAACCAGACGCTGATCGGCATGGGGGTGATCGAGGAACCGCTGGAATGGCTGCTCTATTCGGATTTCTCGGTGATCCTGGCCTTCGTCCATCTCTACACGCTGTTCATGATCGTGCCTATCTTCAACACGATGATGCGGATCGACCGCGCGCTGATCGAGGCCGCGCGCGACAATGGCGCTTCCGGCTGGCAGATTCTGGCCAATGTGATCATCCCGCTGTCCAAGCCCGGCATCATGATCGGCACGATTTTCGTTCTGACGCTGGTTATGGGCGATTTCATCACCGTGCGCTTCATGTCGGGCTCGCAATCCGCCAATGTCGGGCGGCTGATCTCGAACGATATTGCGCTGCTGCAATATCCCTCGGCCTCGGCCACCTCGGTCGTGCTGCTGGTCACGGTGCTCTTGATCATCGGGGCCCTGATGCGCTTCGTGAATATCCGCAAGGAGCTTTGAGATGGAGCCACGCCCGCGCAGCTTCTACTGGCTGACCGCCTTCTTCCTGCTTTTCGTGATCTTCCTTTATGGGCCGACGATCACAATTGGCATTCTCAGCTTTCAAGGGCCGCAAGGTGGGCTGACCTTCCCGATGAACGGGGTCTCGACCTACTGGTTCCACAACCTGTTCCAAGAACAGGCGGTGGGCGATATCTGGGGCGCGTTCCGGCGCAGCTTCGCACTGGGGCTGATGGTGATGGTGGCAACGGTCGCCATCTCGGTCATGGCGGGGCTCGCCTTCCGCAAGCGTTTCGCCGGATCGGGGGCGCTCTTCTACCTGACCATTGCCGCGCTGGTGATCCCCTCGATTCTCGTGTCTCTGGGGGTCGGTCTGATCTTCAACCAGATTGGGGCCAAGGTGCACTGGGCGAGCTCGGGCTTCGGCGCGCAGCTGACATGGACGCTGCCCTTTGGCCTTCTGATCATGTTCGCGGTCTTCAACCGTTTCGACAAGCGCTTCGAGGAGGCCGCCCGCGATCAGGGCGCGACGCCCTGGCAGACCATCCGCCATGTCGTACTGCCGATTATCGCGCCCTCGGTCGTGGGTGTCGCCTTGTTCGGCTTTTCGCTGTCTTATGACGAATTCGCCCGCACGCTGCTGACGGCGGGCAGCCATAACACGCTGCCGCTCGAGATTTTCGGCATGACCACCAACGTGACCAAGCCGGTGATCTTTGCTCTGGGAACGCTGACCACGGTGTTCTCCTTCCTGATCATCGCGGTCTTTCTCGGCACGCTTTGGCTGCTCGGGAAGCGCCGCGCGAGGCGGGCAGGCTGATGCGGCTGCTCTATCTGAACCCCAATTCCTCGGCCCATATGACCGAGAGCATCCTCGCCACGGCCCGCAAGTCCCTGCCCGAGGCCGAGATCCTCGGCTGGACGAACCACGGCGCGCCGCCCGCGATCCAAGGCCCCGAAGATGGCGAGGCCGCGATCCCCGGCCTTTTGGCGCAGCTTCCGGCGGCCAAGGCCGAGGCGGTGGATGCCATCGTCATCGCCTGTTTCGACGATACTGGCTTGGATGAGATGCGCGCCCAAGCCCATTGCCCGGTCCTCGGCATCGGGCAATCGGCCTGTGCCAGCGCGCTGCTGCTGGGGCTTCCCTATACGGTCGTGACCACGCTGCAAGTCTCGGTCCCGGTGATCCGCGAGAATATCGCCCGCGCCGGGCTCGCAGCGCTTTGCCGCTCGGTCCGGGCCTCGGATCTGCCGGTCCTGACCGTCGAGGCCGGGGGTGAGGCGGTGCTTGACCGCCTGGCCGAAGTCATGGCCGAGGCCCAGGCCAGCGAAGGCGTTCAAGCCGCCGTGCTGGGCTGCGCGGGCATGGCAGGGTTGAAGCCCGAGTTGCAAAACCGCAGCAACTTGACCCTGATCGACGGGGTTGCGGCCTCGGCCCATCTCGCGGCGGCGCTGGTGGGGCTGGCGCGGCGCTGACCTCGCTTTTCTGGGAAAACGCGAAATCTTGCTGAAAACATGCCCGGAATGACGATTCCGGTGTAGGCTGGCCGGGCGGGGTGCATGACCCCTGACGAGATTGTCAGCTTGCGGATGGTATTCAGCATGTCGCTTCCCTCTTATCTCGCCGATCCCGTTCTAGTCCTTTTTCTCTGCCTCGGCCTTGGTCACCTGATCGGGCGGCTGCGCATCGGCCCGGTCGCCATTGGAGGCGTCTGCGGCACGCTTTTCGTCGCGCTGGCCCTTGGCCAATTCGGCATCCGACTGCCGGATGAGCTGAAAAACGCGGCCTTCGCGCTCTTCATCTATGCCTTGGGCTTTACCGCAGGGCCGCAATTCTTCACCAATATCCGGGGCGGGGCGCGCTATGCGGTCTTTCCCGTGATCGAGGTCGCGGTGGCCCTGAGCCTGACATTGGCTGCCGTCGCCGCAATGGGCCTTGATCCCGGCACGGCAGCGGGGCTTTTCGCCGGCTCCGCCACCGAATCCGCGGTGCTGGGCACGGCCTCCGAGGCGATCTCGAAACTGCCTCTGACGCCCGAGCAATCCGAAGGGATGCTCGCCAATATCGCGACGGCCTATAGCTTGACCTATCTGTTTGGCCTCGTCTCGATCGTAATCTTCGTTACTCAGGTCGCGCCGGTGTTCTTGCGCCGCAACCTGCGCGATGAGGCCGAGGCCCTGGCCGACAGGCTGGGCGGCGGCGAAAACATCGGCGATGGCGGGCTGCCGATCATTGTCGAGCGCGCCTTCGAGGTCGGAGAGCTTGCCGGTAAGACCGCGCGGGATTTCGAGGAAGGCCGCAACTGGTCGCTTGTCATCCATAGCGTGCGCCGCGGCGCCGAGACCCTGCCGGTCGATCTGTCCTTTCGCTTCGAGCCGGGCGATATCATCCTGCTGCGCGGGTTGCGCAGCACGCTCATCGCCGCGCGCAAGCTCTTCGGGGTCGAGGTCTCGCTCAACGAGGGGACCGGTTTCCCGGTCGTCTCGCAAGAGGTCGTCCTGACCCGTCGCGAAGCCTTTGGCCATGAGGCCCGCGATCTGCGCAAGCTGGTCTCGCCCGAGGCGCAGCGCGGCATCTTCATCACCAATATCCGCCGCATGGGGCTGGAGATTCCGGCTTTGCCCCGCACCATCCTGCAAGAGGGCGATATCCTGACGCTTTACGGCCCGACAGAGCCTGTCGCGCGCGCGGTACCGGTTCTGGGCGAGCCCCTTCCCCCGGGCGATCACACCGATTTCGTCTTTCTCGGCCTTGGCATCGTGGTCGGCCTGCTGATCGGGCATCTGAGCCTGAAGCTCGGCGCATTGGAACTGACGCTGGGTCTGGGCGGCGGTGCGCTGCTCTCGGGTCTGGTTTTTGGCTGGCTCAATATGCGCAGGCCCCGGCATGGGGCTTTTCCCGATGCGGCGGCGCATTTCGCCAAGGATTTCGGCCTTGCCGCCTTTATCGCCGCGATCGGCTTAGGCGCGGGTCCGGATGCGATCAAGCTGATCAAGGAATATGGGCTGGTCTTTCCGGTTCTCGGGGTCCTGCTTTCGACCGCGCCAGCCTTTGTCTCGCTGCTGGTCGGTTTGAAGCTGATGCGGATCCCGCTGCCGATCCTGCTGGGCGCGATCGCGGGCCAGCATTGCAGCACGCCCGCGATCAGCGCGCTGGTCGGCATTGCCGGAAACACCACGCCGGTCATCGGCTATACGGTTACCTATGCCATCGCCAATGTCCTGCTTCCGTTGACAGGACCGATCGTGGTGAACCTTGCGCAGGCCATCGTCGGGACGCCCTAAGGCAATGCAGATTCGGCCGCGCAAACACCAAGGACGCCGCTTCGGCGTCCTTATTTTTCGAACGCCATGTTTTGTGATTTCGTCACAAAAGCCACGTATTCCCGACGTGTTTTAGATTAAACCTGAAATTATATCGTTATTTCAATATATTGTATGAATGCCTTGAAACAGGGCAGCCTGCCGGATTTAAAACAGGCAAAACGAATGCGGCGGCAAAAATACCGGAATGTCGTTGCCGAAATCGGGACGCTTCGCTCAACATGAAGCCAAGCGAGTAGAAGCGGTCGGGGACGAAAACCTTGGACATTGCTCGGCGGTACAACTGTCGAAACGAGGTCCAGATGTTCGAAAAATTCGCCCGGACAAATCCAAAGCCCAGCCCCGTCAACGAAATGGGGCATCGCTGCCTTGACTGCCTTCGCGGCAGCGATCCCGACAAGCGCGACTGCGCGATGCGCCATTTGCTGGCCGAAGGATATTCGGCCCAGCGGATTGCCGCTTTGCGCGGTCAAAACGCCCTCCCCCAATAGCCAACAGAGAGACGCAGCCATGCCCAACCGATTGAATGCCCGCCCTTCCCTTGGCCGCAAGGCCAGTCTGGTCGCGACGCTCGCCTTGCTTGCCAGCCCGGCACTGGCCGCGGATAAGGTGACCTTCCAGCTTGACTGGCTTCCGGGCGGCGACAAGGCCCCGATCTATGTCTGCATCGATCAGGGCTTCTGCAAGGATGCCGGGCTTGAGGTCGAGATCGCGCCGGGTCGCGGTTCGACGGATGCGATCTCGCGTCTGGCCGCCGGCTCGGCCGATATCGGCGTCTCGGATATCGGCGCGTTGATGGCCGCCCGCGCGCTGGAAAAGGTTGGCGTCACCGCTGTAATGTCGGTCTTTAACAAGGGTCCGCATGCCTTCTACACGGTCAAGGGCTCGGGCTTCGAGGCCGTGAGCGACGTCAAGGCCAAGAAGATCGCGACCTCGCCCTTTACCTCGTCGAATGTCTATCTGCCGCTCGTCCTGAAGGATGCCGGCATCGCCGAGGATGAGGTCACCGTCATCAAGGCCGAACCGGGCGCTTTGGGTCCGATGCTGATGACCGGACAGGTCGACGGCATCGTGGCATGGATGACCGACGAGACGCGCTACACCAACCAGGGCAAGGAAGCTGGCAAGGAGATTCAGGCCCTGCCCTGGTCGGCCGCCGGTCTGAATCTGTACTCGGCCGCGCTGATCGCCAATGACGGCTTCCTGAAGGATCGCCCTGATGTTGCGCGCCGCTTTGTCGCCGCTTTCCGGAAATCGGTCGAATTCACCCATGAGAACCCCGAGGCGGCCGCAAAATCGGTACAGAACATTGTCGCCGAACTGGGCACCGAGGACGTTCAGGGCTCGGTCAATGATGCAATGAAGCTGGTCTTCAACGAGGTCACCGAGAAGGACGGCTTTGGCGTCTTCGAGCCGGGCCGTCTGGCCGAGACCTGGGCCCGCGTCGCCGCGGCGCAGGGCATCGACCCGGCCAGCTATGACGCGGAATCGACCGTCACCCGTGAGATGATCGCGTCGAAATGATGATCCAGCAGCCCCCCGCAATTCGCTTCGACCGTCTGGGCCAGGTCTTCCGGACCCGCTCGGGCCAGACCGAGGCCCTGCGCGATGTCAGCTTCGAGGTCGCCCATCACGAGTTCCTCGCCGTGCTTGGTCCCTCGGGCTGCGGCAAGTCCACGCTTCTGCGGATGATCGCGGGGCTGCTGAAACCCACCAGCGGGCAGGTCGAAGTCTTTGGCATGCCCGTCACCGGACCGCGCGACGATATCGGCATCGTGTTCCAGAAGCCCACCTTGCTGCCCTGGGCCACGGTCGAGGACAATGTGATCTTCCCGGTCCGCCACAAGACCGGCCGGGTCAGCCCCCGCGAGCGCGAGCGCGCACAGGAACTGCTGGCCATGGTCGGGCTTGAGGGCTTCGGCACGCGCCTGCCCGACGAATTGTCGGGCGGCATGCAACAGCGCGTGGGCATTGCCCGCGCCCTGCACATGGATCCCGACATCCTCTTGATGGACGAGCCCTTCTCGGCGCTGGACGCGCTGACCCGCGAGGTCATGGGCTTCGATCTGCTGCGCATCTTTGCCGAACGCCCGAAGACGGTGGTCTTCATCACCCATTCCGTCAGCGAGGCGGCGCTTCTGGCCGATCGCGTCCTGGTCATGTCGGGCCGTCCCGGCTCGGTCGCCAGCGAACATCTCGTCCCGGTCGCCCGTCCACGCGGGCCCGACAGCATGAAGGATCCGGCGCTTCTGGACCTGACCGCCGATCTGCGCGACCGGCTGATGACGCGGGCGGCGGCCTGAGATGGAGGATCACGTGACCCAGACCCAGAGCCAGGCCACCGCGGCAAAGCCCGCCCGCCCGGCCCCCGTGCGGCCCGCCCCGGCGCGACCCGTCGCCTCGACCGCCCCCGCAACCGCCCCGCTCGACGCGCGACCCTTTGTGCAGCGCCTGGCCGATCTGCCCGGCCTCACCACCGGTGCCACGTTGATCGGCACGCTCCTGCTTTGGGAAGCGGCGGTGCGGCTCCTCGCGATCCCCTCCTATCTGCTGCCCGCCCCCAGCGCGATCCTGAGCTCTTTCACCGCGATCGGGTTCGAACGCTGGATGACCCATATCTGGTCCACGCTGCGCGTCGCCATCCTTGGCTTTGCGCTGGCCATCGTGGTCTCGGTGCCGCTTGCCATGGTGATGATGCGTTCGGCCCTGCTGTCCAAGACACTCTATCCGCTCTTGGTCATCGTCCAATCCACGCCGGTCGTCGCCATCGCGCCGATCATCATCGTGGCGCTTGGCGCGGGTGACCTGCCGCGCGTGGTCATCACGACGCTGATCACCTTCTTCCCGCTGGTCGTCTCGACCGCGACCGGGCTGGCCGCGACGCCGCCGGAACTGATCGAGCTGTCGCGCAGCCTGCGCGCCCCGGCATGGCGCGAAATGACCCAGATCCGCCTGCCCTACGCCGTGCCCTATATTTTCTCGGCGCTGAAGATCTCGATCACGCTGGCCGTCATCGGCGCCGTCGTGGCCGAATTCGTCGCCGCCGAGGCCGGGGTGGGCTTTTTCATCCAGTTCTCGACCTCGATGTTCAAGCTGCCCCAGGCCTGGGCCGGGCTGATCGTCCTGGCCGCGATGTCGCTGACGCTGTTTCAGCTGGTCGTGCAGGTGCAGAAACGGGTTTTCCCCTGGAGCCTGCCCAAGTCCGAGCACTGATTTTACCCCGGAGTAGAAGCGTTCAGGCCCCTCAGGGTCCGGAAATTGCTCCCCAACCGCCCGCAAGGGCACTCAAGGAGACTGCAATGTCCAATGCAAACTACGCTCTGGCCGAGCTGAACAAGGAAACAACCATCGGCGGCGAAGGCACCACCGTCGAACGCGCGATCCCGGTGATCGACCTCTCGGATTTCGAGACCCGCAAGCACGAGATCGCGGATGCGCTTTGGGCCGCCTCGACCGATATCGGCTTCTTCCAGGTCTATAACCACGGCATCCCGCAGGAGGATATCGACGCGGCTTTCGACAATGCCTGGGAGTTCTTCGAACTGCCCCAAGAGGTCAAGGCGCAATACCCGATGCCCAAGGGCACCAATGCAGGCTGGGAATTCAAGGCGCAGGTCCGGCCCTCGACCGGCACGCCCGACAATAAGGAAAGCTATCAGGTCACCCGCCCGCTGATGGAGGGCAAATGGCCGACCGAGGCCGAACTGCCCGGCTTCCAGGAACGCGCCTTGCGCTTCGAGCGGCAGAACTGGGAACTTGGCATGCGGATCCTGTCCTGCTTTGCCCTGAAGATGGGCTTTGCCGAGGATTTCTTCACCAAGGCGCATGACCCGGCCTCGGACCAGTATCAGTCCACCCTTCGGATGATCCATTACATGTCGATGGAGAACGCCCAGCCCGAAGATTTCAAGGCATGGCGCGCCGGTGCGCATTCCGATTTCGACTGCCTGACCATCCTGCACCAGAAAGAGGGCGAAGGCGGGCTGCAGGTCTGCCCGGGCAAGGATGCCGCGACCGGGCAATGGACGGATGTTGCTCCGCGCAAGGGCTATATCACCTGCAATATCGGCGACATGCTGATGCGCTGGTCGGACGACCAGCTGCAATCGACCCTGCACCGCGTCCGCATGCCGCGCGAGGGCGAGTATATGGGCCGCCGCCTTTCGCTGCCCTTCTTCTGCCAAGCCAATCGCGATGCGCTGATGGTCGGTCCCTTGGGCAAATACGAGCCGATGACCGCGGGCGACTACCTGACCATGCGCATCAACGCCAACTTCGCCGCGATCAAGAAGTGAGGCATTGAGAATGGGCCTTCCGGGTGACATCGTCAGGGCATCCCCCGCTTCGGACCCCGGAAGGCTCATGCTGCATGGACGCGCGCTGCGCTATATCGACGAGGTCGCGCGTCAGGGCTCGATCCGCAAGGCGGCAAGAGTGCTGAATGTCTCGCCCTCGGCGGTGAACCGTTTCGTGCTGGAAATGGAAGAGGACCTTGGCGCGCCGATCTTCGAACGGCTGCCGAAAGGTCTGAAACTGACCACCTCGGGCGAGATGCTGGTCGCGCATATCCGCGAGACGCTGCGCGCCCATGACCGCATGCGGGCGCAGATCAAGGCGCTGAAGGGCTTGGGCCGGGGCGAGGTCACCATTGCCACCATGGCGACCTTGGCGGCGGGGCGGCTGGCCGATGTGGTCACGGAATTCCGCGAGGCCCATCCGCAGGTCCGGCTGCGCGTCATGGTCGGAACCCGTCCCGAGGTGATCGAATCCGTGGCCTCGGGTCAAGCCGAACTGGCTCTGGCCTATAACCTGCCGCAGGATCCGCGCCTGCATTTGGCGCAGGAGTTTCAGCACCGGTTGGGCGCGGTGGTGGCGCGTGACCATCCGCTGACGATCAAATCCTCGGTGCGGCTTTCGGATTGCCTGATCTATCCGCTGATCATGGCCGATCGCAGCCTGTCCCTGCGCGAGGTGGTCCAGAACCTGCTCCCGACCGGGGTGGATCTGAACCCGGTGGTCGAGACCAATTCGACCGAAATGATGAAACGGCTGGTCCGCCGCGCGCCGCATATCACCTTCCTGAACCGCGTCGATGTCGATCAGGAATTGCGCGACGGCGATCTGGCCTTCCTGCCGATCGAGGCCTCGGCGGGCCGACAGCGCCTGATGCTGGCCCATCGGGCCAAGGGGCAGCTTTCGCCTGCGGGCAGTCGCTTCCTGCAACTCGTCCAGCGTCTCTTCGATGCCGCCCCCTTGGTCGAATGACCCTGCCGCTCTCCCAGATTTCAAGAAAGAACGACCGTGATGGATGACCAATCGATTGCTCCCGCAGCCCGGCTGAGCCAGCTTGACGGGAAAGCGCGCCTTTTGCTGCGCAATGCCCGCGTGCCCCGATCCCTGCTGGCCGAGGGCGCAGCACAGGGCGCAAGAATTGATAGCGACGGATCGGCCCATATCGACCTGCTGGTCGAAGGCAGCCGGATCGCGGCGATCGGCCCCGCCGGCGCGACCGAGGCCGGCGCGCCCGCAATCGACCTGCAGGGCCGCCAGCTTTGGCCGATGCTGATCGACGCCCACGCCCATCTGGACAAGGGCCATGTTGCCGGGCGCGCGCCGGATTCGGGGGGCACCCATGCCGGAGCGCGCGAGGCTACGACCCGCGACCGGATCGCCCATTGGCGCCGCGACGACCTGCTGCGGCGGATGGATTTCGCACTGTCCTGCGCCGAGTCCCATGGCGTCGCCGCGATCCGCACCCATCTCGACAGCCATGAAGGCCAGGGCGAGGAAAGCTGGGCCGCCTTTGCCGAGACCCGCTCCGCCTGGGCCGGGCGCATCGACCTGCAGGCCGTGGCGCTGGTGCCGGTCGATGCCTATCGCGGCGATTACGGCACACGTCTGGCCGATCTGGTCGCTGCGCAGGGCGGCTTGATGGGAGGCGTCACCCGCGCCGCGGGGGGGACTCATGGCGATGGTCTGGCCGATCTCGACATGCTTCTGGACCGCCTGTTCACGCTCGCCAAAGAGCGCGATCTGGATATCGACCTGCATGTGGACGAGGCCGCGCAGGCAGGCGCCCTGCCCCATGTCGCCCGGGCCACGATCCGCCACGATTATCAGGGCCGCGTGACCTGTGGGCATTGCTGCTCGCTGGCTTTGCTGCCCGAAGCCGAACTCGACGCGACGATTGCCCTAATTGCCGAAGCCGGGCTGCGCCTGATCACGCTGCCTACGGTCAACATGTATCTGCAGGACCGCCAGCCCGGCCGGACGCCGCGCTGGCGTGGGGTCATGCCGCTGCATGAGTTGCGCGCAGCCGGTGTGCCGGTCGCGGTCGCGGGGGATAATTGCCGCGATCCCTTCTACGCCTATGGCGATCATGACATGCTGGATACCTGGCGACAAGCCGTGCGTATCCTGCATCTCGACCATCCTGTGGGAGACGCGCCCGGTTTGGCCGGCCCTGCCCCCGCAGCCATGACGGGATTTGATTGCGGCATCATTGCCGCCGGCCGTCGAGCGGATCTGATGCTCTTCGAGGCATGGAGCATCGAGCAGCTGCTGTCCCGTCCGCAATCCGACCGCACCCTTGTGCGTTCAGGCGCATTGCTGGCGGCACGGGCGCCATCCTACGCAGCATTGGCCGATCTGGCCCTTGGCCGTTAGGCCCGCGTGTCGAGACCCCGACACGAATGGAAAAGGTCGCACCCGGCCTGCGGAAAGCGGGCCCGGGTGCGACCCGATCAGCAGACCAGTGCCTTGCCCTTGTCGGCGTGGCGCAGGGCCAATTTGCGGGAACGGCGCCCCGAGACCAGCGGACGCGCGGACTCAGGTTCGAACGACTCGTCCTGCAACTCGGGGAAGAGGGTATAGACCTCTTGAAGCGCGGCCGAGGACAGGCTGCGCAGCGCCTGCGGTCCGGTGAACAGGCTCTCGGTCTCGGCCCCGTTCGACAGGACGATCTGGTGGCGGTCAAAAAGGAAGTGGAAATACACCACATCCGGCCGGTCATCGGCATAGTCGATCCCGTCAAGCTGCAAAAGCTGCTTGGCCGGCACCAGCACCTCCATCGCGCCGAACATCTTGACCGCAATCTTGGAGCGCACCAGGATCCGGTGCTGCGGCGAGACGTAGAGATCGGCCGAAGGCAGGCCAGAACCCAGCGCCCCCGCCTTGATCCGCACCGGCCGAAGTTTCGGCTGGCGGGCCAGCCGCGCAGCCGAGAGACGGACGGATCCGATCCAGCGGATCGGCTGATAGCCGTCATCGCGGGTCAGGACCATGTCGCCGACTTTCAGATCCTCGACGGCAACGGGGCCGTGCTGGGTCTCGATGATAGTGCCGAGCATGAAGCAGAGCACCTCGACGTCGGTCAGAATCAACGGCACGGTATTGTCATGAACGATGCCGATCGGCGATTGTGCGGCCACGAATGCCACCAGCTTATCAAGATCGTCGATCTTGCTCGCCAGGAAATCGGCATATGGTCCGGGCAATTCGGCGATCTCGGCCGCGAAAGCATCCGCCAGATCGTTGATCGGAGCGGTTGCGGAAATCTCGAGATCCGGGCCGGGCAGGGCCAGGAACAGCGAGAGTTCGGCCTCAAGGCTGTCCAGATCCATCGGATCTTCGGTGATCAGGTAATAGGACCCGTTCGACTCGATCAATGAGCCGGTGAGCGGGGGAACCTGCACCGTGACATTGGCCAGCGGCCCACCAAAGACCAGAGGGGCGAATTCAATGGTGCCGGAACCAAGATAGGTCCCCTCGCCACTCAGAGAATTGCCTTCCGAATCGACCAGCGAAATATTGTCGCCGGGAATGAGCGTCGTCGCACCATTCGCATCGACGTCATAGAGGTTGAACTCGACGGAGTCGCCAGTCAGATCCTCAAGTGTGGGGGTGCCGGTCAACGTGATGGTCCCATCGGGAGACACACTGATAAAACCGGATGGAATCTCGGTAAAATATGGCATCGTTACGACCCTGAACAGAACGCGGCGGGCAGCCGCTACTTCGACAGTAACCGGACAAACACACATCCGGTCGCGATCAGCATTCGTTCAAAAAGTCAGCCTGACAAGAAATATAATTTGCCCTTGCCATTATATCGGGCACAAAACTGCTTTTCTTTTGACCGCTTCGCGCGTAGGGCGAGGTCTCTGTCAATCGCTCATTTTCGACGGGTAATAATCCGCTCATCCGCCCCGATACTCTCGGCAGAAAAGCAAAGAAAAACCCCGCCATTCGAAATGGCGGGGTGAATAGGAGCAGGTGAAAGAATCAGAACGGACTATCGGGATAATAGAACTGCTCTGCGTTCTCAGGGGTGATCAGTTGCGAGCCGATAATGAATCGGCCGGTCATCGGCGCGTTCGAGACGAAACGCAGGGCCGTCATCTCGATAGCCGATGAGATCAGCGCAGGCGGATAGGTGACATTCACCGGGAGCTGCTTGTCGCCCTCCATGATGCGCTTGATGATTTCCTTCATGCCGGCCCCGCCGATCACCCACATCTCGTCGGTGCGGTTTGCGGCCGAGATGGCTTCCATCACGCCAATCGCCATGTCGTCATCGGCGGCCCAGACCGCATCGATCTGGGGATATTTCGACAGGTAGTCCTGCATCACGGTGAAGGCGTCATCGCGGTTCCAGTTGCCGTGCTGCATGTCGAGGATCTCGACTTCAGAACCTTCCAGCGCCTTCTGGAAAGCCTCGACACGCTCATTGTCCAGCGTCGTGGGGATGCCGCGCAGCACGACGATCTTCGAGCCCGGTTTCAGATTCCCCTTGAAATACTCGCCCGCGACGCGGCCAAAGGCGGTGTTGTCGCCCGCGACATAAAGATCCTCGATGCCCTCCTCGGACAGACCGCGATCGACGACGGTGACGAATTTGCCAGCTTCCTTGACCGCCTTAACCGGCGCGGTCAGCGGCTCGGATTCAAAGGGCAGCACCACCAACCCGTCGATATTGCGGGTCGCCATCATGTCCTCGATGTCATTGACCTGCTTGGCGGCATCGCCCGCCGTGGCCAGCACGAATTCGAGGTTAGGATAGGCCTTGCCCAGCCGCGTGATGGTGTCCTGCGCGTGCCAGTTCAGCCCGCCCATGAAGCCATGCGTCGCCGACGGGATCGACACACCGATGATCTTCTTCTCGGCATCCTGCGCAAGGGCCGGGCTTGCGCCCATCGCCAGCGTCGCGGCGAGCACCGCGCCCTTCATCAGGTTTCTGCGTTTCATCTTTCCTCTCCTCCCCAGGATTACCGCTCGTCGGCGGCGCTTTTCTCCCGCTGCAAAACAACAGCAAGAACGATGATGACCCCCTGGATCGCCCCGTTCAGATAGGGGCTGACCAGGTCGGCCAGATTCAAGATATTGTCGATCAGCGACAGGATCAGGACACCGACGACAGTCCCCCAGACCCGGCCCGTGCCGCCTTTCAACGCGGTTCCGCCGATGATGACGGCAGCGATGGCCTCAAGTTCCCAGAGCACCCCGGTCGAGCCCGAGGCCGAGCCAAGGCGCGGAACGTAAAGCACCACCGCGAGCCCGACCAGCAGGCCGAGCAGCACATAGGTCATCAGCTTGACGCGGTTCACGTCGATGGCCGAGTAGCGCGCGACGCGTTCATTCGAGCCGATGGCCTCGACATGGCGGCCAAAGCGGGAATGGCGCATCATCCATTCGCCGATGATCGCGACCACCGCAAAGGTGATGATCGGCCAAGTGATCCAGCCGATGCCACCGTAATAGACCGGGCGGTAAAGCGTCCTCAGCCCCGATTGCAGGCTCAGCGTGCCGCCATCGGCCAGCCATGTCACCAGCGAGCGGAATATCCCCATCGTGCCCAACGTGACGATGAAGGGCTCGATCCGCGCCTTGGTGACCAGCGCGCCGTTGAGCCAGCCCGCCGCCAACCCGCCCAGCAGCGCCACGCCCATGCCGATCAGGATCGTGCCCCAATGCACCCCGAGCGCGGGCGCGACGGCATTCATCGCCATGATCGCCACACCGGCCAGAAACGCCGCCATCGAGCCGACCGACAGGTCCAGCCCGCCCGAGGTGATGACGAATGTCATCCCCACCGCGATCATCCCGATGAAGGCCGAACGCGCGAGGACATTGGTGATATTCGCGGGCGCAAGAAAGGCCGGGTTCAGCATCGCGCCCAATATGACCAGCGCGATCAGGGCGACGATGGGGCCAAGAGTGTGAAGGTTCAGGCGTCTCATGCGGCCTCGCTGCTGACGCCCATGGCAAGGCGCACAATGTTTTCTTCGGTCATGGCAGCGCCCGCGACCTCGCCCGCGATCCGACCCTCGCGCATGACGAGGACGCGGTCCGACAGGCCGATGACCTCGGTCATTTCGCTGCTGATGACGATGATGCTGCGGCCCTCGGAGGCCAACTTGCGGATGAAGGCATAGATCTGCCGCTTGGTCCCGACATCGATGCCGCGCGTCGGTTCGTCGATAATGATGATCCGAGGATCCGGCAGCATCACCTTGGCCAGCAAGAGTTTCTGCTGGTTGCCGCCCGAAAGCCGTCCCGCCAGCATGTCGCGGCGCGGGGCCCGAATGTCGAACTCGGCGGTCGCGCGGTCCAGTGCGGCGTCCTCGGCGCGGTTGTCGATCCTGACGCGGCCAAAGCGTTCCAGGGCCGCAAGGGTCAGGTTCTCGCGCAGAGGCTTTTCAAGCAGCAGGCCGGCTTCCTTGCGATCCTCGGTCAGATAGGCAAGGCCAACGGCAAAGGCATCGCGCAATTCGCGGACGCGCGTGGGCTGGCCATTGACGCGGATTTCACCATGGGAGGGACGCAATCCGACCAACCCTTCGGCGAGTTCCGTGCGCCCCGAGCCGACAAGGCCCGCGATCCCCAGAACCTCGCCCTTGCGCAGGGTGAAGCTGACGCCGTGGACCTCGCCCGGCACGGTCAGGTCTTGGACCTCAAGCGCCGGGGCCGCATCCGGCTGACCTTTCGGCGGGTAGAAGTCCTGCAACTCGCGCCCGACCATGGCGGTGGCCATACCGGATTCGTCCAGCTCGCCACGCAGGGCCTGCCGGACCACGCGACCATCGCGCAAAACGGTGATGCGGTCGGCGAGATGGGCAACCTCATCCAGACGGTGCGAGCAGTAAAGGATCGCGACGCCCTGCGCCCGCAAGCGGTCGATCTGCTCGTAAAGCGCGCCGACCTCGCGATGGGTCAGCACTGCGCTCGGTTCGTCCATGATCAGGACGCGAGCCTTGCGCGACAGGGCCTTGGCGATCTCGACCATCTGGCGATCGGGCACCGAGAGGTCGCGGATCAGCGCGTCCGGGTCGATCGGGCTGTGAAGCTGGTCCAGAAGCGCCGCCGTCCCAGCCCGCATCGCGCGGTGATCCAGCCGAAAGCCCCCGGCCTCGCGGCCCAGAAAGACATTCGCCGCGACCGAGAGATCGGCGGCAAGGTTGAATTCCTGATGAATCACGACCACGCCCGCCGCCTCGGCCTGCGGACCGCTGGCAAAGCGATGGGGTTGGCCGTCGAGCAGCAACTCGCCGCTGGTCGGGTCCAGAAACCCGCCAAGGATCTTCATGATGGTGGACTTGCCCGCGCCGTTCTCGCCGATCAGCGCGTGCACCTCACCCGGCTCAAGGCCAAGATCGACGCCGTGCAGCACCTCGATCGGGCCGAAGCTTTTCGAGACATTGCGCAGCGCCAGAACCGTCATGGTGCGACCGGAGTCCATGCCCCGTCCTTGGCGGATGACGCCTTGGCGGCGGCGATGAAGGCCATGCCGGAAAGCCCCGCCGCCAGTCCCGGCACCCGGTCCACGCGCGTCTCATTGCCCCGGATGATCTCGGCAATGTCGAGATAGAGGTTCGCGAAACCCTCGAGATAGCCCTCGGGATGACCGGGCGGCGTGCGGAAAGACCCCGAGCGGTCCTGTGCCCGCGTCAGGATCTGCGCCGGACCGTCCTTGGGGGAAAAGATCAGCCGTTCGCTGTCCGAGAGCCGCCATTCCAGCGCCCCCTTGTCGCCAAAGACGCGCAAAGACAGGCCGTTTTCCTGACCGACCGCGATCTGACTGGCCCAGATCCCGCCCTTGGCCCCCGAGGCATAGCGCAGCGCGGCCCGCGCATCGTCGTCAATGGGGCGGCCAGGCACCATGCTCGAAAGTTCGGCCGAGACATGGCTGGGGGTCTGGCCGGTGACAAATTCAGCCAGTTGCCAGGCATGCGTTCCGATATCGCCAAGCGCGCCCGCGCCCGCCTGCGCCGGATCGGTGCGCCAATCCGCCTGCTTGTTATGGACCTCATCGGCGAGCCAGCCCTGCAGATATTCGGCATGGACCAGCCGGACCTTACCCAGCGCGCCCTCGGCCACAAGGGCGCGGGCCTCGCGCACCATGGGCAAGGCGGAATAGTTATGCGTCAGGAAGAAGCGTGCAGCGCTAGCAGAGGCGGCCTCGGCGATCTCGCGTGCCTGCTCGGCCGTCGCGGTCAGCGGCTTGTCGCAGATGACATGGATCCCGGCGCGCAGGAAGGCCACGGCAGGCGCGGCATGCATGTGGTTTGGCGTGACGATGGCCACGGCCTCGATCCCGTCCTCGCGCGCGGCCTCGGCCTCGGCCATCTCGGCAAAGTTTGCATAGCCGCGAATGCCCAGATCGGCGGCGCTGGAGGCCGCGCGTTCAGGGTTGCTGCTGAGCGCCCCGGCGACGAGGTCGTATTTCCCGTCCATGCGGGCGGCGATGCGATGGATCGCGCCGATGAACGCCCCGCTGCCGCCGCCCACCATGCCCAGTCTGATAGGTTTCATAGCCCAAGTGCCTTGTTGATGGCGGCCGGATCGACCGAACTGGCCGCAAAGTCGTCGAACGCGTGAGGGGTCACGCGGATGATGTGATCACGCACGAATTTCGCGCCTTCTCGCGCCCCATCCTCGGGGTGTTTCAGCGCACATTCCCATTCCACGACCGCCCAACCGTCGAAATCATATTGCGTCAGCTTCGAGAAGATCGCCTTGAAATCCACCTGCCCGTCGCCAAGGCTGCGGAAGCGCCCGGCGCGGTTCACCCAAGACTGGTAGCCGCCATAGACGCCCTGCCGCCCGTCGGGGCGGAACTCGGCGTCCTTGACGTGGAACATCTTGATCCGCTCGTGATAGATGTCGATATTCTGCAGGTAATCAAGCTGTTGCAGGACATAATGCGAGGGATCGTAGAGCATGTTCGCCCGCGCGTGATTGCCGATGCGATCAAGGAACATCTCGAAGGTCACGCCGTCATGCAGATCCTCGCCGGGATGGATCTCATAGCAGATGTCGATGCCGTTTTCCTCGGCCAGATCCAGCAGCGGACGCCAGCGCGCCGCCAGAGCATCGAAGGCCGCCTCGACCAGCCCCGGCGCGCGTTGCGGCCAAGGGTAAAGATAGGGCCATGCCAGCGCACCGGAAAAGGTGACCATCGCCTTCAGGCCAAGCTGGTGGCTCACGCGGATCGCCTTGCCGACCTGATCGACTGCCCATTCCTGACGCGCCTTGGGATTGCCGCGCAGTGCCTCAGGTGCAAAGGCATCGAAGCCATCGTCATAGGCCGGGTGCACGGCGACAAGCTGGCCCTGAAGATGGGTCGAAAGCTCGGTCACCTCGACGCCGTTCTGGCGCGCGATGCCCAGAAACTCGTCGCGATAGGCCTGCGATTCAGCGGCGCGATCGAGATCGAGGATGCGCGGGTCATTGGTCGGGACCTGCACCCCCTTGTAGCCGCATTCCGCCGCCCAGCGGGTAATGCCATCCCAACTGTCGAAAGGCGCGTCCGCACCGATGAACTGCGCCAGAAACAGCGCAGGCCCCTTGATCGTCTGCATGGATGTTCCCCTCTCCCTGCGCCTAGGCTGCACGGACATGAAATCGATTGCAAGGACTTCTTTCGGGTCCTAGAAACGGGACATGGACAAGCAGGTTTTCCGGGTCAGACTGGCGGATGTGGCGCGGCAGGCCGGGGTCTCGGCCGCGACCGTCAGCCGGGTCCTGTCGCAGCCCGATCTGGTGGCCGAGGCGACGCGGCAAACCGTGCTGGCGGCTGTCGAGGCCTCGGGCTACCGGATGAACCACGCGGCGCGCAATCTGCGCATGCAGCGGACGGGCTCGGTCGTGGCCCTTGTCCCCAATCTGGGCAATCCGTTTTTCTCGCGCATCCTCGAAGGGATGGGACGCGAGCTTGCAGCGGCGGGCTACGATCTGCTGGTGGCCGACACTTGGGGCGAGGACGGGCGGCACACGACGCTTGCCCGGTTCCTCGACCCCTCTCGCAGCGATGGCATCGTCCTGCTTGACGGGCTGGTGGCGCTCGAAGGCATCGCCGGGCGCGCCGACCTGCCGCCGGTGGTGAGCTCTTGCGAATGGGTCGCCGAGCGTGGTGTCCCCGGCGTCATGCTGGACAATCCCGAGGGGGCGCGGCTCGCGATGCGGCATCTGCTGGAGCTTGGCCACCTGCATGTCGGGTTGGTCGGCGGCCCGCCCGAGAACGTCTTGCACAAGGCCCGGCTGCAAGGCGCGCTAGAGGCCGCGGGCGCGGGTCGCGTCACCTTGTTTCCCGGAGATTTCACCCTGCCCTCGGGCGAGATGGCGGCGCGGCAATGGCTTGCGCTGCCTGCTGGGGCGCGGCCCAGCGGGATCTTTGCCTTTTCCGACGAGATGGCCTGCGCCTTCATCTCGACGATCCGGCGCGCGGGGATGGTTGTGCCGCGCGATGTTTCGGTCATTGGTTTCGACGATATCGAACTGGCCTCGTATCTTGCCCCGGCGCTGACCACCATCCGCCAGCCCAAGCGCGAGATGGGGCGCAAGGCGGCGCAACTGATCCTGCATCGCATCGCCGGGCGCGAGGTCGCGCCCGTGACGCTGCTGCCGCCCCGCCTGATGCTGCGCGAAACCACCGCGCCGGTCAGCCCGTCTGCATGACCAGATGCCCTGCGCCCAGATCGCGCCATTCGCGACGGGGCGCGACATGGCCGCGGGGACGGATCGGGCTTTTCAACTCATCCGCCGCGGCCGCCCGCCGCATGCCGCGCCGCGCCGGATCGGGGATCGGGACAGCCGCGATCAGCTTGCGGGTATAGGGATGCTGGGGATTGGCAAAGATCGCCTCGCGCGGGCCGATCTCGACGATCTCGCCCAGATACATGACGGCCACGCGATGGCTGACCCGCTCGACCACGGCCATGTCATGGCTGATGAACAGATAGGCGATGCCCAGCCGGTCCTGCAGATCCATGAGAAGATTGCAGACCTGCGCCTTGATCGAAACATCCAGCGCCGAGACGCTTTCATCGGCGACGATGAGCTTGGGGCTGAGCCCGAGCACCCGCGCGATCGCGACGCGCTGCCGCTGCCCGCCCGAGAATTCATGCGGATACCGGTCGAACATCGACCCGTCCAGCCCGACCTGTCCCAGCAGATCGGCGGCCAGCGCCCTTGCCTCGCGCCCCTTGGCGATGCCGTGTTTCAGGATCGGTTCGGCCACGCTCTGTCCGATCGTCATGCGCGGATTGAGGCTGGAAAACGGGTCCTGAAAGATCATCTGCCCGGCCCGCCGCATCCTTTGCAGGGCGCTGCCGCGCAACTCCATGACGTCGAAGCCGTCCAGCGTGACCTCGCCCGATCGCGGTTCGATCAAGCGCAGGATCGAGCGGCCCGTGGTGGATTTGCCGCAACCGGATTCACCCACCAGACTGAGCGTCTCGCCCTGCCAGAGATCAAAAGACACGTTCTCGACGGCATGGACATGCCCCTTGGCGCGGCCCAGCAGATCCGCTCCGACGGCAAAGCGCGTCACGAGATTCCTGACCGACAGAACCGGCATCGCCTTGCGGTCGATCTGGCGCTGAAGGGGCGGCTCGGAGATGATCGTGCCATCGGTCGTGTCGATGCGGGGGAAACGCCGCGGCAGGGGCGCGCCTTGCATCGAGCCAAGACGCGGCACGGCGGCCAGCAGCGCCGCAGTATAGGGATGCTCTGGACGCGCGAAGACGGTTTCCGTCGCGCCGGTTTCGACGCAATCGCCGCGATACATCACCACGGTCCGATCCGCGATTTCGGCCACGACGCCCATGTCATGCGTGATGAACAGGACGGCCATACCGGTTTCCTGCTGCAACTCCTTGATCAGGTCCAGGATCTGGCCCTGGATCGTCACATCCAGCGCGGTGGTCGGCTCATCCGCGATCAACAGCCGCGGCCGCGACGCGAGTGCCATGGCGATCATCACGCGCTGTCGCATCCCGCCCGAGAACTGATGCGGATATTCGTCGATCCGTGTCGCCGCATTCGGGATCCGCACGCGCTCCATCAGGCGCAGCACCTCGGACCGGACCTGCTCGCGGCTCATCGCGCCCTGCCGGTCCAGCGCCTCGCCGATTTGGCGCCCGACGGTAAAGACCGGGTTCAGCGACGTCATCGGCTCCTGAAAGATCATCGCGACCTGATTGCCACGGATCTGGCGCATCGCGGGTTCCGGCAGATTTAGCAATTCGGTGCCGTTCATCAGAACGCTCCCCGTGGGGCGGCTTTGCCGGCGGTCGAGCAGCCCCATGATGGCGAGCGAGGTGACGCTCTTGCCCGAACCGCTTTCGCCGACAAGCGCCACGGTTTCGCCGGGTGCAACAGTGAAGGACATATCCCGCACCACCCCGCGCCACTCCCTGCCCGATTTGAAGGCGATGCTCAGCCCCTCGACGGAAAGCACTGGTTGATCCATCTCAGCGCCCCGCCGCATAGGCCTGCATCAGGCGCGGGGTCGCAGCGGCGCGCAGAAGCCCCGAGGCCTCGCGCCGCGCGGCGGTCATTCGTCCGATGTCCCAGTCGCCCGCCACGGTGATCTCATGGCCGCGGCGGCGCAGCTCCGTGATCGTCGCCGCGCCCATCCGGCCCTCGATCAGCATTCCCGCGGGCGATGAGGTGCGGGGGTGGAAGGATGCCGGGAAATGCGTCGAATGGAACAGCGGCGCGTCGATCGCCGCCTGAAGATTGGCCTCGTGATGGACATGACGCAGGAAGAACGCGAGCTGCCACTGGTCCTGCTGGTCGCCGCCCGGCGTGCCGAAGGCCATGACAGGCCTGCCCTCCCGCAGCGCGAGCGAGGGGGTCAGCGTGGTGCGCGGCCGCTTGCCGGGCGCGAGCGAGGTCGGCAGCCCCTCTTCCAGCCAGAACATCTGGGCGCGCGAATTCAGGCAGAAGCCAAGCTCGGGGATAATGGGCGAACTTTGCAGCCAGCCGCCCGACGGCGTGGTCGAGACCATATTGCCCCAGCGGTCGATCACGTCGATATGGACCGTATCGCCGCGCTTCTCGGACAGATGCGCCATGGTCGGCTCATAGACCGCGCCGGTCCCCATCCGGGCCAGCATGGCGAGGGTCCGTTCGTGCTGCGTCTCGAAACCGGGGACAAGGCCCGGGCGCAAGTCGCGCGAGGCCTCGGCCCCGATCAGTTCGCGCCGCTGGGCGGCGTATTCCTCGGATAACAGGGTCGCCATCGGGACGTCGTGAAACAGCGGATCGCCGTAATAGACCTCGCGATCGGCATAGGCGAGCTTCATCGCCTCGATCACGGTATGGATATAATCCGGCCCGTTCGGATCCATCGCACCCAGATCGAAACCTTCGAGAAGTTTCAGTCCCTGCAAGAGAACAGGTCCCTGCCCCCAGGGCCCGGTCTTGGCCACGGTCCAGTCGTGATAGCTGCCGTAAAGCGGAGCCTCGACATGGGCCTGCCAGCCCGCCATGTCCTCGGCGGTCAGGACGCCGCGATGGGGATTGCCCGAGCCGTCCATCACCTCGTTTTCCCGGCAGAAGCGGTCGATCGCCTCGGCGATGAAACCACGATAGAAGGCATCGCGCGCGGCCTCGATCCCGGCTTCGCGTCCGGGCGCGGCCTCGGCCTCGGAAAGCACGCGCTGCCAGGTCCGGGCCAGCACCGGATTGCGAAACAGGGCATGGGCCTCGGGCAAGGCCCCGCCCGGCATCCAGGTCGTCGCCGAACTGGGCCAGTGCGCGCGGAAGAAATCCGCAAGCCCCGCGATAGTCCCCGCGACGCGCGGCAACATCGGATGGCCGTGCTCTGCATAATGGATTGCGGGCTCGAGCACCTCGCGCAGCGTCATCGTGCCATAATCGCGCAGCATCAGCATCCAGCCGTCGAAGGCACCGGGGATGACCGTCGCCAAGAGACCGTTGCCCGGAATGAGATCGATCCCTTCGGCGCGGTAATGTGCGATGGTCGCGCCCGAGGGAGCCGGCCCCTGGGCGCAGATCACCTCGGTCTGGCCGGTCCGCGCGCTATGGATGATCGCGGGCAGATCACCCCCCGGCCCGTTCAGATGCGGCTCGACCACCTGCAGGACAAAACCTGCCGCCACCGCCGCGTCAAAGGCGTTGCCGCCCCGTTCCAGAATTCCCATGCCGACGGCGGTGGCAATCCAATGCGTCGAGGTGATGACACCGAATGTGCCCTGTATCTCGGGGCGGGTGGTGAATGCTGTCATCGTCACTTCCTTTACTCAATCTTCGCGCGGGTCGAGCGCATCGCGCAGCCCATCGCCCAGCAGGTTGAAACCGATCACGACCAGAAAGATCGCGGCCCCCGGCCAGAGCGCCATCCAGGGCGCCTGGCTCAGGAAATTCTTGGCGACATTCAGCATCGACCCCCAGCTTGGCGCCGGGGCCTGCTGCCCGAGCCCCAGAAACGAGAGCGACGCTTCGGCAATGATCGCCGTCGCGACCGTCAGCGTCGCCTGCACGATCAGCGGCGGCACGATATTGGGGAGGATATGACGCCACATGATGTCGATATGCCCCAGGCCGACGGCGCGGGCCCCCTCGACATAATCCTCGGTCCGGACGGCCATGACCTGCCCGCGCGTCAGCCGGACAAAGACCGGCATGGCCGAAAGCCCGATGGCGATCATCGCGTTCATCAGGCTGGGCCCCAGAAAGGCCGCAAGCGCAATCGCCATGATCAGGAAGGGCATGGCCAGAAGCGCATCGGTAAAGCGCGAGATCACGGTATCGGTCCAGCCGCCGAAATAACCCGCCAGCAATCCGATCGGCACGCCCGTTACCAGCGCGATCGCCACCGAGATCACCCCCGCCATCAGCGAAGCCTGCGCGCCCCAGATCATCCGCGACAGCACGTCGCGCCCGATCTCGTCCGTGCCCATGAGATGGGCGGCCGAGGGCGCCTTGCGGATCGCGCTCCAGCTTGTCGCGAGCGGATCCGCGATGGGCAGCAAGGGCGCCAGAAGCGCCAGGGCCGCGAAAAAGGCGACAATGGCCGCGCCGGCAAGCGCCGAGGGGTTGCGCCGCAGCTTGCTCCAGACCCGGCTTTGGCGGCGCGCGGGAAACGCGTCGAGGCTCGTCATAGCGCGCTCCTCATCCGGGGATTGAGCAGGACGTACAGCACATCGGCCACCAGATTCATCACGAGAAAGCCCACCGCCGTGCACAGCACGACACCTTGCACCACCGCATAATCTCGGTTGAAAACCGCATCGACGATCAGCTTGCCGAAGCCGGGAATGGTAAAAATCTGCTCGGTCAACACGGCCCCGGCCAGAAGCTCTCCGAACAGCAGGGCCGTCAATGTCACCACCGGCAGAAGCGCATTGCGCAGGGCATGGACCATCACGACCTCGCGGCCGTCGAGACCCTTGGCCCGCGCGGTCCGGATATAGTCGGCGCTCAGCACCCCCAGCATGGCCGAGCGCGTGTGGCGCATCAGCGTCGCAGCCAGCCCCGATCCCAGCACAAAGGCGGGCATGATCATCGTCTGAAGCGAACGCAGCGGATCGACAAAAGGCGATTCATAGCCCGAGGCGGGAAGCCAGCCCAGCTTCACCGACACGAAGAGGATCAGCATGATCCCCAGCCAGAAATTCGGGATCGAGAGGCCGGAAAGCGCGACAATATTCGCCAGCCAGTCGATTGCCGTGCCCTTGCGCACCGCCGCGATGATGCCTGCGGGAATGCCGATCAGCAGCGCGAAGCCCATCGACATCAGCGCAAGCTGGATCGTGACCGGCAGTTTTTGCGCAATCAGTTCAAGCACCGGCTGGCCAGTCCGCAGGGACACACCGAAATCGCCGGTCAGCACCCCGCCGAACCAGCGCAGATATTGCATCACGAAGGGCTCGTTTAGGTGATATTTCTCGCGCAGAAGTTCCAGCGTGGCGGGATCGCGCTCTTCTCCGGCCAGGGCCAGAACGGGATCGCCGGGCAGAAGTTTCTGCAATGAGAACACAAGGATCGAAACGATCAGCAAGGTCGGCAGCGCGACGAGGACGCGCTTGGCGATATAGATCAGCATGGTCATTATTCCCGATTGCGGCAACGCGTAACAGGCGCTTTTAAGGCCGCAGGTCGTACCGGCGCGGGCAAGACCGCGCCGGCGTTTCGATCAATCCGCGTCGGTCACGCCCTTGAGGCGGATCATCCCGTCGGGATAGGCCTCAAAACCCTCGACCCCCTTGTCCATCGCAAAGACATAGGTCTGATGGCCCAGATAGATGATCGGCAGATCCCGGTTCAGGATTTCGCCCGCAGCATCGTATTTCGCCTTGCGGGCCGCGTTATCGCTGGTGGCGCGCGCCTCGTTGAGCAGCTGGTCCACCTCGGGGTTGCAGTATTTCGGATCGTTGATACCCCCCTCGCAGGTGACGAACTGATGCAGGTTGCCATCCGGATCCGGACGACCCGACCAATCCGACCGCGATAGCTGGAAATTGCCGGCGGTCTGTTCGGACAGCAACGTGGCAAATTCCGTGGCCTTCAGCGTCACATCAAATCCCGCTTCGGCGGTCATCGCCTGGATGACCTGCATCATCTGCGTCACCACGGGATTGTTGGCGTGCTGCACCTCGACTGCGACACGTTCGAGCCCGGCTTCGGCCAGAAGCGCCTTTGCGGCCTCGACATCGCGGGCCGGGACGGGGATGTTCTGGTTGAACCAGGGCGAGGTCGGGGCAAAGGGCTGGTTGCCGGCCCGCGCCGTGCCCTCGAACACGACCTGGTTCAAGGCCTCGCGGTCGATCGCCAGCGAAAAGGCCTGACGGACGCGCGCATCCTGTCCGACCGGAGTATTGGCGCGGTCTCCGTTCCGGACATTGGCATAGATCGCCATATAGCCCAGCCCGACGGATTCCTGCGAGTTCAGCGCTTCGTCCTCGCGCACCCCGGCGACATCGCTCGCGGCCACGCACTCGATCATGTCAAGCTCGCCCGAGCGAAGGTTCGCGAGCCGGACGGTGGTGTCGGGAATGGGCAGATAGGTGACCCGGTCTATCTTGATCTGATCGGCATCGTAGTAATCGGCGAATTTCTCGAGCACGATTCGATCCTGCTGAATGCGCTCGACGAATCTAAACGGGCCCGAGCAGACCGGGTTCTGACCGAAATCCGCCCCCGCTGCCTCGGCCGCGGCGGGCGACAGCATCATCCCGGCCCGGTCGCTGAGCTGTGCCAACAGCGAGGAATCCGGCGCTTTCAGCGTAAAGGTCACCTGCAGCGGGCCGGTCGCCTCGATCCCGGACACCGAAGCCAGTTCGGATTTGCGCCGCGATTCCGGCAAGGTCATGGCGCGGTTGATATTATAGACCACAGCCGCGGCATCAAAGGCGGTGCCGTCGTGAAAGACCACGCCGTCGCGCAGGTTCATCACCAGCTTCAGCCCGTCCTCCGAGGTGGTCCAGTCCGTCGCAAGCTGCGGAACGATGTTCACGTCCTTGTCCAGATCCACCAGCTTGTCGCAAAGCCCGGTATAGACGATGCGGCCAACGAAAGTGCGCGACTGGTGGGGGTCGAGGATGTCGGCATCGTCCTGCAGGCCGATGCGAAGTTCACTCGCGAGCCCCGGCGCGGAAAGCAGCGCGCAAAGAGCAGCAGCCGATAGAAGTGAAGTCCTGATCATGTCATCTCCCGGTTGGTTCATGGTTGCGCCGGTTTGGTCCGGCTTGTGCTTGCTTATGTCTGTGATCCGTCGAGCGAGGTTTGCCGGATCAGCTTTTCCTGAAGCATCAGCAGATGCTGGCGCATGTCCTCGGCGGCGGCCTGCGGGTCGCGCGCGGCGATGGCCGCGATAATGGCGTGATGCTGGCGCAAGGTCACATCGCGCGTGCCGTTTCCGCCGCGCGCGCGCTCGCGCAGGCGCTGCCAGGCCTCGTCCTGGCGCAGGCGGTTCACCCTGTCGAACAAGGACAGGAACAGCGCATTTCCGGCGGCCTGGGCAATCTGGCGGTGCAAGGTGCCGTCCCAGAGTTCGCGCGCATCCGCATCCTCGCATTGCGCGATCCGGTCAGCGAGTTCCTGCATCCGGGCGATCTGCTCGGGCTTGGCGCGCATCGCGGCCAAGGCGGCAAGCTGGGGTTCGATGCGCAGCCGGACCTCCATGATCTCGAGAAAATCAGTGGTCGCGACGGCGTCGCCTGTTTCGGGATTTGGGCCGACGAAAGTGCCAGAGCCTTGCCTGCGCCAGATCAGCCCCTCGGCCTCGAGCGCCTCGAGCGCGCGGCGCACCGCACGGCGACCAATGCCGAGCGTCCCCGCCAACTGGCGTTCGGTGGGCAGCTTTCCCCCCGCCCGCACCCCGGCTTCGGACAGATAGGCACGGAGCCGTTCCAGCGCATAGGCGGAATTGCCGCTCTCGCCACGGCCTTCGTCATTTGCGCCCAGAATTTCCAAAGCCGGCATGTGGGACCAATCTCTTGATTGGCTCCATCCAATCCGAGGGCTGCGGATTCGTAAAGCGTTTGTTGCCGCATCGGGCCGGTTTCGCAGAACGGTTTCGTTCCTGCGCAATTTCTGCGCATTACTGCCTTTTTGGTGCGGGGAATTCCGCATGAAAAAGCCGACCGTCCCGCAAGGGATGGTCGGCCAATTGGTTCAGTCTATTAGTCCTTATCCGACCGTCACGACCTGCGCCCGGTCCCTGCGTCGCGCGCTGGCCTGGGCGATCATCGCGCAAGCCAGAAGCTGGGCCATGTGATAGACGAGCACCGGCAAAACCGTCGCCCCCAGCGTGGCCGCAGGAAAAAGCGCGGTCGCGATGGGCAGGCCGCTCGCAAGGCTCTTGGTCGAGCCGCAAAAGAACATCACCGCACGATCCTCATAGGGCAGACGGAACAGCTTGCCTACCGCCGCCATCACGCCAAAGACCAGCGCCAGCAGAACCAGCATCACGAGGATCAGCGCGATCAGGCTTTTCGGCGGGATCGAGGCCCAGAGACCCGAAACTGTTCCCGCGCTGAAGGCCGAATAGACGATGAGCAGGATCGAGCCGCGGTCCACCGTCAAGGTCAACACGCGATGCCGCTTGACGAATTCGCCCAGCAGCGGACGCAACAATTGGCCCAGGATGAAAGGCAGCAAGATCTGCATGCCGATCCGGATCACCGCGTCAAAGCTGATGCCCCCGCCGCCCTGGTGCAGCATCAAGGCGACCAGCGCCGGGGTCAGCACCACACCGATCAGGTTCGACAGCGAGGCCGAACAGATCGCCGCCGGGACATTCCCGCCCGCCATCGAGGTGAATGCGATCGAGGATTGGATCGTCGAGGGCAGGACCGACAGGAACAGCACGCCCATCGTGACCTGCGGCCCAAGCAGCCCGCCAAACAGCGCCGCAAAGATCAGGCCCAGCAGTGGAAAGACCAGATAGGTCGCGGCAAAGCTGAGCCCCTGCAAGCGCCAGTTCAACAGGCCGGCCCGGACGGATGCCGAATCGAGCTTGGCGCCGTAAAGGAAGAACAAGAGCGCCACCGCCCAATAGGTGACGCCGCGCAGGATATCCGCCGCGACCCCCTGCGCCGGCAGAAGGAGACCGAGCAGCACGGTGACCAGCAGCATGATCATGTAGCTGTCGATGCCGATCCGTTTCAGGAAATGCATGTCTATTCCTCCTTTCGCTCAATAACCCAGAGCCATGCCGTCCTTGCGGCTGTCCGAGCCCCCTTCCAGAATACCGCTGTCCCCGATGCGGATCGCCTGCGCCCCGCCCATCGGCGCATCCAGCACGCGGATATCATGGCCGCGCGCAGCCAGGGCATCGCGGATCTCCGGCGGGATGCCCGGTTCCAGATCGAGCTTGCCGCCAAAGGCAAAGCTGCGCGGCTGGTCGATTGCCTCTTGCAGCGTCATGTCGCGGTCGATCACGCCCGACAGAAAGCCCGCATGCCCCGCCGCCTGATATTGCCCGCCCATCACGCCGAATGGCATGACCACCGATCCGTTCCGCGTCACGATGCCGGGAATGATCGTGTGCATGGGCCGCTTGCGCGGACCGATCGCATTGGGATGACCTTCGATCAGCCGGAACGAGGCGCCCCGGCTGTGGAACAGGATTCCTGTCACGGGATCGAGCCGCCCCGAACCGAAGCCGTGAAAGATCGAATTGATGAACGAGATGGCATTGCCCTTCTCATCCACGACGCAAAGATAGACCGTGTCCTTATGCTCTGGCTCGTCCCAAAGCGCGGGGGGCATGGCCTGCTGCATGTCGATCCGCCCACGCAACACCCTCACGACCTCGTCCGAGAGCAGGCGCTCGGCCAAACCCTCGCAATGCGCCGGATCGCCCAGCAATGCGTCGCGATGGTGATAGGCGAGCTTTGTCGCCTCGGCATGGACATGGATGCGGTCGGCCTCGGACATCGCGGCCAGATCATAGCCCTCGAGGATGCGCAGGATCAGCAATGCGGCGAGCCCCTGCCCGTTCGGCGGGCATTCATGGATATCGTAGCCACGATAGCGCGCGCTGATCGGCGCGACCCATTCCGCGCCATCCTTGGCCGCGGCGAAATCAGCCTCGGTATGAAGCCCGCCCAGTCCCCGCAGATAGGACACCATGCTGCGGGCGGTCTCGCCTTCGTAAAATCCCGCGGGGCCCTGCGCGGCGATTTCGCGCAGCCGATCCGCCAGCAGGGGCTGGGCATGCCGATCTCCGGCGCGCGGCGCGACGCCGCCGGGCAGAAAGACCGCCGCCGCCCCGGCATCCTGCGCAATCAGCGCGGCGGCCGCGCTCCAATCCTGAGCCACGCGCGTCGCCACCGGATAGCCGTCCTCGGCCAAGGCGATGGCCCGCGCAAAGATCTGCGCCATCGGGATCGAGCCATGCGCCTCATGCAGTTTGCACCAGGCCGAGACCGCGCCGGGGATCGTGACCGCATGCGGGCTGGTCTGCGGGATCTCGTCGCTCAGGCCGGCCGCCTTCAGCGCCGCGACCGAAGCAGCCGCCGGTGCACGCCCCGACCCGTTCAGTGCCGTGACAGCCCCACCCGCGGGCGCATAGAGCGCAAAGCAGTCTCCGCCCAGCCCGGTCATCAGCGGATCGACGACGCATTGCACGGCGACTGCGGCAAGCGCCGCATCGACCGCGTTTCCGCCCGTCTGAAGAATTTCCAACCCGGCCGAAGTCGCCAGGGGATGCGAGGTCGCAATCATCGCCTTGCCGGCGAAACTTGAAGGCCTGCGCCCCGACAGAAAGTCCATGCTTCTTCCCTTTGCAATTTCCGGTTTCATCGCAGCCAGAATATGTATACATATTTTATAGTCCAGTACACATGTGATTTTGGCGATGACAAACGGCGCAAGATCGGCCGACCAGATCTATGACATCCTGTCGCAACGCATCGCCGAGCGGGCGCTTGCGCCGGGCGCGTCCCTGACCGAAACCGTGCTGGCCAGCGAATTCGGGCTTTCGCGCACACCGGTCCGCGAGGCGCTGCACAGACTGGCGGGCGAGGGGCTCGTGGAACGCGGCGCGAGACGCGCCTTTTTCGTGCGCAGGATGACGGCCGCCGATCTCTCCGATCTGTTCGAATCCTTGGGCGAGATCGAGGCCACCTGCGCACGTCTCGCCGCCTTGCGCATGACCGAGATCGAACGCGACGGCCTCAACCGCATGGTCACGGAAATGCCGCGCGACTATGCCCGCCACAATTCCAGCTTTCACGCGGCGATACGCGCCGGGGCGCGCAATCAGATTCTGGCCACACTCGCGCTAGACCTCGAACGGCGCAGCCTGCCCTGGCGGGATGCCAGCCTGCGTGCCAGCGCGGCACGCGTCGAGCAATCTCGGCTGGAACATCGCGCGATCGTGGAGGCCGTGCGGGATGGGGATGGCAGCCGCGCCGCGAAATTGATGCGCAGCCATATGGCGGGCTCGCTTAGTACGATTTCGGAAAGACTGGGCTAAGCCTGCCGGTCAGATCACGCCCAGCATCGCCGAGACCGGCGGGATGAGCCGTCCAAACCGGCCCTGACGGTGAATATGTTCGCGAAGGCAAACCAGCGAGAACAGGACCTGGCTTGAACTGCGGGCCTCGACCAACAGTTCGACCAGACTCCGGTTCTCGTCATCCAACATGTCCAGTATCTCGGACATGGCCTGAAGATTGATCGTCAGCCATTCCGAGTGTCGGTTGGAAAACATCGCCTGCACCTTGCGCAATTGCCGCTCAAGGCCCCGTGCTTCGCCGACGACATTGCCGCTGTGCTGGCGGTAAAGCACGTCGCTGCGATCATCAAAGATGACCTCACCGCCAGCACCGCTGATCACGAGATAGGCCCACCAATCATGCATCACCACCTGCGGCAAACGGGCGGCGGCGGGACGCAGGATCTCATGAGCGGCCTGGTTGAAGACGATCGTATTGCCATGGGCGATATTCTGGATCAGCGCATTGCGAAAGCCAGGTCGGCTGGTCGGCGGGGGCGTCAGATGCAACTCGCGCAGGCTTGCATCGCAGACGGTGACACGCGCGCAATAAAGCGCTGGCCGATCCTTTGGCACACGGGCAAGGGCTTCGGTCGCATGGGACAGCTTCTCGGGCAGCCAGACATCGTCCTGATCCGAAAAGGCGTAATATTCAGCCTCGGGTGCGCGGCGGATGAGCGACATGAAATTCGCCGCCGCGCCCTGTCCCGGCCCTTGCAACAGCTCGACCTGACCCTGCGGGAGCCTGCGCGAATATTCCGAGATAATTTCATAGGTGGCGTCGAGCGAACAATCGTCACTCACGAATAATTTCCAATCACGCAACTTCTGATTGCATATACTTTGCAATTGGTCGGGAAGAAAGCACGCGCCATTGCGCGTCGCCATCAGTATTGCAACAGAGGCCATTACTGCCCTTCCCTTTCGTGCCTTTCCTTTTTTCCTTTATTTTTAATATTATATAAAAACAGTTTTTCGGAAAACGTCGGTTTCGAAGCAGCCGCTAAAATTGTGGCGTTCGATTAAATTCCGCTGCGGCAAAATAGTTCCCGCCCTTTACGACAGCACCGAAGTTTCGGGCGGTCAACTCATCGCGAAGGAAGCAGCGAATTACCGCCCATATGGGCCAGAAATACACGCTAAACGGTATTTAATACCACATTGCACACGTTTGAATTTAAAAAGGGCGACCCCGTCGCCAGGGCCGCCCTCCGAAATTGTGAAAACCGTCGATCAGATCGGATAGTGCAACGCGCCGTTCTGCTGCGTGACCCAGCGAAGTTCGGTGAATTCGGCAATGCCCGCCTGCCCGCCGAACCGGCCATAGCCCGAGGCCTTGACGCCGCCAAAAGGCATCTGGGCTTCGTCATGCACGGTCGGGCCGTTGACATGGCAAATGCCGCTCTCGATCCGGGCGGCAACGGCCATGGCCTTGGCCTGATCGCGGCCAAAGACTGCCGAAGACAGTCCCATTTCATTCTCGTTGGCGATCGAGACCGCCTCGTCCACGCTTTCCGCCCGGATGATCGAGACGACCGGACCAAAGCTTTCCTCGGCGTAAAGCCGCATCGCGGGGGTGACATGATCCAGCGCGACGGCGTCAACCAGCGTGCCCGTGCCCCCACCGCCGGCGACCAGCCGCGCGCCCTTGCCCAAGGCATCCTGAACCATTTCCCGGATCCGGTTCGCGGCCTCAAGGCTGACCATCGAGCCCAGCAGCGTGTCGCCCTGTCGCGGATCGCCCGCTTTCAGCGTCGCGACCTTGCGGGCAAAAGCTTCGACGAAGCGGTCACCGACTTCGCCCACGGTGATGATCCGCTCGGTGGACATGCAGATCTGGCCCTGGTTCATATAGGCCCCGAAGGCCGCGGCCGAGACGGCGGAATCGATATCGGCATCCTCCAGCACGATGAAGGGTGCCTTGCCGCCCAGTTCCAGAAGCGCGGGCTTGATATGGCGGGCGGCGGCCTCGGCGATGATCCGTCCGACCCGGGTCGAGCCGGTGAAATTGACCCGACGCACCGCCGGATGGGCGATCAGCGCCTCGACGATCGCCGGGGCATCCTCGGGCGCGTTCGACACCACGTTCAGAACTCCCACCGGGAAACCCGCAGAAGCCATGGCCTCGACGATCAGCCCATGCGTGCGGGGGCAAAGTTCCGAGGTCTTCATCACGACGGTATTGCCGCAGGCCAGCGGCGCCGCAAGCGAGCGCACGCCAAGGATCACCGGCGCATTCCAGGGCGCCATGGAAAACACCACGCCCACAGGCACGCGCAGCGCCATCGCCGTGCTGCCGGGCCGGTTAGAGGGGATCACCTCGCCCTTGATCTGGGTCGTCATCGCGCCGGCTTCGACCAGCATTTCCGAGGCAAGCTTGACGTTGAACCGCGCCCAGGCCTCGGTTGCGCCAATCTCTTCCTTCATCGCGGCAACGATGTCGCCGGCACGGTCCAAAAGCGCCTGACCGGCGGCGAAAAGCAGGCGGCGACGCTCGCCCGGTGCGGATTGCGACCAGCCGGCGAAGGCGCGTGCCGCGGCGTCGGCCGCCGCCTGCGCATCCGCGACGCTGGCAGCGGCGGCCGAGGTCGCGATCTCGCCGGTGATCGGGTTCGTCCGCTCGAACCGGCGACCATCCGATGCGGGAATGCTGGTTCCGTCAATGTAAAGCTCTGCCATATGCATGATCTATCCTTTCGTCTCAGGCGGTGCCGGTACGACCGAGAAAGGTCTCGGCCAGTCGGGGGTCGGTGGCAATGCGGGCGCTGCTATCCTCGCCGGTGATGCGCCCGCTGGTCATGAGATAGGCGCGCTCGGCCATGCCAAGGCCCAGCCGCACATTCTGCTCGATGAGCAGGATGGCAAGGCCGCGGCTGCGGATCCGGTGCAGTGCCGCGAAAAGCTCTTCGGTCACGATCGGCGCAAGCCCAAGGCTCGGCTCGTCGAGCAGCAGGTAATCGGGCCGCGACATCAGCGCCCGGCCGATCGCGACCATCTGCTGCTCGCCGCCGGACATCGTGCGCACCGCCTGCCGCCGCCTTTCGGCAAGGCGCGGGAAAAGCGCATAGATCTCGTCCATCGCCTCGGCCGCGCCGGTGCGGGCGCGCCGAGGCATCGCGCCGAGACGCAGGTTTTCCTCGACCGAAAGCGGTCCGAAGACGCCGCGACCTTCCGGCACGAGGGCCACGCCCTCTTCGACGATGCGGTGATCGGGCAGGGCCGCGAGATCGCGCCCATCCAGCGAGATCAGGCCTGAGGCAGGCCGCACTCGTCCCCCGATCGCATTCAGGACCGAGGATTTGCCCGCACCGTTCGCGCCCAATAGCGCGACTGTCTCGCCCTTGGCCACATGCATCGATACATTGTCGACCGCAAGGTGGCGGCCATATCTGATGGTCAGGTTCTGGATCTCAAGCATGGGCGGCCTCGCCAAGATAAGCCGCGATGACCTCGGGCTGCGACAGGACATCGGCCGTCGGCCCATCCGCGATCTTGCGTCCCGCGGCCATCACCACCGTCCGCGGACAGAGTGCGCGCACGGCCTCCATGATATGTTCGACCATCAGGATGGAGATCCCGTCATGGGTCAGGCTGCGGATCAGCGCGATACCCTCCTGCAATTCCGCAGGGTTCAGACCTGCCAGCCATTCGTCCAGCAACAAGAGTTGCGGCTCGGCCGACAGTGCCCGCGCCAGTTCCAGCCGCTTCTGGTCGATATAGGTCAGATCGGCGGCGCGCAGATCGCATCGCGCCTTCAGCCCGACCCGGTCCAGACAGGACGCGGCATGACGCAGCGCCTCGTCTCCCCAAAGCCTGCGCCGGCCAAAGGCGGCGGGCACAACGACATTCTCGATCAGGCTCAGCGAGGGCAGGATACGGACCAGCTGAAAGGTCCGGGCGATGCCCGCCCGCGCGATCCGGTCCGGCGCGCGGCCCGCGATGTCATCGCCCTGAAACCGGATCTGGCCGTTGCTCGGGACCAAGGCGCCCGAGATCATGTTGATCATCGTGGTCTTGCCCGAGCCATTCGGGCCCAGCAGCGCCACGATCTCTCCATGCTTGACCGAAAAACTCAGATCCGACACGGCCGCCAGCCCGCCGAAACGTTTGGTCACGCCGGATATGTCGAGGATGCTCATACGCCCGCCCCTTTCCGCAGTCGCAGCCGTTCCAGCGCCGCAAGGACGCCATTGGGCAAGGCAAAGACCACGAGGATGAAGAGAAGGCCCAAGAGGATAGAGAAATGATCGGGAAAATGGGCCGAGAGGAATTCGAAGGCCAGATAAAGCGGAACCGCCCCGAGGATCGGGCCCCAGATCCGGTTCGCGCCGCCCAGAAGCGCCATGATGACGGCGGTAAACGAAACCGTCGGATTGAAGACGATCGAGGGCTCGATATAGACCCAGCGCGGCGACTGAATCGCGCCTGTCAGCGAGATCAGGACCGACGAGATCACGAAGAGCGTCAGCTTGCTGCGGGCCAGGTTGATCCCGGCATGGGCCGCCACCGTCTCGTCATCGCCGATCACCCGCAGCGCCAGCCCCAGTCGCGAGCGGTGGATCCAGACCGAAAGCGTCAGCGTCACGGCCAAGAGCACCAGCAATTGCCACAGCAGGTCGCGGGGCTGGAATTCGGTAAAGATATAGCGCCCCAGCGTGCCTGTCACATTCACCTCATACCAGGTCAGAAGCTGGCGGATCAGTTCCGCGAGGCCAAAGGAAAAGATCACGAAATAGATCCCCGCCAGGCGCAGCGTCGAGAGCCCCACGACAAGGGCGACAAGCCCACCGCAACCCGCCGCCGCCAGCAGGACAACCGGCCAAGGCTGGCTTTCCGCAAGCGCCGCCACGACATAGGCACCGATCCCGTAAAAGGCCACCGTCGCAAGCGAGACATAGCGCGTCGGGCCCGAGAACATGGCCCAGGCCGTAGCCAGGATCGCCGCGCTCGTCATGCCGAGCAGCAGCCCGGCCCCGTAATCGCCCAGCCAGAGCGGAGCCAGCCCCGCAAGACCCAAGAGGGCATAGAATGGCAGAAGCTGTCTCATCTTCCCGCCGCCTTTCCGAACAGGCCCTCGGGACGCCAGAGCAGAACCGCGAGGAAGAGGATATAGGTTGCAGCGAGCGTCAGCCCCGGATCGACCCAGCGCGCCACCGCGGTTTCCATCAGCCCCAGGAGAAGGCCCGAGACAAGCGCGCCCAGCACATTGCCGACCCCGCCCATGATCACGATGACCAGAGCCTTCATGGTGAAGAGCACGCCATCATGTGCCGAAAAGGTCTGGAACATCGAGACGGTGACGCCGCCCGCGGCCGCCAGCGCCGTGCCGAGGCCGAATCCCAGCGCAGCGATGCGGCGCATGTTCAGCCCGACAAGCGCCGCCGAGCCCGGCGCAAGGGCCACGGCCCTCAGGGCCAGACCCCAACGGCTGAATTGCAGCAGCGCGAAAAGGCCGCCGGCAAGCCCGATGCTCAGCGCAAAGGCCAGCAGCCGGTTCGCGGCAAGCGTGGTGCCGAGGACATTCACGCCCTGATCGAGAAAACCATAGGAGGTGTAATTGCCGCCAAAGGCCAGCAGCATCACCCCTTGCAGCACGAAAAGCAGGCCGAAAGTCGCGAGGATCGAATCCACCTCGAGCCGGCCCGAGCCGCCTGCACGGGTCACGAGCGGGCGCATCATCACCTGAAAAAGCGCCACGCCCAGCCCAAAGGCGATGACCGGGATGATGAGCAGCGCGACGATCGGGCTGATGCCCAGGCTGCCGAACAAGAGATAGGTGGCAAAGGCCGCAAGGATGATGAATTCGCCATAGGCAAGGTTCATGATCCGGGCGATGCCATATTGCAGCGTCATCCCGACGGCGACCAGCGCATAGCTGCCGCCCAGGACAAGGCCCAGGATCAGGGTCGAGGAAAGCAAGGTCCGTCTCCGAATTGGGTAGAAAGGGCGATGCGCCGGCAATCCCGGACCGCAAGCGGTCCGGGAGGCGCTACATCACCAGGCGGGTTTCGGGATCACCGGGGCCATCGCACCGGTCCGGTCGGCAGGTGCGACGCCGACGAACTTGTCCCCCTGCCATTGCCCGACCAGCCACAGCTGGCGCAGCTGATTGTCCTCGAGCTTGACCTCGCCGATGACGGTGTCGAAGCTGCCCGAAGCCAGTTCGCCCGCCACTGCCTCGCGGTCCAGGCCGACACGCGACACGGCCTGCGCCAGCATTTCAAGGCTGGCATAGGTGATCGCAGATGCCCAGCTGTCGGGGGGCGTGCCGACGACTTCGGCATGACGCTTGAAATAGGCCGCGATCTTTTCCGAGTTGCCATCGACGCCGCCGACCGACATCACGCCTTCCTGCCTGCCCTCGACGATGCCGGGGTAATTCGGGAAGGGCGTGCCGACGCCCGTGAAGAAGATCTTGGGATTGAAGGCCACGGTGCGGGCCTGCTTGGCCAGTGCAAAGGTCTCGGGCGGGTAGGAGAAGGCCACGAAACTATCCGCGCCGCTGGATTTGACCTCTTCGATGATCGCCGCGAAATCCGTCGTGCCCATGGGATAGGACTGGTCATAGACCAGTTCCAGACCCTGCTCCTTGAAGATCGGGCGCGCCGCCGAGATCAGGTCGATGCCGAACCCATCCGCGACCGAGATGACCGCGACCTTGCCATTGACCTTGCCTTCGGCCTGAGCCTTGGCGACGGTCTGAGCCAGCGCGCCTGCGTAATCATGCCCGCCGCCCAGCATCCAGAAGCTCTTTTTCCAGCGCTTGGCAAAGTCCGGGGCCTTGTCCGTCATCGAGGTAACCGCCAGATGCGGATAGCCCAGCCGGTCCATCAGCGGAGCGATGGCAAGGTTGAAGCCGGTGCCCCAAGGCGGCAGGATGAAATCGACCTTGTCCTGGCTAGCGAGCCGCTCGACCGCGCGCACGGCATCCTCGGCGCTGGATCGGTCGTCATAGGAAATCAATTCGACCGGACGCTGACTGCCATCAGGAAGCTTCAGCCCCCCGGCCGCGTTCACATCCTTGGCCCATAATTCGTAATTGGGGATGGTCGTGATCCCCGCGCCCGCGGCGGCCGGGCCGCTCTTCGATGCGACATAGCCGATCCGGACCGGCTCTGGCGCCTGCGCCATGCCCGGTCCAAGCGACAGCGCCGAGATGGCGACACCCCCAAGCAGGCCCATGGCGGCCCGCCGTGTAAATCCGATCATTCTCTCCTCCCTGTCACGATCGGGCCCCTCTTCCCGATCAAGGTCAGCATCGAACAGGACGGCTTGCCAAACATTGCATATTTGTGACTATTAGCAGTACTTTTGTGACGGGCGCGGCGATGGAAGTCCGATTTCTGAACCCATCTCTCGCGCCGCGGGAATTCCGGCTGGATCCTCGGGCCGGGCATCTGATCTTTCAGGAACGTGGCGCGGCCAGCCTTGCCGGCTCGGGGCGCGAGATTTCGAGCGGGCAGATGGTCTGGCTTGCCCCCGACAGCACGGAAACCCTGCATCTTGATGCCGGGGCACGTCTGTTGTGCTTGTCCCTGCCCCGGATCGAACTCACCCGCATCATGGCACAGGGCGATGACGGCGCGCGGCTCGCGCCGCTCGCGGTAATGAGTCTGAGCGCCGCCCCGCCGCGCGAACGCCATCAGCACGTCACCCTGCTCTTTGAGGACATCGCCGCCGAACTGGCCAATCCCCGGCTCGACAGCCGGCTTGTCACCGAGGCGGCCTGCACCTTGCTTCTGGTGAACTTCCTACGCCTCGTGCATCCGGACAGCCGCGATTCCCGACGGCAGCCGCCACTGGCGGAACGATTCATGCTTCTTGCCGCGCAGCATTGGCACGAGCATTGGAGCGTGGCGACCTATGCCCAGGCGCTTGGGGTCACGCGCTTTCAGCTGAACGCGGCCTTGCGGCGCAATTCGGGAAAGACGCCACAGGAATTCCTGCAGCAGCAGATTCTGGCCAAGGCGATGGCGCTTCTGGAGCAAAGCCCGCTGAGCGTCGCGGCGATCGCCTATCGGCTCGGTTATCAGGATCCGGCCTATTTCAGCCGGGTCTTCCAGCGCCAGACCGGACAGAGTCCAGGTCTGTGGCGGGCCGCCCGCAAGGTCGCGGCACCGCAATCCTACGCCGCCTGGCCTTGACGCTCAGCCCTGCTCGAGGCGCTCGAGCATCCGCGCCTCATCCGCGCTGAGATGAATGCCCTCGGCCAGCGACTTTTCCCGCGCGGCGAAGCGGCGCTGCGAGGGCAGGCGCGCGCCCTGCCCGGCGATCGCCTCGAACAGGATCTCGGCCCGGTCGAGCGGATTGCCGGATCGCCCGGCGGCAAAGCGCTCGGGGCAAAAGGCGATGATGAGTTCGCCGTGATGCGGCAAGATGCTGGTCGTGCCCAGATAGTCCAAGGCGTCGCGGCTGGTCATGTCGCCGATCATCACCCCGGCCAGCAATTCGATCATGGTCGAGATCGCCGAGCCCTTGTGCCCCCCAAAAGGCAGCATCGCGCCTTCCAGCGCGCGTTCCGGATCGGTCGTGGGCTGGCCCGCGGCATCCATCGCCCAGCCCTCGGGCAGGGCCTTTCCGGCGCGGCGATGCAGCTCTATCTCGCCGCGCGCCGCGACCGAGGTCGCGAAATCGAAGACATAGGGCTGACCCGAGGCGCGCGGCCAGCCGAAGGCAAAGGGGTTCGTCCCCAGAAGCGGCTCGCTGCCTCCGGCCGGAGCCACGGTGGAGTAGCTCGGGCACATCGCCATGGCGCTGATCCCGGCCTCGGTCAGCACTTCGATTTCGGGCCAGAGGGCCGAAAAATGGGTGCAGGAATTGATCGCCAGCGCCGCGAGGCCCAACTGTTTTGCCCGCTCTGCGAGCACCGGCGCGCCAAGCGCGAATGCCGCCGGAGAGAAGGCACCTTTGGCATTCACCCGTATGACCGCCGAGCCATCATCAGCAAGGAGCGGTTCGGCGCGGGGATCGACCTTGCCCGCCGCGATCGTCTGCAAGCAGCCCTCGATCCGGTAGATGCCATGCGATTTGCAGGCGTCGCGCTCGCCCGCCACGATGACCTCCGCCACGCTGCGGGCCTGAAGATCGGTCAGCCCGGCGCGACGGAAAATTTCCTCGACGCGCCTTGTGAGCGCCGCCACCGTCAGCCTGATTCCCTGTTCCGACATGCCGCTTCCTCTTTCCTTGTCCCGGTTCTTGAATACAAACTGTATGCAAGCCGAACAATCACTTCAGCATTGTTTGCGTGAAATTTGTATACAGCATGTATTTTATGTTTGATTTTTCGTGATGCGGCCGGGAATATCACCCCCGTGGAATCGGCCGTGAAGGGCCGGACATGCCAACACGGGAGAAAAATCATGAAAAAATCGCTTCTCGCCCTCGCCGCCGCTGCGACGGCTCTTGCCGGTCCGGCCTTTGCCGACAAGCTTGACGACATCATTGGCTCGGGCAAGCTGCGCTGCGCCGTGGTGCTGGATTTCCCGCCGATGGGCTCGCGCGACGCCGACAATAATCCGCAGGGCTTCGACGTCGATTATTGCAACGACCTCGCCAAGGCGCTCGGCGTCGAGGCCGAGGTGGTCGAGACCACCTTCCCCGAACGTATCCCCGCGCTGATGTCGGGCTCGGTCGATGTCGCCGTCGCCTCGACCTCGGACACGCTCGAGCGCGCCAAGACCGTCGGCTTCTCGATCCCCTATTACGCCTTTGAAAACGCCGTTGTCGGTCGCGACGGCGTCGATATGGCGAATTGGGAAGGCATGAAGGGCAAGACCGTCGGCGCGACCGCTGGCACCTATGAGGCGATCTGGCTCGAGGGCAAGGTCAAGGAATGGGGCGAAGGCGAATTCCGTCCCTATCAGAACCAGGCCGATGTTTTCCTGGCGCTGTCGCAGGGTCAGCTGGACGCGACCGTCTCGACCGTCGAGGTTGCCGAGGCCAATGTGAAATCGGGCAATTTCGGCGGCATCAAGATCGTCGACAAGGCCCCGATGGTGCCGGACTATGTCGCGCTGATCACGCTGCGCGAGGAATATGGCCTGATCAATTACATGAACCTGTTCATCAACCAGCAGGTCCGCACCGGCCGTTATGCCGAGCTTTACAAGAAGTGGGTCGGCGAGGGCGTGCCTGCTGACCTGACGATCCAGGGCGTCTATCGTTGATCCTTCCGATTATCCGCGGTGCGGGGCCTTGCGCCTCGCACCGCATCACCGCTGACAACCTCCGAGGCGGTCATGTTCAACTATAATTTCCGCTGGAATCAGGCGCTGAACTCACTTCCGCAAATGCTGGAAGGGGCGCTTGTCACCATCGAGATCGCGCTTTTGTCGATGCTGATCGGCATTTCGGTCGCGATCCTCCTTACCGTGTTCCGCCTTTCGGGCAGTCGCATCCTGAATGCCGTCGCAACGACCTGGGTCGAGATCGCCCGCAACACGCCTGCACTCTTCCAGATCTATATGGTGCATTTCGGGCTTGGCGGCTTCGGGATCCATCTCAGCCCCTATCTGTCGCTCCTGATCGGCATCGCCTTCAACAATGCGGGCTATCTGGCCGAGAATTTCCGCGGCGCGTTGAAAGCCATTCCCGAGACCCAGACCCGCGCCGCGCGCTCGCTGGGGATGAGCGCGGGCAAGGCCTTCCGCCATGTCGTGATGCCGCAGATGCTGCGCATCTCGTTCCTGCCGATGACCAACCAAATGGTCTGGGCCATCCTGATGACCTCGCTTGGTGCGGTCGTGGCGATGAATACCGACCTTTACGGCGTCACCAGCGAGTTGAATGCGCGGACCTTCCGCACCTTCGAGCTTTTCGCCATCGCGGCGGTGATCTTCTACCTGATCACCAAGGCGATCACCCTTTCGGCCCGCCTGCTCGCGGCCCGGCTGTTCCGTTACTGAAGGGCGCGAGAGATGTTCGAAACCGCCTTAACCGCCAAAGACCTGATCTTCCTCGCCAAGGGCGCGGGAATGACGCTGGTCGTCACTGCGATCTCGGTCTTCTTCGGCACGATCCTCGGCATCATCTTCGGGGTCTTCCGCTATCAGGTCGGTCCCTGGTGGGCCGCGCCCCTGACCTTCGTGCTGGACGTGTTCCGCTCGATTCCGCTGCTGATCCAACTGGTGCTGGCCAATGCCTTTGTCACGACCGTGCTGGGCATCCGCATCTCGGGCTTCACCGTTGCCTGCGGTGTGCTGTCGCTCTACACCGCCGCCTATTGCGCGGAAATCGTTCGCGGTGGCATCGAATCCGTGCCGCCGAACCTGCGCCGCGCCGCCCGCTCACTGGGGCTAAGCTGGGGGCAGGACATGACCCAGATCGTCATGCCGCTCGCGACGCGGGTGGCCCTGCCTTCGTGGATCGGGCTCGCGCTTGGCGTGATGAAGGATTCCGCGCTGGTCTATATCGTGCAGGTCGTCGAGTTGCTGAAGTCGACCCAGATCCTGATCACCCGCCTGCAGGAGCCGCTGTTCCTCTTGATGGTCTGCGGCGCCTTCTACTTCCTCATTTCCTTCCCCATCGCCCGCTTCGGTGGCTATCTGGAGAAACGGTGGTCCCATGATTGAGATCCAGAACGTCCGCAAATCCTTCGGCTCGCTGGAGGTCCTCAAGGGCATCGACCTGACCGTCGCCAAGGGCGAGGTGCTGACCATCATCGGCGGTTCCGGCTCGGGCAAATCGACGCTTCTGACCTGCATCAACGGGCTCGAGCCGATCGATTCCGGCAAGATCCTCGTCGACGGCACCGAGGTTCATGCCAAATCGACGGACCTCAACAAGCTGCGGCAAAAGATCGGCATCGTTTTCCAGCAATGGAACGCTTTCCCGCATCTGACGGTGCTGGAAAACGTCATGCTCGCACCGCGCAAGGTCCTCGGCATGGCCAAGGCGGATGCCGAGGCCATGGCCGTCAAGCAGCTCACCCATGTCGGTCTGGCCGACAAGCTGAACGTCTATCCGACAAGGATGTCGGGCGGCCAGCAGCAGCGCATGGCGATTGCCCGTGCGCTGGCCATGTCGCCCGATTACATGCTGTTCGACGAAGTCACCTCGGCGCTCGATCCGCAGCTTGTCGGCGAGGTTTTGGACACGCTCAGGATGCTGGCCTCGGAAGGCATGACGATGATCTGCGTCACCCATGAGATGAAATTCGCCCGCGAGGTCTCGGATCGCGTCGCCTTCTTCCACAAGGGCGTCATGGCCGAGATCGCCCCTCCGGCCGAGCTGTTCGGCGCGCCGAAGGATGCCGATTTGCAGAAATTCCTCGCGGCGACGCATTGACCATGAACGCATCGCCTTCCTTTTCGGAGCTGACACAACAGCGCGCACCCGTCGCTCATGCGGTCACTGTCATCGGCGCGGGTGTCATCGGCCTGTCCATCGCGATTGCGCTGCGCGCGCGCGGGCTGTCGGTCGTGGTGCTGGACCGCGAAGGGCCCGCTGCCGGGGCCTCGGCCGGCAATGCCGGGGCCTTCGCCTTCACCGATATCCTGCCGCTCGCCTCGCCGGGCATCCTGAAGAAAGCGCCGAAATGGCTGCTCGACCCTCTGGGGCCGCTGTCAGTGCCGCCGAGCTATGCGCTGAAGATTGCGCCTTGGATGTATCGCTTCTGGCGCGCCTGCTCGCCCGCCCGCGTCGCGCATTCGACCGCCGCCCAGACCGCGCTCATGGACTTGTCGCGGGCCGAGCTCGAGCCCTTCCTGGCCGCCTCGGGGACGCTGCCGATGCTGCGCAAGGACGGCAACCTGCAGGTCTATGAAACCGAGGCCGAGTTCCAGGCCTCGCTTCCCGGCTGGCAAGCCCGCGCCGAGCATGGCATCGAGTTCCGGCATATGGACGCCGCTGAGATGGCCGGGATTCAGCCCGGCCTCGCGCCGCGTTTCATCAAGGGCAGCTTCACCCCCGGTTGGTATTCCATTGCCGATCCAAAGCTTTACACTTTGGCCTTGGCGGATCGTTTCCGCGCCATGGGCGGCGTCATCGAAGAGTTGGAGGTGACCTCCCTTCGCGCCAATCCTGAAGGCGTGCAGATTGACCGCCATCACGCCACCGGCCATGTCGTCATCGCCGCCGGGGCCTTTTCGCATCGTATCGCCCGCAGCCTCGGCGAGAAAATCCCGCTCGAGACCGAGCGCGGCTATAACACCACCCTGCCCCCCGGCGCGCTGGATCTGCGCACGCAGATCACCTTTGGCGGGCATGGCTTTGTGGTCTCGAACCTGTCGACCGGCATTCGGGTCGGCGGCGCGGTGGAACTGGGCGGCCTCGACCTGCCGCCGAATTTCAAGCGCTCGGAAGCCATGCTGAAAAAGGCCAAGGCCTTCCTGCCCGATCTCGACACGACAGGCGGCACGCAATGGATGGGCTTCCGCCCCTCACTGCCCGATAGTCTGCCGGTGATCGGGCATTCCCGCAGCAGCCCGCGCGTCACCTATGCCTTCGGGCACGGCCATCTGGGCCTGACGCAATCGGCGGGCACGGCGAGGCTCGTCGCCGATCTGGTGATGGGGCAAAAGCCCCTGATCGACCTTACTCCCTTCTCGCCCCAAAGGTTCTAGACCATGACGACCCATACTTTCTCCTGCATCGACGGGCACACTTGCGGCAATCCCGTCCGCCTCGTCTCGGGCGGCGGGCCGCGCCTCGAAGGGGCCAATATGCTGGAGCGGCGCGCCCATTTCCTGCGCGAATTCGACTGGGTCCGCACCGGGCTGATGTATGAGCCGCGCGGCCATGACATGATGTCGGGCAGCATCCTCTACCCGCCGACCCGGCCCGATTGCGATGTCGCGGTGCTGTTCATCGAGACCTCGGGCTGCCTGCCGATGTGCGGCCACGGCACCATCGGCACCATCACCATGGCGATCGAGAACGGCCTGATCCAACCCCGCGAGCCGGGCAAGCTGTCGATCGACGCCCCGGCAGGCAAGGTCGATATCACCTATCGCCAAGAAGGCCGCTTCGTCGAGGAAGTCCGCCTGACCAACGTGCCGGGCTTCCTTTACGCCGAGGGGCTGACCGCCGAGGTCGAGGGCTTGGGCGAAATCGTCGTGGACGTGGCCTATGGCGGGAATTTCTACGCCATCGTCGAGCCGCAAAAAAATTTCCGCGACATGGCCGATCACAGCGCGACTGAACTGGTCGGCTGGTCGCCGAAGCTGCGGGCGGCGCTGAACGCGAAATATGAATTCACCCATCCCGAACATCCCGAGATCAACGGCCTGTCGCATATCCAATGGACCGGTGCTGCGACCGTCGAGGGCGCACACGCCCGCAACGCGGTCTTCTATGGCGAAAAGGCCATCGACCGCTCGCCCTGCGGCACCGGGACCTCGGCGCGCATGGCCCAGCTTGCCGCCAAAGGGAAGCTGAAAGCGGGCGACGAATTCTGGCATGAATCCATCATCGGCTCGATCTTTAAGGGCCGGGTCGAGGCCGAAACCACCGTCGCGGGCCGCCCCGCCATCATCCCCTCGATCGCTGGCTGGGCGCGGATGACCGGCTATAACACCATCTTCATCGACGAGCGCGACCCCTTCGCGCATGGCTTCGTGGTGAAATGAGTACCCCGGCCCTTCGCATCCTGCCGGGCATGGCCGAAGGGCCGGTCCTTGCGCTGAGCGAGGGGCTCAGCTTCTGGGGCGGCGTCGATCCCGTCACGGCGCGCATCATCGACGCCCATCACCCCGCGCATGGCGAAAGCATCGCGGGAAAGGTGCTGATGATGCCGACCAGCCGGGGCTCTTGCTCTGGCTCGGGCGTGGTGCTGGACCTGATCCTCAAGGGCAATGCACCCGCCGCGCTGATCTTTTCCGAGCCCGAGGATATTCTGACGCTCGGCAGCCTGATCGGGGCCGAGATGTTTGGGAAAAGCTTTCCCATCCTGCGCGTCTCCGAGGCCGATTATGCCCGTCTCGCCGCCCTGCCGCGCCTCGCGATTCACGAAGATGTCCTCTTCGCGGACGGGCTGAGCCTGCCCATCACCGCGCCGCATGAAACCGCACTGACGCTGAGCGAGAACGACCGCGCCATGCTCGCGGGCCGCGACGGCGAGGCCGCCGCTTTGGCCTTGCGCATCATCTGCGCCATGGCGCATCAGCAAGGGGCGGCGGAACTCACCGATATTTCGCGCGGCCATATCGATGGCTGCATCCTCGCCCATCCGGCAAATCTGATCTTTGCCGAGAAGATGGACGAATTGGGGGCGAAGGTCCGGGTCCCCACCACAATCAATGCCATTTCTGTGGATCGCGAGCATTGGCAGGATCAGGGCGTTCCCGCGCTGTTCGGCAATCAGGCGTCACGGCTCGCCGATGCCTATACACGCATGGGCTGCCAGCCCAGTTTCACCTGCGCGCCCTATTTGCTGAGCGACCGGCCCCAGCTTACCGAATCCATCGCATGGGCGGAATCGAATGCCGTGATCTATGCCAACAGCGTCTTGGGCGCGCGTTCGCCCAAGCATCCGGATTTTCTGGATCTTTGCATGGCGGTGACCGGGCGCGCGCCGCTTGCGGGCGTTTACTTGGATGAGGGGCGCAAGGCGGGGCTGATCGTCAATTTCGACCTGCCCGAAGGGACCGACGATTCGGTCTGGCCGCTGATCGGCTATCTCGCCGGGTTGAAATCCCCCGACCGCATCCCCTTGCTTTGCGGCCTTGCCCCCGCGCAGCCGAGCAAGGACGACCTCAAGGCGCTTTGTGCGGCTTTCGGCACGACCTCGGCCGCGCCCATGCTCCATATCGAGGCTGTCACCCCCGAGGCCGAGGGCGCTGCCGCACCCGGCACCCCGCGCCTGACCATCACGCGCGTGGACCTTGCCGAGGGCTGGGCGCTGCTCAATCAAGGCCCGGATCAGGTCGATCTGATCGCCATTGGCAGCCCGCACGCCTCGCTTGCCGAGTTCTGCGCACTTGCCAAGGCGCTGGCCGGGCGCAAGACCCGCATTCCCGTCATCGTCACTGCAGGCCGCGAAATCATCGCGCAGGCAAGGGCCGAGGGTTGTCTGGACCCGCTCGCGGCCTCGGGCGTGCAGATCCTGCCCGACCTTTGCTGGTGCTCGATCACCGAGCCGGTCTTTCCGCCCGAGGCCCGCGTGGTGATGACGAATTCCGGAAAATACGCCCATTACGGGCCGGGACTTTCCGGCCGTGACATGCGCTTCGGCAGTCTCGCCGATTGCGTAACCGCCGCCATGACGGGACATGCGCCGCCGCGCCCAAAATGGCTCGCCTAAAGGAAGAACCATGCGCAGCAGCAAGACCATCCATGTAATATCCGCCCATGCCGAAGGCGAAGTGGGGGATGTGATCGTGGGGGGCGTTCTCCCCCCACCGGGCGACACCATCTGGGAGCAAAGCCGCTGGATCGCCCGCGATCAGACCCTGCGCAATTTCGTCCTGAACGAACCGCGCGGTGGCGTCTTTCGCCATGTGAACCTGCTGGTACCACCCAAACACCCCGAGGCTGACGCCGCCTTCATCATCATGGAGCCCGAGGACACGCCGCCGATGTCCGGCTCGAACTCGATCTGCGTATCGACGGTGCTACTGGATGGCGGGCTGATCCCGATGGTCGAGCCGGAAACCCACCTGACACTGGAAGCACCGGGCGGATTGGTCCGCGTCCGTGCCGAATGCCGCAACGGCAAGGCCGAGCGCATCTTTGTCCAAAACCTTCCCAGCTTCGCCGGCGATCTGGACCAGAAACTCGAGGTCGAGGGCTTGGGCACGCTGACGGTCGATACCGCCTTTGGCGGCGACAGCTTCGTCATCGTCGATGCCGAGGCCATGGGTTTCAAGCTGGTCGAGGATGAGGCGCATGACATTGCCCGCCTTGGCGTGAGGATCACCGATGCCGCCAATGCGGCTTTGCGTTTCCGCCATCCGACCTTGCCCGAGTGGAAGCATTTTTCCTTCTGCCTGTTCGCCGGTCCGGTGACGCGCGGACCGGAAGGGCTGCGGGCCGGCGCGGCGGTCGCGATCCAGCCCGGCAAGGTCGACCGCTCGCCCACCGGCACCGCGCTTTCGGCCCGCATGGCGGTGTTGCATTCCCGTGGCCAGATGAGCGAAAGCGACCGGCTGACGGCGGTCTCGGTGATCGGCTCGACCTTCGAGGGGCGCATTGCCGGGACCACGACAGTCGGCAATATCCCGGCGATCCTGCCCGAGATCTCGGGACGCGGCTGGATCACCGGCATCCACCAGCACATGCTGGATCCTTCGGACCCCTGGCCGCAGGGCTACCGTCTTTCGGATAGTTGGGGTGCGCGCTAGGGCTCACGCCCCGTCCCCGACGATTTCATATGGCCCGCTTGCGGGCAGCGACAGGAAACCGCCCATGAGGCAGACATAATGAGCACAAAGCCGATCTCCACCCCAGAGCGCAAGCGCGGCGAGGGCGTCAAGCTTGTCTACGAGATCCTGCGCGACGACATCATCGATCTCGTGATGCCGCCCGGCAGCCCGATCGACGAGATCCAACTGGCCGAGCGCCTCTCGATGTCGCGCACTCCGATCCGCGAGGCCCTCGTGCGCCTCGCGGGCGAAGGGCTGGTCACCACCCTGCCGAACCGCTCGACGGTGGTCTCGAATATCGACTTCCTGAACCTGCACACCTTCTTCGACGCGCTGACGCTGATGTATCGGGTGACGACGCGGCTCGCTGCGGAATATCGCAGCACTGAGGATCTGGCGCAGATCCGCGCGCATCAGGCGGCGTTTACCCATGCGGTGGAGACTCAGGACGCGCTTGCGATGATCTCGACCAACCGCGCCTTCCATGCCGCCATCGCCGAGGCCGGACGCAATCCCTATTACACGGGCCTCTTCTCGCGCCTGCTTGACGAGGGGCGGCGCATCCTGCGGATCTATTATTCCTCTTTCGACGACCGGTTGCCGCAGGAATATGTCGATGAGCATAACGACATCATCGCCGCCATCGAGGCGCAGGACATCGCCGCCGCCGACCGTCTGGCGAGCCAGCATGCCGATCAGATCGTCAATCAGATCCGTCGCCTGATCTCGCGCGACCGGCGGCAGCAGATCGCCCTATAAGCCTCGCGAAATACCATTCTGAACCCGCCGCATGTCTCATCGGCGAGTTTTCTCTTGCCGCGCAGAAAAAACTTGTCGACAAGAAAAATACAAACACTATTGTCAAAGTCGACCCGACCACCAAGCCAGTGCCCTCCACGGCCCGGCCCGACAGGAGAGAGACCATGAACGCCCAAATCTTTTCCGGCTGTATCCCGGCCCTGATGACGCCCTGCACCCCGGACAGGAAACCCGATTTCGACGCGCTGGTGCGCAAGGGCCGCGAGTTGATCGCGACCGGCATGTCGGCGGTGGTCTATTGCGGCTCGATGGGGGATTGGCCGCTGATCTCGGATGAAGAGCGGATGGAGGGCGTCGCGCGCCTCGTCGAGGCCGGCGTTCCGGTCATCGTCGGCACCGGCGCGATCAATACCGCCAAGGCCGTCGCGCTTGCCGCCCATGCCCAATCCGTCGGCGCGCAGGGCCTGATGGTCATTCCCCGCGTGCTGTCGCGCGGCCCCTCGGTCAGCGCGCAGCGCGACCATTTCAAGGCCATCCTCGCCGCCGCGCCGGACCTGCCAGCGGTGATCTACAACAGCCCCTATTACGGCTTCGCGACCCGCGCCGACCTGTTCTTTGCCCTGCGCGCCGAGCATCCGAGCCTCGTCGGCTTCAAGGAATTCGGCGGCCCCGCCGATCTGCGCTATGCCGCCGAGAACATCACCAGCCGCGACGATGATGTCGTGCTGATGGTCGGCGTCGATACCGCCGTCTTCCATGGCTTCGTGAATTGCGGCGCGAAAGGCGCGATCACCGGCATCGGCTGCGTGCTGCCGCGCGAGGTGCTGCATCTGGTCGCGCTGAGCCAGGCCGCGGCCGCAGGTGATGTCGAGGCCCGCGCCCGCGCCCTCGAACTGGAATCCGCCCTCGCGGTGCTGTCCTCCTTCGACGAGGGCCCGGACCTGGTCCTGTATTTCAAGCACATGATGGTGCTGAAGGGGAACCCGGAATACCTGCTGCATTTCAACGAGACCGACGCGCTCAGCGACAGCCAGCGCGGCTATGCCGAGGCGCAACTGCGTCTCTTTGAGGTATGGTATGCCGATTGGGCGAAACAGCCCGGCGCGGTGCAGAAATACGCTGCCTAACTGTGATCCGGCGCCGCATCAGCGGCGCCGTTTTCCTTTATTCCCGGCGCAGAATACGGACCAGTTCGGGGACGTAATCCGCGCCATGGCCTTGGCTCACGGCATGATCCAGCGCCCGGCTGATGCCATCCGCCACCTCATGCGTGGCCCCCGCCGCGCGCGCCATTTCCAGATAATAGCCCAGATCCTTGGCCGCGTTTGCGATGGCAAAAGGCAGCGCATCGCGATTGCCTTGAGTGATGAAAAGCGCAATCCGCTGCAAGGCGGTGCCGCCCGCGCCGCCGCTGGCCAGCACTTCGACAAAAGCATCGGGATCGACCCCACCATCAGCAGCATGGGCGGCCGCCTCGGCGATCAGCGCCAGCGATCCCAGCGAGACGTAATTGTGCAGCAGCTTCATGCGGTGCCCCGCGCCCTGCGTCCCGACATGACGCACCTCTTCGGCAAAGGCGCTCAGAATGGGCAGAGCGCGCCCGATCACCTCGGCCTCGCCACCGACCAGCAGATTCAAGCGGCCCTCATGGGCGTGCTGCGCCGTCCGCGTCATCGGCGCGTCGATGAATTCCCCACCCGACTCGCGGACCAATGTCGCCATGCGCAACGTCGAATCCGGCAGCGAGGTCGAGCAATCGATAACGATGCAACCCCGCGGCATTGCCGGGATGACGCCTTCAGCGCCAGTCAGAACCGCCTCGACCTGGGCCGAACCGGTCACGCATAGGATGACCGCCTCGCAGCCCGAAACCACCTCGGCGGGGCTGGCGCAGGAGATGCCGCCCAGCGACAGGATCTCGTCCACCGGGCGGTTTCCGGGGTGATCCAGAAAGCGCAGGTCAAATCCCTTGAGCAGAAGGTTTCGGGCGATGCCGTGGCCCATCAGCCCCACTCCGATTATCCCGAGCGTCATGGCGCATCCTCTCCGGCAAGCTCGCTGTCGTCCCGATTTCTGCCCCAGTCCGCCCCGAGGGGCCAGCCCCGATCAGAAAAACCGCGCCCGGCCGCTTCTGGCATTGCCGATGGTTTCACTTGGGTTTACGTTCGGCGGAAATTCTGGAAGGGCCATCATGTTTCCGATCCGTCCGCATCGCAGCACCGGCACATTCTCCTCGGCTTCCGGGGCGGCGGCGGCCTTGCTGCGGGCCCGTGCCGCTGAATGGGATGTCGAATTGATCGAGACCCCGGACAGCCTGACCATGCATGTCTGGGGCAGCGAGCTTTGCCTGATCCCCGGCGACGGGATCGCGCGGATCGAGTTGCATGCCCCCGAACAGCGCTTGATCGCAATCATGCAGGACAGCGCCACCGAATTGTTCGAAAGCCATGGCATGGCGATCAACTGGGACAATGTCGATGCGGGGGCACTTGCGCCGGGCCTCGCGCTGATGCGGCTTGTCTCATGCACGCGGCGCACGCCCGGCTTTATCCGGATCAGGGTGCAAGGCCCCGAGGCCGAGCGCTTTGCCCATAGCAACCTGCATTTCCGCCTGCTGATCCCGCCGCAGGGCCGCGCGCCGATCTGGCCCCGTATCGCCGAGAACGGCCGCACCCGCTGGCCCGAGGGCGAGGATGCGCTGCATCGCCCGGTCTATACCGTGGCCCTTCAGCGTGAGGATTGGGTCGAGTTCGACATCTTCGCCCATGAGGGCAGCCCGACCTGCGACTGGGCCGGGCGCGCCCAGGCCGGCGATCCGGTCGGACTGATGGGACCCGGCGGCGGCTGGTGCCCCGAGGCCGAGAAACTCTGGCTCTTCGGCGATGAGACCGCGCTGCCCGCCATTGCCCGGATGCTGGCTTTGGCCCCGGGCGCGGTCCGAGCCTATATCCGCGCCAATGCCGAGGATCTGGCCGAACTGGCCGCTGATCCCCGCGTCACGCGTTGCGACAACCTGGCCGCCGCCTTGGATTCGGCTCCGATCGAGGCGGGCGAAGATCTGCATGTCTGGTTCGCGGGCCATGTGAATGCGGCCCGCGAGGCCCGGCGCCAGCTTCTGGCGCGCGGGCTGAACAAGCGGCAGTTCACAGCCGCCGCCTATTGGGGTCAGCCCGACAGCCGGGCATAGACACCATCCTGCGAGACCAGCGCGGCATGCGTGCCGGTCTCGACAACCTTGCCCTCTTGCATCACCACGATCCGGTCAGCATGGCGGATCGTCCCCAGACGATGCGCGATGACCAGCGTGGTGCGCCCGACCGCAAGCGCGTCCAGCGCGGTCTGGATTTCGCGCTCGGTCTGGCTGTCCAGCGCCGAAGTCGCCTCGTCCAGGATCAGGATCGGAGGATTCTTGAGAAAGGCCCGCGCAATCGCCACCCGCTGCTTCTGGCCGCCCGAAAGCATCACGCCCCGTTCGCCCACGACCGTGTCCAGCCCTTCGGGCAGGCTTGCGATCATCGGGCCAAGCTGGGCCTGTTCGGCCGCGCGCATGATCTCGGCATCCGTCGCACCCAGGCGGCCATAGGCGATATTCTCGCGCAGCGTGCCGCCAAAGAGGAACACGTCCTGACTGACCAGCCCGATCTGGCGGCGCAGGCTGTTGAGCTTCATCTCGTCCAGCGCCAGGCCATCAACCGTGATCCGCCCCGAGGTCGGCTCGTAGAAACGCGGCAGCAGGGCGAGCAGCGTCGTCTTGCCCGCGCCAGAGGGCCCGACAAAGGCCACGGTCTCGCCGGCTTGGATCGAAAGGTCGATCCCCTTCAGGATCTCGCGGCCGCTGTCATAGGCAAAACCGACATTCTCGAAGCGGATATCGCCCTTCAGGGCGGGCGCGTCGATCGCCTGCGGGGCATCGCAGATCTCGGGATCGGTGGCCAGAAGCTCCTGATAGCGGCGGAAACCCGCGATGCCGCGCGGATAGGTCTCGATCACGGCGGCGATCTTTTCCAAGGGCCGGTAGAAGACCCCGACCAGCAGCAGGAAGCCGACAAAGCCCCCGGTGGTCAGATCGCCCGACAGAACGAACCCCGCGCCGACGACCATCACGAGCACCTGCACGAGGCGCAGCCCCATATATTGCAGCGCCGAGGACACGGCCATGACCTTATAGGCCTCGAGCTTGGTCTTGCGGTAATTCAGGTTGTCGCTGGCGAAAAGCTCGGTCTCATGCGCCTCGTTGCCAAAGGCCTGCACGACGCGCACCCCGCCAAGCGCCTCTTCGAGGCGGACGTTGAAATCCCCGACGCGGGCATAGATCGCGCGCCAGGTCCGCGTCATGCGCCCGCCATAGACGATGACCAGCGCCAGCATCGCCGGCACGACCAGCGCCACGATCAGCGCAAGCTGGGGGTTGATCCAGAACATCAGAAGGAAGGCGCCGACAAAGGTCATCAGCGCGATGAACGCATCCTCGGGGCCGTGATGGGCGACCTCGCCGATTTCCTCCAGATCGCGGGTCACCCGCGCGACCAGCTTGCCGGTGCGGGCCCGGTCGAACCAGCGCCAGGAAAGCCGGGTCAGATGGTCGAAGGCGCGCGCGCGCATCTCGGTCTCGATATTGATGCCCAGCATATGGCCCCAGTAGATCACCACCGACATCAGCCCGGTATTGACCGCATAAAGCGCCATCAGCCCGATCGCGGCGGCGATGGTCAGGCTCCAATTGCCCTGCGGCAGAAGATGGTCGATAAAGGCCGTGATCGCCACGGGAAAGGCGAGTTCCAGCAGACCCGAGACCACGGCGCAGCCGAAATCCAGCCAGAAAAGGCCCATCCAGGGGCGGTAATATGCGAAGAAATCGCGCAGCATAGCAGTCCTATCATTCGTCAGGCGGGAATGGCGACGGGCGTCCCGTTCTCGCAGCGCAGCACCTGCATCGGCAGCCCATAGACCTGCGCCAGCGCCTCGGGCCGCATCAGATCGGCCGGGCTGCCCTGCAAGGCAAGGCGCCCCCCCTTCAGGGCGACGACATGGTCGCAGAAACGCGCGGCCATATTGACCTCGTGCAACACCACCACGGCGCTGCGGTTTTGCTCATGGCACATGCGGCGCACAAGCGAAAGCACTTCGACCTGATGCGCGATGTCGAGCGCCGAGATCGGCTCGTCGAGCAGCAGCGTCCCGGCCTCCTGCGCGACCATCATCGCCAGCCATGCCCTCTGCCGCTCGCCCCCAGACAGCGTATCCACCAGACGCTCGGACAAGGGTGTGATCGCGCATTCGTCCAGCGCCGCCTGAACCGCGGCGTGATCGTCCCGCCCGAAACGGCCAAGCGCGCCATGCCAGGGATAGCGGCCAAGCGCGACCAGTTCGCGCACCGTCATGCCCTCGGCCGGGGGCGTGTTCTGCGGCATGAAGGCCAGCGCGCGGGCAAAGTCCCGCGCCGCCCAATCGGTGAGGCCCCGGCCGGCAAAGCGGACCTCGCCCGCGCTAAACGCGATCTGTCGGGCCAGCGTCTTCAACAGCGTGGACTTGCCCGAGCCGTTATGGCCGATCAGCGCGACGACCTGCCCGCGCGGCAGGGTCAGATCCACCCCGTCCAGCAACCGGCGGCCAGGCACATCGACGCATAGGCCCCTCATGGTGAAAAGCGGCTCGCTCATCGCCTTGTCCTCATCATCAGCCAGATCAGCCAGGGCGCGCCCAGAAGCGAGGCGAACAGCCCCAGCGGCAATTCATAGGGAAAGCCCGCCATTCGCGCGCCGAAATCCGCCGCAGTCATCAGGATCGCGCCCAGCAAGACCGCGCCCAGCACCTGATCCGAGGCGCGGGCAAAGCCGATCCGGCGCGCCAGATGCGGGGCCATCAGCCCGACAAAGCTGACCGGGCCGACCAGCAGCGTCGCCGCCCCGGTTGCCAGCCCCGCCAGCGCGATCAAACCCAATCGCGCGCGGTCCAGCGGCAAGCCAAGCGCCAGCGAGACCTCGGCCCCCAAGGGCAGGATCGCGAGCCAGCGCGCTGCGCGCAGGGCAAGCGCCAGAAGCACCAGCGCGAGCAGACAGAGCAGCACCGCCTGCCCCCATCCCACGGTCGAGGACGAGCCGCTGAGCCATGCCAGAACCTGCCAGGATTGCGCGCTGCCCGTCGCCATTACCGCCGAAAGCAGCGCCGCTGCCATGGACGAGACGGCGATCCCGGCCAGAAGCACGCGCTCGGGCGGCATATCCCGGCGTCGGGCGTAGCTTGCGACCAGCGCCAGAGCCAATGCGCCGCCAAGCATCGTCCCGATCATGCGCAGCCCATTTCCCGGCGCCGCGAACAGGAACAGCGTCGCGGCATAGCCGATCGAGGCGCCGCCCGCGACGCCCATCACCTCGGGCGAGGCGAGCGGATTGGCGGTCATCCGTTGCAGGATCGCTCCCGACAGCGCAAGCAGCGCCCCCGCCGCCGCCGCCGCGACCAGACGCGGCAGGCGCAGCGGCAGAAAGGCGCGGAAACTCGGCCAATCCAGCACGGCCCAGCCCTGCGGCAGGCGGCCGATCCAGACCAGCAGCAGCGCAAGCGCCAGCAGCAGCGCCGTCAGACCAAGCAAGGCCCGACCCGGCCGGGCAATCCGCGGAGCCAGACCCTCGGCCGCCTCGGTGCCGGGCGGGGTCGAGCCGCGCAGCCGCATCAGCAACCACAGAAGCAGCGGCCCGCCGATCAGCCCGGTCAGCGCGCCGGTCGGAAACATCTCGCCGCTCAGGCCCGCGACCGTCAGGACCAGCCCGTCGCAAACCGACAGGATCAGCGCGCCCAGAAGCGGGGCGAGCGCCAGCACCTGCTCGACGCTGCGCGCGCCAAGGCTGCGCGCAAGAGCCGGCGCGGCCAGCCCGACGAACCCGATCAGCCCCAGCTCGGCCGAGACCGTCGCGGCCAGCACCACGGCCAGCACCAGAACCGCGAAACGGACCAGCCCGACATTCATGCCAAGCGCCGTCGCGCCCGCCGCGCCCAGCGACAGGACGCGCAGCGGCCGGGCCAGAACCGCCGCGCCCGCAGCGCAGATCAGCAGGACCAGCGAGAGCTTGCCCACCCCGCTCCAATCCTGCTGCACCAGCGAGCCGCCGTTCCAGATCACCAGAGACAGCAGATATTCCCCGCGCGCCAGCGTTACCGCCGTCGCAATGGCCGAGGCGGTCATCGCGACCAGCATCCCCGCGATCACCATGGTCACCGGCGCAAAGGCGCGGCGCGCGCCGATCGCCATGACCAGAGCCGCCGCCGCCCCTGCCCCGGCCATCGCAACAGGCCAGCGGCCCTGATCGAGCAGGCCCGGCGCATGGATCGTCGCCATGACCAGCGCAAGCTGCGCGCCAGAAGAGATCCCCAAAGTGGTCGGATCCGCCACCGGGTTGCGCAGGACGGCCTGCAACAGCGCGCCCGAAAGACCAAGCGCCGCCCCCGCGAGCAGCGCGATCACCCCACGCGGCATATGCCCGAAGGCCAGGAGGATCTCGTCCAGCCCCATCGCCGACGGGTCAAAGGGCGGCACGGGCCAGGGACCGGGCACGATGGCCAGGGCGGCGGCATACCACAGCGCCAGCGCCAGCATAGCGCTGGCAGCAATGATCAGTAAGGATTTCATGCGGATAACGGTCCCCGCTCAAGCGCAAGGGTCAGAAGTTCGGAGAAACGCCGTCCGGCCGGCACTCCGCCAAAGGGATTGACGCCGGGCAGCCGGTAGAGCCGCCCCTCGGCCACCTGCGGCAGGGATTCCCATAACACGCTGCGGCGCAGCGCATGACGCGCCTCGACGGCGACATCTCCGACAAGGACCAGCCGCGCCTCGGGCATCTCGGCCAGACGCTCGAGCGGGATCGGTGCAAGGAAACTGAAACGGGTCCGGCCAGCCCAGGCATTCGTGAGCCCCAGACGGGTCAGCACATCGCCGAACATGCTGTCAAAGCCAAAGGCACGCAGATGCCGCGCATCGCCGATATCGACAAGACAGACCGGCCGGTCGCGATATGGTTCGAGCCGCGCCGCCAGAGCGTCAAAGCGCGCCTCGGCCTCGGCTCGGGCAAGCCGGGCTGCATCGGTCCTGCCGATCCTGTCGCCCAGAATGTCCAGCGCCGCCATCGCCTTGGCCAGAGGTGGTTCGCCCGGAACATAGAACGGAACCGAGAGCACCGGCGCGATGCGCGCCAGCCGCGCCTCGTGCTGGATATAGAATGGCGAGCTCAGGATCAGATCCGGCCGCGTCAATTGAAGCAATTCGTAATTCGGCGCGCCGCGCAGCCCCAGATCCACCACCTCACGGGATATCTCGGGGGCGATCGCCTGCGCCCGGTAGCTGACCAATTCGCAAGCCGCCTCGGGCATCTGTCCCAGCGCGATGGCGGTTTCGAGCATCGCCCAATCGATCGCGGCGAGTCGCGCGCCCTGAGGCGCAGCCGCAAGGGAATAGCCCGCCGCCGCGAATGCGGCGACGGACAGCATCAAGGCACGGCGCCCGATCTGGGCCCCGGCTGTTACCACTTGTAGGTCAGCCGCGCCTGAACTTCGCGACCTTCGCCATAGTTGCAGTAGAAGGAACTGCAGCTTGCCAGATAGGTCTCGTCGGTCAGGTTCAGGACGTTGAGCGAGGCTTCGATATTGTCGCGGGTATAGCTCGCGCCCAGATCGAGCAGCGTATAGCTGTCCAGCGGATAATCGTTGGCATCGTCGCCAAAACGCTCGCCGACATAGCGCACGCCGCCGCCGGCGCGGTAGCCATTGCCGAAATCGCGATCCAGCCAGACCGACGCCATGTGGTAGGGCGAGTTCGCGGCGCGGTTGCCATCCAGGAACGGCCCGGTTTCGCGCGCATCACCCTTTTGGCGGGCATCGGTATAGGTATAGGCGGCGCGAATATCCCAGCCCTGGGCCAGTTCGGCGGTGCCCTCAAGCTCGACGCCGCGCGAATGCACCTCGCCGATCTGGAAGGTCTGGAAGCTCTCGTCGCTGCGCACGACATTGGTCTGCTTCAGATCATAGACTGCGGCGGTCAGCAGGATATCGGCCGTCGGCTGATACTTGACGCCCACTTCCCATTGCTTGCCCTCGGTCGGCTTCAACGGATCGCCATTGCGGTCCGTGCCGATCTCGGGGTCGAACGAGGTCGAATAGGCGATATAGGGCGCGAGATCATTGTCGAAGAGATAGGACAGGCCGATCTGGCCGGTCGTCGCCTCATCCTTCTGATAGGCGTCCGAACTCGACGGGAAGCCCATGAACGCCGAGTTTACATCGCCGGTCTGCTTGACCCAGCTGTGACGCAGCCCCGCCGACATCCGCCAATTGTTCCAGGAAATCTCGTCCTGCGCATAGAGGCCGATCTGTGTGATCGTCAGATCCTCGCGCTTCACATACCATTCCTCGCCCACGACATCGATATCTCGATCGGGGTTGCGCCAGTCGATATCCTGCGGATACAGGAAATGGGTGGTGTTATCGAGCTTGTTGCGGATGATATCGAGGCCAAAGAGCAGCCGATGCGTCGCCGCCCCGGTGGCCACTTCTCCCTTGAACCGGGTATCGACATTCAGGGCCGAACTGTCCTCTTGCTGAATGGTCTGGTTCAGGTCGATATAATTGCCATCTGCGGAAAGCGCGTTCGACGTGAAGATATTATAGTCCCAATCGAACTTCTGATAACGGAAGCCCTGTTCCAGCCGCCAGCCATTGTCGAAATCGCGGCCATATTCCACGCCGAAATTGAACATGCGGCGATCGCTGTCCGTCTCGTCGGGATAGCCCGCGTAGAAGTCGCGCAGATCATCGCCATCGGCGATCTCGGTCAGGGCAAAGGGCACGCCGGCCGGCGAAATCGGGCTGTCCTTCTGATACGAGATCAGCAGATCGAGCGTCGAGACCTCGTCCATCTGCCACCGGAACGCCGAGGCCAGGTAGCCCCGGTCATTGGTCACGTCCTCGACCTGCTCTTCGGTCTGGCTGAGTTGCCCCGTGAGACGCCATGCCAGAGCGTCGGAGGGCGCGCGGTTGACGTCAAAGAACAGGCTGGCATCACCGAAACTGCCAAAGCCGATGCCGGATTCGGCAAAGTCTTCGACCTGGGCGTGCTTCTGCACGAGGTTGACGATGCCCCCCGGCGAGCCCGCGCCGTAAAGCGACGAGGACGGACCGCGCAGCAATTCGACCCGCTCGAGGCCGTATAGCTCGTAAGAGGGTGCGCCGAACTTGCGGATGAAACGCAGGCCGTTCAGATATTGCGAGTTGTTCGAGCCAAAGCCCCGGATATTGGGCTCGTCAAAGCCCGGCGTCGCGCCATAGGGTTCGGCCACGGCACCCGCGCTGTAGCGCAGCGCCTGCCCCACCGAGGCCGCGCCCTGATCGCGCATCTGCTGGGTGGTGACGACGGAAACCGATTGCTGGATCTCCAGCACGGGGGTTTCGGTCTTCGTGGCGATCTGGGTGGTCGGCACGACATAGCCCTGGGTCGGGGCCGTCGCATCCAGCACGACCTCGTCCAGAACCACGCCTTGGCTGGTTTCGGTTTCCTGCGCCATCGCGGGCAGGGCAAGCGCCATCAGGCTGCTTCCGGCCAGCAAGGCGAAACGCGGGGAAAGACGCATGTTGCGGTCCTTTCGTAAAGATCACTGTCGGTGGCGTTCCGCCCGTTCGGCCGCGCCAATCCCTATTATTTTTATGGGGAATCCTATTGCGCCAAATCCGGGACCGGCACAAGCGAAACTTGGCCTGTGCCGCGCGACGAAAAGGTCGGACGTGGCATTCGGGCCAGCCCGGCTTCCGCTCAGGGCAGCAGCCGACGGTCCCAGGCGATCGGCACTTCCAGACCGGGAAGGATGCGCGAAAATTCCGGATGCCCGGTATTGAAAAGCAGGTTGAATTCGACCGGTGCAAGCGCGCTCGGCACCAGCAGCACGGCCGAGCGGCGCTCCTGCGCCCAAAGATGCCCGAACTCGGCCGCCTCGACCGAACCGGGGCTACGCCAATCCGGGGCCTGATGATCGGCAAAGACCTCATAGCTGATGCCGGCGGGTATGCGGATCTCGATCGCGTGCTGGTTCGCAGGCAAGAGCCCCGCGAAATGCACCAGCTTCTCAAGCATCGCGGTCGAGAAATGCTCCGAGGCATAGATCACCGGATCCCCTGCCCTGTGCCAGCGGCCGGCATGACGCAGCGCCCCCGCATCGCTCCAGATCGGATAGCGGCCGGCCGGATCGCCGATCCGCCAGGCGCGGCGTTCCGCATCGAATCGGCGATGCGTCATCAGGCGGCGAATCCGGCCTCGGCCTGATGCAGAAGCTCGCTGACCGCATCCGCCCCGGCCGAACTGGAGACCGCGACATCCAGCGCCGCCTGACCACCCAGCAGCGGATGCGGCGTCTCCAGAAAGCGCATGGTGCGGTCATGGTCGCCGCCGTAAAGCCGCAGCGCCAGCTCATAGACCCGCGCGAATTCATAAAGCTTCTCGCTGGTTTCGCGGGTCAGCGGCTTGTCGAGCCGACGGACCCGGCGATAGGTCGCTTCCGGCAGGATGCGATAGAACCGCGACGCACCGATCCGGTCATGAACATGGCGGGCGCTTTCCGCCGGAAGCCCCTCGGCCACGTTTCGGGCCATGCTCAGCCTATCCCGGACCGCGCCATGCAGGCCCAGAACATCGGCGATGCGCAGCGTCTCACTTGTCACGTTCATCGCAGGCTCCCTGTCAGCTGATCCATATTTGGCGATCACATGATCGGATTGCAAGCCTCTTCACCGGGTTTCGATCCTTACCCGCGTCAACGTGCCATCGCTGCGCTGGACGGCGAGACGCAGCCGTTCCATCAGATGGGTGCGGATGTAATTGGCGTGAAACCGGCTGGGCGCGATCAGGGTCAGACAGCCTTCGTCGCTGCCAGCCTCGGCCAGCGGGGCGAACCAGGCATCGCAGATCGTGCCATCCTCTTGGGACAGCAAGTGACAGGCTTGCGCCCAGACCCCGTCCAGCGGCATTGCCGGAGCGGATCGCGGAAAGGGGATGACGCGGCTTTCCTCGACCTGATCGGGCCCCCCTGCCCTCTGGACGAAATCCTCGCCTATATTGCCCCATTCCGGGCGCGTGTCCTGCATGATCCGCCCAAGATTCAGACCCAGGACCGAAACCCGGCCGCGCGCGCCCTGCCGCTTGACCTCGATCCAACCCAGACCCTTGAGCCGGGACATGTCGCGCTTGACCGTGCGTTCATCGACGCACCACAGCCGGGCGATCTCGCGTTGGCCGATGGTCAGTTCGTCGCGCTGCCAGTTGTAGCGTGTCGTGATCAGCGACATGAGACGCAGCACCAGCCGTTGCCGGTTCTGGTCACCGGCAAGCGCATGGGCCATCATGGCCGAGAGAAGGTCATATTTCTTCGCAGCCGCGTCCCGTCCGACGGCCTTGATCGTCTGCATCTATGCCCTGCCCGCCGGAAGTCCCGGCCATCCTCGATGCCGTCCTTTGGGACGGTCTGTTCTCATCCGGCTCTGGCGGTGATCCGGCTTTGAGCCACCGGAACACAACGCTTTTCGCTTTCTTCACCGAATTTGCGTCCAGGTTGACGATTCTGTCAAGAGCCTGGCGCGCTCGCCGGGATCTGCGCCGAAAAATCCGAATGAAAAATGGTATCAATGGTATTGCGGGACATCTTGGGTGACCCCCATTCGGTTGGAAATGTCCCCTATTTCCCAGTTCTGGACGTGGCGACGTCCCCCAATACATCCCCTTGAGTTTGCACCGAATCACTTTCCGGTCTCTGAGGGTGAGGCGCGGGGATGGCGCCGATTCGCCGGGGAATTCTCCTCGCAGGAAATAGTCGAGCCATATTGAACTTCGCTTTTGCCAAAAGCGCAAATCCGGCGTAAAACCGAAGACACTGATTATTTGCGTCCTTGAATACAGGCAAAACATGTTTACGCACGAAGACCTCGCTCGGCTTCAGTCCCAATCGCTCAAGATGCAGGGCTGGATCAGAAGACAGACCTTCAGCCCGGACAGCGAAAAGACCCTGCGCCGCTTCTCGAGCTGGGAGGTGGCCGAGCTGATCTTCCGCATCAACCAGTCGACCTTCCGCGGCAAGCTCGCCGCCGAGCCGCATCTTCCCCTCGGGGAAGTCGAAGAGGATGGCCGCCAGCGCTGGTTCTCGCTCGACGAGATCAATGAGCTGCGCCGCCGGATCCGGGTCAACAAGCGTTCGCTGATGCCGCCGCGCCCCGAAGGCAAGCGCGCCTTCCGCGCCGCCATCGCCAACTTCAAGGGCGGTGCGGGCAAGTCCACGGTGGCCCTGCATTTCGCCCATGCCGCGGCGCTGGACGGCTACCGCGTCCTTGTCGTCGATTTCGACCCCCAGGCGACGCTGAGCCACTCCATGGGCCTGTCGGATGTCGGTGAGGATCACACGGTCTGGGGGATCATGGCGCGCGATCTTGAACGCGAGACCGACCGGATGAATGCGGCCTCGGCCGGTGCCGAGACGGGCACCGCCCTGCCCCAGCGCAAGCTGCCCGCCTCGATCCGGGACATGGGCCTGGGTACGCTGCGCCCGGCGGACTTCATCAAGCCGACGGCCTGGCCCACCATCGACATTGTCCCCAGCTGCGCCAACGCCGCCTTTGTCGAGTTCGCCAGCGCGCAGTATCGCCATCTGAATCCGGAATGGACCTTCTTTGGCGCGGTGTCGCGCTTTCTCGACAGCCTGTCGGACGATGCCTATGACCTGATCCTGTTCGACTGCCCGCCTGCCATCGGCTACCAGTCGATGAATGCGGTCTTTGCCGCGGACATGCTCTATATCCCCTCGGGTCCCGGCTACTGGGAATACGACTCGACGACGAGCTTCATCGGTCAGCTCGCCGAGGCACTCGAGGACCTGTCGCATGGTTTCGACAACTTCCCCACGGGGAAGGTCGCGCTGCCCAAGGCATTCGCCGATGTCCGCTTCCTGATGACCCGCTATGAGCCGTCCAATGATCTGCACCAGGCCATGTTCAATGCCTTTCGTCAGGTCTTTGGCGATCGTATGGCCGACCATCCGATCGAACTGACCCGTGCGGTCGAGCAATCCGGCCGATTCCTGAGTTCCATTTATGAGATCGATTATCGCGAGATGACGCGCGGGACCTGGCGTCGGGCACGCGCGACCTTCGATCAAGCCTATGAGGAATTCAAGTCCCATGTCATCTCGGCATGGAGCAAGATGGAGGCCGAGGCATGAGCCGCAAGCGTCGCATGTTCGATATCGAATTGCCGGAGGAGCAGTCCGAAACCTTCCCCGCGGGGAAGGAGGAGGTGCCGCAACGCCGTGGTCCCATGGCCGCGGCGATCACCGAGGCCGCGGAATCGAGCCGGGAGCGGGCCCAGATCGAAGCGCAGATCCGCGCCGAGAATGACGCCTTGGCGCAAGAGCATGTCCGGCTGAAGCGGGCCGGGCTGATCACCGATCTCATTCCACTGGAGGCGATCGACACGGTCAAGCTGGTCCGCGACCGGGCGGCGGGGCCGGATTTCGAACTGGCCGAACTGGTGGAATCGATCCGCGAGATCGGGCTGTCGAACCCGATCCGGGTCGAGCCGGCGGGGCAGGGGCGCTATGAGCTGATCCAGGGCTGGCGGAGGCTCTCGGCCTTTCGGCAGCTTCTTGAAGAGACCGGGGATGCCGAGACCTGGGGGCGGATCCCAGCCGGGATCGCGGCCCGAGGCGATGAGCTTGAACAGCTTTACCGGCGCATGGTCGATGAGAACATGGTCCGCAAGGACATCTCTTTCGCCGAGATGGCGCAGCTGGCCCTGCATTACGCGATGGACCCCGCAACGGCAGAAAACGACCCCGAGCGCGCCGTGGCGATCCTGTTCAAATCGGCCGGCTACCAGAAGCGCAGCTATATCCGCAACTTCATCCCCGTGGTCGAGCGTCTGGGAGAGGTGCTGATGTATCCGCGCGAAATTCCCCGCGCACTTGGCCTTGCCCTGTCGAGCAAGCTTGATGAAATGCCGGGGCTTGTCGCGGCGGTCAAGGCAGAGCTGAAGGATTGGGACACGCGTTCACCCAAGGACGAACTCGAGATCCTGCGTCGCTTCGTGGGGCAGGGGGGCGACATTGAAAGCGAAGAGCTGGTGCCCCGAACCAAGGGGGAGGCGGTACCCAGCGGCAAGGCCAAGACCACCTTCCAGATCGCCCGTCCCCAGGGGAATGCAAAATGCACGGCAGCCAATGGCCGTCTGGAGATCCGGCTGACGCGCGACTTTACCGCTGTGGACCGCAGGAGGCTTGAAGCGGCCGTAGCCTCGCTGCTGGATCAGATCGAGTGATCTTCCCCACGGGGAAGGGGTCGCGAGGATCCGCGTTTGAAGATGATACTGCGGCTAGCATGTGGGAGGCTGGCCGCAGGCGCATTTGGTGAGCCAGTGCAAAAGGGATGAGAACGCATCTGGGACCGGACAAATTCTCGCGAACAAAACGAAAACATCGGCCTTGCGCCGAGGTTGGACCGCCCTGTTCTAGTGTCGCCGCGCCTGACGGGTTCCGGCATGGACCATGCCGGGATCGGAGGGCGCGATGATCGCCATCCGTCCGGCCCGTCCATCCTGTCTTAGCCCATCGACCTCGGCGAGATCGACCGAAGTGGCAATGGGGCGCACCCCCTGCGCGGGACTCGGGACATGCGCCCCAGCCGGTCAGGGCTTCATCAGGACCGACTTGCGGGGATAATCCGAGGCAAAGCCGGCGGGCAGGGGGGCGATGAAGACATTCTCGGTCCGGGTGCGCGTGATCTTCCACTGGCCGTCTTGTTTGCGGAAGCTGTTGTTCAGCCGCGACGAGCGCAGCAATGCCTTGCCATCCGAGAACAGCCAAGGCTGCATGTGGACCCATTGGCCATCGGCGGTGTCACCCGTGACATGGATCTGCTCGGAGGTCAGGTAATGGCAGTTCAGGACCAGTTCCGGGTCGCGTTTCTGGCCCCAGAAGCCTTCGAAATGCCGGCGGATGGCGGCGGCACCTTCGGCTTTGCCGAACTGGTTGTCGTAATATTCGCCCACACCTTCCCAGACCGCATCCTCGGCATAGAGTTCCATGATGCGGTCGATGCGTTCGGCATCACTGGCCACGGCGTATTCCGGGAGCGGCGTGTCACAGAGGAACATGTAGCGGGCCTGAATCCTCCGGATCTCGGCCTCGGCCTCCAGTATTTCGATGCGGGCGATCAGATGGTCGAGCGTGGCTTGCGCAATCATGGACATGGCGGATCCTTCGGTTCATGGGGAAAGGGCAGGGCCGACGCTAGAGGAGCGCCGGGTCGCGAATCAAGCAGGAATATTCACGCGAATATTCCGACAAGTTGGCGTCCTTTGTCGGGCTTTTGCGTAAGATCACGGCAGATCGCAGAGTGTCCCGCGCGAAAGACATTTTTCTGTTGCATGAAAAAGAATGTAATTGCTACCCTGTTCCGGCAGAGACATGACTTCGCATGCCCAAGGGGATGCGAAGCCGTTTTCCATTCAAGTTACTGATTGTAATTAAAAAATCAGGCGACGAACGGAAAATTCCGTTGACCGACGGCGATATTGCGGTAACTTTCATGTAATACGTGAAGTCAAGGCGGCAGATTGCCGCGACCAAGGATCGCAATGACCCAGGCAAACTTCCCAGACCATGCGCTTGTCGCATCACTTCACCTCGGTGGGCAGGGGCCCAGCCTTGTCGTCAAGGATTGCATCGACATCGCGGGCACGGTCACCGGATGCGGCTCGGCCGCGCTGAGCGATCGGTCAGAGGCAAGCGCCCATGCGGCGGTTGTCGCGCGGCTCCTGCGTCAGGGATGCCGGATCCGGGGCAAGGCCAATATGCATGAGCTGGCCTTTGGCATGACCGGGGTGAATGCGCATACCGGCACGGCGCAGAACCCGAATTGGCCCGACCGCATTCCGGGGGGCTCATCCTCGGGGTCGGCCGCCGCCGTCGCTGCGGGTGCGGTGGATTTCGCGATCGGGACCGATACCGGCGGCTCGATCCGCCAGCCGGCGATCTGCTGCGGCATTGCCGGGCTGAAGCCCAGCTTCGGGCGGATCCCGCGCCAGGGCGCGACGCCGGCGGAAAGCTCGCTTGATTGCATCGGTCCCTTCGCCCGCGACGCCGCCGGGATCGAGGCGGCGATGGCGCTCATGGATCCCGGCTTTCAGCCTGCTCGTCAGGTCGAGAATCCGCGCCTGAGGGAAATCCTCGTCGCGACCGATGACGAGATTTCCGCTGCTTTCGCGCCTGTCGCGGCGCTGGCACAGGATCGTATGATCCTTGCCGGGCTGGACCGGGCCTTTGCTGCCGGAATGACGCTGATCGCCGCCGAAACGGCCGCGGCCTTTTCGCATCTGCGGCAGGACCTGATCGGCGAAGATGTGCGCCAGCGCATCGCGGCAGGGACGCGGATCGGCGCGGCCGAGATCGCCGAGGCCGAGGAAGCGCGAGAGGTTTTCCGCGCCGAGGTGGATGCCGCACTTGAGGGCTGCGATGCGCTGCTCTTGCCGGCATTGCCCCGTGTGCCGCCCCGGCTGGCCGAAGCCTCGGACCCTGCGGCGGTGCTGCCTTTGACCCGTTTTCTGCGCCCTTTCAACCTGTCGGGCCATCCATCACTGGTCCTGCCGATCCGGACGGATGCGGGCTTGCCCGCCGGACTCCAGATCGTGGGCCGAATGAACGACGACGCGCGGCTTTGCGCCATCGCACGATGGATCGAACCGCGCCTGACCGCCCTTGCGACCAAGGAGTCGACTGCATGAACGAAGTTCTCAGCCTCAAACCTGCTGTCCAACCCGGCCTTGCCGAGTTGCTGGCAGAGATCCGCGCCCGGCGTGGCGAATTCGAGAAGCTGCGCCATATCCCGCGCGACATCGTCGAGGGTTTCCGGCGCGCCGGGATCTATCGCGCCTTCGTCCCCGCGCGTTTCGGCGGCGACGAGATTTCCCCCGTCGCCTTCCTGCGCCTGATCGAGCGGATCTCGACCGCCGATGCCTCGGCAGGTTGGGTGGCAAGCTTTGGCGTGTCCTCGACCTATCTCGCGGCCCTGCCGGTCGAGACCTATGCCGCGATATTCGGGACCGATCCCGACACGGTCTTTGCCGGCGCGATGTTCCCGCCGCAGCCCGCGCGCCGCGTCGAGGGCGGCTTTGAGGTCTCTGGGCGCTGGCCCTATGGTTCGGGCTCGATGGGTGCCGATCTGATCGGCGCGGGCATCAAGGTCGAGGGCGAGGACAATCCCTTGCCCCGCACCGCCGTCATGCCGCGTGCGTCGGTGACCATCGACGAGACCTGGGACACGATCGGTCTGACCGCGACCGGCAGCCATGACATCGTCGTGGACAAGGTCGTGGTCGCGCCGGAATGGACCTTCGTGCGCGGCGCGAAATCCGCGATGGAGGACCGCATCTTCCGTTATCCCGCCATGGCCTTGGCGGCGCAAGTGCTGGCCGTGGTGGGCCTCGGCACGGCGCGCGAGGCGCTGGACTGGATCCGCTCGGATGCGGCCTCCCGCGCCTCGATCACCGGCGCGCCCAGCCCCGGCGCGCGCCCTCATGTTCAGGCCGATCTGGCCCGCGCAGAGGCCCGCCTCAGCGGTGCCCGCGCGCAGTTCTTCGAGATCGTCGAAGCGGCATGGGACCAGCTCGCCCATGCCCCCGCGGTCGAGCGCGAGACCCATATCCGCCTGCGCCTCGCCGCCACCCATGCCGCCGAAGAGGCGGCCGAGATCGCCCGCATGGCCTTCGTGATGGGCGGCACCGGCGCGATGGTGCGCGGCCATCCCTTGGGCCGGATCATGGTCGATGCGGCATGCGTCGCCCAGCACGCCTTCATGGCCTCGGGAACTTGGACCGCCGCCGGCGCGGCCATGTTCGGTGAAAAGACGCCTCCGGGCTTCCCTTGATATTCGAGAAAGAAAGACCCTAAAATGACCGACAAGACCCCGCTTCGCACGCTGCTCTGCTTTGCCGTGCAGCCCGCCTTCTTCGACCTGCCCTTTGACCAGATCGGCCCGGTCTGGAAAGGCGTCCAGCAATTGATGGGCGAGATCGCCCGCATCCCCGGCACCACGGTTCTGGGCACGCTGGACGATGACCAGACCCAGGTCGGAACCTCGCCCGCCTTCCCCTGGACCTGGTATATGCTCTGCGATTTCACCGATCGCGACGCCGTCGTCGCTGCCTGCAACCTGCTGCGCACGATCCAGACCGACGACCAGAATCACCGCCTGTGGAAATACATGCGTGTCGAGGCCCGCATGGGCCGCGCACTGGAAATCCCGCAACTCTGACCCCCGAGGCCGACATGACGCTTGATACCCCCGTCCAACTCGATCTCGACGCGCTCTACAATGACGCGCAGGTCGCCACCTCGATGTATGAGGATCCCGCGCTTTTCGACATCGAGATGGAGCGCATCTTCAAGAACACCTGGGTCTTTGTCGCCCATGACAGCGAGATCCCCGACAAGGGCAGCTTCAAGCTGTCTTGGGTCGGCAAGGAACCGGTGATTGTGGTCCGTGACCGCAAGGGCAAGGTCCATGTGATGGTGAACCGCTGCCGCCACCGCGCGGCCACCGTCTGCGAAGTCAAGAAGGGCAAGACCAGTTCCTTCCAATGCCCCTATCACGGCTGGGGCTATGCGCTGGATGGCAGCCTGCGCGCGCTGCCCTATCCCGAGCAGTACGGCGACGATTTCGACAAGGCCCAGCATGGGCTGCAGCGCCTGCATACCGAAACTTATAGCGGCATGATCTTTGCGAGTTTCAACGCCGAGATCGAGCCGCTGGTCGATTTCCTCGGCCCGGTCACGAAATGGATCGACCTGTTCATGAAGCAGGGCGGCGGCTTCCCGGTGAAGGTTCTGGGCGAGCATCAGTTCAAGGTCCCGATGAACTGGAAGGTGCAGCTGGAAAACACCACCGACGCTTATCACTTCCCGATCGTGCACAAGTCCTTCATGCAGTCGCTGGATGGCGAGACCGAGGAGATGTTCGAATTCCTCGAAACCGGCAAGGGCTATGTCGAGGATCTGGGCAATGGCCATTCGGTTATGGTGATGATCCCCGAACTTGTCGATCTGGATGAAAACCTCGACGCGCCGATCCCCGAGCGTTTCGCGGAACTGGCGCAGGAATTGCGCGACGAGGGTTACCCCGAGGATCAGGTGAAAAAGATCGTCCGCGCCGTCGGCGGGGCGGGTTTCAACCTGAACCTTTTCCCGAACGTGTCCTTCAGCCTCGCCTTCTTCCGCGTGCTGCGGCCGGTCAGCGTCGAGGAAACCGAAATCCGTCATATGGCGCTTGGGATGGAGGGCGGTCCGGCCGCAGCGAACCGGATGCGCCTGCGCCTGCACGAGCATTTCCAGGGCCCGATGGGCTTTGGCTCGCCGGACGATGCCGAGGTCTGGGAACGCGTGCAGCGCGGCACCAAGGGCGGCCCGGATCTGAAGATCTTGGTCAATCGGGGCCTCGTCGATGAGCGTCCCGGTCCGGACGGCCCGCTTGGCCATATCTCGGCCGAGACCGGCATGCGCGCGGCCTATGACATGTGGAAAAGGATGATGTCGAAATGAACGACATGAGCAGAACCCCCGGCAGCATGCTGCTTTCCGATGTCGCGGAATTCCTGTGGCACGAGGCTGATCTGCTGGACCGCAAGGATTACGACGCCTGGCTGTCGCTCTGGACCGGCAAAGGCCATTACATCCTGCCGATCGGCGACACGCCGGACGCGGAATTGGCAGATGCGCTGAACCTTTGCTACGACAATGACAAGATGCGCCGCGACCGGATCGCGCGGTTTCAGGCGGGTTTCTCGATTTCCTCGGCCCCGCCTGCGGAAACCATCCGCACCGTCTCGCGCATCGTGATCGAGGCCGCCGAGGGCGACCGCGTCACCATCCGCAGCGCCGAGCACCTGATCGAGGACAAGTTCGGCCGCCAGCGCGTCTGGGCCGCCAATGTCACCCATCGCCTGATCCGCGTCGATGGCTCCTTCCGCATCGAGGACAAGATCGTCCGTCTTTTGAACTCTGACGGGATGCTGAATTCGTTCAGCTATCTGTTCTGATGGCGGCGCCTTTGCCTGAAAAGGTGCAGACGGCAGTGGTGACGGGCGGCGCAAGCGGCTTTGGCGCCATCGCGGTCCGTGCGCTGCACAAGGCGGGCTTTCGGGTCGTCATCACCGATGTCGATCTGGAGCCTGCGACGGCCTTGGCCTCGGAACTCGACCTAGCTGGCGAGACGGCAGTGACCGCGACGCTGGATGTCTCGAAACCCGCGGATTTCCAAGAGGTTCTGGACAAGGTCATCGAGCGCTGGGGCTCCTGCGAGGTGCTGGTGAACAATGCCGCCCGCACCGCCGTCCAGCCCGTGCTGGAAATCGATCCCGCCGATTTCAACGCCATCATGGCGGTGAATGCGGGCGGCACCTTCACCGGATGTCAGGTCTTTGGCCGGCATTTCAAGGCGCAGGGCTATGGCCGGATCGTCAACATGGCCTCGCTCGCAGGCCAGAATGGCGGCACGGCGACGGGGGCGCATTACGCGGCCTCGAAAGGCGCGATCCTGACCCTGACCAAGATCTTCGCCCGCGACCTCGCGCCCTTCGGCGTGACCTGCAACGCGATCGCGCCGGGTCCGATGGACACGCCCATGGTTCGCGCGGTGCTGGGCGAGAATATCGACAAGGCCGCGGCCGCGATCCCGGTCGGCAAGCTGGGCGAGCCGGTCTTCGTCGCCGACCTGGTGGCAATGCTGGCCGGGCCTGCGGCCTATTTCGTGAACGGCGCCTGCTGGGACGTCAATGGTGGGATCTATATGCGATGAGCCTGGACATGACCCAAACGACCATGACCCTCGTGCTGGATCGTCGCATCGACGAGCCCGGCAATATCGCCCGGCTGCGCCTGCGCGCCGAGGACGGTGCGATGCTGCCGCCCTTTGACGCGGGCGCGCATCTGGATATCCGCATCACCGAAGGCACGACCGAGCTTTGGCGGCAATACTCGCTCTGCTCGGACCCTGCCGAGACCGGCTATTACGAGATCGGCGTCTTGCGCGATCCCGAAAGCCGGGGCGGATCGGAGGCCCTGCACCGCATCGCCATCGAGGGCACGCGCTTTCAGATCGAAGGCCCGAGGAACCTCTTTCCGCTGGCAGAGGACGCGCCGCAAAGCGTGCTTTTCGGGGGCGGTATCGGGGTTACGCCGATGATCGCCATGGCGCGCCGCCTGTCCGCCTTGGGTCGCGATTTCGCGCTGCATTACTGCACCCGCTCGGCCTCGATCACGGCGTTCGGCGACGAGATCGCGCAAAGCCCCTTCGCCGCGCAGGTCCATTTCCACCATGACGACCAGCCCGAAACCAAGCTGGACATTGCCGCCGCGCTGCCTCCGGTCGCCTCGGGCGCGCATGTCTATGTCTGCGGGCCGCAGGGCTTCATGGATTGGGTGATCGGCGCTGCCGAGGCGGCGGGCTATCCCTCGGGCCGCATCCACCGCGAATATTTTTCGGCCGAGGTCGATGCCTCGGGCGAGGGCTTTGAGGTGGTGGCGCAAAAATCCGGCGTGACCGTGACGGTCGGTCCCGATGACACCATCGCCAAGGCGCTGGCGCGGGCGGGCATCAAGATCACCGTCAAATGCGAGGAGGGCGTCTGCGGCACCTGCGTCACCGACGTGATCGAGGGCGAGATCGATCATCGCGACAAGTTCCTGACCGATGAGGAACGCGAGGATGGCGACCAGATCTGCGCCTGCTGCTCGCGCGCCTGCGGCGCACGCCTTGTGCTGGATGTCTGAGGGAGGAAACAGGATGACCCATTCCGCAACCGCCTTCCGCGAGGGGATGAGCCGCCTTGGCGCGGCAGTCACGGTCCTGACCTCGGACGGGCCTGCTGGTCGGCACGGCATGACGGCCTCGGCCGTCGTTTCGGTCACCGACTGCCCGCCCACGCTGATTGTCTGCGTCAACCGCAAGAACCGCAGCCATGACCTGTTCGTCGAAAATGGCGTGGTCGCGGTGAATGTTCTGGGGGGGCGGCACAAGGAACTGTCGAACGCCTTTGCAGGGCGGGCCGAGGGCGACCGCTTCACCGGCCATGACTGGACGCGCATGACCACCGGCGCGCCGGTTCTTGCCGATGCCGAGGTTGGGTTCGACTGCCGCATTGTCGATGTCCGCGAGGTCGGTTCGCATTCGGTCCTGACCTGCGCCGTCGAGGCCGTGGCCCTATCCCCCGAGCGGCCAGAAAGCCTGATCTGGTTCGGTCGCGGTTTCCACCATCTGCACGCCGCCAGTTGAGGCGGCGGCAAACCGGGCAGACGAGCAATCCGGCGTGGCTGTCAGCCGCGCCGGATTGCTCGCGGTTTTTTTGTCGGCAGCACCGATTTCATCTGCATTCCGCCCAAAATGCAGGCTTCCGCGCAACGCAAAGATTCAATGACAAGTCAGGTGATTTTTCACGTGACAATGGCGACAAATTGTCGCTAGCCTCATGGGTGAAAGGGCTTCGCCCGCGAAGACACCGCAGCCGTCCGACTCAGTTGGGACGGCATGGCGCGAGCCGCTTTTCCAACGATAGCAATGCATGACATAGCCAACGGGAAATCCATGACCATCCGCAAAAACCCCCTCAAGAAAAGCGCAATCCTCGCGGCGGCGATGGCATCTTTGGTCGCGCACGCCCTGCCGGTTCAGGCCGATGACATCCCGACGATCCGCGTCGGCTGGACCATGCCGGGCGAGGATTCGAAATACTGGATGATGAAGCGCCCGGAAAAATTCGAGGCGCTCGGCAAGACCTATAATGTCGAATGGGTGCAGTTCCAGGGCACCGCGCCCATGGTTCAGGCGATGATCGCGGGGGCGCTCGACTGCTCGACCCAGGGTGCGCTGTCGCTGGCCAATGGGCATTTGCAAGGCGGGCTCGACTCTTATGTGGTGGCCTCGCATCTGGGCACGGCGCCGCAGAGCTTCTCGCCCTATTGGGCCGTGGCCGAGGATAGCGAGGTCAAGGCGGGCGCGGATCTCAAGGGCAAGACCGTGGGCATCAACGTGTTGGGTTCGGGCCTTTACGGTCAGCTTTACCTGTTCCTGAAACAGTCGGGCCTCGACCCGCAAAAGGATATCAAGCTGGTCGAGACGGGCTTCCCCGGCTCGGAGGATGCGCTGCGCGCGGCACGGGTCGATGCCGCGGTGATGAACCAGCCCTTTGCCGCCAAGGCCGAGGCCAAGGGCGGCATCCGCAAGCTCTTTACCATCAATGACATCACCCCGAACAGCATCCAGATCTTTGAGGTCTGCAGCAAGAAATTCGTCGATGAGAAACCGGAGCTGGCGGCGAATTACGTCAAGGATCTGACCCGCGGCATGGACATGGCTCTGGCCGATCGCGCAGAGACCATCAAGGTCGCCTCGGAAGTCACCAAGGCTCCGGTCGAGGTCCTCGAAGGCTTCTACCTGAAAGAGGGGCAGGATTTCGAACGCGCGGCCGGCGCGGCCGTCGATTTCACGGTGCTGCAAAACATGCTGGACCTTTACCACGAGGCCGGGATGATCCCCGCCAAGGTCGAGGCCGCCAAGTTTCAGCATGCCGAGATCGTGGCCCCGCTGAAATAACCCTGAACAGACATCTCTCCCGACAGGAGATTGAATATGATCGCGATCGAGCATCTCTCGAAACGCTTCAAGACGGCTGCGGGCAAGGACCATCTTGCGCTGTCGGACATCAACCTTGAACTCAAAAGCGGCGAGTTCGTGTCGATCATCGGTCCCTCGGGCTGCGGAAAATCGACGCTGCTCTACATGATCGGCGGCTTCATCCCCGCCTCCGAGGGCCGTATCCTGATCGACGGCAAGCCGGTCGCCGGGCCGGGGCCGGATCGCGGCCCCGTCTTTCAGGAATTCGCGCTTTTCGCGTGGAAGACGGTGTTGCAGAACATCGCCTATGGATTGCGCCTGCAGGGCAAGTCCAAGGCCGAGGCCGAGGCGCGCGCGCGGGTGCTGCTCAAGATGGTCGGGCTGGAACGCTTTGCGAATTTCTACCCCAAGGAGCTGTCGGGCGGGATGAAGCAGCGCGTCGCCATTGCCCGCACGCTGGCCTATGATCCTCAGACCCTGCTGATGGACGAGCCTTTCGGCGCGCTCGACGCCCATACCCGGACCCATCTGCAGCGCGATCTGCTGCAGATCTGGGAAGAGCATCGCAAGACTGTCCTCTTTGTCACCCATAGCGTCGAAGAGGCGGTCTATCTTTCGGACCGTGTGATCGTCATGGCGGCCGGGCCGGGCCGGATCGACCGCATCATCCCGATCGAGCTTGACCGCCCGCGCCAGCGCAGCGAATTGATGTTCGACCGTCGCTATCAGGAATACATCACCCAGATCGAGGGCATGATCGACGCCTTCGAGACGGAGGCGGCATGACGCGCCACATCCCCTCGATCTGCGCCGGCGTCGCGCTGCTGCTGCTCTGGGAAATCGCACATCGCAGCTTTGGCCTGTCGGGCTTGCCGGGACCGGTTTCGGCTTTCCGGGCTTTGCCTGAATTGCTGTCGGATGGTGACGCGCTTTACGACATCGCGCAATCCCTGCAGCGCATGGCGGCGGGCTATCTCTTGGCAGCGGTATTCGGCATCAGCTTCGGCCTGCTCATGGGCACCAGCCCGCTGGCCGAGCGCCTGCTCAATCCGCTGATCATGATGATCTATCCGATCCCCAAGGCGGCCTTGATGCCGATCCTGATGATCTGGCTGGGCATTGGCGATGCCTCGAAGATCCTGGTGATCTTTCTCGGTTCCAGCCTGCCGATCATCTATCACGCCTGGCAGGGTGGCCGTTCGGTCAGCCAGATCGTGGTCTGGAGCGCTGCGGCCATGGGCATGGGGCCGGTGCAGCGCCTGTTCCGGATCGTGCTGCCCGCCGCTCTGCCCGAGATCTTTATCGGGCTTCGCACCGGCCTGATCCTTGCGCTGATCACCATGGTCGTCAGCGAGATCGTGGCGCGCAGCAATGGCATCGGCAACCTGCTCTTCAACTCGATGGACATGGCGCTTTACGACCGCATGTTCGCCGCAATCATCATCATCGCCGCCATGGGCTATGTGCTGGACCTGATCTTCGAGGCGATCAGGACGCGTTTCCTGCGCTGGTCCGACAGCGGCGAGCATATTCAGGTGGCTGTCGGATGACCGCAAATTCCAAGCTCATCGGTCTGGTCCCCATCCTTGGCCTGGTCCTGCTGTGGGGGTGGCTCGCGGCTTCGGGCATGGCGCCGCGCGCCCTGCTGCCCTCGCCGGTGGATGTCGTCCAGAGACTCTTCGAACTGCTGGCCGATCCCGATTTCCTGGCGCAGATCGGAACGACCCTGTTCCGCCTGGTCTCGGGCTTTCTGATCGCGCTGGTGCTGGGCACGGTCCTGGCGGTACTGTCCGCTTCGAGCGAAGTGACCCAGACGGCGGTCAATGCCTTTGTGCGCATTCTCGCGCCGCTGCCCAAGATCGCGCTTTACCCGGCGATGATCCTGATCCTTGGCTTTGGCCATAGTTCCAAGATCGCACTAGTGGTCATCGAAGCGGCCTTTCCGATCTATCTGGCCACCTATCAGGGCATGCGCAACGTCGACAAGAAGCTGGTCTGGGCGGCGCGCTCGGCGGGGGCGTCGCGGCTGCATTGCCTGCTTTTCGTGATGCTGCCTGCGGCGGCGCCGTCGATCCTGACCGGGGCGCGGGTGGCCTTGGTGATCTCGTGCATCGTGGTCTTTCTCAGCGAGATGATGTCCTCGACCGAGGGGCTGGGCTATGTGCTGATCGATGCCGCGCGGAATTTCCGCACCATCGACATGTTCGTCCCGATCATCCTGATCTCGGCGCTTGGCCTTGGCCTTGGCGCGGGTCTTTCCGCCCTGCGGCGCAAGCTGCTGGTCGGCTATCCACAAGACTGAAAACATAAGAACTGGGAGTTTCAAATGCGTATAGCTGTTCTTGGAGGCGGGAACGGGTCGATGGCTGCCGCCGCCGATTTCGCGCTTGGCGGGCATGAGGTCGCCCTGTGGCGTCGTGGCGAGGCCGAGGTCGCGCAGCACCGCGAGTTTGGCAACAAGCTGATCGTCCGCGATGGCAAGGGCCGGCACGAAGCCCAATTGGCCGAGGTCACGACCGATCTGGCCGCCGCGATGGAGGGGGCCGATCTGATCTTCTGCCCGGTGCCCGCCCCGGCGCATGGTGATATCGCCGAAAAGGTCGCGCCGCATCTGCGCCCCGGTCAGGTCGTGCATCTGCCGCCGGGCACGATGGGATCGCTGGTCTTTGCCCGCGCCGCGCAAAAGGCGGGCACGGTCAAGGGCGTGGCTTTCGCCGAATCCGGTACGCTGCCCTGGCTGGTGCGCAAGCATGGCTTCAACGAGATGGTGATTTCGGGCCGTACCACGCGCCTGCCGACGGGCGTGTTCCCGCTGTCGCTCGAGGATCATGCGATCGAGATCATCGGTCGTGCTTTCCCCGGTGCGGTCGAGGCCTGCGGCGATGCGCTGTCCGGTGCGCTGATGAATGCCGGTCCGATCATCCACCCGCCGCTGATCACCATGAACGCGGGGCCGCTTGAACATTTCCCGGCATGGGACATCCATAACGAAGGCACGCAGCCCGCGATCCGCCGCGTCACCGATGCGCTGGATGCCGAGCGCGTCAAGGTCCGCGAGGCCTTGGGTTACGGGGCGCCGCATTTCCCGCTGGCCGATCACTACAATCAGGACGGCGATGAATGGATGTATGGCCGGAAGGCGCATTCCGACCTGACCGATTCCGGCGACTGGCGCGAAAAGATCGTTCTGACCGAGCATCGCTACATGCTGGAGGATGTGCGCTACGGCCTGTCGCTGCTGGTTTCGGCCGCGCGCATGGCGGGGGTTTCGGTCCCGGTCGCCGAGGGGCTTCTGGCCATCGGCGGCTCGATCTGCAACGAGGATTTCATGCAGACCGGTCGCCCGCTGGCCGCCGTGGGTCTTGATACCCTCAGCCGCGAGGAACTGCGCGAGACCATGCAATCGGGCTTTGCCGCATGAGCGCGGCAAAGCAAACCATCGCGGCGCTTGGCGCAGGCAGGATGGGGCGCGGCATCGCCATCGTCTTTGCCTATGCCGGGCATCCGGTCGCGCTGATCGACTTCAAGACCCGACCCGAGGCCGATTTCACCGCTCTGGCTGCCGAGGCCCGACAGGAAATCCACCAGACGCTGACCATGCTCCATGAACTGGGCATGTTCGCGGATGCGGGGGCCATTCCCCGCATTCTCGATCAGATCCAGATCGTGCCGAAATCGGGCGCCGCCGAGGCCTTGGCCGAAGCGGATGTGATCTTCGAGGGATTCCCCGAGATCCTCGACCTCAAGCGCGAGGCGCTGCGCGAAGCATCCGCCCTGTGCCGGGACGATGCGATCATCGCCTCGACCACATCGACGATCCTGGTCGATGACCTGTCCACGGCGGTGCGCAATACCGGGCGTTTCCTGAACGCGCATTGGCTGAACCCGGCGTTCATCGTGCCGCTGGTCGAGCTTTCTCCGGGCCGCGACACCTCGGACGAGGCCACGCGGCGGATGACGGAACTGCTGGAATCGGTGGGCAAGGTTCCCGTGACCTGCGCCGCGCGGCCGGGCTTCATCGTGCCGCGCATGCAGACGGTGGCGATGAATGAGGCCGCGCGTCTGGTCGAAGAGGGCGTCGCCTCGGTCGAGGATATCGAAAAGGCCGCGAAATACGGCTTCGGCTTCCGCTTCTCGGTTCTGGGACTCCTGGAATTCATCGACTGGGGCGGCGGCGACATCCTGCACCATGCCAGCCGCTACCTGTCGGATGCGATGCAGGACGACCGCTATGCTGCGCCCGAAGTCGTCACCCGCAACATGGAAGAAGGCCGCATCGGCCTGAAGACCGGCGCGGGGTTCCTTGATTACAGCAGCATGGATGTTCCGGCCTATCGCAAGGCCCGCCTTGGCGCCTTTGTCGAGCGGCTGCGCGACATGGGCATGGCGACGGAACCCGCAGCCTGATCCCTATCCCGGCCATGCGGCGGCCTGGCCGGGGTATCGCATGATACCCGCCGCAGATCTGGCAGATGCCGCGCGCGGGATGCCAATATTACAGCATCGACAGCAGGGCATCGCCCCGTAAGTCAAGAAGGAGGAGAACCACATGAGCCATGTCACCATCGACAACGTCACCGAGACCGTCATCGCCTCGCTCGGCAAGCACGCCCCGATCGAACCCCGCCAGCGCCAGATCATGGAAAGCCTGATCCGCCACCTGCACGGCTTCTGCAAGGACGTGAACCTGAGCCATGCCGAATTCATGGCGGCCTGCGACTATCTTGGCCGCGCCGGCGCGATGTGCAGCCACAAGCGTCAGGAATTCATCCTGCTGGCCGATATCCTTGGCGTCGAAGTTCTGGTGGACATGCTGTCGAACCCGGTCGCGGGCAACGAGACCACCTCGACCGTGCTTGGGCCCTTCTTCCGCGAGAATGCGCCGGTCATGCCGAAAGGTGCCTCGACCGTTCAGAAGCATTTCGATGGCGAGGAATCCGTTCTGGTCGAGGGCCATGTCCGCGACACCGATGGCAATCCCATCGTCGGCGCCATCATCGACGTCTGGGAGGACGCGCCGAACGGTCTTTATGAAAACCACGACCCCGAGCAGCCCGACTACAACCTGCGCGGCCGGTTCGAATCCGACGAGAACGGTCATTACGCCTTCCGCGCGATCCGCCCCGTGCCCTATCCGATCCCCGGCGACGAGACCGCGGGCGAGCTGATCCGCTATATGGGCCATCACTGCATGCGCCCTGGCCATATCCATATGATGGTCAACCGCGAGGGCTTCCGCCCGCTGATCTCGCAGATCTACGACTCGAGCAGCGCGCATCTGGACGACGACTCGGTTTTCGCCGTCAAGGAAGAGCTGATCGGAGAGTTCCGCAAGGCCCCGGAAGGCGCGGATACCGACTTGGTGCTGGAATTCGACTTCATCCTGCCCCGCGCCGAGGCGCAGCGCATGGCCGCCGAATAATCGGCCAGGGCCGCGCCCGGACCAGGGCGCGGCAATTTTCAGGACGAAAGGAAGATTGCGATGAACGTGCCGGGCATTTCTGGCCTGTCTCCTGCCGAGCGCGCGGATCACCGCCTCGGCCGCGACATCACCCGGATCGAACCCGTGATCGTCGATCTGCCGACGACCCGCCGCCACCGGCTCTCGAATACCGAGGTGACCTTCCAGTCCTATGTGATCGTGCGCGCCGAACTGGCCGATGGCACGGTCGGTTATGGCGAGGCCGCGACCTTGGGCGGTCCCCGCTGGGCCGAGGAAAGCGTCGAGGCGATCAAGGCCAATATCGACGCCTACCTCGCCCCCGCCATTCTGGGCCGGAATGCGCTGGATTTCGAGGCGAACCTGCTGGCGATGAAAAAGGCCGCCAGTCGCAACAATGCCGCGCGCGGCGCGGTCGACAGCGCGCTGTTCGACGCCGCCGGGAAATCTCTGGGCCTCCCCACAAGCCTGTTCCTTGGCGGCGCATTGCGGGACCGGATCGAGGTTCTCTGGGCGCTTGCCTCGGGTGACGCCGATCAGGAGATCGAGGAAGCCAAGGGCAAGCTCTCCGCCCGCGAGCATCGCCGCTTCAAGATCAAGCTCGGTTTCCATTCCCCCGCCGACGACATGGCGCGCCTGACCCGCATCACCGAGGCTCTGCCGGGCTGCGAGATCGTCTGCGACGTCAATCAGGCCTGGTCCGAGGCGACCGCGATCCGCTACCTCCCGCGCATGGCGGAACTGGGCATCGTGCTGATCGAACAACCCCTGCGTCCGGGCCTGCTGGAAGCCACCGGCCGCATCGCAGCCCGCAGTTCCATTCCGATCATGACCGATGAAGCCGCCTTTACCGGCGCGGAAATCGTCGCCAATGCGACCTCGGGCGCGGGCAGCGTCTATTCGCTGAAGCTGGTGAAAAGCGGCGGTCTGATGGAGTTGAAGCGCGCTGCCGGAACCGCGCAGGCCTGCGGGATGGAGCTTTACGGCGGCTGCCTCTTGGAAACGGGTCTGGGGGCTGCGGCGCATCTGGCCGTTTTCTCGACCCTGCCGACGCTGGAATGGGGTTGCGAGCATTTCGGCCCGCGCATCGTCAAGACCGATCTCTTGCGCGAGCCGATCACCTTCAAGGACTTCCATATCCATTGCCCGACGGGGCCGGGGCTGGGGGTCGACATCAACGAAGACGCCCTTGCCGCCATGACGCGAAAGGCCTGACCCATGCCGCTATTGCACTGGTCGCCGCGCTCTCCCTATGTCCGCAAGGTCATGGTCGCGCTACATGAAAAGGGCCTTGCCGGACAGGTCCGCACCATTCGCACCCATGCCGATCCGATGATCCCGCATGAGGGGCTGATGCAGGTCAATCCGCTGTCGAAAATCCCGACGCTGGAGCTTGAGGACGGCCAAGTCCTGTTTGACAGCCATGTGATCTGCCGCTGGGCGGACCGCAACGGAACCGGCCCGGTGCTCTTCCCCGAAGACCCGATGGCCGAACGCGACGAGGCCCTGGGGACCGGCCTTCTGGATGTGGCCCTGCCTTGGCTGGTCGAGGCGCGGTTGCGTCCCGAAGAGCAGCGTTCCGAGCAGATGATCGCCGCCTATCGCAGCAAGCTGAACCGTGTCGCGGATTGGCTTGAAGGGCACGCGCCCGCGCTGGCCGCACGCCCCTTCGATATCGGCCATCTCAGCATCGGGGTTGCGCTGAGCTATCTCGATTTTCGCTTCGGGGTGGAAGATTGGCGTAAGTCGCGCCCCCGTCTGGCGGAATGGCATGCGGGCTTTGCGGCGCGGCCCTCGGTCCTTGCGACCGAGTTCAGGGACGATCCCCGCCCGCAGGCGGCCTGAGCGGGTTGCGCGCGAATTTCCTTGTGATCTCAAGGAAATTCACCACCTGCGGCGCGCGATTGTCGAGCCGGGCATGGACGGTCAGCGCCGTGCCCGGATTTTCCCCCTCATAATCGCGATAGATCACGCCGGGCCTTTGGGTCCGCGCCACCGATTCCGGCACGACCGAGACCCCCACGCCGACCGAAACCAGACTGATCGCGCTTTGGAAATCCTGAGTCAATTCCAGCTTGGCGGGCGTGAACCCCGCGCGCTGGCATAGCCCAAGGATCACATCGGCATAGCTCGGACGCGGGCGGCGCGGGTAAAGGACGAAGGTCTGCGCCGCCAGATCGGCCAATCGGATCTTGGACAGGCTCGCCAGCGGCGAATTGTCCGGTAGCGCGAGGATCAGCCGCTCGTGGCAGAGAAGCTCGCGGCGGAATTCGTCATCGACCAGTTCAGGGCGGGCGACAGCAATGTCGATCTCGCGGCTAATGAGTGCCCGGTGCAGTTCGGCATTGTTCATCGCCGACAGCGCCAGTTCGACATCAGGGTAGAAGGACCGAAAGGACTTGATCAGCGTCGGCAGCACCCCATGCGAGGCCGAGCCGACAAAGGCAATCCTCAGCCGCCCCGCGCCGCCCAGCCCCACTGCGCGGGTATCGCGCCGGGCCGCATCTAGGCGTTCGAGGATGTCTCGGGCATGATCGCGAAACACCTCGCCGGCCTGTGTCAGCCGGATCTGGCTGCGGCTGCGGTCGAAAAGCTGCACGCCCAGTTCCGCCTCGAGCGACGCGATCTGGCGCGACAGCGGCGGCTGCGCCATGTCGAGCCGCGCCGCCGCACGACCGAAATGCAGTTCTTCGGCTACCGCCAGAAAATAGGTCAGCCCCTTGAACTCCACGCCATCCCCCTCGCAGCACCTTTCTCTGCCGTCATACCGAAACGAATGGTTGAATTACATGCCAATTCATGCAAATCCAAATTTATCCCTCTGTCCGTCGCAAGTTCTGCCGCAGATACGGAGAGTTACCAGCAGGAGCCCGTGCCGATGCGCGCCCCCGAAGATGTGCCGTCCGAGGATTCCGGCCCCGCGAACCTGCTGGGCGAGGGGCGGATGCGGCCGCAATGGCCGTTTTACTGGATCTCGCGCGTGAACCAGCGCTATGCTGAGACGCTGCAAGCCCGGCTGAAGCATCTTGATCTGGACGTCTCGCGCTGGCGGGTGCTGATGTCGCTGCATGAGGACGATCTGCTGAGCGTCTCTGAAATTGCGGAATATGCGGTGCTGAAGCTCAGCACCACGACCAAGATCGTGCAGCGCCTTGTCGCGGATGGCATGGTGACGACCCAGCCCCGCGCCAGCGATGCCCGCGTCACCGAGGTGCGCCTGACCGACGAGGGCGACCGCATCCGCCGGCTGGCCCGCGCGCAGGCCGAGGCGGTCTTTGCCCGCGCCTTCACCGTCGAGGCCACGGACGAGTTGGCGGGGCTGAACGAGCTTCTGGAAAAAGTCTTCACCCGCCTGAACGATGCCGACACCCCCGCGCGACGCGCCCGCCGCGAGCGTGATCAATGACAATGAAGGAAACGCCCGCAATGCCCGCCACCCATGCCTATGTCGAACATTCCGCCTTCCGCGTGCGCGAGATCAAGCCCGTCGCGGATTTCTTTCGAGAGGTCCTGGGCATGACGGTGACCCAGGTCGATGGCAACCCGGAACATCCGCGTCAGGTCTGGCTGCTGGGCGGCGTCCAACTGATCGAGGATGCCGGTTTCGACGGCAATGAGGGCCGTTTCGGGCATCTCGGCATCGTCTGCGAGGATGTTCCCGCCGCGATCGAAGGGGCCAAGGCTTTCGGTGCGCGCTCGACCGAAAAGGGCCCGCATTGGATGCTCTTGCCCGATGGGCTCTTCATCGAGTTCCTGCCCCAGAAGAACGGCGCCGTCGCCAAGATCCGCGCGCTCGACCCCCGCGCCCCGGCTTGTCCGGAGCCTGCCCAGCCCGTAGCGTGATCTCATCCCGCGCAGGCGCGCATGTTTCAGGAAAAGCCTTTCGATGACCGAGCCGAATGCCGTCCACCGCGCCTCCCCCGAGATGATCTCGGGTCAGGTCAAGCACATGAAGAAGAACTGGCCCTTCTACTGGATCTCGCGCGTGAATGCGCGCTATGTGCAGGTGCTGGAACGGCGGCTGAAACCGATCGGTCTGGACATGCCGCGCTGGCGGGTGCTGATCTCGCTTTACGAAGAGGAATATCTCAGCGTGTCGCAGATCGCGGAACATAGCGTGATGCGGCTGAACACGGCGACAAAGGTGGTGCAGCGTCTGGCCGCTGACGGCATGGTGACGACCCGTGTCAGCCCCAGCGATGGCCGCGTGACCGAGGTGACGCTGACGGCCGAAGGCGATCGGATGCGGCAGGCGGCGCTGGAACAGGCCGAAAGGATTTTGGCGGCCTCGTTCATCAATATCACGCCTGATGAATTGGCCGCCTTGAACGGGTTGCTGCAAAAGGTCCTGTCCCGCCTCGACGAGATCTAGCCGCCGGTCGGCGGAGCCTCGATATTCCAGATCCGTCGCGCATTCCGATGCAGTATCAACGCCCGCTCCTCGGCCGAAAAATCCGCCAGCAGGGCATGGGTCGCACCGACCCATTCGGCGAGATTGGAGTGCAGCGTGCAGACCGGGCTGTCCGAGCCCCAGACGATGCGCGCGGGTCCGAAGCAGTCGATGACCTGAGAGACCCAGGGCCGCAACGTTTCGAGCGTCCAATCTGCCGTCGCATAGGCGGTGATGCCCGAAAGCTTGACATGGACATTGGGGCGAAGGGCAAGCTGCGCCATTGCCTCTGCCCAGCTCTCATGGGCACCACCGGCAATGTCCGGCACGCCGCAATGATCCAGAACCAGCACCGTGTCGGGCGCCGCATCCGCAAGCGCGATGCCCAGGTGCAATTGCCGTGCCAGAAGACACATGTCAAAGGGCAGGCCCGCGGCCCCCAATCGGCGGATATTCTCGCGAAAGGCCGGGGCTTGGGACAACTCGTCCGGCATCACATGCAGAACGCGGCGCAGGCCTTTGACGACCCGTCGGTCGAGCCGCTCAAGCCAGCTTTCGAAATTCGGGGATTCGGGACGGGCCGCGCTGATCGCACCACGGATCAATGAGCCGGGCCGGGCCATCAATTCTGCAATATAGGCGGTTTCGGCGTCGATATCGGCCTCGGCGACATCCACCTCCATATGCAGCACGTCGGTAATGCCAAGCCGCTGCGCGACGGTTTCATATTCCGCGTAGCTCCAATCCCGATCAAGTCTGTTGACATTTGCCAGCCACGGATAGCTCAGGCGGTTGCGTGCGATCAGGTGAAGATGCGTGTCAAAGATCATTCCGGCCTCTCGGTTCCTCGGTCGCCATGTTGACGCGGGGGACGCGCGGTCTTCAACAGCTTAATCGCTGGTCTGATCATTCTGGCTGCAGGGGCCGGTCTTTGGCTATGCTCAACGAGGGCAGGCGGCGGGCACTACTTCTTGACATGCTCGGGTTTGCCTTTCCGCTTCGTGCTGGCAAAATCCTCGAGCTGGTTTTCGGACATCGACTCGTACATGTCCTTGGATGCGCCGCGCAGCTCGCTTTTCTTGGTCTCGCCGCGCTTGGCCGAGAGCGCCGCTCCGGCCGCTTTCTGCTGGGCTTTCGACTTGGCTGGCATTGTGCCATCTCCTTCGATGGGGTTGGCGCCGCCTTGCGGCGACGCCGGAACCGTCAGTGATGATGCTCGGGCAGCGCTTTCAGCGCCTCCTTGGTCTTGGTCGTCACGCCGTGAACGGTGCCGTCCTGATCGCGCATGAAGTCGATCTCACCGACACGTATCGCCACGGGTTTCGCTCCGATGCCCAGAAAACCCCCGACATCGAGGATCACCTCGGCGCTGGATCCCATGCCATGAAGATGCGAGACGGTGCCAACGGTCTCGTCATCGGGCCCATAGATCGTCGCACCCGAGAGAACAGCATCGGTCAGTTCGGTTTCGGACAGTCGTTGATGCGATGCGTGATCCATTTCAGATCCTCCAGCTTGTTGCAGATGAAGGATAAACCCGTCCCCGCCGGTGATGTTTCGCTGTCTCAAGCTAACGTGAGACCTTGCGGCGGGGATGTGCCGGTTTCAGATCTGAATGCTGCAATGATCGGAAGTCCGGGTTTCCGGACGCGTCCCGACCAGCGTTTCGGTCACGATCAAACGTGGGGTCCATCACCGAAATGCTGCGCAAGGTGCTCGAACCGGATCCGCAAAACCGGGCACCCACGGCGCGATTTCAGGAACAATCCACGCAACCGGGGGTTCTATTGATGCGTCCGGTCAGCGACGCATTTCCATTTCGAGGTTACGATGGCAGGGCGGTTGATCGTCATTTCAAATCGCATTCCCATGGGTGAAAGCATTTCAGGCGGGCTTGTCGTCGCATTGCATGACGCCCTGGGTTGCTCTGGAGGAATATGGATCGGCGCTCACCCCGATCCCGGTGACGGAGATGACAGCCTTGAGGAACTCGGAACCAGCCCCTATCAGCGGCTGGCCTTTCGGCTGACAGAGGAAGAGCAGAATAATTACTACCTTGGCTACGCGAATTCGGTGCTCTGGCCGCTTTGCCACCGGCGCGGCGATCTGGTCGAGATGCGATCGGAATATGAGACAAGCTATCGCGCAGTGAATGCGCGTATCGCAAGGATCGTCAGCAGGATCGCCGAGCCCGAGGATCTCATCTGGGTCCATGACTACCATTTTCTGCCGCTTGCCACCGAGATGCGCGCGCGGGGCTTGCGCAATCGGATCGGGTTCTTTCTGCACATTCCCTTTCCCGCGCTTGGAGATCTCTCGGTCTTGTCTCAGCCCGAGCGCTTTGCCGACGATCTTGCGCATTACGATCTGGTCGGGCTTCAGACCCGCAGCGATGTCGCACGTTGCCTGGAAATGTATCGGGCGGACCCTCGGGCCGAGTTCATGCCGGATGGCAGCATCAAGTTTCTCGACAGATTCACCTCGGTTCGTTCCTTTCCGATCGGAATTGATACCAAGGGCTTTGCGGCAGATGCCGCCCAAGAGGCGGTCAATCCATTCGGGCGCGAAGAGCCGGGCAGTTACATCATCGGCGTTGACCGGCTGGATTACTCGAAGGGTCTGCCGAACCGCTTTCGGGCCTTCGCGCGCTATCTGGAAACCCGGCCCGAGGGCGTGCGCCCCTGTCTCGTTCAGATCGCGCCCCCGACCCGCCAGCAGGTGCGCGCCTATCAGGACATTACCCGCGAACTCGAGGAAATCGCGGGCCATGTGAACGGGGCTTTCGCGGAACTCGACTGGACCCCGATCCGCTATATCCATCGCGCGGTGCCGAGGGCCGAGCTTGCACGGCTGTATCGCAAGGCGCGGGCCTGTCTTGTGACGTCCTATGCGGATGGGATGAACCTTGTCGCCAAGGAATATGTCGCGGCGCAGGATCCCGAGAATCCGGGCGTGCTGCTCTTGTCGCGCTTTGCAGGCGCCGCGGAGGACATGACCGAGGCGCTGCAGATCAACCCCTACGATGTCGAGGAAGTCTCGGCGGCCATTGCCGCCGCGTTCGACATGCCTTTGGCCGAACGCAAAAGACGGCATGCGGCATGTCTGGAGATCGTGAAGAAAACCGATGTCACTATCTGGTCGACGGATTTTCTGCGCGTCCTGATGCGATGCAAGCCTTTTGCGGTGCCGGAATATCTGGGGATGCGAAGCATTCCCGACCCTGCGCTCTGAAAGGCGGGGTTTTTCGGTGCCCTCTCTGCCCAATTGTATTTCTGGCTTCGGGGCGGTTGCTTGAAAGTCGCCACAACAGAAGGAGTGGCCATGGCAGATATTTCGCGGGTTCCGGCCTAGTCGCGACTGCTGGCCCTTCGGTGATCTTGCCCCGTGTTCCTGGGCCGGTGGTTAGTTTACTCTCGGGACAATGGATCCATACTGGCACAGGATCACGTTGCCGGATCAGGGCAGGGTCCGGGGAACAGGCGGTCGCGGCAAGTCAAAGGAGGGTGCAACTCGGGCCAGCGTCGCGCTGGAGCCAGGGCCACTCACTTCGTCGCAAATGAAGGGCTGGCGGCTCGCGCTTGAGGCTGCGGGTTCTACTGACGCTTTGCACCGACAGAAGGCTGAGACAGTAGGACTGCCGGAATTGCGCCGCGAGAACCCTCTCCTGAAAGAAGGGAGCGTGGTGATGCGCAAAGCCTAGGCATGTTTCGCGCAATGGGAGGCAAAGCCGGCCTTCATCGCTTTCCGGGCTGGTGAACACGTGCCACCTGCTCATGCCAGCGTGAGTTGGTGCGCCAGGGCATGTCCTTGTCCCAGTCAGATCAGCAAAGCGTCACGCTGCTTCAGCGCCTGGTTTTAGTCGCTTCGTGGCTCGGTAGCGGGTAGGTGAGGAACTATGCCGCAGCTTTTACGTACTGAATGCGCTTGGTGAATCTGGAGGCGAAAAAGCCTTGCGACAATTTCCATCGACACGAGCCGCTGGCTGCCCCGTCATTCCCACCGCGCCAGGGGCCTTGGCGGAATGACGTCAGATCACCGTGATTTTGCCCGCCGTCGCAGCCTCTTGATACCAATCTACGGTTGGTATACTGCCGCATACAATTAGCTTGACCTTGCGCGCCGGAGCTTCTCCCGGCCCGCTTTTCCAGCTTATTCCAGCATTGCTACCCAGGGATCGTCATGAGCTTGTACACCGACTACCTAACCGAGATCGAAACCCGCAAAGGCGAAGGTCTGCATCCCAAGCCCATCGACGACGGCGCGCTGGTGGCCGAGCTGATCACCCAGATCGAGGATGCCGGAAACGAACACCGCAAGGACTCGCTGCAATTCTTCATCTATAACACCCTGCCGGGCACGACCAGCGCCGCAGGCGTCAAGGCGCAATTCCTCAAGCGGATCATTCTGGGTGACGCCATTGTCGCCGAGATCACCCCGGATTTCGCGTTTGAGCTGCTGTCGCACATGAAGGGCGGCCCCTCGGTCGAGGTTCTGCTGGACCTCGCGCTGGGTGCGGATGCCGCCATCTCCGCGCAGGCCGGCGACGTGCTGAAAACCCAAGTGTTCCTTTACGACGCCGACATGGCCCGTCTGGGCGATGCCTATAAGGCTGGCAATGCCGTCGCCAAGGAGGTGCTGGAGAGCTATGCCAAGGCCGAGTTCTTCACCAAGCTTCCGGCGGTCGAGGACGAAATCAAGGTCGTGACCTATATCGCCGCCGAAGGCGATATCTCGACCGACCTGCTCTCGCCCGGCAATCAGGCGCATTCGCGCTCGGACCGCGAATTGCACGGCAAATGCATGATCTCGCCCGCGGCTCAGGCCGAAATTCAGGCGCTGCAAGCCCAGCATCCGGGCAAGCGCGTCATGCTGATCGCAGAAAAAGGCACGATGGGCGTGGGTTCCTCGCGCATGTCGGGCGTGAACAACGTGGCACTCTGGGCCGGTAAGCAGGCCAGCCCCTATGTGCCCTTCGTCAACATCGCCCCCGTGGTTGCGGGCACGAACGGCATCTCGCCGATCTTCGCCACGACCGTGGACGTGACCGGCGGTATCGGCCTGAACCTGAAAAACTGGGTCAAAAAGACCGATGAGGACGGCAAGCCGATCCTGAACAATGACGGCAATCCGATCCTTGAACAGACCTATTCGGTCGAGACCGGCACCGTCCTGACCATCGACGCCAAGAACAAGAAGCTTTGCGACGAAGCGGGCAAGGAACTTGTCGATATCGCTTCGGCCTTCACCCCCCAGAAGGTCGAGTTCATGAAGGCCGGTGGTTCCTATGCCATCGTCTTCGGCAAGAAGCTGCAAACCTATGCGGCCCAGACCCTCGGCATCGAGCCGACCCCGGTCTTTGCCCCGAACAAGGAAATCTCGGTCGAAGGTCAAGGCTTGACCGCTGTCGAAAAGATCTTCAACCGCAATGCCGTGGGCGTGCTGGGCGGCAAGGTGCTGCATGCCGGTTCGGACGTGCGCGTGCGCGTCAATATCGTCGGCTCGCAGGACACGACCGGTCTGATGACCGCGCAGGAACTTGAGGCGATGGCGGCAACCGTCATCTCGCCGATCGTCGATGGCGCCTACCAGTCGGGTTGCCACACCGCCTCGGTTTGGGACAAGAAGGCGCAGGTCAACATTCCGAAACTCATGAATTTCATGAATAATTTCGGCGTGATCACGGCGCGCGACCCGAAAGGCGTCTATCACTCGATGACGGACGTGATCCACAAGGTTCTGAACGACATCACCGTGGATGATTGGGCGATCATCGTCGGCGGCGACAGCCATACCCGCATGTCGAAAGGCGTGGCCTTCGGCGCGGATTCGGGCACGGTGGCGCTGGCTCTGGCCACGGGCGAGGCGACCATGCCGATCCCGCAATCGGTGAAAGTGACCTTCAAGGGCACGATGCAGCCGCATATGGACTTCCGCGACGTGGTCCACGCAACGCAGGCACAGATGCTGAAGCAATGCGGCGACAACGTCTTCCAGGGCCGCGTGATCGAGGTCCATATCGGCACGTTGCTGGCCGACCAAGCCTTCACCTTCACCGACTGGACCGCCGAGATGAAGGCCAAGGCGTCGATCTGCATTTCGCAGGACGACACCCTGATCGAGTCGCTGGAAATCGCCAAATCGCGCATCCAGATCATGATCGACAAGGGCATGGACAATGCCGCTGGCACGCTGGCCGGGCTGATCGCCAAGGCAGATGCCCGCATCAACGAGATCCGCTCGGGCGAGAAACCGGCGCTGGCCCCCGATGCCAACGCGAAATACTTCGCCGAGGTCGTCGTGGATCTGGACCTGATCGACGAGCCGATGATCGCCGACCCGGACGTGAACAACGCCGATGTCTCCAAGCGCTACACCCATGACACGATCCGCCCGGTCTCCTATTACGGCGGCACGAAAAAGGTCGATCTGGGCTTCGTCGGCTCCTGCATGGTGCACAAGGGCGACATCAAGATCGTCGCGCAGATGCTGAAGAACCTCGAGAAAGCCACCGGCAAGGTCGAATTCAACGCGCCTCTGATCGTCGCGGCCCCGACCTATAACATCATCGACGAGTTGAAGGCCGAGGGTGACTGGGAGATCCTGCAGAAGTACTCGGGCTTCGAGTTCGACGATCTGAAGCCCAAGACCACCAACCGCACCGAGTACGAGAATATTCTTTATCTTGAGCGCCCCGGCTGCAATCTCTGCATGGGCAACCAAGAGAAAGCCGAAAAGGGCGACACGGTTCTGGCCACCTCGACGCGTCTGTTCCAAGGTCGCGTCGTGGAAGACACTGCCGAGAAGAAGGGTGAATCCCTGCTCGCGTCGACCCCGGTCGTGGTTCTCTCCGCGATCCTTGGCCGCACACCCAGTGCGGATGAATACAAATCCGCCGTCGAGGGCATCGAACTGACCAAATTCGCGCCGCCGCTCGAGAAAACTGGCTTGGCGCGCTCGATCCAGTTCTGATCACCTTGCCCCGGCGCCGCCACCCGCGGCGCTGGGGTCTTCAACCGTGACGCTCTTTCATGTTCGAAATGTTGCGTCCCAGGAATCGTCTCCGGCTTGTGGGCGATGTCGCACAAAATGTCCGAACTCTGAGCTAGCCCTCTAGCCGCTCCAAGGTCATTTGAAGCTGATTGTACGAAGAATACCGAAGCAACTCGGCAATTCTTCTGCCTCGGCTTTCTGCCGCCCTACGGCTGGGCCGATCACGTGGCCCAAGCCGCCAATCCTTTGGCAACGACGAGGCATACCCGGCTGCTCCTTGCACTCCGCCGTAACCCGGAGATTTCGTCCCCTTGCTCATTTTTGTCCTTTGCCACGACAGCAATTAACTGCCTTTCGGGATCACGCGACAGGTCAGCCTGTTCTGCTGCAGCCAATCAGGGCCGTTAACAGATTTCTTAGAAATTTCTGGCATCTAGTGGCTTGGAATGGCCTGATTCCAGGCACGGGAACGACCGGAATCCCTGGAAAGCGGAGATCTCGATTTGCCTCAAGTGGACGTTATCATACCGTATTTTCAAGAAAGTCCGGGAATTCTTGCCCGCGCGTTGCGCAGTGTCGGCACTCAGACGGGTATCGCGGATTTGCAGATCGAAGTCTATGTCGTCGACGATCATTCGCCGCGACCGGCAGCGTTGGAACTGACGGGTATCGTGCTGCCGGATCATGTCAGGCTTCATTTGATCGAGCAGCGAAATGGCGGACCGGGGGCGGCGCGCAACAGCGGGCTGGATGCGGCCGATCGGGCGGGTAAGGCAGAATTCGTCGCGTTTTTGGATTCAGACGACGAATGGGAACCTCACCACCTCAGCGATGCCATCGACGCCTTGCGGTACGGATACGACTTCTATTTCTGCGACACCTCACGGCCTGGGTTCTTCGAAGCCTATACCGACCAGATCCCTCTGTTCCGCGAGGGGGGGCAGAAACTGTCACGCCTTTCCGAACTGCTGAATGAGCACGGGCCGGTTCGGGGCTTTGAACCTCACGCGCTGAGCGACATCTTCTTCGAATATTGTCCCTGCCATACCTCTTCCGTCGTGATGCGGCGAAATGCGATCGGCAGTCTTCGCTTTGACACATCTCTTCGCAATGCGGGCGAGGACTGGATGTTCTGGCTAAGGGTCGAAAAGGCCGGCGCGCGCGTGGCCATTTCGTGGAAGCGGAACAGCCGTTCCGGGGAAGGTGTGAATATATTCTTCAAATCTCTCGACTGGGATACGCCAGGAACGATAAAGAGGATAGGGTGCAAATATCTGTTTTCATTGAAACTGAAAATGATTGCATCGACATCCCAAAAAGACGCGGCGGCAGCGATGCAAACGAAATATCGCAGGGCCTTTTCCTACCTTTTTGCCCGAAATGTCATGAAATTCCGCGCAATTCCGGTTGGATTGTCGCGAGAAATCATCAGACGGGATCCGGCGATATTACTCATGATGCCTTTCCTCTTTGCGAAGGTGTTCCTTACCAAATGCACGTCGGAGAAGGAGTGGTGAAGGAAATCCGCCAAAATCTGGAAAGCAAAAATCTCCGGAGTGAGAGTTTGCGTTTCATCCGGACGGAGTTTGCGTCTTTCGACCCTCCCGCCTGCCAAGGTGTCGAAAACGGATTGCCGCAGGCAATCGAAAGCTGATCGGATGGGGCAGAGTTTTCCTGACGCGCTCTCGCATTACCAATCGGGGCGCGCGCGCCGCGCCTTCACCGGGGTGCTTTGGTCGGGCATCAATGCATTGTTGCCGGCGGCCGCGGGGCTCGTCGTCTTCCTGGTCGTCTCTCGTGTCATTGGGCCGGCGGAATTAGGACATGTTGCCTTGGCGGCCGCGATCATTGGCCTGCTCGGAGCGTTTTCGCCAGCGGGTTTTGGCGATGCCCTGGTCCAAAGGGTGGATCTGAGCCCCGTGCATCTGAACGCAACCTTCTGGTTGTGTCTGCTATGGGGAGTGGGGCTCTATGGAATCGCGGTGGCGCTGGCCTTTCTGCTGCGCGACCCGATGCTGCGGCAGTTGATGCCGGTTCTTGCGCTGCGCCTGATCCCCGATCTTGGGAGCGTCGTGCCCTCGGCCCTGCTCAGCCGCCAGATGCAGTTCCGCCGCCTGGCTTTGCGCACGTTGATATCTTCGGTGCTGTCGATGCTCGCTTCGCTCGTCGTGCTCGGACTGGGCTATGGGCTATGGGCCTTGGTCACCTCGCAACTCGCGGGCGCCATGGTCGTTTGCGTTGTCAGTTGGTGGTCGATCCGCTGGCGCCCATCGTGGCGGATTGACAAAGGCGCGCTGCGCGAACTGGCAGGCTTCGGCGGATTTGCGTCGGGAAGCCGGCTGATCACATCGATCAATCTTGATCAACTGCTGATCGGTGCCTTGCTGGGATCAACTGCGCTCGGTGTCTTCTCGTTTGCCAGGCGCATCTTTCAAATGCTCAACGATGTGCTGACAGGGGCGCTGGCGGCCGTGGCCTATCCGCTGCTGTCCTCGATGCAGACCGAGCCGGACAAGTTGCGTGAGGCCTATCTTGCCACCACATTCCTCTCTGCGCTGCTGGCATTTCCGGTTTTCACAGGCCTCGGAATTGTTGGCGGTCAGCTTATTCCGCTGGTCTTTGGCGGGCAGTGGAACGCGGCGACATCCGTGCTTCAGGCGTTTTGCGCGATCGGCCTTCTCAGTTGCATCGGCATTCTTCAGGCCGCGCTGATCCGGGCGAAAGGTCGAGCGGATTGGTGGATGTGGTATCAAACCCTGCAGCAGATACTGACCGGATTGATTATTGTCGCGCTGTTTCCTTATGGCGTGACGGTCGTCGTCGTTGCGATTGCGGCAAAGACCTGGGTGGTCTGGCCCGTCGCCGCCGCCGCCGCGGGGCGCATGATCGACCTGCCATTCGGCCGATATGTCTCGCAATTTTTGGCCCCAATTTTGGGCTGCATGGTGATGGCCGCCGTGCTGATCGCCTTGCGCGAGGGGGTCGCAGCCAGCCCTGGCCTTCTGGTCGCGATGCAGATCGGGGGTGGGGTCTTGGCCTATGGCCTGACCGTGCTGTTCGTCGCGAGGAACCGCGTGACGACCTTGCGCCAGACAATTGCCAGGAAATCATAGGGAAGACAGCCGTTGAGACCGATCTTACCATGACCGTACCGCTCGTCTTCGTGATTCCCGTTCGACATCCCGCTTCGGTCAAGGACTGGACGGCCGTGCAATTTTGTCTGGCCCAGACCTTGGCATCGGTGGCGGCCCAGACCGTATCGACTTGGCAATGCGTGGTTGTGGCCAATGCTGGCTCGGATCTGCCCGTGATGCCTTTGAACGCCCGCGTCGTCTGGGTGAACCTGCCATTGCCGGAGATGCCGGACCGGAACCGAGAGCAAGAGCGATTTTACGACGCAGTTCGTCGCGACAAGGGGCTTCGCATTCATGCGGGACTCGAGGGCGTCGGCGAAGACGCTTTTGTCATGGTCGTGGATTTCGACGATTTCGTGCATCGGCGCCTTGCCGAATTCGTGGCCGCAGAGTTGGGCGCGCCCGGCTGGACGATCGATCGCGGCTATGTCTGGGGGGGCGGGTCCTGGTGCTTCGAAAAGCCCGGCTTCCATATGCTGTGCGGCACCTCTCATATCATCCGTCGCGCGCTCCTGGGCCGGTTCCTCACGGAGGATGGGCGTCCCGACATGATGGCCATCAAGCGGCGTCTGGGCAGCCACGTCTTCATTCATGACGATCTTGCGACACAGGGCCAACCTCTGGGGAGCCTGCCTTTCGCGGGGGCCGTTTATCGCGTCGGGAACCCGCAATCGACAAGCGGCAATGGGAATTTGGCCCGCCTCATGACGCCTCGGACAGACCTGATTTCCCATCCACGCAGATTTGCGCGCAATGTCTTGCGTTATCGCCGCGTCAGCCATGCCTTGCGTCGCGATTTTACGCTCCCCTTCGATCCATGGTGAGGGATGGCGCGATGTTGTCCGTGCCCGGCCATCTCCGATTCCCGCGACATACTGAAGAAGACAGGATTTTCCCGCCATGCGGCTGACATATTTTCGAGGGGATCAACCCAATTTCGGGGACGAAATCAATAGGTTCATCTGGCAAAGGCTGCTTCCGCCGGGTTTTCTCGACGAGGATCCGAGCGAGTTGTTCTTGGGCATCGGGTCGATCATCTGGGATCACTACCCTGCCAAGGCGATCAAGCATGTCATCGGGTCCGGCTATGGCGGCTATACCGCTGTCCCCGACATTTCGGATGGCACTTGGAATTTCGCTTGGGTGCGAGGGCCCTTGACCGCCGAAAAGCTTGGCCTGGATCGGTCAATCGCGCTGACCGACGCAGCCATTCTCTTGCGCGCGATTGACCTGCCTGTGGCTACCGTGAATGTCGGACCCGCTTTCATGCCGCATTTCGAAAGCGCTGCGCGTGGCAATTGGTCTCAGGTCTGTGCACGCGCCGGCGTGACCTATCTGGATCCTCGGACAGAGCCGCTGGAATTGATCTCTCGGATTCGCGGAGCAAATGTCCTTGTGACCGAGGCCATGCATGGCGCAATCGTCGCAGATGCCCTGAGGACTCCCTTTATCGCCGTCACTCCAACCCATCCCAGCCATCGCTATAAATGGGAGGATTGGGCGCAATCCGTCGAAATAAGTCTGAAGCAGGTTCAGGTCATGCCCTCATCCCTGTTGGAGAGCTATGTCGCGCTGACCGGGTTGCGCGGTCAAGGCGTGCGGTCACGCGCACTGCTGGGAAACCGCCTGCTGTCGCCGCTGCAGGACCTGGTGATCGCACGGGCGGCAAAAATGCTGTCCCGGATCGTAGAGAAGGTTCAACCCCAGCTGTCAAAGGACGCGGTCATCGAACGCGTGACCGAACAGAGCCTTTATGCGCTGAACCGGTTCGTGTCATCGCGACGCTAGGCTTCGGAGTGCCAGGGCCGATTCACGGTTCTCGTTCAGGCCCCGTTCCGCATGGCCCGCGCAAAGCCCCATAGCCCGAGCACGGGACCGGGCGCGAGGATCGCAACTGCCGACGGCCCGAATTTCGCAACTACGGCCGTCGCTGCCCAGATCGAAACCATCGTGATCGTGAAACCTATCGCGTTCTGCAAGGCCAATGCGCCTCCGACCAGATCCGAAGGGCAGGCGCGCGCGGACAGGGCCGAGAACTGAGGCGAATCCGCGACAACGGCGGTGCCCCAGATCAACAAGAGTGCCAGCAATCCCAAGGGCGAAAGGGATTGCCAGGCCAGCGCGAAAAGGATGATGCAGCTACCGGAGATCGCCAAGGCGCCCAAGGCGACCCTTGCGCTGCCCACCCGGCGCGAAAGCACGCCGCCGGCCAAGCAGCCAAGCGCGCCCGCGGCAATGATGAAAAAGGAGAGCCCCGCGACTCCCAACAGGGGGAAAGCGTCCGACAGCCCTGTGGCAGCCAGCAAGAGGGGGACGACCGTCCAGAAGGAATAGAGTTCCCACATATGCCCGAAATAGCCGGTCGCCGCGGCACGGAAGCGGGGAATTCCGAGGGCCGCGAGAACCAAACGTCTGGGTTGATGCGCCTCGCCCGCCTTGCGCAAAGGAAGATGCGGCCCGGTCCCCAGATTCTGAATAAGCGCGGCGCCCAGAAGTGCCAGAAGGGAAGAGCAGGTGATGATCCATCGCCAGGAAAGCCCCGAACCGGTGAAACGCAGGAAATGCGGCAGGGCCGTGCCAAGCGTGAGCATGGCGACCAGCAAGGCCAGCGCCTGGCCGGTGCGATCGGGCTCCCAGCTCACGATCAGCTTCATGCCTATGGGATAGATGCCCGCCAGGCTGAGCCCGACAAGAAAGCGAAAGATGCTTCCCGACAGGACATCCTGGGCCAGCCAGGCAAATCCCACATTGAAGACTGCCCCAGCCAAAGCCGACCCGACAAAGATCGTGCTTGCGCGAAACCGGTCCGCCATGCCCGAAAAAGCCAAGGCAAGCGTTCCCAGGATGAAACCCGCCTGAACGGCGTTTGTCAGCCAGCCGATATCCGCAGCACCGGCATTCCACGCCCGGGACAGATCTTCGCCGGCGCTGTTTGCGCTGAACCAGAGTGACGTTCCAAGCAACTGTGCAAGTGACACCACTGCGATCGCACTGAAAGGACGGGAAGGGCTTTTGATCATCATGCAGTGCCTCGACATCCCAAATTCCGCATCCCTATCCAGCTCAGGTTCCCGTGACCGAGCATGGAACACTGCCAGAGGTGACGCAAAGCCTGTGCAACGCGCAAGGTCCCTGCCGGACGCACCCGATGAGACAGGCAGATCTTTGCGCCGCTCTTTTCATTGCAGACTGTGAATTATTTACAAGATGGCTCGTTATATTGTGAAGCAATTTACAAAATTTCCTTTCGAAAAAAAAGGTTTACGATATCCGCGACAATGTATTAGCTTCTCTTGAATAACTGGTCCGGCGCGAGGGGAAGCGTGCCGCCAGTTTGCGGCGACGGTAAAGAGGAGGCCAGTAATGTCCATTGAAGCGATGCAGAAGCATCCCATTCCACCAGGGTTCGAGGACGCGTTGCTCAAGCCCGAGGATTATGGACGGCTTTATGCCGAGTCGGTCTCGGATCCGGCGGGTTTTTGGGCGCGCGAGGGCAGGCGGCTCGACTGGATTCACCCCTATTCGATTGTGAAGCATACCGATTTCACCTTTGGCAAGGTCTCGATCAAATGGTTCGAGGACGGCATTCTGAACGCCTCGGTGAATTGCATCGACCGCCATTTGCCCGCGCGCGCGAACCAGACGGCGATCATCTTCGAACCGGATGACCCCAAGGCGCCCGCCCGCCATGTCACCTATGCCGAGCTTTCGGACAAGGTGAACCGTTTTGCCAATGTGCTCTTGAGCCAAGGCGTGATGCGGGGCGATCGGGTCGTGATCTACATGCCGATGATCCCCGAGGCGGCCTATGCCATGCTGGCCTGTGCCCGGATCGGCGCGATCCACTCCATCGTTTTCGCGGGTTTCTCGCCGGATGCACTGGCGAACCGGATCAATGATTGCGGCGCGAAACTGGTGATCACCGCCGATACAGCACCGCGGGGCGGCCGTCGCACCGCGCTGAAATCGAATACCGATGCAGCACTTCTGCATTGCTCGGACCGGGTGCGTTGCCTTGTGGTCAAGCATACGGGCGATCAGACCACCTGGATCGACGGGCGCGATGTCGATGTGCTGAAGCTGATGGAGGAGGTCAGCCCCGACTGCCCGCCGCGGCCGATGCATGCCGAAGATCCTCTGTTCATTCTCTATACTTCGGGTTCGACCGGCAAGCCCAAGGGCGTGGTGCATTCGACCGGCGGCTACCTCGTCTATGCCGCGATGACGCATCAATATGTCTTCGATTACAAGGAAGGCGACGTCTTCTGGTGCACCGCCGATGTCGGCTGGGTCACCGGGCACAGCTATATCGTCTATGGCCCGCTGGCGAATGGCGCAACCACGCTGATGTTCGAGGGCGTGCCGACCTGGCCCGATGCAGGCCGCTTCTGGGAAGTTTGCGACAAGCATAAGGTCAACCAGTTCTACACTGCGCCGACGGCGGTCCGCGCGCTGATGGGGCAGGGACCGGAATGGGTCGACAAGCACGACCTGTCCAGCCTGCGCGTTCTTGGCACCGTGGGCGAGCCGATCAATCCCGAGGCCTGGGTCTGGTATGACAAGCATGTGGGCAAGGGCCGCTGCCCGATCGTCGACACCTGGTGGCAGACCGAGACCGGCGGCCATATGATCACCTCCCTGCCCGGCGCGATCGAAACCAAGCCCGGCTCGGCGACGCTGCCCTTCTTTGGCGTCAAGCCCGAGGTGCTCGACGCGGCAAGCGGCGAGATCCAGACCGGCAACGGAGTCGAGGGCGTGCTGGCCATCGCCGATAGCTGGCCGGGCCAGATGCGCACGCTCTGGGGCGATCACCAGCGCTTTATGGAAGCCTATTTCCAGCAATATCCCGGCTATTACTTCACCGGGGACGGCTGCCGCCGCGACGAGGACGGCTATTACTGGATCACCGGCCGGGTCGATGACGTGATCAACGTCTCGGGCCATCGCATGGGCACGGCCGAGGTGGAATCCGCCCTGGTCGCCCATGAAAAGGTCGCCGAGGCGGCGGTCGTGGGCTATCCGCATCATCTGAAAGGGCAGGGCATCTATGCCTATGTCACGCTGATGAAGGGGATCGATCCCAGCGACGAGCTCAAGCGCGAGCTCGAGACCTGGGTCCGCACCGAAATCGGGCCTATTGCCAAGCCCGACCTGATCCAATGGGCTCCGGGCCTGCCCAAGACCCGTTCCGGCAAGATCATGCGCCGCATCCTGCGCAAGATCGCCGAGAACGACTATGGCAGCCTGGGCGACATCTCGACTTTGGCCGAACCCGCCGTCGTCGAGGAATTGATCGAGAACCGGATGAACCGGACCTGACGGAATAGGGCAGGCGCGGCGGAAGAGGAGAGCCCCGCGCCTGCCCGAATACCCGACCGAAGCCGCCGAGGTCGGGCCATCGTAAAGGCGGCGCATTCATCACAGGGAGGATACGGGGAGTGAGCGAGAAACATCCCGAATATGCCTATTGGGAGGCCAATGTCCGGATCATCGGATGGTGCCTCGTCATCTGGGCGCTTGTGTCTTACGGCTTCGGCATCCTGCTGCGGCCGTTGATTTCGTGGATCAAGGTAGGCGGGACCGATCTGGGCTTCTGGTTTGCCCAGCAAGGGTCGATCCTGACCTTTATCGTGCTGATCTTCTGGTACGCGGCGCGGATGAACCGTCTCGACCGCGAACACGGGGTCGAGGAATAGGCCATGGATCAGTTTACCCTTAACCTCATCGTCATCGGGCTTAGCTTTTGCCTGTATTTCGGCATTGCGTTCTGGGCCCGCGCGGGTTCGACGGCGGAGTTCTACGCGGCGAACCGTGGCGTGCATCCGGTGATGAACGGGATGGCGACGGCGGCCGACTGGATGTCGGCGGCGTCCTTCATCTCGATGGCCGGCCTCATCGCCTTCACCGGCTATGACAACTCGACCTATCTGATGGGCTGGACCGGCGGTTACGTGCTGCTGGCGATGCTGCTTGCGCCCTATCTGCGCAAGTTCGGCAAGTTCACGGTGCCGGAATTCATCGGCGACCGCTTCTACTCGCAGACTGCCCGCATCATCGGCGTGATCTGCCTGCTGATCATCTCGATCACTTATGTGATCGGCCAGATGGAGGGCGTGGGCATCACCTTCGCGCGCTATCTGGAAGTCTCGAAATCGACGGGCCTTTGGATCGGCGCGGCGGTGGTCTTTGCCTATGCCGTTTTCGGCGGCATGAAGGGCGTGACCTATACCCAGGTCGCGCAATATATCGTGCTGATCATCGCCTATACCATCCCGGCGATCTTCATCTCGTTGGCGCTGACCGGCAATTTCCTGCCGCAGCTGGGCCTGTTTGGCACCCATGACGGATCGAATACCGAATTCCTGACCAAGCTTGATCAGGTGGTGACGGATCTGGGCTTCAAGGCCTACACGACCCATAATGGTTCGACCCTGAACATGGTGATGTTCACTCTGGCGCTGATGATCGGCACGGCGGGCCTGCCGCATGTCATCATCCGCTTCTTCACCGTGCCGAAAGTCTCGGATGCGCGCTCTTCGGCGGGCTGGGCGCTGGTCTTCATCGCGCTGCTCTATACCGTCGCTCCGGCGGTCGGCTCGATGGCGCGTCTGAACCTCTCGACCACCATGTGGCCGGGCGCGGCGACGGGCGAGACCTTCTCGCAGCCTGCGGTTTCGATTTCGGATATCGAATCGAAGCCGGAACTGAACTGGATGCGGACCTGGGCCAAGACCGGTCTTCTGAAATGGGACGACAAGAACGGCGACGGCCTGATCCAGTATTACAATGATGGTGCCGATGCTCAGGCCAAGGCTCTGGCCGCGGCAAAGGCGGGCAGCGATCAGGCCGCGATCGACGCGGCGCAGACGGCCTATGATGAAGCCCTCGCGGCGGGTATCGCGAAACTGCCGAACGCGCCTGCCGATGCGGCGAGCTGGAAAGGCAACGAACTGCCGACGGTCAGCAATGACATCATGGTTCTGGCCAATCCGGAAATCGCCAACCTGCCGGGCTGGGTCATCGCCATTGTCGCGGCCGGCGGTCTGGCCGCGGCGCTGTCGACGGCGGCGGGTCTGCTGCTGGCGATCTCGTCGGCGGTCAGCCATGACCTGATCAAGGGCGCGATCAATCCGAATATCAGCGAGAAATCCGAGCTGAATGCGGCGCGCGTCTCGATGGCGGTCTCGATCCTTGTGGCGACGCTCTTGGGTCTGAACCCGCCGGGCTTTGCCGCGCAGACCGTGGCTCTGGCCTTTGGCCTTGCCGCCAGCTCGATCTTCCCGGTGCTGATGATGGGCATCTTCTCGAAGCGCGTGAACAAGCATGGCGCGATCTGGGGGATGCTGGCGGGTATTCTGTCGACCCTGCTCTATATCTTCACCTATAAGGGCTGGTTCTTCGTCGCGGGGACCAACATGCTGCCCGACACGCCTGCAGCCTGGCTCTTTGGCATCGCTCCGGCTTCATTCGGTGTCGTGGGCGCGCTGCTGAACTTCCTCGTGGCCTATGTCGTCTCGAACGCAACCGAGGAGCCCCCGGTCCATGTGCAGGAACTGGTCGAATCGATCCGGATCCCGCGCGGCGCCGGTGCGGCCACCCATCACTGAAGCGAAAACGGTCGCGCCCCTCGGGGCGCGACCAACCCCGGATGATCGCAATGGACCAGATCAGCAGCTTTCTAGCCACGATTCATCCCTATGATGCCCTGTCGCAGGACGAGCTGGCGCGCGTCGCCCGTTTCTTCAGCCGCAGGGAATGGCAGGCGGGCGAGATCGTCTATCGCCATGGCGAGCCGCTCGACGGGCTCTACCTGATCGAAAGCGCAGGTGTCGAGGTCACCGGACCGGGCGGCGAGGCGGTGTCCTCGCTGGGCCGCGGGAACAGTTTCGGCGAGCGGGGGCTCTTGCGCGACGGTCTGGCTGCCACGTCGGCAAGGGTCAGCCGGTCGGGAACGATCCTCCTGCTGCCGCCGGTCGAGTTCCGCCACCTCATGGCCGCGAACACGAGCTTCGCGCGGTTTTTTCATCGCGGCGTCTCTCGCGCGCGGTCCGAGGCGGGGGCGCAATTCGCCGATCTGCGTGTCGCGGAACTGCTGAGCCGACCGCCGGTTTTTTGCGCGCCCGAACAGCCGATCGTCGCCGCCGCCCGGATGATGCGGGATGCTGGCATCTCTTCTCTCGGGGTCACCGCGCCGGATGGCAGGCTGCTGGGGATCGTGACGGTGCGCGACATCAGCGGCAAGGTGGTGGCCGAGGGGCGCGACCCTCAGGCGCCGGTCGCGACGATCATGACCTCCGGGCCGATCTCGCTGGGACCGGAGGCCCTTGGGGCCGATGTTCTGAACCTGATGGCCGAGCGGGGCATCGGTCATTTGCCGATCACCGAGGCCGGACGCTTTGTCGGCATGATCACGCAGACGGATCTGGCCCGGGTCCAGGCGGTGTTAGGCTCGGTCCTGATGCGCGAGATCGCCGGGGCTCCCGACGATGCCGCTCTGCGCCGCGCGACCGCGCGCATTCCCGAATTGCTCGCCAGCCTCGTCGCCGCCAGCCAGCGACAGGAGGTCATCACCCGGCAGATCACCGATGTCGCCGATGCAGTGACGCGGCGTCTGCTGCGCATGGCCGAAGAACGCCTGGGACCGCCCCCGGCCGCCTGGCTCTGGGCGGCCTGCGGCAGTCAGGGTCGGCAGGAACAGACCGGTGTCTCGGACCAGGATAACTGCCTGATCCTTGCTCCCGGCGCCGATCCCGATCATCCTTGGTTCGGTGAATTCGCGCGGATCGTCACCGACGGGCTGAACGCGGCGGGCTATGTCTATTGCCCGGGCGAGATGATGGCTTCGAACCCGCGCTGGCGGCAGCCGATCGGCATCTGGCGCGACTATTTCCGGGGTTGGATCCAGCGCCCGAGTCCCGAGGCCCAGATGCTGGCAAGTGTCATGTTCGACCTGCGCGCCATTGGCGGCGATGTCGCGCTGCTCGCCGAGTTGCAGGCCGAAACGCTTTGGGCGGCGCGCCGCAACTCGATCTTTGTCGCGCATATGATCGCGAATTCGCTCAAGCATCGCCCGCCACTGGGGCTGATCGGGGGCTTTGCCACGATCCGCTCGGGCGAGCATCGCAACCAGATCGACATGAAGCTGAACGGCGTTGTCCCGATCACCGATCTGGCCCGGATCTATGCGCTTCAGGGCGGGATCCCGGCGGTCAACACCCGGGCGCGGCTGGTCGCCGCGGGCGAGGCTGGGGTGATGTCGCCCTCGGGTGCCGCGGATATGATCGCGGCCTATGACCTGATCCAATCGCGCCGGCTGGAACATCAGGCCCGCCGGGTCCGGGCCGGATTGAAGCCCGATAATTTTCTTGCGCCCGTCGATCTGCCGGATTTCGAGCGCAGCCACCTTCGCGACGCCTTTGTCGTCGTGCGCAGCATGCAATCGGCCGTCGGCCATGGAAAAGGAGCCCTTGGATGATGAGCGGTATGGCATGGGATATTTTGGGGATGGTCGCCGTCGGCATTGGCGCGGCGGCGGCGGCATATGCCGCGATGCATGCGTTGCGAAAGGCCGGAGCAGCGGTTCCCGGCTGGATCCTGCCGGCCATTGTCGGCATTTCGATGCTCGGCTTTACGATCTGGAACGAATATAGCTGGTATTCCCGCGTCCGGGCGCAACTGCCCGATACGGTCGAGGTTCTGCAGACCGGAAGCGGGGGGAAGGCATGGCGGCCCTGGGCCTTCGTCGTTCCGATGGTGAACCGCTTTGCCGTGATCGACCGTGCGAGCGTCAGCCCGGGCGAGGCCGGGCTTCAGCGCGGCGATGTTCTTTTTGTCGAGCGCTGGCAGCCGACGCGGCGCGTGACGCTGGATTTCGATTGTGCGGGGGCGAGGCTGCGCGCGGTCTCGGGCGAGGCGGAAAGCGCCTGGCAGCCGGGCGGTGACGATCCGGCCTTTGCGGCCATATGCCGAAAGAATGGCTGATGGCGCGCATCTTGATCATCGAGGACGAGGACAATATCGCGACCGCGCTTGAGTTCCTGGTGTCGCGCTACGGCCATACGCATCGTCGTCTCGCCGAGGGGGGCGGCGCCTTGAAGGTCATTCGCGAAGAACGCCCGGATCTGGTGCTGCTTGACATCATGCTGCCCGATATCTCGGGCTACCAGATCGTCGAAGAACTGCGCGCCGATCCCGCGCTTGCGGAAGTGCGCGTCCTGATGATGACGGCGCGCGGCTCGGTGCTCGAGCGCCGCAAGGGGCTTGCTCTGGGCGCGGACGGCTTCATCGCCAAGCCCTTCGAACTGGCCGAGCTGCGGGCCGAGATGACGCGCCTTCTTGGGGTGCCGTGATGACCGGGCTTTCCTTGCGGCTCAGAATCTTTCTGATCTTCGCGGGGTTGCTGGCCGGGGTGCTCCTGGCTCTGGGGGCGGCGCTGCTTGTGGTTTGGCAAAGGCTCGACGCCGCGACGCCCGGCCTGTTTGCGACATTGATCGCGGCGGGGGCCACGGGTTTCTTCGGGATATTGCCGCTTGTACTCTGGGTCTGGCATCTCTTTGACGAACATGTCGCCCGCCCGATCGAAACGCTTGCCGGGGGGTTGCGCACCGGAACCCCGCCCGCAGAGGCCGAGGGCCGCTATCTTGCCGATCTTGGACCGGCCGCCCGCGATGCGGCGAGGGCGCGCGACCTGTCCGAGCAGGCCCTTGCCGAGGCGGTCGAAACACGGACGCGCGCCCATGTCCGAGAAAAGGAGATGCTCGAGGCCGTCCTCGGCGACATCGGTGCCGCCGCCCTCATGATCGATGCCGGGGGGCGGGTGATCTTTTTCAACGCGGCTGCCAAATCGGCCCTATCCGGGATGGTTCTGGGCTGCGCTCTGTCGCGGCATATTCGTCCAAGCGCACTCAAAGCCGCCGAACGGCGTCTGGCGGTCGCGGGCGGGGCGACCGCGATCACGGTGATGACGCTGGCTGGTCATCGACTGGCGGGGACCATGCGGGCCGTGGGTAACGAGCGGGTGCTGATCCTCCGCCCCGCCGGACAGCAGGAACGCGCCCGCGCGACCGAGCGCCTGCGCCGTCATGCGGCGACCCTGGTTCCGATCCTGGGTGCAGCCCAAGAGGCGCTGCCCCCCGCAGTCCGCAAGGCGGTCGAGGACGAGGGAATGGCGCTCATCGCGGCGCTGCGAGATATCGAAACCTCTCCGGCCAGCGGCGCGCAGGTCGAAGCCCGGGCGCTCGCGGCCTCGATCGAAGGGGCGCGCCTGGGGCGGATCGATGATCTTTGCATCGAGGCCGAGGCGGGCGGGCTTGCCGCTCTGCTCGGGCATTTGCTGCACCGGCTTGACGGATCCGGCCGAGCGGCTGTGCTGGATATTCTTGCCGAGCCGGAAGAGGCGCTGATTTCGCTGCATTGGAGTGGTGCTCCGCTCGGCATGGCGGAACTGGATGAATGGCTCGACGAGGGGCCTGACGCGGATCGCCCCGGTATCAGCGGTGCGCTGCTTGCGGTCGAACTGGGCTCGGGGCTCTGGACCGAAACCACATCCGACGGCGGACGCATTCTCATGCCCTTGCCCGCCGGCATCGGTCAATGCGCCTTGCCGGTCAACCTGACCTATCGGCCTGCCGTCTCCGATGCCGAGACGCTTTCACAATTGACCTTTGTGGTCTTCGATACCGAGACCACCGGTCTTGCGATGACCGACCGGATCGTCCAGATCGCGGGATTGCGCATCATGGGCGGCCATTTGACGGGCGAGCGTTTCGAGACCTTGGTCAATCCGGGACGGCCAATCCCAGCTGCGGCTTCCGCGATACATGGTATCACGGACGCGGATGTCGCCGATGCCCCTGCTTTGCGCGAGGTTCTCGCCTCTTTTCGCCATTTCACCGACGAGGCCGTTCTGGTCGCGCATAACGCGCCCTTCGACATGGGACTTTTGCGTGCGGCCGAGAAAGACACCGGCGTGCAATTTCCGAACCGTGTGCTGGACACGGTCCTGCTTTCGGCGATGCTCTGGGGACAGGCCGCGCCGCATACACTCGAGGCATTGGCCGAGAGGCTGGGCGTTGCGATCCCCCCTCATGCCCGCCACAGCGCGATGGGGGATGCCGAAGCCACGGCCGCGATTTTTCTGCGGATGATCCCTGCTTTGGAAGCAAAGGGATTGGACAAGCTTGCCGCGATCCGGGTCGAGGCGCGGAGCCATGGCAGACTGATCCAAAACGCTGATCGCGGCTAGGGCCTGTTGACATTCAGGATTCCTGCTGCGGCTGATTTCTGATTCAAGCTTTCCAAAGGGAGGCCTGAATGGACGAACAGCGGTTTGTGGTGTCGGATAGGGTTTGGCTGTGCCTTGAGCCGCACCTGCCCGGAAAGAAGAGCGACAGCGGCGTGACGGGCAAGGATAACCGCCTGTTCCTGGAAGCCGTTCTATGGCGGGTGCGGACGGGCCTGCCGTGGCGCGGGTAATCCTCCCCATGGTTAAGGGGCTGCATAAGTAGAATTTTCTCGTAGCGTGAGCTGAGGAGATTCGAATGAGAAAGAGCCGTTTCACGGAACCGCAGATCATGGCTGTGCTTCGTCAGGC
>NZ_SDEB01000089.1 GCF_004522175.1 Paracoccus ravus | reverse complement strand
GAGCAATCGCCGGAATGGCGCCTCGACCAAGGTGCTGAAGGGGCAGGACGGCGAGATGACCGTTGCGGTGCCCCGCGACCGCGACAGCAGCTTCGAGCCGGAGCTGGTGAAGAAGGGCCAGACCCGGATCGACGGGATGGAGTGAGGCGGAACAGAAAACAATCCGGGGGACTGTTTTCCCGACGAACAAGATCATCGGCCTCTACGCGGCCGGGCTGACAGTCCGGGATATCCAGGCCCATCTGCTCTATCTCTATGGCCTGAAGGGGCATTGTTACAGAACTTTCGGATCTGACGGATTCACTACGCGATTCCGGTAGGTTAATCGGCTCGGCATGACGAACTCAGTACCTGCCCGCTACCGCACGACGAACTGGAAGTCCTATAACGAAGCGCTGACGCGGCGTGTCTCGTTGCTGATATGGCAGGACAAGAACATGGTGAGGCGCGCGCCCAAGGCCGGTCGCAATGGCCGCCCACCGGTGTTTTCCGATGCCGCGATCCAGTTCTGTTTGATGGTGAAAGTGCTGTTCGGCCCGGGAGTGTCCTGAACTTTGTGTATCCGGGCCGGCCCATGCGGTTTGGGATACTCAAGCGTCGAAGCGCTCGCCGAACATTATGGCAAACTGGTTGCGGGCCGCAAACCATTCCCGGACATTTCGGCCGTCCTTCTCGAAGTTGCGGATGGCCGGATAGATCAGCTTGGTCGCGGCCTCGTCGGTCGGGAAGGAACCCCTCGTCTTGATCGATTTCCCGATCACGTGGTTCAGGCTCTCAACGGCGTTGGTCGTGTAGATGATCTTGCGGATCGCCGGATCGAAGCCGAAGAACGGGATCACTTCCTGCCAAGCCCTGCGCCAGGCCGGGGCGATAGACGCGTATTTCTCCGCCCATTTTTTCTCGAAGGCGTCGAGCTCGACTTCGGCCATATCGGCCGTCGGGGCGCTGTAAATCCGGCGCAGATCGGTGGTATGAGGAGGATCAGAAAACAGTCCGGGGGACTGTTTTCCCGACGATTGGCCCTTGCGGT
>NZ_SDEB01000088.1 GCF_004522175.1 Paracoccus ravus | reverse complement strand
TTTTTCGTCTGCGGGTCGCTGCGTGACCTTGTGCCGGATGATCATGTCCTTGCCCGCGTCGACCGCGTGCTCCACCTCGGCTGGTTAGCCGAGGATGTCGCCGATCTCTACTCTGCCGGTACGGGCCGCCCCGGCGTCGCACCTGAAGCAGCCGTCCGTCTCATGCTGGCCGGCTTTCTTCTCGGGATCGTTCATGACCGGCGTCTTCTGCGAGAGGCGCAGGTCAACCTCGCGATCCGCTGGTTCGCTGGCTATGGTCTGCACGAGCGGCTTCCCGATCACTCATCGCTGACCCGCATTCGACAACGCTGGGGTGCCGAGCGGTTTCGGCGCATCTTCGCGCGGACGGTTCAGAATTGTGTGGCGGCCGGGATCGCCAAGGGCGAGGTCGTGCATATCGACGCCTCCCTGATCCGGGCCGATGTCAGCTGGGAAAGTCTGGCGGTTCGCCATGTTGATGCGATTTCCGAGGCGAATGGCGATGTGCCGGAAGAGAGCAAAACCGATCTGGAAGCCCGGAACTCGAAGAAGACCGGGCGCTAAAAGAAGGTTTGTGTCACCGATCCGGATGCCAGCATGGCGACCAGCGGGCGCAACCGGCGCCTCGACCCCTGCTACAAGCAGCATGCCGTGGTCGAGGATCTCTGCGGGGTCATTGTCGAGGTCGAGGTCACGACCGGGGAGGCGAACGAGGGCGATCACATTCTCCAAGGCCTCGATGCCGCTGCAGCGACCCTGGGGGCACCGATCCATGTGGCAACGGCAGATGCAGGCTATGCCTATGCCAAGGTGTTCGGTGGGCTCGAGGCGCGCAAGATCGACGCCATCATTTCGACCAAGGCCGAGCCGATCAGAAGCAAGGTTCCTCTCCGGCGGTACAAGTTCGATGCGCCCATGATCTGGTGAAATGCCCGCGCGGCAGGATCCTTCGGCCGACGAAGACCAGGATCGGTCACGGCAGGTTCTTCGCCACCAAGGTGCGGGACTGTGCAGGATGCGATCTCGCGGCCATGTGCCTTTCCCCATAACGCAAGACCCGGGCAG
>NZ_SDEB01000087.1 GCF_004522175.1 Paracoccus ravus | reverse complement strand
GGCATTGTTGCAGAAGCCCAGTCTGAGCCAGACTTTCCCCTTTCCCCCTTGAGATCAGGCCACGCGATCAATCTCGGCAGTGCCGAGGGCGTTGAAGCGGTTCATCAGTGCAATGCGGATGTGGATCTCGGCGGTCTGCCGGTCGGGGTCGCGTGACGCAATCCGCTCGCCGAAGGACTTGAGGCACCGCATCTTCGCTTCGATCCGACTTCGGACATGATAACCTGACCATCGCTTCCATGTCGCGCGACCGAAGCGCTGCGTCGCGCGCAAGATGTCATTGCGCGCTCTGGCGGCGGGGCAGTCCTCCTTCCAAAGGCGACCGTTCCGGCGGATGGGTATGATTGCGGTACCGCCCCGATCCAGGATTGCCATATGGCAGCGCCGGGTATCGTAGGCGCCGTCGCCGGTCGCCGTCCCGATCTGTTCGTCTGCCGGGATTTGGGCAAGGAGGTCTGGCAGAACCGGGCTGTCGCGCTCGCTGCTTGAGGTGAACTCCACTGCCCGGATGTCGCCGGTCGCCGTGTCCATAGCCAGATGAACCTTGCGATACTGGCGCCTGCGATGGGTGCCGTGCTTGCGGGCGAGCCATTCGCCATCGCCAAGGAACTTTATCCCAGTGCTATCCACCAGCAGGTTCAGCGGCCCCGGCGCACGACGGTTGGTGATCTGGACCGTGATCCTCTTTTGCCTCCGGCTGAGGGTAGAGAAGTCGGGCACTGGCCAGTCGAGCCCGGCCATCTCCAGAATGCTGCCAACCATCCCTGTCGTTTGCCGAAGCGGCAGGCCAAAGAGCACTTTCACCATCAGGCAGAATTGGATCGCAGCATCGGAAAACACCGGAGGGCGTCCATTGCGACCGGCCCTGGGCGCGCGCCACACCATGTCCTTGTCCAGCCAGATCAGCAACGAGCCACGCCGCCGCAGTGCCGAGTTATAGGATTTCCAGTTCGTGGTTCGGTAGCGGGCAGGTGCGGAGTTCGTCATGCCGAGCGGATTAACCCACCAGAATCGCCGAGTGAATCCGTCAGATCCGAAAGTTCTGCAACAATGCC
>NZ_SDEB01000086.1 GCF_004522175.1 Paracoccus ravus | reverse complement strand
CCAAAATCGAGGCCGTGGCTCGCGCGGATGCGATCCTCGATCGCATGGGAGATTTCGGGATTGTCGCGCAGGAATTGCTTGGCATTCTCGCGGCCCTGACCGATGCGCTCGTCGCCATAGGAATACCAGCTGCCCGATTTCTCGACCACCCCGGCCTTGATGCCAAGATCGATCAGCTCGCCGACCTTCGAGATCCCCTCGCCATACATGATGTCGAATTCCACCTGCCGGAAGGGCGGCGCGACCTTGTTCTTGACCACCTTGACCCGGGTCGCGTTGCCGACCACCTCGTCGCGGTCCTTGATCGAGCCGGTGCGGCGGATGTCGAGACGCACCGAGGCATAGAATTTCAGCGCATTGCCGCCGGTCGTGGTTTCCGGATTGCCGAACATCACGCCGATCTTCATCCGGATCTGGTTGATGAAGATCACCATGCAATTGCTGCGCCCGATGCTGGCGGTCAGCTTGCGCATCGCCTGGCTCATCAGACGGGCCTGGCTGCCCATCTGCATGTCGCCCATATCGCCCTCGATCTCGGATTTGGGCGTGAGCGCCGCGACGGAGTCGACCACCACCAGGCTGACCGCGCCCGAGCGCACCAGCGTATCGACGATCTCGAGCGCCTGCTCGCCGGTATCGGGCTGGCTGATCAGCAGCTCATCGAGATTGACGCCAAGCTTCTTGGCATATTGCGGATCCAGCGCATGCTCGGCATCGACAAAGGCGCAGACCCCGCCCTTTTTCTGCTCTTCGGCGACGACATGCAGGGTCAGGGTGGTCTTGCCCGAGCTTTCCGGGCCAAAGATCTCGATGATGCGGCCCTTGGGCAGCCCGCCGATCCCCAGGGCGATGTCGAGCCCCAGCGAGCCGGTCGAGGTCGCCTCGATCTCGGCCACCGGATTGTCGCTGCCGAGTTTCATGATCGAGCCCTTGCCGAATTGGCGCTCGATCTGGGCCAGGGCGCTGTCGAGCGCCTTTTGCCTGTCTGCCGTCTTCTTGTCGCTCATGTCGAAAAGTGTCGCCCCTGCCACGCTGTCCTCATGTTTGTTTCACACTCTGCCCGGCCGGGCAATCAGCGCGCCGGTGTTCACGAGTTGTTCCAATCTG
>NZ_SDEB01000085.1 GCF_004522175.1 Paracoccus ravus | reverse complement strand
TGGCAAGTCCGGTCCTGCGGCTAAGGCATCCCTTGGTGCGCTTCGTGCGGTGTCGAACGGTGGCGAAAGTGCTTTCAATTGGATTCGAGGTCCGGATGTGTTTCCACTGTTCGGCCGGGAAGTCATAGAAGGTCAACAACTCCGCGCGATCCTTGACCAACTTGGCGACGGCCTTGTCGTTCGCCCGCTCTCTCGGACGGATCGCGTTCACGGGCTAACTTGACCCTGTAGGTTTCGACGAAAAAGTCGAAGGCAGCGCTGGCCTCGGCCTTGGTTTCCGCCTGCCAGATATCGTGCAGATGACCCTTGGCTTTCTCCTGCAGCGATTTCGGCAGCGCGTTCAGAACGTTCGTTGTCTTGTGGACCCAGCAGCGTTGTTCCCGCGTGGTCGCGAAGACCTCGCGCAGCGCGGTCCAGAACCCGAGAGCGCTGTCGCCGATGGCCAGTTTCGGGTCCTGTTTCAGGCCCCGGCGCCGGAGATCCATCAAGAGTTCGCGCCAGCTTTCCGTGCTTTCGCGGAAGCCGTCGGTCATCGCCAGCAACTCCTGGCGGCCATATTCATCGGCCCCCACGATCACCAGAACGCATTGTTCGTCGGGAATTTGATCCACTGGATCAAATTCTGTTCCTCCTCACTTCTTCAGCCATGCGCGGTTTGAAATAGACGCCATCGTCCCAGATGTAGAGAAAGCGCCGGTTGCCCAGGTCGCGTTTCTGCCAGGCCTCGTAGTCGTTCCACCAGTCGGCCTTCAGCCGCGTGATTGTCTTGGCGGAAAGCCCGTTGGCGTTGGGACCCAGAAGAGTCGCCAGCGCCTCGCTGAAATCGCCGGTGCTGACGCCCTTGAGGTAAAGCCAGGGCAGCAGCTCCTCGACCGATTTCGCCTTGCGCAGGTATCGCGGCAGGATGCTGGGCGTGAAGCTGATCTTTTCTTCGCCAGGCATGCGATCGCGCACCCGGGGCACCTTCACGGGCACGGGGCCGATCCCGGTCATCACCTCGCGCTCGGGCAGGTGACCATGGCGCACCAGCCGGGATGTCCCATTCTCCAGCTTTTCGTCAGCAAACGCGGCCATGAACGCCGCGAGTTCCGCCTGGATGGCCTGCTCGATCAGCTTGCGCGCGCCCTCGCGAATAATATCGGTGAACGGGTCTGCGCTGAATCCGGATGGATCGGGCAACTGCATGATGGTAG
>NZ_SDEB01000084.1 GCF_004522175.1 Paracoccus ravus | reverse complement strand
GGTAATCCTCCCCATGGTTAAGGGGCTGCATAAGTAGAATTTTCTCGTAGCGTGAGCTGAGGAGATTCGAATGAGAAAGAGCCGTTTCACGGAACCGCAGATCATGGCTGTGCTTCGTCAGGCTGAGAGCGGTGTGGCGGTGCCTGAACTTTGCCGGGAGCATGGGATCAGCACGGCGAGCTTCTACAAGTGGCGTTCCAAGTATGGTGGCATGGATGCGTCGATGATGAGCCAGATGAAGGCTCTTGAAGACGAGAACCGGCGGCTGAAGCGTATGTTCGCGGACCTGAGCATGCAGGCCGACCTGCTCAAGGAGGCCCTCGGAAAAAAATAGCACGGCCAGCTCAGCGCCGCGAGCTGGCCGAGAAGGCTGTGGCGACAAAGGGGGTCAGCATCGCGCTGGCCTGCCGGGCATTTGGTGTCAGCGAGACCTGCTTTCGCTACAGCCCGAGGCGTGATGCCGAGAATGAGTTCATCGCAGACCTTCTGGAAGGGCTGACCAAGGCGCATCGAACCTGGGGCTTCGGATTGTGCTTTCTGCATATGCGCAACGTCCAGGGGCACCGCTGGAACCATAAGCGTGTCCATAGGATCTACTGCGAGCTTGAACTGAATCTGCGGATCAAGCCGCGGCGAAGGATCAAGCGTGACAAGCCTGAAGAGCTCAGCGTCCCGGAGGCCCCGAACATGGTCTGGTCAATGGACTTCATGGCTGACCGTTTGGCCGATGGCCGTCAATTCCGGCTCTTGAACGTGCTGGACGACTTCAACCGTGAAGGCCTGGGTATCGAGGTCGACTTCTCGCTTCCTGCCGAGCGGGTGGTCCGGTCGCTTAACCAGATCATCGAGTGGCGCGGTAAGCCCCTGGCGATAAGGGTGGACAATGGCCCGGAATACATTAGCTCCACGCTGATGATCTGGGCCGAGAAGCAGGGCATTGCCCTGAACCACATCCAGCCCGGGAAGCCGCAGCAGAACGCCTATGTCGAGCGTTACAACAGAACGGTCCGGCATGAATGGCTAGACCTCTACATCTTTGAAACCATTGAGGAGGCGCAGGAGATCGCAACCGACTGGCTATGGACTTACAACAACGAGCGCCCCAACATGGGCATCGGCGGCATCACACCCGCCCAGAAACTGAAAATGGCTGCCTGAGGTCTACTTCTGCGCCCCGTTAAAACGGGGAGGATTACC
>NZ_SDEB01000083.1 GCF_004522175.1 Paracoccus ravus | reverse complement strand
CGTACCGGCAGAGTAGAGATCGGCGACATCCTCGGCTAACCAGCCGAGGTGGAGCACGCGGTCGACGCGGGCAAGGACATGATCATCCGGCACAAGGTCACGCAGCGACCCGCAGACGAAAAATTCGAGCTGAATTCGGTTTTGATGACCAATCATCCTGGCACCCGCATCAAAGTCCTGGCCCATGGAATCAGCGAAGCGTGGGTTTTTCAACAGCCCCCAGGTGCATTGGATGCGTGCCCCCCGTTCCTCCGAGGCTGGCGAGCACAGGAGTTGGCGACGAAGACACCCCCGCCGGGTTCGTCGCCGAGGGTAGCGTGTCGCAAGGGAAACGCCTCACGCCGGGCCGTGTATTGGTCGCCGGATCGCCTCCCGGTCCGTCTCATCAGGGATGCTCTGCCTGTACTAGGGCTTGTGCGTGATTTCAGGCAAGGCGCAAAAAAATGTGCTCGGAGCATATCGGTCGGTAACTGATTGAGCCCGGAGGGCTCTTCGGCAATTCGACCCTCGCCCGCTTCGCCACGGATTCTTGCCGAATGTCCGGCTCAGGGTCACCATGGCAAATCGCATGGGCTGCCTGCCGTGGCTTCGCGTCCGGTAAGCAGATGACGGGATGTCCGATCATCAAGCCATCATCGCGACCGCGATAGGTGCGGGCGAAAGCCCGATGTTTCGTTCGCGCGGCTTGCCGCGAGGCCCCCAGCTTGCCAAATGGAGGCAGGCCGAGCCGCCCTCGCCTTTCCGGCATATGCGCCGACCCGGCTGGGCAGGGCTGAGCGATCCACGAGGCCGGTTGTCTGGGATGCCCGCACCGGCGCCACTGGCCAACCGGGGCACGTGGAAAGACAGCTTTGCGCATTCCACCCCGGATATGGGGGTCGGAGTGGCCTTGAGAGAAATCCCGCCGGAATGCATCATCGCAGGAATGGCCGGGCTCGCCGAGGGACAGAGTCCCCGACATGGACAGTGCGAGTAACGGGCGAAATTCGGTGATGGCCTGAAGGGTGGCATATCAAGGCGGTGTTCAGATGCCGTCAATTCTCAGCAGAGAAAAGGATACGCCACATGTCATTGACTACCATCATGCAGTTGCCCGATCCATCCGGATTCAGCGCAGACCCGTTCACCGATATTATTCGCGAGGGCGCGCGCAAGCTGATCGAGCAGGCCATCCAGGCGGAACTCGCGGCGTTGATGG
>NZ_SDEB01000082.1 GCF_004522175.1 Paracoccus ravus | reverse complement strand
GCTGGTGGACATGATCGACGCCCGGCATGAACTGGTGAGACTCGCTGCCTTGATCGACTGGGATTTCTTCGAACGGGAATGGGCGAGTTTCTTCCCCTCGCATCAAGGCCGACCGGCGACCTCGCCACGCCTGGTCGCGGGGCTGATGTATCTCCAGCACGCCTTCAAGCTCTCGGACGAGGCGGTCGTCGCCCGCTGGGTGGAGAACCCTTACTACCAACATTTCACCGGCGAGACCTTCTTTCAGCACCGCCCGCCGATCGACCCGTCCTCGCTGACCCGCTGGCGCAAGCGGATCGGCGAAGAGGGAGTAGAATGGCTTCTGACCAAGACCATCGAGGCGGGCCGGGCGTCAGGCACGATCAGCGACAAGAGCCAGAAACGCGTGGCGGTGGACACGACGGTCATGGAAAAGAACATCGCCCATCCGACGGACGCCAAGCTTTACGAGCGTGCTCGGGCGCTGCTGGTGGGCTTGGCGAAAGAGGCCGGGATCGAACTGCGCCAGAGCTATGCTCGCCTTGCCCCGCGGCTGGCCGCCCAGGTTGGGCGCTATGCCCATGCCCGGCAATTCAAGCGCATGCGCAAGGCTCTGCGCCAGCTCAAGGGCTATGCTGGCAGGATCCGTCGCGATCTGCGCCGTCATCTGCAAGAAATCCAAGCGGGTGGCTTGCGCGACAAGGTGCTCGAAGCACTCTGGCTGGTCGGTCGCCTGCTGGAACAGACCCCGAAGAGCAAGGACAAGATCTACTCCCTGCACGAACCCGAGGTTGACTGCATCTCCAAGGGCAAGGCGCGGGTCCGCTACGAATTCGGCACCAAGGTCAGCCTCGTCACGACCATCGACGAGGGTTTCGTCGTCGGCGCCCGCAGCTTTCCCGGAAACCCCTATGATGGCCACACGCTGGCGCCCGCACTGGAGCAGGTCGCTATCCTGACAGACCAGGTGCCCGATCTCGCCGTTGTCGACCGCGGCTATCGTGGCCACGGTGTGAGCATCACAAAGGTCCTGATCAGCGGCATGCGACGGGGCATCACGCCGTCGCTGGCCAAGCTCCTGAAACGGCGAAGCGCCATCGAGCCGGAGATCGGGCATATGAAGGCCGATGGTCGCCTTGCCAGATGTCCACTGAAAGGCCGGGTCGGAGATGCCGTCTTTGCCGTCCTCTGCGCCTGCGGCCACAATATCCGCAAGATCCTCGCCCATCTCCGGGCGTTTTGGTCTCTAATCCTGGAACTGGTCGCGACGGCCATCTGGGATGCAAAAAGCCATCAGGGTGCCTTGGCGCTCGCCTGAAGCGGTTGTTCAGGCCAGAC
>NZ_SDEB01000081.1 GCF_004522175.1 Paracoccus ravus | reverse complement strand
TTCAAGGCGCGCCCAAACCTCATCCGTCATCACAAACCGCTGCTCGTCCATTCAGAACTCCCTTTGGGAAGCCTGAATCAGAAATCACGCAGGATGGGAATCCTGAATGTCCACGGACCCTAGGCAGTTGCGGATCTGAAACTGCGCGGGATGGACCGGGTGAACGCGCCTCAGTGCAGTCTGTCGATCTGGAGGAGGCCCGGCGCGGCATCAAATGCGAAAGATACGGGCAGGTTGTAGATGAAAGCTGGCGGGTCTCGGCGCCGAGGTTGAGACGCTTTACACGGGTACTTTGATCCGCACGAGCCTGTTGCACATTCTGTCCGGTTCGTCCCAAGCGCTTACTTATGCAGCAGATGCATGATCATCTGCTGCTTCGTTGGTTTCTCGGGGAATGTCTGGAACTCTGTCTATCTGACCCGGCCCATGCAGTTTCAGATACTCAAAGCGGCGTAGCGCTCGCCGAAGAGTATGGCGCACTGATTTCGGGCTGCAAATTCGAAGCTGCGGATCGCCAGATAGATCAACTTCGTGGCCGCGACGTCGGTAGGGAACGAGGCTCGGGTCTTGGTCGATTTTCGGATCACGCGATTCAGGCTTTCGATCCCATTGGTCGTATGGACAAAATCCGCCTTGCCGGATTGCCGGATCGAAGGCGAAGAATGGGATCACCTCCTGGCACGCCGCTAGGCCGGGGCGATGGATGGATATTTCCCGGCCCCTTTTTCCTCGAAGGCATTTCGCTCGGCAGCGGCCATTTCGGCCGTCGCGGCCCCGTAAATCCGGCGCAGGTCGGCTGCTACCTTCCACGAGCAGAAGTTCAGGCTGTGGCGCACCAGATGCAAGCTGGAAGTCCGAACCATGGCCTCGGGAAAGGCGGCGGTGATCGCCTCGGGGAAGCCCTTAAGCCGGTCCACAACCGCGATCCGGATGTCCTGGAATGAGCCATCGAACGCCATCAAACCGAGAGGATGGCGAATACGGTTACGCAGTTTGACCTTCCCCCCGGAAGTTCCCTCGGTCTGATGTAGAGTGTGCCCAACCTGAAGGAGCAGACGAGATGAGGAAAAGCCGTTTCACTGAGGCGCAGATTATCGGGATGCTCAAAGAGCAGGAGGCCGGCTTGCCGACGGCTGAGCTGTGGCGCAAGCATGGGCTGAGCCCTGCGACGTTCTACAAGCTGAAGGCCAAGTATGGCGGAATGGACCTGTCCGATGCCAATCGTCTCAAGCAGCTCGAGGCCGAGAACGCCAAGCTGAAGCGCCTAGTGGCAGATGTCATGCTCGACAATGTGGTTCTGAAGGATCTTCTGGGAAAGCCCTG
>NZ_SDEB01000080.1 GCF_004522175.1 Paracoccus ravus | reverse complement strand
CAACCTCATCGACGAATACACCAAGGAATGCCTGGCGATCCGGGTCGATCGGAAACTCAATTCGACGGATGTCATCGATGTGCTCACCGACCAGTTCATCCTGCGCGGCATACCTGCTCATATCAGGTCCGATAATGGCCCCGAGTTCATTGCCATAGCCGTCCGGGACTGGATCGTCGCGGTCGGTGCGAAGACGGCTTTTATCGAGCCCGGCTCACCCTGGGAGAACGGCTATTGCGAGAGCTTCAATGCGAGGTTCCGCGACGAATTGCTTAATGGCGAGATCTTCTACACGCTCGCCGAGGCAAGGGTCGTCATCGAGACTTGGCGGCGTCACTACAACACGAAACGCCCGCATTCTTCGCTTGGCTACAGGCCTCCGGCCCCCGAGGCTCTGCAATGGCCAGCTTCGCCATCCGGCTCAGCTACGCCGGCCACACCAGCCGTAGCACCGAGACCCGTCATGCACTAAGATTGAAACCGGACCACCCTATTGGGGAAGGCCACTGATGATGTCCGCGCAGCGGAAATGGCGCAAACTCGATGGCCAGAACCGCCTGCCGGAAATCATCCAAGGGGTTGAGTTCCGAGACGGCCTCCGCCAACTTCAAGTCGCCGCCTGATCACGCGTCACCAACTTTCGCCCATATCTCCGCCGGTTCAGCTTGTGGGCCGATATAGAACAGAGGCGGCCGCCCTACCGCCTCGTAGACGTCGCGCAGGCTGATGTCGCCAAGGTGGCGGGCAAGCCGCCAGCCGCCGCCATGCCCCTTTTCCGAAGAAACGATACCCTTGCCGCGGCAGCGGGTGTTTTGGCCTGTGGCGCGGCACATCGCTCGCTGGTTTTCGATCCTGATCTCAGACTCTGGACATGAAAGGGCGATCCGCACCCATGCTGCCAGAGTTAGTTCATCTTATCCCTCGGATTGGAGCGAAACTCAGTCGCAACGAATTTCCAGCACGAAATTCTGTTGATTAACACATGGCGCAGTCCAATGGCGGGGAGAGTGCGATGGGGACCGAATGACTGCGACTGCGCCCGCGGAAGAAATGGAGCACTTAAGATGCCGGTGTCGCGAATGGCTAGAAGGACCGCATCGCTATCTCTCGTTCTCTCGAAATGCTTCGCCATCTTCGAATGGCCACTTCGGTGACTGCTACCGCGCGGCATTGGCGAGGCTCGAAAGTCAGCAAAGGGCCGGCCGACAAGATTCCTGCCGGCCGGCTTCAGGACTACAGATCTATCCCCTCTGACAGCGTCAGCGCATCGTCGAGATCGACGCCGAGGTATCGGACAGTGCTGTCCATCTTGGTGTGGCCCAGCAGAAGCTGTACCGC
>NZ_SDEB01000008.1:52916-153360 GCF_004522175.1 Paracoccus ravus | reverse complement strand
GATCCTCGCCCATCTCCGGGCGTTTTGGTCTCTAATCCTGGAACTGGTCGCGACGGCCATCTGGGATGCAAAAAGCCATCAGGGTGCCTTGGCGCTCGCCTGAAGCGGTTGTTCAGGCCAGACCAATCAGCATGACCTGAACAGAACATGACGCAATGTCGAGATCCGTCCGACCTTCCGCAAGGTCCCTTCTCTATGGCAGCGGTCGGCCGTTTTGCCGTTCGGTCCGGCTGCTGGGATGACCGCATGGGCGTCCGGGATCGACGCGGCACATGTTCTGTTCACCCCAGCCTTGCGAGGGCCTGCCGCTGGTGATCATAAAGGCCGTGGGCCGCGCACGCCCCGTTCTCGCGACCAGCCTCGGGCAACAATCTGGCCCGGATAGAGGCTTCGGCCCGCGCCCGCCTTCACCAGCGCCATGACATCAGGCAATCCGCGCGCCTGGGGCGCTTTTCAGCCGCGCCACAGGCTGATGGCGAGGTAATGCCCGGCCGCCCTGCCCCATCGGGCGGCAATCAACCTGCGTCCCAGACAGCCTTTCGCGCGTCGGTCTCTGATCACGACGGGAACATCGGCAAAATCCAGCATACGGCGCGTCACGGGAAACTGGGCCTTGTACATCGCCTCCTTGACGCAAAATCCCAGCAGGGGATCCATCTGAGGCAGCATTCGGCAGGGTGAGATCATCTGGCCCAGCCCCGGGATCGGCTCCGTATCCTCGGGCTCGAGGTCCACGCCGATCGAGGGGCCGCCCAAGGGGCTCGCGACGGCGATGCAAAACCTGCCGGCATGAGACAGGCTTGCTGGCCGCGCCAAAGGCAGGTCCGGACGGCGATCCGCGTCGGGAAGGATCGGCCTGTCGGGATCAAGCGGCTGACCCGCCTCGGCCAGTGCCAGACGCAGGGAAAGACGCCCCACCGCGAATTCATGCCGCCGGTTTGGCACGGCCCGCGCCACCACCTCGTGCTCGGCTGCAAGCAAGACCGGCGTCGGCATCGCCATCGGCAAGACCGCGACACCATATCCCTTGGGCAAGAGGCGCAGCGCCAGCGCGCGCAGCGCCTCGGCTTGCGCAGTCATCTGCCGCCGCGCAGCTGGGCCCGCAACGCACGCCGGCGCGCCAATGCGTCATTGCCATCCGGCAGCACCATCTCGGCGGGGGGGATCGGTGCCACGGGGGGTGGCGACACCGATGGGGCGGATTGTGGCGCCAGGCTTGCGACATGGCGCAGGAAATCCGCGAACACCGGAAAGCGGAAAATATCCGTGACTCCCAGCCGCGCCAACGCGAGGCGGTCGCGCAGCGTCCGATGCAACTGAATCGCCAGCAGGGAATGCCCGCCCAGGGCAAAGAAATTATCGCGTGGGGAAATCTGTCCCAGTCCCAGTGTCTCGCACCACAGATCCTGGACCGTGCGCGCCAGATCCCCGGTCGGCGAAGCGACCGGGGCGGCCGCGGCGGTCTCGATGACCGGCGCGGGCGCTGCCGCCGAAAGAGCGGCGGAGGGTGCAGGAAGCTGCTTGCGGTCGATCTTGCGGTTCGGCGTCAGCGGCATGCGCTCCAGCCGGATGATGCGGCCGGGAACCATATGCGCCGGCAGGGTCCCGACCAACGCCTCCCGCAGCTGCGTTTCGCGAAGATCCGCCTCGCCGGTGACATAGGCCACCAGCCGTTTGTCTCCGGGACTGTCCTCGCGCACCAGGGCCACGGCCTCGCGTATCCCGGGCTGCGCTCCCAGCGCCGCCTCGATCTCGCCCAGTTCGATGCGGAAGCCGCGCAGCTTGACCTGGTGATCGGCGCGGCCGAGATAATCAAGCCCGCCATCCTCGCGCCAGCGCACGAGATCGCCGGTCCGGTAGATGCGCGCGCCCCAGGGGGCGGCCCGTTCGGCCGGAACGAAAGGATCGGGGCGAAAGGCCTGTCCGGTCAGATCCTCGCGCCGCCAATAACCGCGCGTCACGCCATGTCCGCCGATCCAAAGCTCGCCCTGCGCCCCGGGCGGGACGGGTCCGCCTTCGGCGTCCAGCACATAGATCTGGGTATTGGCGATGGCGCGGCCCAGCGTGACATCGGATGCCCGCGTGACATCGGCCACGGTGGACCAGATCGTCGTTTCGGTCGGACCATACATGTTCAGGATGCGCCCCGAGGTTACCCCCCGCAGATCCGCGAGCAAAGCCGGCGGCAGCGCCTCGCCGCCCAGCATCACGCATTTCAGCCCCGTCATGGCCTGCGCAACATTCGGATCAGAGACCAGCACTCGCGCCATGCTGGGCGTGCATTGCAGATGCGTCACATTCCAGCGCTTGATTTGCGCCGCGATCGAAAAATCCCCTTCGGCGGGCGCATCGGCCTGCGGATTCCCCTCGGCACGCAGCCGCGCGAGCAGCGGAAAGCTTTCGACCACCTGCGCCGGCGCGATTCCGTAATCGATCAGGCAGGCGACCTCGCCCACCCCGATCCGCTGCAACTGCTCGATCCGTGCAATGGCGTCGTCGAGCGAGCCGAAAAGACCGGAATCCTCGAAATAGCGCAGGAAGGCAAATTCGAGAATGCCGTCCATTTCCTCTTCGGACAGGCTGCCGAGATCGATCGCCATCGGGTTGGTCATCCCCGCCGGACGCCGGAAGGCCGGGAAATCCCAGGCATATTGCTTGACCAGCGCCGCCGCGCTGCGCAGGTAGTTTTTCATCGGCTCGCGGGCGATCTCGCGCGCGGTTTCGCGATCCGCAGCCAGGCAGGTATGCAGCATAAGGGTGACGGTGAAACTGGCGGGATCATGGCCGGCCGCGCGCAATGCGGCGTGATAGTCCTTGATACGGGCCTCGACCGTGTCGATGCTCTGGCCCAAGAGATGCGTCAGCACATTCATGCCCAGCCGCCCTGCCTCGACCCATGTGTCGGGGTTGCCCGCCACCGTCATCCACAGCGGCACTTCCCGCTGCACGGGCCGGGGTTGGGTCACCACCGCGAAACTGCTGCCATCCGCGCGGGGGAACGCAACGCTTTCGCCCCGCCACAGGCGGCGCAGCTGGTCGATGCCTTCGATCATGCGGGACTTGTTGTTCGGCGGGGCGTTTTCGGGCCGCAGCACGAAATCATCCGGCTGCCAGCCCGAGGCAATGGCAAGCCCTGCCCGCCCGCCGGTCAGATTGTCGATCACCGCCCATTCCTCGGCGACACGGGCCGGATGGTGCAGCGGCAGGACGCAGCTTCCTGCCCGGACGGCGATGTTTCGCGTCACCGCCGCAACCGCCGCGCCCGAGACCGCCGGGTTCGGATAGGGGCCGCCAAAGGCATGGAAATGCCGCTCTGGCGTCCAGAGCGCGACAAAGCCGTTCTCATCGGCAAAGCGTGCCCCATCCAGTAGAAGCTGATATTTCTTCGGCCCCTCTCCGTCGTCATTGCCCCAGTAGAACAGGCTGAACGCCATGCCCCCGTGGCGCTCGGGACGCGGCATGGCGGGCGTGGCATTTGAAACCGCGAGCCGCGATTCCTCGCCCGCGATGACCAGTTTCAGCCCGCGCGCCAGCGACCAGAAGATTTCCAGCACCGAGATGTCAAAGGACAGGCTGGTGACCGCAAGCCAGGCATCCCCCGGCCCATGCGGAATGACGGCATCCATTCCGGCGAAGAAATTCGCGACATTGCGATGTTCGACCATGACGCCCTTGGGTCGGCCGGTCGATCCCGATGTATAGATCAGATAGGCCAGATTTTCGGGCCGGGCCGAGGCTACGGGCGGGGCGACCATGCCGCCCGGCAGATCGGTCGGGATCGTCACCACCTGCGCCTGATGCGCGGGCAGCCGATCCTGCAAGCCCTCTTGCACCAGAATGATCGGCGCGGCGCTGTCCTCGAGATAAAGCGCGATGCGATCCGCCGGGTAATCGGGATCCAGCGGCACATAAGCGCCGCCCGCCTTCCAGATCGCCAGCGCGCCGATCACCAGTTCCGGCGAGCGTCGGGCAAAGAGACCGACCGGCTGATCCGGCCCCACCCCCATCCGGACCAGCCGCGCCGCCAGCGCATTCGCGGCGCGCTCAAGCTGGCCCCGCGTCAGGCTGTGATCCTCGAAGACCAGCGCCAGCGCCTCTGGCTCTTCGGCCATTTTCTCCGAGATCAGATCATGGATGCAATCGAGCCGGGCATCCACGACGGTATCGTTGCGAACGACCAGCAAATCCTGCAATTCTGTCGCATCAAGCAGCGAGATGTCGCGCAGGGCCATATCCGCGCTGACGGCAAGCCCCGCATCCATCGCCCGTGCCAGACGCGCCGCCTGCGCGGGCAGGATGCGGGCCGGATCATGGAACAGCGCGGCACCCTCGGGGGTCAGCGCAATGGTCAGGGCGATGCCCTCGATCGGCCCTGTCTCACGCAGGTTGATCCCCAGATCGGGCCTTGCGGCGTCGCGCAATTCGGGCGCCCGTAGCAAGAGATCCGCCATGAAATAACCATGGGCGGCGGTCTCGGCACGCGACGTCAGGATCTGGCCCGACAGGTCGCCCAGTCGCATTCCGCGCTCCAGCGCGACGCGAAGCGGCTGCCAGGACCCCACAAGGGCATGGTCGGGCAGATCCTTCTCGCACAGCGCAAGGTCGAATTGCCTTTGCCCGGCCAGACGCGCGAGCAGCGCAACCGCCAGCGCGATCCGCTCCGGCGTGACGCCGGGCATCAGCGCAAGACGCTCGATCCGGCCCGAGGCCTCGCCCGGGATCACGGCGGGCTCCATGCGTGACAGACGCCCGCGCCACCACGGATCATGCCGCGCGGCGGACTGCGCGAGCGCCGACAGGTCCTGCCTTGCCTCCTCGTCCAGCAAGGGCAGCGCATTGCCAAGGGGCGGAACGCTGCCCGCGAGCCGCAGGCGCAGCGCGCCATCCCCGGCAGCGACGGTGATGTTCGCGCCCTCCTGCGCCAGCACGCTTCCCGGAACCCCCACGCCCGAGACGATGCCGTCGAAACGCCCGACCGTTGCAAAGCGCCCCTCACCGAGCGCCAGCTTCGGCGCGGTCAACGGGTTCCAGTAATCGCCATGATTCAGCCCGCGCAGCAGCGCCGCGATCTCTGCCGCGGGGCGCGTGAGGTCCAGCACGCCCGCCGCGTCTGGGCGCTTGTCCCGACCGCAATAGCTGCGTTGCGACAGATCCTGCGCCAGACGCTGCGGGCCGGGGCCTTCAAGCTGCGCCACAACCTCGGCAAAGCTTTCCGCGCCCCGGGCAAAGCAGCGTGCATTCAGGGTCAGGGCGGTGTCGTCGGGCCGGATTTCAAAGACCTGCTGCGCAAGGATATCGCCCTCATCGACGCCGCCTTCGATCATGTGCCAGGTCACGCCATGCTGCGGCTCTTGCGCGATAATGGCCCAGACCGGCGCATTGAGACCGGCAAGCCGGGGCAGCGGCCCGTCGTGGAAATTGATCGCGCCGCGCAGGCCCCGCGCCAGCATCTCGGGGCGAAGGATCGAAAGATTCGCCACGCTGAAGAGCCAATCCGCCCGCGGCGCATCCGCAGGCATCGCGGCGTCCTGATCCTCGACGGCAAGGCCCGCGGCAGAGGCCCAGCCGGCCAGATCGGGATTGCGCGTCACAACCGCCAGGATGCGATGCCCGCGCTGCATCAGGGTTTCCGCAGCATGGCGCATGAGCAGCTCATTGCCAATGATGATCGCCGAGAACTGCGTCATGGCTTACCCTTTTCGACATGGAATGGCAGGGGCTGACGGCGCAAGGCATGTCGCGCCAATTGCCGCGCATGGCCGGGCGGGACCTCGCTTGCACGGCGCTGGATCAGACAGCGCAGCGCCCATAGGCCCTCTCCGGAAAGCGATGCCAGCGTGGCCCAGAGCGCGCCCGCGCGGCCGTGATGCTTTTCGAAATAGCGGCGGCGGGAATCGTACCAGTAATCGGGAACGCGCCGCCAGGTCTTCATCCCGGTGCTGGCCGAGCCGATATGCTCGACCTCGCTTTCGACGACATAATGGGTCTCGGCCCCGACCGCCGCCGCGCGACGGCACAGATCGGTTTCCTCGAAATAAAGGAAAAAGCCCTCGTCGAACATGCCGATGCGGTCCAGAAGATCCCTGCGGATCATCATCGAGGCTCCAGCGGACCAGTCGACACGGCAGGATGTGCCCGGCTGGGGCAGCGCGATGACCTTGTCACGCAAAAGCCGGGTGATCGGGCCGGTGCGGCTGGCGGCTTCGAACTCTCCCGCCGGGCTGGGAAAGCGAAATGCGGTCTGATGCGGTGCGCCATCAGGGCCACGCAGGCGCGAACAGGCAATTCCGGCCTCGGGATGGCGCGCCAGGCGATCGACCAAGGCGCGGATCGCGCCGGGCTGGGGAATCGCGTCCGAATTCAGCAGATAGACCAGATCGGGCCTCTGCCCATCGGGCAGGCCCTGGCGGATGCCGTGATTGTTGCCCGCGCCGAAGCCGCCATTCCAACCCGATTGCACCACGGCGAGGCGATGCTGGGCGAGCCAGCCGCGCCGCCGCGCCTCGGTCAGGACATGCTCAAAGGAGCCGTCACCTGAATCATTGTCGACGATGGTGACGCCGCCGGCCAGACCCTCGATTTCGCGCAGCGCTGCCTCGGCCGCTGCAAGGGTCAGTTCGGCAGTGCGCCAATTCAGCACGACGACCTGCACGAGCGGATTGCTGGGCGTCATCGTCACGCCCCTTATTCCGCTGCCCGCATATCCGCCGCGGGCGCGGCATCCGCCTCGCGCAGCAGATCGCGCAGCGCAGTGGCCATGCGCCTCACATTCGGTTCCAGCACCATGGAATCGTGATCCCCCGGCACTTCGATCACCTGCAGATCCGGCATCCAGGGCGTCCAGCCATTATCCGCCAGCAGATATTCCCGCCCCGTGGTGACATGCCGCCCGCCCGAGACCTTCCAGCGCGGATCGAGCGGCGGGCGGAACATCGCGACCGGACCATCCCAGCGCGTGACCTGCAGTCCCGGCAACCATGACAGGAAGGCCGCCTCGATCGCAAGATCGTGGAACGCCCCCTCGGCGGCCGGTGCCCCGGCCTCGAGCGCCTGGGCCTTGCGACGACGAGCGATCTCGTAGCGCAGCCGGTTTTCCACCCATGCCCGGAAAAATCCAAATCCGCCCTCGCGCATCTCGCCCAGGCGGATCAGCAGCCGGTCGCGCCGGCTCAGCGGCTCGCGCAGCGGCAGAGGCGTGTCGAGCAGCACCAGCATCGCGACCTCTTCGCCCGCATCGCGCAACTGGCGCGCCATTTCATAGGCGGTGAGCCCGCCGCCCGAGAACCCCCCGATCAGATATGGCCCCTGCGGCTGCACCTGCCGCATTTCCGCAATGTAGTCGCGCGCCGCATCGGCAAAGCTGTCATGCGGCGCATCCTCGCCCAAAAGGCCGCGCGCCTGAATACCCCAGAAGCGCCGGTCCGGCCCCAGACGCTGAGCCAATTGCCGCAGGTTCATCACATTGCCGAACATGCCCGCGACCATGAAGAAAGGCGTTCCGTCGCCGCGCCCCCCCATATCGACCAGGAAACGATAGCGCGGCCGATCTTGGCCCGGCAGCGTCCGGACATTGTCTGCGCTGACCTCGCGCGGGCCGGTCCGCTCCTCGATCAGGGCAGCAAGCTCGGCGATGGTCGGGGCCTCGAACAGGGTCGAGATCGGCAGGTCGAGCGCGAATTTCTTGCGCAACTGGCTGAACATCCTCACGGCGATCAGCGAATGCCCGCCCAGGTCGAAGAAACTGTCCGCCGCGCCGACCTTTGCGATGCCCAGAAGCTCGGACCAGATCTCGGCCAGTTCCGCCTGAGTGCCCGGCGTCGGCGCGACGAAATCGCTGTCCAGATCCGGGCGTTCGAAGCCGCCATCCGACGGGGCGGGCGTCTCGACGCGTCCGGCCTCGGCCATCAGGGCGGGCAGCGCGAGGGACGAGACATAGACCTGCGACAATCCCGTCGAGATCGCCCGCGACAACATCGCCGGTCCGATCGCCCCGGGAATGCCCTGGCTGATATTGTGATGCAACCGCCGCTCGGCTGGCGAAAGGCTGCGCGCGGGACGGCTCCGCCCCGCGGGGCGTGCGGCGATCGCGCCCTCGAGCTTGCGCAGCGAGAAGCCGCTGATCTCGACGCAGACCGTGCCATCGGGCGCGGCCAGCGTGATGTCGAATTGGGCCATGCCGCGGGCATCGCTGTTCTCGCCTGCATTGCGGACCCGGCTCAGCACCTGCGCGGGCAGCGGCTGGAGGATGCGGATGGAACGGTATCCCATCGGCACCCAGAGATGATCCGGCGACCAGCCCCGGATCAGCGCCATTGCCCAGCCCGTCGCGATATCGAGAAGCGCGGGATGGGTCAGCCATCCTTGGGCGGGTTCGGCCAGAAACTCGGGGGCAAGCGCAAGCTCGGCCAGTCCCTCATCCCCGGCAAGACGGCAGCGGCGCAGCACCTTCCAGCGCGGGCCGAACTGCATCTGCCCTTCCTGTGCCGATGCCAGCGCGGCCCCCTGCCCGTCCTGATCCCATGCCTCTGGCCGCGACAGCGGCCGGAGAGGCGCAGGCTCGAAGGGCAGAACGAGCGCGGTGACATTCGCCTCGCCCTGCGGATCGTCAAGGATGTGCACGCGCATCGCGTCGCCTTCGGGCTGAATGCGCGTCGTCACCAGCAAGCGGTCCTCGACCAAACCGGGCCGATGGAATTCGAGGTCGCGGATCTCAAGCGGCAGGGCCAGTCCCGTGCTGCAGGCGGCCTCAGCGATCATCTCGACCCATCCGGTGCCGGGCATCAGCGCCTGCCCCCGCGCGGTGCGATGGCCGCCGATGATCCAGTTGTCGGGGGTCAGGACGGTGCGGAACTCGCGCCCGCCCGGCATCGGCATCGCCTCATCGAGCAAAGGCTGGCCGACCGGCTCGCCCAGTGCCTCCGCGTCTTCAAGGCCCAGCGCGCGGGCGGCCATGCCGGTATCTGCCCAGACCCCCCAATTGACCGCGATCACCCGGCCCAGGCCGCGTGGGGCCGAGCGCGCCAGAGCGTTCAGATATTCGTTCGCCGCGACATAATCGGCCTGCCCGGCTGGCGCGATCACTGTCGAGGTCGATGAAAACAGCACCGTCATCGCCACAGGCTGATCCGCCAGCGCTTCGACCAGCGCGCGCCCCCCGAGTAGTTTCGGAGCCAGCACATCCCAACTGTCATCGTCGCTCTTGCCCGCGATCAGCCCGTCGCGCACCAGTCCCGCCGCGTGCAGGATCAGATCGAGGCTCCCGAAGCACTGTCTGACTTCTGCGACGGCCCGCGCCATGTCCTCGGGACTGGTCACATCCGCGCGGATCGGCAAAACCTCGGCCCCCAGCGCGCGAAGCTGGCGCAGCGCGGCTGTGACACGCGGATCATCGACCGGGCCGCGTGTGGTCAAGGCCAGTCGCGCGCCGCCTTTCTGCGCCAGTTCACGCGCGATGGCCTGACCGATGCCGCCGAAACCTCCTGTGATCAGGCAGGCCCCACCCACCGGAAGGCCGGACAGGCTGTCTTCGGCCAAACTGACGGCCTCCAGCCTCTGGGCAAGCCGGCGCCCCTCCCGCCATGCGACAAATGCATCGCTTGCAGGCGCAAGGCATTCGAGCAGCATCTGCTCGACCAGCTCCGAACGGCCTGCCTTGCGTGAAGGCAGCCGGAGATCGACAAGCCGCGCCGAGACATTGGGCATCTCGCGGGGAAGCACCCGTATCGGCCCCGCAGCCGTCACCTTTTCCGGCGACGAGGCCGGTTCCGCGCCGATGCTCACCGCGTCATTGCAAAAGGCGACCAGATCCAGCCGGGCCTCGGGCAGTTCCGAACCCAGCGCCTGCGCCAGATGCAGCAGGCTGAAGTAGCCGCGCTCGAGCCAGGAATTGAGCAGGCTGGAACCGGGGCGGAATGTCTCGCCCTCGGTTACCGACCACAGATGCAGGATGTGCTGCGGCACGCGATCCTGCGCGACCAGCGAGGCCAGAAGCATTTCATAGCCCTCGCGATCGGATTCGAGCGGCAGGGTGAAACGCCCCGCGCCGCGATCGGCGAAACTATCGGCGATCTGCACCAGCGACACGGTCTGTCCCAAAGCCGTGAGGCACGCTGCGATGTCTTCGCCCAGACCGGTCTCATCCGCGAAGATCAGCCAATTCTGGACGCTGGGCGCGACCGGGCCAGCCGGGCCGATCTCGACAGCCGGCGCTGCCAGCTTCCATGCCGGACGCCAGCCCCATTCGGCGGGGTTCTCGATCCGCGCCAGATCCGGGTCGGTGGCATGGCTGACCTGCGCCACGCGCTCGATGAAATGGCGCTTGCGCTGAAAGGCATATCCCGGCAGCGACAGCCGCCTGCGCCGCGCATCGCCCCAGATCTGGTCCCAGTCGATCCGCCCGCCACAGGCCCAGAACCGAGCCAGCGCCGCCACGAACCAGGCGTCATCCGGGGTCTGGTGGTCGCGGTGGCGTAGGGTCGAGATCACCTGATTGGCCGAAAGCGCCGGATGCGCCTTGGCCATGGCCTGCATGGCGCGGCCCGGCCCGACCTCGAGATAGACCCGCTCGCCCTGCTGCGCGAGATGGCTGAGGCCATCGGCAAAGCGGATCGTGCCGCGCAGATGGGCGGTCCAGTAATCCGGGCTGGTCGCCTCGGCCACGGTCAGCGGCTGGCCGGTGCGGTTCGAGATGATCGGGATCTGCGGCGGGTTCAGCCGGATCGAGGCCAGATAGGCGCGGAACTCGGGCAGCACATCGTCCAGCAGCCGCGAATGTGCGGCGATGGAAATGGCGATGCGCTGGCATTCCACCTCGCGCGCGGCGAGTCTGGCGGCAAAGGCATCCAGCGCCGCATCCGGCCCCGAGACCACCGACAGGCCCGGTCCGTTCACTGCCGCAAGGTCCAGGTCGCCCATCTCGGCGGCGAATTCCTCGGGCGCGAGCGGCACGCTCAGCATCCCGCCCGCCGGGACGCGGTCCATCAGCAACCCGCGCAGCCGGACAAGGCCGATGCAATCCTCGAAGGACATCACCCCAGCGATGCAGGCGGCGGTGTTCTCGCCCATGGAATGGCCGATCAGCGCCGTGGGCCGCACGCCCCAGCCGATCCAGAGCTGCGCCAGCGCATATTCGGTGATCATCAAGAGCGGCAATTGCAGCGAGGGCTGCAGCAACCGGCGGTCGGCCTCGGCCTCATCGCCCGGCTCGGGCAGCCAGAACCCGCGCAGGTCGGTGCCATGCGCCTGCGCCAAGTGGTCGAGCCCGCGATCCATCCATTCGCGAAAGACCGGCTCGGTCTCGTAGAGCCCGCGCGCCATGCCGGCATATTGCGCGCCCCCGCCCGGCAGCATGAAGACCGCCTCGGCATCCTCGGCGACCGGCTGGTGGTCGAAGACCAGCCGCGGATCGGGCGCGGCGAGCAGCGCGGCGGCCTCGGCGGCGTCATGCGCGACCAGCACGCGGCGGCGGTCGAAATGGCGACGGCCATTGATCAGCGTATGCGAGACATCCGCGAGGTCGGCCTGCGGGTTCTGCGCGAGCCAGCCCGCCAGCGCCGCGCCATTGGCGTCCAGCGCCGCCTTGCTGCGCCCCGAGACCGCGAGGATCTGGAAAGGCCAGTCCGAAGCCTCGGAGGCGGGTTGCAAGGGCGGCTCTTCCAGCACGGCATGGGCATTGGTGCCGCCGACCCCGAGCGAGTTCACCCCGGCGCGGCGCAGGCCCGGCAGCGGCCAATCGGCCAGCCGGTCATTGACCTCGAAGGGGCCGCCCGCGAAATCGATGGCCGGGTTCGGGGCCTCGTAGCCGAGGCTCGGGGGGATCTGGCCGTGATGCAGCGCGAGCGCGGTCTTGATCAGCCCCGCGCCGCCCGCCGCCGTGTCGAGATGGCCGATATTGGTCTTGACCGAGCCGATGCGGCAGGGCCCCTGCCGCCCGCCCTCGGAGACCCGCGCATAGGCCTGGTTCAGCGCCGCGACCTCGATCGGGTCGCCAAGCGCCGTGCCGGTGCCGTGGCATTCGACATAGCCGATGCCATCCGAACTGACCCCGGCCATGACCAGCGCCTCGGCCACCGCCTGGGCCTGGCCCTCGACGCTGGGTGCGAGGTAGCTCGCCTTGCTCGCGCCGTCATTGTTGATCGCCGAGCCCTTGATCACCGCCCAGATGTGGTCTCCATCCGCCACCGCATCCTTGAGGCGGCGCAGCACCACGACCGCCGCCCCGCTGCCAAAGACCGTGCCCTGCGCGCGATGGTCGAAGGCATGGCAATGGCCGTCGGGCGAGAGGATCTCGTTCTCCTTGTAGAGATAGCCGATGCCATGGGGCAGTTCGATCGTGACGCCCCCCGCCAGCGCCATGTCGCATTCCCCCGAGATAAGCGACTGGCAGGCCATGTGGATCGCCACCAGCGAGGTCGAGCAGGCGGTCTGCACATTGACGCTGGGCCCGGTCAGGTCAAAGACATGGCTGACCCGCGTCGACAGGAAATCCTTGTCATTGCCGGTATGGCGCAGCAGGAAATGCCCGACGCCCTCGACCAGATCGCGGTTCGAGCAGACATTCCAGTAGAAATAGCTGCCCATGCCGCAGCCGGCCCAGATGCCGATCGGACGGCCAAAGCCCTCGGGGCTGTGGGCGGCATCCTCGAGCGCGTGCCAGCAGGTTTCCAGAAACTTCCGGTGCTGCGGGTCCATGATCGCCGCCTCTTTCGGCGAGAGGCCAAAGAACTCGGCGTCGAACCCGTCGAACTGATCCAGAATGGCGGCGGCAGGCACGTAATTCGGGTCGCAAAGCCTTGCCCGAGCTTCGCCGCGCGCGACCAGATCCTCTTGTGTCACCCGCTGGATCGATTCCACCCCGCGGCAAAGATTGTCCCAATATTCTGAAACGCCCGAAGCGCCGGGCAATTGCGCTGCCATTCCGACAATGGCGATAGCCGTATCAGACAGCTTGCTTACGTCGAAGGCCATTCTGATCCCTCTGCAATAACTGGACGCCTGGCGGCGCTGGAATCATTAAACAACTGGTGCGCGTATTCCGGAATATCCTGTCCCGAGCCAGTCACCAAATTATAAAATGCCTTCCTTGCCTGCCTTTTTCGGCAGAACAGCCCCCTTGCCTCTTTCCTTGCCCCCCAGTTGGCCAGAGAGACAGCACCCGGACCGGAGAGCCAGGCGAAATCCAATTGCATTCGGGTCAGGCTCAACCCATCCTGCCGGCAAACCGCACCGGAGCCTTGCCGCATGCAGTTCACCTTTGCCGACGGTGCCGCCGTCCGAATCAATTGCGCCGATTCCCAAAGCCTGCTGCGTCAGGTCCGCAAGCGTCTGGCAGGCGGGACCGGCTTTGCCCTCGCCACCATCAATGTCGATCACCTGCAGCGCCTGGGAGAAAGCCCGGAGTTCCGCCGCGCCTATGTCGCGCAGGATCTTATTTGCGCGGATGGAAATCCGATCGTCTGGTTGTCGCGCATCGCCGCCCGCCCCGTCCGGCTGGCTCCGGGCTCTGACCTTGTCCTGCCCCTCGCGGCCGAGGCGGCCGGACTGGGGCTTCCCATCGCCCTGATCGGCAGCAACGAGGCCTCGCTCGCCTCTGCCGCCGCGGTCATGCAAAGCCGTGTGGCCGATCTGCGCGTGGCGCTGACCTGCGCGCCGGGCTTTCCCTTTGATCCGAACGGAAGCGAGGCAGATGCCATCATCGAGCGCATCCGGCACAGCGGCGCAAGGCTGTGCTTTCTCGCCTTGGGTGCGCCGCGACAAGAGATCTTTGCCATCCGCGCCCGGGACGCGCTGCCCGATGTGGGCTTTGCCTCGATCGGCGCGGCGCTGGATTTCCTGTCGGGCCAGCAGCGCCGGGCACCGCGCCTGCTGCGCCGGGTCAGGATGGAATGGCTGTGGCGGCTTCTGTCCGACCCCCGGCGGCTGACCACGCGCTATGCCAAGGGTTTTTCGATCCTTCCCGGCCATGCCGCTGCAGCCTGGCGACAGCGCCGCGGCGGCGCGGGCGGCTGAGCCCGTCCCGCCTCAGGTCGTTCCCGCGGCTTGGGAAAGGGCGGATGAGCGGGTCGGATCCGTCGCCAGGCTGTCCTCGAATGTGCGGGCCTGGCGCGGCAGGGCGTCCCTGAACAGTGCGAGATGGCGTTCGAACTCGTCCGCTTCACCATGCCATTGCAGCAAGCGCAGCAAATCGGCAAAGACCTTGGGCCGGAACGGCTGGATGCGCAGCGCGGCCAGATAGCATTCCTTGGCCTCGGCGATCCGGCCCACGGCGGAAAACGCCCTTGCGGCCATATAGGCCGATTCCGAATGCAGAAAGCGCATCGGGGAATCCGCCAGGATATTCGCGCATTCCTCATATTCGCCCTTGTCGAAATGCCAGCGCGCCTCGACCAGCACCGGGCTGCGGTCGGCCTCGATCATGTCGACCAGACAGGCTTCGAGCCGCGTCACGGCAAAATCGCTCAGCGTGACGCCGACATGGCCATCGTCGCTCATGCTGGGCACGCGGTCGGAATCGTCGAAAAGATGATCGGCAAAGAAATGGATGTAGCGCGCCCCCGAGGCGGCGGCATGCATGTTGAAATCGCCAAAGCGGTGACGGGCGGTCTGAAGATGGCTCAGTTCGACAAAGATCGCGCCGGGCGAGGAATAGAGCATATTGGTGAAACCCGCGCCATGCGCCGAAACCAGGATCTCGACATCCCGGCACAGCGCGACCTGATCGAGCGGCGTCATGTCCTCGAAATACATTTCGACGAAACCCAGCCGGGCCAGCATCTCGATCAGCTTCCCCTCGCCCGAGACACCGCGGTCGCGCCCGCTCTTGCGGCCGATATAGACGCGTTTGGGAAAGGGGCCGCCGATGTCACTGGCGCGGGCCAGCGCGATACTGCGGTGATCGTCCAGCGAGGCATCGCGGCTGCGCTTGGCGATGGGTTTCATGCCTTCGGTCGCTTCGCTGCTGCGGCCCAGAACCTTGCCCTGCCCGTTCCTGATGTCCGGCATCACGTCGGGGCCGGTCATGTGGTAATAATAGCGTGTGTTGAAGGGGATGATCGCGCGCGCATGCTGCATGCGCCCCGCTTCGAAGGTGACGCGATCGGCAAGGTCCGGATAGAAATCCTCGACCGTGCGCCGGATATAAGAGCGCGGCTCATTACCCTTCTTGGTGAAAAAGCTGATTGGGCCGGTCAGACCGAATTTCTTGTAAAGGCTCAGATAGATCAGGCTTTCCGAGGTGAAGTGGTAATAATTGTAATAATTGCGCGCCTCGATCAGAAAGGGCAGCCCGCGGATCTCGAGACTTTGGTCCTGCAGGACCGGGATCAGCGGCGGCTTGACGGCCCGAGCCGCGTTGATGCGCTCATGCATGGCGGCCTCGGCGGCCTCGCCATGGGATTTTGCCAGCGCATTCCTGATCCGCGTGCCGGAAGCCCCGGTCAACACGAACCGGCCGTTGATCAAGGGCAGCCCGGCGCGAAAGCTGAAATTCTCGACCACGACCGGAAAGGACGGAAAGATGATGCTGGTTTCATTGTCGCGCTCGGTGACCGAGCGTTGCATCATCCGCTCGAGCGCCACGGTCTGGGGCAGGCTGATCGCTGATTTGAGATAGGAGATCTCGGTCTTGCGATCCAAGCTTGCGGCGGGTGACACCTGACCGCCGGGCAGGAAAGACATTCCGGGATCGAGTCCGGGAATGAAAACCTCGGGATTGTCTTTGCTTTTGACGGACGCCTTCATCGCAAATAATCCGAAATGCACAAAAAACCTATGTCCGAACTCTGTCCTGCCCGTCCGGCTCTGACAACCCTGTTGGGGCATTTTTGCGGATTTTGGCCAAAGCGCCCACCCCATGCTTGGGCAGCGCCCTCCGCGCTTGGATTTATTGCTCGTGGCTGACCAGCAGCCAGCGGGAAAGCTCGGGCGAAAGATGCAGCCTGTCGCCCGTCTGCGGCAGGGAGGCATCGGTATTGAACCGGTCAAGCACGATGTCGCGCTCGCCCACCCGCGCACGCAGGCGCTGCACCGAGCCAAGGAACTCGACCCCGGTCACCTCGGCGGGGATGCCAGTTTCGGCCAGGACCAGCCCTTCGGGCCGGGCGGCCAGGCTGACGCGGCCGGGCGGTATCGGACGGTTCAGCCGGATCTCGGAACCGGCAAGGCTGACCAGCCCCGAGGCCCGATCCAGCACCGTCGCGTCAAAGAGATTGAGCTTGCCGACAAATCCCGCGACGAATTCGGTCGCGGGTTGGTTGTATATCTGGGGCGGGGTTCCGGTCTGTTCGGCGATGCCGCGATGCATGACGACGATGCGGTCGGAAATGGACAGCGCCTCTTCCTGGTCATGGGTCACGAAAATCGTCGTGATGCCCAACTGCTGCTGGATCTCGCGGATCTGGTTGCGCAGGCTCACGCGGATCTTGGCGTCGAGCGCGGAAAGCGGCTCGTCCAGCAAGAGGACGCGCGGCCGCGGCGCTAACGCCCGGGCCAGGGCGACACGTTGCTGCTGGCCGCCGGACAGCTGCCAGGGAAAGCGCGCGGCCATGTCCGGCAGGCCGATCAATTCCAGCATCTCGGCCACGCGGCTTGCGCGTTCGGAGCGTGGCACGCCCGCCACCTTGAGCCCGAAACCGACATTCTCGGCAACGTTCAGGTTGGGAAACAGCGCATAGGCCTGAAACACCATGCCGATCTGACGCTGGTTCGGACGCAGCCGCGTGACGTCCTGCCCATCGATCAGGATACGCCCCTCGCTGGGCTCCTCGAACCCCGCGACCATGCGCAGCACGGTGGTCTTGCCGCATCCCGAGGGACCCAGAAACGAGATGAATTCGCCCTTGTCCACGGACAGGCTGAAATCATGCACGACCTGCGTGCTGCCAAAGGATTTTTGCAGGTGATCGAGGTTCAGAAAGCTCATCTAGCGGTCCTTCGCACAGAAGCGAGGCGGGAGATCAATTGCATCAGCCCCATGCAGCCCCAGGTCGCAGCAAAGGCGATCACGGCCAGAGCGGCCGGCTCATAGGCCCGGTTGGCGCCCAGAAGCTGCATATAGGGGCCAAAGGCCGGGCGGTTCAGCAGCGCCGCCATGGTGAATTCGCCGATCACGATGGCGAAGGACAGAAACGCCCCCGACATCACAGCGCCCATCACATTGGGCAGGATCAGGTTGCCGATGATGCGGACCCAGCCCGCGCCCAGCGATTGCGCGGCCTCGGTCAGGCTGCGCACGTCCAGCGTCGACAGGCCGGTATCGACGGCGCGATACATATAGGGCAGCGCAAGGGTCGCATATCCGCAGAGCAGGAGCAGGTTCGTGCCCGTGGCCGAACCTGTCAGCGGCAGCAGTGACGAGGTATTGTAGAGCCTGATATAGCCGAAAACGACGACAATGGCGGGAATGACCAAGGGCAGCAGGGTGATGAACTCGATCACCGGGCGCAGGCGCGGCAGGCGCAGGCGCACCCAATAGGCGGTCGGCACGACGATCAGCACGCCCAGCAGGATGGTCAAGAGCGCCATCGCCACGGAATAGCCAAATGTCGCGCGAAAGGCAGGATCGGCCAGCACCGAACGATAGGCATCGAGCGAATATTCCCCACGCCGCATCCGGAGCGAAAATTCGAGCGTGCCGATCAAGGGCAGCAGGAAATAGAGCGCGCCCGCGATGATCGCGCCCCAGGACCAGAGCCGCTTCACCGCATCCACCTTTCCGCCCGGCTGCGCATGATCACATAGGCGAGGTTCGCGATCCCTGTGACCACGATCATGCCAAAGGCCATGGCATAGCCCAGATGCGGGTCCTGCAGCACGTCTCCCCGGATCTGCGCGAAAAGCATGATCGGCACGATCGAGAGCGACGATCCGGTCAGCGCATAGGCCGTGGCCACAGCGCCAAAGCTATTGGCAAACAACAGCGCGAATGCCCCCAGCAGGGACGGGAACAGGATCGGCAGCGCCACCATGCGCCAATATTGCCCGGTGCTCGCGCCCAGAACTTCGGCCGCTTCGCGCCATTCGCGCCTGAGCCCCTCGAGCGCGGGGGTGATGATCAGGATCATAAGGGGGATCTGGAAGAACAGATAGGTCAGCGTCAGCCCCCAGAAGCTCAGCAGGTTGAAGCCCATCGCGTAGATATTGATACCGAACCATTGCCGCAGCAGCATGGTCACCAGCCCGACCCGGCCCAGCGTCGCGATAAAGGCAAAGGCCAGCGGCACCCCGGCGAAATTCGACGCGACGCCCGAAAAGGTCATCAGCGGCGCCTTGAGCCATGCCGGCACGCCACCCATCACCACCGCCGCGGCCATGGCAAAGCCGACCAGACAGCCCAGCGCCGCCGAAGCCAGCGAAATCCGAATCGAGATCGCAAAGCTGTCGACGATGCGCGGCGCGGAGAGCCCGGCCAGATTGGCCAGGGTGAATTCACCCTGCGGGTTCCGGAATGCGCCAATGACGATGTTCATCGTGGGCAATACCAGAAACAGCACGGCAAAGACGAAAAAGGGCAGCACGCCCAGCCAGTTCCAGCCAGTTCTCATCACGGTCCCCGAAGCAGCCCCGCCCGAAGGCGGGGCTGGCCTGCCTTATTCCTTGACGGCCGCGCCGACGACCGTATCCCAACCTTCGGTCACGACCTTCTTGTTGGCCTCTTGCTGTTCTAGCGTCGGGAAGACCGCCTTTTCATAGGCCGAGGCCTCGGGCAGAGCGTCCAGCATCTCTTGCGGAACCTTGCCGGCCTTGACGAGATCGTTGAAGCGGATCGGATGGCAATAGCCCTTGAGCCAGCCCAGCTGCCCTTCGTCTGAATACAGGTATTCCATCCACAGCTTGGCCGCGTTGGGGTGGGGCGCATAGGCCGAGATCGCCTGCACATAGACGCCCGCGACGACGCCGTCCTCGGGGATGATGACCTCGACCGGCGGGTTGCCGTTCAGCCCGTCGCGCCAGGACAAAAGGTTGTAATCCCAGGCGGTGACGATCGGGGTCGCACCCTGCGCGATGGTGGCGGATTTGCCGATCACGGGGACGAAATTGCCGGCCTTGTTCACCTCGGCCATCAGTTCCATGCCCTTCTGGCCCGAAGCCTCGCCTGCCTCTCCGCCATTGGCCATGCCGGCCGCCATGACCGAGATGATCGCCTGCGCCGAGGCGCGCGGATCACCGGCCAGCGCGAAGGCATTGGCATATTCGGGCTTGGTGAGGTCCTTCCAGCTTTTCGGCGCGCTGTCGATCAGGTCGGTATTCACGCCAAAGGCCATGACGCCGTAATAATCGCCATACCAAAAGCCCTCGGCATCCTTGGCATCATCCGGGATCGTGTCCCAAGTCGCGACCTTATAGGGCTGGATCAGGCCCTCGGCCTTGGCCTGCGGGCCAAAGGACAGGCCGACATCGATCACGTCGGGGGCCTGCGGACCCTTGTTGTCCTTATTGGCGCGGATGGCCTCAAGCTCATCGGCCGAACCGGCATCGGGGTTCAGTTCGTTGACCTGAATTTCGGGGTATTTCTTCTTGAAGCCCTCGATCACCGCGCCGTAGCCGCACCAGTCATGGGGCAGCGCGATGGTGGTGAGCATGCCTTCTTGCTTGGCGGCCGCCTCCAGCGCGGCAAGGTCCTGTGCCGAGGCCGCGCCGGTCGTAACAAGCGCGAATAAGGCAGCGAGTCCGGTCGCGGTCGAGTGTATCGTCATGTCGCAAACTCCGTTCCAACTGTGCCGCTAGCGGCGGCATCCCGTGCCACCTAGCGACGCCCGGTGACAGTGTTGCGACACAAACCCCCAAAGACAAAACGATTTCTTTTCCGCTCAGGGCGGTTTTTGACGACATTACGGCGTCAGCGTGACCCGGACATCCATGGATTTCCCCGCAAGGCTGTAATCGACCTCGATCCGCTGACCCGCGGTTGCGGGGCCGAAGCTGGCAAAAGATCCCAGCGCGATGATCGAGCCGCGCTTGAGGTCGAAGCGGCGCTGTTCGATCAGCCAGAGCACCGCGTCCAGCGGATGGCCCATCAGCATGCCGCCCTGTGCCTCGGCCACGATTCGTCCGTTCAGCCGCAACTCGACCGCCATTCGCTCCAGATCGGCGACCGGGTCAGGCAGATCCGACATGGCGATGCCCCCGCCCAGCACCCCGCGCCAGGGCATCCCGCCATAGGTCGCCATCAGCACCGTCGAAGGCGAAACGCCCCGGGCATAGGCGAAATCGGGCAATTCGAGATAGGGACGGACATCGCGCAGCGCCGCCGCCACATCCTCGCGGCTGCGGGCCTGCATGATCGAATTCGCTCCGACCGTCACCACCAGCCCGGCCTGAAACTGGGGGTTGCGGCTGCCCTTCAGGCTAAGCCGCGCGCCATCCTGCACCAGCATCGGGGCAAAGATCGCGCCGGCCAGCGGACCCTCGACATCGAACTGGCGACGCTCGTCATCGGAGGCGAAGCCGACCTTAACGCCCACCGGCGGACCCAGCTCTGCCTCGAGCACGCCGCGAAAGGAATCGTAGCCGCAAAGCGCGTCATCCATCCGCCGCAACAGCGGATCGGGCAAGCGCTGGCCCGCGATCCAGCCCCGCGCGGCATTCTGCATCAGCGAGACATCCGGGCAGGCGGCCTCCGCCGCCGTCACGCAGCACGCCAGAACTGCGCCCAGAATCAACGCTCTCATCTGCCCCTCGGTCAATTGGTCTTTTGCGTGACGTTGCATGAAGCGAGGGTTGGTGTCACGGGGAATTCCGCAACTTTACCGCGACAAGGTTTGCATTGAGGGCCTGTTCCCCTAGAAGGGCTTAGCCCAAAATGCACAGGCCGGAAGATGAGCGACCAACCTACCCCGATGATGGCCCAGTATCTCGCGATCCGCGAGGCCAATCCGGGGGCGTTGCTCTTCTATCGGATGGGCGATTTCTACGAGATGTTCTTCGAGGATGCGGTTGCGGCATCAAGCGCGCTGGACATCGCCCTGACCAAGCGCGGCACGCATCTGGGCGAGCCCATCGCGATGTGCGGCGTCCCGGTCCATGCCGCCGAAAGCTACCTTTTGACCTTGATCCGCAAGGGTTTTCGCGTCGCCATCGCCGAGCAGATGGAAGACCCCGCCGAGGCCCGCAAGCGCGGCGCGAAATCCGTCGTTGCCCGCGATGTGGTCCGCCTCGTCACCCCCGGCACGCTGACCGAGGAATCGCTTCTCGAGGCGCGCCGCCACAATTTCCTTGCCAGTTTCGCGCAGGTCCGGGACGAGTCGGCCCTGGCCTGGGTCGATATCTCGACCGGCGAGTTCCGCGTCATGCCCTGCCCCGAGCCGCGTCTCGCCCCCGAGCTTGCCCGCCACGCGCCGCGCGAGCTTCTGGCCGCCGAGGGCTCGCGGCTCGATGACATCGCCACGGATGCGGGCACCGCCCTGACCGAACTGCCTGCGGGCAGCTTCGACAGCGCCTCGGCCACGCGGCGTCTTTGCGCGCTGTTCCACGTGGAAACGCTTGAGGGATTTGGTCATTTCTCGCGCGCCGAACTGGCCGCGATGGGGGCGATCGCGGATTACCTCGACCTGACGCAAAAGGGCCGGATGCCGCTTTTGCGCCCGCCGGTGCGCGAGGCGGCGGGTGGCGCGATGCAGATCGACGCTGCAACCCGTCGCAATCTGGAACTCACGCAGGCGCTTTCGGGCGGGCGCGAGGGCAGCCTACTGGCCGCCATCGACCGCACCGTGACGGCGGGGGGCGCGCGGCTTCTGGAACGCCGGATCAGCGCCCCCTCGCGCGATCTGGACCTGATCCATGCGCGACAAGCCGCGGTGGCTTCGCTGGTTGATGACCCGCGACTGACCGCCGATCTGCGCGAGGCGCTCGCGCGCGCCCCCGACATGGACCGCGCTCTGTCTCGGCTGGCGCTGGAACGCGGCGGGCCGCGCGATCTCGCGGCGATCCGCGCGGGCCTGACGCAAGGCGGCAGCATTGCCGCGATGCTCGGCGATGACGAGATCCGCATCCTTGCCGACGCCGCCCGCGACCTGACCGGCCATGACACGCTGATTGACCTGCTCGACGAGGCGCTGGTGGCGGAACCGCCGCTTCTGGCTCGCGATGGCGGCTTCGTCGCGCCGGGCTATGACAATGACCTCGACGAGACCCGGCGCCTGCGTGACGAGGGCCGTGGCGTTATCGCCCGCATGCAGGCCGATTACATCGCCGAGACCGGGGTCACGAGCCTCAAGATCAAGCACAATAACGTGCTGGGTTATTTCATCGAGACGACCTCGACCCATGCCGAGCGGATGCTGGCCGCGCCGCTGAACGAACGCTTCATTCATCGCCAGACCACCGCGAACCAGATCCGTTTTACCACGGTGGAGCTTTCGGAACTGGAAACCCGGATCCTCAACGCCCGCGACCGCGCCTTGGAGATCGAGCGTGAGATTTTCACCCGCCTGTGCCGCGCCGTCCTCGACCTAGCCCCGCAGATCGGGCAGGCCGCGCGGGCGCTGGCCGAAGTCGACCTGAACGCTGCTTTCGCCGATATCGCCTCGGGCGAGGGATGGGTGCAGCCGCAGGTCGATGCCAGCCGCGCCTTCGTGATCGAGGGCGGCCGCCATCCGGTCGTCGAACGCGCGTTGAAGCGCAAGGGCGAGAGTTTCGTCGCCAATGATTGCGCCCTGACCGAGGGGGAAACCCCCGCGATCTGGCTGCTGACCGGCCCGAACATGGCCGGCAAGTCGACCTTCCTGCGCCAGAACGCGCTCATTGCAATCCTTGCGCAGGCCGGGGCCTTTGTCCCGGCGCGCGCGGCCCATATCGGCATGGTCAGTCAGTTGTTCAGCCGCGTCGGGGCGGCGGACGATCTGGCGCGGGGCCGCTCGACCTTCATGGTCGAGATGGTCGAGACCGCCGCGATCCTGAACCAAGCCGACGACCATGCGCTGGTGATCCTTGACGAGATCGGGCGCGGCACCGCGACTTGGGACGGGCTTTCCATCGCATGGGCGGTAATGGAGCATCTGCACGCCAAGAACCGCTGCCGCGCGCTTTTCGCCACGCATTACCACGAGATGACCTCGCTTTCCGCCCGCCTGCCCGGCGTCGAGAACGCCACCGTCGCGGTGCGCGAATGGGAGGGCGAGGTGATCTTCCTGCATGAGGTCCTGAAGGGCGCGGCGGATCGGTCCTATGGCGTGCAGGTCGCGCGGCTGGCGGGCCTGCCGCCCTCGGTCGTGGAGCGCGCCAAGGAAATCCTGCACCAGCTTGAAAGCGGCGAGCGCGAGGGGGCGGGCAAGCCTGCAGCCCTGCTCGACGATCTGCCGCTGTTCCGCGCCGCGCCACCGCCGCCGCCCGTGGCGGCACCGAAGGCCTCGATCGTCGAGGACCGCCTGCGCGCGCTGAACCCCGACATGATCAGCGCCCGCGAGGCGCTGGATCTGGTCTATGAATTACGCGGGATGCTCGCGCAGGCCTAGATCGAAACCTTGCCGAAACTGTCGCGCAGCGCGGCGGACCAAGCGGCCGACATGGCCATGAAGGCGGGGTCTCCCTCATGGATGCGGCGCTTGTGCGAGAGCCGCAGATCGCCCCTTTCGATCACCGCCATATCCAGCGGCATCCCGACCGAGAGATTCGAACGCAGCGTCGAATCCATCGACAGCAGCACCGCCTTTTGCGCATCGGCAAGGCTGGTCTCGGGCGTCACCACCCGGTCGAGGATGGGCTTGCCGTATTTATGCTCGCCGATCTGCAAGAAGGGCGTGTCCTCGGTCGCCATGATGAAATTGCCCTGCGGATAGATCAGGAACATGCGCATCTCGCCGCCCCGGCGCTGCCCCGCGACGATCATGCTGGCGCTGGCCTGCTGGTCCAGTTCGCGGGTCTGTTCCGCGATCTCGCGCCGCGTCCGGTTCAGCGTATCGCCGATGATCGTCGCCACCTGCAGCATCGAGCCCGCCTGCATGATCGAAGTCGTCTCGTCTGCATCGGGCTCGTCGATCGCCTCCTGCAACCGGCCCAGCGTCGTCTGGGTGACCGAAAGGCTGCCCGCGGTCATGATGGCGATCACCCGCTCGCCGGGTTCCTCGAAGAAGAACATCTTGCGATAGGTCGCGATATTGTCGAGCCCCGCATTGGTGCGGGTGTCCGACAGAAGGACCAGCCCTGCATTCAGTTTCAAACCCACGCAATAGGTCATTGCCGCCACTCCCGGCTTCGTTCCAAGCCGCACCTGGTGCCGCGCAACTGCGGCTATTGCTGGACCTCTTCGACATGGACACGCACGTCAAGACTTTCAACACTGATCCCGAAGGCCATGCCCCGCACAGGCGCGGCGTCCTGCGCGTCAAGTCCCGATCCCAGACGGACATATCGCTCGTCGGGACAGCAGGCATTGGCGGCGTCGAAACCGACCCAGCCCAGCGACCCCACATGGATTTCGGCCCAGGCATGGGCGGCGTCATGCGGCTTGCCGTCCTCGGTGGAATGCAGATAGCCCGAGACATAGCGTGCCGGCAGACCGCGCGCGCGGGCGCAGGCGATCAGCGCATGGGCATGATCCTGACAGACCCCCTGCCCCAGTTCCAGGGCCTCGGCCGCCGAGGTCGAGGCCTCGGTCGCGCCCTCGACGAATTCGATTGCCTCATTGACTGCGGCGGCAAGCCGATGGGCCAGGTCCAAGGCATCCTCGCCCTCGACGGAATCCGCCAGAGTCTGCAACGCCTCGTCGCTGGCCGTGGCTGGTGTGTCGCGCAGATAGACCAACGGATTGACGCTTTCGCGATGGCCGCGCAGAACCCCCGCCGTATCCCGCGTCTCGATCACCCCGGCGATCGAGACGGTGACGACATCGACCGGACCGCGCACCGTCCAAGCCTCGATCCAGTCGCCCGCCCCGTCGCGAAACGCCGCGCCGCGCTGGCCGCCGCTGACGGAAATGACCCATTCCCCGACCCTCTGCCCCTCAAACGCCGAGGGAGTCAACCGCAGGCTCTGCACCAGCGCTTCGACGGGCGTGTCATAGCTGTAGCTGGTCTCGTGAAGGATTTTCAGCTTCATCCCTACCCCCTACATCCGCCCGCTGAAGTAATCGTCATGGACCGCATTCGCGATGGCCGAGATCTCGCCGATGAACCACGTCAGGAACTCGTGCAGCCCCTCGTCAAAGATCGCGTCGATATCGCGCGCCATCAGGGCGTCCAGCGTCTGGCGGGCCTGCGCCGAGGCCGAGGACGGCACCTGATCGCCATAGCGCCGCGCCAGCCCGTCGAGATTCCACACCGCCTCGTAAAGCGAGGTCAGAAGCGATCGCGGGCTTTCCCCGTTCAAGATCAGGAAATCCGCCACCTTATGCGCGGTGACATCGCCACCATAGGCCCAGTGGTATGCCCGATGCGCGGAAAGCGCGCGCAGGATCACCTGCCATTGGTAATTGTCGAGGCCAGATCCGACGAATTCGATCCGGGGCAAGAGGACGAAATATTTCACATCAAGCAGGCGCGAGGTCGCGTCCGCGCGCTCCAGAGAATAACCGAGGTTGATGAAATGCCAGCCGTCATTGCGCAACTGACTGGCATTGATCGCGCCGCGCACGGTCGCGCCGTGGCGCGTGGTGAAATCGGTCAGAAGCGCGGTGTCGATCTGGCTGCGGGGCCGGTTCTTGAGTTGCCGCAACTCCTGAAAGGCGGTATTCAGCGCATCCCAGACTTGGCTTGTCAGCGCCGTGCGGATGATCCGCCCGCCCTCGCGCGCGCGCTCGATACAAGAGGCAACCGACGAGGGGTTCTCGGCGTCAAAGAATAGCCAGGATTCGATATTCTCCTGGTTGATCTGGCTGTCGTAATGCTCGGCGAAGGTATGTTGCGACCCCGACGCGCGCAAAAGCGATTCCCATTCATTGCGGTAGCCCTCGGGGGTGTTGGGCAAGAGCGTGATCCTTGCACCCACATCCAGAAGGCGCGCGGCGGTCTCGGCACGCTCCAGATGTCGGCCCATCCAGAACAGGTTGGCTGCGGTGCGGCTGAGCATGTGGCCTCCTTATTCCGTCAAGACCCAGGTGTCCTTGACCCCGCCGCCCTGCGAGGAATTCACCACCAGAGAGCCCTCGCGCAGCGCCACCCGCGTCAAACCGCCGGGCACCAGTTCGACCCGGTCGCCGCAAAGGCAATAGGGCCGCAGATCGACATGGCGCGGCGCAATCCCCTCATCGACAAAGGTCGGGCTGGTCGAAAGCGCGAGCGTCGGCTGGGCGATGTAATTGCCGGGATTGGCCTTGATGCGCAGGGCGAATTCCTCGATCTCGGCCTTGCTGGCCTTGGGTCCGATCAGCATGCCGTAGCCGCCCGAGCCATGCACCTCCTTGACCACGAGATCCTTGAGGTTCTCCATGACATAGCGGTAATCGTCATCCTTCCAGAGCGTCCAGGTATGGACATTCTGCAAGAGCGGCTCTTCGCCCAGATAGAAGCGCACCATTTCGGGGACATAGGTATAGACCGCCTTGTCATCGGCGACGCCTGCTCCCGGCGCCGAGGCAATAGACACCCCGCCCGAGCGATAGACATCCATCAGCCCCGGCACGCCCAGCATGGAATCCTTGCGAAAGCACAGCGGATCAAGGAAAGGGTCGTCGATGCGGCGATAGATCACGTCCACGCGCTTTGGCCCCTGCGTCGTGCGCATGTAGACAAAGCCGCCATCGACAAACAGGTCGCTGCCCTCGACCAGTTCCACGCCCATCAGGTTCGCAAGGAAGCTGTGCTCGTAATAGGCGCTGTTGAAATGGCCGGGCGTGAGGATCACGACCGTCGGCGTGCCCTCGCATTTCGCCGGCGCGACCGAGGCCAGCGTGCGGCGCAGAAGTTCGGGATATTGGTCCACCGGCTCGATGCGGTTGTTGCGGAAGAGCCCGGGGAACATGCGCATCATGATTTCGCGGTTTTCCAGCATGTAGCTGACGCCGGACGGGGTTCGGCAATTGTCCTCGAGGACAAAGAAATCGTCGCGCCCGGTGCGTACGATGTCGATGCCGACGATATGCGAGAAAACGCCGCGCGGCGGGACGATGCCGACCACCGCCTTTTCATAGGCCTCGTTCTGATAGACGAGGCGCGCCGGGATGCGCCCCGCGCGGACGATTTCGCCCCGCGAATAGACGTCGCGCAGAAAGGCGTTCAGCGCACGGGCGCGCTGCTTGATGCCGCGTTCGAGCCGGCGCCATTCACTTTGCAGGAAAACCCGCGGCATCATGTCGAAGGGGATCAGCCGGTCCGGATCGCCCCCCTCGCCATAGACGGCGAAGGTGATCCCGATGCGGCGGAACAGCGCCTCGGCCTCGGCCTGTTTCATCTGCCGGATCTCGGCAGGCATGGTTTCGACCCAGTCGGACAACATCGCATAGGGCGCGCGAACGGCACCTTCTTCGATCATTTCATTGTAATACATTCCAAGGTTTTCCCTCACCTCTTGCCCATGATCTTCGCAATCAGGCCGTCAGTGTCCATCAGGCCAACAGAAAAGATCGCGGGAAGTTCCCCGATGCCGCATCGGACGGCAGTCCCTGCCCTGCAAACCGGCAGAAGGCTGTCGGCCCGTCCCGATCGGCAAGTTACGATTTCCTAATCTTTTCGTCGTAACCCTCAAAAAAAATTGTCATCCAGAGGGCCGCCATGCAATTGAACCTGTTTCCGCAAAGCGATGGTGTCACCATCCAAGTCGACGAGCGAAGGATCGACGCCGCCATCGCATTGGCCTTCAAGGACCGGATCAGGAGCCTGGTCGCGCATGGCGGTGACCGGGTGGTTCTGGACCTCTCCGCGGTCGAATTCATGGACAGTTCCGGCCTCGGGGCCATTATAGCGATCTACAAATCCATGCCTGCGGGACGAAGCTTTTCGCTGATCGGCCTGACACCCAATGTCGAACGCGTGTTTCGCCTGACCCGCATGGACAGCGTGATTGCCATTCGGCCCGCCTCGGATACAGGCCAGACGGCCGAACGGCGGGTGGAATGACAGGCGGGACCGAACAATGCCGCCTCTACAAGATGGATCCGGACCGACAGCCGGTGATGCACCGGCAGTTTCGCGCGGATCCATCGACCGTGCGCGACACGCTGATCTTCATGCGCGAACAATTCGCCGGCAGCGCTTCGCCCGAGGTTCTGTCCAGGCTCGAACTCGCCTTGGCCGAAACGCTGAACAATGTCTGCCAGCATGGCGACCCGGTCTTGGACAGCGGCCGGGTACGGCCTGACGGTCCCCCGCTGATCCATCTCTGGATCGTGCGGCATGTCGGCGGCATCGCTTGCGCCGTCACCGATGACGGCATCCCCCTGCCCGCGGACTGCCTTGCCCCAAGGGCCCTGCGCGAATTGTCCCTGATCTCAGAGGACAGCCTTGCCTTGCCCGAGGGCGGCTTCGGCTGGTTCCTGATCCAGAATGTCGCAAGCTCGCTCAGCTATTTCCGTGAAGGGCCGCGAAACTTCCTCGCCTTCACGATACCCGTCGCCGAGACCCAATTGCCCATCGTGCCAACGGCAGCCGCGGAACAGGCTCAGGTCTAGGCAAGTGGCCCCTGACCTGATCCCCGAGGCGACAGGCCCGAAGGGAACGCCGAACGCGATAGCCGCAAATCGTGACGACGCATCGGCCTTGGGCAGGTCTTGGACACGGCAAGACGCGTGACGGTGGTGCCTGGGACAAGGTTGGCCGCTTCTTTGCGCAGACCGCTCTGTGGCGGGAGCAGGTCGGGCCTGACCGGACGCGCCGCGTTGATCGATGCGCCTAAACAACCGACTGATTTCGCCCTGCAGCCGGGTCGGTCCATTGAGTTGCAAGGTGGCGCACCCCCTCATCCCACGGCATTCGCAGCCATTCGCGTGGAAACGCCCTTCGACGCGGATCGGCGTGCAACAGAGATCGGCGCGCGACGACGCGACCCTATCCGCCGCTAGCGCGCCGGAAGCCCAAGCGACACGGCCTCTACGTTGGGACAGCCGGTCGACAATCTCTTCACGATGACCCAGAAAATACCGAGCCCGAGCCGCGCGACACGAAAACAATAGCTGCTGCTACACCGTCAAATGATATCTGGCTGCGATGATCATCGCCTCATGCCGAATGTCCACGGACCTTAGTTCAGGCCAAATTGCAGCGGGTAGAAACCGTCACGGAATTCCCCGAACATCACATCGACCTCGGGATGATCCAGCGGCTCGCCAGAACTGTCTGGAACTAAGTTCTGCTCGGAAACATAGGCGACGTAATAGGTGGCGTCGGTCTCGGCATAGAGATGATAGAACGGCTGATCCTTGGCCGGGCGCGCCTCTTCGGGAATGGATTCGTACCATTCCTCTGTATTGGCGAATTCCGGATCGACATCGAAAATCACCCCGCGAAACGGGTGCTCGCGGTGACGGACAACTTGCCCGAGGTTGTATTTCGCCGTTCTTGCCGGGATCCGCATCGTGCTATTCCTTCTGCACCGCGCTCTTAACGCGGCATGCCCCGACTGTCCACAACCGGCCGTCCCCCGCCGCGCCCCGTGCGGATTGCGCAAAAAAGCGCCCGAATCCTGACGTCCGGCGCGCTTGCTGCGCTCACCAAGCGCCATCCGCATGACAGATCGCCTCGCGCCCCTGATCTGTCAGCAGGTGGATATTGCCATCCTCGAACAGAACGGCGCTCAGGTCACGCCCATATGCCGCGCCGGTATCGACCGCCAGTCGGTTGCTGAAATGCGTCACCTGATCGACCACGGTATGGCCATGCACGATGAGTTTGCCGTGATCCGTCCGGTCGTCAAGAAAGCCGTGACGTATCCAGACCAGATCATCCTCGGCCTGCCGCTCGATGGGGATGCCAGGGCGGATGCCGGCATGGACGATAATGGCTTCCGGCAGAGCATGCCACAAAGGCAGACGGTCCAGCCAATCGGCATGGGCCGGCGGAACCGCCCGCAGCAAGGCCTCGTGCAATTCGGCATGGCTGCGGCCCGCGAGATCGACGCCATAGGATGCCAGTGTCTGCGCTGCCCCCAGATTGGGATGGTCCAGCCAGTGCCGCCGCGAGGCAAGGCCCTGATCGATCCAGCCCGGATCTGCCAGAAACCGCGACAAGAACCGGTCGTGATTGCCCTTGAGCACGATCCAGGGCCTGCCGTCCATCTGGCCCCGCATCAGATATTCCACGACGCCCCGAGAATCCGGACCGCGGTCGATCAGATCGCCCACATGCACGATCTGGCCGCCGCCGCCATGTGCAGCATCATCCCGGGCGATCCGCGCATGGACCGCCTTCAGCAGGTCCAGATGGCCATGAATATCGCCGATGACATAGCTGCGCATGAGTAACTCCGAATGACAAAGCCCCCGGAGGTTACTCCGGGGGCTGGCAGGCGCAAGCGAAGCGATCAGACTTCGAAATTGATCGGCCGAACCTGAACGAACTTGCCGGTGGCGCGCAGCGCCTCAATGACCTCGGGCTTCAGTTCCTCGTCCAGATAGAGGATCGCGATCGCGTCATCCGCGGCCTTGGTACGGCCAAGGGTGAAGTTCGCGATGTTCACGCCCAGATCGCCCAGCGTCGTGCCCAGAGCGCCGATCACGCCCGGAACGTCCTTGTTGCGGGTGTAAAGCATGTGCTGGCCGATCTCGGCATCGACATTGATGCCCCGGATCTGGATGAAGCGCGGCTTGCCGTCGCTGAAGACCGTGCCCGCAATCGAACGCTCACGGGTCTCGGTGACCACGGTCGCCTTGATATAGCCGTCGAACACGCCGGTCTTGCCCTGCGTCGTGGTCGCAACCTGCACGCCGCGCTCGGCGGCCATGACCGGGGCCGAGACCATGTTCACGTCGGGATTGGTCGCCTTCATCACGCCCGAAATCACCGCGGCATTCAGCGCCTTCAGGTTCATTTCCGAGGCGACGCCATCGTAAAGCACATTGATCGCCTTGATCGGCTCATCGGTCATCTGGCCGATGAAGGCACCCAGATGCCCGGCGAGCTTGATCCAGGGCCCCATGACGGCGGCTTCCTCGGCGGTGACCGAAGGCATGTTCAGCGCGTTCTGCACGGCGCCGGTCAACAGGTAATCCGCCATCTGCTCGGCGACCTGCAGGGCCACGTTTTCCTGAGCCTCATTGGTCGAGGCACCCAGATGCGGCGTCACGACCACGTTCGGCAGGCCGAAAAGCGGGCTTTCGGTTGCCGGCTCGGTCGCGAAAACATCCAGAGCAGCACCGGCGACATGGCCCGATTTCAGCAGCTCGGCCAAAGCCTCCTCGTCGATCAGACCGCCGCGCGCGGCATTGACGATGCGCACACCCTTCTTGGTCTTGGCGAGGTTCTCGCGCGACAGGATGTTCTTGGTCTTCTCGGTCAGCGGAACGTGCAGCGTGATGAAATCGGCCTTGGCAAGCATCTCGTCCAGCTCGACCTTCTTCACGCCCAGTTCCAGTGCGCGCTCTTCCGACAGGAAGGGATCATAGGCCAGGACCTTCATGCGCAGGCCGAGGGCGCGGTCGATCACGATCGAGCCGATATTGCCCGCGCCGATGATGCCGAGGGTCTTGTTGAAGACCTCGACGCCCATGAAGCGGTTCTTCTCCCATTTCCCGGCATGGGTCGAGGCCGAGGCCTCGGGCAGTTGACGCGCAACGGCGAACATCAGCGCGATGGCGTGCTCGGCGGTGGTGACGCTATTGCCGAAGGGCGTGTTCATCACGATCACGCCCTTCTTCGAGGCGGCGGGGATCTCGACATTATCGACGCCGATCCCGGCGCGGCCGATGACCTTCAGATTGGTCGCGCTTTCCAAGAGCTTCGCGGTCACCTTGGTGGCCGAGCGGATCGCGAGGCCGTCATATTGGCCGATGATCTCGGCCAGCTTTTCCTTGTCCTTGCCGACATCGGGCAGGTAATCCACCTCGACGCCACGGTCGCGGAAGATCTGGACCGCGGTTTCCGAAAGCTTGTCCGAAACGAGAACCTTGGGCATTTTTCTATCCTCTGGATATGCGGGGTCGGCGTCGCGCCGCGCGCACCGCAAGTCAGCTTCTTTCTTGTCTAAATATCCCGGGGGTCCGGGGGCAGCGCCCCCGGTCCGGTCAGATCAATCAGGCCTCGACGGCCTGAGCTTCGATCTCGGCGTTGAAGGCATATTCGATCCACGGCATCAGCGCCGCGACATCGGATGCCTCGACGGTCGAGCCGCACCAGATGCGCAGGCCGGCCGGCGCGTCGCGATAGGCACCGGCGTCCAGCGCCACGCCCTCTTTTTCCAGACGCTTGGCGACCGCCTTGGCGAAAGCCGCACCGTCCTTGATGCGCGGGTCGGTGAATTTCAGACAGACCGAGGTCGTCGAGGCCGTCGCCGGGTCCACGGCCAGATCAGTGATCCAGTCCTTGCCCGCGATGAAATCGCGCACGGCTGCCGAGTTGGCATTGGCGCGGGCTTCCAGACCCTTCTGACCACCCAAAGTTTGCGCCCATTTCAGCGCAACGAGGTAATCTTCGACGCAAAGCATCGAGGGCGTGTTGATCGTCTCGCCCTTGAAGATGCCCTCGATCAGCTTGCCGCCCTTGGTCATGCGGAAGATCTTGGGCAGCGGCCATGCCGGGGTGTAGCTTTCCAGACGGGCGACGGCGCGGGGCGACAGGATCAGGACGCCATGCGCGCCCTCGCCGCCCAGAACCTTCTGCCAGCTGAAGGTCACGACATCGAGCTTGTCGAAGGGCAGATCCATCGCGAAAGCGGCCGAGGTCGCGTCGCAGATGGTCAGACCTTCGCGGTCGGCCGGGATCCTGTCGCCATTCGGAACGCGAACGCCCGAGGTGGTGCCGTTCCACGTGAAGACCACGTCATTGTTGAAATCGACTTCGGCGAAATCGACGATTTCACCATAGGGGGCCTTGCGGGTCGTGGCGTCCAGTTTCAGCTGTTTCACGACATCGGTGACCCAGCCTTCGCCAAAGCTTTCCCATGCCAACATCTCGACATGGCGCGGGCCCAAGAGCGACCACAGCGCCATTTCGACGGCACCGGTATCGGAGGCCGGAACGATGCCGATGCGATAATCAGCGGGAACGCCAAGGACTTCGCGGGTCAGGTCGATGGCTTCGGCAAGTTTCGACTTGCCGATCGCTGCACGGTGCGAGCGGCCCAGAGGCGCATCAGCAAGCATGTCGAGCGAGAAATTCGGAATCTTCGCGCAGGGGCCCGAAGAGAAGCGCGGATTGACCGGGCGCGCAGCCGGAGCAGTCATGCTCATATGTGTAGCCTTCCAGCTAGATAGCGCCGCGTTGGGGCGGCGTGTCCCGCTGACGGCCATATAACCCGCCCATGATTCAGGCAAGAATTTTTTCCAGGGTGACGCAAAAGATTTTAATCCGCCCTGTTCGATTGAAGCCGGGGCGCGCTTTGGCTAGTCCTGCGCGCAACTATCTGCTGCGGAGGCCCCATGTTCACCATCACCGTCCTTGCCGCCCCTGATCGCGCCAATCTCGCAACCGCGCTTGTCGACGAATTGCGGCAGGACTGGAATGGCGGCCATGTCCTCTGGCTCAATCAGGGAATCGCTGCGGAATTTCCGGTTGAAACCCTGCCCGCAGATTTCTGGAACATCTGGGCGATCCTGCAAGCCAAGGGCTTCGATCTGGCGATCCAGCCGACGCAAGGACGCCGCAAATCGGTCCTGCTGGCGGATATGGATTCGACCATGATCCGGCAGGAATGCATCGACGAACTGGCCGATTTCGCGGGCGTGGGCGAGCGTGTCGCCGCCATCACCGCACAGGCGATGAATGGCGAGTTGAATTTCCACGAGGCGCTGATCGCCCGCGTCGGCCTGCTCGCGGGGCTTTCGGAATCGGTGATCGGCGAGGTGCTCGAAAGCCGGATCACCTTGGCCCCGGGGGGCAAGGAACTGGTCGCGACCATGCGCGCGCAAGGTGCCTATACGGCATTGGTCTCGGGCGGCTTCACCGTCTTTACCGGCCCGGTTTCGGCCGCGCTCGGCTTTGACGAACATCGCGCGAATGACCTTCTGGCCGATGAGGGCGTGCTGACCGGCCATGTCGGATTGCCAATCCTGGGCCGCGAAGCCAAGGTCGAGGCGCTCGAAACCATCACCGCCGCACGCGGCCTGACCCCGGCCGACGCGATGGCCGTGGGCGATGGCGCGAATGATCTCGGTATGTTGCAGCTTGCGGGCAGCGGCGTCGCGCTTCATGCCAAGCCGGTCGTCGCTGAACAGGTCGCGCTGCGGATCAATCACGCCGATCTCACCGCGCTGCTCTATCTTCAGGGCTATGCCGCCGACGAGTTCATCTGCTGAGCATTGCCGGGGCGTGACGCGCATTCACGGGACCGCGAACTTGCGAATGCGACCATTCGATGACAGAAGCGGGTCATGAACCTTCGCTACAAAGCCCTGTCTGTCCATCTTCTGACCGCGACCGGCGCGGTCCTCTCCATGCTTGCATTGCTGGCCGCCGCCGATGGCGAATGGTCACTGATGTTCCTGTGGTTGGTGATCGCCCTGATCGTCGACGGGATCGACGGGCCTCTGGCCCGGCGCTACCATGTCCGGGTCAACTGGCCGACCTATGACGGGGTCCTGATGGATCTCATCATCGACTATCTGACCTATGTGTTCATCCCGGCCTATGCGCTGTTCAAATCCGGCCTCTTGCCGGGCTGGACGGGCTGGATCGCGATCATCGCCATCACCTATGGCAGCGTGATCTATTTCGTCGATACGCGGATGAAGACCAAGGATTATTCCTTTGCCGGCTTTCCGGCCTGCTGGAACATGGTGGTGCTGGTCCTTTTCGCGCTCGAGCCGAATTTCTGGATCATTCTCTTCGTCGTGGTCGCGCTCACGGCGACCATGTTCAGCAATGTGAAATTCATCCATCCTGTCCGCACCCGGCGCTGGCGCGCGATCTCGCTGCCGGTGACGATGGCCTGGGTCGGCTTTGCGGTCTGGGCCGTGCTGGTCAATTTCCACCCCGACAGCCTGGCCCGGTGGGGGTTGCTGCTGACCTCGCTCTGGCTGAGCTGTGCGGGCTTTCTGCAGCAGCTGACCGAGAAGCGGGCTTGAACACGGCTTTCTTTGGTTGAAAAGCTGTCTCTCAGGATGCCTTGGGGGACATATGATGCTTGAACGATTCCTTGCTGCTGCGGCTTTGGCCGCCCTGTCGGCCTCGGCCGGCTGGGCCGCCTCGGACCGGATCACTCTGGGCATGGTGCTTGAGCCGCCAAACCTGGACCCGACGGGCAATGCGGCCGCCGCCATCGACGAGGTTGTCTATGCCAATCTGTTCGAGGGTCTGACCCGGATCGGCCCGGATGGCAGCGTCGCGCCGGGGCTCGCATCGTCCTGGGATGTGACCGAGGGGGGCGCGAGCTATGTATTCCACCTGCGCCCCGGTGTCAGCTTCCATGACGGCACCGGTTTTGACGCGCAGGACGTGATCTTTTCGCTCGACCGCGCACGCGGAGCCGACAGCACGAATGCGCAGAAGGCCCTGTTCGAGGGGATAGACAAGGTCGAGGCGGTCGATCCACAGACCGTCCGGGTGACGCTGAAAGCGCCCGATGGCGGCTTTCCCTTCAAGATGGCCTGGGGCGACGCGGTGATGGTCGCGCCCGAAAGCGCCGCGTCGAACGCGACTAAGCCCGTCGGCACGGGACCGTTCCGCTTCGAGGAATGGGGACAGGGCAACCATATCACCCTGACCGCCTTCGACGGCTATTGGGGCGAAAAGCCCATGCTCAAATCCGCGACCTTCCGCTTTGTCCCGGACCCGAGTGCCGCCTATGCCGCGATCATGGCCGGTGATATCGACGCTTTCCCGATCTATCCCGCGCCCGAGACACTGGCGCAGATCGAGGCCGATCCCCGCTTCAAGGTGCTTGTCGGCACCACCGAAGGCGAGACGATTCTCGCGATGAATCACAAGCATCCCGCCCTTGCCGATATCAAGGTCCGCGAGGCCATTGCCCACGCGCTGAACCGCAGCGAGATCATCGAAGGCGCGATGTTCGGCTATGGTACGCCGATCGGCACGCATTTCGCCCCCCACAATCCCGATTATGTCGATCTGACGGCGAAATCGGGCCATGACCCAGAGCGGGCCAAGGCGCTTCTGGCCGAGGCCGGGGCCGAAAACCTGACGCTGCGGCTTGCCCTGCCGCCGACGCCCTATGCGCGCCGGGGCGGTGAAATCATTCAGGCCGAACTGGCAGCGGTCGGGATCAAGACCGAGATCACGAATATGGAATGGGCCCAATGGCTTGAGCAGGTGTTCAAGAATGCCGATTTCGACCTGACGGTGATCAGCCATGTCGAGCCGATGGATATCGGGATCTATGCCCGCGACGGATATTACTTCAATTATGCCAATCAGGAATTTGCACGCGTGATGGCGGAACTCGGGGCCGCGACCGAGCCGGCTGCCCGCTCGGACCTGCTGAAAAAGGCGCAGGAAATTCTTGCCGATGATTATGCCAATGGCTTCCTGTTCCAACTGGCCAAAACCGGCGTGGCCAAGGCCGGGATCGAGGGACTTTGGGAAAACGCTCCCATGCCGGCCAATGACCTGACCAAGGTACGCTGGAGCGAATAAGCGCGGGGGGCGCTGCCTCAGTTCTTCAGGACGATGCAGCGCCCGCCGAAACTCCGCAGCCGCGTGCAGAAGGCAAAGGCCTCATTGCGTGAGGAATAGCCGATCTGCGCGGTATAGACCCGGCGCGGCCCACCCGAGATCTTGCGCCGCACATAGCTGACGCGCTTGCCGCCAAGGATCGGGCGCAGGGTCTTGTTCAGGCGCGAGACCTGGCTGTTCACGCCCGCCTGGCTGGGATGGGTCGCGACGATCACGCCCCAGGGCCAGACCCGCTCGGGTGTCGTGAATTCACGCAGCTTGCGGCTCGCGGCCAGATCCATGCAGGCGGGCAGAAACTCGCGCTTTTTGTCCAGCCGCAGGTCGGTTTCCTTGGGCGGGCTGTCGCGCCAGCTTGCGGCAGTCAGGCCAGTGATCGCCTGGACGTAGTCCTGCGTCTCCCAGGGCAGGCCGCCCCCGCCCGAGATGAAGCGCGCGGCCCTGTTCTCGCCGCCGTTATAGGCCACGGCGGCCAGCCCGATATTGCCGAAACCATCGGTCAGGTTGCGCAGGTAGCGGGCCGAGGCGACGATGGCCTTTGCCGGGTTGAAAGGATCGTCCAGCCCGACCATCTTGGCCGTTCCCGGCATGAACTGCGCGATTCCCATGGCCCCGACCGGGCTGACCGCGCTCGGCTCGAACAGGCTTTCCTTCCACAAGAGACGGGCAAAGAAATGCGGGTCCAAGCCATTGTGACCTGCCGCCCGCTCGATGGCGCTGCAAACATCGGGGACGTAATTCGCGACCGAGATGCAAAACACCCCATCATCGGTGCAGCGCCGCTTGCTGGGATCGGCGGGCGTCGGGGAAGCAACCGGCACCTTTGAAACGATCGGTGCCCGCATCCCGTTCACGGCGTCCAGCGCCTCATAGGCCGGGGCCTGAGTGGCGACGAAAAGGGCGGCAAGGGCAAGAACCAGACGACGCATGGGCTACTCGGAACGGAGGGAGACGCAGTGATATCAGGAACACAACCGCCTTGAAACCGCGACGCGGTCAGGCGGGCTTTTGCTTTGCCTTGGATTGGGCCTTGAGCGACTGTTTCTCGGCCTTGATCCGGTCGCGTTCGGCATGTTTGGCGGCCTTGCGCTCAGAACGCTCGGCGTCCTTCACGCGCTTTTTCTCGGCTTTTTCGGCCTCTTTCAGGCGCTTGGCTTCGATTCTCTCGGATTTTCCGGGCTTGTCCGACGTCTCGGGCGCGGTTTCGGGCGCATCCTCCGCCGGGGCGGCCCGCTCTTGCTTTTCGGCAGCGGCGCGCCGGATCGCCTGGCCAAGCACCTTCTGCATCTTCTGCTCGGTCTCGGCGGCCTTCATCTTGCGCAGGTCACGCAAGATCGCGGCCAGCGCCTTGTCGTCAAGCAGTCGCAGGGCCGCCGGATGGGTTTGTTCGACCATGGCGGCCAGATCGGCAGTAGCGGGGGCAATCGTCTCGGTCGTGTCGGACATTCGATATTCCTCTGCAAATGCGCTACTGCGAATCTGCCATGAGGAAGCTGGACGCTCCAGAAAAATTCGCCCCGACCAAAGGGCCGGGGCGAATTCCTGACGCCGGGTTGCGCCTAAGTCACGGGGCGGTCGCAGCAGTGGTCGCCACAGAGGCAGGCTGCAAATAGCCGTCGGGCATCTGGATCAGTTCCCCTTCAAGCGCGAGGCTTTCCGCGCGGCTGCGCACCTTGACGCGCGTGCCGGTCGGGATTTCGCCAAACAGGTCCATGACGTCCTGATTGAACATGCGGATGCATCCGGCCGAGGTCGCCTTGCCGATGGAGGATGGGTCAAGCGTGCCGTGGATGCGGTAAAGCGTATCGCGGCCGCCCTGATACAGATAGAAGGCCCGCGAGCCCAAGGGGTTTTCGGGACCACCGCCAAGCCCATTGCGCAGCGGCCCGTAAAGATCGGGCATCGTACGCACCATATTCGCGGTGGGCGTCCAGCTCGGCCAGACTTCCTTGCGCCCGATGGTCGCCCCGCCCGAGAAATTCTTGCCCGCCTGGCCGACCGCGACGCCATAGCGCATCGCCTCTCCCGGTGCGATGACGTGGTAGAGAAAGCGCGCATAGGGGTCCACGACGATCGTGCCGGGCGCTTCAGAACCGGCATAGGCGACGCGCTGGCGGACATTGCGATCGGTCAGATAGGCCTTGCGGACGGCGTGAATCTCGATCGGCTCGCCGCTGGGGCCGGAATCGACACGCGCGCCATAGACCCCGTCGCCGACCGAAGATTGAACCGGCGTGGTGGGAGTGGGTGCGCAAGCGGCAAGACCTAGGCCAATCGCAAGCATCAAGGGGATAAGACGCATCGGGTTTCCCTTCTTTACGCGGCCGCGCAAGGCACGGCCGGTGGCAGCAGAAAAGATATCGCCAAACCGGAATCGCCGAGCAGAGCGGATTCGAGTCCGATATCTACATGAGTCGCCTGCCTAGTCCATGCGTCAAGTACAAGCCAGTAAGCGGCCCGGTTTTCGCTATATGACTGTGGCCTTGTACCCACTTCGCCCATGGGGCGGGGAACCGGTTTGCCGCCAGCGGGTTATGGCCTGACTCCGGCCCGGCACAAGCCGCGCCGATTCAATGCTGGACAGGGACGTCAAACATGACACTCACGGCACTTATCGTCACACTCATCGTCGGCGCCATCGCGGGATGGCTCGCGGGCCTGATCGTCAAGGGCCACGGTCAGGATCTGATCACCAATATCATCGTCGGCATCGTCGGCGCGGTGATCGCGAGCTTTCTTTTTCCGGCCGTCGGCCTTGGCATGGGCGAGGGCAACGCGATCCTCGGATCCATCATATACGCGACCATCGGCGCGGTGATATTGCTTGTCATCCTTCGCCTGATCAGGCGCGCATGAAGCATAAGCCGGGGGCCGATGCGCCCCCGGTCCGCCATTAGCTTTCAGGCGCGAGCGGGTTGCAGCGCCCCGGTCACGTTGGTCTTGCCGCGGCGCATGTAGCGCGCATAGCCCAGATCCTCGGATTCGATCTCGGGGCGGCGCCCCGAAATCAGGTCGGCCAGCAGCCGCCCCGAGCCCGCCGACATGGTCCAGCCCAGCGTGCCGTGACCGGTGTTCAGGAACAGGTTCGGAATCGGGGTTGCGCCGACGATGGGCGTGCCGTCAGGCGTCATCGGCCGCAGCCCGGTCCAGAACTCGGCTTTCGCCGGATCGCCCGCCCCTCCGAAGAGATCGGTCACCGACTTGGTCAGCGTGGCCCTTCGGCGATCGTTCAGGCTAAGGTCATAGCCCGCAATCTCGGCCAGGCCGCCGACCCGGATCCGGTCGCCCAGACGGGTAATCGCCACCTTGTAGGTCTCATCCATGACGGTCGAGACCGGGGCACGGTCGGCATCCTCGACGGGTATCGTCAACGAATAGCCCTTGAGCGGATAGATCGGCAATTTCAGGCCCAGATGACGGACCATCTGCGGCGAATGCGGCCCCATCGCCAGCACATAGCGATCCGCACTCAGGCGACCCTGATCGGTCTGCACGGCGCTGATCCGCCCGGCCTCGGCCTCGATCGCCTGGACGGTCACGCCCCAACGGAAGGTGACGCCCAGCGCCTCGGCCATTTTCGCAAGGTTGTTGGTGAACTTGAAGCAATCGCCGGTTTCGTCGCCCGGCAGCCGCAAGCCGCCGACGATCCTCTCGGCCGAGCGCGCGAGCCCCGGCTCTGCCGCGATGCAGCCCGCACGGTCCAGCACCTCGAAGGGGACGCCATCGGCGCGCAGAACCTCGATATCCTTGCCCGCACCGTCAAGCTGCTCTTGCTTGCGGAACACCTGAAGCGTGCCTTGGGTGCGCTCGTCGTACTGGATGCCGGTTTCGGCACGCAGTTCGCCCAGGCAGTCGCGGCTGTATTCCGCGATGCGCACCATCCGGCTCTTGTTCACGGCATAAGCGGCGCTGGTACAGTTCCCCAACATCTGCGCCAACCAGCCCAGCCGGTGCATGTCGAGACGCGGCTGCAGAACCAGCGGCGCATGGCGCTGGAACATCCATTTCATTGCCTTGAGCGGGATGCCCGGCGCGGCCCAGGGCGAGGAATAGCCGGGCGAAATCTCGCCGGCATTGGCATAGCTGGTCTCGAGCGCGGCGCCGGACTGGCGGTCGATCACCGTCACCTCATGCCCCGCCTTGGCAAGATACCAAGCCGAGGTAACGCCGATTACGCCTGCTCCCAGAACGAGGACCTTCATGCTGCGCGCCTTTCACTGAACTTGCCCGAAGGATAGCGCAACGGGCCGAAAGGAAATCCCGAACTTGCCCGCAGACTTGAATGGCAGCGCGAGTTTCTTCGCGCATGATGGCCTTTCGCGACATATTCTTCGGCAATTTTGGAACCGACCGGCAAATATGCCCGCATCTCCGCGGAATCAGGCAGCACGCCGCAGAGGTTGTCGCCGTCCTCGGCGCTGCTTAAGCTTGGCGCGAAGCACAGGTGAGACCATGCCCGTACAGCCGCGCAAGAACGCCCTCGCCCCGTTTCGGCACGGGGATTTCCGACTGCTCTGGTCCGCAACTTTGATCTCGAATTTCGGCGGTCTGGTTCAGGCCGTCGGCGCGGCATGGATGATGACCCAACTGACCGAGTCGCCCACCCTGATCGCATTGGTTCAGGCCTCGAATACGCTGCCGATCATGCTTTTCGCCCTCGCCTCCGGGGCACTTGCCGACAATTTCGACCGCCGGACATTGCTTTTGGGCGCGCAGGTCTTCATGGCCAGCGTGTCGCTTTTGCTGGCGGTCCTGACCTGGCAGGGCTGGATGACACCGCTGCTGCTGCTGTCGCTGACCTTCCTGATCGGCGTCGGGCAGGCGATCTACAACCCTCCTTGGCAGGCCAGCATGGGTGATCTGGTCCCGCGCGAGGACCTGCCCGCTGCGGTGACGCTGAACTCGGTCGGGTTCAACCTGATGCGCAGCGTCGGCCCGGCGGCGGGCGGGATCATCACCGCGGCCTTTGGCGCGGCGGCGGCCTTCGCGGTCAATGCCTGCAGCTACATCCCGCTGCTGGGCGCGCTCTTGCGCTGGCATCCCCGCACGCCCGAACGACTGACCACGCGTGAGCCCTTTGTCTCGGCCGTGGGCGCGGGACTGCGCTATGTCGCCTTGTCCCCGAACCTGATGCGGGTGCTGGCGCGGGGCGCGCTGTTCGGTTTTTCGGCGGTGGCGATCCTGGCGCTTCTGCCTCTGGTCGCGAAATCGCATCCCGAAGGCGGCTCGATGCTCTTCGGGCTGCTGCTGGGGTGCTACGGGCTGGGGGCGATCATGGGTGCGCTGCTCAATCCGCGCCTCCGCGAACGGCTGAACAATGAAAACATCGTCCGTCTCGCGTTTCTGGGATTTGCCCTCGCGGCGCTCGTCCTGGCCTTTACCGATCGGGTCTGGTTGCATGCGCTGGCCATGCTGCCCGCAGGCGCAAGCTGGGTGCTTGCGCTTTCGCTGTTCAATGTCACCGTCCAGCTCTCGACCCCGCGCTGGGTCGTGGCGCGCGCGCTCGCACTCTATCAGACCGCCACCTTTGGCGGTATGGCGGCGGGCAGCTGGGTCTGGGGCAGCATTGCTTCGGGACATGGGATCGACAGGGCGCTGGCGCTGGCCGCCCTGCCCCTGATCGCGGGCGCGCTGATCGGGCATTGGTTCCGCGCGCCGGAATTCGGCACTTTGGACCTTGATCCGGTGAACAGATTCCGCGAGCCGCAGTTGAAAATCGATCTGCGCGGGCGGTCCGGACCGATCAATATCATCATCGACTATCTGATCGACCAAAAGGACGTCCCGGAATTCCTGCGCGTCATGGCGCAGCGGCGCGACATCCGCCGCCGCGACGGGGCCCGGAACTGGGCCTTGCTGCGCGATCTGGAACATCCCGAGCAATGGTCCGAAAGCTATCATATCGCGACCTGGGACGAATATGTCCGCCACAACCTGCGCCGGACCAAGGCCGATTTCGAAAGCTATGAGGCGCTGCACAGGCTGCATCGCGGCGACAGGCCTCCGCTGGTTCACCGGATGATCGAAAGACATTCCGTCGATGCAAGCGACGACCTGCCTTTGATCGGCAAGCTCGAACTTCCGTGACTTTCGCGCAAGCCTTTGCGCTCCATGGCTTTACCGAATCCGGGCCGGAGTTTAGCTTGGCAGCCATGGGACATTATCTTCTGCGCCGCCTGATTGCTCTTGGCCTCAGCCTTGCTGTGGCCACGGCGGTCATTTTCGGCGTGGTCGAACTGGTGCCCGGCGACCCGGCCAGCTACATGCTGGGAACCGGCGCCCAGCCCGAGACCCTTGCCGCCCTGCGCGAGCAACTTGGCCTGAACCAGCCCTGGCCGCTGCGCTATGCCAGCTGGCTGGCCGGCATCCTGCACGGCGATCTGGGCCACAGCTTCACCTACAAGACGCCGATTGCCGGGATGATCCTCGAGCGGCTTCAGGTCTCGCTGCCGCTCGCCCTGCTGGCTCTGGCCCTGGCCGTTCTGGTCGCCTTTCCCGTCGGTATGATCGCCGCCGCAAGGCGGGGCCGGGCTTCGGACACCATGCTGATGGGGGCGTCGCAGATCGGGGTCTCGCTGCCGAATTTCTGGTTCGCCATGCTGTTGGTGCTGCTTTTCGCCGTCCATCTGCGCCTGCTGCCCGCCGGAGGCTTTCCCGGCTGGGGCCAGCCGATCTCGGCGCTTAAATCCCTGCTCCTACCGGCGGTCGCGCTGGCTCTGCCGCAGGCCGCGATCCTTGCCCGCGTCCTGCGCTCGGCGCTCGTCGAGGCATTGGGGCAGGATTACATCCGCACCGCCCGCGCCAAAGGGCTGACGCAGGGACAGGCGCTGCGCCGCCATGCGCTGCGCAATGCGCTGATCCCGGTCCTGACCATCATGGGGATGCAGTTCTCGTTCCTGCTCGCAGGGGCCATCATCATCGAAAATGTCTTCTACTTGCCGGGACTGGGCCGGATGATCTTTCAGGCGATCAACCAGCGCGACCTGATCGTGGTGCAAAGCGCGGTGCTGGTGCTGGTCGCGGCGGTGATCCTTGTCACATTCCTTGTGGATCTGGGCTATGCGGCCATCGACCCGAGGCTGCGGCGCAAATGAGGCTTTCGCTGTTTCTCGGCTTTCTGCTGGCCGGGCTGGCGCTGTTCGCGGCGGGGCTCTCGCTGATCTGGACGCCCTATGACGTGACCCAGCTTGCCGTCACGCAGAAGCTGCGGCCGCCATCGGCCGCGCATTGGCTGGGAACGGATCATCTGGGGCGCGACATGTTCTCGATGATCATGGTGGGCGCCCGGACCTCGATCGCGGTCGCGCTGGTCGCGGTGGGGATCGGCATGGGGATCGGCGTGCCGCTGGGACTGGCCGCCGCCGCCGATCGCGGCGGCTGGCTCGATGAAATCATCATGCGGGCCAATGATCTGATCTTTGCCTTTCCGAGCCTTGTCATCGCGATCCTGATCACGGCGGCGCTGGGGCCTTCGGCGGTGAATGCGATCATTGCCATCGGCATCTTCAACATCCCGGTCTTCGCCCGGGTCACGCGGGGCTCGGCCCTGCCGATCTGGACGTTGGACTATATCCGCGCCGCCCGCGTCGCAGGCAAGGGCATGGCGCGGATCAGCCTGCAACATGTCCTGCCCAATATCGCCAATGTCCTGATCGTGCAGGCGACCATCCAGTTCAGCCTTGGCATCCTGGCCGAGGCGGGGCTGTCATATGTCGGGCTGGGAGCCCAGCCGCCGACGCCAAGCTGGGGCCGGATGCTGGCCGAGGCGCAGACCATGGCATCCCTGGCCCCTCATGTCGCGATCGTGCCGGGGCTTGCGATCCTGCTGACGGTGCTTGGGCTCAACCTCTTGGGCGATGGTCTGCGCGATGCGCTGGACCCCAGATTGCGCGGGGCGCGATGATCGAGGCGCGCAAGCTGACCGTCACCCATCGCGAGCAGGTGCTCTTGCATCGCGTGAGCCTAAAGCTGACCCCCGGCAAGATCACCGGGCTGGTCGGGGAAAGTGGCTCGGGCAAGTCGCTGACCGCCTTGGCGATGATCGGCCTCTTGCCACCCGGCATGTCGGTCGAGGGGATGATCGACATGCAAGGTCGCAATCTGGTCGGATTGCCCGAAAGCGTCCTTGCCGGCATCCGGGGCAAGCGCATCTCGATGATCTTTCAAGAGCCGATGACCGCGCTCAACCCGCTGATGTCGATCGGGGAGCAGGTCGCCGAGGCTCTGCATCTGCATGAGGGGCTGGACCACAAGACTGCCTTGGCAAGAGCGCGCGAGCGGCTTGACCGCGTCGGGCTGACGGCACCGCGCTTTCCCCTGTCGCTTTATCCGCATGAACTGTCCGGCGGGCAGCGCCAGCGGGTCGCGATCGCACTCGCGATCTCGCGCCGCCCCGATCTGCTGATCGCGGATGAACCCACGACCGCGCTGGACGTGACCACGCAGGCGCAGATCCTCGACCTGCTGCGCGGCCTGGTGCGGGACGAGGGGATGGCGCTTTTGTTCATCACCCACGACCTCGCCGTGGTCGCCAGCCTGGCAGATGAGGTTGCCGTCATGCAGCGCGGGGCGATTGTCGAACAAGGGCCGACCGAGCCGCTTTTCCGGGCCCCGCAGCATTCCTATACGCGCGACTTGCTGGCCGCGGCGCGGTCGATGCCACGGCTGATCCTGAGCGCCCCCTCGCCCGCCCTGCTCGAGGTCGAGGCAGTCTCGCGTTCCTATGGGCTTGGCCGCAGCCGCCAGACCGGCCCCACGCCGCGGATCAAGGCGGTCGACCGGGTCAGCCTGACCATCCATGAAGGCGAGGCGGTCGGCCTGGTCGGGGAATCGGGCTGCGGAAAATCGACATTGACGCGGCTGATTCTGGGCCTCGACATGCCCGAGGGCGGCACGATCCGGCTCGCCGGCCAGAACATCCGCGCGGGGCGAAAAATCCCTGCGGCTCTGCGCGCCCGGATGCAGGTCGTGTTCCAGGATCCCTTCGGCAGTTTCGATCCGCGCTGGACCGTCGAGCGGCTCGTGGCCGAGCCGTTCCACCTGACCGGACGCCCAAGGGACTGGCGCGAGCGCGTCGCCGAGGCACTCTATGACGTGGGCATCACCGGCGACGCGCTTCGCCGTCATATCCACGAATTCTCGGGCGGCCAGCGCCAGCGGATCGCATTGGCCCGGGCGCTGATCATCCGACCCAGCCTGATCGTCCTAGATGAGGCGGTCAGCGCGCTGGATCTGCGTGTGCGTACCCAGGTGCTCGAGCTATTGGCCCGGCTGAGGGTGCGGCACAAGCTGTCCTATCTTTTCATCAGTCACGATCTGTCCGTGGTGCGACAGGTTACCGATCGGGTTCTGATCATGCGACAGGGCCAGATCGTCGAATCCGGCCCCACCGCCCGCGTCATGGATGCGCCCGAGCATTCCTATACCCGCGAATTGCTCGCGGCGACGCTGCAGATTCCCGACAAATACGTCGGATAAACGCAGACTATGCCGCTCTGCCTTGCGGAGCATCGCCACTGCCTTTACCTGCTTTTGGCTTCGAATAGGTAAGGCATGAAAATGCGCAGGACGATTTATTGGTCCGCGGCGAACGCGGAGAGGCTCAGAAGAAACAAGTCGGCCGCGTTGCGGCTGATCGACGATTCTCTGGCCGCACAGAGGCAGCTTGCCGGCGGGCTGATTCCCGCCATTGCCGAGACCCCGATTCCGGTCCTCGATGAGCGTTTTCGCGGCCCCGATGCGCCGCAGATGCTTGCGTCCGACAGCCTCGCGATTGCCAAGGCAAGCTGAACCATAGCCCCGCCAAACTGGCGCGTCATGGGCGGATACCACCGAATTATCAAGGTTTTGTGACAGTACGAAGATCCGGCTAGACCCAAAGACAACAGGCCCCGCATGCCGCGAGGCCTGTCGCTCCTCCCCCGTGATGGCGACCAAGCCTCCCCGAATGGCCGCCCAGGTATTCCGTAGCCTATTCCGTTGCGGCTTAGGTGCAGATCAACTCTGCCTGCCGCACGATCACTTGTGCCTGACGGATGGACGCTATGTCAACCAGTCTACCTTTGTACACCGTCGCCCCCGCACCTGTTTTTTTCGCCAGTTCCATCGCGGCGAGGATCTCCCGCGCCTCTGAAACCGCCGATTCGCTGGGCGAGAAGACCTCATTGGCCAAGCCTACCTGCTTGGGATGGATCGCCCATTTCCCGACCATGCCCAAAGTGGCCGAGCGCCGCGCCTGAGCCCGGAACCCCTCATCATCGCTGAAATCGCCGAAGGGCCCGTCGACCGGCAAAAGCCCATGCGTCCGGCAGGCCGCGACAATCGCCGCCTGCGCCCAGTGCCAGGGATCGGACCAGTGCCGCTGGCCGTCATGCAGCATGTAATAGTTCTCCTGCGTGCCGCCGATGCCGGTCGTCGCCATGCCCATGCTGGCCGCGAAATCGGCAGCACCCAGGCTCATCGCCTGAAGCCGGGGCGAGCCGGTCGCGATCTCTTCGACATGCGAGATACCGGCGGCGGATTCGATGATGACCTCGAAGGCAATGCGCTTGTCGCGCCCCTTGGCGGCCTCGACCGCCGTCACCAGCGCATCCACGGCATAGAGATCGGCGGCGCATCCGACCTTGGGGATCATGATCTGATCCAGCCGCGCGCCGGCCTGTTCCAGCAGGTCCACCACGTCGCGATACCAGAAGGGCGTATCCAGCCCATTGATCCGCACTGAAAGCGTCTTGGTCCCCCAGTCGATGTCTCCGATCGCTTCGATAATGTTGCGGCGGGCCTGCTCCTTGTCATCGGGCGCGACGGAATCCTCGAGATCGAGATTGATCACATCGGCCGCCGATGCCGCCATCTTCTCGAAGAGCGCGGGCCGCGAGCCAGGACCGAAAAGCTGGCAGCGGTTCAGACGGGCAGGCGCGGGCGGTTGGCTACGGAAAGACACGTCATCCCTTTCGGTAATGATATTTCTTACGGATAATCCATGTTGATAGATAGTTGCTGCGCCGCCATCAAGAGCCTTTTGCAACTGCAGCATGGCGGCTCGTCGCTTTGTCCGGCTTGACCCCTGCGGCGTTTCGGCGCAGGACCGCCGGGCACCCTGTCTCTGCACATCAAGGAGAAAAAGATGAGCCGCACCGTCTATCTCAATGGCGATTACCTGCCCGAGGCCGAGGCCAAGGTCTCGATCTTTGACCGCGGTTTCGTCATGGCCGACGGGGTCTATGAAGTGACCAGCGTGCTTGGCGGCAAGCTTCTGGATTTCGCGGGACATCTCGCACGTCTGACCCGCTCGCTTAATGAACTCGGCATGGACAACCCCCTTCCGGACGAGGAATGGCTGGCGATCCACCGCAAGCTCGTCGAGGTGAACGCGATCGACGAAGGTCTGGTCTATCTGCAGGTGACGCGCGGCAATCCGGGCGACCGGGACTTCGCCTTCCCGCCCAAGGACACTCCCCAGACCATCGTGCTATTCACCCAATCCAAGCCCGGCCTCGCCGCAAATCCCAGCGCGCAGACGGGTATCCGCGTGATTTCGGTCCCGGACCTGCGCTGGTCGCGCCGCGACATCAAGACCGTGCAACTGCTCTATCCCTCGCTGGCCAAGATGGAGGCCAAGGCCAAGGGCGCGGATGACGCTTGGCTGGTCGAGGATGGTTTCGTGACCGAGGGCACCTCGAACAACACCTATATCGTCAAGGGCGGCACCATCGTGACCCGCCAGCTTTCGACCGATATCCTGCATGGCATCACCCGCGCCGCGCTGCTGCGCTTCGCCTCCGAGGCCCAGATGAAGGTCGAGGAACGCCCCTTCACCATCGAGGAAGCGCAAGAGGCCGACGAAGCCTTCTTTACCTCGGCCTCGGCTTTCGTTCTGCCGGTGGTGGAAATCGACGGTAAGCCCGTCGCAGGCGGCAAGCCCGGCCCGGTGACCACGCGCCTGCGCGAGATCTATCTTGAGGAATCGCTCAAGGCCGCGATCTGAAAGATGAGGGGCGCGGTTGACGCGCCCCTTCTCAACTCAACGTCTCGCGGATCAGCGTGACGGTCCCGACCGAATCGGCGGTCGTGCCCTTGATCACCGCCAGAACCTGCCCATCGACTACGAGTTGCACGTCGTCCCCGGTCTGGACGAGATCATATTCCGCTTCGCCCTCGTAGCCATCTGCCAGCGTCACGGTGATGCTGTCCGAGCTGCCATAGGTGAGCTGGGCCGCGCCGCCGGCGTCGCTGCGCAGCATGATCAGATCGGCACCGTCGCCCGCATCGACAAGGTCGTTCGCCCCGGCATGGATCGTGTCATTGCCGTCGCCGCCCAGCAGCGTGTCACGCGCGTCGGTTTCCGACGCATCGGCCGAGAGGATCAGATCGTCCCCCTCTTCGCCGTCGATATAGGCGGTGGCACCATTATCGGTGATCTCGTCGTCATCCTCGCCGCCGGTGATGGAATGCGAGCCGCCATTCACAGTGATCGTGTCATTGCCGAAGCTGCCATCGATCGTGTCATTGCCCTCATCAGCGCCAAGGTCATAGGCACCATAGAGGTCGTCGTCATAGCCAAGAAAGATCTCGTCATCGCCCTGATCGGCCGAGACGGTGTCATCGCCATAGCCGGTCCAGACGGCGTCATCCCCCGCCCCGGCGGAAACCGAATCGTCGCCCTCATAGCTCTGGATCGCATCATCGCCCTCGGTCCCGGCGATGACATTGTCATCCTCGTCGCCCTCGATCAGATCGCGGCTGCCATAGGGGTCGTTCGAGGGTTCCTCGGGCGCCTCGTCATCGTCATTGCCCGAGATTAACGAGCCGATCCCGGCGATACCCAACAGGCCCAGCAGCAGGAAAATGGTCTGATTCATCGATGCGCTCCAAGATCTTCCGCCAAGACCATAAACCGGCTGCCATGCTGGCGGCAACCGGCGATGCCTTGAACGCCTCGGGCGCCGTCAATGTCCCAGGATCTGGCTGAGGAACAGCTTCGTGCGGTCCGATTGCGGGTTGTTAAAGAATTCCGTGGGCGTGTTCTGCTCGACGATCTGGCCCTGATCCATGAAGATGACCCGATGCGCCACGGCCTGCGCGAAACCCATCTCATGGGTGACGCAGAGCATGGTCATGCCGTCCTCGGCCAGTTCGATCATGGTATCGAGCACTTCCTTGATCATCTCGGGGTCAAGGGCACTGGTCGGCTCGTCAAAGAGCATGATCCGAGGCCTCATGCAGAGCGAGCGCGCAATGGCGACGCGCTGCTGCTGACCGCCCGAAAGCTGGCCGGGATATTTGTTCGCCTGCTCGGGGATCTTGACCTTTTCAAGGAATTGCATGGCCGTTTCCTCGGCCTCGCGCTTGGGGATCTTGCGGACCCAGATCGGCGCGAGCGTGCAATTCTCGAGGATGGTCAGATGCGGGAACAGGTTGAAATGCTGAAAGACCATGCCGACTTCGGAGCGCACCTTGTCGATGTTTTTCAGATCATTTGTCAGTTCCGTGCCATCGACGACGATGCGGCCCGCCTGATGCTCCTCAAGGCGGTTGATGCAGCGGATCAGCGTGGACTTCCCCGAGCCGGATGGCCCGGCGATGACGATGCGTTCGCCCTTTGCCACATTCAGATCGATGTCGCGCAGGACGTGGAATGTCCCGTACCACTTGTTGAGCCGACTGATCTCGATCGCGGCTTCGGCGGGCTGGGTTTGAGCTTGCATGGCCATGAATCGCTCCTCAGCGGTGGTCGCGCTTCAGGCGGCGTTCGAGATACATCGAATAACGCGACATGCCGAAGCAGAGAATGAAGAAGATCGCGCCGACGAAGATATAGGGCTCCCAATAGGCCCCTTTCCATTCGAAACTCGCGCGGATGGTATCGGACATCGCCTTGAGCGGGTCGAAAAGTCCCACGAAAACGACAAGCGTCGTGTCCTTGAACATGCCGATAAAGGTCGAGACGATGCCGGGAATGCTGATCTTCAGCGCCTGCGGCAGGATCACCAGCCGCTGGGCCTTCCAGTAATCCAGCCCCAGCGCGTCGGCGGCCTCGTATTGGCCCTTGGGCAGCGCGGCAAGCCCGCCGCGGATCACCTCGGCCATATAGGCCGAAGCGAACAGCGTCACCATGATGATGACCCGCAGGATGATGTCGAAATTCGTCCCCGGCGGCATGAAATAGTTCAGAAGCAGCGAGGCGACGAACAAGAGCGTGATCAGCGGCACGCCGCGGATGAACTCGATAAAGAGGACGGCCATCGTCTTGATGATCGGCAGGTCCGAGCGCCGGGCCAGGGCCAGCACGATCCCCAGCGGCAGCGACAGCGCAATGCCCGCGACGCCGATGGTGATCGACAGGACGAACCCGCCGAACTGGTCCGAGGAAACCGGGACAAGGCGCATCGGCAGGATCGCCGCGATGCCACGCGCCACCAGATCCGACAGCAAGAGCCACCACAGCACGGCGGCAAGAACGGCCGCGGCAAAGGCAAACATCCCATAGGCCGAGAGCGCCCGCCAGATGACGAAGCCGATGACGAATCCGGCCAGCGCCATCAGCGGCTCCCACAGGGTTCCGCCCCAGAGCAGCCAGACCGCGAGAAAGGGGTAAAGCAGTGTCGCGACCAGCGCGAGGTCGCCGCGCATCTCGATCAGCAAGATCCAGGCCAGCAGGAGCACGGCGATTGCCGCCAGTTCCAGCCCCCCTGCCCCGAGCACCGCCGCGATTGCAAAGGTCAGGACGGCAGCGGTTCCGGTCACGATCCGCCGCGCCAGGGGGCTGTCCGCGAAAAGGACCGGCGCAAGGGCCAGAAACAGCGCGCCAAAGGCCAGAACCGGCCGCCAATACAGATCGACGGGATAGAAGCCAAAGACGAACTGGTTCCAGCGATGCTTGATGACCGCGAAGCAGCCGCCCGAGGCATCGGGGCCATGCGCCGCAGCGATGATCTCGCGGCATTCGGCCATGCTGTTCGCATTCCAGACGGAATGCGACAGCCAGGGCCAGAGCGTGCTGAAAAGCAGCCACAGGATGAACAGACCCAGCAGCGTCAGGGCGATGTTCAGCGGGCCCGAGAACAGGTTCTCGCGCAGCCATTTCACCGCGCCGGATTCGCTGACCGGGGGCGGTTCGGGGGGCAGCATCGTGTCGCGGACAAAGGCGACGGTCTGGGCATGGGTGTCGCTCATCTCAGCGCTCCCTCAGCTTGACGCGGCTGTTAAAGACATTCATCCCGCCCGAAATGATCAGGCTGAGCAGCAGATAGACGCCCATCATCAGGACCATGCATTCCATTTCGCGCCCGGTCTGGTTCAGCGTCGTGCCGCCCAGAGTGCCACGCAGGTCCATATAGCCCACCGCGATGGCGAGAGAGCTGTTCTTGGTCAGGTTCAGATATTGCGAGATCAGCGGCGGCACGATCACCCGCAAGGCCTGCGGCAAAACGACTAGGCTCATGGTCCGGCGCGGGCGCAGCCCCAGCGCATAGGCGGCTTCGGTCTGGCCCTTGCTGACCGCAAGGATGCCGCCCCGGACGATCTCGGCGATGAAGGCCCCGGTATAGAGCGTCAGCGCCAGCCACAGCACGACAAGCGCGTTGTCCAGATTGGTGCCATCAGCAAAATTGAAGCCGCGCAGGACCGGCGGGATCAGATGCAGCCCGAAATACCAGGTCAGGAACAGGACCGGGACGAGATACATCGCCAGAACCTTCCACCAGGTCACCGGCCGGATGCCGGTCGCGTCCTGCACCCGTTTCGCGCTTTTGCGCAGGGCGCGATGACCCAGCCATGCTCCCGCAAGGACCACGACAAAGGCGATCAGCGCCCAGCTGATCCCCTCGCGCCCGATGGCGATGGTGCCGGGCGGGTTCGACAGGCCGATCGCGGGCACGGCGGTATAGCGGTTGGTTGGCGCGACCAGATCGAACATGATCATGCTGGCGCGGGGGGACTCGCCGCGATAGGCGTTCGGCGGCGGCATGACCTCGGTAAAGATCGCGAGGATCACGAGGATCCACAAGAGCAGCGGGATATTGCGGAAGACCTCGACATAGATCGTCATCAGCCGCGCGATCAGCCAGTTCTGCGACAGGCGCAGGACACCGACAATGACGCCGACGACGGTCGCCGCGATGCAGCCCAGGATCGAGACCTGCAACGTGTTCAGCAGGCCGACGGTCGCAGCCCGCAAATGCGTATCGTCCGAATTATAGGGGATCAGCTGTTGCGGGATGTCATACCCGGCGCGCCTGAACAGAAAGTCAAAGCTCAGGGTCTTGCCCATGATGGCAAGGTTTTTCAGCGTATTGTCGATGAGCCAGCTTGCCAGAAGCATGACCAGGATAAAGACGACGGCCTGAATAGTCAGCGACCTATATCGGCGGTCGTAAATCAGCATCGACAGGCGGAAAGGCGGCGAGGCCGCGCCTGGGTAATCTACCATATTGTAACCCCTGTTGGCCGGCTTTCGGGTCTGTTGCCCATGTTCTTGCCGGCACGTGGAGGAACGGGCGGGGTTTGCCCCCGCCCGTCCAGGTCGTCAGTGATCAGCGGAAGGGCGGCGCGTAAAGCAGGCCGCCCTGCGTCCATTGCGCGTTCAGACCGCGGGCCAGACCGATCGGGGTCTGCTCGCCGATGGTCGCGGCAAAGATCTCGCCATAGTTGCCCGAGACCTTGATCGCGCGCTTGGCCCATTCGGCATCCAGGCCCAGCATCTTGCCCAACTCGTCGGTCGTGCCCAGAAGGCGCTGCACCTCGGGGTTCTGCGAGGATTTCGCCAGCTCGTCGATATTGGCCGAGGTCACGCCATATTCCTCGGCCGCGACCAGCGCGTTGAGGGTCCAGCGGACGATGTCGCCCCAGTTGTTGTCGCCATGGCGAACCGCCGGCCCGAGCGGCTCTTTCGAGATGATCTCGGGCAGGATGATGTGGTTTTCGGGATCCGCAAATGCGGCGCGCGTGGCGGCAAGGCCCGAGGCGTCGGTCGTATAGGCGTCGCAGGCCGCGGCCATATATTGCTGTTCGCCCTCGGCATTGCTGTCGATATTGACCGGCTGATAGCTCATGCCATTGGCCTTGAAGTAATCGGCCAGGTTCAGCTCGGTCGTCGTGCCGGTCTGGATGCAGATCGTCGCGCCTTCCAGCTCTTTCGCGGAAGACACGCCCAGATCCTTGCGGACCATGAAGCCCTGACCGTCGTAATAGTTCACGCCGACGAAATCGAGCTTGAGGTCGGTATCGCGCTGGAAGGTCCAGGTCGAGTTGCGGGCCAGCATGTCGATCTCGCCCGAGGACAGCGCGGTAAAGCGCGTCTGGCCGGTGGTCGGGACATATTTGACCTTGGTCGCGTCACCCAGGACGGCAGCGGCCACGGCCTTACACAGCGCCACGTCAAATCCGGTCCAGTTGCCATTGGCATCCGGGGCCGCAAAGCCCACGAGGCCGGTATTGACGCCGCAATTCATCACGCCGCGGGCTTTTACCTCGTTCAGCGTGTCGCCTTCAGCGGCCATGGCACCGGTCGCGGCAAGCGCGAGGGCGGTGACAGAACCGAAGAGTGCAGATTTCTTCATGGGGTTCCTCTCTGTTGGTCTTCCGACCCTTGACCGGGCCGTCTGGAAGCTGGGGCCGTAGGCTAGCCCGTTTGAGCCAAGGGGCAGTTTGACTGCCCCCATAAGCGGCATTGTGCCGAGGAACTTCTCTGCGTCAAGAATTAGGGAAGTGACCTCAGGTCGTTCTGCTCAAAAGCCAGAATCGCTCGGCATTGAGCATCTGCTCCAACCGCGCCCGAGCGGCCTCATCTGCCTCTTCGTCGCGCCCCCAGCTTTCGGCTTGATATTCCTCATCAATTCGCGAAAGCGCATGGGATTTTTCGGCATCCAGCCGGCCCTTGAGCACCGCCAGACCCAGCACCAAAGAGCCGGGAAGCGTGACAAGATCATGAAGCGCGGTCAGGCCAAACACATCAAGCGCCATGACCTCTGCCCGCAATTTCAGCAGCGAGGATTCGTCCTGCGGCACCGGCAGCACCCCATGGGTGATGCGCAGGGGCGCGCGCAATTCGGTCGCGGCCCAGTCGATCAACGGGTCCCAGCCCGCGGCCTGCGCCTCGATCAGCCGCTCGGGGGCCTCGGCGCGATAGGAAAGCAGGTCCGTGCCGCCATATTCGGCAAGCATGAGGGCCACCGCTTCGAATTGCGGCGTGACCCGCTCGACCGCGGAATTCGCCGCACGGGTGAGGGGCATGGTGTTCGGATCGATCACATCGGCCTGCGCGTCCCACTCCTCGGCAATCGCCGCGGCCAGTGCAGCGGTCGGCAGGATCAGGGGCAGCTTGCCGGGGGTGCGGACGGGGCGGCCGTCCAGAGTGACCTCCCAGCCGCTCCCGGTTTCGCTTTGGGCTTCGCGGATCACCGCCGCTTTCCAGAACCGCCGGGCTTTCCATTCGCCGCTCATGCGTGACTTCCTTGTTCCGCCCAATTCAACAGGGCCTGCGTCAATGTGGGATAATCCGGCGCGACCAGGACCGCGCCCGCCTGATGCAGCGAGGCGCTGGGATGATAGCCCCAATCGACTCCGTAACCCGCCATGCCCGCCGCGCGGGCCATGTCCATGTCGAAGGTCGTGTCGCCGACCATCACGGCGTCGCAGGCCTCAAGCCCGGCATCGAAGAGCGCGCTTTCCAGCGTGGCCGGATGCGGTTTCGAGGGATGACCATCCGCCGTCTGCCGGGTGAAGAACCGCCCCGTGAGGCCATGCGCCTCAAGAACCGCATTCAGCCCGCGCATCGGCTTGCCGGTGGCGATGCCCAGCAGGACGTGATCGAGCGACGCCAGCGCATCGAGGCAGTCGAGCGCGCCGGGATAAAGCGGCGGCACCACGCCCGCCGCGCGCGAGGCGATGAAGGAATCACGATAGCCGGTCACGACGCGGTCGAGCAAAACCTCGGACGCTTCGGGCAGCAGATGGGCGACCGCGACCGGCAGCGAAAGACCCACGATCGACAGGATCTGCAAGGGCTCCATCTCGGGCAGGCCGACACCGCGCATGGCAAGGTTCATCGCCTCGGTGATCTCGTGCTGGCTGTTCACGAGCGTCCCGTCGACGTCAAAGATGACCAGCCGCATCACGCCTCCGCGAAGGGATCTTCGGGGACGTCGTTTTCCTGCCAGCCGAAGGTCTTCCACGTCCGTTCCATATGGTCCGGCAGCGGCGCGGTGATGGTGATCAGCTTCTTGGTGATCGGATGCTCGAAGCGGATCATCCGGGCATGCAGGTGCAGCTTGCGGCTGATATCACCGCCCAGTTGCGCGCCCCAGCCATCGCCAAGGTTTTCCTGCCCCGACCCGCCATATTTGCCGTCGCCGACGATCGGATGGCCGATCTCGGACATATGGGCGCGTAACTGATGCGTGCGGCCCGTGACCGGAACCATCGCCACCCAACAGGCGCGGCTGCCGACCGCCTCAAGGACGGCGTAATCGGTATGGGCGCGCTTGGCCCCTTCGGTTTCCGCGACCGCCGAGGGATGGACGGCGACCATCTTTTCACCCTCGCCCATGCGACCGCGACCCGGTGCCTTGACCAGACCATATTTGATCGAGCCCATGCGCGGATGCGGTACCCCTGCGACGGCGGCCCAGTAGATCTTGCGGGTCAGACGGTGACGAAACGCCTCGGAAAGCGCGCGGGCGATCCGGTCGGTGCGCGCCAGCAGCAGCACGCCCGACGTGTCCTTGTCGAGGCGGTGGACCAGCTTGGGCCGGTCCTTGTAGCCGAACATCAGCGCCTCGGTCAGGCCGTCGACATGGCGGTCGCCCTGCCCCGAGCCGCCCTGCGAGGGCAGACCCGGCGGCTTGTTCAGCGCAATGATATGCTCGTCGCGCCACAAGACGCAGGACTGGATCATCTCGGCATCGGACTGCTTCACCCGGGCCTTGGCCGTGGGCGGCGGCGGGGCGCCATCGGGGATCGGCGGGATGCGGACCTCCTGCCCGGTCTCGATCCGGCTATTGGCCTTGACCCGGCCGCCATCGACGCGCAGCTGGCCGGTGCGGCACATCTTCTCGACCGCGCCCTGCGTCAGTTGCGGGAAACGTTTCTTCAACCAGCGATCAATACGCTGATCGCCCTCATCCGCGCCGATGCGGATGGTCTGAACACCACTCATACGAACAACCCCCGGCCAATGGCCAATCCGGCGAGAACCGCCAGAAGTGAAATCACGACGGAAGCCAGCACATAGCCCGCAGCGGTCAGGGCCGCGCCACGCTCCCAAAGAACCATCGTGTCCAGCGCGAAGGCCGAAAACGTGGTGAAGCCGCCCAGCATCCCGGTCAGCGCGAGGGGCGCGAGATGCTGCCCTCCGCGATGCGCGATGATGGCGGCGAGCAAGCCCATGACAAAGCAGCCGACGATATTCACCGTCAGCGTACCCAATGGAAATGCGGGGCTGATCCTCCCCGCCAGAATAGTGACGCCGTAACGCGCCATCGACCCCAGAGCGCCACCCAAGGCGACCTGAAGGAATGCATGATTCATGACTTGCCCTCGATGCGCCGCTTTTGACGGAGGCTGGCGAACCATTCAACGCGCTTTTTCAGATCTCGTTCAAATCCGCGTTCGACAGGCAGGTAAAGGACGGGACGTTTCATGCCTTCGGGGAAATAATCCTGCCCCGAAAAGCCGTCTTCGGCGTCGTGGTCATATTGATAGCCTGCGCCGTAGCCCTGTTCTTTCATCAACCCAGTAGGCGCGTTCAGGATATGGGCGGGCGGCATCTGGCTGCCCGAGCGCCGCGCCAGATCGCGCGCGCCCTTATAGGCATTGTAGCCTGCATTGGATTTCGGCGCGAGCGCGAGATAGATCACCGCCTGCGCAAGTGCCAGCTCGCCCTCGGGGCTGCCGAGCCGCTCGTAAAGTGCCCAGGCGTCGAGGCAATGCCGCTGCGCCGCCGGGTCGGCAAGGCCGATATCCTCGACCGCCATGCGGGTGATGCGGCGGGCCAGATAGCGCGGGTCCTCGCCGCCTTCGAGCATCCGGGAAAACCAGTAAAGCGCCGCATCGGGATCGCTGCCGCGCACCGATTTGTGCAGGGCCGAGATCAGGTTGTAATGCTCATCCCCCGACTTGTCGTATTTCGCCGCGCGCCGCATCAGGCGCTGGGAAAGCTGGTCTGTGTCAAGTTGACCCTGAACACGCCACGCCATGACCTGCTCGATCAGGTTCAGCACCGCGCGACCGTCGCCGTCGGCCATCCCCAACAGACGATCTCGGGCCTGCGGCGTCAGAGGCAGCGCGCGGCCCAGATCCTGCTCGGCCCGCTGGGCGAGGCGTTCGAGGTCGGCAAGGTCCAGACGTTCCAAGATGATGACCTGCGCGCGGGACAGAAGCGCCGCGTTCAACTCGAAACTGGGATTCTCGGTCGTGGCCCCGACAAGGACGATGGTGCCGTCCTCCATATGCGGCAGGAAACTGTCCTGCTGGGCCTTGTTGAAACGGTGGATCTCATCGACGAAAAGCAAGGTGCCGCGACCCTGCTGCCGACGCAACCGGGCCGCGTCAAAGACCTTGCGCAATTCGGGAACGCCCGAGAAGATTGCCGAGATTTGCACGAAAGCCAGATCCGTTTCCAGCGCCAGAAGCCGCGCGATGGTGGTCTTGCCCACGCCCGGCGGCCCCCAGAGGATCAGCGAGGACAGGCTGCCCGAGCCCAGCATTGCGCCAAGAGGGCCGTCCGGACCAAGCACCTTCTCTTGCCCCACGACCTCGGTAAGCCGGGCGGGCCGGATCCGGTCGGCCAAGGGGCGGTTGGCCTCGCGCGCGGATGCGCCGCTATCGGGTGGGTCGAAGAGATCTGCCATGAGGCCACATGTTACGCCGTGGAAAATGCGGGCGAAAGATCCCCTCGCCCGCCATTTCCGATCAATGCAGCTTGGTCGCCAGATTGATCGAGACGCATTGAAAATAACCGTCGTCGATCCAGACCACCGGACCCATCGCATGGGCGTCGAGACCGCAGGGCTTCAACCAGCGCGGCCAATGCGAGGCCACCAGACAGACCAGCCGCGTCGCGCCCAGTTCACGTGCGGAATTGGTCATCTCGCCCACCAGTTTCATATGGACGCTGCGGCGTTCGCGCTGCGAAACGTTGTGGTCGACAAAAAGCCGGCTCGCCTCCCAGGTATTGGCATCGACGGGCGCTGGCGCATCCAGCAGGTTGGGCGGAATCGATCCGTTCAGGCGGTTGTCCTGCGCGTCCTTGATCATATAGCTGTAAACCCCGCAACGGGCGGTCGTCGGAGTCAGGCGGACCCCGGCAAGAACCGAGCCATGCTCATGAATGGCGACCCAGCGGCTCATTGGCGTATCGTATTGATCGAACTCCATATCGTCCGTCTGGGGCAAGTCCCAGCGCTTCTGGACGATGAAACTTTGCTTTCGTGCGCGAAAGACATTTGCGAAAAGCTCGCCGTGATTGTGAAGATTGGCGAACGAAAGCGTGGTGGTCTGCATAGATGATCTCCTGGGGTTGTGGTGGGTCGTGGCCCCAGGGTGTAATCGCTCTTAGGCGAACAATTTTTTACAGCAAGCGGTAATCCTTGGCCCGTTGCAGCGCTTCTGCAGTGGTGCGCGCCATGAGACGTTCACGCGCCGAAATGAGACGTGCCTTGAAAGCGCTTTCCGTTATTCCAAGCTTGGCTGCCGCCGCTGCATGTCGATCTCCCTCTGCGATACACCGAAGGGCCTCTTGCTGAGCCTTTGTCAGGCTCTCCGGCGGCTCCGTAAGGTCGTGAAGACGCCGAATCGTTTCTGAAATCATTTCGATTTCATCATCCGTGAATTCCCGTTTGTCATGGGCAAAGCAACAAATAGTGCGCGACTTGATCGGTCCATGAGCGACAACTAGCCCAAACGGCAGGCCGTGATCCGCGGCATCCTGCAGGATCGAGAATGGATCGGGGATGGGAAGCACGCTCCAGCGGCAGGCCCCGGTGGTCGAGAAACCCCAGGCGATGGTGGGATCGCGCAGCGCATAGGCGCGCTCGGAATATCGAAGCGACCAATCCTTGTTATAGGTCTGGAACTGCATCAGAGGCGCAGCGAAACGGATATGCAGGCCGACAAAATAGCCGGCCGGTGCAAGCTTTTTCAGCTTCGAGAGAGCTGCGTTGATATCAGCGCGGGACGACATGACCAATTGGGTAGGTTGCGTTTTCTTGAGCAGGGCCAAAATGGCATGAAGCCAACTCTATTCAAGCACATCCGCTTTTGCGAGCGGCGATTTCGCGCCACCAAGCTGCAACCTTCAGGATTTCCATTCAGGAAATTAACCAAGCTTTTCGCCTGCCCCCGGCCTCGCATTCAGAAATTGGGTTTAAAACCAAACGGCTGGGGCAGATTCCAATAATGCCCGCCGCATCAATGCCAAGTTGTGAGGGCAAACGGTTTACAAGCCTGTGTTGCAAAAAACCCGCAACCCTGATTTGGGCTGCGGGTTTAATATTCTCATAACCCTAAGAAAGGATTGAGATTCTTATGCTTCTTCGGCAGCCGATTCGGCGTCCAGACGAGCGCGGTCAGCAGCGCCCTTGGCGCTGGCGTCGCGGTCGACCAGCTCGATGATCGCCATCGGAGCCATGTCGCCATAACGGAAGCCGGCCTTCAGGATGCGGACATAGCCACCCTGACGATCCTTGTAGCGGGCGCCGAGCACTTCGAACAATTTCGCGACGTGCTGGTCCTGCTTCAGCTGGGCGTCGGCCTGACGACGGGCGTGCAGATCGCCGCGCTTCGCCAGGGTGATCAGTTTTTCAACGATCGGGCGAAGTTCCTTGGCTTTCGGCAGGGTCGTCTTGATCTGCTCGTGCTCGATCAGCGAGCCGGCCATGTTGGCGAAGAGCGCCTTGCGGTGCTCATGGGTACGGTTCAGACGGCGGTAACCGCGGGCGTGACGCATGATAATCTCCTATGACGTCTTTTTCTTTGTCCGGCGACCCTGCGTTGGGCCGCTCTCCTTGGGGCGGAATGCCCGGTATTGCGGGGGCGACAGGCGCCCCCGAATGCGATCAGAACTGGTCGTCAAAGCGTTTTGCAACGTCTTCGATATTTTCCGGCGGCCAGTCCACGACGTCCATGCCGAGATGCAGGCCCATGCCCGAAAGCACTTCCTTGATCTCGTTGAGCGACTTGCGGCCGAAGTTCGGGGTGCGGAGCATCTCGGCTTCGGTTTTCTGGATGAGGTCGCCGATATAGACGATATTGTCGTTCTTGAGGCAGTTCGCCGAACGGACCGACAGTTCCAGCTCGTCGACCTTCTTAAGAAGGCGCGGGTCGAATTCCAGACCGTCATCAGCGTCCGAACGGGTCGCGGCTTCGGGCTCTTCGAAGTTCACGAAGACCGAAAGCTGGTCCTGAACGATGCGCGCGGCATAGGCCACGGCGTCTTCCGGGGTCAGCGAACCGTCGGTTTCAACCTTCATGGTCAGCTTGTCATAGTCGAGAACCTGACCTTCGCGGGTCGGGGTGACTTCGTAGCTGACGCGTTTCACCGGCGAGAAGATCGCGTCGATCGGGATCAGACCGATGGGCGCATCCTCGGGACGGTTCTTGTCGGCGGCGACATAGCCTTTGCCGGTCGAGACAGTGAGTTCCATGTTGAACTCGGCGCCTTCGTCCAGATGGCAGATGACGTGGTCGCGGTTCAGGATATAGATCCCGGCCGTTTCCTGGATGTCGCCAGCCTTGACCTCGCCCGGGCCCTTGGCCGAGAGCGTGAGGCGCTTGGGCGCATCGACTTCCATCTTCAGCGTCACGCCCTTGAGGTTCAGGACGATGTCGGTGACGTCTTCACGCACGCCGGGAACCGACGAGAACTCGTGCAGAACGTTGTCGATCTGGACCGAGGTGATCGCGGCGCCCTGCAGCGAGGACAGCAGAACGCGACGCAGCGCGTTGCCCAGCGTCAGGCCGAAGCCGCGCTCGAGCGGTTCTGCCACGACGGTGGCAACACGGCTCGAATCAGCGCCCGGCTTGATTTCAAGCTGGGTCGGCTTGATCAGTTCAGCCCAATTCTTGTGGATCATGCGTTTGCCTCCATACCTGTTTCCAGCCCATGACCGGTGGCCGGAAACGCCCGAGGTTGAATGCGAAAATCGCGCCCGCGCCGAGAACCGGCGCGGAACGCGTTATCACAAATCCGAATTAGACCCGGCGACGTTTCGGCGGGCGGCAGCCATTGTGCGCGATCGGGGTCACGTCACGGATCGCCGTGATGTTGAAACCGACAGCAGCCAAAGCGCGCAGAGCCGATTCACGACCCGAGCCGGGGCCTTGAACTTCGACTTCCAGAGTGCGAACGCCGTGCTCTTGGGCTTTTTTGCCCGCGTCTTCAGCGGCCATCTGGGCAGCGTAAGGGGTCGATTTGCGCGAACCCTTGAAGCCCATAGTGCCAGCCGACGACCACGAAATGGCGTTGCCTTGCACGTCCGAGATCAGGATCTTGGTGTTGTTGAAGGACGAGTTCACATGCGCCACGCCGGTGGCGATGTTCTTGCGTTCCTTACGCTTAATGCGGGTTTTATCGCGTGCCATTGTCCGTTACCCCTTACTTCTTCTTGCCGGCGATCGGCTTCGCCGGGCCCTTGCGGGTACGGGCATTGGTGTGGGTACGCTGACCGCGGACCGGCAGGCCACGACGGTGACGCAGACCACGGTACGAACCCAGGTCCATCATGCGCTTGATGTTCATCTGCGTCTCGCGGCGAAGGTCGCCCTCGACGGTCAGGTTGGCATCGATATATTCGCGGATCGACAGAACTTCGGCATCCGAGAGTTCGTTGACGCGACGGGTTGCATCGATACCGACCGCTGCGATGATCTCGTCAGCGAATTTCGGGCCGATCCCGTGGATATAGGTCAGTGCGATCGGGACACGTTTCCCGGTCGGAATGTTGACGCCAGCAATACGAGCCACGCGTTTTCCTTCTCATGTTGCGGTTCCGTAGCACCGGAACCTTTTTTCACAACCAAAGACCCGAAAGCTGTGCCTTCGGGCCTTCAACTGACACCTGAGTCTCAGGTGATTCTCATGCGAGATGCTGCGAATTAAGGGATTCGCAGGCCTTCGTCAAGCCTTGCCCTCATCCAGCACCGCGGCGACCGCACCCGCCACTGCGTCGATCTCGGCCAGACCATCCACCGGGTGCAGGTTCCCCTTGGCATAGTAATAGCCGATCAGCGGAGAGGTCTTCTTGTAATATTCCATCAGCCGCGTCTTGAGGCTTTCCTCATTGTCATCGGCGCGGCGACGCAGGTCGGTCGAGCCGCAGACATCGCAGGAGCCTTCGACCTTGGTCGGCTTGGTCACATCGTGATAGACCTCGCCGCAATTGCCGCAGGTGAAGCGACCCGAGATCCGCGAAACCAGAGCCGCGTCATCGACGCGCATCTCGATCACGGCGCCGATCTCTTGTCCCTCTTCCTTCATCAGATCTTCCAGCGCATCGGCCTGGGCCAGCGTGCGCGGGAAGCCGTCAAAGATGAAACCCTTGCCGCCCTGTTCCAGCTTTTCCTTGATCAGACCGATGACGATCTCGTCGGTGACCAACTCGCCCCGGTCCATCACCTTGGCGACGCGCTGTCCCATTTCAGTGCCGGAACTGCGGGCTTCGCGCAGCATGTCACCGGTGGAAAGCTGGACGAGACCGCGCTCTTCGATCAGACGCCGGGCCTGAGTTCCCTTGCCGGCCCCCGGGGGGCCGAGCAGAATGATATTGGTCGCCATATTTTCCCTCTTCCGCCCGTTCAGGGCCTCTCCCTATCAACGACGGGCAGGTGCCTTGCGAGGACGTGCCGTCCCCGGCTTGCGTTTGCCGCGCAGCTGCGACTTTTCGATCAGACCTTCATATTGGTGGGCAAGCAAGTGGCTTTGCACCTGGTTGATCGTGTCCATCACAACACTGACCACGATCAGCACGGAAGTCCCACCAAAGTAGAAGGGAATCGCGAGCTGGTGGCGGATGACCTCTGGCAGCATGCAGACGGCCGCCAGATAGGCCGAGCCGATGACCAGCACGCGGCTGACGACATAGGCTAGGTAATCCTCGGTCCGCTTGCCGGGACGGATGCCCGGAATGAAGCCGCCCTGATTCTTCAGGTTCTCGGCCACGTCATCGGGTTTGAAGCTGACATTGAACGTGTAGAAATAGGCGAAGAACACGATCATGCCTGCAAAGAACAGCAGGTAAAGCGGCTGGCCGGGACCGAAATAGGCCAGAATCGTCGACATGATCGGGCCGGTCTGGTTCCCCGAGAAGGTCGAGATCGTGACCGGCAGCAGCAGCAGAGAACTGGCGAAGATGGCCGGGATCACGCCCGCCGGGTTCACCTTGATCGGCAGATGCGAGGACTGTCCGTCATAGACCTTCATCCCGACCTGGCGGCGCGGATATTGGATATGGATCTTGCGCAGCGCGCGTTCCATGAACACGACAAAGGCGATGACGGCGATGACCATCAGGATCACGCCCAGAATCACCGGGGTCGAAACCGCACCCGAACGCCCCTGCGCCAGGAACTGCGCGAGATGGCCGGGGATCTCGGCGACGATGCCGACGAAGATGATCAGCGAGATGCCGTTGCCGATGCCGCGGGCGGTGATCTGTTCACCCACCCACATCAGGAACATGGTGCCGCCGACCAGCGTGATCACGACCGAGGCGCGGAAAAACATGCCCGGCTCATGCGCAAGGCCGCCATGCTCAAGGCTGACCGCCAGGCCCCAGGCCTGGAACAACGCCAAAGCCACGGTGGCATAGCGGGTATATTGGTTGATTTTCTTGCGGCCCTGCTCGCCCTCTTTCTTGAGCTGCTCAAGAGCGGGCACCATCGAGGCCAGAAGCTGGACGATGATCGAGGCCGAGATATAGGGCATGATGCCAAGCGCAAATACGCCCATCCGCCCCAGCGCGCCGCCGGTGAACATCGACAGGATGCCACCAAGGCCGGCTTGCGCCTGGTCCATGAAGTTGCGCAGCGCCGCGCCGTCGATGCCGGGCACCGGAATATAGGTGCCAAGGCGGTAGATGATGAGAAGTCCGAGGGTGAACCAGATCCTCTGACGCAGCTCGGTCGCCTTGCCGAGCGCGCCCCATGACAGGTTCGCGGCCATCTGTTCTGCGGCTGACGCCATACGTATGCCCCTTCATGGCAGCGCCGCCGGATCGTTTCCCGATCCCGCGGCGCCTGGAAAACTTGTAGCTATGTATTGGGCGCGGGCGCGCCCTTCAACAGCTTATTCGGCCGCGGCTTCTTCTTTCGCCGGACGGGTCACGGTGATTTTGCCACCGGCCTTCTCGACGGCCTCGACGGCGGCTTTGGAAGCGCCGGCGACGGTCAGGTTCAGACCGGCTTTCAGCTCGCCCTTGGCCAGAACGCGGACACCGTCCAGTTTGCGGCGGATGACACCGGCTGCAACCAGGGCGTCCTCGGTGATGTCACCTTTGGCATCCAGTTTGCCTGCGTCGACAAAGGCCTGCAGTTGGCCCAGGTTAACGACGGCGAATTCCAGACGATTCGGCTTGCTGAAGCCACGCTTCGGCAGGCGGCGGTACAGCGGCATTTGGCCGCCTTCGTAACCGTTCAGCGCGACGCCCGAACGCGAGGTCTGACCCTTGATACCACGGCCAGCGGTTTTACCCTTGCCCGAGCCCGGACCACGAGCAACGCGTTTCTTCTTGCGCGAAGCGCCTTCGTTGTCGCGAATTTCATGCAGTTTCATGTTGCTTCTCCTAGAGCCGGAAACGCCCCGCGAAGCGAAGGGGCGAACACGGCATGTATGAATCACTTTGCGCCCACCAGGGAGCAGCGGCAGCCTATACTCCCCGATGGGCTTCGTTTCAAGTGTTGTTGCCGGGCTTCGGCTATTTCACGGTGATCGAGATCGGATCGCCGAACAATTCAATCTTCTCTTGGCCGGGGCGTTCGGCGACGAAAATCGCCTCATAGACCGGCGTCGGACCTTTGCAGCGATTGCTCATCCGCACGCCCGGTTTTCCATATTGGACATGACCGGTCTTGAATTTCATGGGTTTCAGCTTGGATTTTGGCGGTAATTGCCCGCAATCACCACGCAGCCCATGGACGACCATGGCCTGCCCGACCTTGAGATTGACCTTTTCGCGATAGGGCACATTGTTCTGGGCCTGTGCAAAGGCGGATGCCGAAAAGAGCATCATCGCGGTTGCAGATATTCCAATCCATTTCAGCATCGAAACACTCCAACTCATGAAAAAACGGGCCGCATGGGGCGGTCCGGCACGCAATATGCGCCCGAAGGCTTCACCACTCAACGATTCGTGATCACGGTCCCGCTGCCCGTCGGGAATTCTAGAATTCGAACCAAGTGCCGAGCTTCACCCCCGCCTCACCCGGACCCGATAACGGGGTGATGAGGCCCAGTTCGATCTTCGCCGCCCCCATCACATCCTGCACCACCGAGGTCGCGAGCTTGCTGGAGAACCCCGCCTCGTCGGTTTCCTCGAAGCGAAACTGAGTCACGATCATCATGGCATCCGTCGCATGCAATCCGATCGTGAAATCCGCCTTGGCGGTTACTTCCGAGGTCAGGTAATTGAAGGCGCTGGCCGAAAGATCCGCGAATTCATCCGCATCCTTCATCGCGCCCGCGACCTTGATCCGCGTCTCAAGCGCGAGCCAGCCGCCTTGTAGGACCCCTTGAAACCCCCTGCCCCAATTCGCGCCGGCCTGTGCCGACGGCAGGAAGAGCCCGTCCCGCGCCACGACACCGATCCCGAGCGAGACCGAGAGCTGGTTCTCTCCGCGCGGCTCCAAGGCGTGCTGCAGCCAGAACACCGCGTTGGTCTCGCCGACATTGGTATAGCCAAGCTCAAAACCCAGCGTTTCGCGCCCGGTCATGCCGTACTCGCCATAAAAGCTCGTGTAGCTGTTGCCGTCGGAATCCCGTTCATCCGAGAACGACAGAAAGGTTGCCTTTTCCGTGCGCGGCCAGGCACCCGCCAGCGCCACCGAGGGCAGCGCGAGAAGCAAAACAAAGCCAAGGGCGATCCGGTAGGGCATCTCGGGCTTCCTTAAGGGGAGTAGCCGAGATTTGCCCAAAACCGGTTAGCGAAAGGTTAACCGCCCCGGCCGCATCAACGAAAACGCCCCGGAGAGACCTCCGGGGCGTTTCCAAATCAAGTCGAGGGGCTGAGATCAGCCGCGCTCTTCGATGATGACAACCAGATGCGGGATCTTGTTGACCATGCCGCGCACGGCCGGGGTATCTTCCAGCTCGCGGGTGCGGTTCATCTTGTTCAGGCCCAGGCCTTTCAGCGTCTCGCGCTGGACGGCCGGACGGCGGATCGGCGAGCCGATCTGCTTGACGACGATGGTTTTAGCCATGTTGCCTCTCCTTACGCTTCGACAGCGGCGTCAGCCGGCTTGTCGTTCGACGGCAGGATCTCGGCCACTTTCTTGCCACGACGCTGAGCGACGTTGCGCGGCGACGATTCCTTTTTCAGGCCGTCGATGGTGGCGCGGATCATGTTGTAGGGGTTCTGCGAGCCTTGCGACTTCGCAACAACGTCCTGAACGCCCAGCATCTCGAAGACGGCGCGCATCGGACCACCGGCGATGATACCGGTACCCGGAACGGCAGTCCGCATGATCACTTTACCGGCGCCGTGACGGCCTTCGATATCGTGGTGCAGGGTGCGGCCGTCGCGCAGCGGGACGCGAACCAGCGAGCGTTTCGCTTGCTCGGTGGCCTTGCGGATCGCCTCGGGGACCTCTTTGGCCTTGCCCTTGCCGAAGCCGACACGGCCACGCTGGTCGCCGACAACGACGAGAGCGGCGAAGCCGAAGCGCTTACCACCCTTGACGGTTTTCGACACGCGGTTGATCGCGACCAAGCGGTCGGCGAATTCCGGGGTTTCTTCGCGCTCTTCGCGGCGACCCCGACGGTTTTCACGTTCTGCCATGAGGCATTCCTTTTTCAACTGGCGCGGGTGGCGCCGTTAAATCCGATCCTGGTGGGCCAAAGGCAGGCCGATGGCCCCCGGATCATCGGGGCGGCGCAAGCACCGCCCGCAGTTCTTAGAACTTCAGACCACCTTCGCGGGCCGCATCGGCCAGCGCTTTGATCTTGCCGTGGAACAGGAAGCCACCACGGTCGAAGACGACGGCTTCGATGCCAGCGGCTTTCGCACGCTCTGCAATCGCAGCGCCGATCTTGGCTGCGGCTTCCACGTTGTTCTTGCCGACCACGCCCAGGTCCTTCTCGAGCGACGAGGCCGAGGCCAGAGTGACCCCTTTCACGTCGTCGATCAGCTGGACCGAGATGTTCTTGGAAGAACGGTGAACGGACAGACGCGGACGGCCGTCCGAGATCGCCCGCAGTTTGTTCCGCACGCGCAGGCGGCGCTTGAGGAACAGCTCTCGTTTGTTCAGTGCCATTTTCGCGCCCCTTACTTCTTCTTGCCTTCCTTGCGGAAGACGACCTCACCCTTGTAGCGGATGCCTTTGCCCTTGTAGGGCTCGGGCTGACGCCACTCACGGATGTTCGCGGCAACTTGGCCGACCAGTTGCTGGTCGATGCCTTCCACCACGATTTCGGTCTGCTTCGGCGAGGTGATGGTGACGCCGGCAGGCGCCTCGAAGTTCACGTCGTGCGAATAGCCCAGAGCCAGTTTCAGGACATTGCCCTGCATCGAGGCGCGGTAACCCACACCTTGAATTTCCAGCTCTTTCTTGAAGCCGGTGCTAACACCGACGGTCAGGTTCTCGATCATCGAGCGGGTCATGCCCCACTGCTGACGAGCGCGCTTCGACAGGCCACGCGGGGTGACCTTGACGGCACCGTCCTCAAGCGCAAGCGTCACGTCATCGGTCGCGGTGAAGGAACGGACGCCTTTCGGGCCTTTCACTTCGATCGTTTGACCTTTGATTTCCGCAGTCACGCCATTCGGGAGGGCGACCGGTTTTTTACCAATCCGAGACATCTCTGCCCTCCTTTAGAACACGGTGCAGAGGACTTCGCCGCCAACATTGGCGTTGCGAGCCGCTGCGTCCGACATCACGCCTTTCGGCGTCGAGACGATGGAAACGCCCAGGCCGTTGCGGACCGAGGGGATTTCCTTGACCGAGGCATAAACCCGACGACCGGGTTTGGACACGCGCGCGAGTTCGCGAATGACCGGGGTGCCTTCGTAGTATTTCAGGCTGATCTCGATTTCGGCATGGCCGGACTCGGTGGTCACGTTCTCATAGCCGCGGATGTAGCCTTCGTTTTTGAGCACGTCCAGAACCCAAGCGCGCAGCTTGGAGGCCGGAGTGCGAACGGTCGATTTGCCGCGCATCTGAGCATTGCGGATGCGGGTCAGCATATCGCCGAGAGGATCGTTCATCGACATAATGCCCCCTTACCAGCTCGATTTGACCATGCCAGGGATCTGACCGAACGAGCCGAGCTCGCGCAGCATGATCCGCGACAGTTTCAGTTTACGGTAATACGCGTGCGGACGGCCGGTCAGTTGGCACCGGTTGTGCAGACGCGTAGCCGAGGAGTTGCGCGGCAGTTCAGCCAGTTTCAGGCTGGCCTTGAAGCGCTCTTCCATCGGGCGGGACTGGTCGTGGATGACTTCGTTCAGGGCAGCGCGCTTGGCGGCGTATTTCTGAACCAGTTTCTCGCGCTTTTTCTCGCGCTCGACCATGGATTTTTTAGCCATATCTCTTTCCCCTCGCGATCAGCTGTTGAACGGCATGTTGAAGTGCTTCAACAGCGATTTCGCTTCCGCGTCGGTCGATGCGGTGGTGCAGATGATGATGTCCATCCCCAGAACTTCGTCGACCTTGTCGAAGTTGATTTCCGGGAACACGATGTGCTCTTTCAGGCCCATTGCGTAGTTGCCACGACCATCGAACGAGGTGCCTTTGACGCCGCGGAAGTCGCGGACGCGCGGCAGCGCGATGTTGATCAGGCGGTCCAGGAATTCGTACATCCGGTCGCCACGCAGGGTGACTTTCGTGCCCAGCGGCATTTCTTCACGGACGCGGAAGCCTGCGATGGACTTCTTGGCATGAGTGATGACAGCCTTCTGACCCGCGATCAGCGAGAGCTCTTCAGCACCTTGCTTGACCTTTTTCGTGTCTTTCACGGCTTCGCCGATACCCATGTTCAGGACGATCTTGTCCAGACGCGGGATCTGCATGTCGTTCTTGTAGCCGAACTCTTCCTTCAGAGCAGCGCGAATGGTGTCGCGGAACTGCGCTTTAAGACGCGGCGTGTAGGTGGCTTGGTCCAGCATCAGATCACGTCTCCCGTGGTCTTGGCGAAGCGGACTTTTTTGCCCTCTTCCAGACGGAAGCCGACGCGGGTCGCTTTGCCGTTCTTGTCCATCAGCGACAGGTTCGACAGGTCGATCGGCATGGCTTTCGCCACGCGGCCACCTTGCGAGGTCTGCGTCTGACGGGTGTGGCGGATCGCGATGTTGACGCCGTCAACAACAGCCTTGTTCTCTTTGGGAAGAACAGCCGAGATCTCGCCCTGCTTGCCCTTGTCCTTGCCGGCAAGGACGACGACCTTGTCGCCTTTTTTCAGCTTGGCAGCCATTACAGCACCTCCGGAGCGAGCGAGATGATCTTCATGAAGTTCTTCGCACGCAGCTCACGAACGACCGGCCCGAAGATACGGGTACCAACCGGCTCACCCTGGTTGTTCAGGATGACGGCGGCGTTGCGGTCGAAACGGATCGAGGTACCGTCTTCACGCTTCACTTCTTTTGCGGTGCGCACGACGACGGCCTTACGGACGTCACCTTTTTTCACGCGACCGCGCGGAATGGCTTCCTTGACGGAGACGACAATGATGTCGCCCACCGACGCATAGCGACGGTGCGAGCCACCCAGGACCTTGATGCACTGAACTCGGCGAGCGCCGGAGTTGTCAGCGACATCCAGATTGGTCTGCATCTGGATCATTGGATTACTCCCGACCTTTGGGGACCAGCTCAGCCGCCAGCCCCAGGGTTTCGATTAATACTGGAGGCTCACGCCGACGCAGCAGCGTCGACAAGCACCGTCCAGCGCTTGGTCTTCGAGATCGGCGCGCATTCGATGATGCGGACAGTGTCACCGACCTTGAATTGGTTTTCCGCGTCATGGGCGCGGTATTTCTTCGACGACCGCACGGTTTTGTGCAGAAGCGGATGCTTGAAACGACGCTCGACCAGAACGGTGACGGTCTGTTCGTTCTTGTCGCTGACGACCTTGCCTTGCAGGATGCGTTTGGGCATGGACCTGGCTCCTTAGTTCGACGCCGCGGCTTCCGCCGCTTTCTGGTTCAGAATGGTTTTCACACGAGCAACGTCACGACGGACGGCGCGCATGCGGGCGGTCGACTCGAGCTGGCCGGTGGCCTGCTGGAAGCGCAGGTTGAACGCTTCCTTTTTCAGAGCCAGAAGCTGTTCTTTCAGCTGATCCGGCGTCTTTTCTTTCAGTTCCAGCGCTTTCATACGCCATTTCCTTTCAACATCACCGGAGAGCCCCGGCAAGCCGGGCCACCCTGATTCCGGTGGAGTTTCATGATGAAGGCTTGCCCATACAGGTCTGCCCCCTTTTTTGCAAGCCTCTTTGTGGAAAACTCGCAAATGAGACGCCCCGCCGGTTTCCCGACGGGGCGTCATTTTCATCCGAAAGCTGGGATTACCAGTCTTCGCGGGCCACGATGCGGGTCAGCACCGGCAGCTTGTTCGCGCCCAGGCGCAGAGCCTCACGCGCGATCTCGTCGGACACGCCGTCGATCTCGAACATGATGCGGCCGGGATGGACGCGGGCTGCCCAGTAGTCCACCGAACCCTTACCTTTACCCATACGGACTTCGGTCGGCTTCGACGAAACCGGAACATCCGGGAAAATGCGGATCCAGACACGACCCTGACGCTTCATGTGACGCGTGATCGCGCGGCGAGCCGCTTCGATCTGGCGGGCCGTCACACGCTCCGGCTCGGTGGCCTTCAGCGCGAAGGAGCCGAAGTTCAGGGCGAAACCGCCCTTGGCTTCACCGTGGATACGGCCCTTGTGCTGTTTGCGGAACTTAGTCCGTTTCGGTTGCAGCATCTCAACTACTCCTTAGCGCGCGTCGCGGTCACGACGCGGACCACGCGGAGACGGGCCGTCTTGCGCTTCAGTCGCGCGACGGTCACGTGCCTGCGGGTCATGCTCCATGATCTCGCCTTTGAAGATCCAGGTCTTCACACCGATGATCCCGTAGGGGGTCGTGGCTTCCGACAATGCATAGTCGATGTCGGCGCGCAGGGTGTGCAGCGGGACGCGACCTTCACGGTACCATTCGGTGCGAGCGATCTCGGCGCCACCAAGGCGGCCCGAAACGTTCACACGAATGCCCAGAGCACCCATACGCATAGCGTTCTGCACGGCGCGCTTCATGGCGCGACGGAACGAAACGCGGCGCTCGAGCTGCTGAGCGATCGACTCGGCAACCAGCTGGGCGTCCAGCTCGGGCTTGCGGACTTCAACGATGTTGAGGTGCAGTTCCGAGTCGGTGAAGTTCGTCAGCTTCTTGCGCAGGGTCTCGATATCGGCGCCTTTTTTGCCGATGATGACACCCGGACGTGCGGCATAGATCGTGACGCGGCACTTCTTGTGCGGACGCTCGATGATGACGCGGCTGACGCCGGCTTGTTTGGCTTCGGTATGAACGAAGTCGCGGATTTTCAGGTCTTCCAGCAGAAGATTGCCGTAATCCTTGTCATCAGCGTACCAACGGCTGTCCCAGGTGCGGTTGACCTGAAGACGCATCCCAATCGGGTTAACCTTCTGACCCATTACGCACGCTCCCCAGCTTCGACGGCTTCAACCTGACGGACCTTGATGGTGATTTCCGAGAACGGCTTCATGATCTTGCCGTAACGGCCACGGGCGCGCGGACGGCCACGTTTCATGACGAGGTTCTTGCCAACCCAGGCTTCGGCAACGATCAGGTTGTCGACGTCGAGGTTATGGTTGTTCTCGGCGTTGGCGATGGCCGACTGAAGGCATTTCTTCACGTCACCAGCGATACGCTTGTGCGAGAAAGTCAGGTCGGCCAGGGCCTTGTCGACTTTCTTGCCACGGATCAGCTGAGCCACGAGGTTCAGCTTCTGCGGCGAGGTGCGAAGCATTTTCGTTTTGGCAAACGCTTCGTTCTCCGCCACGCGGCGCGGATTTTGTTCCTTACCCATGACGATTACTTCCTCTTCGCTTTCTTGTCGGCGGCGTGACCGTAATAGGTCCGCGTCGGCGAGTATTCACCAAACTTCTGGCCGATCATCTCCTCGGTCACGGCGACCGGGATATGCTTGTGGCCATTGTAGACGCCGAAAGTCAGACCGACAAACTGCGGCAGAATGGTCGAACGACGCGACCAGATCTTGATGACATCCGACTTGCCAGCCTCGCGGGCTTTGTCCGCCTTGCGAAGCACATATGCGTCGACAAAGGGGCCCTTCCAGATAGAACGTGCCATGGATTAGCGCCCCTTCTTCGCGTTACGCGACCGCAGGATATATTTGTCGGTCGCTTTATTCGTGCGGGTCTTGTTACCCTTGGTGCCTTTGCCCCACGGGGTAACCGGGTGACGGCCGCCCGAAGTCCGACCTTCACCACCACCATGCGGGTGGTCGATCGGGTTCATGGCAACACCGCGAACGCTCGGGCGGATGCCCTTGTGACGGTTGCGGCCTGCTTTGCCCAGATTCTGGTTCGAGTGGTCCGAGTTCGACACGGCACCGATGGTGGCCATGCACTCTTGACGCACCAGACGCAGCTCGCCCGAGGACAGGCGGATCTGAGCGTAGCCGCCATCGCGACCGACGAATTGAGCGTAGGTCCCGGCCGAACGTGCCAGCTGACCACCTTTGCCGGGCTTCAGCTCGACATTGTGGACGATGGTACCGATCGGCATGCCCGAGAAGGGCATGGCGTTGCCGGGTTTGACGTCGACTTTGGCGCCAGCGATCACCTTGTCACCGACAGCGAGACGCTGCGGAGCGATGATGTAGGCCTGTTCGCCGTCTTCGTATTTGATCAGCGCGATGAAGGCGGTGCGGTTGGGATCGTATTCGATCCGCTCGACCGTCGCCGAAACGTCGAACTTGGTGCGTTTGAAATCGACGATGCGGTAGAGACGCTTCGCCCCGCCGCCTTTGCGGCGCATCGTGATCCGTCCGGTGTTGTTCCGGCCGCCGTTCTTGGTCAGACCCTCAGTGAGGGATTTGACCGGGCGCCCTTTCCAAAGCTCCGAACGGTCGATCAGAACCAGCCCACGCTGGCCAGGCGTAGTCGGTTTATACGACTTAAGTGCCATGCTTTCTGTCTTCCGTTGCTTTGGACCGTAGGTGGTCCGTTTCAGTCAAAATACGACGGCCCCGCAGGGGGGCCGTCGATTCGGTGGCTCTATATCAGAGGCCGGTCGACACGTCGATAGAGTTGCCGGCTTCCAGAGTGACATAGGCTTTCTTGACATCCGAGCGGACGCCCGGACGGCCTTTGAAGCGCTTGGTCTTGCCTTTGGTGATGGTGGTGTTGACCGCCTTCACCTTGACGTTGAACAGAGCTTCGACGGCCTCTTTGATCGCCGGCTTGTTCGAGTCTTTCGCCACCTGGAAGACGTAAGCGTTGGCTTCACCAGCCAGCGTTGCCTTCTCGGTGATGACCGGCTTTACGATCACATCGTAATGTTCGGGCTTCGTGGTCATTTCAGACGAGCCTCCAGAGCTTCGACACCAGCGCGCGTCAGCACGAGCGTGTCGCGACGCAGGATGTCATAGACGTTGGCACCCATCGACGGCAGGACGTCCACGCCTTCGAGGTTGCGGGCGGCACGGGCGAAGTTCTCGTTCACTTCGGCACCGTCGATCACCAGAACGCGCTTCCAGCCGTTTTCCTTGACCGCTTTGGCAACGGCCGAGGTCTTGGCATCGGCGATGTTCAGGCTGTCAACGATGACCAGCTCGCCTGCAGCGAATTTCGCCGACAGGGCGTGCTTCAGACCGAGCGCGCGAACTTTCTTCGGCAGGTCGAAAGCGTGCGAACGCGGGGTCGGGCCCTTGTACACACCACCGTGACGGAAGGTCGGCGCCTTGCGGGAACCGTGACGAGCGCCACCGGTGCCTTTTTGGCGGTAGATCTTCTTGGTCGAGTAGCTGACGTCCGACTTGCCCAGGACCGAGTGGGTCCCCTGTTGGGCTTTCGCACGCTGCCAGCGAACGACGCGGTGCAGAAGGTCCGCGCGCGGCTCGAGCCCGAAGATGTCATCGCTCAGGTCGATGTCACCGGACTTGCCGGCTTCGAGCGTGATCACATCGAGTTTCATCAGTTGTCTCCTTCGGGCGCAACGGCCTCGGCAGAGACCTGAGCCTCAGCGGCAGCCTTCGAACGGATCGCAGCCGGGAAGACGGTGGCTTCAGCCAGCGGCTTCTTCACGGCGTCCTTGATGGTGACCCAGCCACCTTTCGAACCCGGAACCGAGCCTTTGACCATGATCAGGCCACGGTCGGCATCGGTGCGAACGACTTGCAGGTTCTGCGTGGTGACGCGAACGGCACCAAGGTGACCCGCCATCTTCTTGCCTTTGAAGACCTTACCCGGGTCTTGGCACTGGCCGGTCGAACCGTGCGAACGGTGCGAGATCGACACACCGTGCGAGGCGCGCAGACCACCGAAGTTGTGACGCTTCATCGCACCGGCAAAGCCTTTACCGATCGAGGTACCGGCGATGTCGACGAACTGACCTGCGAAGTAGTGGTCGGCGATGATTTCTTCGCCCACTTCGATCAGGTTTTCGGCGGCAACGCGGAATTCCGCGATCTTGCGCTTCGGAGCGACATTGGCCTTCGCGAAGTGACCACGCAGGGCAGCGGTGGTGCGCTTGGCTTTCGCCTCGCCAGCACCCAGCTGCAGCGCAACGTAGCCGTCTTTTTCGACGGTGCGCTGAGCAACAACCTGCAAGTTGTCAACGTGAAGGACGGTGACGGGGACTTGACGCCCGTCTTCGAGGAACAGCCGGGTCATGCCCAGCTTCTTGGCGATTACACCAGTCCGCAGCATAATGGCCTCCTTACACCTTGATTTCGACATCAACGCCAGCGGCGAGGTCGAGCTTCATCAGGGCGTCAACGGTCTGGGGGGTCGGATCGACGATATCCAGCAGACGCTTATGCGTGCGGATTTCCCACTGGTCGCGGGATTTTTTGTCGATGTGCGGACCGCGCAGAACGGTGAATTTCTCGATTTTGTTCGGCAGCGGAATCGGGCCGCGAACCGTGGCGCCGGTGCGCTTGGCAGTGTTCACGATTTCCTGCGTGCTGGCATCCAGGACGCGGTAATCGAACGCCTTGAGCCGGATACGGATATTCTGGCTTTGCATTATAATCCCTCTTGCGGGGCATTAACGATTGAGAGGCAGACGACGCACCACGCGGCGCCTGCTTCGAACCGGTATTCCAAATAGGCAGGCCGGCGACATAGCCGCCGGTCCGCCCTTTGGCAACCCCCGAATCGGGCGCTGCCAGGAATTTCGTTGGGTCGGGGACCCGAAGGCCCCCTGCCCGATCCCGAATTACTTCAGGATTTTCGAGACGACGCCTGCGCCGACGGTACGGCCGCCTTCACGGATAGCGAAGCGCAGCTTCTCTTCCATGGCGATCGGCGCGATCAGTTCGACTTCGAACTTCAGGTTGTCGCCCGGCATCACCATTTCGGTGCCTTCCGGCAGCTTCACGGTGCCGGTGACGTCCGTGGTGCGGAAGTAGAACTGCGGACGGTAGTTCGCGAAGAACGGGGTGTGGCGGCCGCCTTCTTCCTTGGTCAGGATATAGGCTTCAGCTTCGAAGGTGGTGTGCGGGGTCACCGATTTCGGCTTCACCAGAACCTGGCCACGCTCGACGCCGTCACGGTCGATACCGCGCAGCAGAACGCCGACGTTGTCGCCAGCCTCACCGCGATCCAGCAGCTTGCGGAACATTTCCACGCCGGTGCAGGTGGTTTTCTTGGTGTCGCGGATACCCACGATTTCCAGTTCGTCGCCGACGTTGACAGCGCCACGCTCGATGCGGCCGGTGACCACGGTGCCGCGGCCCGAGATCGAGAACACGTCTTCGATCGGCAGCAGGAACGGCTGGTCGACAGCGCGCTCGGGGGTCGGGATGTAGCTGTCGACAGCAGCGATCAGCTCGCGGATCGAGTTCTCGCCGATCTCGGCGTCGCGGCCTTCCATCGCGGCCAGAGCCGAGCCCTTGATGATCGGAATGTCATCGCCGGGGTAGTCGTAGGAGGACAGCAGCTCGCGCACTTCCATCTCGACCAGTTCCAGCAGTTCCGGATCGTCCACCTGGTCGACCTTGTTCAGGTAGACGACCATGTAGGGGATGCCGACCTGACGGCCCAGCAGGATGTGCTCGCGGGTCTGCGGCATCGGGCCGTCAGCAGCGTTCACGACCAGGATCGCGCCGTCCATCTGGGCAGCACCGGTGATCATGTTCTTGACGTAGTCGGCGTGGCCGGGGCAGTCGACGTGGGCGTAGTGACGCGTTTCCGACTCGTACTCGACATGCGCGGTCGAGATGGTGATGCCGCGCGCGCGCTCTTCCGGGGCGCCGTCGATCTGGTCATAGGCCTTGAAGTCACCAAAATACTTGGTGATCGCAGCCGTCAGCGTCGTTTTGCCGTGGTCAACGTGACCAATGGTCCCGATGTTGACGTGCGGTTTATTCCGTTCAAACTTTGCCTTTGCCATAAGCAGGGCTCCTTGAATTCAGGTGTCTAAGAGGAAAGGCGGGGCGATCTGCCCCGCCATCCCGATCAGGCGTATTTCTTCTGGATCTCGTCCGAGATGTTCTGCGGCACGGCTTCGTAATGGTCGAACTGCATCGAGAACACTGCACGGCCCGAGGACATCGAGCGCAGGTTGTTGATGTAGCCGAACATGTTCGCCAGCGGCACGAAGGCATCGATGACATTGGCGTTGCCGCGCGAGTCCTGACCACGGACCATGCCACGACGGCTGGTCAGGTCGCCGATGATCGAACCGGTATATTCTTCCGGCGTCACGACTTCCACTTTCATGATCGGCTCGAGCAGTTTCGCACCGGCCTTCTTCAGACCTTCACGCATCGCGGCACGGGCAGCGATTTCGAAGGCAAGAACCGACGAGTCGACGTCGTGGAAGGCACCGTCGGTCAGGGCGACCTTGAAGTCGATGACCGGGAAGCCTGCCAGCGGGCCCGAGTCCATGACGGACTTGATGCCTTTTTCGACGCCGGGGATGTATTCCTTCGGAACCGCACCACCAACGATCTTCGATTCGAACGAGTAGCCTTCGCCGGGCTCGGTCGGGGTGATCGTCAGCTTCACGCGCGCGAACTGGCCGGTACCACCGGTCTGTTTCTTGTGCGTGTAGTCGATATCGGCCGCGGTCGAGATCGTTTCACGGTAAGCCACCTGCGGCGCACCGATGTTCGCTTCGACCTTGAACTCGCGCTTCATCCGGTCGACCAGAATGTCGAGGTGAAGTTCGCCCATGCCCTTCATGATGGTCTGGCCCGACTCGATGTCGGTTTCGACGCGGAAGGACGGGTCTTCGGCCGACAGGCGCTGAAGGGCGAGGCCCATCTTTTCCTGGTCAGCTTTCGACTTCGGCTCGACGGCGATCTCGATCACCGGCTCGGGGAAGGTCATGGTTTCCAGAACAACCGGGTTGTTCGGATCGCACAGCGTGTCGCCCGTGGTGGTGTCCTTCAGACCGGCCAGCGCGATGATGTCGCCTGCGAAGGCTTCTTCGATCTCCTCGCGGTTGATCGAGTGCATCATCATCATCCGGCCAACGCGTTCGCGCTTGCCTTTGGTCGAGTTCATCATCTGATCGCCCTTCTTCAGCACGCCCGAATACAGGCGGGTGAAGGTCAGCGAACCGACGAAGGGGTCGTTCATGATCTTGAACGCGAGGCCCGAGAAGGGCTGCGCGTCATCGGCACGACGCTCGAGGTTCCGCGTTTCGGTCTCGTCGCCCGGGGCGAAGCCCATATAGGCGGGGACGTCCAGCGGCGAGGGCAGGAAGTCGATGACCGAGTTCAGAAGCGGCTGAACGCCTTTGTTCTTGAACGCCGAGCCAGCGGTGACCGGGAAGAACGAGAGCGACAGCGTGCCTTTGCGGATCAGACCGCGCAGGGTGGCTTCGTCGGGCTCGTTGCCTTCCAGATAGGCTTCCATGGCGGCATCGTCCTGCTCGACGGCAAGCTCGATCATGTTGGCGCGCCATTCATCGGCCAGATCCTGAAGTTCTTCGCGGATCGGTTGACGGACCCAGCTCGCGCCGAGGTCTTCGCCTTTATAGACCCACTCTTCCATCTTGATCAGGTCGACGATGCCTTCCAGCTTGTCCTCGGCGCCGATCGGGAAAGCGATCGGGCACGGGATGCCGCCGGTACGGTCCTTGATCATCTTCACGCAGTTGAAGAAGTCAGCGCCGATCTTGTCCATCTTGTTGACGAACACGATCCGCGGAACCTTGTAGCGGTCAGCCTGGCGCCACACGGTCTCGGTCTGCGGTTCAACGCCAGCGTTGGCGTCGAGAAGGCAGATCGCACCGTCAAGCACGGCCAGCGAACGTTCGACTTCGATGGTGAAGTCGACGTGGCCGGGGGTGTCGATGATGTTGAAGCGGTACTTCGTGTCCGAGGTGCCTTCGGTGGTCGGATCTTCCTGGCGCTGCCAGAAAGTGGTCGTCGCAGCCGAGGTAATGGTGATGCCCCGCTCCTGCTCCTGCTCCATCCAGTCCATGGTCGCGGCGCCGTCGTGGACTTCGCCGATCTTATGGGACTTGCCGGTGTAGTAGAGGATGCGCTCGGTCGTCGTGGTCTTGCCCGCGTCGATGTGGGCCATGATCCCGAAGTTACGGTAGCGCTGGAGCGGATATTCCCGTGCCATGATGCTATTCCCTTACCAGCGGTAGTGGCTGAACGCTTTGTTCGCGTCGGCCATCTTGTGGGTGTCTTCGCGTTTCTTGACAGCGGTGCCGCGGCCATTGACGGCATCGGCCAGCTCGCCTGCGAGACGCTCTTCCATGGTGTGCTCGTTGCGGTTTTTCGCCGCAGTGATCAGCCAACGGATCGCCAGAGCTTCGCGGCGGGTCGGACGGACTTCAACCGGAACCTGGTAGGTCGCACCACCGACGCGGCGCGAGCGCACTTCGACGGAGGGCTTCACGTTGTCGAGGGCTTCGTGGAAGACTTCGATCGGCTCACGCTTCAGTTTGCCCTGAACGCGATCAAGCGCCGAGTAAACGATGCGTTCGGCGGTCGATTTCTTACCGTCAACCATCAGGTTGTTCATGAATTTGGTCAGTACGCGATCGCCAAACTTGGCGTCCGGCAGAACTTCGCGCTTCTCAGCGGCGTGACGACGGGACATTGATGCCTCTCCTTACTTCGGACGCTTCGCGCCGTATTTCGAACGGCGTTGACGACGGTCTTTGACGCCTTGGGTATCCAGCACACCGCGCAGGATGTGGTAACGGACACCCGGAAGGTCTTTTACACGGCCGCCACGGATCAGCACGACGCTGTGTTCCTGGAGGTTGTGCTTTTCGCCCGGGATGTAGGAGATGACCTCGAAGCCATTCGTCAGACGCACTTTGGCGACTTTACGCATAGCGGAGTTCGGTTTCTTCGGCGTGGTGGTATACACACGCGTGCACACGCCGCGCTTCTGCGGGCACCCTTGCAGGTGCTGCGACTTCGAGCGCTGCACTTTCGGCTGCCGCGGTTTGCGGATCAGCTGTTGGATCGTCGGCATTCGGTTCCCCGTCTTGCTTTCGTCAATACTCGCAGCGATTGCTGCGCCACTTCTCGACAGCGTTCGCGCCCATCGCGAAACGCCACGACCCATCGCATCCCATGGGGGAGGATGGGTTTCATTCCAGAGGATCGGGGCATGCGCCCGGATCTTGACCAATGATAGGTTCTGGGCCCCAGGCAGGACTCTGCCGGGTGTGGGCGCTATAGGGGGAATCACCGGGTGAGTCAACAGCCGCCCCCACGGCCGCGGCCTACTTTCCCCAGCGCGGGCGATCCGCCCCTGGCAGCCGGTAATCCCGCGCCGCCTGCTCGAGACTGGTAAGGTCGATACGGAAACGTTCGGACAGAACCGCAGCCCAGTCCGGGTCCTTGATTTCCCAAGGGTAACCCGCCCCGATGGCGCCGGAATCATTGTCATGGTTCAGGAAGCGCACGAACATCAGCCGATCGGTCTGCATCACGCCGGGCATATAGAGCCCCATCTTCCAATGCGGGAAATTCATGATGCTGCGCTCGGCATCCGGGGGCAGATAGGCCGTCAGCCCGGCGACCGCATTATAGATGATGCGGGGTTCCACCGCGATCCCGCGCGGACCCGCCTTGAGCACGAGGCCCCGCGCATAGTCGCAAGAGAGCCGCCGCTTGCGTTGCCAAAGCGGACGCATCGCGGCGAAATCGCGCCGGGCGTTCTCGACATAATCGACCGCGACGGCATCGTCGTCATCCTGTCGGAAATGTCCCACCACATCGGCACCCGCCTCGACATGCGGCTTGATCGCCTGCAAACAGGCGTCCAGATGCAGTTCCATCGGCGGGATCAGCGCCAGCTTGAACTGCGGAGCGATCTCGGTCAGTTCGTGCAGGCGCGTCAGATAGGGCTCGGGAAGGTCGGGCCCGGTCATCACGACCATCGTGAAATCCGGGTCGGTCTGCGCCAGCAATGCCGGCAAGGTGACATTCTCGAACCAGAACCAGCGGCGGGCCAGACGCTCAGGGTCGTAAAGAAACGCGCGGCGCTCGTCGAGGCTGTCATGGACCACCTGAAAGCCGCGCCCTCCCAGATAGGAAAAGCGGCATAGGCCAAGCATCTGCACCCGCATCGCACCGTCCATCATTCATCGCCTTCAGAAAGCCGGTCCTCGGAGAATCCCGACCCGCAACCTATAGACAGGGCAAATGAAGAGGAGAAGAGCCGGCATTGCACAAGCGGCCGCACGGTTCCCGCCTGTCAGTGAGGGACCGGCCGGACCGACCGTGGCGAAATCCCGGCCAGCTTGAGGCCCTGCAGAAGCAGCACGCTGCGTATTCAAGAGCAGGGATGACAAAGGCAAACGCGATGCCTCCTGTCAGGGTCGTCCAGGCCGAAGGCAAGTTCCGACCGGGCTCCTTGCCATGCTTGACCCCTTTCACGAATGGCCATGCCAGATCCTTGGCAATCCATCGCGGCTCGCAGCAAGGGGGAAGCTCGATGAGTGAGACAGCAGGCAATGCCGACACCGGCGGATCGGGGTGAGGATCCCTCCGCCGCACATGAGGCGGATCACGGGTCGCGCAGATCGCCTCGCAATCGTCCGGCAGGTCGGATCCGGCACCGCTGGATCAGTCGAGGCGCGCCCGGCCCCGGTTTCGGAAACAAAAAAGGCCCGGCGCATGGCCGGGCCTTTTCCTGTTCTGCGATCTGGCGGGATCAGTTCTCGCCAGGAGCCTCGGCCGGAGCGGCTTCGGGCGCGATCAGCGCCGCGGCGGCTTCGGCTTCGGCCTTGCGGGCCTCGATCACCTCGGCATCGCGGTCATGCGCGATGCGACGCACACGCGAGGTCGCGCCACCCGTGCCGGCCGGGATCAGGCGGCCGACGATGACGTTCTCTTTCAGGCCGACGAGTTTGTCGCGCTTGCCTTGAACGGCAGCCTCGGTCAGCACGCGGGTCGTTTCTTGGAACGATGCGGCCGAGATGAAGCTGCGGGTCTGCAGCGAAGCCTTGGTGATGCCCAAGAGCACCGGCTCGCCATTGGCCGGACGGCCACCCTTGGCTTCGATCTTGGCGTTTTCTTCCTCGAACTCGTCGCGGTCGACATTCTCGCCCTTCAGCAGCGTGGTGTCGCCGCTGTCGAGGATCTCGATCTTCTGCAGCATCTGGCGAACGATCACCTCGATGTGCTTGTCGTTGATCTTCACGCCCTGCAGTCGATAGACGTCCTGCACTTCGTCGATGAGGTAGTCGGCCAGAGCCTCGATCCCCATGATGCGCAGGATGTCATGCGGCGCCGGGTTGCCGTCCATGATGTAGTCACCCTTCTGCACGAAGTCGCCCTCGTGAACCGGGATGTGCTTGCCTTTCGGCACCATGTACTCGACCGGGTCGTGCCCGTCTTCGGCCGGAACAATCGCGATGCGGCGCTTGTTCTTGTAGTCCTTGCCGAAGCGCACATAGCCGTCGATCTCGGCGATGATGGCGTGATCCTTGGGACGACGGGCCTCGAACAGTTCCGCCACGCGGGGAAGACCCCCGGTGATGTCCTTGGTCTTGGCGCCTTCGCGCGGGATACGCGCCACGACGTCACCGGCCTTGATCTCTTGGCCGTCCTCGATCGACAGAACCGCGTCCACCGACATCGGATAGGTGACCGGGTTGCCCTGTTCGTTGCGGACCGGCTCGCCATCGGCATCGACGATGAAGATCTCGGGCTTGAGCTCGTTGCCTTTCGGGGCCGAGCGCCAATCCGTCACGATCTTCTGGGTCATGCCGGTCGCGTCGTCGGTCTCGTCGCGAACCGAGAGGCCCGTGATGAGGTCGTTGTACTTCGCGATACCGCCCTTCTCGGCGATGATCGGCAGGGTATAGGGGTCCCATTCGAACATCTTCTGGCCGCGAGCGACGCTGTCACCTTCGCGCACGAACAGCTTCGAGCCGTAGAACAGCTTGTGGTTGGCCAGAACCTCGCCCTGAGCATTCTTGATGTTCAGCTGCATGTTCCGGCTCATGACGATCAGCTCGCCATTCGCGTTCTCGAGCGTGTTCTCGTTCTCATACGAGACCGAACCCTCTTGCGAGGCCGCGGTGAAGGACTGCTGACCACCCTGCGCAATACCGCCGATGTGGAAGGTCCGCATCGTCAGCTGCGTGCCCGGTTCACCGATCGACTGCGCGGCGATGATGCCGACGGCCTCGCCGATGTTGACCAGCGTACCGCGGGCAAGGTCACGACCATAGCAGAGCGCGCAGATGCCATCGTCGGATTCGCAGGTCAGAGCCGAGCGGATGCGGACGTTCTGCACGCCAGCTTGCTCGATCTCGTCGGCCTTGCGCTCGTCGATGACTTCGTTCTTGCGCACGATGACCACGTCCTCGCCCGGAACCAGTACGTCATCGGCCGCGACACGGCCCAGAACGCGTTCCGACAGCGGGCTGACGACTTCACCATCGTTGATCGCGGCCGAGGCCGTGATCGCGCGCTCGGTGCCGCAATCATGCTCACGAATGATGCAGTCCTGCGCCACGTCGACCAGACGACGGGTCAGGTAACCCGAGTTCGCGGTCTTCAGTGCCGTATCGGACAGACCCTTCCGGGCGCCGTGGGTCGAGTTGAAGTATTCAAGAACGGTCAGACCTTCCTTGAAGTTCGAGATGATCGGCGTCTCGATGATCTCGCCGTTCGGCTTGGCCATCAGGCCGCGCATGCCGCCCAGCTGCTTCATCTGGCTGACCGAGCCCCGGGCGCCCGAGTGCGCCATCATGTAGACCGAGTTCGGCTCCATTTCGGCGCCCTTCTCGTCCCGCTTGGTGGCCGAGATGGTCTTCATCATCGCGTCGGTGACCTTGTCGTTACATTTCGACCAGGCATCGACGACCTTGTTGTACTTCTCGCCCTGGGTGATCAGACCGTCCAGATATTGCTGTTCGAACTGCTTCACCTGGTCCTGAGTTTCCTCGACCAGTTCCCATTTCGCGGGCGGGATGACCATGTCGTCCTTGCCGAACGAGATCCCGGCGCGGAACGCCTCGCGGAAGCCCAGACCCATGATCTGGTCGCAGAAGATGACCGACTCTTTCTGGCCGCAATAGCGGTAGACGGTGTCGATGACGTTCTGGATGTCTTTCTTGCGCAGCAGGCGGTTGACCAGCTCGAAGGGCGCTTTCGCGTTCTTCGGCAGGAGCGAACCCAGACGCAGACGGCCCGGGGTCGTGTCGAAGCGAACAATGACCTCGTTGCCGTTCTCGTCGATCTGCGGCAGGCGCGCCTTGATCTTGGCATGCAGATGCACCGCACCGGAAGCCAGCGCGTGTTCCACCTCTTCGAGGTTGGTGAAGGCCATGCCTTCGCCCTTCATGCCTTCGCGCTCCATGGTCGTGTAGTACAGACCAAGGACCATGTCCTGCGACGGAACGATGATCGGCGAGCCGTTGGCGGGCGAAAGAACGTTGTTCGTCGACATCATCAGCACGCGCGCTTCCAGCTGGGCCTCAAGGCTCAGCGGGACGTGAACGGCCATCTGGTCGCCGTCGAAGTCGGCGTTGAAGGCCGAGCAGACCAGCGGGTGCAGCTGGATCGCCTTGCCCTCGATCAGGATCGGCTCGAAGGCCTGGATGCCCAGACGGTGCAGCGTCGGCGCACGGTTCAAGAGAACCGGGTGCTCGCGGATGACCTCGTCAAGGATATCCCAAACCTCGGGACGCTCTTTCTCGACCAGCTTCTTCGCCTGTTTGACGGTGCTCGAAAGCCCCTTCGCTTCAAGGCGCGAATAGATGAACGGCTTGAACAGTTCCAAGGCCATCTTCTTCGGCAGACCGCACTGGTGCAGCTTCAACTCCGGGCCGGTCACGATGACCGAACGGCCCGAGAAGTCGACGCGCTTGCCCAGAAGGTTCTGACGGAAGCGACCTTGCTTACCCTTCAGCATGTCCGACAGCGACTTCAGCGGGCGCTTGTTGTTCCCGGTGATGACGCGGCCGCGACGGCCGTTGTCGAAGAGGGCATCGACCGATTCCTGCAGCATCCGCTTTTCGTTGCGGACGATGATATCGGGCGCGCGCAGCTCGATCAGGCGCTTCAGACGGTTGTTCCGGTTGATCACGCGGCGATACAGATCGTTCAGATCCGAGGTCGCGAAGCGGCCGCCATCCAGCGGAACCAGCGGACGCAGTTCCGGCGGGATGACCGGAACGACGGTCAGCACCATCCATTCCGGGCGGTTGCCGGATTCGAGGAAGCTCTCGACGATCTTCAGGCGCTTGATGATCTTCTTCGGCTTCAGCTCGCCGGTCGCCTCTTTCAGCTCTTCACGAAGCTGGTCGGCGGTGGCCGCGAGGTCGATATTCGACAGCATCTCGCGGATCGCCTCGGCGCCGATATTGGCCGAGAACGCGTCAGCGCCGTACTGGTCTTGCGCGTCGAGGAACTCTTCCTCGGTCAGCAACTGGCCATAGGTCAGGTCGGTCAGACCCGGCTCGATGACGACGTAGTTCTCGAAGTAGAGAATACGCTCGAGATCGCGCAGCGTCATGTCCAGCATCAGGCCGATGCGGCTCGGCAGCGACTTCAGGAACCAGATATGCGCGACCGGAGCGGCCAGCTCGATATGGCCCATGCGCTCGCGGCGGACCTTCTGCAGCGTGACTTCGACGCCGCATTTCTCGCAGACGAGGCCGCGATATTTCATCCGCTTATATTTGCCGCAAAGGCATTCGTAATCTTTGATCGGGCCAAAGATGCGCGCGCAGAACAGACCGTCACGCTCGGGTTTGAACGTGCGGTAGTTGATGGTTTCGGGTTTCTTCACCTCGCCATAGGACCAAGCCAGAATTTCTTCCGGCGAGGCGAGCGAGATCTTGATTTCGTCGAACTGCCGCGGCGAGGCCAGCGGGTTCAGGGGGTTGGTGGCAAGTTCCTGGTTCATTTTCAAATCCTAATGAGCGGCGCGGAAAGGGGGAAAGTGGGGCGCTGACGCGCCCTCACTCTTCGTCTTCCGCATCCAGGAGTTCCATATTGAGGCCCAGACCCCGGACCTCCTTGACCAGCACGTTGAACGATTCCGGCACGCCGGCCTCGAAATTGTCCTCGCCCTTGACGATGCTCTCATAGACCTTGGTCCGGCCGGCGACGTCATCCGACTTCACCGTCAGCATCTCTTGCAGGGTATAGGCGGCGCCGTAAGCTTCGAGGGCCCAGACTTCCATCTCACCCAGACGCTGACCACCGAACTGCGCCTTACCACCCAGCGGCTGCTGCGTGACGAGCGAGTACGGACCGGTCGAACGGGCGTGCATCTTGTCGTCAACAAGGTGATGCAGCTTCAGGTAGTACTTCACACCGACCGTGACCGGACGGGCGAAAGCCTCACCGGTACGACCGTCGAAGACCACCGACTGACCCGAAGTGTCGAAGCCCGCACGTTTCAGCGCATCGTTCACGTCACCTTCTTTCGCGCCGTCAAAGACGGGCGTGGCGATCGGAACGCCGGCACGAACCGCGTTTGCGTGCTCGCAAAGGGTCTCGTCATCGAGGTCTTCGAACTGCTGGGCATAGAACTCGTCGCCATAGCCGATCTTCATCGCTTCGCGGACCGGGGTCATGTCGCCATTGCGGCGATAATCTTCCAGCGCCTCGTCGATCTTGAGACCAAGACCGCGCGATGCCCAACCCATATGGGTTTCAAGGATCTGACCGACGTTCATACGCGACGGCACGCCGAGCGGGTTCAGCACGATGTCAACGGCAGTGCCGTCGGCCAGGAAGGGCATGTCCTCGATCGGAACGACCTTCGAGACGACACCCTTGTTGCCGTGACGCCCGGCCATCTTGTCGCCCGCTTGCAGCTTGCGCTTCACGGCGACGAAGACCTTGACCATCTTCATCACGCCCGGAGGCAGGTCGTCGCCCTGACGGACTTTCTCGACCTTGTCGTCGAAGCGGTTGTCGAGGGCACGCTTCAGAGCGTCGAATTGCTGGTTCAGCGCTTCGACTTCCTTGGCGGTCTCTTCTTCCGCGACGGCGAGCTGCCACCACTGGCCGCGGCTCAGCTGGCTCAGCAGATCATCATTGACCACCGAACCCGACTTGATGCCCTTCGGACCCTTCACGACTTCCTTGCCGTCGATCAGCGACTTGAGGCGCGCGTAGATGTTGCGCTCGAGGATCGCCAATTCGTCGTCCCGGTCGCGGGCCAGACGTTCGACTTCCTCGCGCTCGATCTGCAGCGCACGCTCGTCCTTGTCGACGCCGTGACGGTTGAAGACGCGGACCTCAACGATCGTGCCGTAAGCACCCGGGGGCAGACGCAGCGAGGTGTCGCGCACGTCCGAAGCCTTCTCGCCGAAGATGGCGCGCAAGAGCTTCTCTTCCGGGGTCATCGGCGATTCACCCTTCGGGGTGATCTTGCCGACGAGGATGTCGCCCGGACCCACTTCGGCGCCGATATAGACGATGCCGGCCTCGTCGAGGTTGCGCAGGGCTTCCTCGCCGACGTTCGGGATGTCGCGGGTGATCTCTTCCGGCCCGAGCTTGGTGTCGCGGGCGGCGACTTCATACTCGTCGATATGGATCGAGGTATAGACGTCGTCGCGGTGGATCCGCTCGGAGATCAGGACCGAGTCTTCGTAGTTGTAGCCGTTCCACGGCATGAACGCGACGATCACGTTCCGGCCGATGGCCAGTTCACCCTGATCGGTCGAGGGACCGTCGGCGATGACCTGGTTCTTCACGACGCGCTCGCCCACCTTGACCAGCGGACGCTGGTTGATGGTCGAGGACTGGTTCGAACGCTTGAACTTGCGCAGACGGTAGATGTCCACGCCGGCATCGCCCGCACCCAGATCCTCGGTCGCGCGGATAACGATACGCTGCGCATCGACCTGGTCGATGATGCCGCCACGACGCGCCATGATGGCCGCCCCGGAATCGCGCGCAACGGTCGCTTCCATGCCGGTGCCCACGAAGGGAGCCTCGGCGCGCAGCAGCGGAACCGCCTGACGTTGCATGTTCGCACCCATCAGGGCGCGGTTGGCGTCGTCGTTTTCAAGGAAGGGAATCAGCGCCGCGGCGACCGAGACCAGCTGTTTCGGCGACACGTCGATCAGATCGACGGCATCGACCGGGTTCAGCATGAAGTCGCCCGCCTGGCGGGTCGAGATCAGCTCGTCAACGAACTTGCCGTTCTCGTCCAGCGTCGCGTTGGCCTGAGCCACGGTGTGACGCATTTCCTCGGTCGCGGACATATAGACCACGTCATCGGTGACGTGACCTTCGACGACCTTGCGATACGGGGTCTCGATGAAGCCGTATTTGTTCACGCGGGCGAAAGTGGCCAGCGAGTTGATCAGACCGATGTTCTGACCTTCCGGCGTTTCGATCGGGCACATCCGGCCATAGTGGGTCGGGTGAACGTCGCGAACCTCGAACCCTGCACGCTCGCGGGTCAGACCGCCCGGCCCGAGCGCCGAGAGACGACGCTTGTGCGTCACTTCCGACAGCGGGTTGGTCTGGTCCATGAACTGCGACAGCTGCGACGAGCCGAAGAATTCGCGCACCGCGGCGGCCGCCGGTTTCGCGTTGATCAGATCCTGCGGCATGACGGTGTCGATCTCGACGCCCGACATACGCTCGCGGATGGCGCGCTCCATGCGGAGCAGACCGATGCGATACTGGTTCTCCATCAGCTCGCCGACCGAACGCACCCGACGGTTGCCGAGATGGTCGATATCGTCGATCTCGCCCTTGCCGTCGCGCAGTTCCACGAGGCCGCGGATACAGGCGATGATGTCGTCGTGACGCAGCGTGCGCTGGGTGTCCGGCGCATCGAGGTCAAGACGCATGTTCATCTTGACGCGACCCACGGCCGAGAGGTCGTAGCGCTCGCCATCGAAGAACAGGCTGTTGAACAGCGTCGAGGCGGCCTCGACGGTCGGCGGCTCACCCGGACGCATCACGCGGTAGATGTCCATGAGCGCGCCGTCGCGGTTCATGTTCTTGTCCGCGGCCATGGTGTTGCGGATATAGGGGCCGACATTGACATGGTCGATGTCGAGAACCGGAATATCCTCGATGCCGTTGTCCAAGAGGACCTTGAGCAGGCCGCCCGAGATCTCGCCGTCGCGGTCGTATTCCAGGGTGATCTCGTCGCCCGCCTCGGCATAGATGAAGCCGGTCTGGTCGTTGACGATATCCTTGGCGACGAAGCGGCCAACGATCTTCTCGAAGGGCATCAGCAGGCTGATCGGGCCTTTTTCTGCCAGTTGTTTGACCAGACGCGGCGTGACCTTGTCGCCGGCCTTGGTGATGATCTCGCCGGTTTCGGCATTGACCAGATCATAGGTCGGGCGGGTGCCGCGCACGCGCTCGGGGAAGAATTTCGTCACCCAGCCCGCATCCTGGCCCCGGCCAGCGCGCTGCAGTTTGTAATCAACAGTGTCGTAGAAGGCATCCATGATGCCCTCCTGGTCCATGCCGAGGGCATAGAGCAGCGTCGTCACCGGCAGTTTGCGGCGGCGGTCGATACGCGCGAAGACAAGATCCTTGGCGTCGAATTCGAAGTCCAGCCACGAGCCGCGATAGGGAATGATGCGGCAAGCAAACAGCAGCTTTCCCGAGCTATGAGTCTTGCCACGGTCATGGTCGAAGAACACGCCCGGCGAGCGGTGCATCTGCGACACGACGACGCGCTCGGTGCCGTTCACGATGAAGGTACCGTTCTGCGTCATCAGGGGCATGTCGCCCATGTAGACGTCTTGTTCCTTGATGTCCTTGACCGACTTGGCGCCGGTATTCTCGTCGACATCGAACACGATCAGACGCAGCGTCACCTTGAGCGGCGCGGCATAGGTCATGTCGCGGGCCTGGCATTCGTCAACGTCGTATTTCGGACGTTCGAGTTCGTATTTCACGAATTCGAGCGTCGCGGTCTCGTTGAAGTCCTTGATCGGGAACACCGACTGGAAGACACCGTGGATGCCCTCGCCGTCCTGATGCTGCTCACCCTCGCCCGACCGCAGGAACAGGTCGTATGAGGATTTCTGAACCTCGATGAGGTTCGGCATTTCCAGGACTTCGCGGATATTGCCATAGTAACGCCGGATGCGTTTCTGGCCGACATAAGCTTGCGCCATAGAGGGTCTAACCTTTCGTCTTTCGCTTGCAGCGGTCGTCGGGGCCCGACCGGCACAAGGCGGCGAATGAGGGGCGGGGTTCCATTCGTGCCGCGCGTCCCACCGCACGGCTCCCGAACCCCGAACATGCCCTGAAGGAAGGTCTCTGGATTCTTGCGAAACCGCCCTTCAAGACAGGTTCGGCAGGGACCGAGGAAACCCCGGACCCTGCCCATTTCTTCCGAAATGAATCGGACAGCACCATATGGTGCGGTCCAGATTACTTCAGCTCGACCTTGGCACCAGCCGCTTCGAGTTTTTTCTTCATGTCTTCGGCGTCGGCTTTCGAGACGCCTTCTTTGACTTTGCCACCGGCTTCGACCAGGTCTTTGGCTTCTTTCAGGCCCAGACCGGTGATGCCGCGAACTTCTTTGATCACGTTGATCTTGTTCGCGCCGGCGTCGGTCAGGACGACGTCGAATTCGGTTTTCTCTTCAGCGGCTTCAGCAGCTGCAGCCGGACCAGCAACCATGACGGCGCCACCAGCAGCCGGCTCGATGCCGTATTCGTCTTTCAGGATGGTTTTCAGTTCCTGGGCTTCCAGCAGGGTCAGGCCCACGATTTCTTCGGCGAGTTTTTTCAGATCAGCCATTTTTCCGTTCTTTCACTAAATGTTTCCAACGATGGGTCGATGCCCTACGAGGGAATGGGGTTTGCCTCAAGCGGCCTCGCGCTCTTCCAGAGTCGTGAGGATGCCCGCGATGTTGGAAGCAGGTGCGCCAATCGCGCCCGCGATGTTCGAAGCAGGGGCGCCGATGCAGGCCACGATCGAAGCGATGAGCTCCTCGCGCGACGGCATCTGTGCCACGGCTTTCACACCGGCAGGGTCAAGCGCCGTGTCGCCCATCGCACCGCCCAGGATAACGAACTTGTCGTTGCCTTTGGCGTACTTGTCCGCGACCTTGGCAGCAGCCACCGGGTCCTCGGAGTAAGCGAGCACGGTCATACCCGTCAGATAGTCGGCGATGCTTGCGCAAGGCTTCCCATCCAGGGCGATCTTGGCGAGCCTGTTCTTGGCAACGCGAACGGACCCGCCAGCTTCACGCATTTGCGCGCGCAGGTCCTGCATTTGGGCAACCGTCATTCCTTCGTAGTGTGCAACCACCACGACGCCAGAGGCTTCGAAGATTTGGCCGAGTTCCTCGACCAACTGCTCTTTCTGCGCTCTATCCACGGTTTTCTCCAAGTATGGGGGTTTCCCCCCGGCTCTCACTTTCCTGACACCAGAATGGCGACAGGACGGGTCCGTGACGGTCCCAAGATCACCCGAACGTCAGTTCGGAAAATGGTCTTGCTCCCATCTCAGGAAGGAAATTAAGCGAGTTGCCCCGCACCCTCCGTCTCGGACAGGACGGGGCGTTGATCGCCCCGCCATTCACCGGATTACTCCGGCGAAATTCTTGCGCTTATTGCGCGATGGCCGAAGCCAAGTCCAGCGACACGCCCGGACCCATGGTCGAGCTGATCGAGACTTTCTTGACGTAGGTGCCCTTGGCGCCCGACGGTTTCGCACGGTTCACGGCGTCGACGAAGGCGCGGATGTTCTCGGCCAGCTTGGCGGCGTCGAACGAAGCCTTGCCAACACCAGCGTGAACGACACCGGCTTTTTCAGCCTTGAACTGGACTTCACCGCCCTTGGCAGCTTCCACGGCCGATTTCACGTCCATGGTCACCGTGCCGACTTTCGGGTTCGGCATCAGGTTGCGCGGGCCCAGGATCTTACCCAGACGGCCGACCAGCGGCATCATGTCCGGAGTGGCGATGCAGCGATCGAATTCGATCTTGCCCGACTGGATGGTTTCCAGCAGGTCTTCTGCACCGACGATCTCGGCACCGGCGGCTTTCGCTTCGTCGGCTTTCGGGCCACGAGCGAAAACGGCGACGCGAACGTGCTTGCCCGTGCCGTTCGGCAGGGTGACAACGCCACGAACCATCTGGTCGGCGTGACGCGGGTCAACGCCCAGGTTCATCGCGATTTCAACGGTCTCGTCGAATTTCGCTTTGGTGTTGCCTTTGACCAGCGCGACGGCGTCTTCAACCGACAGGTTGACTTTGCCATCAAAAGCGGCGCGTGCAGCGGCTTTGTTTTTCGAGATTTTTGCCATGACTTAGCCTTTCACCTCGATACCGATCGAACGGGCCGAGCCGAGGATGATCTGCATCGCGGCGTCGATGTCGTTCGCGTTCAGGTCTTTCATCTTGGCTTCGGCGATCTCGCGAACTTGCTTCGCGGTCACGGTGCCAGCGACGACACGACCGGGCTTTTCCGAACCTTTGGCGCGGTTGCGCTTGCCGACCGGCTTCAGGCCAGCGGCTTTCTTCAGCAGGAACGAGGCCGGCGAAGTCTTGGTTTCGAAGGTGAAGGACTTATCGGCGTAATAGGTGATCACGACCGGAACCGGCGAGCCGGCTTCCATTTCCTGCGTCTTGGCGTTGAACGCCTTGCAGAATTCCATGATGTTGATGCCGCGCTGACCCAGTGCGGGGCCGACCGGCGGGGACGGGTTGGCTTGGCCCGCCTTGATTTGCAGCTTGAGGCTGCCGACAACTTTCTTGGCCATGTGGCCCTCTCCTTATCATCACGCCCACGATATGGGCCGACTTAGCGGTGCGGCGCGGCCCCGAAGGACCGGCGCCTCCCGCACGACATCACGAGGTCTTGGAGACCTGAGTGAATTCCAGCTCGACCGGCGTCGGCCGGCCAAAGATCGAGACGGTGACCTTGATCCGCGACGAGATCTCATCCACCTCTTCGACCATGCCCGAGAAGCCCTCGAAGGGACCGTCGGTCACGTTAACCTTTTCGCCCACCTCGAACCGGATCAGGTTGCGCGGGGCGACCTCGCCCCCTGCTTCTCCGGTGCGATTCAGGATCGCATTGACCTCGTCATCGCGCATCGGCATCGGCTTGCCATGGGCACCCAGGAAGCCCGTCACCCGGTTGATCGAATTGACCAGGTGATAGGTCCGGTCATGCATGTCCATATGGACCAGCACATAGCCCGGCATGAAGCGCCGCTCCGAGGTCACTTTCTTGCCGCGACGGATCTCGATCACCTCTTCGGTGGGGACAAGAACCTCGTCGATCTGCTCCTCGAGACCCTTCTCAAGGGCAGCTTGGCGAATCGCCTCGGCAACCTTCTTCTCAAAGTTCGACAGGACGCTGACCGAATACCAACGCTTTGCCATGTCTCGATCAACCCCTGCTCTTCCAGGCTGGCTCGAGCCAAACCCTTGAATTCAAATACCGCCAACGGCCTGCAACGAACTACGTCATCCTTGCGGCCAAATCGAAATCGGCGCGCATGAGCGAATCGATGCACGCCGCGTCTCGGGCAGGTCGCAAGCACATAGCGTCCCAAGCCCGCAAATGCAATACCTCAGCCGCCAACCAGACTCAGGACGCCCGAAAGCCCGCTTTTGATCGCAAGATCCACGAGAAAGAAAAAGATCGCGGCCAAGGTCGCCATGATAAAGACCATGACGGTCGTCGTGACCACCTCGCGGCGGGTGGGCCAGGTGATCTTGCCGATCTCGCTGCGCACCTGACTGATGAACTGGACGGGGTTGGCCATGTTGATCCCTTTGGTCATGCAGCGCGTCAAATAGACCGCGCGGCGCGGATTTTCAAGCCGGAACTGGGCCGCGATCCGGATCAAGGAATTCGACCTTGGCCATGCGCCGCACACGCACCACGTCACGGGCATATAGCCTGCGCGAGCGATCCATATCCTCGTCACTCACAAGCCGCAGCGGCGCATGGCCCGCCGAAGCGCTGAAACGACGTCGCGCCGCCTGAACCAGATCGCGCAATTCGGTCCGGCTTGCGCCCCCTGCCCGTTCCAGCAGCCATTCGAAGCCGGGCTGCGAAATGCTGACATTCGCGGGCGGGGAATTCGGCACGATCTCGGCCATGTCGCCCGGCAGAAGGCGCTGCAACAATCGGGGCCGCAGATCCGCGTAATCCTCGTAGCGCCAGACCACGATCCGCGAAACGGTCTCGAGCGAGGACAGACGTGACACCAGCCCCGACCAGCGGATGCCCGCAGGATCGCGGCCACGCAGATATTCGTCGAAACGCGTTTCATTGCCCAGACTGACTTGCAACGCGAAGCAAGAGACCGAAAAGCTGGCCGGATCGCGAATCCCGAGAAAAATCTCGGCCGGGCCACCCCCGGCCATGTTGATCAGACGGCGCAAGCGGGGCGCGGCGCCCGGATAGATCATCCCCCGGCTCGAGAACATATTGGTCCGCTGCGTGCCGCCCAGGATGTTTTCCTCCGAGATCAACAGATGCGCGAATGCGGCGCGCAACTCGTGAAAGCTGCGGCGGCAAAGCAGAAAGGCCTTGCTTCGCCTCTGGCCGACCATGGCGTCGTTCAGATGCAGGATGCTGCGCAGTTCAGTCGGGCCAAGATAGGCCAGACCGCGGGCCTCGAACTGCTCGCGGACCTGCCGCAGGCATTGCTGCAGATGTGTCGAGGCCGTCTTATGCGCCCCCAGATGGATGGTCAGCAATGAACCCGCTCGCCGTTCCAATTTGTCTCAAACACGTCGCGTATTCCCTGTAACGCCGCGCATTCATTAAGCGTTCCTTCGACCTTTTGACTGAAATCTCTCTGCCATGTCAAACAGAGGAGTTGTCATGGCATATGCAAGACTGTCCAAGATCGCGGCCATCGGAGCGCTTGCTACGCTCGCCGCCTGCGCCGAGAAATCAGACCAGATCCCCCCGGCATTCGTTTCGCCCTCGCTCTATCACACGATGAATTGCGGCCAGCTGACCTTCGAGGCCCAGAGCGTGCTGAACCGGGCCAACCAGGCCGCGGTCGCGCAGGACAAGAAGGCCAGCAATGACGCCGTCGCGACCGGCGTCGGCGTGGTGCTGTTCTGGCCGGCGCTGTTCATGATCAAGGGCGATGGTGCTCAGGCGGCGGAACTGGCGCGGCTGAAGGGCGAAATCATCGCCATTCAGCAGGCGGGCAACCAGAAGAATTGCGGGATCCGGGTCCAGTGACATGAAAAAACCCGGGCGCGACGCGTCCGGGTGGAACATATCTGTTGCGGCTTGGCAGGGGTTGGGGGACTCGAACCCACGACCCTCGGTTTTGGAGACCGATGCTCTACCAACTGAGCTAAACCCCTAAGCCGGGTTGCTGATTACGGCAGCTGCGCCGCCGGTTCAAGAGGGAACTCGCCTTCGGGCGCAATTTCGTCGCATTCAAGAAAGCCGCCCGATTGACGCGCCCATAATCCGGCATAGATCCCGCCCCGCTCGAGCAAAGCTTCATGCGAACCCTGCTCGACGATGCGGCCCCGGTCCATCACGACCAGCCGATCCATCCGCGCGATGGTCGAAAGCCGATGCGCGATTGCAATGACCGTCTTGCCCTGCATCAAGAGCTCCAGCTGGCCTTGAATAGCGGCTTCGACCTCGCTGTCCAGCGCGCTCGTCGCCTCGTCCAGGACAAGGATCGGGGCATCCTTCAGCAGGACCCTTGCAATGGCGATGCGCTGGCGCTGGCCCCCGGACAGCTTGACGCCCCTTTCGCCTACATGGGCATCGAGCCCGCGCCTGCCCTTGGAATCGCCAAGCGCCCCGACGAAATCCGAAGCCTCCGCCAGCTCCGAGGCGCGCAGGATCTCGGCCTCGGTGGCTTCGGGACGGCCATAAGAAATATTGTCCCGGATCGAGCGGTGCAGCAGCGACGTATCCTGCGTGACTACGCCGATCGCCGCGCGCAGCGATTCCTGGGTCACCTGGCTGATATCCTGCCCGTCGATCAGGATCGCGCCCGAACCCAGATCGTGGAACCGCAAGAGCAGGTTCACCAGCGTCGATTTGCCCGCCCCGGAGCGACCGACCAACCCGATCCTTTCGCCAGGGCGAATCGCGAGGCTCAGATGATCGAGGACAGCCGTCCCCTTGCCTTCGCCCTCGCCGCCATAACGAAAGGTCACGTCGCGAAACTCGACCGAACCCGCCGTGACGGTCAGCGGCTGCGCGCCCGGCATATCCGTCACCATGCGCGGCAAAGCAAGCGAGCCAATGCCGTCGCGCACCGTGCCGATATTCTCGAAAAGCCCGGCAAACTCCCACATGATCCAATGCGACATGTTCCCGAGCCGCAGCGCCAGGGGAATCGCCACCGCAACCGCACCGACCTCGACCCGCCCCGCGGTCCAGAGCCAGACCCCAAGAGCGGTCACCGCAAAGGTCAGCAGAGAATTCAGCGTGGTCAGCAGGATGTTCTGGATCGAGGCCAGACGCATCATCCGGTGCACGGTCACCAGAAAGCCGTCCATGCTGTCGCGGACATAGGATTCCTCGCGCGAGCTATGCGAGAACAGCTTGACCGTAGAAATGTTCGTATAGCTGTCCACCACCCTGCCGGTCATGACTGCACGGGCATCGGCCTGTGCCTGGCTGACCGCGCCGATGCGCGGGATCAGCCACCACAGCAGCAGCCCGTAAAGCGCGCCCCACAGAAAGAACGGCACCGCAAGCCAGCCATCGGTCGAGGCCGCAAGCACAAGGGCGCCCAGGAAGTAGACGCCGATATAGACCAGCACATCGACGAATTTCATCGCGACATCCCGAACCGCCAGCGCCGTCTGCATCAGCTTGGTCGCGATTCGCCCCGCGAACTCGTCCTGGAAATAGGTCATGGATTGGCGCAGCAGGTAGCGATGCGCCTGCCAGCGGATGCGCTGCGGCAGGTTTCCCATCAGGGTCTGATGCATCAGCAGCGACGAGACGAGCTGCGTGACCGGAAGACCGATGACCAGGATCGCGGCCATCAAGAGCAGCCGGCTGCCCTCGACCTGCCAGAACTGGCTGGGCTCGGTCTTGGCCAGACGGTCGACCAACTCGCCCAGATAGCCGAACAGAATCACCTCGAAGATCGCAATCAGCGCCGAGCAGGCCGACATGGCCAGCATATACCCCCAGGCCCCGCGGCTGAAATGCAGGATGAACCGCCACAAACCCTCGGGCGGCATGCGCGGAGCATCCGCGGGATAGGGATCAAGCCGGTTTTCGAACCAGCTGAACATGATCGACCTCGTGGAATGCGTGCCGGCATCTCTTCCGGCGCGCGGGCAGGTTCTCATGGTGGTCGCGGGAAGTGAAGGGCTAGAGATGGCGCGTCTCGGGCGCCGGATCGGCCCAGGCGTCCCGCGCCCCGTCGGCGTGATGGACGGGTGCCGCGATCAGTTCAGCCTCACTCGCGTCGTCCAGCGCGTTGATGCAGACCATGACGAAATGGCCGCCGATCTCCGACAGGTTCCCCTCGGTCCAGAGACGCGTGCCGCAGGTCGCGCAGAACCAATGATGCATGTCCAGCCCGTCATCCTGGCTTCGGGGCGTCTCGGCCAGATGATCGCGGCCCGCGACCAGGCGGAAGCTTGCGGGATCGGGCAGCCGGATTTCCCAATAGCGCATCTTGCGGCAGAAGCGGCAATTGCAGCGGCTGGTGCCTTGCGACAGATCGCATTCCGCTTCGAACCGCACCGCGCCGCAAAAGCACGAACCATGATATCTCGTCATTGCTCATCCTCCCGAATGGATGATCCATCCTGCCGGGAGGATGCTGACAGATCCGGTCAGTTGGTGAGCTTTTCGGCAAAGAAGGCCTGGGTGCGGTCCCATGCCTGCTTGGCCGCCGCCTCGTCAAAACGGGGGGTGGTGTCATTGTGAAAACCGTGCTGCGTGCCGGGATAGAAAAAGGCCTGGTACTCCTTGCCATTGGCCTTCAGCGCCTCCTCATAGGCGGGCCACCCGGCATTCACTCGCTCGTCATTCTCGGCGTAATGGATCAGCAGCGGCGCTTGGATCTGGGCCACTTCTTCGGCGCGGGGCTGGCGGCCATAGAAGGGGACAGAAGCAGAAAGTTCGGGATAAGCCACCGCCAGCGCATTGCAGACGCCCCCACCATAGCAGAAGCCCACGCAGCCCACCTTGCCGGTCGAATCGGGGTGGTCGCGCAGGAATTCATAGGCCGCGAAGAAGTCTTCCATCAGCTTGGAGGGATCAAGGCTCGCCTGCATCTCGCGGCCCTTCTCATCCGTTCCGGGATAGCCGCCGATGGAACTCAGCCCGTCGGGACCGAAGGCCAGATAGCCCGCCTTTCCCAGACGGCGCACGACATCCTCGATATAGGGGTTGAGCCCGCGATTCTCATGCACGACCAGCACCGCCGCAAGCTTGCCCGACGCATCTGCAGGCCGCGCCATCAAGCCGGAAATCTTGCCGTTGCCTTCGGGACTGTCATAGCTGACCGTCTCGGTCTTGATCGCCGGATCGTCGGGGGCGACCTGCTGGGCCAGCGCGTAGTCGGGCTTCAGCGCCTCGAAAATCGCCGCAGCGGTCATGCCGACGGTCGCGAATTGCGCCGCCTGCGCCATGAAATCGCGCTTGCTGACCCGGCCATGCACATAGCCGTCAAAGATCTCAAGGATACGCGGGTGGAAATCGGAAGCCTTCTTGCGTTCACTCATCGCCCTGCCCTCCCAATGGCTAGCGCAAGGTAACACGAGGACAGGTAAATTCCCGGTAAACTTTGTCGGAAATTGTCGCAGAAATGGAAAAGGCCGCCCCCGAAGGGACGGCCCTCTCGTCGCGATATCCCCGAAAGGATCACCCGACGATTCGATACCCGAATTACTTCAGGATTTTCGAGACGACGCCTGCGCCGACGGTGCGGCCGCCTTCACGGATAGCGAAGCGCAGCTTCTCTTCCATGGCGATCGGCGCGATCAGTTCGACTTCGAACTTCAGGTTGTCGCCCGGCATCACCATCTCGGTGCCTTCCGGCAGCTTCACGGTGCCGGTGACGTCCGTGGTGCGGAAGTAGAACTGCGGACGGTAGTTCGCGAAGAACGGGGTGTGGCGGCCGCCTTCTTCCTTGGTCAGGATGTAGGCTTCAGCTTCGAAGGTGGTGTGCGGGGTCACCGATTTCGGCTTCACCAGAACCTGGCCACGCTCGACGCCGTCACGGTCGATACCGCGCAGCAGAACGCCGACGTTGTCGCCAGCCTCACCGCGATCCAGCAGCTTGCGGAACATTTCCACGCCGGTGCAGGTGGTTTTCTTGGTGTCGCGGATACCCACGATTTCCAGTTCGTCGCCGACGTTGACAGCGCCACGCTCGATGCGGCCGGTGACCACGGTGCCGCGGCCCGAGATCGAGAACACGTCTTCGATCGGCAGCAGGAACGGCTGGTCGACAGCGCGCTCGGGGGTCGGGATGTAGCTGTCGACAGCAGCGATCAGCTCGCGGATCGAGTTCTCGCCGATCTCGGCGTCGCGGCCTTCCATCGCGGCCAGAGCCGAGCCCTTGATGATCGGAATGTCATCGCCGGGGTAGTCGTAGGAGGACAGCAGCTCGCGCACTTCCATCTCGACCAGTTCCAGCAGTTCCGGATCGTCCACCTGGTCGACCTTGTTCAGGTAGACGACCATGTAGGGGATGCCGACCTGACGGCCCAGCAGGATGTGCTCGCGGGTCTGCGGCATCGGGCCGTCAGCAGCGTTCACGACCAGGATCGCGCCGTCCATCTGGGCAGCACCGGTGATCATGTTCTTGACGTAGTCGGCGTGGCCGGGGCAGTCGACGTGGGCGTAGTGACGCGTTTCCGACTCGTACTCGACATGCGCGGTCGAGATGGTGATGCCGCGCGCGCGCTCTTCCGGGGCGCCGTCGATCTGGTCATAGGCCTTGAAGTCACCAAAATACTTGGTGATCGCAGCCGTCAGCGTCGTTTTGCCGTGGTCAACGTGACCAATGGTCCCGATGTTGACGTGCGG
>NZ_SDEB01000008.1:0-52820 GCF_004522175.1 Paracoccus ravus | reverse complement strand
CGCGCTCTTCCGGGGCGCCGTCGATCTGGTCATAGGCCTTGAAGTCACCAAAATACTTGGTGATCGCAGCCGTCAGCGTCGTTTTGCCGTGGTCAACGTGACCAATGGTCCCGATGTTGACGTGCGGCTTGTTACGTTCAAACTTTGCCTTTGCCATCATGGCCTCCTATGCGAGAGGGCCACCCGCGCGACAGCCCCCACCGTGAAACATCCGCCGCGACTTATATTTGCGCTGGAGAAAAATCAAGGGCAGCCGGGCAGTGCCAGCGAATTCGCCGCAAGGCGTGGCCGCCGGAATTCGCTTGGAACCAAGCCCGGCCGAGAATGCTTGAGGCTCTGTCGGTGACCCGTCAGGGAGGCGGGTGCCTTTTCACGTCGGAGGACGAGATGAGCCTGATGAAGTCACTTGCCCGCGTTGCGGCCGGTATCATGCTGGCAAAGGGTATCGGTACCATGATGAAAGGCGCCCAAGGCGGCAGCGCCGCGCCCGGCGGTTCCACCCAGGCGCGCAATGCGCCCTCGGGAAGCATATTGGACGAAATCCTTGGCAGGACCGGCGGCGCGGGCCGTCAGCCCGGAGCGGGTTCCGGCGGGCTGGGAGAGATCCTCGGCCAGGTCCTTGGCGGTCGCGGATCTGGCATGGGTAGCGGATCGCCCTATGGCGGCACGCATTCCCCCACCGGGCGCGCCAGCGGCGGGCTGGGCGGCATTCTCGACCAGCTGACCGCCGGACGCGGCGCTACGAACACGACCGCCGGCAGCGGCGGCGGCGGCCTGGGCGGAAGCCTCGGACAGATCCTGGGCGGCGGCGCGGCGGCTGGGGGCCTTGGCGGCATTCTGGGCGAGCTTCTGGGCGGATCGCAGGCCAATGCCGGTCCCGGAGGCGGGCTGGCACAGAAAGATGCGCAACCCAGCAGCGACGCGAGTTTCGGCGAAGTCCTAAACGATGCGCTGGTCAATGGCGGCGAACCCTCGATCAAGCCGACACCCGAACAGAATGCGGTCGCAGGGCTGATCCTCAAAGCGATGATCCAGGCCGCAAAATCCGACGGCAAGATCGACGAGGCCGAGCAAGCCCGGCTGACGAAGGAATTCGGCGAGCTCGACGACGAGGAGCGCGCCTTCATCAAGGCGCAGATGGACGCCCCTGTCGATGCGGCGGCTCTCGCCAAAGAGGTACCGCAGGGTCTTGGGCCGCAGGTCTATATGATGTCGCTGCTCGCCATTGACTTCGACAGCCGCAGCGAAGCGGAATACCTGCATACTTTCGCGACCGCCCTTGGCCTCGACAAGGCCACGGTCAACGGCATCCATGAAAAGGTCGGCGCGACCAATCTTTACGCCTGATCAAAAAGACCAAGCTGGCGTGGGGCATCGCCCGCCCCCGCCGCCTCGAGCGCCGAGAGGGTGATCCCCAAGAGCCGCACCCCATGCCGGTCCGCAAAGACCGGGTCCAGCAGTTCTCGGGCGATCTCCAGCATTTCCGCGCAGCTTGCAACCGGGCGCGGCAGGGATTTCGCCCGCGTAATCTGGCGGAAATCGCCATATTTGACCTTGAGTGTAACCGTCCTCCCGGCCTTCTGCGCCCGTTCGGCGTGACGCCAGACCTTGTCAGCCAAGGGCGCAAGCTCGGCATGGGCCGCGTCGATATCTCGCAGATCATCGAAGAAGGTGTTCTCGGCCCCGATCGACTTGCGGATGCGGTCGGGCCGCACCTCGCGCGTGTCGATGCCGCGCGCCATATTCCAGTAATAGGCCCCCGACTTGCCGAAGCGCGCGGTCAGGAATTCGAGGCTTTGCCGCGCGAGATCGGCCCCGGTCAGGATGCCATGCGCCTCCATCCGGGCGGCGGTCGCGGGCCCTACGCCGTGGAAGCGGCCGATGGGCAGGGATTGCACGAATTCCGCCCCGGCCTCGGGCGGGATCACGAACAGCCCGTCGGGCTTTCTCTGGTCGGAGGCCAGCTTTGCCAGAAACTTGTTGTAGCTGACCCCGGCCGAGGCTGTCAGCCCGGTCGCCGCGCGGATGCGGGCGCGGATCTCCTGCGCGATGCGGGTGGCGGTGCGACCCTCGAGGTAATCGGTCAGGTCGAGATAGGCCTCATCGAGCGACAGCGGCTCGATCAGAGGCGTGTAAGCGGCGAAGATCTCGCGGATCTGGCGGCTGACGGCAGTATAGACCTCGAAGCGGGGCTTGACGAAGATCAGGTCGGGACATAGCCGCTTGGCCCGCATCGAGGGCATGGCCGAGCGCACGCCAAAACGCCGCGCCTCGTAGCTGGCCGCCGCGACGACTCCCCTCTGGATGCCGCCGACCGCGACGGGCTTGCCGCGCAGGTCGGGATTGTCGCGCTGCTCGACCGAGGCGAAGAACGCGTCCATGTCGACATGGACGATGCGGCGGATGCGCGCGTCGCCCTCGCTCACGCGTTGATGCGGGCATCCCCCGCGCTCAAACCTTCGCCCATGCGGTCGAAGCGCATATGGGCGATGGCGCGCCCGCCGGATTGGGTGAAAAGCGTCCCGGCCTCGCGACCGTCGGCCATCAGGATAGGCGTGCCCACGGGGGCCTCGCCCTCGATCCCGATGGTCACCAGCCCTTTGCGCAGCTCCGTCTTGTGCTTCATCCGGGCGGTGACCTCCTGCCCGACATAGCAGCCCTTGCGGAAATCGACGCCATGCAACCGCTCGAACCCGGCCTCGAGGATGAAGGTCTCGTTCGGGATCAGTTCGACAAGGCTTTCGGGGATGCAATGCTCGACCCGGATGGCGTCGAAATCCGCGCCATCTTCGGCCTGTCCACCGTAAAGCCGCCAGCCAAGGGCCTCATGCCGGGGATCGGCAATGGCCGCGTCGGGCATGTCGCCTACGCCACGTGAAACAGTCAGATCGGTCGGCTCGACGCTGACCGCCGAGCGCAGCTTGTACATCATCAGCCGCTTCGCCAGATCGCCGGCCAGCCGCTCATCAACATCGATCAGCAGTCGTTCATGCTCGGGAACGATCAGGAAGTCCGAAAGATACTTGCCCTGCGGCGTCAGCAGCGCCGCCCAGACCGGCACGTCGCCGACCTTGTTCGTCACCAGACCCTGCAGGAACTGCACTCGATCCGGACCCGAAATCGCCAGAATCCGCCGCATCATTCTTCTCCGAATTGCAATTTGACCAGCGCCGCATAGGCGCCGCCCTTGGCCATCAATTGGTCATGGCTGCCCTCTTCGACAACCCGTCCCGCCTCGAGGACGACGATCTTGTCGGCCTGCCGGATGGTCGAGAGCCGGTGCGCGATGACAAGCGTGGTGCGCCCGACCGAGAGCCCGTCCAGCGCCTGCTGCACCAGCCGCTCGCTCTGCGCGTCGAGCGCGCTCGTCGCCTCGTCCAGAAGCAGGATCGGCGCATTGCGCAGGATGGCGCGGGCGATGGCGACGCGCTGGCGCTGCCCGCCCGACAGAGCCGAGCCGCGCGGCCCGGCGGGCGTGTCGAGCCCGTGCGGCAGCGGATCGACGAAATCGGCGACATGGGCGGCCTCGATCGCGGCGCGCAGGCGCTCCTCGTCCTCGGGATGGCCGAGAAGGATGTTCTCGCGCAGGGTCTCGTCGAACAGCGCGGCATCCTGGCTCACGGTCGAGAACTGGTCGCGCAGCGCCGCGAGGTCGAACTCGGCCAGCGGCACGCCGCCCAGGGTGATGCTGCCCGAGGCCGGATCGACCATCCGCGTCAGCAGGTTGAAGACGGTCGATTTCCCCGCCCCCGAGGGCCCGACCAGGGCGGTGGTCTGGCCGGCCTCGGCGGTGAAGCTCAGCCCGTTCAGCACGGCGTGATTGTCATAGGACAGACGCACGTCCTGCAGGCGGATCGTGGTGTCCGCCGGCATGTCGCGGCGCGGCCCCGACACGATCGAGGGCCGCATGTCGAGGATCTCGTAGATCCGCTCGAGGCTCGCCGCCGCCGTCTGCCAGGTGCCGGCGAGGCTGCCCAAGCGCCGCAGCGGTTGGAAGGCCAGCGCCATGGCGGTGAAGAAGGACATGAAATCGCCGACCGTGCGCTCGCCCGACATGACCTCGGCGCCGCCGAGCCAGAGGACGCCCATGAAGCCCACGCCGGTGACGATGTCGACCAGCGCCGGGACGGTCGCGCCGATTGCCGACATCTTGATCTGGCCCATCCGGATGCGGTCCACGATCTGGGCGAAGCGCCCGGCCTGGTAATCCTCCATCCGGTTCAGCTTGACCGCGTTGATGCCATGCAGCACCTCGTCCAGCCGCGTCGCGCGCTGGCTCGCATTCTGCCGGTTCTGCCGCATCTTGCGCCGGATGTAGCGCTGCACCAGCACCATTGGCAGGATCAGAAGCGGCGCGCCGATCAGCGCCGCCAGCGTCCATTCCGGGTCGACCGCAATCGCCACGCCGAACAGCGAGACCAGCGAGACCAGATCCCGCCCCGCCCCCGAGATGAAGGTGGACCAGACCCCCTGCACAGCGATGGAATCGCCCTGCACGCGCTCGATCATCGCACCGGGCGGGTTCTTCTGGAAGAAGCTGCCATCGAGCGACATGATGTGGCGCAGCATGTCGGTCTGCATCCGGGTCGAGACCGCCAGCGAGACCGAGGTCATCAGGCTGCGATTGATCACGAAGGTCGCGGCGCGCAGCAGGAACAGGCCAAAGATCGCGCCTCCGACCCACCAGATCGCGTCGCTCTCGCCGCCGACGAAGACACGGTCGAAAAGCGGCTTCAGCATCCAGCTGAGCAGCCCCAGCGTCGAGCCTTCGAGGATCAGGAAGAACATCGCGAGCCCGATCCGTGCCCAATAGGGATGCAGGTAGTCGCGCCACATCCGCGAGAACAGATTGGCTGTTTTCTGTATTTTATCCGCCATCGGGGCCCCGCGTGAAACTGGCCAAGGGATAAGCCGCACGGCCTTTCGGGGCAAGTGGGGGCCGTTGACGCGGGCAGCTGTCGCAGCAACACGTCGGGGGCCGTTGACCTCGCTCGGGCCCGGGCCTACCGATGGCGCGTCAGTCTGAAAGGCGTCACGTCATGAGCTTTGCCCTTGGGCGTCCGGTCATCGCCATTCCCGGCCCCTCGCCCGTTCCCGATCGCGTGCTGCGCGCGATGCATCGTCCCTCCCCCGATATCTATGGGGCCGAACTTGCCCAGGAAAACCGCCAGATGGTCGCGCGACTCAAGCGGCTGGTAGGCACAGAGGCCCATCTCGCGCCCTATATCGGCAATGGCCATGCCGGGTGGGAGGCTGCCAATGTCAACCTGTTCAACCGGGGCGATCTGGCGCTGGTGCTGACCTCGGGCCATTTCGGGCGCGGCTGGGCGCAGACCGCGAGGGGCCTCGGGATCGAGGTCGAAGAGTTGGATTTCGGCCTCGAGCCGCCCGATCCGGAGCGGCTGGCAGCCCGGCTGGCAGATGACCGCGAGGGCCGCATCAAGGCCGTGCTGGTCTGTCAGGTCGATACCGCAAGCTCGGCCCGCGCCGATATTCCGGCGCTGCGCAAGGCGATGGGCGATCATCCGGCTTATTTCGCGGTCGATGCCATTGCTTCGCTGGGATGCGAGCCGATGCATTTCGATGAATGGGGGCTCGATCTGCTGGTCTCGGCCAGCCAGAAGGGGCTGATGGTGCCGCCGGGCGTGGCACTGGTCTGGTTCTCTGACCGGCTGAAACAACGCGGCCGCACCGATCTTGCGACTCCCTATTGGGACTGGACGCCCCGCGCCGAGGCCGAGGCTCTGTGGCAATATTGGGGCGGCACGCCTCCGGTCCAGCATATCTATGGCATGAACGAGGCACTGAGCCTGCTTCTGGAGGAAGAGACCCTGCCCGCCGCCTGGGCGCGACACGAGGCGCTGGCCCGCGCGACCTGGGCCGCGATCGAGACCTGGGGCGCGGGCGGCTCGGGCATTTCGCCGGTCATCGGCTCTGCTGCGGGGCGGGCGCGCTCGGTCACCGCCGTCACGATTCCGAATGCCACGGCGCTGCGAATCTGGACCCAGGAAAAAGCTGGCCTGACGCTGGGGATCGGTCTGGGCGCGGCGGACCCCGAGGCCGGTTTGCGCATCGCCCATATGGGTCATGTGAGCGCGCACCAGCTTCTGGGTACGCTCGCGGTGATCGAGGCCGGAATGGATGCGCTTGGGATTGCCCACGGTCCCGGCGGGATCGAGGCCGCGGCACGTCTGATCGCCCAAAGCGCCACCTGATCGCCAAGGAGCCCGCGCAAAGCGTACCCACGGCTTGCCGCTGTCGGCTGGCTTGGGTAATGAGCGGGAAGCACGCCACGAAGGAGCGAAAGCCATGTCCGCAGCAAAGCTTGTCACCATCTACGGTGGGTCCGGATTCGTCGGCCGTCAGGTTGCGAAGGTCCTGGCAGCGCAGGGCTGGCGCGTCCGCGTCGCCGTCCGCCGCCCGAACGAGGCGGGGATCGTGCGCACCTATGGCGCGCCGGGCCAGATCGAGCCGGTGCCCTGCAATGTCCGTGACGACCGCTCGGTCGCGGCCTGCATGGCCGATGCCGATGCCGTGGTGAATTGCGTGGGCATCCTCGTCGAAGAGGGCAAGAACAGCTTCAAATCCGTCCATGAAGAGGCCGCCGGCCGACTAGCCCGCATGTCGGCACAGATGGGCGTGGCGCATTTCGTTCATGTCTCTGCACTGGGGGCGGACAAGGATTCGGACAGCCATTACGCCGCCTCGAAAGCACGGGGCGAGGCCGAGGTGCTTGCCGCGCGACCCGATGCGGTGATCCTGCGCCCCTCGGTGGTCTTTGGCTCGGACGACAATTTCTACAATCGCATCGCCTCGATGTCGCGTTTCGGACCGGTGATGGCGCTGCCCGGCGCCAATGCCGAGATGCAGCCCGTCCATGTGCTGGACGTCGCCACCGCCGCCGCCAAGGGCGCCACGGGCGAGGCCCAGCCCGGGATTTATGAACTGGGTGGGCCGGATGTCGTGACCATGCGCGAACTGGCCGGTCAGGTCCTGACCGCGATCGACCGCCGCAAGCTGGTGATCGGCATGCCTTCGCTTTTCGCGAAGATTCTCGCCTCAGTGCTGGATGGCCTGCAATGGATCACCGGCGGGCTCCTGACGAACCGCATCCTGACCCGCGATCAGCTGCGTATGCTCAAGCGGCCGAACAAGGTCGCAGAGGGTGCCAGGACCTTCGCTGATCTGGGGATCGAGCCGATCTCGGCTCCTTCGGTCATCAATGAATACCTGTGGCGCTTCCGTCCCTCGGGTCAGTATGAAGCGATGACCGCAACCGCGAAGAACCTGCGCCGGAGCTGATGGAACATAACACGATCGTTGCCGCCCTTCTCGGTCTGCTGGAAGGGCTGACCGAGTTCATCCCCGTCTCGTCCACTGGTCATGTCCTGCTTGCGGGGCATTTCCTGGGCTTCGACTCTCCGGGTCGGGCTTTCGAGGTGTTGATCCAGTTCGGTGCGATCCTGGCCATTCTCGGCGTCTATGCGACGCGGCTGTGGCGGATCTTTTCCACCGCACCGCATGATCCTAGATCCCGACGCTTCATTATGTCAGTGCTGCTGGCCTTTCTTCCGGCCGCGGTGATCGGCGTGCTGGCACATCGCCTCATCAAGGAAGTCCTGTTCGAGACGCCGATCCTGATTGCCTCGATGCTGATCCTTGGCGGCGTCGTCTTGCTGTTCGTCGATCGGATGGCGAAGAATCCCCGCTATCATGCAGCCGAAGACATTCCGTTGGGCCGCGCCTTCGGGATCGGGCTGATCCAATGCCTCGCCATGATCCCCGGCGTCTCGCGATCCGGCGCGACCATCACGGGTGCCTTGCTCTTGGGCGCGGACAAGCGCTCTGCCGCCGAGTTCAGCTTCTTCCTGTCCATGCCCACGATGCTGGGCGCTTTTGTCTATGATCTCTACAAGAATCGCGACATTCTCGATGCAGCTTCGGCTGGGAATATCGTCATCGGGTTCATTTGCGCGTTTCTCTCGGCGCTCGTCGTTGTCAAGGTGCTGCTGAACTACGTCTCTCAGCATGGCTATGCGGTCTTTGCCTGGTGGAGAATCATCCTTGGCGCAGTTGCTTTGGCAGCCCTGACGATAGGTTGGTAAGTCTTGCTGACCTATTTTCCGGGCTTGCCAGAATGAAAATTGACGGTTTGGCGGCAGAAATCGCAAAATAGGTCAGCTTTGCTGACTTTTAATCACCTTCGCCCTGATTTATCACGCATTGACCAATCAGTTCTCCGGGGGGATGCGCAGCCATGGCCACGCAAAAGATGCTCAAATTCGTCACCATCGGTCGCGAGATGCCCGAGAAACGTGACGCGGCATCCCGCTCGGAGGATTTCCACGAGATCTATCGTGAATTCGCCGAAGCCAAGGCCAAGGAACAGGCGAGCCGTTGCAGCCAATGCGGCGTTCCCTATTGCCAGTCGCATTGCCCGCTGCACAACAACATCCCCGACTGGCTGCGCCTGACCGCCGAGGGCCGGACCCAGGAAGCCTATCTGCGCAGCCAGGAGACCAACACCTTCCCCGAGATCTGCGGCCGCATCTGCCCGCAGGACCGGCTTTGCGAAGGCAATTGCGTCATCGAGCAATCGGGCCATGGTACCGTCACCATCGGCGCGATCGAGAAATACATCACCGACACCGCTTGGGAAGAAGGTTGGGTTCAGCCCATCGTCCCGCTCGTCGAGCGCCCCGAATCCATCGGGATCATCGGTGCGGGTCCGGGTGGCCTCGCCGCGGCCGACCGGCTGCGCCGCATGGGCTACCAGGTCACGGTCTATGACCGTCACGACCGCGCGGGCGGCCTGATGATCTACGGCATCCCCGGCTTCAAGCTGGAGAAGCATGTCGTCGAACGCCGCAACCAACTTCTGGCCGATGGCGGGGTCGAGTTCGTCCTGAACGCCAATGTCGGCGAGGATATCAGCTTCGACGCGATCCGCGGCAAGCATGACGCGGTGCTGATCGCGACCGGGGTCTACAAGACCCGCGATCTCGACATCGACAATGCCGATGCCAAGGGCGTGGTGCGGGCGCTGGACTACCTGACCGCCTCGAACCGGATCGACCTGGGCGACGAGATCCCCGATTACGAGGATGGCGAGCTGAACGCCAAGGGCAAGCGCGTCGTCGTCATCGGCGGCGGCGACACCGCGATGGACTGCGTCCGCACCGCGATCCGCCAAGGCGCGCAATCGGTGAAATGCCTTTATCGCCGCGACCGTGCGAACATGCCGGGTTCGCAGCGCGAAGTGCAGAATGCCGAGGAAGAAGGCGTTGAATTCGTGTGGCTCTCCGCCCCCGGCTCGTTCAGCGGCCATGTCACCGGCGAGGCCATGGAAGCGCAGGAGCGCGACATGGACGAGGTCGGCGACGTGCCCACCATCAGCGCCGTCCGCGTCCAGAAGATGCGCCTTGGCCAGCCCGATGTCTCGGGTCGCCAATCGCCGGAACTCATCGAAGGTGCCGATTACGACGAGCCCGCCGATCTGGTCATCAAGGCGCTTGGCTTCGAGCCGGAAGAACTGCCGAAGCTTTGGGGCGTGGAGGGCCTCGACGTGACCCGCTGGGGTACGATCAAAGCCGATTTCCAGACCCATCAGACCAGCCTGCCCGGCGTCTTCGCCGTCGGCGACATCGTGCGCGGCGCAAGCCTCGTGGTCTGGGCGATCCGCGACGGCCGCGAGGCCGCCGACAGCATCGTCGGCTACCTGTCGGGCGCAGCCCGCGTCGCGGCCGAATAGGAGACGTGACCATGGTGCACATGCCGATCACTGGCTGTACACCGCGCGTAAACCGGCAGCGGGCATTTGCGCGCGGAGTGGCGACAGGGGCAGCCGTGCTGACCCTCTCGGCCCTGCCCTCGAGTGCGGCAAATTTCACGCCGCCCCAAGGATGCAAGCTTGAAGTCACGGTACAAAACCGTGGCTGCACGGTCTCGCAGCACTACCGTTGCAGCGGAGATGCGCCGGGCGATCAATGGGTGACCTATTTCACGCCCGACGGGCAGTCCTACAAGTCGCGCATCGACAGCGAGACGCGCTGGCTGGAAAGCACCGACCTGACGACCGGCATCATCGACACGCTGGAACCGGATGCCAAGGACCACGCGTCCTTCTCGACGTTACTCAAGACGGGGGCGGATGATTTCGACTTCTGGACCTCGTCGAATTCGGGCGAGCGGCTTCACCATCAGGGCAGCGACCGGCTGACCGGTGAAAAGGTCAACATGGACGGGGTAGAGCTGGAAATCACCCAGTTCCATCTGACCACCCGCAACGAGTCCGGTGACGTGCTGATCGAACGCGAAGGTCAGCAGTTCATCAGCCGCGCGCAAGGGCGGTTTTACGGTGGCGTCGAGAAATCCTCGGACTGGAGCGGCGCCAGCGAGAACACGAATGACAGTCCGGTGAGCTTTTCCTTTCCGGGCCAGCCCGGATTTGGCTCGACCAAGCCGGAATATGATTGCGACCTGCAGATGGTCCGGGGCGGAAAGCCCGACCTCAACAGGCAGCTTATGATCTTGAAGGAGGCACGGACGTGATGAACTGGGAACAAGAGGAACAGGCACGCCGCGACTGGATGGCGGAGAACTCGCTCTACCGTGCCGAGGACGAGCACTCGTCCTGCGGCGTCGGTCTGGTGGTCAATCTGGATGGCAAATCCAGCCGCAAGGTCGTCGAGGCCGGCATCAATGCGCTCAAGGCGATCTGGCACCGCGGCGCGGTCGATGCCGACGGCAAGACCGGCGATGGCGCGGGCATCCATGTGCAGATCCCCGTCCCCTTCTTCTATGACCAAGTGCGCCGCACCGGGCATGAGCCGGATCAGTCCAAGCTGATCGCCGTCGGCCAATGCTTCCTGCCGCGCACCAATTTCGCCCAGCAAGAGGCCTGCCGGACCATCGTGGAATCCGAAGTTCTGCGCATGGGCCATTATATCTATGGCTGGCGCCATGTCCCGGTGAATACCTCGGTCCTTGGCGAGAAGGCCAATGCGACCCGTCCCGAGATCGAGCAGATCCTGATCCGCTGCGAAAAGGACATCGATCAAGAGCAGTTCGAGCGCGAGCTTTACATCATCCGCCGCCGGATCGAGAAAGCCGCCATCGCCGCGCAGATTGCCGGGCTTTACCTCTGCACCCTGTCCTGTCGCTCGATCATCTACAAAGGCATGATGCTGGCCGAGCAGGTCGCGGAATTCTATCCCGACCTCAAGGACGAGCGATTTGAATCGGCCTTCGCGATCTATCACCAACGCTATTCGACCAACACCTTCCCGCAATGGTGGCTGGCCCAGCCGTTCCGCATGCTTGCCCATAACGGCGAAATCAACACGCTGCGGGGCAACACCAATTGGATGAAAAGCCACGAAATCCGCATGGCCAGCCGCACGTTCGGCGACATGGCCGAGGACATCAAGCCGATCATCCCGGCGGGCTCGTCGGACTCGGCGGCGCTCGACGCAGTCTTCGAGGTCATGGTGCGCTCGGGCCGTTCGGCCCCTATGACCAAGACCATGCTGGTGCCGGAAGCGTGGTCGAAAGCCACGACCGACATGCCCAAGGTCTGGGCCGACATGTACGCCTATTGCAACGCCGTGATGGAGCCGTGGGACGGCCCGGCCGCGCTGGCGATGACCGATGGCCGCTGGGTCTGCGGCGGTCTGGACCGCAACGGGTTGCGCCCGCTGCGCTATGTCGTGACCGGCGACAACCTGCTGATCGCGGGTTCGGAAGCGGGCATGGTTCCGGTCAATGAGACCACGGTGCGTGAAAAAGGCGCGCTCGGGCCGGGGCAGATGATCGCCGTCGATATGAAGCACGGCAAGCTTTACCACGACCGCGACATCAAGAACCGTCTGGCGAACAGCCAGCCCTTTGGCGAGTGGCTTGAAAAGGTCACCCAGCTTTCCGAAGTGATGAAGGACCTGCCCGAGCAGGTTGCCTTTGCCGGTGATGAGCTGCGCCGCCGCCAGATCGCGGCTGGCTACACGATTGAAGAAATCGAGACCATGCTGACCCCCATGGCCGAGGACGGGAAAGAAGCCCTCGCCTCGATGGGTGACGACACGCCGCCTGCGGTTCTGTCGGGGCAATACCGCCCGATGTCGCATTTCTTCCGCCAGAACTTCAGCCAAGTCACCAACCCGCCGATCGACAGCTTGCGCGAAACCCGCGTGATGAGCCTGAAGACGCGCTTCGGTAACCTCAAGAACGTGCTGGACGAATCCTCGTCCCAGACCGAGATTCTGGTGCTGGAATCGCCCTTCGTCGCGAATGGCGAATTTGCCGAGATGACGAAGCTCTTCGGCGAGACCGTGACCCAGATCGACTGCACCTTTGCCGATGGCGCAGGCAATGAGGCGATGGGCGAAGCCCTTGCCCGTATCCGTGCCGAGGCCGAAGATGCCGTGCGCTCCGGCGCGGGCCATCTGGTCCTGACCGACGAGCATCTGGGTCCCGATCGCATCGGCCTGCCGATGATCCTTGCGACCAGCGCGGTGCATAGCTGGCTGACTCGCAAGGGCCTGCGGACCTTCTGTTCGCTGAACGTGCGCTCGGCGGAATGTATCGACCCGCATTACTTTGCGGTGCTGATCGGCTGCGGCGCGACCACGGTGAACCCCTATCTCGCGCAGGACACCATCTCGGAACGCCTTGAGCGCGGCCTGCTGACCGGCTCGCTGATCGAGAACATGCGCAACTACCGCGAGGCGATCGACGGCGGTCTGCTGAAGATCATGGCCAAGATGGGCATCTCGGTCCTGTCCTCCTATCGCGGTGGTCTGAACTTCGAGGCCGTGGGCCTGTCCCGTGCGATGGTCGCGGAATATTTCCCCGGCATGCAGTCGCGCATCTCGGGCATCGGTCTGCACGGGTTGCAAGCCAAGCTGGAAGACGTCCACGCCAAGGGCTTCCAAAGCGAAACCACCGACCTGCTGCCGGTCGGCGGCTTCTACAAGGCGCGCCGCTCGGGCGAGAAGCACGCCTGGGAAGCCAATACCATGCGCCTGCTGCAACTCGCCTGCGAGAAAGCGTCCTATGACGTCTGGAAGCAGTTCACCGCAACCATGCGGGCGAACCCGCCGATCCACCTGCGCGATCTGCTGGACATCAAGTCGCTCGGCAAACCGGTGCCGCTGGAAGAGGTCGAGAGCATCACCTCGATCCGCAAGCGCTTCGTAACGCCGGGCATGTCGCTGGGGGCGCTTGGCCCGGAAGCCCACATGACGCTGAACATCGCCATGAACCGGATCGGCGCGAAGTCGGACTCGGGCGAAGGCGGCGAGGACCCGGCGCACAGCCACCCGCTGCCGAATGGCGACAACCCCTGCGCCAAGATCAAGCAGGTCGCCTCGGGCCGTTTCGGTGTCACCGCTGAGTACCTGAACGCCTGCGAAGAGCTGGAAATCAAGGTGGCCCAGGGCGCGAAACCCGGCGAGGGCGGCCAGCTTCCCGGCATGAAGGTCACCGACCTGATTGCCCGGCTGCGCCACTCGACCAAGGGCGTCACGCTGATCTCGCCGCCGCCGCATCACGACATCTATTCGATCGAGGATCTGGCACAGCTGATCTATGACCTGAAGCAGATCAACCCGCGCGCCAAGATCACGGTGAAGCTGGTGGCCTCCTCGGGCGTCGGCACGATCGCGGCGGGTGTGGCGAAGGCCAAGGCCGACATCATCCTGATCTCGGGGCACAATGGCGGCACGGGTGCCTCGCCCGCGACCTCGATCAAATATGCCGGTCTTCCGTGGGAGATGGGCCTGACCGAGGCGCATCAGGTTCTGGCGATGAACCGTCTGCGCGACCGCGTCACGCTTCGCACCGATGGTGGTCTGCGCACCGGCCGCGACATCGTCATGGCAGCGATGATGGGGGCCGAGGAATATGGCATCGGCACCGCCGCGCTGATCGCGATGGGCTGCATCATGGTCCGTCAGTGCCAGTCGAACACCTGCCCGGTGGGCGTCTGCACCCAGGACGAGAAGCTGCGCGCCATGTTCAACGGCTCGGCGGATAAGGTGGTGAACCTGATCACCTTCTACGCCACCGAAGTGCGCGAGATCCTTGCCAGCATCGGTGCCCGTTCGCTGGATGAGGTGATCGGGCGCGCCGATCTGCTGACCCAGGTCAGCCGGGGCGACAAGTCGCTCGACGACCTCGACCTGAACCCGCTGCTGATCACCGTCGATGGCTCGGAAAAGATCGTCTACGACCGCTCCAAGCCGCGCAACGCGGTGCCGGACACGCTGGACGCCGAGATCATCCGTGACGCCAGCCGCTTCTTCTCGGATGGTGAGAAGATGCAGCTGTCCTATGCGGTGCGGAACACCCTGCGGACCGTCGGAACGCGGACCTCGTCGATGATCGTCCAGACCTTCGGGATGCGGAACAACCTGCAGCCCGACCACCTGACGGTGCGTCTGACGGGTTCGGCAGGCCAGTCGCTGGGGGCGTTTGCCGCGCCGGGCCTCAAGATCGAGGTTTCGGGGGATGCCAACGACTATGTCGGCAAGGGCCTGTCGGGCGGCACGATCACCGTGCGCCCGCCGATGGCGAGCCCGCTGACCGCAGCGGACAACACCATCATCGGCAATACCGTGCTTTACGGTGCGACCGATGGCTACCTGTTCGCGGCGGGTCGTGCGGGTGAGCGTTTCGCGGTGCGGAACTCGGGTGCGAAAGTCGTGATCGAGGGCTGCGGCTCGAACGGTTGCGAATACATGACCGGCGGTGTTGCCGTGATCCTTGGCCGCATTGGCGCGAACTTCGGCGCTGGCATGACTGGGGGCATGGCCTATCTTTACGATCCCGAAGGTCTGGCACGCGACTATATCAACCCCGAGACGCTGATCCTGTGCCCCGTCACCCAAGACCATTGGGAAGCCGAGGTGAAGGGTCTGGTCGAGCGCCACTTCAAGGAAACGGGTTCGCGTCGGGCAGCCGATATCCTGCAGAACTGGGCCGAAGAAAAAGCCAATTTCCTGCAGGTCTGCCCGAAGGAGATGCTTCCGCATCTCAAGCATCCGATCGCGGATGTCGAGGATCTGGCGGCGGTGCCGGCGGAGTGAAGATAAAGGAGCGGGGGCCACTTGGCCCCCGTTTCTATTTTTGAGAAAGGCAGTATGTGCCCTTTCCAAGCTATCAAGTGTCACCCGTGTTTTGCTTGGATCAAACGGGCAGGCCACGGCCACGTGACGGGAGCGCCTTGGCGCAGAGGTGAGGTGAGGTGAGGTGAGGTGAGGGCGCCCGAACAGGAACTGCGAGGGGCATTCCACGAGCCGCCTAAGCCCTTGAGCCCAGGCTACGTTTCGGACTTGCGCATGCCCTGTTTGGCTTCGAACCTCTCCCACACGTCCAACCGCCCCTTCTGCCGAGCGTCGGCAAGCCATAGCTTCTTCCGTGCATCAGCAGTTTCGAGCGTTCGATACTGCCCACCCGAAAACTTCGGCCAGTCGATAGCCAAGCCCAGCTTGACCATTTCAGCGGAGAGATCACGGCCATCCGGCAGGTAACATCTTGCCACAGTCCGCCCATGGGTATCTTGTTCGGTGACCTCGGCCCGGACGGAGTGGCCTTTGCAAAGCGAAGTCAAAGCCCACTTGGCCTTCTTTCCGTAAGGATGGTCCAATTCAGCGGCATCGATGCCGAAAAGACGTATCTGGGTCTTCTTAATAGTGATGGTATCGCCGTCCACAACATAGGCGGCCCCTTGAAGTACCTTCCGAGTTGGAACGTGCTCTACAGCTTTGGTGCCCGACCTGACTGACTCCTCCTCGCGATTTGCTGGGAATGCACGCGCGATCTCGTCTTCCAACTCTTGCCGCATGCGCGATCGGCTGAGACGCCAAAACATTAATACCGCAGCAAATGCGGCGAGCACTATGAGAGCTGTAATTTCCAACTTAGACGAACCTTCAACCGACTAAACAGATCCACAGCTCTATCTAATCTCCGAGCAAAAACGGAAAAGCAATCCAGGCAAAAGCACATCTAGAATTATGCGCAGGTCTTACGAATGATCACCGGCATATGTTCACCACGCCGTTGAACCTCCACGCAGCTCGCGGAGCAGCCAATCTTCACCTCTACAGTTGGCGATCCCGACAATCCCCGCTAAACCACCCCTTCGGCAGATTCGAACAGGGAAGCGCGCATGCCTGCCACCGAAAGAATCGCAATCGGCAGCATCTTCGTCGGACTTCTGGTCCTTGCCCTCAAGACCCTGTCCTGGTGGCTGACCGGATCGGTCGCGCTCCTGTCGGACGCGATGGAGAGTATCGTGAACGTGGCGACGGCACTGGCCGCGCTGATCGCCATCCGCGTCGCCGCACGCCCCGCCGATCGCGAGCATCCCTATGGACATCACAAGGCCGAGTTCTTCAGCGCCGTGCTGGAGGGGGTGATGATCATCGTCGCCGCCCTGCTGATCCTGCGCGAATCCTTCCATGCCTTTCAGAACCCGCGCGTGCTGGACGCGCCGCTTGAGGGGCTCTTGATCAATATCGCGGCAAGCTGCCTCAATGGCTGGTGGTGCTGGGTGCTGATCTCGCGCGGCCGGAAGCTGCGCTCTCCGGCGCTGGTGGCGGATGGGCATCACCTGCTCTCTGACGTGATCTCCTCGGGCGGGGTGGTGATCGGCGTGGCGCTGGCGGTGCTGTCCGGCTGGGCCATCCTTGACCCCGCGCTGGCCGCGCTGGTGGCGGTCAATATCCTGTGGTCGGGCTGGCGGGTGATGAAAGCCTCGCTGTCCGGGCTGATGGACGAGGCCGTGTCCGAGGAAACGCTCGAGCGCATTCGAAACACGATCTCGGACCATGCGACAGGAGCACTGGAAGCCCATGACCTGCGCACCCGCCATGCCGGCCCCAAGACCTTCATCGACTTCCATCTGGTGGTGAACGGCCAGACCACCGTCGAACAGGCGCATGACATCTGCGACCGCGTCGAGCAGGCGCTCAAGCGCCAATTGCCCGAGGCGCTCATCACCATCCATGTCGAGCCAGAACACAAGGCCAAGCATTCCGGCGTTCTCGTGATCTGAGATTGCGCCGCCGCAAGCCCGCTGTCACATTTCCCCTCGGAGGAACGGAGGTGATCGGCATGGCGATGCGGCTGGGCTGGCATGCGGGTGCGGTAACGGCAGCTTTGGCGGCCATCCTGTGGCTGGGCGCGACGCTTTCGTTTCAGCATTACCTCATGGCAGGGCAAGGGCGCGCGGCGACGGCCCTGAGGCTGACGGTGAATGCATTGCAGGCAGATCTGGCCCGGTTCGAGGTCGTGCCGCAATTGGTCGGCGATCTGGACCTGATCCATCAACTCGCCGCCGATCCGGCGAATCCGGTCCTGCGCAAGCAGACCAACGACTGGCTTGCCGAACAGAACCGCGCCGTACAGGCCTCGGACATCTATCTGATCCTGCCCAATGGCGACACGATCGCGCATTCGACGCCGCAGGGTCCGCAGAGCTTCATCGGGCAGAATTTCAGCTACCGCCCCTATTTTCTCGACGCCATGGCCGGCAGGCTTGCGCGTTTCTATGGCGTCGGCACGACTTCGGGGGTGCGGGGCTACTATTTCTCTGCCCCGGTGCGCGATGATCTGGGCCGGATCACCGCCGTCGTCGCGGTCAAGATCGGCGTCGACCGGATCGAGGCGTCATGGCGCGGCAGTGAATATCGCGTGCTGGTGACCGATCCGGACGGGACGGTGTTCCTGTCCTCCGAACCGGGCTGGCTCTATCACAGCCTCGAGCCGCTGACCCCGGACAGGCTGGCGCGCAGCGCGGCATCGCGGCGCTATGCCGAGACGCCCTTGGCCGAATTCGCCCTGCAACGGGACAGCGAGCATGGCGTCGCGGTCCTGCATCTGGCCGATCGCCGGGGCGCGCGGGATTACATCGTCGCCTCGGACGAAATGCCCGATGCGGGCTGGACGGTGCATGTGCTGCTTGACAGCGCCGAGTTGCGTGCCGAGGCCCAGCTTGCCGTGGCGAGCCTTGTGCTGCTGCTGTCGGCCGGGGGCATCGCCGGTCTGATGTGGCGCCAGCGCCGGGCGCAAGCGGCCGAGCGGCTCGCGCTGGAACGTTTCGCCCATGCCGAGCTGGAACGCCGCGTGGTCGAGCGCACCGCCGCCCTGGCCCGCGCCAACGGGCAGTTGGAACAGGAAATCGCCGAGCGCCGTGCCACCGAAGCAGAGCTGCGCGCGGCGCAGGCCAGTCTGGTGCAGGTCGGAAAGCTGGCCGCTCTGGGACAAATGTCGGCCTCGCTTTCGCATGAGATCAACCAACCTCTGGCGGCGGCGCGCAATTATGCCGACAGCGCCCAGGTCCTGATCGAACGGGGCGAGCTGGGCCGGGCGCGTGAGAATATCGGCCAGATCCTGTTGCTGGTGGATCGCATGGCGGCAATCGGCAAGCATCTTCGTCAGGCCGCGCGCAAACCGGATGATATTCTGGGCGCGGTCGCCCTGCCGCCGCTTCTGGCCGAGACGCGCACCATCACAGAGGCGCGTTTCGCCGCGAGCGGGGCCTTTCTGGAGATCGACATCCCCGCCGACCTGCCCATGCTGCGGGCCGGTCCGACTCGGCTGCAGCAAGTTTTGGTGAACCTGCTGACCAATGCTGCAGACGCGGTCGAAAACGGCCCCGACCGCCGGATCACACTCTCCGCCCGGTCCGAGGGCGAAGACGTCGTGATCCGCATCCGTGACCGCGGTCCGGGCGTCCCGGATGCCATCGCCGCCCGGATCTTTGATCCCTTCTTCACCACCAAGGGCATGGGCGCGGGATTGGGGCTTGGGCTGTCGATCAGCGCCAATATCGTGCGCGATTTCGGCGGCGAGATCACCTGCCGCAACGCGGCACCGGGCGCGGAATTCGTCCTGCGCCTGCCCCGGGCCCAAAACCGCGAGGCGGCGGCGTGACGGGGCCTGTCCTTCTGGTCGAAGATGACGAGCAGATGCGCAACTCGACCGCGCAGGCGCTGGAACTCGCCGGGTTTTCGGTCGAGGCGCTCGGCTCGGGTGATGAGGCGCTGGCGCTGGCCGGGCCGGGTTTCGCGGGTGCGGTCGTCAGCGATATCCGTATGCCGGGCATGGACGGGATGACCCTCTTGGGGCGGCTCCATGAGATCGATCCCGAGATCCCGGTCATCCTAGTCACCGGCCATGCCGAGGTTCCGCTGGCGGTCGAGGCGATCCGGGGCGGGGCCTATGATTTCATCGAAAAGCCCTTTGTCGTTCAGGAACTCGCGACGGTGATCCGCCGCGCGCTGGAACATCGCGGGCTGGTACTGGAAAACCGCCGCCTGCGGGCGGTGGCCGGCAAGCGCGACGATGTCGAGGCCCGGCTTCCCGGCCGAACGCAGGTCATGGTGGACCTGCGCTACCGGCTGCGCGCCATCGGATCCTCGGATGCCGACGCGCTGATCATCGGCCCGACCGGTGCGGGAAAAGAGGTGGTCGCGCGGGCGCTCCACGATGTCTCGGCGCGCTCGGGGCGGCCATTCCTTGCGATCAACTGCGCGGCCCTGCCCGAATCGCTGATCGAATCCGAATTGTTCGGGCATGAGGCAGGGGCATTCCCCGGCGCCTTGCGGCCCCGCTACGGCAAGTTCGAACATGCCCGGGGCGGCACGGTGCTGCTGGATGAAATCGGCTCGATGCCGCTGGATCTGCAGGCCAAGCTGCTGCGGGTGCTGCAAGAGCGCGTCATCACCCGGCTTGGCTCGAACGATCCCGTGCCACTGGATCTGCGCTTTATCGCGATAAGCAAGGTCGATCTGGCAGCGGCAGTCGCGCGCGGCGAATTCCGCGAGGACCTGTACTGGCGGCTCAATGTCGCCGTGCTGCATGTCCCGCCATTGGCCGCCCGGCGCGAGGATATTCCCCTGCTCTTCCTGCAACTCGTCCGCGAATCCGCCGCCCGGCACAATCTCGGCGAACGCAGCGTCCCGGCCGCGATGCTGCCCGGTCTGGCGGCCCGCGATTGGCCCGGAAACGTGCGCGAATTGCGCAATCTGGCCGAGCGTTTCGTCCTGGGACTGGAAGGCGCTGACCCGCTCCCTGTTCTGGGCGCGCGGCTGTCCGAGCGCGTCGCCGAATTCGAGCGCAGTGTGATCGCCGGGGCGATCGCCGCCAATGGAGGAAGGCTGCGCCCGGTCTATGAGACTCTGGGGATCTCGCGAAAGACGCTCTACGAAAAGATGCAGAAATACGCACTCGACCGACGGCTGATCGTCGATACTGGCAAGGATGGGTAAGTTTCCACCCAGGTTTTCCCGGTGATGTTACCTTTTCCACCCATTATTGCCGCCCGGATACCGAACTGGCCCCTCTGCAGCGGATTTACATTGTCCGATTCGCCAAGGCCGGCGCAATCTCGTCCCAGCGGCGGCAAGAGAGGAGACCGCCGGTCCTATTCCTTGGGAGGGTAAGATGGCTTTCAAGAAGCTTTTCGGCACGTTCGTCGCTGCCGCCTTGGTCACTGCGCCAGCCTTTGCGCAGGGCTATCCGGAACGTCAGATCACGATGGTCGTGCCTTTCTCGGCCGGTGGGCCGACGGATACCGTCGCGCGTCTGGTCGCCGAGAAAATGTCGACGGATCTCGGACAGCAGATCGTGGTCGAGAATGTCGGCGGCGCGGGCGGCACGCTCGGGGCGGGTCAGGTCGCCAAGGCCGAGCCAGATGGCTATACGGTGCTCTTGCACCATATCGGCATGGCCACTTCGGCAACGCTTTATCGCAATCTGGCCTATGACACGCTGAACGCTTTCGAATATGTCGGCCTCGTCACCGAAGTGCCGATGGTGGTCGTCGCGCGCAAGGATTTCGAGCCGGCGGATTTCGCGGGCTTCATGGAACATGTCAAGGCAAATGGCGACAAGCTGACGCTGGCCAATGCCGGGATCGGTGCGGCCTCGCATCTGTGCGGCATGCTGCTGATGCAGGCGCTTGGGACACCGCTGGTCACCGTTCCCTATAAAGGCACCGGCCCGGCCATGACCGACCTGCTGGGCGGACAGGTCGATATCATGTGCGACCAGACGACGAACACCACCCAGCAGATCCAGGGCGGCACGATCAAAGCCTATGCCGTGACCACGCCCGAGCGCCTGACCCTGTTCCCCGACCTGCCGACGGCCAAGGAATCGGGTCTGGACAGCCTTGAATTCGCGATCTGGCACGGCATCTACTCGCCCAAGGGCACGCCCGCCGAGGCGAATGAACGCCTGTCCAAAGCGCTTCAATCGGCTTTGGCCGACCCTGGCGTCGCCAAGGCCATGGCCGATCTGGGAACCGCGCCCTCCTCGGCCGAGGATGCGACCCCCGCTGCACTGAAGGCGAAGCTCGAATCCGAGATCACGCGCTGGAAGCCGGTGATCGACGCGGCGGGAACCTACGCCGACTGATCGCCTTGACCCCGGCGCAGCTTTTGCGGCGGGGTCCTGCATGACGGGGGGAAGAACATGTCCACAAAACCCAAGGACAAGACCGATATCGCCACCGGCCTGCTGCTGATGGCAGCGGCCGCTTTTTTCGGCTGGCAGACCCGGACGCTTGAGATCGGCACATCCCTGCGCATGGGGCCGGGCTATTTTCCGATGGTCCTCTCGGGCCTTCTCTTTCTGCTGGGGGCGCTGGTGCTGATCAAGGCATTCGGCCGCGAGGGCGAGCCCTTTGGCAAGATCGCATGGCGTGGCATGGCCTTTATCCTGCCCGCGCCGGTGTTTTTCGGCCTGACGGTCCGGGGCCTCGGTTTCGTTCCCGCCCTGTTTCTGGCTGCATTGATCGCGGCCCAGGCATCGAGCCGGATGAAACCGCTCTATTCGCTGCTGCTGGCTATCGTCGTGACCATCGCCTCGACGCTGATCTTCAGCTACGGGCTAGGGCTGCCGTTCCGTCGCTTCGGCCCCTGGCTGCAATTCTGAGGGGCGACAGATGGATCTTTTGAGCAATCTCGCCCTGGGCTTCTCGGTCGCTTCGTCGCTGGCCAATATGGCCTTTTGCCTGATCGGGGTGATCCTTGGCACCCTGATCGGGGTCTTGCCCGGCATCGGGGCCACCGCCACCATTGCCATGCTGCTGCCGATCACCTTTCAGCTTGAACCGGTCAGCTCGCTCATCATGCTGGCGGGGATCTATTATGGCGCGCAATATGGCGGATCAACCACGGCGATCCTGATCAACATGCCGGGCGAAAGCTCGTCCGCCGTGACCGCGATCGACGGCTACCAGATGGCCCGCAAGGGCCGCGCGGGAACCGCGCTCGCGACCGCCGCGCTGGGATCGTTCTTTGCCGGAACGGTCGCGACCTTTCTTGTCGCGATCTTCGCCCCGCCGCTGACCACCATCGCGCTGAAATTCGGCGCGGCGGAATATTTCAGCCTTATGGTCATGGGGCTGGTGATGTCGGTCGCGCTGGCGCATGGCTCGGTCCTCAAGGCGCTGGCTATGGTCGTTCTGGGCCTGCTTCTGGGTCTGGTCGGCACCGACATCTATACCGGCACGCCGCGTTTCACCCTGGGGATCACGCAATATTCCGACGGGCTGAATTTCGTCGCGCTGGCCGTGGGGGTCTTTGGCATCGCCGAGATCCTGCGCAATCTCGAGGACGAACATGACCGCGAGGTCATGACCAAGTCCATAAATCGGCTTCTCCCGACCAGAGATGAACTGCGCCAGATGGTCGGCCCGGTCCTGCGCGGCACGGCGGTCGGCTCGGTCCTGGGCATCCTGCCGGGGGGCGGCGCAATCCTTGCCAGTTTCGCGAGCTATACGGTGGAAAAGAAGCTCTCGACCAATCCCGGCGAGTTCGGCAAGGGGGCGCTGGCGGGCGTCGCAGGCCCCGAAAGCGCCAATAACGCGGGCGCGCAAACGAGCTTCATCCCGCTCTTGACGCTGGGCATACCGGCTAACCCCGTCATGGCGCTGATGATCGGCGCGATGATCATTCAGGGCATCGTGCCGGGGCCGAATGTCGTGACCGAGCAGCCCGCCTTGTTCTGGGGCATCATCGCCAGCATGTGGATCGGCAATCTGATGCTCGTGGTCCTGAACCTGCCGCTGATCGGGCTTTGGGTGAAGCTGCTGACGGTGCCCTATTACGTCCTGTTCCCGATCATCATGGCGATGTGCTCGATCGGGGTCTATTCGGTCGCCTCGAACACCTATGATCTCTTCGCCGTCGCCTTTTTCGGCTTGCTCGGCTACCTGATGTCCAAGCTGCGCTGCGAGCCCGCGCCCTTGCTGCTGGGCTTCGTCCTTGGCCCGCTGCTGGAAGAAAACCTGCGCCGCGCCATGATCCTGTCGCGCGGCGATCCGACGACATTCGTCACCCGTCCGATCAGCGCGATCCTGCTTTTGCTGACCCTTGGCGTTCTGGTTCTGGTCTTTACGCCGCAGATCCGCCGACGCCGGGACGAGGTCTTTACCGAAAGCGACGCATGAACCACCAAGGGAGGAAGAAGATGAAGATGACACTGCCCCGCCGTCTGCTTTTGGGCGCGGCCCTGGCCATGGGACTGGCAGGCACCGCAGCGGCGGAATTTCCGGAACGCCAGATCACGCTGGTCATTCCCTTTGCCGCCGGAGGCTCGACCGATGTGGTCGGGCGCATCGTCGCCGACCGGATGAGCAAGTCTCTGGGCCAGCAGGTGATCGTTCAGAATGTCGGCGGCGCGGGCGGCAGCCTGGGCGGGCAGCAAGTGGCCAAGGCCGATCCAGACGGCTACACGATCCTGATGGGCACGGTCGCGACCCATGCCCTGAATCCGCTGATCCTCAAGCAGAAGCCCTATGATCCGGTGACGGATTTCGCGCCGGTTTCGCTTTTGGTGCTGGTCCCGAACGTGCTGGCGGTCCATCCGGACCTGCCGGTCAACACTGTGCAGGAGCTGATCGACCTCGCGAAGAAAGAGCAGCTTGCCTATGCCTCCTCGGGCAATGGCACGCCGTTGCACCTTTCGGGCGAGCTGTTCAAGTCGATGGCAGGCGTGGACATCACGCATATCCCCTATAAGGGCTCTGGTCCGGCGCTGACCGATGTTCTGGGCAATCAGGTGCCGATCATCTTCGACAACCTGCCCTCGTCCTCGGGCCATATCGCCAGCGGAAAGCTCAAGGCATTGGGCGTCACGACCAAGGAGCGCGCGCCGTCCTTCCCCGATGTCCCAGCCATTGCCGAGACCCTGCCCGGCTATGAGACCTATAGCTGGAACGCGCTTTTCGCCCCGGCGAGCACACCGCCTGAGGCGATTGCCGCGTTGAACAAGGCCGCGCTCGAGGCCATGGCCGATCCCGAGGTCGCCAAGCGCATGGGCGAGTTCTCGGCCACCATCGTCGCCTCTTCGCCCGAGGATCTGGGCAAGCATGTGACTGCCGAAATGGCGAAATGGGAACCCGTGGTGAAGGCCGCGAATGTCAGTCTGGACTGACGAAACAGCAAGGCGCAGATCCCGGATACGGGATCTGCCGACGGCATCGTGACAGGCTTCGAGCCTGTCATCGACACTGTTCCGCTGCATATCGGCAGGTGCCGCGCGCGCGACGAGGATCGATCGGCAGACCGATTCCCGCGTCGGGCAAGCCGCGCTTGCCGTATCCTCGGGGTCAACCTTTGAATTCCTGATCGCGCGCTGCGGCAAGCGCTCAGCACCAAACAGGACAGGCAACGCATTTCCGGCCGGGGCAAATGTCCCCGGACACGATGCCATCCGTATTGCTATAGACTGAATTTTCGGGATTTTTGATATGGTCGGAGCGAGAGGATTCGAACCTCCGACCCCCTGCTCCCGAAGCAGGTGCGCTACCAGGCTGCGCTACGCTCCGACCGTGGGCTGGCAGGTAGCCTGTGGCGCAGAGGAATGCAAGGGGCTAATTCAGGATTTCTGCGCGCGTCACTCGCGGCGCAGCAAACGACGCAACAATGCGGCCCGCGGCGCGGTCACGGTTTCGCTGCGCAGCCTTGCCTCGGTGACCGGTCGCAAACGCGAGGCACCGCTGCGCTCGCGCATCAGGATGAACAGGCCCGAGCCGATGATCAGCGCCGCACCCGCCAGCGTCGCCAGATCGGGGCTTTCATCAAAGAACAGCCAGCCATAGGCGATTGCCCAGAGCATCTGGGAATATTGCATCGGCGCGACATTGGCGGCCTCGCCCGCCTGATAGGCCTGGATCAACAGGAAACCCGCAAGCAGTCCCAGCAGCGCGATCAACCCGGTCAGGGCCAGGTCCAGACCCTCCATCGGGCGATAGGCAAGACCAAGCGACATGCCGGTCAGGATGAAATTCCCGATGATCGGCCAAAGCATCAGGATCACCGTCCGCTCGCTGCGCCCGAGCCTACGCACCGAAACCGCCGCCATGGCGCTGGAACAGGCCGCGAGCATGGCCGCGAAATGGCCCAGCCCCAGATCGACATAACCGGGCCGCAGAACGACCAGCACGCCCAGTAGCCCGATGGCGACGGCACCCCCGCGCGCCAGACCGACACGCTCGCCCAGGATCGGCACGGAAAGCAGAGTGATGACCAGCGGCGAGGCGAAGAGGATGGAATAGACCTGCGCCAGCGGCAGGACCGAAAAGGCGTAGAAGCCGCAAATCCCCGAGTTCACGATGCAGAGCGAGCGTAGCGCCACCCAGAAGGGCGAGCGCGGCCGCAATGTGCCATGCGTCGGGTCGCGCAGAAGCAGGACAGCGATGGGCGGAAAGGAAAAAAGAGCCGAAAAGAACAGGATCTGCAGCGCCGGATAGCCCCCGCCCAGCAGCTTGATGATCACATCATGGGTCGAATAGATCCCCATCGACAGCAGCGCCAAAAGCGCGCCCTTGAGATTTCCCGGCATCGCTCCCCCAAGCCAGAAAAGACAGCGCCCGCCGGGAAAGGCGGGCGCTTGATTGGCTCAGAGAGCGGACAGGGCCTCGACGATCTTGTCGCCCATGTGCGAGGTGGTGACCGGCGTGCCACCCTCGGGGCCCATCAGATCGGCGGTGCGCACGCCGTCGGCCAGAACCTTCTCGATGGCCTTCTCCAGAAGATCGGCCTCGGCACCCAGATCGTAGCTGTAGCGCAGCGCCATGGCGAAGCTCAGGATGCAGGCGATCGGGTTGGCCTTGCCTTGCCCCGCGATATCGGGGGCGGAACCGTGGACCGGCTCATACATGGCTTTCGGACGGCCATTCGCCATCGGCGCGCCGAGGCTGGCCGAGGGCAGCATGCCGAGCGAGCCGGTCAGCATCGCCGCCGCATCGGACAGGATGTCGCCGAAGAGGTTGTCTGTCACGATGACATCGAACTGGTTCGGGCGGCGGACAAGCTGCATCGCGCCGTTATCGGCATACATATGCGACAGCTCGACCTCGGGGTATTCGTTGTCATGGACCCATTGCACTTCCTCGCGCCACAGGATGCCCGATTCCATGACATTCGCCTTTTCCATCGAACAGACGCGGTTGCCGCGTTTCTTGGCCAGTTCAAAGGCGGCGCGGGCAACGCGGCGGATCTCGCCCGAGGTGTAACGCTGGGTGTTGATGCCCACGCGGCCACCCTCGTTCTGCGGGTTGTTGTCGTCGGAATGGATGCCGCGAGGCTCGCCGAAATAGACGCCCGAGGTCAGTTCGCGCACGATCAGGATATCGAGACCGGCGACGACCTCACGCTTCAGCGACGAGAAATCGGCCAGCGCATCAAAACATTGCGCCGGGCGCAGGTTCGCGAACAGGTCCATTTCTTTGCGCAGGCGCAACAGCCCACGCTCGGGCTTCACCGAGAAATCCAGATTGTCATAGGCCGGGCCGCCGACCGCGCCCAAGAGGACCGCGTCGACTTCCTGCGCCTTCTGCATGGTCTCGTCGGCCAGCGGGACGCCGTGCTTGTCATAGGCTGCGCCGCCCACCAGATCCTCGCTGACATCGAACTGGATGCCCTTGTTCGTCTGGAACCAGCCGATGACCTTGCGGACCTCGGTCATGACTTCGGGACCGATGCCGTCACCGGGCAGGATCAACAGGGAATGGGTGGTCATCGCAGGGCATCCTCTCGTGCTACTCGACGTTCGGCAATCCGCGTAGCGGGGCGGGTCGGCCCCGTCAAGTTCACGGCGAATTGGGTTGCACGCGATGTCACCTTGGGGCGGGATGGCCCGGCAAACGGAACGAGGGGGAACCCATGCAGGCATTCACGGCACTTGCCGGTGCGTTGGCCGTCATGGCTGGCGCGGCGCTGGCTGGAGGCGTCACCGTCCAGCTGCCCGACATCTCGGGCCTTGAGGATGACGAGGCCCGGTCGCTCATTGCCGAACTTGCGAATGTGAATGTCATCACCTCGAACTGCGCAGGATATGAAATCAGCAATGGCGAATGGACATTGATCACCGGCACCGGCGACAAGTTGGCGGCCCGGCTTGGGCTGGACGCGACAAGCTATGACCGGACATATTATGGGCCCGCCTTCAAGCTGCTCGACGACCCCGAGGCCTGCGACCGGATCGGTCCGAAGGCAAAGCCGCTGATCGAGAAACTCGTCGGCATGGGGGGCGGAACCACCCCTCTGACCCAGTCGCCCTGACTGCGGCGACTTGCCGACGCCCGCCGCGCGCCTTAGCTTGCGGGCATGATGGCTGATCCGACCTATCGTGGCATCGCGCTGGACGCGGAAACGGCGCTGGCGCTCTTGCAATGGCAAGCAGAGCTGGGCGCGGATGAGCCCTGCCTTGACGATCCGCTCGACCGCTATGACCTGCCCGACCGCGTTCCGGCCGGGCCCGCAGCCGCAAAGCCCGCGCCACTGCCGCCGCGCGACGCGGGCCGCGATCTGGTCGCCATGGCCGAAACCATCGCAGCCGCGGCCACGACGCTGGCCGCGCTGGCCGAGGCGCAGGAGGCGTTCGAAGCGATCGAATTGCGCAAGGGCGCGCGGAATTTCTGTTTCGCCGATGGCCGGCCCGGCGCGCGCGTCATGGTGATCGGCGAGGCCCCCGGCGAGGAAGAGGATCTTCAGGGCCGCCCCTTTGTCGGACGCGCCGGGCAATTGCTCGACCGGATGTTCGGGGCGATCGGGCTTGCGCGCGACGCCGTGGATGCGGACAAAGCGCTTTACATCACCAATGTCCTGCCCTGGCGGCCGCCGGGAAACCGACGCCCGGAAGCCGCAGAGATCGCGCTGATGCTGCCCTTTCTGCGCCGCCATATCGAACTGGCGCAGCCCGAAATTCTGGTGCTGATGGGCAATACCCCCTGCATCGCGGGATTGAACCGTCAGGGTATCCTGAAGCTGCGGGGCGTCTGGGACACGGCCTTTGGCCTGCCCGCCCTGCCGATGACCCATCCGGCCTATCTGCTGCGCACACCCATTGCCAAGCGCGAGGCCTGGAGCGATCTGCTGTCGCTTGCCGCGAGGCTCGAAGTCGGCGAAAAGCCCTAGTCCAAGGATATTTCGCAGCCCCGAAACTCGGTCGCGTCATCCGGGCTGATCAGGGTCAGGCGTAGTTCTTCGGCATCCAGCGCAAAGGGTTTGCCGGTCTCGTCGACAAAATCCGCCTGCGCGATCAGGCTGGTCCCCGCGCGCGTCAGTTCGGGCTGCGAGACCCAGACATTGTCATTTTCCAGTTCCATCGCCACTTCCGGTGCGTCCTCGCGCGCGAATTCGGCCGTGACCCGCATCCCGTCCGGGATCGGCTCGACGCGGCATTCGGGCCGGTCGGAGGAAATCTCGGGGACCTCTGCAAGGGCGGCCTCGATCAAGGGATCGGGCCCCTGCCCCGGCGGCGGCGCTGTCAGGCTGACCTGCGCGGGCACGCAGATATCGTCGCAAAGCCCGAAATTGATCACCGCGCTCAGCCGCGCCTCTTCCGCGCCCGAGGCCACCTCGATCGGCAGGACCAGCATGTCGTGATAGCCCAGCGTGCGCTCGCCACCCGATTCGATCGCCTCGGGTCTCGGCCAGTGCAGCGTGACCTGACCGGCCGCGACCGAGCCCTGCCAGTCGAATTCCGGAGGCACGCCGGTATCGCCCGGGCTGCGCCAATAGGTCTTCCAGCCCGGCTCGAGCCGCAGCGCCAGAGCGGTCATGCGATGGCCCTCGGGTGTGATCCAACCCGGCAGTAGCTCGGCCGAGACAAGGCCGGGCGGCTGTTGCGCAAATGCCGGATCGGACGCAGCCGCCGTTTCCTGCGCAAGCGCAGGACCGACTGAAAGCAAAAGGAAAGCACACCATTTCATGCCTGCTTTCATAGTTGGCACAGGGGGGATGCGTGAAGTCACATTCCCGACACAGGCCATTGCACTCTTGCGAAACCCAGCGTCAGTCCCGATCTTTGAAAGGAAAGAACAGGAGCAACTCTTGGATACATCCGCGAACCTGACCGGAAAGATGCTGATCGCCATGCCCGGCATGCGTGATCCGAGATTCGAGCATTCGGTCATTCTGGTCTGCGCGCATTCCGAAGAAGGGGCGATGGGTCTGGTCATCAACCGTCCCATGCCCGAGATCGAATTCTCGGATCTATTGGCCCAATTGGGAATCGATCCCGCCGAGAACGCCTTCAATATTCCCGTCCGCTTTGGCGGCCCTGTCGAGCCGGGCCGCGGCTTCGTGTTGCACCGCGTCCGGCGCGGCGACGGGGTGGACGAGAACCGGATGCTGATCGACGGCGATCTGGCCATGGCGACCACCCGTGACATTCTGGAAGATTTCGCGCATGGCCGGGGACCGCAACCCGCGCTTCTCGCGCTTGGCTATGCCGGCTGGGGACCGGGCCAATTGGACAGCGAGATTCTTGCCAATGGCTGGCTGACCAGCGACCGGCTGGATGAGTTGATCTTTGGCCCCGACAATTCCGACAAGTGGCGCGCCGCGCTGGCGGGCATGGGCATCGACCCGCTGGTACTTTCACCGAGCGCCGGACGCGCCTAGCGCGGGGCTGCTGCCCGGCGCAGCCGGTCGTTGATCGCAGCACCCAGCCCCCGCTCGGGAATCGTTGCGACGGCAATGGGCCGGCCCATGGCATCCGCCTGACGCAGTAGATCGAAAAGTCGGGCGGCAGCCTCGGTCAAATCTCCGGACGGGCTGAGAGACAGGTCGCCGTCAACCTCCCCGAAGCCGATCAGCACCTCGCCCGGCCGCGCCTCATCGGCATTCAGCCGCAAACTGGCGCGCGGCGCATAATGACTGGTCAACTGGCCCGGCGCATTCGGGGCATCGGGATTGATCTCGGGCAGGACCACCTCCCTGCCCAGAACCGCCTGAATATCCTCGACCGCCACGCCGCCGGGGCGCAACAATGCAGGCTTGCCGCCGATCCAGCCGATAATGGTCGATTCGACGCCGACCGGACAGGACCCGGCATCCAGAACGGCCGGGATCCGCCCGCCAAGACCCGTCTCGCCATCTGCGACATGGGCCGCCGAGGTCGGGCTGATCCGCCCCGAAGGATTTGCCGAGGGCGCCGCCAGAGGTCCGCCGAAGCGTTCAAGCAGCGCATGGGCCACCGGATGCGCCGGAACCCGCAGCGCCACGGTATCAAGCCCCGCCGTCACCAGAGAGGCGATCCCCGCCTCTTCGCGCAGCGGCAGTACCATGGTCAGCGCGCCCGGCCAGAAGGCCCGCGCCAAAGCCCTAGCCGACTCGTCGAAATGCGCGATCCGCTCGGCAGCGACCTGATCGGGCAGATGCACGATCAGCGGGTTGAAGCTGGGCCGGCCCTTGGCCTCATAGATGCGCGCGACGGCGGTCGCATTGCGCGCATCTCCCGCCAGACCATAGACCGTCTCGGTCGGCATGGCCACGACATCGCCCTGCGAAAGCCAGTCACAGGCTATGGCAAGGCCTTGATCATCCGGTGAAAGCAGGCGCGTGTGCATTTGTTACGTCGGGTTGTGGTTGATGGGATCCGGCCCGCCCATATGATCGGCCCGCAAGAGGATCAGTTATGCGCCCGATCACGATTTGCCAAGGCGCAAGGGGGGAAGATGCCTTATACCGCGCCAGTCGAGCAGATCGCGTTCATCCTGAACGAGGTCGCGGGACTTCCCGAAGTCAGCCGTTCCGACCTGTTTGCCGAGGCCACGCCCGAAACCGTCAACGCCATTCTGACCGAGGCCGGACGACTGGCCACGGAAATCATCGCCCCGGTGAATCGCGCCGGCGACCTGACCCCCGCGCGGCTGGAAAACGGCGCGCTGCGCTCCTCGCCCGGCTTTGCCGATGCCTTCCGCGCGCTGGCCGAGGGCGGCTGGATCGGCCTTGCCGCCAGCCCCGAACATGGCGGCATGGGCCTGCCGCAGGCGTTGAACATGGCCGTCATGGAAATGGTCGCCTCGGGCTGTCTGGCGCTGCAACTGAACCCGCTGCTGACGCAGGGCCAGATCGAGGCCTTGGAGCATCATGGCAGCGAGGCGCTGAAGGCGCTCTATCTGCCCAAGCTCAATTCCGGGGAATGGTCGGGCACGATGAACCTGACCGAACCGGGCGCGGGCTCGGATGTCGGCGCGCTGACCTCGCGGGCCGAGCGCGCCGAGGACGGCACCTACCGCATCTCGGGGCAAAAGATCTTCATCACCTGGGGCGACAGCGACGTGACCGCGAATGTCTGCCATCTGGTTCTGGCGCGCCTGCCGGATGGCGGGCCGGGCACGCGTGGCATCAGCCTGTTCATGGTCCCCAAATACATCCCCGATGCCGAAGGCAAGCCGGGCATCGCCAACGATTTGCGCGTCGTCAGCCTGGAACACAAGCTGGGCATCCATGGCAGCCCGACCTGCGTGATGAGTTTCGAGGGCGCGCAAGGCTGGCTAGTCGGCGAAGAGCACAAGGGCATGGCCGCCATGTTCACGATGATGAACTGCGCCCGGCTCGGGGTCGGTATCCAAGGCGTGGCACAGGGCGAGGCGGCCTTGCAACAGGCCAGCGCCTATGCCGCCGAGCGCAACCAGATGGGCCCGATCATCCGCCATCCTGATGTGCGCCGGATGCTGGCGACCTCCCGCGCCGAAGTCTTTGCCGCCCGGGCACTGTGCCTGTCCTGCGCGGTCGCCATCGACATGGCCCGCGCCACCGGCAGCGCCGATTGGGCCGCCCGCGCGGCATTCCTGACGCCGATCGCCAAGGCCTATGGCACCGAGACGGGCACCCGCGTCGCCGATACTGCCGTGCAGGTGCATGGCGGCATGGGCTATGTCGAGGAAACCGGCATCGCCCAATATCTGCGCGATGTCCGCATCACCTCGATCTATGAGGGAACCAACGGCATTCAGGCCATGGACCTCGTCGGCCGCAAATTTGGCGATGGCGGCGCGGCGGCGACCGCGCTTCTGGACGAGATCCTCGACGGCGCGAAACTGGCGCAGGCCACATTGCCCGAACTGGCCAATCAGGTCTGGCAGGCGGCCGAAACCCTGCGCGAGGTGACGCTGGATCTGATCGAGCGCGATTTGCCCGACCGTTTCGCCGGGGCGGTGCCCTATCTGATGGCCTTTGCCCGGGTGCTGGGCGCGCATTACCATCTGCGTGCCGCGACCAGAGGTGGCAGCGTCACGCTGGCGCGCATCCACATCACCCGCGTCCTGCCGCAATTCGCGGCCGATCTCGCGGTGGCAAAGGCGGGCGTTGCGGATCTGGAAGCCCTTGACGACAGCCTGTTCCTTGGCCAGATGGCGGGGTGATCAAGACTCTGACAGATACCGGCCCCACCGCGGGCACAGCGCATGAAATCGCGCCGGGCGTGCTGTGGATGCAGATGCCTTTGCCCTTCAAGCCCAGCCTCGTGAATGTCTATGCCTTTCGCGACGAGGACGGCTGGACCGTGGTGGATACCGGGATCGACACCCCCGATACCCGCGAGATCTGGCAAGGGTTGCTTGCCGGTCCCTTGGGCGGCGCCCCGGTCAACCGCCTGATCGCGACGCATCATCATCTGGACCATATCGGTCTCGCGGGCTGGTTTCAGGCGCAGGGGGCCGAGCTATGGACCTCGCGCACGGCCTGGCTGATGGCGCGGATGAGCATCCTCGACGTGCAGGAACGTCCGACACCTCAGGCCCTGGCCTTCTGGCGCGCGGCCGGGATGGACGCGGCGATGATCGCCGAGCGCGCCGCCGAGCGCCCGTTCAACATGTCCGATGCCAGCGCGCCGATGCCGCCGGGCTATCTGCGGCTTGTCGATGGCGGCGAGGTCCGCTTTGGCAACCGACGCTGGACCATCCGCATGGGTGAGGGCCATGCCCCGGAACATGTCACCCTGTGGTCGATGGACGATGATCTGGTGATTGGCGGCGATCAGTTGCTGGCCTCGATCTCGCCCAATCTGGGGGTCTATCCGAATGAGCCCGACGCAGACACCGTGGGCGCATGGATCGAGTCGTGCCGCCGCCTGCAAGCCTTTGCCCGGCCCGAACAACTTGTCCTGCCCGGTCACAAACTGCCCTATCGCGGCTTGCCGACCCGCTTGCGCCAATTGATCGAGAACCAGAACGCCGCGCTGGAGCGCCTTTTGGCAGGTCTGCGCGAGGAACCGCGCACAACCGTCGGCTGTTTCGACCTGCTTTATCGCCGGATGATCTCGAAGCCCGAATTCGGTCTGGCCTTGGCCGAGGCCGTCGGCCATATCAACCACCTGCGCGCCCGGGGACAGGTGTGGCCCCGAGGCAAGACCGATCAAGGCGCGATACTCTGGGGGGCGTGACAGGGCGCGACGCTTGGGCTATCCCTGTGCCCAGAGCGGCGTTGCGAACAGGGGAACACATGGCCTCGCATCACGAAGTCACCGAACACCGGCATGGTGAGATGGACATCTCGGTCCATCAAAAGACCTTTGCCGGCTTCATCAAGGTCTCGACCTGGGTGGTCGGGCTGTCGATCGCCGTGCTGGTCTTTCTCGCGCTCGCGAACGCCTGACACAATCCTCGGAGAATAAGAATGCAAAGGCGTGCCTTCCTCGCGCTGGCGCTGCCGGCTGCGCTTGCGGCTTGCGGTGCCGACAATAACTGGGCCAGCGACGAGGCCGTCCGCAGGGCCCGCTATGTGTCGAACGAGCCGCCCTCGATCACGCTTCTGACGGTGATCGGCATTCCGCGCGGCGAAGGCGGCCATTCGGCTGTGATGATCAACGGCACGCAGCGCGTGATCTACGATCCCGCAGGCAGCTGGAGACACCCCTCGATCCCGGAACGGCATGACGTGCTTTACGGGATCACTCCGAATTTCAAGAATTTCTACATCGATTACCACGCCCGCCAGACCTATTGGGTGGCCGAGGACACGGTGCAGGTTCCGCTGGAAGTGGCCGAGGCCGCGATCCGCTCGGTCGAGCGGCAAGGGGCCTCGAACAAGAGCTTCTGCGCGGTCAATACCGGCACGGCGCTGAGCCGCGTGCCGGGCTTTGAGGGCGCGCCAACGGGCTTTTCACCCTTGAACCTGCGCAACTGGTTCCTGACGCTGCCGGGCGTGACGTCGAAAAAGCACATGGACGGCGATCCGGCCAATAACCACGATGTCCTGCTGCGCCAGAAGGACGGCGTGGTCATGGGCTATGGCAATGACGGTCAGCTTCACGCCCAGAGATAAAGCATCCCGAAAAGCGCGATCAGACCCGCAACGATCGCCAGAAGTGTGTTGCGGGTCAAAAGCCCCACGCCCAGCGTGACCGCCGCCGCCGTCAGCCGCACCGGATCGGGTTCGCCCCCGGTTGCGGCGGGCCAGACCACCAGCGGCGCGGCAATGGCGGGCAGCACCGCCACGGGCGTGTAGCGCAGCGCCCGCGCCGCCCATTCCGGGATCTCGCGATTGCCGATGGCACCCAGAAACGACCAGCGGATCAGATAGGTGCCGATCCCCAGCACAAGGATCACGAACCAGATCTTCAGGTCAAAGCCGCTCATGTCCGTGCCTCCGCCCGCAGGCCTTCCGTGCGTTTTTCAACCCAGGCCCCGGTCGCCATCGCAAGCGGCGCAGCCAGCAGGATACCCAGCCCCGAGGGCAAGACCGTGAAGACCAGCGCCGCGACGATGGAAACGCCCGCCGCCGCGATATGCGCGAGCGAACGCAGCATCGGCGCGATCATCGCAAGAAAGGTGATCGGCAGCGCGAAATCCAGCGCCCAGCTTTCCGGGATGGCGCGGCCGACCAGAAATCCCAAGGCGCTGGCGATCAGCCAAGGCGTGCAGGCGCAGACCGCCGTTCCGACGAAATAGGCGATGCGCTGATCCATGCGCAAGCGAGGATTGTCCTCGAACTGCCTGATCGACAGGGCATAGGTCTGGTCGATCAGCAGATAGGCCACCATGGCGCGCTGCTTTGGTTTCGCATTCCCCAGCCAGGGCACGAGCGAGGCCGAATACATCGCCATGCGCAAGTTCACCGCCAGCGCCGAGAGGATCACGATCAGCACCGGCGCATGATCCGTCAAAAGCTGGACCGCCGTGAATTGCGAAGCTCCCGCCAGCACCAGCACCGAAAAGCCCATGACCTGCGCCAGATCCAGCCCCGCCTCGGCGGCGAGAACCCCGAAAAGCAGGCCGAACGGGACCAGCACCAGCAGGAACGGCAGGGATTGCACGATGCCATGCCGAAAGCATTGCGCCGGGCTGCGAGCCAGGACCCTCTGCTGCTCGGGCGTCAGGACGGGCTTGGCCTCGGGCGTCATCGCCAAAGGACTGTCTGGATAGGTCATGGTGGAAACGGTATCGACTTGCGCTGGAAGGTTGCGCCAGATTGGCCAAAGCCGAGCGCAGGTGCAAGGGTGGGCGAAATTTGACGGCAAGCCGGAACGCGGTCTTTACCATCCATCGAGGCGTGCCGACGCATCTGCGCGGCGCGGCCGCGCGGCTTTACTGGCGCGGATTGGGCGGGGGCCTTCAGCCGGTGCCAACCCATCCGCGCGACGGCGCAGCGTTGATCGCCGCCGTCATGGTCGCGAGCCGCGCGCTCGCGGCGGTGAGCGATCGTGGCACGCTGGTCGGCATTGCCGGCTTGCGCGGCGCGCAGGGCGGTTTTCTCTCGCCCGCAGCCGCGGATTTCCATCAGGTGTTCGGGGGCGTCCGCGGCGGGATGCGGCATCTGGGTAGCAGGTTGCATCGGCCCGGCCGCGAGACCCCCGACCTGATCCTGGACGGTGTCGCGGTGCGTCCGCATTGGCGCGGCCGGGGCGTCGCCCGGGCGCTTGTTGCAGCGGCCCTGCAAGAGGCCCGCGACCTGGGCCACCCCGCGCTCATGGCCGAGGTCGAGGCGCGCAATCACGCGGCCCTCGCCGCGTGGCTCGCCCTGGGCTTCCATCATGCCGGGCGGCAAAGGCTGGGCTGGCCATGGCATCCGCCCGCCCATGTCCTGCGGCGGGTAATCTAGCCCGGCTCTTGTCCGGCCCTGCCGAACAGACCGCTGACCTGACCCAGCAAAAGGAAGGCCCGCCCGGAGCGGCTTTCCGACATGATCGCCAGAAGCTCGGGCGGGTCGGTTTCGGCACGGCGCGACAAAAGCCGGTCGAAATGGCGTAGGAAATGATGCGCGACGTCACGAAAGACCGGATCAGTCTGCATCATGGCCGCCGTCTTTGCCGTCGCATCCCGATCCTCGATCACGGCAAGCCCGGCCAGATCCGGGCCGCGCTTGCCCTCGGCAAGGCGCTGCCACAGCAGGGGCAGGGTCGCCGGAATGTCCAGATCGTCCATATAGACCCCCTGCCCCGCCAGCAGCGTGACGACATCCTGCGCGGCACGGATCAGCCGGGCAAGGCCGGGATCGGCCAGAGCAAGGCGCAGGCAGCGAATCGCCTCGCGGTCATCCGGACCGTCGGGAAAGTTCAGGGCAAAGAAAAGCTCGTCGGGCGTCAGTTCGGGAGCAGCTTCGCCCCCCAGATCCAGCGGTGCCTGCCGCATATCGTTCGCGGGACGTGGCCGAGATGCCGATGCAGGAAGGGACGCCATCTTGCTGCGGGGGGCCAGTCGCGGCTCATGCGCGGGCGAAGTGCCCGATCTGATCTCGCGCAGGCTCGCGCGCAGATCCTCGGCTTCCTGGCGCAGCAGGGCCAGACTGCGGGCGGACCAGATCGCGAACCAGATCAGCCCCAAGGGCAGCGCCGCGCCCAGAATCCAGACCAGCCAGCCGGTCAGGCCATCCGACGCCTCTCTGGGATCGAGCCAGGCGAACAGGGCCACCAGTGCCAGCCAGACCAGACTGGCCAGCGCACCGATTGCCGGAAGCCGGGCGCGGGACTGCTCCGCCGCGACCCGGCGCAGGGAATCGAGCGCATTCACGCGCCCGATCCCCCGTCAGATGAAACGGATGGAAATGATCTCATAGGATTTCCCGCCGCCGGGCGTGACGACCTCGACACTGTCACCTTCGTCCTTTCCGATCAGCGCCCGCGCCAGGGGCGAGCGCATATTCAAAAGACCGCGTTCCAGATCGGCCTCGGCCTCGCCGACGATCTGATAGGTGCGCTCTTCCTCGGTATCCTCGTCGACCAGCGTGACGGTCGCGCCGAACTTGACGCTGCCCGAGAATTTCGACGGGTCGATGACCTCGGCGCGCGAGATGATGCCCTCGAGTTCCTTGATCCGGCCCTCGACGAAACTCTGCTTTTCGCGGGCCGCGTGATATTCGGCATTTTCAGACAGGTCGCCATGCTCTCGCGCCTCGGCAATGGCGCGGATGACGGCAGGGCGATCGACTGCGCGCAATTCGCGCAGTTCCTCGTCCAGCAGGTCAAAACCTGCACGGGTCATCGGTATCTTTTCCATCTCGTCCTTCCGGCCGCGCGTCAGCGGCTGCATGTCTTTCGCGATAACAAGGCGTTGGAACGCCCCCGACCTTGGGCCGAGGGCGTTCATCGAATTTTGCGGCATCGTGGCGCGATTGGCTTCGCGTTTCAAGTCCCGCGGAAATCGCCTGCGATCATTTGCCGGTGCCCGGATTTTCATGCTCTGCCGCCCGTCGGGTCAGCATTGCCCGCAGCCGGACGACGCGCTACCTGTGACCGCAGAGAATGAGCCAGGGAGCAAGGGGCCGAGCCATGACCGAGATCGTCCGCGAGTCGATGGAATATGACGTCGTAATCGTTGGCGGCGGCCCGGCGGGGCTGTCGGCGGCAATCCGGCTCAAGCAGGTCAATCCCGAGCTTTCGGTCGTGCTGCTGGAAAAAGGCTCGGAAATCGGGGCGCATATCCTGTCCGGCGCGGTGCTCGACACCGCCGGACTGGACAAGCTCATCCCCGACTGGAAGGAACGCGGCGCGCCCGTCGAGACCGAGGTGAACGAGGATAATTTCTACATTCTCGGCGAAGGCGGGCAGATGCGTGTCCCGAACTGGCCGATGCCCCCCCTGATGTCGAACCACGGCAAATACATCGTCAGCATGGGCAATGTCTGCCGCTGGCTGGCGGAACAGGCCGAGGCGCTGGAGGTAGAGATCTTTCCCGGCATGGCCTGCTCGCAGCTGGTCTATGAAGGCGACCGCGTCGCGGGCGTCGTCGCCGGCGAAATGGGACTGGAGCCCGACGGCACGCCTGGCCCGCAATACGAGCCCGGCATGGAGTTGCGCGGCAAATATGTGCTGATCGCCGAGGGCGTGCGGGGATCGCTCGCCAAGGAATTGATCGGGAAATACGATCTTTCCGCCGGGCATGAGCCGCAGAAATTCGGCCTCGGCATGAAGGAAATCTGGGAGATCGACCCCGCCAAGGCACGGCCCGGCACCGTGACCCATACGATGGGCTGGCCGCTTGGCAAGAATGCGGGCGGCGGCAGCTTCATCTATCACATGGGCGGAAATCAGGTCGTGGTCGGCTTTGTGGTGCACCTGAACTACGCCAACCCGCATCTTTACCCCTATATGGAGTTCCAGCGCTTCAAGCATCACCCGCTGGTCGCGGATCTGCTCGAAGGCGGCAAGCGCGTGGCTTACGGTGCGCGAGCGATTTCCGAGGGCGGCTGGCAATCGATCCCGAAACTGATCGTGCCCGGCGCAGCGCTTTTGGGCTGCTCGGCGGGGCTGGTGAACGTGCCGCGCATCAAGGGCAACCATAACGCCATGCTCTCTGGAATTGCCGCCGCCGAAGCCACGGCCGAGGCGATCGCCGCGGGCCGCGAGGGCGATGAGCTTGCCGCCTATGAGGCCGAGATCCGCTCCGGCGACGTCGCGCGCGACCTCAAGCCCGTGCGCAACGTCAAGCCGGTCTGGTCGCGCCTTGGACTGACTGCCAGCCTCGCGCTTGGCGGCTTCGACATGTGGGTCGCGAACCTGACCGGCTGGAATCCTCTGGGCACCTGGAAACACGGCAAGACCGATGCCGAAGCGACGGGCAAGGCCGCGGATTTCAAGGTGATTGACTATCCCCGGCCGGACGGGAAGCTCAGCTTCGACCGCCTGACCAATGTCAGTTTCAGCTTCACCAATCACGAGGAATCCCAGCCCTGCCACCTGCGGCTCAGGGATCCCTCGGTGCCGATCCGGGTGAACCTGCCGGAATATGCCGAGCCCGCGCAGCGCTACTGCCCCGCCGGGGTCTATGAAGTGCTCGAGGGCGAGGACGGGCCAAAGTTCCAGATCAATTTCCAGAACTGCGTGCATTGCAAGACCTGCGATATCAAGGACCCGTCACAGAATATCGACTGGACGACGCCACAGGGCGGCGACGGGCCGAATTACCCGAATATGTGATCCGGCCGGGCCATGCCGTGGCTTGCAGCGGCGTTGCCCATTGTCGCCGGGACAGCTAGGGTCTGAACGCGTATTGCCAAGGACTGGGCCAAAGCCGTGACCAAAAGATTGATCCCGCTGGCGCTGATCGCGCTGACCTCCGCGCCGCTGATTGCCGCTCCGGCCATCGGAGCGCCGGTTCTGGCCCAAAACACCACGACCGGCCCCGCAAACCCCGCGAACCCGGTCCCGGCCGCCCCCGCGATACGCGGCCTGGCCGGTCCCTATCTGGCGGCAAGGCAGGCCGCGATCGGCAATGATTACAGCAGCGCCGCCAATTACTATCTTCAGGCGATGGCGCAGGACGATACCGACCCCTTCCTTCAGGATTCCGCGCTGGTTTCCCTGATCTCGGCCGGCAATATGGAGCGCGCGGCGGCACTCTCATCGACCATGTCCGAACAGGGGCGGGCAACCGAGCTTGCCAAGCTGATGCAGCGCACCGAGCTTGCCCGCACCGAGCGCTGGCAGGACTTGATCGGCGATATCGACAGGGAAAGCGGTCGGGGCGCGACGCCCAACGACCCCGGTGCTGCGGCGAATATGCTTCTGGATCGGCTGATGCGGGCCTGGGCCCTGCTGGGGGCGGGGAATGCGCGTCAGGCGCTGACCGCCTTTGAGGATCTGGGCAAGATCCGCGGCGCGAGGCCCATGGTGAATTATCATCTCGCGCTCGCCAAGGCCGTGGTCGGCGATTACGAGGGGGCCGAGGCGCTGCTGGCCGATCCCGAGACGGGTTCGCATCTGATGGGCGTCACCGCCCGCGCGCAGATCCTGTCGCAACTGGAGCGCAATGCCGATGCCGTCGCCATGCTCGAGGCGACGCCGGGCTTCGCAGAAGAGCCGCAGCTTGTCGCCATGCGCGACCGGCTGAAACAGGGGCAGACCCTGCCCTTTGACTCGGTGCGCAATCCGGCCGACGGTGTCGCCCAGGCCTATCTGACCTTTGCCGGCGTGCTGGCCACCGCCGAAGAGCCCGATCCCATCGCCCTGATCCATGCCCGGCTTGCGGCCTATCTTGCGCCGCATCTGGGTGAGGCGCGGCTGCTGACCGCGCAATTGCTGCAGGGATTTGGCCAATTCGATCTGGCCGAACGCGAATTCGAGGCGCTGCGCGATCTTGGGGACATGCGCCCGATCGCGCAATTGTCGCGCATCGACGCGCTTGCCCGCGCCGAGCGACTGGATGACGCGGAAAAAGCCGCTCTGGCCCTGACCGCCGCGCAGCCCGACATGGCGCAGGGCTGGATTGCGCTGGGTGACCTGCTGCGCCAGCAGGACAAGTTCGCACAGGCCGTGCCCGCCTATGACAAGGCACTGGATCTTATCGGCGACCAATCCGCCGAGGCCCGCTGGTTCCCGCTTTACGCCCGCGGCATCGCGCTTGAACGGTCGGGCCAGTTTCCCAAGGCCGAAAAGGACCTGCGCGAGGCGCTCAAGATCCGGCCTGATTCCGCCCAGATCCTGAACTATTTGGGCTATAGCCTCGTAGATCGCGGCGAGAAGCTCGACGAGGCGCTGGACCTGATCCAGCGCGCGGTCGAATTGCGCCCCGATGACGGCTATATCGTCGACTCGCTCGCCTGGGCCTATTTCCGGCTGGGTCGCTATGACGAGGCCGTCGCCCCGATGGAGCGCGCCGTGGCCGCGATGGCCGCGGATTCGCTGGTCAATGATCATATGGGCGACATCTACTGGATGGTCGGTCGCCATCGCGAGGCCGAGATTCAATGGCAGCGCGCCCTGTCGCTGAAGCCGGAAAAGGAAAGCGATGCCGCGCGTATCCGCGCCAAGCTCGAGCGGGGACTGGATGCCATTCTGGCCGAAGAACAATCCGCCGGCGGCGCACCTCAGCCCGCGGTCCCGGAGCCGGCCAAGAATTAACATGCTGCTGCCCCGGCGCGAGCTTGCGCCCGCCAAGTTGAACCTGACGCTGCATGTCACCGGCCAGCGCGCCGACGGCTTCCACCTGCTCGACTCGCTGGTGGTGTTTCTGGACATGGGCGATGTGCTGACCCTGCGCGAGGGCCCGCTTTCGCTGGACCTGACCGGTCCCTTCGGTCCTGGTCTGGCCGCTGATCCCGACAATCTCTGCCTGCGCGCCGCCCGTCTGGCGGGGCGCGAGGCGGCGATCACTCTGGAAAAGAACCTTCCGGTCGCTTCGGGCATTGGCGGGGGTTCTGCCGATGCGGCGGCTGTCCTGCGCGCCTTCGGGGCACCCGCCGCCGGAACCGAGGCGCTGGGGGCGGATGTTCCGGTCTGCATGGCCGGACGTCCGACGCGGATGCGCGGCTTGGGCGAGATCCTCGACTCGCTGCCCGCGCTGCCGGACCTGCATCTCGTGCTGGTCAACCCGCTGCAGGGCCTCTCGACCCCTGCGGTCTTTCGCGCGCTGACCCGGCGCGACAATGCGCCCATGCCCGAGACCCTGCCCGCTTTCCCCGATGCGGCGGCGTTGATCGACTTCCTACGGGAATGCCGCAATGATCTGCAGCCCCCGGCGATTGCGCTGATGCCCCAGATCGGCACCTGCCTGGCCGCTTTGGAGCAAGCCGGGGCGGAATTGGCGCGGATGTCCGGCTCGGGCGCGACCTGTTTCGGGATCTTTGAGAGCGCGCAGGCCGCGCAGGCCGCTCAGGCCGCGATCTCTGCCACTCGTCCCGGCTGGTGGGTCATCGCATCGGGACTCGCGCCTGTGCCGCAGACATTCTAGAACGCGTGAGAATCCCGGAGGAAAACCCATGCTTCGCCTTGGCGTGAACATCGACCATGTCGCTACAATCCGCAATGCACGCGGCACGCCTTGGCCCGATCCGGTGCGCGCCGCCGAACTGGCCGAAGCCGCCGGGGCCGATGGTATCACTGCCCATCTTCGCGAAGACCGCCGCCATATCTCGGACGCCGATATCGACAATCTGATGGCTGCCTTGCGCCTGCCTCTGAATTTCGAGATGGCGGCAACGGCGGAAATGCAGGCCATCGCGCTGCGCCATCGTCCCCACGCGGTCTGCATCGTGCCCGAAAAGCGCGAAGAGCGTACGACCGAGGGCGGTCTGGATGTCGCCGGCAACGAGGCTTATCTGGCCGATTTCATCGCGCCTTTGCGCGAAGCGGGTTGCCGTGTGTCGCTGTTCATCGGCCATGAGCGCAGCCAGATCGAGGCCGCGGCCCGGATCGGCGCGGCAGTCGTTGAATTGCATACCGGGGCCTATTGCGATTTCGACACCGAGGGGCGGTTTGCCGAACGCGATGCCGAGCTGGCGGCGCTGCGCAAGGCGGCGGCCTTGGCGCATGGTCTTGGCCTTGAGGTTCATGCCGGTCACGGCCTGACCTTCGACACGGTTGGCCCGATCGCGGCGATCCCCGAGATCATGGAACTGAACATCGGCCATTTCCTGATCGCGGAATCCGTCTTTGTCGGTCTGGACGACGCCATTCGCGAAATGCGCGCCCGCATGGACGCCGCCCGCGCATGATTTTGGGGATCGGTTCGGATCTGGCCAATATCGACCGTATCGCGGGGGTGCTGGAACGCCACGGCGATCGCTTCCGTAACCGTGTCTTTACCGAGACAGAACTGGCCCTTGCCGCGCGGCGCAAGCTGGAAGCCGCGACCTTGGCGAAACGCTGGGCCGCCAAGGAGGCCTGCTCCAAGGCGCTCGGCACCGGGCTTGCGATGGGGATCAGCTGGAAGGACATGGCCGTCAGGAACCTGCGTTCGGGCATGCCGACGATGGAACTGACGGGCTGGGCCGCGGCGCGTCTGGCCGCGATGACCCCGCCCGGCCATCGCGCCCGCGTCCATGTCACGCTGACCGACGACCACCCTTGGGCGCAGGCTTTCGTGCTGATCGAAGCCCTTCCCGAGGATATGCCCGAGCCGCCGATTCCGGGCGCTCCGGCTTGACTTTATCCCGTCGCACGTCCCATGAACGCGCGACTTCCGCATGAAGGGACAGGCGAATGGCCAAAAGCGAAGCCCGCAAGGATGGCGGCATCTGGGAAACCGTGAAGACAGTGTTCTGGGCACTGTTGATCGCGGGTATCTTCCGCACGCTCTTCTTCCAGCCCTTCTGGATCCCTTCGGGCAGCATGAAGGACACGCTGCTGATCGGCGACTTCCTGTTCGTGAACAAGATGGCCTATGGCTATTCCGCGCATTCCTGCCCGTTCTCGATCTGCCCGATCTCGGGGCGCTTGCTGGGCTCGGAGCCCGAGCGCGGCGATGTCGTGGTCTTCCGCCACCCGACGCGCGGCGATGACTTCATCAAGCGCCTGATCGGCCTGCCGGGCGATCGCGTGCAGATCAAGGGCGGCGTCGTCTATCTGAACGGGCAAGAAGTCCCTCAGACCCCGAGTGGCGACTTCATCGAGGCGCAGGCCCCGCAAGGCCCGCAAGGCAGCCTGCCCTGCCCCAGCCAGATCCGCGCCGCCGATAACGGCCAATGCGTCTCCGAGCGTCTGACCGAGACCCTGCCGAATGGCGTGAGCCACGACGTGCTGAACCTTGCCGATAACGGTCCGGGCGACAATACGCCGGAATTCACCGTGCCCGAGGGGAATTACTTCTTCCTCGGCGACAACCGCGACAATTCGGGCGACTCGCGCTGGCCGGCCTCGGCAGGCGGCGTCGGCATGGTCCCGGCGGAATATCTGATCGGTCGCGCCGACCGGATCATGTTCTCCTCGGCGGGCAAGTCGCTCCTGTATTTCTGGACCTGGCGGGCCGACCGCTTCTTCAAGGCCGTCGATTAAGGAAGAATTGCCGCGGAAGGGGGGCCGTGGCAGGATCGGAACATGAAGATTTCTGCCGAACTGCAAACCTTTTGCGAGCGACTGGGCCATGACTTCGCCCGGCCCGAACTGCTGCAACGCGCGCTGACGCATGGCTCGATCTCGACGGCCACGCGTCCCGACAACCAGCGCCTCGAATTCCTCGGCGACCGCGTCCTCGGCCTGACCATGGCCGAGGCGCTGTTCTCGGCGGATCGCGCCGCGACCGAGGGCCAGATGGCCCCGCGCTACAATGCGCTGGTCAAGGGCGAGACCTGCGCCTCCGTCGCCCGCGAGATCGGCCTTGGCGAGGTGCTCAAGCTCGGGCGCTCGGAGATGAAGACCGGCGGGCGGCGCAAGGAGGCGCTTCTTGCCGACGCGATGGAGGCGGTGCTGGCCGCCGTCTATCTGGATGCCGGTTTCCCCAAGGCACGCGAGGTTATTCTGGCGCTTTGGGCCGAAAGGTTGAAGAACGTCGACGACGATTCGCGCGACGCCAAGACGGCCTTGCAGGAATGGGCGCAAGCCAATGGCATGAGCCCGCCGCGCTATGTCCAGACTTCCCGCTCGGGGCCGGACCATGCCCCGGAATTCGAAATCACTGTCCGGCTGGACGATGGGCGCGAAGCCGTCGCGAGTGGCCAGGGCACGAAACGCAGCATCGAACAGGCAGCCGCCACGGCCCTGCTCGGGCAGATCGAAGGAACCACATGACCGAAACGCGCGCGGGCTTCGCAGCCCTGATCGGCGAACCCAATGCCGGGAAATCCACCCTCCTGAACCAGATGGTCGGGGCCAAGGTCTCGATCGTCACCCACAAGGTGCAGACGACCCGCGCCCGCATCCGCGGCATCGCCATGCATGAGAACGCGCAGATCGTCTTCGTGGACACGCCCGGCATCTTCCGTCCGCGCCGCCGGTTGGACCGCTCGATGGTCAAGGCCGCATGGGGCGGCGCTGCGGATGCCGACGTCATCCTGTTCCTGATCGAGGCCCATCGCGGGCTGACCGATGGCGCACAGTCGATCATCGACAATCTGCGCGAACATGCCGGCAAGACCCCGGTCGCGCTGGTCATCAACAAGATCGACCGCGTCAAGGCCGAGCAGCTTCTGGCCCTGTCGGAAAAGGTCAACGCAGCTTTCGAATTCGCGGCGACCTTCATGATCTCGGCGGAAAAAGGCTATGGCTGCGGGGACCTGATGGATTGGCTGGCGCAGGAAGTGCCCGCAGGCCCGTGGCTTTACCCCGAGGATCAGGTGGCCGATCTGCCGATGCGCATGATCGCAGCCGAGATCACGCGCGAAAAGCTGACCCTGCGCCTGCACGAGGAAATCCCCTACCAGCTCACGGTCGAGACCGAGAAATGGGAAGAGAAGAAGGACGGCTCGGCCCGCGTCGATCAGATCGTCTATGTCGCCCGTCCCGGCCATAAGGGTATCGTCCTTGGCAAGGGCGGCGAGACCATCAAGGCCGTCGGTCAGGCCGCCCGCGCCGAGCTTACGGAATTCATGGGCCGCCCGGTTCATCTGTTCCTGCAGGTGAAGGTGCGCGAGAACTGGCTCGACGAGGCCGAGCGTTACAACGAGATGGGCCTCGATTTCAAAGACGGCGATGCCTGAAGCAAGACTGGCGGCCGGGATCTGGGTCTCGGCCTATCTCAAGCGGCTGCAGCTTGCCGATATCCCCGCCTATGTCCTCCGCCATGGCGATGACACGGCGGGGGCCGTCATGGTCAAATGCGCGACGCTGAACGGGCGGGCGAGCCTCTGGGCGCGGGAATGGGATTTCGAGACCGATCTGCGCCCATGGGTGCGGCTCTCCGAGGCTGCCGAGCCCGAGATCGACACCGAGATCGCCCGCCATTCCGGCCGCGATCCTGACCTCTGGGTGATCGAGATCGAAAGCCGCGACGGGACCACCCTGCTGGATCAGCCGGGGCTGGTCTGACCCCCCCTAAAGCCACCAAATCTTGTGGCTTTCCCGTGACATTCCGACCGCGACCCACTATAAGATGGGGACCCAAGGCAGGATAAGAAAACCATGACCGAACCCGCCCTTCAGACCTCCGAATATGGTGCCGATTCCATCAAGGTTCTCAAGGGCTTGGAAGCGGTGCGCAAGCGCCCCGGCATGTATATCGGGGATACCGACGACGGGTCGGGCCTGCATCACATGGTCTATGAGGTCGTGGACAACGGCATCGACGAGGCGCTGGCCGGTCATGCCGATTTCGTCCGCGTTAAGATCCATGCCGATAGCTCGGTTTCGGTGCGCGACAACGGGCGCGGCATTCCGGTCGACATGCACCCGACCGAGGGCGTCTCGGCAGCCGAAGTCATCATGACCCAACTGCATGCGGGCGGGAAATTCGACCAGAACAGCTACAAGGTTTCGGGCGGCCTTCACGGCGTCGGGGTCTCGGTCGTGAACGCGCTGTCGGATTGGCTGGAATTGCGCGTCTGGCGCAATGGCAAGGAACATGTCGCTCGCTTCGAGCATGGCGACACGGTTGAGCATTTGCGCGTCGTGGGCGAAGCGCCGGACGAAAAAGGCACCGAGGTGCGCTTCCTGGCCTCGTCCAAGGCCGATGGCGGCAATGGGACGTTCTCGAATCTCGACTATGTCTACAAGACGCTGGAAAATCGGCTGCGGGAACTGGCCTTCCTGAACTCGGGCGTGCGCATCATCCTCGAGGACGAGCGCCCCGCCGAGCCCCTGCGCACCGAGCTTTTCTACGAAGGCGGCGTGCGCGAATTCGTGAAATTCATCGACCGCTCGAAAAGCCCGGTCATGTCCGACCCGATCTTCATCCAGGGCGAAAAGAACGGCATCGGCATCGAAGTCGCGATGTGGTGGAATGACAGCTACCATGAGACGGTGCTGCCCTTTACCAACAACATCCCGCAGCGCGATGGCGGCACGCATATGGCGGGCTTCCGCGGCGCGCTGACCCGCGTCATCAACAGCTATGCGCAGACCAGCGGCGTAGCGAAGCGCGAGAAGGTCGATTTCACGGGCGACGACGCCCGCGAGGGCCTGACCTGCGTGTTGTCGGTCAAGGTGCCGGACCCGAAATTCTCGAGCCAGACCAAGGACAAGCTGGTCTCCTCCGAGGTGCGCCCCGCAGTCGAGAGCCTCGTCAACGAGAAGCTGAGCGAGTGGTTCGAAGAGAACCCCGCCGAGGCCAAGCAGATCGTCGGCAAGATCATCGAGGCGGCCTTGGCCCGCGAGGCCGCCCGCAAGGCCCGCGAACTGACCCGCCGCAAGACCGCGATGGATGTGGCCTCCCTCCCCGGCAAGCTCGCCGATTGCCAGGAAAAGGACCCGGCGCTCTCCGAGCTGTTCATCGTCGAGGGTGACTCGGCAGGTGGTTCAGCGAAGCAGGGCCGCTCGCGCCAGAACCAGGCCGTTCTGCCTTTGCGCGGCAAGATCCTGAACGTCGAGCGCGCCCGCTTCGACCGGATGCTCAGCAGCGATCAGGTCGGCACGCTGATCACCGCGCTCGGCACCGGGATCGGCCGCGACGAGTTCAACCTCGGCAAGCTGCGCTACCACAAGATCGTCATCATGACAGATGCCGACGTGGACGGCGCGCATATCCGGACGCTGCTTCTGACCTTCTTCTTCCGCCAGATGCCCGAGCTGATCGAGGCCGGGCATCTCTACATCGCCCAGCCGCCGCTTTATAAGGTCAGCCGGGGCCGCTCCGAAGTCTATCTGAAGGACGAGGCCGCGCTCGAAGATTACCTGATCCAGCAGGGCGTCGAGGGGGCCTCGCTGCGCCTCGGCAATGGCGAGAACATCTCGGGCGCGGACCTTGCCCGCGTGGTCGATGAGGCCCGCACTGCGCGCCGCATCCTGCGCGCCTATCCCACCCATTACCCGAGCCATATCACCGAGCAGGCCGCGATCGCGGGCGCCTTGGTGCAGGGCCGGGTCGATGCCGATGCGCAAGGCGTGGCCGAGGCCGTCGCCAAACGCCTCGACATGATCGCCGAAGAGTATGAGCGCGGTTGGTCCGGCCGCCCGACGCAGGACGGCGGCATCCGCCTGTCCCGCGCCCTGCGCGGCGTCGAGGAATCCCGCACCCTTGACGGCATCATGCTGCGCAGCGGCGAAAGCCGCCGCCTCGGCGCGATGACAGACAGCCTTCAGGATGTCTATGGCGAGACCGCGCATCTGATCCGCAAGGACCGCGACATCCCGATCCACGGCCCGCTCGGGCTATTGCAGGCGATCTTCCTCGAAGGGGAAAAGGGCCTGTCGCTGCAGCGCTACAAAGGTCTGGGCGAGATGAACCCAGAGCAGCTCTGGGAGACCACGCTGGATCCTGCGGCGCGCACCATGCTGCAGGTCCGCATCGAGGACCTCAGCGAGGCCGACGACATCTTCACCAAGCTGATGGGCGATGTCGTGGAACCCCGTCGCGACTTCATCCAGCAGAATGCTTTGAGCGTAGAGAATTTGGATATTTGATTGTTTGTAGGGACGCACATAACGTTGCGCGTAGCGCATAAAGTTGCGCGTCCCGAAACCTGATCTCCGTAAATTATTTAATAAAATCAATTACCCATAAAAGAGCGAGCGCTCCTATAGGCAGACTTCGTTCCGATATAGGGCGCCTGGCGAGCCAGCCGCTCCTTGCCCACGAATTATAAGTACCACTTAAATGGCGCCTCATCGCCCATAAAGCTTGATTATAAAGCTGGAGCCGACCTCGCCGTGGCGTAGATGGGCTGACAACGCAGCGCAAACTGTGACGGTCGGTGCGGTCGCGAAGAGCCCTTAGCCGACATTCGTACGATGCGATCGGAGGGAAATCACCGTGCTCCGCTGCTCAGCTCCTTCTCGCTGATATGGGCCAGTCGCACAGGGTTGTATGCGATTTGACTGTAGGTCACGCGCGCAATCAGGCCGTCGCGTTCCAGGCTGCGCAGGACCGGTCCTGCGCTGTTTCGGTGCAGGCCAGCCATCTCGCCAAGTTCCTGCTGCGTGCAAGGGACCGAGATGACCGCGTCGCTCGTCATTTCCGGCCCCGCCAGCCTGATCAGGGTGCTCAAGATCTTGGTCCGTGCGTCCCCCTTGGTCACAGCCGAGGCATACATCAGCGCATTGTCGAGATGCAGCACGGTCAGCTGCGCAAGCGTGCGCCACAGGCGGGGAAACTGCGCCTCGAGGCTTTCGATTCCCTGCAGAGAGACGCAGCAGACCTTCAGGTCGGTGCGGGCGCGGATCTCGACGCGGCGCGGTGAACCAGTGAGCGCGGTTGCTTCGCCGACCCACCAGCCGGGGCGGGCAATATGCGCCAGGGCGGGGGTGATATAGCCCGAGGCGATGAGAACATCGGCGTAACCCTCGGCGATGCCGTAAACGCCACCGGGCGGGCCACCGAGGGAAAAGAGCAGTTCTCCGACGGAAAGCTCGCTGAACTCGGCGAGATTGAGCCAGGCTTTGCGGAATTCCTCGGGCTGGGCGGCAAGCCAGCCCCTGCGGTGAAATACTCCCTGCAGGTCATGCTCGGTCATTCAAAATTTTTCCAATTTGCACTTAATTGTGCAAGTTATGCCTGAGGCACATGTTAGTCAATTGAGGTGGAGCGGCACCAAAGAAGTTCGACCCTGGGTCTCGCTATCACGCCGAAAGTGCTGACAGGAGACAATCTTTTGCTTCGGCATTTGCTCCATTCCCTGCGACCTGAAGGGCAGGCCTTTGCGTGCCCAAGATGAATTACCCCGATTGAAGCCGACGGGCTTTCCAGGCCCGCCTGAAACCACGGAGTCATCTGATGAAGAAGCTCGGACTATCCCGATGCCTGCTTGCGCTGCCATTCATGGCCGCGAGCTTCGGGATCTCTGCACATGCCCAGTCGGCGGATGTGCCGATCGGTGCCCAGAACGGGCAGGTCACGCTGCCCTATGCAGAACAGAAATTCAGCGGCAATGTCGGCACCACCTATCTGAATGCCGATCCCGCCGTCTTCCCGGCCCCGATCAAGGCCCCGGAAGGCGCGCCCAACGTCCTGCTGGTGCTGCTCGACGACGTGGGCTTCGGGCAGTTCGACGTGACCGGCGGTGCGGTTCCCTCGCCCAAGATGGACGAGCTGGCCAAGGAGGGCCTGACCTTCACGCGGTTCCACACCACGGCGCTGTGTTCGCCTACGCGGGCGGCGCTGCTGACCGGGCGCAACCACAATGTCGCCGGGACCGGGGTCATTACTGAATTGGCCACCGGGTATGACGGCTATACCGGGGTCATTCCCAAGGACACGGCCTCGGTTGCCGAGATCATGCGCCAGAACGGCTATGTCACTGCTTGGATCGGCAAGAACCACAACACCCCGATCTACGAGACCAGCGCCGCTGGGCCCTTCGACCATTGGCCGAACGGACTGGGCTTCGACTATTTCTACGGCTTCATGGCCGGTGACACGAACCAGATCCGCCCCTATCTCTTCGAGAACCAGACCCCGATCGGCACGCCCAATGGCGAGAACTACTATCTGAGCACCGATCTTGCCGATCACACCATCGACTGGCTGAAGAAGCTCGAGGCAATTCAGCCCGACAAACCTTGGTTTGCCTATCTTGCGCCCGCAGCGACCCATGCCCCGCATCAGGCTCCGAAGGAGCTTATCGACAAATACAAGGGCAAGTTCGACATGGGCTGGGATGCATACCGCGAACAGACCTTCGAGCGTCAGAAAGAACGCGGTATCATCCCGGCCAATGCCGAGCTGACCCCGCGCCCTGCCAGCCTGCCGGCCTGGGACAGCCTGAACGACGACCAGAAGAAGCTTTATACGCGGATGATGGAGGTCTTCGCCGCTTACGGCGAGCAGGTCGATTATGAGGTCGGGCGCGTGCTTGACTACGTCAAGACCCTGCCCGATGCCGACAACACGATGATCATCTATATCGTCGGCGACAACGGCGCCTCGGCGGAGGGCGGTTTCGATGGCACGTTGAACGAGAACGCCTTCTTCAACGCCTATCTGATGAAGACCGAGGACATGATCGACCGGATCGACGAGATCGGGACCGAACTGCATTTCAACCACTTCCCGGCAGGTTGGGCCTGGGCGGTCGATTCTCCCTTCCAATGGACCAAGCAGGTCGCGAGCCACCTCGGCGGCGTTCGCAACCCGATGATCGTGAAATGGCCCGCCCGCTTCCAGAAGGCTGGCGAGATCCGCACCCAGTTCCTGCATGTCATCGACATCGCCCCGACCATCCTGGAGGCGGCCCATATCCCCGAACCGCGCAGCGTGAACGGCACAGCCCAGACCCCGATCCAGGGCAAGAGCTTTCTCAGCGTTCTGGATGATGCCAAGGCCGATGAGGTCCGCACCAGCCAGTATTTCGAGATGTTCGTGAACCGCGGCATCTATGACAAAGGCTGGTGGGCAGCCTCGCTGTCCTTCGAGCCCTGGGACCCGGTCCGCGGCGAATTCGACCCGCTGAAGGCCAAGTGGGAGCTCTATAACCTCGACGAGGACTTCTCCCAGGCCAAGGACATTGCAGCCGAGAATCCCGACAAGCTGGAAGAGCTGAAGGCGTTGTGGTGGGCCGAGGCGTCCAAGAACAAGGCGCTGCCGCTTGACTGGCGCGGGGCCGAGCGCTTCAGCGCCGAGGGGACCGGCAAGCCGAACCTCGCGGGCGGGCGCGAAAGCTTCACCTATACCGGCGTGCTTGCCGGGCTGCCGGAATCCTCGGCGCCGGACCTGAAGAACAAGTCCTTCAGCGTCACCGCCAAGGTCAAGGTCGAGGAGAATGCCAATGGCATGATCTTCACCCAGGGCGGCAATACCGGCGGCTGGGCCTTCTATCTCAAGGACGGCAAGCTGAAGGCCGCGCATAACTATATCGACGTCGCGGTCTATTCAGTCGAAAGCGACAGCGCTGTCCCTGCTGGCGAGCATGAGCTGAAGATGGACTTCGCCTATGAGGGCGGCAAGGAGATGGGCAAGAACGGCACGGTGACGCTGTCGATCGACGGTCAAGCTGCCGGATCGGGTGCCATCGAGCAGACGACGCCGTTCAAGTATTCGCTCTCGGAAAACCAGGATGTCGGAACGGATACCGGCACGACAGTCACCACCGATTACAAGGCGCCCTTCGACTTCCAGGGCGATCTTGAAGAAGTGGTGGTTGATCTCAAGAGATAGGACCTGGCGGGCGCCCGACTAGCCGTCGGGCGTCCGGCAAGGCTGGAGCAATCAAATGGGCATTGTTGCAGAACTTTCGGATCTGACGGATTCACTCGGCGATTCTGGTGGGTTAATCCGCTCGGCATGACGAACTCCGCACCTGCCCGCTACCGAACCACGAACTGGAAATCCTATAACT
>NZ_SDEB01000079.1 GCF_004522175.1 Paracoccus ravus | reverse complement strand
CGGTTTCTGGACCTGGCTGATCTGCACGATGAGATGCGGGCTTTTTACAGCCATACAGGCCGACCCTCGATTGATCCGGAACTCATGATCCGCATGCTTGTCGTTGGCTATGTCATGGGATTGCGGTCCGAGCGGCGCCTCTGTCAGGAGGTTCACCTCAACCTCGCCTATCGCTGGTTCTGCCGCCTCGTTCGAGTTTCTCGAAGCTCCGGCATGGCAAGTTCCGCGACAGTGATGTTTTTCGTCGTGTTTTCGATCGAGTGGTTGCTCAATGCATTGCCCGTGGCCTCGTGGGCGGCAAAGGCTTTGCCGTCGACGCCAGCCTGATCCGCGCCGACGTCCAGAAACAGAGTTCCACCCGTCAGGATAAATGGGACCCATTCACCATTGATCCGGCAGAGGCCTCAAGGGCGGTGCGAGAATATCTGGACACACTCGATGACGAAGCTTTCGGCGCAGCTACGCCCGTCCAGCCCAAGTTTACGGCCCATGCCGATCCTGCAAGCCAGTGGAGTGAGGCGGAAAAGAAAATGATCCAGTGATCATTTTCCCGACGAACGCGCGGAAGGGGCCCGCTTTCTTCGCTTATTCAGATAATTACCTGATCGATACAGATCACGGGATCATCATGGATGTCGAGGCTACCCGATCGGTCCGGCAGGCCGAGGTCGGCTCTACCCTCACGATGCTGGATCGCACGGCCGAGCGTTTCGACATTCCTCCTGAATGGCTGGCTGCCGATACCGCCTATGGATCTGAAGACAACCTGGTCGAGATCGTCCTGAAGCGGCAGATCCTGCCTTTCATCCCAGTCATAGACAAAGGCGAGCGCACGGATGGAACATTGTCCCGTTCCGACTTCATCTGGGACGATGAGAATGATCGTTACCTCTGCCCGGAAGGTAAGGATCTGCGGCACAGGCGACGGAACTATTCAGATCCGGAGCGCTTCTCGACCGAGATGAAGCCGCGCAGATATCGCGCATCAAAAGCCGACTGTCAGATCTGTGCGTTGAAGGAGCAATGCTGTCCGAACAGTGAAACGCGCAGTCTGCAACGCGGAAAATTCGAAATCGTGCGTGATTTTGCCCGGTTCTGCACGGCCTCCGCGTTCAACGAGATTGCCTCGAGGCGGCGCAAGAAAGTTGAGATGCCCTTCGCTCATCTGAAGCGCATCCTGGGCCTTAACCGCCTGCGATTGAGAGGGCCGATGGGAGCGAAAGACGAGTTCACACTCGCCGCCATCGCCCAAAACCTCCGGAAAATGACCACGCTCTGCCCGGCGACCGTGCCTTCGACACCGAGCGGTTGAGAAAACCGATCACGCGGTTGCCGAGCCTGAAAGGAC
>NZ_SDEB01000078.1 GCF_004522175.1 Paracoccus ravus | reverse complement strand
CGGATCGACCAGACATGCTTCGGCAGCAGTGGGCGTTTCTGGCCGATGATGCGACCCTTGTTCCATGCGGGACGTTCAGGCCGGAGCACAGGAAGAAGATCAATGGACATGGTGTTACCTCCCATCCTCCTGCCCGCCCTGACTTCGGATGATCCGACAAGCTCGATAGTATCACAGATGTTCGCGCCGTTTTGCACAGCCTGGCACGCAGTAAACCGCTTGATGACGAATCTGCATCTCCCAGGCTCGGGGCGATGGGAGCAGACGATCAACTGCGCCGGTTGCGTCGTTCAAATCGCTGCTCATCGGCCCGGGACTGTTGCCTTAAATCGATGGGACGGGGACATCGCATGGGCAGCACCTGCGAAAGACGATCGGCCGGTAGGGGTCGGCCCAACTAGCCGGAGGCCAGGTCACTCGTTCAACCCACTCCGCCAATTGTTGCCCCGCAGCACGTCGCTCGGAGCCCAAATTGACTGTCCTCATGCCCTGCAGCGAAAGTCAGCTTGCAGAGCTGCCTATTGGAATTTGCGCCGCTTGAAGGCTTTCACGTCGGCAGGAGATAGCTTGAACCACTCACCGTTTGCACGTTGGTTTGCGAAGCGACGGTGCCAGTAGCCCTCAATGCCTGGAGGGTCGTCAGTTTTGATGGCGTGGACAAGTTTAACTTTCTCTGGGAGCGCTATAGTGATCTGCTTCACTCGCTTTTTCAAATCGTCGCTCCGGCCAATCTTGAAGTGGTCGCCGGACTGAAGAAGGTAAACCCAGCCCTCTGAAACATTCGATGAGCCGGGACTTGCTGTGGAAGCCTCGGATGCCTTCACATTCGGCAGAATGGCGATCAGATCTTCTTCGCCTCGCTCAACAGAGCGATCCCTGAGAGCCCTGATCACACCGCCCTTACTGCCGAAGTGCTTAGCGAAGGTGTTGTAACTTATGAAGTTGGGGGTCTCTCTGGCGTAAAAGCGTAACTCAGCACTGGAAGGAGGCTTGCCGTAGTGGCGACACACTTCGGCATACTTGTCCAAGACCAGATCGCCGGACAGGCGTTCTTGTTTCTCGTTGGGCTCCAAACCTGCATCGGCAACAACTTCATTCCAGCGAAGCCACAGTTTTCCATACCAGTCGCTTTCAGCTATACCGGTCTCTTGATGGAAAAAGTTTTTTCCCGGGGTCTTGCCTCCGTTTTCTGCTGCAAGGCGTTTGATTTCATTGAGGATGCGTTCTCTCATTTGAGTACGATCAACGAACGTGGGGGGGTAATCCTCCCCATGGTTAAGGGGCTGCATAAGTAGAATTTTCTCGTAGCGTGAGCTGAGGAGATTCGAATGAGAAAGAGCCGTTTCACGGAACCGCAGATCATGGCTGTGCTTCGTCAGGC
>NZ_SDEB01000077.1 GCF_004522175.1 Paracoccus ravus | reverse complement strand
TGTCAGGCGTCAGGGCCTATGGGACAGATTTGGTTGATTGATGACGGGAGGGTTTCTGGCACATCGTAGCTTTCAAGGAGCGAAGATGAGCAAGAAACCCGTTGATCAGAAAGTCGCCGCCGATCGCGCGGTGAGAGACATTCGCCGTGCGACGCGAAAGGTCCATTCGGCGGAGGAAAAGATCAGGATCGTCCTGGCCGGTTTGCGCGGCGAGGACAGCATTGCCGAGCTGTGCCGGCGCGAGGGGATCGCCCAGAGCGTCTATTTCAGCTGGTCGAAGGAGTTCCTCGAGGCTGGGAAGAGGCGTCTGGCGGGAGACACCGCCCGGCAGGCCAACAGCGCCGAGGTGAAGGGCCTGCGCGCCGAGACCGCAGCGCTGAAAGAGGTCGTCGCGGATCTCACGCTCGAGAACCGATTGCTAAAAAAAAGCATGAGCGGGGCTGGGGGCGGCGACGAATGAGATACCCCGCCTCTGAAAAGCTCGAGATCATTCGCTTGGTCGAGGGCTCGCATCTTTCGGTGCGACGCACCCTGACAAAACTGGGGATCGCACCTACCACCTTCTACCGCTGGTATGATCGATACGTGACAGGTGGCCCCGAAGGGCTTCAGGATCGGCCAAGTCGGCCGAGCCGGGTCTGGAACCGGATCCCCGATGAGATGCGGGGCCAGATCATCGAGATGGCTCTGGATGAAGCGGAACTGTCGCCCAGAGAGTTGGCCGTGCAGTTCACTGATACCAAAAACTATTTCGTGTCAGAAGCTTCCGTGTATCGGCTCCTGAAAGCGCATGACCTGATTACCAGCCCGGCCCATATCGTGATCAAGGCTGGCGAGGAGTTCAGAGACAAGACCACGGCGCCGAACCAAATGTGGCAGACCGACTTCACCTATCTCAAGATCATTGGCTGGGGTTGGTTCTATCTCTCGACCATTCTCGACGACTATTCCCGCTACATCGTCAGCTGGAAGCTTTGCACCGATATGAAGGTGGCCGATGTGACCAGCACGGTGGGCATGGCGCTGGATGCATCGAGCAGCGGCGGTAGCAGGCCACAGCAAAAGCTACGTCTGCTTTCCGATAACGGCGGTGCTTATATCGCGGGGGATCTGGCCGACTGGCTTGAGGAAAGGGGCGTCGAACAGGTCCATGGCGCGCCGGGACATCCCCAGACCCAGGGCAAGATCGAGCGCTGGCACCAGACGCTGAAGAACCGCATCCTGCTCGAGAATTATTACCTTCCGGGTCAGCTCGAAGAGGCAATCGCCGCCTTTGTCGAGCATTACAACAACCATCGCTATCACGAGAGCCTCGGCAACTTGACCCCGGCAGATGTCTATTTCGGGCGTGGCCCCAAAATCCTGGCAGAAAGGGAGAAGATCAGAAAAGAGACCATCCAGAACCGCCGCTTGAACCATCAGCGTCAGGCGGCATAATCTCAAACCGGTGCGCCAGGACCCTCTCGTCCAAAATCAGGCCGCCTGTTCCAAATCATTCGACGACGGACA
>NZ_SDEB01000076.1 GCF_004522175.1 Paracoccus ravus | reverse complement strand
CTTGCCCTGGCGGCGGTTGAGGTAGGGGTGCACCATGCCGCCCTGGATCGGGCCGGGGCGGACGATGGCGACCTCGCAGACCAGATCGTAGAAGTTGCGCGGCCGCATCCGAGGCAGGAAATTCAGCTGCGCCCGGCTTTCGACCTGAAACACCCCGATCGCATCGGCGCGGCAGAGCATGTCATAGACCCGCGCGTCCTTGGGCGGGATATTCGCGAGGGTCCAGCGCTCGCGCCGGTGCTCTTCGAGCAACCCGAAGGCCTTGCGGATCGCGGTCAGCATGCCGAGCGCGAGGATGTCGACCTTCAAGAGCCCGAGCGCGTCGATATCGTCCTTGTCCCATTCGATGACGGTGCGGTCCTCCATGGCGGCATTCTCGATCGGGCAAAGCTCGTCGAGCCGGCCCTGAGTAATGACGAAACCGCCGACATGCTGGCTGAGATGGCGCGGAAAGCCGATGATCTCGCCGATCAGCCGCACCGCCAAGGCGACGCGCCGGTCCTCGGGATGCAGCCCCGCGTCGCGCAGCCGCTCCTCGCTCGGCGCGGCCGAGGACCAGCCCCAGATCTGCCCCGAGAGCCGGGCGATCACGTCCTGACTGAGGCCCATGACCTTGCCGACCTCGCGGATGGCGGCGCGGGCGCGGAAATGGATCACCACCGCCGTCAGCCCGGCACGCTCACGGGTATAGCGCTCATAGATCCACTGGATGACTTCCTCGCGGCGTTCATGTTCGAAATCGACATCGATATCCGGCGGCTCGCCGCGTTCCTTCGAGATGAATCGCTCGAAGATCAGGGTGATGGATTCCGGCGGCACTTCGGTGATGCCCAGGAGGTAGCAGACGACGGAATTGGCCGCCGAACCGCGACCCTGACAGAGGATGCCCTGTGCGCGCGCGAAGCTGACGATGTCATGGACCGTCAGGAAATAGGGCGCATATGCGACCTCGGCGATAAGACGTAGCTCCTTCTCGACGCGCGAGACGATCTTCGGCGGCGGGCCGTCCGGATAGCGCCAGATCAGCCCCTCGCGGGCGAGGCGTTCGAGCCGCGTCTGCGCCGGTTCGCCGTCCTGCGCCTCGTCGGGATATTGATAGCGCAGCTGATCGAGGCGGAAGGCGCAGCGATCCGCGATCTCGACCGTGCGGCGCAAGGCCGCCGGGTAGCGGTGGAAGATCCGGGCGAGTTCGGCACCGGATTTGAGGCGGTTCTCGCCATTGGCCAGGCGGCGATCGCCGATCGCGTCGATGGTGCAGCCCTCGCGGATGCAGGTCAGCACATCCGCCAGAGGCCGGCGGTGTGAGCGGTGCATCAGCACATCGCCGACCGCGATCAGGGTCAGGCCGGTGGCCTGCGAGATCCCGGCCAGCCGGTCCAGCCGCTCCTGATCCTGACCGTCATAGACGGGGGCGGCACCGAGATGGCATTGGCCCGCGAAGCGGCTGGCGATCCGCCGCAGATCCGGCATGAAATCGTCCCCCTCCAGCGGATCGGGCGGCAGGGCGATCAGGATCATCCCCCTGCCCCATTCTTCCAGATCAGCCAGACCGATGTGGCAGCTGCCTTTCCCGGCCCGCCGCTTGCCCAAAGACAGAAGCCGGGTCAGCCGCGACCAGGCGGCCAGATCGCTGGGCAAGGCAAGCCATTCAACGCGGCTGTCACTCAGCACCAGACGGGCACCGGGGATCAGCCGGGGCAGAGGCACCTGCGCCCCCTGCCCCGCCTCATCGCGCAGCCGCTGCAATTCCTTCAAGGCCGAGAAGGC
>NZ_SDEB01000075.1 GCF_004522175.1 Paracoccus ravus | reverse complement strand
GGCCGCCGGAACCGCAAGAAAGCTGCGCTCGGGGATCAGGCTGCTGGCGGGCAGGAAGCGCTGCACCGCCTCGAAGCCCAGGCGATTGCCCAGCCGCGAGATCAGGTCGGAGAGTTCGTCTGCCGCGTTCGCCTGCGCAGGGCCGATCTGCTCGGGGGCCAGCGGCTCGGTCAGGGTGGCGCTGAGCCGCAGCCCGTCGATGCCGAAGCCGGAATCGACCTCGTCGACGCCCTTGAAAAACAGCGCCGAGATGCGGGCCGGATCGCGCATCGGCCGGGCCAGACCGATCTCGACCATGGCGGCGGAACTGTCGACACGGCGCAGTTCAAAGCGGAGCCGCCGCGCGCCCTGCTCCGCCGTCTTCAGCTTGTCGCAAAGCCGTACCAGCAGCCGGTCCAGCACCCCCATCACATCGGCGGTCAGGCCGATCGGTTCGGGCAGCGTCATCCGCACCCCGAAATGCGGCGCATCCGCCTCGGCCGCGACCGGCTCTGCTTGGGTGCCAAGCGCCTGATCGAGGCGGCGCAGCAGTTCGGGCCCGAAGCGACGGGAGAGCGGCGCGCGCGGCACCGTGGTCAGATCGGCAATCTTGTGCAGCCCGAGGCGCGCGAGCCCCTCGGCCATGCCAGACTCGATCCGCAAGGCGCTGACCGGCATCGGGCCGAGCCGCGTCAACAAGGCCCCTTCGGGGATCACGCCACCGCCGCGTCGCGCCAGGGCCCAGGCGCCGCCACGGGTCTCGGCGATGGCGCTTTTTGCCAATACCCCGGCCCGCGCGAGGCGGGCCTCGAGATCAGCGATCATCTCTGCTTCGCCGCCGAAGAGATGGGCGACCCCGGAGATGTCGACGATCAACCCATCGGCGCCGTCTTTCGCGGCATGCGGTCCATAGCTGCTGGCCCAGCGGCGCAGTTCTTCAAGCGCCCTGCCCTCGCGCATGGGATCCGCCGGACGGGTGGACAGCGAGGGGCAAATCGCCCGCGCATCAGCGAGCGCCATGCCCCGATGCAATCCGGCGCGGCTGGCACTCTCGTTCAGGCAATGCAACTGCTCCGCGTTCGACGCCCGCAGCGTCAACGCGAAAGGCCCCTCAAGGGGGCGGCGCCTCAGGCTGATGTCGCTCGCCAGCCTGGGGAACCAGATGGAAAGCAGCCGTCTCGCCATTCCAACTCACATCATGGGTTCCAATTGTTCACTTTTTGTTCTTAATAAGACTCCAGCGATGATGAGTCGAGTCGGCAGGTCCCGGCTACGGATCACAGAGGTGGTCCTGAAATCTGGACCAGTTTGCCGCTCAGCTAAGCTTCAGCATGGGTTTCATGTCAGGCGGCGGCTTTCAGGTTCTGGTTGGGGGTATCATGGGCCTCATCGGGCGTCATCAGCCCGTGCGATGAGTGCGGGCGTTTCTGGGTGTAATAGCTGATCCAGGCACCGATCCCCTTGCGGGCCTCCGAGCCGGTCTCGAAGGCATTCAGGTAGACGCATTCGTATTTGAGCGACCGCCACAGCCTTTCGATCATCCTGTTGTCGATCCAGCGTCCATCCATCGAGATTTGCACCTTGGCGTCCAACAGCACCTCGGGGAACTCGGTGCTGGTGAATTGCGAGCCCTGATCGCTGTTGAATATCGCGGGCTTGTGACCTTCCCCCCGGAAGTTCCCTCGGTCTGATGTGGAGTCTGCCCAACCTGAAGGAGCAGACGAGATGAGGAAAAGCCGTTTCACTGAAGCGCAGATTATCGGGATGCTCAAAGAGCAGGAGGCTGGCTTGCCGACGGCTGAGCTGTGCCGCAAGCATGGGCTGAGCCCTGCGACGTTCTACAAGCTGAAGGCCAAGTATGGCGGAATGGACCTGTCCGA
>NZ_SDEB01000074.1 GCF_004522175.1 Paracoccus ravus | reverse complement strand
ATATTCGACAGCCTGGGCGAAGCCCGCCGCAAACTGGCGATCTGGCGCTACGACTACAACAACGTCAGGCCGCATTCCTCGCTGGGGAACAGAACACCAGCAGAAGCGCGCCGGACGCTTGAGCTACTTGATGGAAACGCGCCCGGCGCGCTTGCCACACCGGAAACCGACCACTACCAACCCCAAGGACTCTCGTTATGAACGAGGGACGACCGGGGGGCAGGTCAGGCGCGAAAGAGCACGAGCGGACGATGGTGGAATTCCTGATCGTTCAACGAAGGGTCGTTGCGGAACACTGGACTAGCAAAGACGAAGTCCAACGGCTGATCATGGAACTGCGAATTCAGGACCTCGCGGAACCGCTCCCGCATCTCGGCGTGCAGTCGGAAGATCGAATCCGCGGTCTGGATGTTGACCGTTGCCTGGGCGTGCATCGCCCGGAGGAAGAATACCACCCGGCCAGTCCAATCGCCTGTGGCCGAGACGGCCCGCATCCGCTCGATGTACTCATCCTTGTGCGCCTCGAAATAACCCGACACGAAATAGTTCGGCTGATGCAGGGCACCAAGATTCCACAGCATCAGGGTGATCAGCATTCGACCGATCCTGCCGTTGTCGTCTTCAAAAGGGTGCAGGGCCTCGAACTCAACATGCTCGATGGCCGTGCGGATCAGGGGCCGAATCGAGCTTTCGTTGATGTAGCGGACGAGTTCGGCCATCGCCGGGCCTAGCTGCTCCGGGGCGATTGGAACGTAGTAGATCTTCCCCACTAAATAGCCCCATGTTTTGTGGACGCCTTCTTCGCTAATTTTGAGCCAAGGAGGCCATGATGGGCACGGGCAATTTCACTGACGACTTCAAGCGCGATGCTGTCACGCAGATCACGGAACGGCGCTACCCGGCGAAGGATGTTTCGGAGCGGCTCGGCGTCAGCACGCACGCGCTCTATGCCTGGAAGCGCAAGTTCGCGAAGGCGATGTCGGGTGACACGGAGAAGTATGCCGAGATCCGTCGGCTGAAGGTGAGCTGGCGCGGGTGTCGGAGGAGCGCGACATCCTAAAAAAGGCCACCGCGTATTTCGCCAGGGATGCAAAGTGAGATACGCGTTCGTGGCCGAGCATCGAGGTCAGTTTTCGGTGCGGGCGATGTGCCGCTGCCTGCGTATCCAGCCGAGCGGGTTCTATGCGTGGCTGAAGGCACCGCTGAGCCAGCGGGCGCAGGAAGACAGGCGCCAGACCGAGCTACTGCGTAAGGCTTGGGCGGAGAGCGGCAAGGTCTTTGGCTACCGCAAGCTGCATGACGATCTGGTCGAACAGGGCTAAATCATCTGTCCGAACCGCGTTTCCCGGCTGGCGCAACTGGCGGGGATCAAGGCACAGATCAACTAAAAGCGCCGCCTCGGCAGCTATGGCGGCAAGCCGTCGGTCGTGGTCGACATCGAGCCGGTGAACGCCACCGGTTCGAGAGAACCGGCGAGGGCTCGACCGGCAGTTCGATGTCGAGGTTCCGGACAAGGTTTGTGTAACCGACATCACCTACATCCGGACGCAGGAGGGCTTCGCCTACCTCGCGGTGGTCATCGACCTGTATTCCCGGCGCGTGGTCGGTTGGTCGATGCAAAGCAGGCAGACGACAGATGTCGTTTTGCAGGCGCTGCTCATGGCTGTGTGGCGGCGAAAGCCGAAGAACAAGGTGCTGATCCACTCGATCAGGAGAGCGTCCGATCTTCTGTGTATGGCTGATCCGGTCCATGCTTCACCGAAAGGAAGCATGCATGACGATCTCCAAGGAAATCCTCGACGAACTGCTGAAGGGTGTTGAGCGCCCTGAGGATCTGCTCGGCGACACCGGGCTGATGAAAGAGCTGAAGATCAAGCTCAT
>NZ_SDEB01000073.1 GCF_004522175.1 Paracoccus ravus | reverse complement strand
TCATTGGCGACCGGGAATTGCAGGGTTTCTGGCCAAAGCATACGAAACCCTGCAATTTAAAGCGAACCAAACCGCAGATTCGTTACGAAAAATCAAAGCGTTCTTGGTTGTTCAGACCGGACTATTGAGCGCCTGGACGTGGAGTGGCTGGTCAAGTTCCTTCTCCTTAGTTTATTCATGCTCTCCGCCCTTGTAATCGCTACCCGGGCGATCGGCAAACAGCGAACCACAGGTCCAGAATCGCCGGGCATTTCGCTTGGAGGAAAGGAGGTATCCGAAAAACACGCCGAAGTCTCTGTCGATGCACTATCTGGGAGGGCACTTGATGGCTTCACTGGTCAACTTCAGATTACTCAGGAAGAAAAGAACGTTGCAGATCCGGTGTTTCGATTGCGAGACCTCATGAAAGAGCGAAAAACCGAAAGCCTACAACTTCTGTCTGGATGGATTAAAAGAAGCGAAGAGATCTCATGATATATGAAAACTTCCAGTTTCCATCTTTTTCTACAACATGCGAGTCCTCAGTTATTGGCTCATGCAAAGAATTGGACGGAAAAAATTACCAGGTCGGATATGAACACGGAATAGTACAGGGACGCCAGGCAAGCCTTGACGATCTTGAAATTCAACTCCGAAATTTCTTAGCTGCAGTTGTGGACTTAGAGAGAATACGGCATGAGGCCTGTGTCCAAGCCACTTCGGCCATTTTTCCTCTATTGACCACAATAGTGGAAAGCTTGGCAATTTCAGAAAGCCGAGAGGTACTGACGACCGAGCTTCTCGATGAGGTTGAGCGGATTGCTCACCATGTTCGGCCCCAGGAAATATCGATAACCTGCTCGGCGGATATTTACGATGAACTACGCCATCGTTTAGACATCAAAGGACATACGCAGGTTCGTATTCGGGCACGGGCAGAAGAGGTTGGCCGGGCGAATGTTACGTTCGAAAACGCTGAGATCGAAATAGACCAGAAGCAATATGCAGATCGAATTAACTTAATTCCTTCCCGACAGAAACGTCTGAGGGCTTAATGGATGGTTTTGTAGAGCTAGTCGCAAAAGGGCAAATTAAAATAGAAGTGAATTTCCGAATGGGGTCAAAGATTCTCTCAGTGGCGGAGATTTCGGCTTTGCGCGAGGGGGAAATCTTGACGCTCGATCGCGAGCTTACCGATGGGATCGAAATTTGCGTCGGTGAGGATATGATCGCACTTGGAGAGCTAGCCATGAGCAGCGAAAGCGATAGTCGACTATGTGTCAGAATAATAGAGAAAAAATCAAAACTGTAGCGAAGGCTAGTTGCGCTCTAGCACTAGCGATTACTTTACTTCCGCCATTCGCTCTAGCTCAGGATGCTGCACATCTGCTAAGCGAGAGCGAATGGGTGGGTCAGCATGCTGTATCTCTATTCATATTTCTCACAGTTATATCGATTGCACCAGGCATCGCTATTATGGTTACCTGCTTTCCATTTATCGTGACAGTACTGTCGATACTTCGCCAATCAATCGGCATACAGCAGGCACCTCCAAATATGCTTATTATAAGTTTGTCCGCATTTCTTTCCTGGTCTATCATGAGTCCAGTATTTAATGAAGCGTGGGAAAAAGCAGGCGCGCCGCTGCAAACCGGCACAATTGACATCAATCAAGCATTTCATTTAGGCATCACTCCTTTTCGCCGATTTATGGAAGGCCGAGTTAATCCAGAAGTCATCTCTGAAATAGTGGGAGTTAATGAAACTCACTCCGCAATATCGGTCCCGTTGTCTGTTCTCGCCCCCTCCTTCATGCTCAGCGAGATTCAACGGGCTTTTGAAGTTGGATTCATTATCTCACTACCTTTCTTAATTATCGATCTGGTCGTTTCTGCTATTTTAATGTCAATGGGTATGATGATGGTTCCACCATCCGCTGTGGCCCTGCCCTTTAAGTTAGCATTTTTCGTTGCGATCGATGGATGGGCGATTTTGGCCGGATCGCTAATTGGAAGTTATCAATAATGCTATTAGTCCGGCCTGAACAACCTTTCACGCGGCGATTGTGGCCGGGATGCGGGGATTTTTCTGGCAGAGGATCGGGTAATCCTCCCCGTTTTAACGGGGCGCAGAAGTAGACCTCAGGCAGCCATTTTCAGTTTCTGGGCGGGTGTGATGCCGCCGATGCCCATGTTGGGGCGCTCGTTGTTGTAAGTCCATAGCCA
>NZ_SDEB01000072.1 GCF_004522175.1 Paracoccus ravus | reverse complement strand
GCGCCTGTCTCTGGTGGCAAACCCCAAGCGGCTTCTGATCCTGTGCGAGTTGGTCAAGGGCGAGATGTCGGTCGGTGCATTGCAGGCCCGGATCGGTCTGAGCCAGTCGGCGCTGAGCCAGCATCTCGCGCGGCTGCGCGACGCCGGCATGGTCGCCACCCGGCGCGAGGCGCAGACGGTCCACTACCGCATCGCGGACCCAGATCTCGAAGTGCTGATGGCCGCGCTTTACGCCGCCTTTTGTCAAGGCAGGTGATCGCCATTCGCGGACTTATGAGCCCTGCTGCCGCATCCGGCGTGGCCCGCAGATTTGTCTGACCATAGCGCGCATTTTGCCGTCGACTTCCATGTACATTGCGCGGGTAAGGACCAAGATGGAAAAGCCTACCTCACGCATCCTGCGCCGGCGGGGTCCGTGGTTTGCGTCCGAGGAGGTGGTGTAATTTCTAAGCCGTCGCCGGTGTAATTCCGGGTGGCCATCGAGGTGTATGGTCGAGGGGGAGTTTCGACGCTTCCACCACGAACTTTCCGAAGACCCCGATGACCAAGACCAACATAGTCTGTCCGAGGTTCTGGCCAAGCATGATCAGGGTAACTTTCTGCGCGGCATTGCGGAGGCGATCCTTCAGCTGATCATGGAGAGTGATGTCGAGGGCTCGATTGGCGCTGGTCGGGATGCACGCAGCGCTGAACGCACGACCTGGCGCAACGGATACAGCCACCAGTGGCATTCATGCGGTAGAGTTCGCCTCGAGCCGCGAGGGTGACAGCGCGGTTCTGCCGAAGCTTCTGGCTCAGATCCCGGCGGATGAGAGGATCGGCACCGCGTTCGGGTGAGTTGCCAGCGGATGCGGCATCGGTCCGAGCAGCGCTGCTCCATCGAAATCTTGGATCGCGGCGGCACCGCGTTCGGGCGCTGCAATATCGTGATCTTGGACTGCTGATTACGACGTTAGGGTGGCTGAGGACCCTCGTGATGCTGTGAAGGCAGGCATGAATGCCGCGCTGGATCCGGCGCTTGCGGGCAGCTTCGCGCTTCGCCGCCTTGCGCTGCGGCCTTCCCGCTGGACGAATCCAGACCGCGCGGCGAGGTGCCATACCGGATGGAAAGTCATGCCAAAGTCTAGGCCGCCTTTGCCAAGGCCGATCAGAGACTCTCAACCGCGCGTCTCGCTGGTGGCGGCGGGGATTGCGCGCTGTCCCTTGCCTATTGCGACGCGATGCTTCTTGCCAGTCCGGCAGATGAGCAAGCACGGCGCAATGGGAAACTGATCGCGTCGAAACTCGCGACCATGTCGTATGATCCGCGCAAATATCTCAAACTGCGGATCCGCGCCGAGGTCGAGCGCCGCACCAATTCCGGCCAGATCTGCCAGGACGAGGGTGGCCCATCGTGATTGCGCTTCGTGCGGCCCTGACTTGACCTTGGCGGGCTTATGAGGGCAGGGAAGACCCCGGCTGTTGCTTTCGCACGATCGAGGCAAGCCCGGCGTCTTGGAAATCGACAAGCTCACGGTCCGGGGCGATGCTGGCCTCTGCGCTCGAGCAAATGGCAGTCCCGAATTTTCCCGGTTGGATGCAGATCGCGCGGGATGATTGGCACAAGGATACGCGAACGGCCGAATTCTGCGGATCTTCGAGCGCAAAATCGCGCGGTTTCCGCGCCACGACGCCATCGAGCGCGCACCGGCCAGACACAGGCTTAACCATATTCTTGGCGGCGGGTCGCGGGGCGAAACCGTACTGATCGCGCCGCCGACATGTCTGGAAGTGAAGCCATGTGCCGCCGGCATACCGCCCCAATCCGAGAGATGAGCTGTCTAAACCTTGGCTGATCAGTTTCCGCCAGTCCAAACAGTGCGAGAGAGAACTGACCGATGCCGGATCGGTGTCGCGTATACCCAAGGAATGGTTGCTGCGCCCGAGCCCTGCGAACCCGCGATCCTGAACGCGGTGATCTTTCCCTTGGCTCAACCGCCTCAGTCGGCAGATCGAGATCGCTGCCACGAAGTCCATCCCCTTTGGCTTTCAGCGATTTGGCATAAATTTTTTGATCGGCCGAGTCCTTCAATTGGCCAGACCGCACCCTGTTTGCGGTGATCTTTGCCTCGGATACTCTGGCTGGGCAGCTGGCGACACTCCTGGTCGGGGACTGGTTCTCGATCATAGACAGAAGTTAACCGCCGCAGCGAGAAGGATCGCGGAGACGAAAGTTGCCGGACATCGGTCGTATCGGGTGGCAACGTAGGAGGAGGATCAGGAAACAGTCCGGGGGACTGTTTTCCCGACGATTGACCAGTCTTTGACTGTCCACTTAACCTTCTTTCCGTGCTATTTTCGGGAAGGAGGAACAGCCGATGGGACAGTCATCGACAGTGAAGAGGGGACCGCCGCGTGATGCCGCGAGCAAGGTCGCGCAGCAGCGGATG
>NZ_SDEB01000071.1 GCF_004522175.1 Paracoccus ravus | reverse complement strand
CGAGCGGTGATTCATTGTGCCCCTCTTCTTCAAGTATCTGGAAACATTGGAAGTTGATCTCGGGTGGTGGCGTGACGCGGGCGTCCTTTCTGCCGAAGGGCCGCGATAATGTCATCGTTCTCAAGATCTTCGGCCCGAATTTGCCAGGGCGCGCCCGGAACGACCTGCTCGGCAGGCAAAATCCCGTCTTGGATCATCCGTCGTACGGCATGGCTGGTCACCCCGAGTTTTGCCGCGGCCTCGCGCATGGTGAGCCACGCGCCATCCTTCTCGGCCGAGCGAAAGGCGTGGATACCACGGACCCTGCGGATGGAGGCCACCCGGTGCGCGGTCCAGGTCTTATCCTGTCCGGTCCGCACACCCAACCTGTTCAGGGTGGCCGCGATATTGGTGTCAGAAAAGCGCGTCGCCATCCGTTCCATCACGACAAGGGCCTGCTCAGGCGTCTGGCAACCATGCTCCCCCGTCCTCGGTTTGCGCACCCGCAATTGCGAATGCTGACCGCCTTGCCAGTGGATAGTCAGCACGACCTCTCGTGTCGCATCGTCGATATCCGCGATGATGCCCGAAATCAGCGTCCGGACCAGTTGCTGGCGGCTTCGGGTCGTGACGCCCTGCGCCGACCAAGCTCCGGAAAGGTCCGCCGCCAAGCCCTCGAAGTCGGGCATCGGCGCGGTCGGGTCTGGGGTATCCGTCGCGGCAAGGCGGGCCCGGCATGCCTCGACACGGCGCAATGCGGCCTCCCAATGCTTCTCAAGCTGAGCCGCGATAAGCCGGTTCTCCGGGTCGCAGGCGGCATAGCGCCGTTCCGCCAGCGAAGCATCGTATTCTGACTGCTGTAGATCGAGTTCGGCCACGTGCCGACGCTCGGCTTCTCCTTCCCTGTGCATCCGCTCCGCCTCCACTGCGGCCTCGATTGCCATCGGCTCGACCACACGCAGTATCTCCGCTGCGATTGCGGCGTCCACACGGGATCCGCCGAAGCTGAGACAGCGCGGCAGACCAAGCATGAGATTGGGTCGGTCGCAACGATAGGTCGGACGGCCCGGAGGGGCGCCCGCATAGGCGACAGCCAAGCCGCGGCCACAGCGCCCACAGGTCAGTATGCCTGCGAGAAGGGCACGGCCGCCACGCCCGGACTTCTGCCCGCCCGCGCGTCCATAGGCGTTTGCCGCTAGCAGCTTTTGGTTCCGCTCGTATTCCGTCCAGTCGATATAGGCGTCATGATGATCGCGGATGAGCACGTCCCAGGCCTCCGCCGGCTTGCCATGGCCGTAGGACTTGCGGGCACGCCCATCGACCAGTTCGATCCGCTTCTCGCTCTTTCCATAGACATAAGCGCCTGCATAGAAAGGGTTCTTCAGAAGGCCGATGACATTGCGGTAGCGGATCGCTGTCCAGTCGAAGGATGTCAGGCGCTTCCCATCCGAAGGCCGCGGAAAGAACACCTCCTCTGCCGTCAGCGACAGATGCGTCTGCCGCGCGCTGCCGAGCTGGCGAAACCGCTCGAAGACCAACCGGATTACCTGCTGGAGCCGGAAATCAGGATCGAGCCCGAGCCCGGTCTCGCGATGCCAGATGTAACCGACCGGCACGCTGATCCGAAGTTCGCCACGACGCGCCTTCGCCCGGGCTGCGTCGATCATGCGCGCCCGGATCACTCCGAGCTCGAACTCACTGATGCTGCCCTTCATACCGAGCAGCAGGCGGTCGTTCGGCAGACAGGGATCATAGACGCCATCAAGGTCGATGACACGCGCTTCGACAAGCCCGCACAATTCGAGCAGGTGGTGCCAGTCCCTGCCGTTGCGCGCCAGCCGCGAAGCGTCAAAGCAGAGCACGGCACCGACTTCCCCCGCGCACAAGGCGGCGACGAGCTTGTCGAAGCCGGGCCGGGCGACCATGCCGCTGGCGGAGCGGCCGAGATCGTCGTCGATCACGTCCACGGTCCGGAAACCACGACGACGTGCGACCTCGACCAATTCATATTGCCGTCGTCGGCTCTCGGTGTTGAGTTCGACTTGGGCTTGGGTTGATTGACGAACATAGACCACCGCCTTGCGCTGCAGGATCTCCGGCGGGAGGAGATCACCGTCCATCACCGCTTCCCTCCGGCTCGCCTTCTCCCGCCGCTTCGGCCAGGAGAATGGCCAGGCACGTCACCACTTGCTGACGCTCCTGAAGGCTCATCCCGCGCAACCGCTTCGAGTCGAACTGCATCTGGAGTTGCTTGGGGCATGAGGGCTTGATGGGCAGGTATTGCATCGGTCTGTTCCTTTCCGGCCATGGGATCACCGGAAGAGCTTCGCCGAAGACCGTGCCGACTCAGAAGGTCATCGAGATCTGACAGGGCCGCGAGTGACACGCGCGGTGTGCCAAGTTCCATGCCGGCGCAAGCCCTTGGGTCGAGCATCCATGCTGCCACGACCATGAATACGCCAGGCAGTACCTCGACGTGGACGAACTGGCCGGACGCACGTCGGTCGACACGCTCGACCCGAAACTGTCGGCCGAAAAGCGCGTGCCAGCGGTAATGCACCTCAACAAATTGCCCGACATGGGCAGAATGAACGGGTGATGGCCCT
>NZ_SDEB01000070.1 GCF_004522175.1 Paracoccus ravus | reverse complement strand
TGAGAACGATGACATTATCGCGGCCCTTCGGCAGAAAGGACGCCCGCGTCACGCCACCACCCGAGATCAACTTCCAATGTTTCCAGATACTTGAAGAAGAGGGGCACAATGAATCACCGCTCGCTATGGGGCGGATCTGATTTTCAACAGGGTTGGTGTCCAGTTCGAGCGTGCCATCGTCGAGGAAGCGGATCAGGCCGGACCAATGTGCCAGCGTGTAGCGAATATCCTCGGCGAGTTGGGACTTCTGCGGAATGTGGGAGAGCTTGGCCTCCAGCCACGGTTTGAGTGCTGCGATGATCGGGGCGGCGTGCTCACGCCGCGCGGTCAGACGTAGCGCAGGCTCCTTGCCCCGAACCATCTTTTCGACCTGATAGAGCAGCGCAATCTGGCGCAGCATCTCCTGGGCAATGGGTGAGCGGTCGTTCTCGAAGCGCTTCACGAAGCGACGGCGGACGTGGGTCCAGCAATAGACCAACTGCCACGGGCCACTGTCACGCGGGATCTCGGGCATCGCGTTGTAAGCCTGATAGGCATCGCATTGCAGGAACCGACCGAGGTATCCGGCGAGGAATTTCAGCGGATGCTCTTGGCCCCGGCCTGGCGCGTAATGGAACAGCACGATGGGCGGACCCAGACCTCCATGTCCGCGGTCGTCAGACACGACGGCCCAGAAATAGCCGCTTTTCGTGGTTTTGCGGCCCGGGTCCAGCACCGGCGCACGTGTCTCGTCAACGAAGATGCGATCCGCCTTTCGCAGATGAGCCCGCATGTGATCGATGACAGGTATCAGGTGGAAACACGCGCGCCCGACCCAGTTGCCGAGCGTGCCACGATCCAGCTTGATCCCTTGCCGTTGGAAGATCTCGGCCTGTCGATAGAACGGAAGGTGGTCACCGAACTTCGAAACGATGATCGAGGCGATCAGCAATTCGGTGGGCAGCCCACCCGGCACCACATGCTCGGGAGCAGGCGCCTGCGCCACGATTTGAGAGCAGCGACGACACGCGTATTTGGGCCGCCGCGTCAGCAGCACCCGGAATTGCGCGGGGATCACGTCCAGGCGCTCGGAGAGATCCTCTCCGATCCGGGCCATCTCGCCACAGCCGCAGGGGCACAGGATGCTTGCCGGCTCGATGATCCGCTCGACCCGGGGGAAATGCAGCGGCAAATGACCGCGATTGCGTTGCGCCCGGCGCGGCATTTCCTTGCCCAGCTCTCGCATTGCCGCCTCGGCCTTGTCCTGTGCGGCGTCAAATACGCCCTGAGCCAGTTCGGCATCTTCCAACGGAAGGTTGAACTGGTCGGGGGACAGCTTCTCGGAGCGCTTGCCGAATTGTTCGCGTTGCACAGTGCGCAGGATGTCTTCCAGCCGACGATAGGCCTCCTGCATCTCTGCCAACACCGCTTCGACATCCGCCAAGCGAGCTTTCAGAATGGCATTCTCGATCTCGGCCGCCTTGGATTTCATGCTCGAATTGAATCATGGATCACCATTTCCTGCCAGCAAAAACAGGTATTTCCATTGTTCGCCGCGATCATCCTGCCGCCAGAGGACGGCGTGTCCGCTCGGGGCGGACCAATCGCCAGTCCACCCCTTCGAACAGAGCCGCCAACTGCGCGGACGATATTCTCATCACCCCGTCTCGCACCTGCGGCCACACGAACTTGCCCGCCTCCAGACGCTTGTGGACCAGGACCATACCGGTCTGGTCCCAAACCAGCAGCTTGATCCGATCCGCCCGTTTTGAGCGGAAGACGAAGATGGCGCCGCAGAACGGATCCAGCCCAAACATCTCCTGGACCGCCAGTGCCAAGCCATCAATGCCTTTGCGAAAATCGATCGGTCGCGTTGCGACAAAGACCTTCAGCGAGCCCCCTTGGCCGAGCATCATGGTGCCGAGGCCCGCGCGGCACGAATGACCAGTGTCAGATGCTGCTCATCAGTTCTGACGCCGGAGCGGATCACGACATCGCCAACGACTATCTCGATTTCCGCGGGCGCGGGCGGCACCGATGCCTCCGCTGGGGCCATCTCGACCAGGAGTTCGGCGAATACCGGCAAGGCCGCCACGCTCTCGGGCAAGGCCAACTCACCCGACTGCAGCTTCTTGCGCCAATTGTAGATTTGCCAGCGCGTCGTGCCATGCTTACGGGCGAGGTCGACGACTCTCACACCGGGCATCAAGCTTTCCGCGGCAATCCGAGCACGTTCCGGCTCCGAGCGTTGAAGCCGACCACTGGGCCCCATGAGAACATCCAGCCGAGTCGCCAGGCCACCGGATGAGGCGTCCAAATGGGCGTCCATTTTGCCGTCTCTTCCCAAATCAAACACCTCCAACGCGTAAAATGCATAAGGAGAATGGATCGATCAGAGCCGATGCGGCAGGAGGTGATCGGCGTAGCGCTTACGTTCAATGCGAGACATGGCAATCTGTATTTTTCGACACCGGCCATCACACGGTCATGGATCTAGGGTAATCCTCCCCGTTTTAACGGGGCGCAGAAGTAGACCTCAGGCAGCCATTTTCAGTTTCTGGGCGGGTGTGATGCCGCCGATGCCCATGTTGGGGCGCTCGTTGTTGTAAGTCCATAGCCA
>NZ_SDEB01000007.1 GCF_004522175.1 Paracoccus ravus | reverse complement strand
CCACCGGTTCGAGCGAGCGGGCGAAGGGCATCAAGCGCGAGGGTGAAGGCGCGTGGCACGCCCGCAGCCATGGCGGCGCGAAACGGCGCGTTTGCCATGGTCGCTCGGGCCTGATCACAGAAAGCCCCATCGGCGATGCGCCGGTGTTACCCGAACTGATCAAACAGATCCCGGCGCAAGAGCAGATCGGCAGCGTCACCGCCGATGCTACCCCCTTGCCCCGACCAGCACCACCACGGTTCCCAGCACGAATAGCCCTCCGCCCAGCAGGTCCCAGCGGGTGGGGATTTGGCCTTCGGTGAGCCAGAGCCAGCCAAGGCAGGTGAGGACATAGATCCCGCCATAGGCGGCATAGACGCGGCCGGAGTAGTCTACGTCAATGCGGGTCAGGAGCCAGGCGAAGAGTGCCAAGGACAGCATGCCCGGCAGAAGCCACAGGGCAGAGCGGCCCAGCCGCAGCCACGCCCAGAAGGCGAAGCAGCCGGCGATTTCGGCAAGCGCCGCCAGCAGGTAGATGGCGAGCGGCGCGAGCAGGGTCATCTTAGACGTCGAGATTCTCGGTATCGGCGAATTGCGCGTTTTCCTGGATGAACTGGAAGCGAAGCTCGGGCTTCTTGCCCATCAGGCGCTCGACCAGATCGCCGGTCTCGCCGCCTTCGTCCTCGTCGATCGAGACCCGGATCAGCTTGCGCGTCTTGGGGTTCATCGTCGTGTCCTTGAGGTCCTTGGCGTCCATCTCGCCCAGACCCTTGAAGCGCTGCACGTCGATCTTGCCCTTGCCGCCAAGACCTTTGGCGAGCATCGCCTCTTTCTCGGCGTCGTCGGCGACATAGACGCGATGCGCGCCTTGCGTCAGGCGGTAGAGCGGCGGGCAGGCCAGGTAGAGATGCCCCTTGTCGATCAGCGGGCGCATCTGGGTGAAGAAGAAGGTCATCAGGAGCGAGGCGATGTGGGCTCCGTCGACATCGGCATCGGTCATGATGATGACCTTGTCGTAGCGCAGGTCCTCGACGTTGAACTTCGAGCCCATGCTGACGCCGAGCGCCTGGCAGAGGTCGTTGATCTCCTGGTTGGAGCCCAGCTTCGAGCTGGCCGCGCCCAGCACGTTCAGGATCTTGCCGCGCAGGGGCAGCAGGGCCTGGGTCTGGCGCTCGCGCGCCATCTTGGCCGAGCCACCTGCCGAGTCGCCCTCGACGATGAAAAGCTCGGTCCCGTCGCGGTTGGTGGCCGAGCAGTCGACCAGCTTGCCGGGCAGGCGCAGCTTCTTCGTCGCGGTCTTGCGGGCGGTTTCCTTTTCCTGCTTGCGGCGCAGGCGTTCCTCGGCGCGCAGGATCAGGAAATCGAGGATCGCGCCCGCCGATTTCGTATCCGCCGCGAGCCAGTTGTCGAAATGGTCGCGCACCGCGCCTTCGACCAGACGCGTGGCCTCGGTCGTGGCAAGCCGGTCCTTGGTCTGGCCGACAAATTCCGGCTCGCGGATGAAGCAGGACACCAGCGCGCAGCCGCCGGTCAGCAGGTCCTCGCGGGTGATGTTGGCGGCCTTTTTGTTGTTGATCAGCTCGCCATAGCCGCGGATGCCCTTGAGGATCGCGGACCAGAAACCGGCTTCGTGGGTACCGCCCTCGGGGGTGGGGACGGTGTTACAGTAAGACTGGATGAAGCCGTCGCGGGCAGGCGTCCAGTTGATCGCCCAGTCGACCTTTCCGGGGACGTTGAACTTTTCCTTGAAATCCACCGAACCCGCAAAGGGGCGGTCGGCATAGGTCGAGGATTTGCCCAAAGTCTCGGTCAGGTAATCGGCAAGGCCACCGGGGAAGTGGAAGGTCGCCTCGCAGGGGGTCTCGCCGTCGTCGATCTCGGATTTCCAGCGGATCTCGACGCCCGAGAACAGATAGGCCTTGGACTTCACCATCTTCAGAAGCCGCGCGGGCTTGAAGCGGTGATGGCCGAAGATCTGCTCGTCGGCATGGAAGGTCACGGTGGTGCCGCGGCGGTTCGGGGCGGCGCCGACCTTCTCGACCGGGCCCTGCGGGATGCCGCGCGAGAAGCTTTGCTGGAACAGTTCCTTGTTGCGCGCGACCTGCACGACCATGCTGTCGGAAAGCGCGTTCACTACCGACGCGCCGACGCCGTGAAGGCCGCCCGAGGTCTGGTAGGCGTCGCCCGAGAACTTGCCGCCCGCGTGAAGGGTGCAAAGGATCACTTCCAGCGCGGATTTGCCGGGGAATTTCGGATGCGGGTCGATCGGGATGCCGCGGCCATTGTCGCGGACGATGACCGAATAATCGGCGCAAAGTTCGACCTCGATGCGCGAGGCGTGGCCCGCGACGGCCTCGTCCATCGAGTTGTCGAGGATCTCGGCGACAAGGTGGTGAAGCGCGCGCTCATCGGTGCCGCCGATATACATGCCGGGACGCTTGCGGACGGGCTCAAGCCCCTCGAGCACCTCGATGGAGGCGGCCGAATAGCTCTCGGTTGCCTTGTCCGAGACCGGGAAGAGATCGTCTGCCATCGCACCTGCTCGTCTTGTTCTTCTGAGGCGGGTTTATCTCACGCTCGGGGGATCCGGGGCAAGGGGAAGCGTCGCGAGAATCGGAAACCGCTAAGGATGGTAGCCTGCGCGGGGGATTCAACGCGGCGCTTTGACGCGGATCAAGGCGCGGGGCGTGAAGATCGCGCAGCATGGTGACGGTAACGAGTAACTTGTTCACGAGTGGATCGCGGCGGTCGATGCCGCCGCGATTTCGTCACTCGGGCTCGGCCAGACGTTCATTCCACATCTTGCGAAATGCCGGACGAGCCTGGCAATCATTGAGCCAGGCCGTCACGCCGGGGAACTGATCCAAGAGGGCATGATGGCCCTGCGCATAGCGGATCACCTCGGCCATGTTCAGGTCGGCCACGGTAAAGCGGCCGCCGACGAGATAGCCATTGCGCGCAAGATGATCCTCGAGAACCGCCAGAGGGCGGATCAGCCGTTCCGAGGCATTGGCGACGGCGGCCTGATCCGCGCCCGACTGGATCTGACCCTGCTTGTGAAGGAACAGGATGGTCAGCGCGTCCTGCTCGACCGAGGTGGCCGCGTAAAAGCTCCATTGCAGCATCAAGGCGTCCTCGGTCGGGTCGGCCGGGCCATAGGGCTGTCCATGTGTGCGCGCCAGATGCATGGTGCAAGCAAGCGATTCCGACACGACCAGATCGCCGTCGCGCATGACCGGGATCGCCCCGGCGGGAGAGAGCTTCAGGAAGCTTTCCGATCGCGTGTTCTGAGGCGCGTCAGGGGCCTTGGGATCGGCCAGCCGATAGGCCTGGATCACCGGCACTTGCCGGAAGGGCAGGCCCAATTCGTGGCACAGCCATATGATGCGCGAGGCGCGGGAACGGGTTACGCCGTAAATGGTCAGCATGGATCCTCCGGATTTCAACCTAGAGTGGCGCGACTACAGCGTCTCGGCAAGATAGCGCATCATGTTTTCCCCCATGATCTTGGCAATTTGCGTCTCGGAGAGACCGGCATCCATCAGCGCCTGGGTCAGGGCCGAGAGATGCGCCGCATCGAAAGGTACGCCCACCGAGCCGTCCCAGTCCGATCCCAGCGCAACCCGATCTTCGCCGACCAGCGCGACGGCGGCGGCGATGGCCTGTGCGATATCGGCGGGCGTGTCGCCGCAGACCACCTCGGACCAGAAGCCGATCCCGATCAGACCGCCCTTGGCGGCAATGGCGCGGATCAGGTCGTCGGGCAGGTTCCTTGGCGTGTTGCAATGGCTCTGGATGCCGGTATGCGAGATGATCGGATGCGTGCCGGGCATGGCCAGGACATCGCGGACCATTTGCGGGCTGGCATGGGCGAGGTCGATGATCATGCGCCGCTCTTGCGCCTCGCGGACCACCTGGCGTCCGAAATCGCTGAGGCCGGAATCCTGTCCGCCCATGCCATGCAGGCTGCCGCCCAGTTCATTGTCGAAGAAATGGGTAAGACCGACCAGCCGGAAGCCCGCGCTGTAAAGGACCCGCAGATTGTCGGGATTGCCCTCAAGCGGATGCGCGCCCTCCATGCCAAGAAGAGCGCCAAGGGTCTTGGCCCCCTGGCGCCGCGCCTCGATCAGATTTTGCAGGTCGCTTGCCGAGCGGATCAGCGCCACCTCTTCGGGGGCTTGCTCGGCGATCCGGTTCAGCGCGGCAGCCTGCGCCAAGGCGCGTTCCTTGAGGCTGAACCAGCTATGGGTCGGGCGAAGCTGCCCGATGAAGAGGGGCGTGATATTGTCCGGCGCATCCGCGCTGTTCTGGCTGTAGTTCTGACCGCGCGGGCTTTTCGTGACCGTGGTAAAGACCTGCACCGCGACATTGCCCTGCCTGAGGCGCGGAATATCGGTATGGCCGCGTCCCACCGGGTCCAGAAGGTCTCGATCCCAAAGCAAAGCATCCGAATGCAGGTCTCCGATCACCAGCCGGTCATGCAGCGCCAGAGCCTGCGGCGAGACGGGCCAGCCTTGGGCCGGTGCCGTCACCGGGTTCAGACTGCGCTCAACATAGGCCGGGCCCCAGACGGCAACGGCCACCGCCGCGAGAATGATGAGGATGATGAGGAGCGAAAAGATGCGCCTGATCACGGCGTCCTCCGTCGATGGCTGGGCTGGTTTCAGGTAAGGGGCTGTTCGGCGGTCTGGGACAGAAGGTCCAGGCGCAGGATGTGCTGCGGCCCGATCCGGCCTCCGTGAAACAACTGGCCGTCATCGCGAAACCCGCCCGCGATATAGATCGCGCGCGCTGCCATGTTCACGATATTGACCGTCAGGACGCAACGCTCCGCCCCGGGGTAGCGCGCCCGAAGATAGGGGCGAAGCGCGCGCATCGCGGCCTTGCCGGTGCCGCGCCCCTGTTCGCCGCGATCGATCATCATGCCACGCAGCCCGATTTCCTCGGGGCGCGCGAAATCAAAACGGGCGGCATAGGCGCGGTCGATCTTGAAGAAGCCTACCGTCTGGCCGTCGCGGATCACGCCGTGGAAATCGCAATCCGGCTCGTCCATCGCGAAATGGCCGGTGATCGAGCCGCAGAACGGCTCTTGCTCTGGCGTGACCGCGATATGCGCCACCCGGTCGAACTGATGCCGACCGAGCGGCTCGAGCGCGATCATGCCTCCATCGCCTCAAGCTCGTCGATGAAGCCTTCGATCATGGATAGCCCCTTGTCCCAGAAGGCGGGATCCGAGGCGTCAAGGCCGAAGGGCGCAAGCAGGTCCTTGTGATGTTTCGAACCGCCCGCCGACAGCAGGTCGAAATATTTCGACTGGAAGTCCGGCAGACCTTCCTCATAGGCGGCATAGAGTGCATTCACCAGCCCGTCGCCAAAGGCATAGGCATAGACGTAGAAGGGCGAGTGGACGAAATGCGGGACATAGGTCCAGAAGGTCTCGTAGCCCGGCATGAATTCGAAGGCATCGCCCAGCGATTCGGCCTGCACCGACATCCACAGGGCATTGATGTCCTCGGGCGTCAACTCGCCTGCGGCGCGCGCGGCATGCAGTTTGCACTCGAAATCGTAGAAGGCGATCTGGCGGACCACCGTGTTGATCATGTCCTCGACCTTGCCGGCCAGCAGCGCCTTGCGCTCGGCAGGATCGGTCGTTCTGGCGAGAAGCGCGCGGAAGGTCAGCATCTCGCCAAAGACGCTGGCTGTCTCGGCCAGGGTCAGGGGCGTCGAGGCCAGCAATTCGCCCTGATCCGCCGCAAGGCGCTGGTGGACGCCGTGGCCCAGCTCATGTGCGAGCGTCATCACGTCACGGGGCTTGCCCAGGTAGTTCAGTAGCACATAGGGATGCACCGTGGTTACCGTCGGATGCGCGAAAGCGCCGGGAGCCTTGCCCGGTTTCACGCCCGCATCGATCCAGCCGCGGTCAAAGAAGGGCTCCGTCAGTTCCGCAAGCCTGGGCGAGAAGCTGGCATAGGCGTCGAGCACGGTCGCGCGGGCCTCGGTCCAGGGGATCAGGCGCGGCGTCTCGGTCGGGAGCGGCGCGTTCCGGTCCCAGACCTGCAGCTTGTCAAGGCCCAGCCATTTCGCCTTGAGACGGTAGTAGCGGTGCGAGAGGCGCGGATAGGCGGCGGTGACCGCGTTGCGCAGGGCCTCGACCACTTCGGGCTCGACATGGTTCGAGAGATGCCGCGCGGTCTGCGGCGTGGGCATCTTGCGCCATTTGTCCTCGATCGCCTTTTCCTTGGCGAGCGTATTGTGGATGCGCGAGAAGAGCTTGATGTTCTTGCCAAAGACCTCGGCCAGCGCATGAGCGCCCGCCTCGCGCCTTGCGCGGTTATGGTCGGTCAGCAGGTTCAGCGTGGCCTCGATCCCCATTTCCTCACCATCGACCATGAAGGTCAGACCGGCCGTGGTTTCATCGAAAAGACGGTTCCATGCGGCCGCGCCGACGACGGAATTGTCGTGCAGGAACCGCTCAAGCTCGTCCGAAAGCTGATAGGGGCGCATGGCGCGCATCCGGTCGAAGACGGGCTTGTAACGCGCTGGACCGTCTGCGGCGGCAAAGATCTCGGCATAGCGTGCGTCCGAGATGCGGTTGAACTCCAGGCTGAAAAAGACAAGCTTTGTCGTATGCTCGGTGATCTGGTCCTGCAGGTCGCCCATCTGCTTGGCGCGGGCACCGTCCATGGTGTTCTGGTAATATCGCAGCCCCGCATAGGACATGATCCGCCCGGCCAGCAGATCGATCCGCTGATACCGCTCGATGCATTCCAGCATCTGCGGCCCTTCGAGCGAAGCCAGCCGCCCCTCGTAATCGCGCGAGAACTGGCAGCAGGCCAGACGCAGTTCAGCCATGTCGGCGGCAAGCTCGGGTGCATCGGGGGCCGGGTAGAGGTCGGTCAGATCCCAATCCGGCAGCGCGCCCAGATCGGGGGCGGAATTCGCGGCGTGAAGCGCGTTCTGGTCACGCGGCAGCGGGTGTGCAGGCAGGGGCGCAACGGGGCGAATCGGGGCGAGACTGGTCATGGTCATTCCTTTCGGTTGCTGCAAGATTTGACCTTTTCGCGTCGAACCCGCAACCCGTGGATGCGCCCGCCCGGTTTCAGCCCTGCCGCGTGGCGCCAGCGAAATGCGCGATGATGGCCTGAACGAAAGGCGTCCTGATGCGGTCACGTTCCATCAGCGGTTCATGCCGCGCGCCGGGCAGAAGCATCAGCCTTGCCTCGGGCCAGCGCTCGACCCGCTGTCGGATCGCCTCGGCCGAGACGATGCGCTCGTCGCTGCCCAATCCGACCAGCGTCGGAACATCGGGCGCGGGCAATGGCGCCAACCTGCGGCATTCGGCCAGGGCCTCGGCAAGCCAGTGATTGGTGACGCCGCCGATCGCAAGCTCGGGCCAAGCGGCCGCTTCGGCGATCATGCGCCCGAAACGCGTCCCGTCCGAAGTCAGCAAATTTTCGTGAAAGGTCCGCTTCAGGACCAGAGGCTCATAGCCGCCCGAACGCGGTGCTGCCCGCTCGGCATGGCCCAGATGCCGGGCAATGGTCGTTACCACCCGCGCCAGCGCGATCGTGGCGCGCGACAGGCCGAGGCCCCACATCGGCGCCGAAAAGGCCGCACTGCTGACCGGCATCCCGTCCTGCATCGCGGCAAGGCCAATGGCCCCGCCCATGGAATGGGCCAAGAGATGCCAGGGCCGGGGCAGGGACATCTCTCCGGCGGTGACCAGCAGTTCCACGACATCGCGCTGATAGTCCCGGAAGGCATGGACATGGCCCGGCCGGGGATCTGCGATCAGCCGGTCGGAAAGCCCCTGTCCGCGCCAGTCCAGAGTCAGGACATGATACCCGGCGGCATTCAGTTCCAGCGCAAGTTCGTTGTATTTCTCGACATATTCGGTGCGGCCGGGAAAAAGCAGGACGGTTCCCGCCGCCTCGCGGGCAGGCCAGTGGCCCGCCCGGATCCGCAGTCCGTCATCAGCGCGCAGCCAGAAGCAGCGCGCGGAGGATGCCGGATCTCCCGGCAGGCTGTGAAAGGGGGCATCCCCCATTGCGGGATCAGCCAAGCAGGGTCCCGAGCTTCATCGCCATTCCCATCGAGCCATCGACCTTCAGCTTGCCCGACATGAAGGCCATGGTCGGATTGACTTCGCCGTTCAGCAGACCCTCGAAGGTTTCGCGGCTGGCGGTCAGGGTGACATCGGCCTCGTCGTCGGCGGCGCGTGCGCCGTTCTCGTCGATATAGACGCTGCCTTCGCCCTCGATGACGAATTTGGCAGTGCCGTCGAAGCCCTTGGCTTTCGGATCCAGCGCGGCGACAGCCGCTTCGACCACTTTGCTCATGATATTTTCTCCGATGCCCGTATCTGGAAATGAGTGGGTGTGAAAGTTACATAGTGGATATGCGTTGGCTAGAGTCCCATTACCAGATTGCCGTAGCGACAGTGTTAAGCCTGTCGCTGGCCCTGCCACATATGGCGCTGGGGCAGTCAGACGTGCCGCTGCCCGCGCCGGATCTGCCAGCGCCGGAAAGCGGGCCTGCGGCGCCCGAGCCGCCGAGCGCGGCCTTGACGCCCGCCGAGCCCGAGGACCGAACCGCCGAGGCGCGGCTGCGTGAACGCGAGGACCTGGATCTGCTCTTCGCCGAATTGGCCCAGACCGAGGGCGAGACCTGGGCGCGGGCGGAAACGGATATCCTGCGCATCTGGTCGCGCTCGGGTTCTGCGGCAATGGATCTGCTCTACAAGCGCGGAGAAGCCGCTCTGGATGGGGGCGAGCTTGAGGCAGCCATCGGGCATCTGACCGCGCTCACCGATCATGCCCCGGATTTCGCCGCGGGTTGGTATCTGCGCGGGGTGGCGCTTTACCTGAACGGGGATATGGGACCGGCGATCTCGGACATGATTCAGGCGCTGGCGCTCGAGCCGCGCCATTTCCCCGCGCTGACGCAGTTGGGAACCATGTCAGAGGAATTGGGGGATGACGCGAAGGCGCTGAAGGCGTATCGCGCGAGCCTCAAGATCCACCCGCATCAGGAAGATGCGGCCGACGCGGTGCAGCGTCTGGAAAACAAGACGAAGGGCACGGACGCCTGACATGCAGGACAGATCTCGGGTCACGGCCGTTCTCGGCCCGACCAATACTGGCAAGACACATTACGCGATCGAACGGATGCTGGCGCATCGCACGGGGGTCATCGGCCTGCCGCTGCGGCTGCTGGCGCGCGAGGTCTATGACCGCATCGTGAAGGCGCGCGGACCAAGCGTCGTGGCTCTGGTCACCGGAGAGGAACGTATTGTTCCTGAGCGGGTGCAATATTGGGTCGCGACCACCGAGGCCATGCCCGAGGTCGGGGCCGATTTCGTCGCCATCGACGAGATCCAGCTTTGCGCCGATCCCGAGCGGGGGCATGTCTTTACCGACCGGTTGCTGAATATGCGCGGGTTGCATGAGACGCTTTTGCTGGGCAGCGATACCATGCGCCCGGCCATTGCGGCTTTGGTCCCCAATGTGCAGTTCATGCGGCGCGAGCGCTTCTCGACCCTGACTTGGGCGGGCTCGAAGAAGATCAGTCGCATGCCGCCGCGCTCGGCAGTCGTCTGCTTTTCGGTGGATGAGGTCTATGCGACGGCAGAACTGATCCGCAGGCAGAAAGGCGGCTGTGCCGTGGTGATGGGGGCGCTGTCACCCCGGACACGGAATGCTCAGGTCGCGATGTATCAGCAGGGCGATGTCGATTACCTCGTCGCGACCGATGCCATTGGCATGGGGCTGAACCTCGACATCAAGCATGTCGCCTTTTCCGGGACCGAGAAATTCGACGGTCGCCGCTATCGTCCGCTCTTCCCCCATGAGTTGGGACAGATCGCCGGGCGCGCTGGGCGGCATACCGAGCCGGGAACATTCGGGGTGACCGGAGATGCAGGACAACTCGAAGAAGGGCTGATCGAGGCGATCGAGAATCACCGCTTTCAGCCGATCTCGCGGCTGATGTGGCGCAACGCCGCGCTGGAATTCGGCACGATCGAGCGGCTGATCCAGAGCCTCGAGACCTCGCCGCAATCCGAATGGCTGACGCGGGGGCGCGAGGCGGATGACCTGCGCGCCCTCAAGGCGCTGGCATCCATGCCCGAGATCCGCGAGCGGGTAAGCCATCCCAAGGATGTGCGCCTCTTGTGGGATGTCTGCCGGATCCCTGATTTCAGGGGCATTTCTCCTGCGGAACATACGACCCTGCTCGCGCGCATCCTTGGCTTCCTGCAAGAGGGGACGGTCCCCAGCGAGTGGCTCGCCGGGCAGATCAAGCGCATCGACAAGGTGCAAGGGGATATCGACACCCTGTCGAAACGCTTGGCATTCATCCGGACATGGACTTATGTCGCGCAGCGTAGTGGCTGGGTGGCGGACGAAAGTCATTGGCGCGCCGAGACGCGCGCTGTAGAAGACCGCTTGTCAGATGCGCTGCATGCAGCCCTGACTCAAAGATTCGTGGACCGGCGCACTTCAGTTCTCTTGCGCCGGCTCAAGCAGAAGGAGAGCCTTGTGGCCGAGGTGAACGACAAGGGCGAAGTGACGGTTGAAGGCGAATTCGCCGGCCGTCTGGAAGGTTTCCGCTTCCACGCCGATCCCAGCGCAACCGGAGACGAGGCGCGTATGCTGACGCGTGCGTCCTATGAGGCATTGCGCCCCGAATTCCATCTCCGGGCCGACAGGTTCTACAACGCTCCGGATACCGAACTGGACTTTACCGAACAGGGCGGCCTGATGTGGGGCAGCTCGGCAATCGGCAAGCTCGTGAAGGGCTCCGAGGCGCTGAAACCCGGCGTCGAGCCCTTCGTGGACGAGGAAGCCGGTCCCGAGATCATCGAGAAGGTCAAGCGCCGCCTGCAGCATTTCATCGACCGCAAGGTCGCGACGGCTTTCGAGCCGCTGCTCGCGCTGAAGAATGACGAAAGCCTGACCGGCCTCGCGCGCGGTTTCGCCTTCCGTCTCGTCGAGGCGCTGGGCGTGATCCCGCGCGAAGGCGTGGCGAACGAGGTCAAGGAGTTGGACCAGGAATCGCGGGGCCTGCTGCGCAAGCATGGCGTGCGTTTCGGTCAGTTCACCATTTTCCAGCCGGCGCTGCTGAAACCCGCGCCGACGCGTCTGCGTCTGGTGCTGTGGGGGCTGGATCAGGGTCTGGGCGAGTTCCCGGAAAGCCCGCCGCCGGGCCTCGTGACCATCCCGAACCTGCCTTCTGTGCCCAAGGGCTATTACACGCTCTCGGGCTATCACCCGGCGGGCGAGCGCGCGATCCGCATCGACATGCTGGAACGCCTCGCGGACATGCTGCGCAACCATGACAGCCGCGCGGGCTTCGAGGCCACCGCCGATATGCTCTCGATCACCGGCATGACGCTGGAGCAATTCGCCGGGCTGATGGGCGGTCTGGGCTATCGTGCTGAGAAGGCCGAGCGCGCCAAGGCGCGCGCCGAGGCCGCTCCGGTCGCGGAGGCCGTGGCCGTCGAGGCCGATCACGAGCATCCGCTGACCGAAGAGGAAAGCGTCCTCGTCGCCGAGACCCGGGCCAAATGGGAAGCCGAGCAGGCCGCCCGCAAGGCCGCCGAGGCCGAGGCTGGCGATGCGCCCGTCGAAGCCGATGCCGAGGCCGCCGCGCCCGAGATGGAAGTGTATTACACCTTCACCTGGGCACCGCGTCCGCGTGGCAACCGCCGTCCCGAACGCGGTGTCGAGCAGGGTGGCGGTGAACGTCAGGGCAATCGCGGCCCGCGTCGGGACCGTGACGCTGCCGAAGGGCAGGGCGGCAAGCCCCGTTTCGAAGGCAAGCGCCGTGACGACCGTGGCGAGCGTTCGGATCGCGGCCCCAAGGGCGGCAAGCCGCGCTTCGAAGGCAAGGGCAAGCCGCGCCATGACGGGCCGAAAAGCTTCGAGGCCCGCCCGCCGCGCGCCGAGAAAAAGATCGACCCGGATAACCCCTTCGCGATCTTGGCCTCGCTCAAGAACAAGTCGTGAGCCAAACCGATGCTGCAGCCGGCCTTCGCCTTGATCGCTGGCTGCATCACGCCCGTCTGTTCCGGACCCGCACCCTTGCCGCCGATGCGATCGGCCGCGGCGGGATCCGGCTCAACGGCAACCCATGCCTGAAACCTGCGCAGACGGTCCGTCATGGTGATACCGTGACGGTCTCGGCGCATGGCAGGGTCAGGGTTCTGCGCGTCCTCGATCTGGGCGAAAGGCGGGGTTCGGCCAGCGTGGCGACGGCGCTTTACGAAGAGCTGGACGGCTGAAACGGCGGGGGAAGTTTTTCCCCCATTCGCCGCGAAGCACGAAAGCATTTCCTTGCGGTCCTGTCACGGAACGATTGGGGTCTTTTCCCGTCCTGCGGCCTTGCATGATCCGGGCTGCAAGCGTAACTAGCCGGCAAGATACAGGATAGCTTGCCGCCATGACCTACGTCGTCACCGATAACTGCATCATGTGCAAATACACCGACTGCGTGGAGGTGTGCCCCGTGGATTGCTTCTACGAGGGTGAAAACACGCTGGTCATCCATCCCGACGAATGCATCGATTGCGGCGTCTGCGAACCGGAATGCCCGGCTGACGCGATCCGCCCCGATACCGAGCCGGATATGGAGAAATGGGTCGAGTTCAACCGCAAATACTCGGAGCAATGGCCGGTCATCACCCGCAAGAAGGAGCCGATGCCCGGCTATGCCGAGATGGACGGCCAGTCCGGCAAGCTTGAGAAATATTTCTCGGAGGCCCCGGGCGAGGGCGATTGATCGTCACGTCACGAAATCGGATTTCCACGCCGGAATGCCCGTGATTCGGGCGTTCCGGTCTTTGCATGTTCCCGGTATTTTCGCTCATTGTGCTGATTTGTTTGGTAAATTTTCCTCCCGGGCGCTCTCGATGACAATTGCCAGCGCGGCTTTGATTCAGACCGGATTTTGTGATACATTCCTGCAATAAATCGCCGTTCAGGCTGCTCACGCGGTCCGAGGGCGATGCTGCCTTGTCCTGACCTCTGCCCGGTCGGGGATGCATAAAAACATTGGTGGCCCAAAAGGTCGGGTGAGCCCGCCTTGTGGGCTTTTTGCGCCGAAATGTGGCGTCGCTGTGAAGGAAGCTCAATGTCGAAAGCCAAGAAGACCGAATTCCGCCCCGATGATTTCGTGGTGTATCCGACGCATGGCGTGGGACGTATCGTTTCGATCGAAGAGCAGGAAGTTGCCGGACTGCGTCTCGAGATGTTCGTGATCTCGTTCGAGAAAGACAAGATGACCCTGCGCGTGCCCACCGCGCGCGCGTCCGAAATCGGGATGCGTGGGCTCTCGACCCCGGATCTGGTGGAACAGGCGCTGGCAACGCTGAAAGGCAAGGCGCGGGTGAAGCGTGCGATGTGGTCGCGCCGCGCCCAGGAATACGAGCAAAAGATCAATTCGGGCGACCTGATGTCCATTGCCGAAGTCGTGCGCGACCTGCATCGCAGCGACGACCAGCGCGAGCAATCCTATTCCGAGCGTCAGCTTTACGAGGCAGCCCTTGATCGCCTGACCCGCGAAGTCGCCGCCGTCAGCGGCATGGACGAGGCCGGTGCGCAGAAAAAGGTCGATGCCGTCTTGGTGACGCGCGCGGCCTGAGGTCTTTAGACTGCCGCGACAGGGCACCCATTGGGTGCCCTTTTTCATGGCTGCGGCCGCCTCGCCCGAAAAAACCCGCATAAAAAAACCCCGGTCGCTGTGCGGCCGGGGTTTTCAGATCTTTTCCGCAGGTCGCGGCCAGATCAGTCTTCGTCCGAATCCGAGACATCGGCGATGTCGTCCAGCGACACGTCGCCATCATCATCGTCGTCATCCAGCAGATCATCGTCCAGATCGCCGCCATCGGCGTCGTCGTCCAGATCCTCGTCATCGACCAGGTCATTCTGGTCCTCGCCGCGCGAGGCGGTTTTTTCCGAGATCAACGAGCGCGAGCGTCCGTTGGTCAGGGCTTCGAGCGTGATGACATTGCCACAGGCCGGGCAGGTCATCGGGTCATTGTTCAGATCGTAGAAGCGGGTCGCACAGTGGGGGCACAGGCGCTTGGTGCCCCATTCCTCTTTGGGCATGGTCTTCTCTTTCCGCCGCAGTTAGATAAATCCGCTGTCCCCTGCCACAGGAGGCGCAGGCTGTCAAAGCCTTTTCCCTTGCGCGCGGGCATCGGTCAAGGCGCAATAGGTAACGAGGGACGCAAGCAGGTTCAAGGCCATGGGTCAGGGTGACGAACGGATTTTGGTCGGAGGCGATATTTCGGTGCTGCTGCGCCGCTCGTCGCGCGCAAGGCGCATGACGTTGCGGGTCACGCGGGCCGAGGGGCAGGTGGTCCTGACCCTGCCTCTGCGCGCCAGTCTGACCGAGGGCCGCGCCTTCGCGCAATCCCGCGCCGAATGGCTACGCCGGGTCCGCGCCGAGATGACGCCTTTGGCCCTGGTCCAGCCTGACGCGATGCTGCCGGTCGAGGGTGTGCCCTATGCGATCACCCCGGCCGCCACCCGCTCGGTCCGGATCGAGGGCGACCTGCTGCTGGTCCCCAAGGGGCGGCCGGTCGGCACCGTGGTCGCGGCCTTTCTGAAGCATCTGGCCCATTCCCGTCTGGTTCCCGCCTGTGACCGCCACGCGGCAAGGCTGGGGCGGCCGTTCCGTGCTCTGGCCCTGCGGGACACGCGGTCGCGATGGGGCAGTTGCACGCAAGACGGGCGGCTGATGTTCTCGTGGCGGCTTGCCATGGCGCCGCGCGAGGTGCTGGACTATGTCGCGGCGCATGAGGTCGCCCATCTCGCCCATATGGACCACTCGGCCGCCTTCTGGGCCGCGACCGAGCGACTTTATCCCGGCTATCAGATCCAGCGCGGCTGGCTGAAGAAGCATGGACACGAGTTGATGGCCTGGCGTTTCGAAGAATGACGCATTGACCTTGGCGGGGATTGTGATCACAGGTGTGGAATGAATATCTCGGCCCCCAGAACCTCGGAAAGCTCGGCCCATGAGCGGCTGTACCGCAATCTGCGCGGTCGTATCATGCTGGGCTTGCTGCCGCCCGGACAGCCCCTGACCCTGCGCGGACTGGCGGCCGAGCATCGCGTCTCGATGACGCCTGCCCGCGAGGCGGTGCGGCGACTGGTGGCGGAAGGGGCCCTGACGCTGTCCTCCTCGGGGCGGATCACCACGCCGGAACTTTCCGTCGAGCGCATCGAGGAGCTTGCAGCACTTCGCGCCCTGATCGAGCCGGAACTGGCGACCCGCGCGCTGCCCCGCGCGCATCAGGCTCTGATCGACCGGTTGGCGCTGATCAACGCGGCCATTGGCGAGGCCGCCGAGGCGCATGACGCGGTCGGCTACATCCGCACCAATCTGGAATTTCACCGCACGCTCTATCTGCGGGCGCAGGCTCCGGCGATGCTGGCGATCCTCGAAACGGTCTGGCTGCAATTGGGGCCGACGATGCGGGCGCTTTACGGGCGGGTGAAGCGGCAGGAGCCGCCGCGCCATCACCGCATGATCCTCGCCTCGCTCAGGGCCGGGGATGAGCCGGGGCTGCGGCTTGCGGTCCGGGCCGATGTGACCCACGGGCTTCGCCACCTGTCCCAAAACTGAAAACGCCCGCCGATGAGGGCGGGCGCTTCGGGTTCAGACCTCTTCGATCCGCAATTCGACCGGTTCTCCGGCAATGACGCCGGTGCGGGGCAGAGCCTCGATCGCGAGGTCGATGGCCTCGGGCGTGGTCTTGTGGGTGACGATCAGGACGGGCGCAATGCCTTCCAGATCATGCTTGCCATATTGCCGCATGCGGTCGATCGAGATGCCCGCATCCCCCAGAACGGCCGCCACCTTGGCCAGAGCGCCCGGCTTGTCAGCCAGCGCGAGGCGGATGTAATAGGCCGCAGGCACCGCGGTACGCGCCGCGATGGGCTTTGCAAGCTGCGTCGCGGGCTGGGCAAAGGCGGGCATGCGCACGCCGCGCGCGATCTCGACGATGTCTGACATCACCGCGCTGGCGGTCGGGCCTTCGCCCGCGCCGGCACCGCGCAGCACGATCTGGCCGACCGAGTCGCCCTCGATCACCACCATGTTGGTGCCGCCCTGCAATTGGCCGAGCGGGCTGTCGGCAGGCACGAGGCAGGGCGACATGCGCTGTTCCAGCCCGCGACCGGTCATCTGCGCGACGCCCAGCAATTTGATGCGATAGCCCATATCGGCGGCGCGGCGGATATCGTCGATGCTGACGCGCTCGATCCCCTCGATTTCGACCGAGGAAAAGGCCGGGCGGGTGCCGAAGGCGATCGAGGAGAGGATGGCGAGCTTGTGGCTGGCGTCGATCCCGCCCACATCCAGCGTCGGGTCGGCCTCAAGGTAGCCAAGCTGGCGGGCCTCTTCGAAGACGGTCTCATAGGGCAGGCCCGCGTTTTCCATCCGGGTCAGGATGTAGTTGCAGGTGCCGTTCATCACGCCCATGACGCGGCGGATCTCATTCCCGGCGAGCGATTCGGTCATGGTCTTGATGACCGGGATGCCGCCAGCGACGGCGGCCTCGAAGCGCAGCACGCAGCCATTTTCTTCGGCCAGTTCCGCCAGTTCCTGACCATGGATCGCCAGCAGCGCCTTATTGGCGGTGACGACATCCTTGCCGGCCTTGAGCGCTGCGGTCACGGCCTCGCGGGCAATGCCCTCGTCTCCGCCGACCAGTTCGACAAAGACATCGACGTCATCACGCAGGGCGAGCGCACGGGCGTCCTCTTCCCAGCCATAGGCTGAGAGATCGACATCGCGGTTCTTCATTCGGTCGCGGGCGCTGACGGCGGTGATGGTGACGGGCCGGCCTGCGCGCAGGGACAGCAATTCGGCGTGCTTCTGGATGATCTTGACGGTGCCGGTGCCGACCGTCCCCAGACCAGCGATGCCGAGACGAAGCGGAGAGGCATTTTGCCCCGAATTCTGGGCGGACATGGGAAGCTCTTCTCTATGGGTGAGGCGGTGTTAGCGGATGGCGATCAGGGTTGCAACGCGGGGCTCAGCTTTCCTCGTCGCCTGCCCAATATCCCTGCACGCCCGTGGCTTGCATGACATGCAGGACACGGTATGCGGTCTCGACGGTGATCCGGCTGATCTGTTGCACATCCTCGACCGTCAGATCCTGGCGATAGATCCCGCCCTTGGCATCGACAAAGGCGGGATGCCAGCGCGACGGGTCCGGGGTCGGCCGCCATGATGCGTGGCACAGCAGATTGCGATGGCTGCGGATCTCATAGAGGCGGTCGGTGATCAGGTCGCGTTCGCCCAAGCCGGGATGGCGACGCATCGCGCTGTCCATCTGTTCGATCAGCGTGCCGAGCGAGTCATCGGCGATATTGCCCATGCGGGCCATCCAGCCCTGACGCTGTCGCTCGGTCAGGTCTTCGGCCAGCCGCGCCTTGTCGAGGGCAAAGATCGTGCGCTTGATGATCTCTTCAAGCCAGCCGAAATCCGCGACGGCCTGCCCCAGCGCCGCCGCGAAATCGGCGGGCAAGGGGTGCCGTGCCTCGGGTGGGGGGGCTATTCCCGCCACAGCTTCTCGACCCATGTCACCGGGCGCAGGTAATGGCGCAGGTGCTTGCCGAGGCTCTCGCGGCGGCGGCCGTCGAAGGTGGCACGCAGGTGGTCCATCGGTTCGCGATGGGTGTCCTTGTCGTCCCAGCGCCCGGCAATCGCGTCCGGCGGATTGAGGTTGCCCGGAAAGATCACGATGCGGGTGGCGCTGGGAATGCGTGCCTCGCGGAAGTAATTCAGCGGGAAGTTCGGCACGCAATGCATGCGGAAATGCGCGAGCCAGCCCTTGGGCCAGAATTTCACGCCGCCCGGCGCGTTGCGGGTGACAAAACGCTGCTCGTACTTGTATTTATCCGCGGCAGCCTGGGGATCGGCGCGGAAGATATCCTGCAAGGGTTTCAGACTGCCCACCCGCATCCGATAGACCGAGGTCTGGCCGAGTTTCTCGAAAGGCGTGTTGGGGTTCAGCCCCAGCACCGTATCGTCTGGCTCGCCATAGCTGAAGAAATCATCGAGGCTGCCGGTCACGATGACATCGAGGTCGAGGAACAGCACCACCCCCGTCACATCGCCCAGATCGCCCCAGAGCCGCGATTTCGGCCATTTGCCGCGCGTGTTCACCGGGGCCTGATAGTCGAATTCGGGTAGGGGACGCACCGCGATATCGGGATGCAGACCGCTGCCGTCATCGGTGAAGCAGAACAGCCGGAAGGGCGGGGTGATATTGCGCGCAATCATCCCGTGCAGGCGGTTCACATATTCGGGGCCGAATTTCGCGCCCCATTTGATGCAGATGATCTGCTTGACCGTGCCGTTGCGACCGTCGTTCATGAAGCCCTCGTCTTTTCGGCTCGTCTTTTCGCGGGACTCTTTCACAGGGGCCGGATGCTGGCAAGGCGCGGTCAGAGGATCTTCTGCAACAGCACCAGATCCAGCCAGCGCCCGAATTTGCGCCCCGATTGCGGCAGCCGCCCGACCGGCTCATAGCCAAGCGCGAGATGGAAGCCGACGCCCGGCTCGTTTTCGCCCGAAACTCCCGCCACCATCGTATGCCCGCCTGCGGCGCGGGCGTGATCCTCGACCGCCTGCATCAACGCCCGGCCAAGGCCCTTGCCCCGCGCCCCTTCGGCCAGAACGATCGTATGCTCCATGGCATGGACATAGCCGTTGCCGCCCCTGAACTGGTCATAGGTGGCAAGGCCAAGCACCTCGCCATCCGCTTCGGCGACGAAGAACTCGCGCCCCGCCGCCCGGCGCGAGGCGATCATCAATGTCAGCCCGTCGAGGGTCTTTTCCTCGGAGGAAAAGGTGATCGTCGTCTCGCGAATGAGCGGGTTCCAGAAACCGAGGATCGCGGGCAGATCCTCGGGGGTCGCGGGCCGGATCTCGGTCATTTCGTCTGGGCTGCGCGGATCAGGCCAAGGATGTCGCGCGCCGCCGAGGGGATATTGGTCCCCGGCCCGAAGATCGCCTTGACCCCGGCTTTGCTCAGGAAATCGTAATCCTGCTGCGGGATGACGCCGCCGCAGATCACAATGATTTCCTCGGCCCCCTGATCCTTCAGCGCGGCGATCAGCTTCGGCGCAAGGGTCTTATGCCCCGCCGCCTGCGAGGAAATGCCCACGACATGCACGTCATTGTCGATGGCATCTTGGGCGGCTTCCTCCGGGGTCTGGAACAAAGGCCCGACATCGACATCGAAGCCGATATCGGCGAATGCCGTGGCAATGACCTTGGCGCCCCGGTCATGACCGTCCTGACCCATTTTCACCACCAGCATGCGCGGGCGGCGGCCCTCGGCCTCGGCGAAGCTTTCGACGTCGCGCTGGATCTGCGCGAAGTCATCATCGCCCTCATAGGCCGCGCCATAGACACCCGCGAGCGTCTTGATCTCGGCGCGGTGGCGGCCGAATTCCTTTTCCATCGCCATGCTGATCTCTCCCACGGATGCACGGGCGCGCGCGGCCTCGACCGCGGCCTCCAGAAGGTTGCCACCCTCGCGGGCGCGGCGGGCCAGCTCTGCCAGAGCGGCGGTGCAGGCGGCCTCGTCGCGGCTGGCGCGGATGCGGGTCAGGCGCGCGATCTGGGCCTCGCGCACCTTGATGTTGTCGATGTCGAGAATGTCGATCGGGTCTTGCTGGGCAAGGCGGTATTTGTTCACGCCGACAATGACCTCTTCGCCACGGTCGATCATCGCCTGACGGCGGGCGGCGGTTTCCTCGATGCGCAGCTTGGGCATCCCCGAAGCAACCGCCTTGGTCATGCCGCCCATTTCCTCGACTTCCTCGATCAGCGCCCATGCCTTTTCGGCCAATTCGGCGGTCAGGCTTTCGACGTAATAGCTGCCCGCCAAGGGATCGACGACATGGGTAATGCCGGTTTCCTCTTGCAGGATCAGCTGGGTATTGCGGGCGATGCGGGCGCTGAACTCGGTCGGAAGCGCAATCGCTTCGTCCAGCGCATTGGTGTGCAGCGATTGCGTGCCGCCAAGCGCCGCCGCCATCGCCTCGTAAGCCGTGCGGACGACGTTGTTATAGGGGTCCTGTTCCTGCAGGCTGACGCCCGAGGTCTGGCAATGGGTGCGCAGCATCAGGCTGCCCGGCTTCTTCGCGCCGAATTCCGTCATGATGCGGTGCCAGAGCAGGCGGGCGGCGCGCAGCTTCGCCGCCTCCATGAAGAAATTCATCCCGATCGCGAAGAAGAACGAGAGCCGCCCGGCGAACTGGTCCACATCCATCCCGGCCTTGAGCGCGGCGCGGACATATTCGCGCCCGTCGGCCAGGGTATAGGCCAGCTCCTGCACGAGGTTCGCCCCGGCCTCCTGCATGTGATAGCCCGAGATCGAGATCGAGTTGAATTTCGGCATCTCGTTCGAGGTGTATTCGATGATGTCGGCGATGATGCGCATCGAAGGCTCGGGCGGATAGATATAGGTGTTCCGCACCATGAACTCTTTGAGGATGTCGTTCTGGATCGTGCCCGAGAGCACGGCGCGGGAATGGCCTTGTTCTTCGCCGGTGACGATGAAATTCGCGAGGATCGGGATCACCGCGCCGTTCATCGTCATGCTGACGCTGACTTTATCCAGTGGGATGCCATCGAAGAGGATCTTCATATCCTCAACGCTGTCGATGGCGACACCGGCCTTGCCGACATCCCCTTCGACGCGGGGATGGTCGCTGTCATAGCCGCGATGGGTGGCCAGATCGAAAGCGACCGAGACACCCTGCTGCCCCGCCGCCAAGGCCTTGCGATAAAAGGCATTCGATTCCTCGGCGGTGGAAAAGCCCGCATATTGCCGGATCGTCCAAGGCCGTCCCGCATACATCGTGGCGCGTGGGCCGCGCGTATAGGGGGCGATACCCGGCAGGCTGCCCATATGCGGCAGGTCCTTCACATCCTCCTCGGTGTAAAGCGCTTTTACGGCGATTCCCTCCAGCGTGTTCCACGTCAAAGAGGCGGGATCGGCGCCCTTCAACTCCTTGCTCGCGAGATTTTGCCATATTGCGAGGGTCGCTTTGTTGCTTTCGGTCATCTTCGATCCTTTCCCATGGCCCGGCGGCTCTTATATTCAAGGAGAGACGGGGGGGCGATGAAACTCAAACGGTTGATTTTTCTGCTGCTGGTGCCGCTGGTCGCGGCGATGGGCGATCGTCCTGCGGATGAGACGCGCCACCAGCCATATGTTCGGGGCGAGGTTCCCGCCGCACGCGACGGCGAGGCCGGGCGCGACAGGGCCAATGCGCGCGAATTGCGCGTGCTGGACGCGGCCGAGGCCGATCCGGCGGAATTTCTGTGGCAGGCGCGGCCCGTCGTGGTCTTTGCCGATACGGCTGCCGATCCTGCCTTTGTCGAGCAACTTGCCGCGCTCAGGCGTGACCCGGCCGCGCTGACCCGGCGCGACGTGGTCGTCATCACCGATACCGAGCCGCAGGCGGCGAGCATCTGGCGGCGGCAATTGCGCCCCGAAGGTTTCTCGCTGGTGCTTCTGGACAAGGACGGGCAGGTCAAGCAGCGCAAGCCCGTGCCCTGGTCGGTGCGTGAGATCTCGCGCGCGATCGACAAATTCCCGTTGCGCCTGCAAGAGATCGGTCGCGCGGGCCTGCCCTGAGACTTGCCAAAGAGGCGCGGATTTCCCATATTGCAAAGGCAATCGCAGGAGAAATGACATGGACCGCTTGCCATATGCCATTCCTCTCGACCCCGCGTCGGCATCGGAGGACGCGCGCTTCTCGGCGTATCGCGGGATTGAAGCCGCCTATACCGAGAGCAGGGACGATCTGGATTGGAGCCTCGAGATGTCGCATGACCCGATGAAAATTCCGGGCCATTCAGGGCCGCGTCCGACCTACTAAACGCCGCAATCACGTTCTGCGGGGCAAGGCTCATTGCGCGCCTCCGCCCGGCGGGCTCTCTGGCTTCGGAGGGGCGAATTCCCGCAAGGCGATTTGCGCCGATTGCGCGACATATTCCCGGACCGCGTAATAATCGAGATAGGCCAGCCTGCGCCGTGCAATCGGCAAGGCGTTGAACTGGGGGCTGCTCAGCTCTTGCGCAAAGCCGCGCATGTCCTGCAAGCGGGTGTAGAAGACCACCGCGATATTGACCTGATGCGCAGGCAGCCGGTGCAATTCGGTCGAGAGTTTCAAGAAGATGATCGGTTCGCGCTCGACGGTCATGAAGGGGCGGAAGGCCTCGCCCTGCTCCTCGATCTCGCGTTCCAAGCTGTCGCGCAGATCGGCCACCCGATAGGCGTTGAACGTATCTGCATAGGTCTGGATCTCGGCATGCAGCGCGATTTGCAGATCGCGCTGATCCTCGCGCCGCTCGGTGATGCGGCGATCTTCCTGAAAGATGAAGGTCACGAACCAGCCCAGCACCACGACAATGGCCGGGACCATGGTGCGCAGCACCTCGCTGTCCAGCCCTTGCCCCAAGAGCCAGGCGATCAGCAGCCCGCCGATGACGAGCATCGGCAGGGAGATCGCGAAAAGCCGCAGATAGACGCGACTGGCATCATAGAAGCGCGCGACCGGCGGCAGGATCACCACGAGCATCAGGATGGCAAGCCCAAGCGCAATCCCTGCCCAATCGCTGGAGACGAACTGGGCGGGATGCATCCTATTCGAACTCCAGGATCACGTCATCGACCTTGAGGCTTTCGCCAGCAGCCGCATTGACGGATTTCACCACGGCCTTCTTCTCGGCGCGCAGGATGTTCTCCATCTTCATCGCCTCGACCGTGGCCAGAGCCTGCCCCTCCTGAACCTCATCACCCGCTGCGACATTCACCCGCACAACCAGCCCCGGCATCGGGCAGAGCAGGAATTTCGAGGTATCGGGCGGCAGTTTCTCGGGCATGAGGCGGGCAAGCTCGGCGGCGCGGGGGCGGCGGATCTGAGTCTTCAGATCGGCCCCGCGCAGCCGCAGCCGATAGCCCGAGGGGATGCGGTCCACTTTCATCACCAGCGGGCTGCCATCGACCGAGATACGGGCAAGGCTCTGCCCCGGCAGCCAATCGCTTTCGCAGCGCAGCTTGGCCCCCGCGATCTCTACGGTCGAGCCTTGCTTGTCGGCGGTGATGCGGACGGGGATTTCCTGGCCCGCCAGAGTCACCACCCAGTTTTCCCCGACATGGCGTTCGTGATTGTCAAGCCGCCCCGAGATCCGGGTGCGGCGGATCTCGGCCACGCGATGCATGGCGGCGGCGGCGGCGGCGATGCGGGTGATCTCGGCCTCGGGCAGGGTCGCGCCGGTGAAGCCTTCGGGATATTCCTGCGCGATGAAGGCGGTCGAGATGTCGCCCGAGATGAATTTCGGATGGTCCATCACCGCCGACAGGAAGGGCAGGTTATGGCCGATGCCCTCGACCTCGAATTCGTCGAGCGCGAGCCGCATCTGCCCGATGGCCTCGCCGCGCGTCGGCGCCCAAGTGCAGAGCTTGGCGATCATCGGGTCGTAATACATGCTGATCTCGCCGCCCTCGAAAACGCCGGTATCATTGCGGATGACATGGCTCGCCTCGGCCATCTCGGCCGGCGGGCGATAGCGCGTGAGCCGCCCGATCGAGGGCAGGAAATTGCGATAGGGGTCTTCGGCGTAAAGACGGCTCTCGATCGCCCAGCCGTTGATCTTCAGGTCCTCCTGCGCGAAGGGCAGGGGCTCGCCATCGGCCACACGGATCATCTGCTCGACGAGGTCGATCCCGGTGATGAGTTCGGTCACCGGATGCTCGACCTGAAGCCGGGTGTTCATTTCGAGGAAATAGAAGTTCCGCTCGGCATCGACGATGAATTCGACGGTCCCGGCGCTGGTATAGCCGACGGCGCACGCCAAGGCGCAGGCCTGCTCGCCCATGGCCTTGCGGGTCGCTGCGTCGAGGAAGGGCGAGGGGGCCTCTTCGATGACCTTCTGGTTGCGACGCTGGATCGAGCATTCGCGCTCGTGCAGATAGACGCAATTCCCATGCTGGTCGGCGAGAACCTGAATCTCGATATGGCGCGGCTGCGTCACGAATTTCTCGATGAAGATGCGGTCATCGCCAAAGCTGTTCGCCGCCTCGTTCTTCGAGGATTCGAAGCCTTCGCGGGCCTCTTGGTCGTTCCAGGCGATGCGCATGCCCTTGCCGCCGCCGCCGGCGCTCGCCTTGATCATCACCGGATAGCCGATCTGGGTCGAGATCCGCACCGCCTCTTCGGCATCGGCGATCAGGCCCATGTAGCCGGGCACGGTCGAGACCCCGGCCTCCTGCGCGATCTTCTTCGAGGTGATCTTGTCGCCCATGGCCTCGATGGCGGGCGAGGGCGGGCCGATGAAGGCGACGCCCTCGGCCTCCAAGGCTTGGGCGAATTTCATGTTCTCGGAGAGAAAGCCGTAGCCGGGATGGACGGCCTGCGCGCCGGTCTGGCGGATCGCCGCCATGATCTTGTCGATGACGATATAGGACTGGTTGGCGGGGGCGGGGCCGATATGGACCGCCTCATCGGCCATCTTCACGTGCAAGGCGTTGCGGTCGGCGTCGGAATAGACCGCGACGGTCTTGATGCCCATCTTGCGGGCCGTCTTGATGACCCGGCAGGCGATCTCGCCCCGGTTGGCAATCAGGATTTTCTCGAACATGCTTGGCTTCCCCCCGAGGCAGTCGTCAGACGTGAAAAAGCCGCCCCGGATCTGCTCCGGGACGGCTGGGAATGATCGAGGCCGCGCGGCGCGCGCGCAGGCCGATCAGATTATTGGCAGAGCCTGACGTCGTTGCAGAGCGCGCCTGCGGCTGCACCGGCAGCCGCGCCACCGACGACGCTTTCACCTGCGAGGTCGGCGATAACTGCGCCGGCTCCTGCGCCGATAAGGGCGCGGTCGGCATCGGTCGGGTTGATGCCCTGCGTGCAGCCGGCAAGACCCATGAGGCCAAGGCCCAGAACGAGAGCGAGTTTCTTCGACATGTGTTCTTCTCCGTAGATCGGGCCGCGACGGGCTTTACCGCGCCGCGGCAGACCGAAATTTCAGAATTAGTAGCGGCGCTGGCAGACGCCGGCGTCGTCGCAAAGCGCACCGGCGCCCGCGCCGATGAGCGCGCCGGTTCCGACGTCCTCGTCAAGGATCTTGGCGACGGCCGCACCGGCCAGAGCGCCGCCGGCAGCGCGCTGCGCGTCGGGCGACATGGTCGAGCCACCGTAGGGGCTGGGTTCGCATGCGGCAAGACCGGCGACCAGAAGAGCGGCGCCCGAAAGACGGAGGATGACGGAGTTTTGCATAGCTCTTTGCCTGTATAACTGGCCCGATTTTGGACCGTTCGTGAATAAGGTGCAGGCAATATTGCATGCCGCATGACCCGAAGGAACTGACAACGATGTGAAACTGCGGGACTACGCGGCAATCCGCTCATTATGCGTCGTCCTCGTCGTCCCAGTCCTCGTCGTCAAAATCGACATCGTCCCAGTCAAAGGCCGGAGGCTCGGCGGCGAAAAGTGCAGGGAAGCTGGCTTCGGCTTTCTTCATGTCGACGCGCAACATCTGCTCGTAATCGGTAGGGTCCAGTTTCCCGACCGGCACGACCTCACGCCCGATCAGCCAGGAAAGGCGTCCGGCGTCGAGATTGCCGCGCTCAAACGGTTCCTCGCCGAAGAGTTGGATAAGCGCGGCCATGAAGCCTTCATCGGCGCGTTTGTCGGCAACCTTGCGGTCGCGGAAGCGCTCGCGCCTCACGATGGGCGTGGCGCCCTTTTTGTTGGCGCGGCGGATGGTGAATTGGAAATCTGTTCCGGGAAGGCGGCCCGGAAACCCGCGATGCTTCAGCATGACATGCCCCATTGTGGGATCAAGGGATCACGCAGGGTGCAGGGCGGCCGCGAAATGCGCGGGCCGCCGAGCAGCCCGCGCTTGGCAAGGTGCTCAGTTGGCGCCGTATTTGCCCTGATAGACCGGCTCGGTGGTGACCGGAACCGGCGCGATGACTTCGGGCTCTTTCTTGGCGCAGGCCGAGACGGCGAGGCTGGCCAGAACCAGGGCCAGGGCGATTTTTTTCGACATGATGTCTTGCTCCTGTAGTACGGGATCGTTTCGTCCCGACTGCTCGTTAAAGATTCGGCCGCCCCATGCGACCGCGCGGCAACCATATCGGCATGGCGCGCCCCGTCACAGGCGGGCGAAAAGCTGCGTCGCCGCGGTTTCGCCTGCTGTGGCAGTGCTGCATCACGGTCTGCATGCGCCATTACCAAGGCTCCCATTCGCAGGAATCGCGGTCGGGGGGAAGCCGGAATGCTTCAAATAGCTGAAGCACCTCTGGATCGTAGATTCCAAAGGGGATGTCCTTGTCGGCAATGCTGATGACAATCTGCTGGGGCCGCGGCGCGGGGCTTGCGATGCGCGGCAAGACCCAGTTCTCGCAGAGCCAGACGATGTCGTCATGCACCGGGTCCTGAGCCAGGACATCGGGGGCGGCGGGCAAGGCCGGATCCTCGATCATTCCGTCAGCCTCGATCTCTGCGGCATCGAGGTCCTCGGGCGCGCTGCCCGCGTCTTGCGGAACCGGGGATAGCTGCAATTCGTCGATATCGACAAGGCCGTCGTCGATGTAATCGTCGCCCGACGCGTCGCCCCCGGCCTCTGTGTCAATCTCGATGGGCGGCCTTTCGGCCAATTCGGGCTCGGTCGCCGAGCCGCTTGTCGAAGGCACGCGCGCGGCAAGATCGGGCATCAGAAAGCGGAAACGATAGGTCAGGCCGCTGCCCCCGGCACTGTCCTGCAGCGTCTCGAGCCAGCGCAATTCGGCCCCCGAGGGCAGTTCGATGCGCGTCCCCGGCGCATCCGTGGCTGCCGCGGGCGATGCGAGGGCCAGAAACATGGCACTGGCTGCACGAGAGGGGGTCTTCATGTCCTGCCTATCGGGTCAACGGTCGTCAGAGCGGAATATTATCGTGCTTCTTCCACGGATTTGCGAGCTTCTTGCCGCGCAGGCTGGCAAAGGCGCGTGCCACGCGCCGCCTTGTGGAATGGGGCTGGATCACCTCGTCGATGAAGCCCTTCTCGGCGGCGACAAAGGGGTTTGCAAAGCGGGTCTCGTAATCATGGGTCCGCTCGGCGATCTTTTCGGCATCGCCAAGCTCGCTGCGATAGAGGATCTCGACCGCGCCCTTGGCGCCCATCACCGCGATTTCCGCAGTGGGCCAGGCATAGTTGAAATCGCCGCGCAGGTGCTTCGAGGACATCACGTCATAGGCTCCGCCATAGGCCTTGCGGGTGATCACCGTCACCTTGGGCACGGTCGCCTCGCCATAGGCAAAGAGCAGCTTCGCGCCATGCTTGATGACGCCGCCATATTCCTGCCCGGTGCCCGGCAGGAAGCCCGGTACGTCGACGAATGTCAGGATCGGGATCTCGAAGGCGTCGCAGAAGCGCACGAAACGCGCGGCCTTGCGCGAGCTGTCGATATCGAGGCAGCCCGCCAGCACCATCGGCTGGTTCGCGACGACGCCGACGCTCTGGCCCTCGATGCGAATGAAGCCGGTGATGATATTGGCGGCGAAATCCTTCTGGATCTCGTAGAAATCGCCCTCATCCGCGACCTTGAGGATCAGTTCCTTCATGTCATAGGGCTGGTTCGGATTCTCGGGGATCAGCGTGTCCAGGCTGCCCTCGATCCGGTTCGGATCGTCGAAAAAGGGCCGGGTCGGGGCCTTTTCGCGATTGTTCAGCGGCAGGAAATCGACCAGGCGGCGGATCTCGGTCATGGCCTCGACATCATTCTCGAAGGCGCCATCCGCGACCGAGGATTTTTTGGTATGGGTCGAGGCCCCGCCCAATTGCTCGGCCGTGACGACCTCATTCGTCACGGTCTTGACCACGTCCGGGCCGGTCACGAACATGTAGCTCGTATCCTTCACCATGAAGATGAAATCGGTCATCGCCGGGGAATAGACCGCGCCGCCGGCGCATGGCCCCATGATGACCGAGATCTGCGGCACCACGCCCGAGGCCAGCACGTTGCGCTGGAAAACATCGGCATAGCCCGCGAGCGAAGCCACGCCCTCCTGGATGCGCGCGCCGCCGGAATCGTTCAGCCCGATCACTGGCGCGCCGTTGCGCATTGCCATATCCATGATCTTGCAGATCTTCTGGGCATGGGTTTCCGACAGCGAGCCGCCGAATACGGTGAAGTCCTGCGAGAAGACATAGACCATGCGGCCATTGATCGTGCCCCAGCCTGTCACCACCCCGTCGCCATAGGGGCGGTCGTTCTCCATCCCGAAATCGGTTGAGCGGTGGCGCACGAACATGTCGAACTCTTCGAAAGAACCTTCGTCGAGAAGAAGTTCAAGCCTTTCGCGGGCAGTCAGCTTGCCGCGCGCGTGCTGTGCGTCGATCCGACGCTGGCCGCCGCCCAGCCGGGCATCCTCGCGCCGCGATTCGAGTTGGTTCAGGATGTCCTTCATATGCGCCTCCCCGGATTTGGGGCAGATTAGGCATTTCGCTGCATTGCGGAAAGGCGAAATTTGCAAATTTTACAAAGCCCGACCGCCGCAAAAAGTAAAATTGCAAAACCTTCAGGGTGCGATGAATTCGACATCCGGCATCGCGGCAATGCGGGCCACATCCTCGTCATAGAGATCCGAGATGTGATCGACCAGATCCTGGGTCCATCCCGGCAAGGTGATCTCGGTCTCGATCTGGTCCAGCCTTGCATGTTTGGCCAGCGCCGCGGCAAAGATCTCGCGCCGGGTATCAATCGTCAGCCGCTCTTGCTTGGACATTTCCTCGCGGATCATGTCGATCCCCTCGGGATTGAGGATGTCGCCCAGCATTTGCAGGCCAGCCTTGAGCGGCACGTCGCTGGGCATGGTCGCAAGGCGGCGCACCACTTCTGGCCAGATCAGCGAGGTATCCTCGTGGCACCAGAGCACAAGCCGGTGCTCGGGCAGGGCCTGGCGAATGGCGCGGATCGTCGGCTCCCAGCGCAGCGACTCGGGCGCGATGCCGGCCATGACATCGGGATAGGGGCGGGTTCCGTCCTGCGCGAAGATGAAGGAAAGCAGCGTGGCGGGGTTTTTCAGCGCAATGAAGAATTCGATCTCGGCCGAGGGAAAGAGCGTGGCGAGCGTTGCCAGTTTCTCGGGAGCGCTGGCATATAGCCCGTCGGGCGAAACGGCCCGCTCGGCCTTGCCCAGGAATGTCGGCGTGCTGCACAGGATCCGATGCGGGTTGTCGCTGTCGAGCATGGCGTCCAGCATCACGCGTTCCATTTCGGGCGTGGCGGGTGCGCCCTGCAGCGAGTTCAGCGCTTCGGGAAAGACATCGCGATGCTTGTTCGGGGTCAGGGGTTCAATGCCATGGGCGAGCAGCCAGTCGCGGTTTTGCGTCAATGTCTTGACCATGCGGTACAGATCGGTGCCATGGGCTCCGCAGTGAAAGGCGACCTGCATGCGAAAGAGACTCCTGCCTTATGATTTGCCCCGACATTATCGGCCATTTCCGGACAGGGAAACTGCCTCTCTCTTTGCGCGGCGCGGTGGCCCCTCTGCCTGAGGCGGGCGGCAATGAAATTGGCCCGCCAGGCGATTGCCTGGCGGGCCGAAATCTTGTCCTTGGACGTCTGTGCAGCCTTATTCGCGGTTGCCCATGAATTGCAGCAGGAACATGAACAGGTTCAGGAAATCGAGATAGAGCTGCAGCGCGCCCATGATCGCGGATTTGCCCAGAAAATCACGGTCGGAATGCGCCAGTTGCAGATAGGTGTTCTTGATGTTCTGCGTGTCGAAGGCGGTCAGGCCAGCAAAGATCAGCACGCCGATCGCCGAGATGGCGAATTGCATCGCGCCCGATTTCAGGAAGATGTTGACGATCGAGGCCACGATCAGCCCGATCACACCCATCATCAGGAAGGTGCCAAGTCCCGACAGATCACGCTTGGTCGTGTAACCGTAAAGCGACAGGCCCGCGAAGGCGATTGCCGTGACAAGGAAGGTCTGGACGATCGAGAAGGACGTATAAGCCGCAAAGATCCAGCTGATAGAAATACCCATCAGCGCGGCAAAGACGTAGAACATCGTCGTCGCACCCTGGACCGAGAGGCGGTTCAGCGCGGCGCCAAAGGCAAAGACCATGGCCAGGGGCGCGAACATCACCACCCATTTCAGCGGCGACAGGTAAAGCGTCTTGCCGAATTCGGTCAGATAATGCCCATTGCCAAGAGCGTATTGGGTAGGCGTGTCGGACAGCGCAAGCCCCGCGATGCCCCAGGCCGCGCCCGCGGTCACCAGCATGCCCACGGCCATCAGACCGTAAACCTTGTTCATATAGGCGCGAAGGCCTTCATCCACTGCGGCCGAGCGCGTCGCGGTCCCGGCCGTGCGGATCGATTGATAGTCTTGCATGGGAACTCCCCCGGTCGAAAAGCGCGGTGCGGCCTCATCGGCCGACCTTCCAGCGGAATATTGGCAGCCAGAGCGGATTTTTCAATCTTGCGATGATGAAAAGGCAAGGAAAAACGCCGAAAACCTAGATGGTCACGATGATTTTCCCGACCACCTGCCGGCTTCGCATCAATTCATAGGCCTCGTCGAGCCGGGCAAGGGGCAGGGTCGCTCCGATTTGCGGTTTCAGACTGCCTTTCGCGTAAAGCCGCATCAGATCGGACAGATCCTGCTGCATCACTTCGGGCGCGAGCTTGCGATAGCCTCCCCAGTAAAAGCCGTGGATAGCAATATTCTTGACCAGCGCATGGTTCAGCGGCAGGGCGGGCGGCTCTCCTGCGGCGAAACCGATCGAGAGAAAGCGCCCGCCGGGCCGGATCGCGCCAAAGGCGGCTTCGCCGCTTCTGCCCCCCACAGGGTCGTAGACGATATCGACGCCGCCAAGCTCCTTGAGCGCGCGGCGCAGATCGCCGCAGCTCTCGCTGTCGATCACCTCATCGGCGCCCGCGCTACGCAGGGCTGCGGCCTTGTCCGCGCCCCGCGCGACGGCGATGACCCGCGCGCCCAGGGCGGCGCCGATCTCGACCGCGGTCAGGCCGACACCCCCGCCCGCGCCCAGCACCGCGAGGGTTTCGCCCGTCCTCAGGCCGGCGCGGCGGGTCAGTGCCATATGGCTTGTGCCATAGGCGATCAGAAAGCCTGCGGCCTCGGCATCCGTCATGCTGTCCGGGATCGGAATACAATGCGCGGCAGGGACGATATTGGCCTCGGTCATGGTGCCCTGGCTGAAGACCGCGACCCGCGTGCCGACGGCAAGTTCGACGCCGGGGCCGGCCTCGAGGACCTCTCCCGCGCCCTCCAGGCCGGGGATGAAGGGGTATTCGGGCATGTCCTGATAGCGGCCCTGCTGCATCAGCAGATCGGCGAAATTCAGGGCGGCCGCGCGGAACCTGACGAGAACTTGTCCCCTAGCGGGATGGCCGGGAGACCACTCGCCAAATAGGGGAGGACTTGACTTTTCAGACAACCTCGTCACTTTCCAGTATTCAGCCATCGGTTCCCCTGTCATATTTCCCGCAAGGTGTCGGTTTGGACGGATATTTTAGACTGTGCCGCGAACAATTGACGCAGGATTGCCTGTTGGGTCAATCGAGTCGTTTGCCGGTCGAAATGCAGGTCTGGATCATATTGCGCCCGTATAGATTGAGTGAGGTGTTACGATGAAGCATAATGTCGATGTCCATGTCGGGAAACGAATCCGCCATCGTCGCTGGATGATCGGGATGACCCAGCAGCAGCTTGCCGAGAAGGTGGGTATCAAGTTTCAGCAGATCCAGAAATACGAGACCGGCATGAACCGGGTCTCGGCATCGCGCCTTTGGGATATCGCCCAGGCGGTGGATGTTCCGATCAGCTTCTTCTTTGACGGCATAGAGGAAGGGCAGATCCCAACCCCGGTTGAAGGCGATATCCTGGCGGATAAAGAGGCGCTGCAACTCGTTCGCGCCTATTATGCCATGCCCGAGGCACAGCGCCGTCAGATCTTTGAACTGGCGCGGGTTCTTTCCGACGCCGCCTGAAAAATCGGATCGGACGGGTTTCTCTTTGCCCCACTCCCGGCTAAGCCATTCTGCATGGCAGGAAGGCGGGTGCAGAGATGGAAGAAAAGCGCGATCCAGAAAACGGGCGGCTGTCCGTCCCGGCAGAACTTACTGATAGCCTTGTGGCCGTGGCCCATCGTCTTGCCGATGCCGCCCGGCGCGAAACCCTTGCCCTGTTTCGCAGCCCGGATTTGAACCCGGTCAACAAGCTTGCCCAGGGCTTCGATCCGGTGACCGAGGCGGACCGGGCGAGCGAGCGTGCCATGCGCGAGATCCTTGCCCGCGAACGCCCCGAAGACGCGATTCTGGGCGAGGAATATGGCGCCAGCCCGGGCACCTCCGGCTTGACCTGGATCCTCGATCCGATCGACGGGACGCGCGCCTTCATGGCCGGCGCGCCCAGCTGGGGCGTGCTGATCGCCGTGGCGGATGCGCAGGGGCCGATCTATGGGATCGTCGACCAGCCGCATCTTGATGAGCGTTTCGAAGGCGGCTTTGACCGCGCGCTGCTTACGGGTCGGGGCAATACGCAGGCGCTTGCCTCGCGTCGCGGCGTGGCGCTGGCGCAGGCGACGCTGATGACGACCTATCCCGAAGTTGGAGACGCCGATGAGCGCGCTCGCTTCGACCGGGTCGCCTCGCGGGTGCGCCTGACGCGATACGGGCTGGATTGCTACGCCTATGCGCTCTTGGCGGCGGGCCATGTCGATCTGGTGATCGAAGCGGGCCTGCAATCCTATGATGTGGCCGCCCCGATCGCGGTGATCGAGGCGGCAGGCGGAGTCGTGACCGACTGGACCGGCGGGCCGGCCCATCACGGCGGCCGCATCCTTGCCGCGGGCTCGCCGGAATTGCACGCGGCGGCACTGGAACTTCTGGCCGGGCCTTTCGCAGCCGATTGAGGCCCGGTGCCGCTGCCATTAAGGTGCCCCAAAGAGCCGGAAATGCGCCAAGCAGGAGCCAGATATGAGCGACCAACTCGAAAATGCGGCCGAGGGCTCCGACGATGATTTCGAGTTGAGCCAGATCGAGCTTGACGCAATCAATCGGGCCATTGACGCCGATGACGGCCCGGCGCTGGATGCGCTTCTGGGACCCGTCCATGCCGCCGATATTGCCGACCTGATCGAGCAACTGACCCCGCCGCGCCGTCGGATGTTCCTGGCGCTCTATTCCGGCGAGATCGATGGCGAGATCCTGACCGAGATCGACGAGTCGATCCGCGAAGAGGTCATCGAGCATCTGCCGCGCGAAGTTCTCGCCGAGGCCGTCCGCGAGATGGACAGCGACGATGTCGTTGACCTGATCGAGGACATGGAGGCGCCGGAACAGCAGGCGATCCTCGCGGCGCTGGACGAGCCCGACCGTGCCGCGGTCGAGCAATCGCTGGCCTATCCGGAATATTCTGCCGGCCGCCTCATGCAATCCGAGGTCGTGACCGCTCCCGAGCATTGGACGGTGGGCGAGGCGATCGACTTCCTGCGCCAGGAGGACTGGCTGCCCGATCAGTTCTACCATGTGATCCTGGTCGATCCGCGACGCCATCCGGTGGGCTATGTGACGCTCGGCAAATTGCTCGCCTCGCGCCGCCATATCGCGTTGCGCGACATTACCGAGGACAGTTTCCGCACCATCTCGACCCGGCAGGACGAGGGGGACGTCGCCCATGTCTTCAACAAGTATCACCTGATCTCGGCCCCGGTCGTGGACGATGATGATCGTCTGGTGGGCGTCATCACCATCGACGACGCCATGGCGGTTCTGGATGAAGAGCATGAAGAGGACATCCTGCGTCTGGCCGGGGTGGGGGATGACAGCGCGATTTCGGACACCGTGATGGAAACCGCGCGGCAGCGCGTGCCCTGGCTCGCGGCGAATATCTTTACCGCCCTGCTTTCCGCCTCGGTGATCGCGCTTTTCGAGGGCGCGATCGCGAAACTCGTCGCGCTGGCGGTCCTGATGCCCATCGTGGCCTCGATGGGCGGGAATGCGGGCACGCAGACCCTGACCGTGGCCGTGCGCGGGCTTGCGACCAAGAGCCTGACCAGAACGAACCGCATTCATGTCGTTCGGCGGGAAATGACCGTGGGGCTGCTGAACGGCGCGATCTTTGGCGTCGTCATGGGCGGTGTGACCTATCTGTGGTTCCACGATCCCAAGCTCAGCCTCGTGATCGGCATGTCGATGATCGTCAACCTCTTCGTCGCGGCCCTCGGGGGCATTCTCGTGCCCCTGACACTGGAAAAGGCCGGGGCCGATCCGGCGCTGGCTTCGGGAACCTTCGTGACGACGCTGACCGATATCGTGGGCTTCTTCACCTTTCTCGGACTTGCCTCCGTGGTGCTGATGTGAAGGCGGAGTTGCGCAGGATGGCGCTGGAGGCGCGGGCGCAGGGCGGCGATGCCGAGGCCCTGACCCGCAATCTCATCGCCACCCTCGCGCCTTGCCGCGAGAGGGTGCTGGCGGGATATTGGCCGATGCGGGATGAGGCCGATCCGCGCCCCGCCATGCAGCAGCATCGCGGCCCGCTCTGTCTGCCCGTGGTGCCGGGGCCCGCCGTGCCGCTCGTCTTTCGCCGTTTCGACGGCAGGCTGGAAAAGGGCGTTTTCGGCACCAGCCATCCGCCCCTGGATGCCGGAGAGATGACGCCCGAGGTCTTGATCGTGCCGTTGGCGGGCTTCGACCGGACGGGCCATCGTCTGGGCTATGGCGGCGGCTATTACGACCGGACCCTGCATCAACTGCGCCAGGGCGGCCCGGTTCTGGCCATTGGGCTGGCCTTTGCCGTGCAGGAGCTTTCTGCGATTCCCGATGAAACGACGGATGAGCGGCTGGACATGATCGTGACCGATCGCGAGATTCTCGGCTTTCCGGCAGAAAGCCGCTGATCGCCTCATGGTGGCGGAAGCGCCGGGTATATCACCGCTAGGCCGGCTCTCGTGCGGGAATTCGCGGCCTTAGCCGCCTCACCTCGAATCATCCGACCTTCAACCGCGCTTGCGTCGAAACTTTCTGGGCGACGTCCTGAAAAATTACAGTTGCAATATGGAGGTGATCACGCCAACTTGTGGTTGGGGGTGTGAGGCGCACTATATCTGGTAGGTTAGCTCGTCGCTTTATGGTCGATCGGTTGGATCAGGTCGAGCCTTGTCGAGTGCAGCCGCCGAAACTTTGGCGAAGGAATGGAATTGCTCCGCGTGGGGGCGGGAAATCGTCGGGTGGAATATCCGCGCAGCGGCAGGATGCAGGTCATAACCCGCGCAGCCGCAACGAAGGTGATCAGGGGCAGTGATCACTCCGACATCGAGCAGGGACTTGCGTTGATCTGGTCAACGCGCTTGGGGCGGCCTCGCAAAGAGGCCGCCTTTTTCACGGGGCATGTGCGAATCGAGGCCATGCCATGTCCCACGGTCACGATCAGTTCATTCCGCGCGATTGTGGTTCATTTGCAACGCAGGTGAAAATACCCTTGAAAGTGAGCATATTGCCGGGGCGTCCTAGTGCCGCACGGAATCGAAGGAGACCATTCATATGAAGAACTTCTCACCGCGCCATCTCCTGACCGCGTCGGGCCTTGCCCTGGCCGTTGCGCTGACCCCGGCGCTTGCGCAGAAGATGGCCGAGCCGCAGGCTGACGCCGCCCAGGCCGCCGCGAACGAGAACAAGCCCCTGACCGCGCCCGAAACCCCGGCGCGCAAAGAACAGGTCATGCCCGAAAGCTTTGCGGATCTGGTCGATCAGGTTAGCCCGGCCGTGGTCAATATCACGACCAGCGCGACCGTCTCCTCTCCAATGGCGAGAGGGCCGCAACTGCCCGAGGGCAGCCCCTTCAACGACCTCTTCCGCGAATTCGGCTTTCCGGGCTTCCCGCAGGGCCCGGGCGGGCAGCCGATGCAGGAACGTTCGACCGCGTTGGGATCCGGCTTTGTCGTCTCGGCCGATGGGCTTATCGTGACGAACAATCACGTCATCGAGGGGGCCGACGAGATCGAGATCGAGTTCTTCTCGGGCAAGACGCTTCCCGCGAAAGTCGTGGGACGCGATGACAAGACCGATATCGCCGTACTCAAGGTCGAAAGCCCGCAGCCCTTGCCCTTCGTGAAGTTCGGCGACAGCGATCGTGGCCGCGTCGGGGACTGGGTTCTGGCGCTCGGAAACCCGTTGGGGCAGGGCTTTTCGGCCTCGACCGGGATCATCTCGGCGCGTAACCGCGCGCTCTCCGGGACTTATGACGATTTCATCCAGACCGATGCCGCAATTAACCGGGGCAATTCGGGCGGGCCGCTTTTCAACATGGACGGCGAAGTCATCGGCGTGAACACCGCGATCCTCTCGCCCAATGGCGGCTCGATCGGGATCGGCTTCTCGATGGCCTCGAATGTGGTCAGCAAGGTGGTGGAGCAGCTTGAGGAATTCGGCGAGACCCGGCGCGGCTGGCTCGGCGTCAAGATCCAGCCCGTGACCAGCGATATTGCCGAATCGCTGGGGCTTGCCGCCGCGAAAGGGGCGATGGTCACGGATGTCCCGACCGGGCCGGCGCTGGATGCCGGGATGAAGGCCGGCGATGTCATCACCAATTTCGCGGGAAGCGAGATCGAGGATCCCCGTGATCTGGTCCGCCGCGTCGCGGATGCGCCGGTCGGCGAGGCCGTATCGGTGACCGTCCAGCGCGATGGCAAGCCCGTGGATCTGAAAATCACGCTGGGCCGGCGCGAATTGGCCGAGGCGGGCGAGGCCGGGGCCACGGCCAATCCGGCCGGGCAATCGCCTTCGGAACTGATGGGCATGAGCCTTGCCGAGTTGGACGCGCAGACGGCGCAAGAGCTGGGGCTGCCCTCGGATATGCGCGGGTTGATCGTGCGTTCCGTCGATCCGAACGGTGCAGCCGCCGATAAGGGGCTGAGCGCGGGAGACCTCATCACCGAGGCAGGGCAGCGCCCGGTGACTTCGCTCGCGGACCTTCAGGCGCGGGTCTCGGAGGCCAAGGAAGCCGGTCGCAAATCGATTCTTATGATGGTGCGTCGCGGTGGAGAGCCGCGCTTTGTCGCCATGCCGGTATCGTGATCCCGCCCGGCAGCCGGATGATCCGGAAATGAAAAAGGGGCGCCTCGCGGCGCCCCTTGTCATTGGGTCGAGATCCCGGTCAGGGTTTCGGTGCGGGAACCTCTTGCGCGACCGGGGCGGCGAGGCCCTTATTGGCTTCCGCCAGCGCATTCATGCCCGCAGTGAAGCCGGAAAGCGAAAGTTTCAGGCGCACGGCCTGCTCCTTGGGCGCGCCAAAGGGAACAAGGGCCACGGTGGCCTCCTTGCCGCGCTTCATCGGTGCCAGATCCGCCTCGGTCATGCCAACGCGCGAGATGCAGCCCACGGGCGCGCAAAGCATGAAGGGATAGCGGTTCGCCTTGCCCGAATCGACTTGGAAGCCCAGCCCCGCCTGAAGATCGGTTTCGAGCGGCGAGACGAAGGTGATGACGGCGGCCACGTCACCCGTCATCGGCAGGATCGACGTCTCGGCGACCGAGGCGCCGTTCTGGTCCTTGAGCAGCTGGTAAAGCTCGCACGGATCCTTGCCTTCGGCGGTCTTCATGCAGCGCAGCGTCCAGTCGCCATGCGTTTCCTTGGTATAGGGCTGACCTGCCTGAGCCTCGCCGGCAGACGGGGCCGCAGCTTCGCCAGCCGGGGCGGCGGGCGCTTGGGCGGCCGGATTCGCCTCCGCCGGGCTTGCAGCCGGCGCGGCAGGCGCTGCGGCGGCAGGAGCCTCGGCAGCGGGGGCAGGGGTCTCCTGCGCCATGACGCCTGCCGTCGAACCGGCGATGGCAAAGATGGCGGCGATCAGCGCCGAGGACGTCCTGTTGGCCATGGTTCTCTTCCTTTGGTCCAGGTTTTCGGAACCGGTCCTACCATGCGCGGGGTAAGTTGTCAGGGATTGAAAACGCGTCGGGGCCTCAACTTTGTGTTTTTGCAGGCGCAGAATGCGGCTCAAGGCCCGACCTGCAGAACCGCTTTCAACCATATGAAAAAAAAGGGCCCGAGGCGAATGGTTGCCTCGGACCCCCTTGCTTCCCTTCCCTGCCGGACTGGCCGGTCTTCATTGGCCCGAAAGCTAGATGCCCCCGCATGGGTCGTCAACTGTCCTAAAGGTCAGTTTTTGGCATGTCCCTCTTCGCAAGGGGGCAAAAAAAAAGCCGCGCCAGAGTGGCGCGGCAGTCCAACAGGGAGGAAAGCCGGGATAGGGATAAGCTCCCGGCTACCCGGCATAACTACACTGACACAAAATGGTTTCGCTTGTATTCTCCTTTTGTATGGCACAGTGATTTTTTATCAGCCCGAGGGACAGTATGGCCGAGATCCTCGACCTTGACGCCGGAACGATCACAATTGGCGGGGGCGGTGACGAATACCGAGAACCGCAACGAATTCTCTTGAAATATGCAAATCGCCACGGGCTGATCGCCGGAGCGACGGGCACCGGCAAGACCGTCACCCTGCAGACCCTGGCAGAATCCTTTTCCGCCGCCGGGGTGCCGGTCTTCATGGCGGATGTGAAAGGGGATCTTGCCGGGATCGCCCTGGCCGGGGGACGAGACGCGGGTCAGGATGAGGCGTTTCGCAAGCGGGCAGAACAGATCGGAATAGCTCAGGACTATCAGGCCTTTCCGGTCACATTCTGGGATGTCTGGGGCGAACGGGGTCATCCTGTGCGCACGAGCCTTGCCGAAATGGGGCCGTTGCTCCTGTCGCGGCTGATGGGCCTGACAGATGCTCAGGAGGGGGTGCTCAACATCGCCTTTCGCGTTGCTGACGAAGAGGGGCTCGCGCTTCTGGATCTGGGCGATCTGCAATCCATGCTGGTCTGGGTCGGTCAGAATGCCAAGGAGTTGAGCCTGAAATACGGCAATGTCTCGACTGCTTCGGTGGGCGCGATCCAGCGCTCGCTGTTGGTGCTGGAAAATGAGGGCGGCGCGCGTCTTTTCGGCGAGCCGGCGCTGGATCTGGCCGATCTGATGCGGCTCGGCGATTCGGGCAAGGGAATGATCAACATCCTTTCGGCTGAGAAGCTGATGAATGCGCCACGGCTCTACGCGACATTCCTGCTTTGGCTCATGTCCGAATTGTTCGAGCAATTGCCCGAACTGGGCGATCCGGAGAAACCCAGCATCGCCTTTTTCTTCGATGAGGCGCATCTCTTGTTCGATGATGCGCCGCCTGCGCTGGTGGACAAGATCGAACAGGTGGCGCGGCTAATCCGTTCGAAAGGGGTCAGCCTGTGGTTCATCAGCCAGAACCCGGCGGATCTGCCCGAGGCGGTTCTGGGCCAATTGGGCAATCGCATACAGCATGCGCTGCGCGCCTTTACCGCGAAGGATCAGAAGGCGTTGCGCCTCGCGGCCGAGAATTACCGCCCCAACCCCGCTTTCGACACCGCCGAGGCGATCCAGAATGTCGGAACCGGCGAGGCCGTCTCCTCGCTGCTCGAGGCCAAGGGCGTTCCGGGCATGGTGCGGCGCACGTTGATTCGCCCGCCCCAGTCGCAACTTGGCCCGATCACCGAAAGTGAGCGCGGCGAGATCATCGCAGCCTCGCCGATGGGCGCGAAATATGGCGAGAGGCTGGACCGGGAATCCGCGACGGAAATTCTTGCCCGCCGGGCCGAAGCCGCCGCGCAAGAGGTCGTCGAGGCCGAGGCCGAGGCGTCGGATAAGGATCTGTGGCAGATGGACCGCGAGCACAAGCGCGGGCGGCGCTATGATCCCTCCATCCAGATCGAACGCGACGAGAAGCCGGCCAGGCGCAGTTCGAACCGTGACACGATCGCGTCGGCCTTTGGCAAAAGTCTGGCCCGACAGCTTGGCACCCGCACCGGACAAGCGCTGGTCAGGGGCGTGCTCGGATCGCTGTTCCGGGCAAGGTAAGCCCGTCGGAATTCGCCAGGGCGGTTTCGGCAAGAATTGCGATCAGCAACATCACGTGACGATGCAGGTCGTATCCCGGCTCGGCGGCCCGGCGCAATTCGTCCTGACGCGCTTCCAACTGCCTCAGGCGGGGCAGGGTCTCTGCGGGTGCGCATAATTGATCGCCTCCCAGAAGTCGCGGCAACTCCCGCGCCCGATTAAAGGTTCTCATGCCGCTTCGCGCCGTGCGCAGGAGAATGGGGGGGCGACGAAACTCGCCCGCCGAGACCGCTTTTCGGAACGGAACCACATTCGTCAGCATCGTCATTTCGGACCCTCCGGCTGGTGACGGAGAAATCCTTTATCAACCATAGCGTGTGTTGCGCGCCGTTCCGGTCAAGCGCGCGCTGCGGCAAGAATTCTTTAGGGATTGTTAGGAAAATATCAAAACGCCGGGAACGGATACCTCCGGACGGCGACAAGATATACAACCCATAGGCGAGTAATCGCCGGCGCCTCAAGAAGCGAAGGAATGACCATGACCATTCAGACAGCAGATCTGGCCCTGGGAATCGTTTTGGCCGGCCTGCCCGGAGGGAAATCCTCGGAACCGGGCTTGGCCAGGGTCGACGGCTCGCCCGGCGCGGCGCTGTCGGGGCAGGGGTCGGCCGAAACCGAAGACAGCGATCTGCGTCTTTATCTTCGGCATGTCGAGGACGGCGAGTCGATCCGTGCCATTGCGCGCGATCTGGGGTGCCATGCCTCGACGGTGATGCGGCGGATCCGCCGCTTCGAGGCACGCCGTGACGATCCGCTGGTCGATCAGGGCATCGAGCGGGTGGCGCAGGCGGGAAAGGCAACGCCCCCGATTGCCCTGCTCGGTCCCAGCGGCACGACCCAGATCGCGCGGATCCTCAGGCGATTGGCCGAGCCGGGTGCCCAGCTTGTCATCGCCGATGGCATGGAAAAAGGGATTGTCGTTCGTGACGAGATCCGGACCGCGATTCTGGACCGGGCGCTTGCGGAACACATGGCGATGCGGTCATGGCTGCAACTGGTGGGGCAGGGCAAGCTTTGCCGCTATGTGATTTCCGGGCAGGGGCGCGAGGTTTTGCGCAGCCTGATCGCCGCCCGTCGACGGGGCGCGATGCCGCAGGAAAGCGACTTTGTCGATGCCCGCCCGGTTTCCCCATCTCTGATCGGCGAGGCAAGCGACGCAGGCTTTGCCGAGGCAGCGACGGGTTTCGATCATGCCGAGCGGCACCGCCATTGGGGCGATCGCGAGATCACCGATCCCGAAGATGGTCGGCGACGCCGCAGCCGCGTCAATCTTGCCGAAAGTCCGCTGCTGATGCTGGCGCGGCGGCGCGAGGCGAATGGGCATCCTTTTCTTTCACCCGAGCTGGTGGCTGCCGGCGAGCGGTTGCGCGAAGATTTCGAACTGGCCCAGATGGGGCCGCGCATCACCCAAAACTGGGATGGTTTCCTGACGGCGGGAATTGATGCCTCGCGCCACGGGGAGGGTTACGGCGGCGGCTCCGAGACGGCCCGCAACCGGGTGGCCACGGCGCTCCGCGAACTGGGTCCCGGGCTCGGGGACATGTGCCTGCGGGTCTGCTGCTTTCTCGAAGGGATCGAGATGACGGAACGGCGTCTGGGCTGGTCGGCGCGCTCGGGCAAGATCGTCCTGCGCCTTGCCCTGATGCGGCTCGAACGCCATTACCGCGAAAACTATGGCACCGGCGCACCGCTGATCGGCTGACTGTCCCGTTTGCCGCGCCTTGGCCGCAGACGGAAATGTGACGCTAAGATTGCGCGCACGACGCGGGCTGACACGCGATGCGGGGCGCCGGGGTTTCGCATTGCGCGCCGTCATTTGCGGGCTGGCGTTGCCATCGGCCCAGCCAAAGGCTATCTCTGCGCCAATCGTGACCGAAAGGATGCACCGTGCGCGATCTCCGGATGCCCGACCAACGCCACCCTGAAAAGGCCCACCGCCCGGATCAGGACCAGCCAAAGAAACCCTCGTGGATTCGCGTCAAGGCCCCGACCTCGGAAGGATACAAGCAGACGCGCGACATCATGCGCGAAAACCGCCTTTCGACCGTCTGCGAAGAGGCGGGCTGTCCGAATGTCGGCGAATGCTGGAGCCAGGGTCATGCCACCATGATGATCATGGGCGAGATCTGCACTCGGGGCTGCACCTTCTGCAATGTCGCGACCGGCAAGCCGCAGGCGCTGGATGTTTTCGAGCCGGGGCGGGTCGCCCATGCCGTGCAAAAGCTAGGGCTGAAGCATGTCGTCATCACCTCTGTCGATCGCGACGACCTGAGCGATGGCGGTGCGGATCATTTCGCACAGACCATCCGTGCCATCCGACACCGTTCCCCCACCTCCACGATCGAGGTTCTGGTTCCGGATTTTCTGAAATCCGATCCGGGGGCGATGGAAACCGTGGTCGAGGCCCGTCCCGACGTTTTCAACCACAATCTGGAAACCGTTCCGGGCCTTTATCCCGAGGTCCGTCCCGGGGCGCGCTATTTCCACTCGCTGCGCCTGCTGCAAAAGGTGAAGGAGCTCGATCCCTCGATGTTCACCAAATCGGGCATCATGGTGGGTCTGGGCGAGGACCGGCAAGGCGTCTTGCAGGTCATGGACGATATGCGCGCTGCCGATATCGATTTCATCACCATCGGGCAATATCTTCAGCCGACGCCGAAACATCACCGAGTGGACCGCTTCGTCACCCCGGAGGAGTTCGCCTCTTACGAAAAGGCGGCATATGGCAAGGGTTTCCTGATGGTGTCGGCGACCCCGCTGACCCGTTCCTCATATCACGCGGGTGATGATTTCGCGCAACTTCGTGCGGCACGTCTCACAAAGCTTGGTCTGGGCTGAAACGGCCTCTTGCAAAACCCCGTGCAGCCCCTTAGTCGGGGGCTCAGGCCCGAGTGGCGGAATGGTAGACGCAGCGGATTCAAAATCCGCCGTAGAAATACATGTCGGTTCGAGTCCGACCTCGGGTACCACCGCAAAATCCTGAAGCAGCGCCCCGTTCACGGCGGGCTCACATCCGCGTGGGCCATGCAACCGGGCGGCCGCTTTCCCGGTTTTCCTTTCACTACGCTTTGCGACCAGAAGGAAAGGAAGCGCGATGAACTGGGATATTGTTGAAGGCAAGTGGAATCAGGTCAAAGGTTCGATCAAGGAAAAATGGGGCGAACTGACCGATGACGACTTGACCGAAATCGACGGCCGCAAGGACCAGCTTTCTGGCAAGCTTCAGGAAAAATATGGCTGGACCAAGGAAGAGACCGAGCGTCGGCTTGATGATTTCGCTCGCGAACGGGCCTGACGTCGCCCTTCGCCGATTATTAATACACGACTGATAAGGGTAGCCCTCGCAACTTGCGGGGGCTTTTTTCATGATCTTGGGAACTAAACGGGAACGAATGAACCATTGAACCTCGCGCCCGGCCTTCCTATCTTGTCCCAAAGCAGGAGCCATGCGCTGCCGTGTCCGGGGCCATGACTCTTGGCGAGAAAGGAATGATTCCATGAACGAATTCGCAGAAACCACCTATCCTGTCCTGCCCTTGCGCGACATCGTGGTCTTTCCGCACATGATCGTGCCTCTCTTTGTCGGGCGCGAGAAATCGGTACGCGCGCTGGAAGCCGTGATGGAGCAGGATCGCCCCATTCTGCTTGCCGCGCAAAAGGATGCAGCCGTGGACGAGCCCACGGCCGATGGAATTTTCCGCACCGGCGTTCTGGCCAATGTGCTGCAATTGCTCAAATTGCCCGACGGCACGGTGAAGGTCCTCGTCGAGGGCCGTGAGCGCGTGAGGATCGTGGATTTCGTCGCCAATGACAGCCATTTCGAGGCCAGCTGTTCAACTCTCGCCGAAAGCGAAGGCGATGAAGAGACGCGTACCGCCTTGACCCGCGCGGTGGCCGAAGAGTTCGAACGCTACGTCAAGGTGCGCAAGAACATCCCCGAAGAGGTCGTCTCGGCCGTCTCTGAGGCGCGCGAGCCTGCGCGGCTTGCCGATCTGGTCAGCGGTCATCTGGGCATTGCGCTCGACAAGAAACAGGACCTTCTGGAAACCCTCAACACGGCAGAGCGGCTGGAAAAGGTCTATGGCCTGATGCAGGGCGAGATGTCGGTGCTGCAGGTCGAGAAGAAGATCAAGTCCCGCGTCAAGACGCAGATGGAGAAGACCCAGCGCGAATACTATCTGAATGAGCAGATGAAGGCCATTCAGAAAGAGCTGGGAGATAGCGAGGATGGCTCGAACGAGTTGGCCGAACTTGAGGAAAAGATCGCCAGCACCAAGTTCAGCAAGGAAGCCCGTGAAAAGGCCGATGCGGAACTGAAAAAACTCAAGTCCATGTCGCCTATGTCGGCCGAGGCAACCGTCTCGCGGAACTATCTCGACTGGCTGCTGTCTTTGCCCTGGGGCGTCAAGTCGCGGATCCGTAAGGATCTGGGCAAGGCCGAGCAAGTGCTCGATGCCGATCACTATGGCCTCGAAAAGGTCAAGGAACGCATCGTCGAATATCTCGCGGTGCAGAACCGTTCGACCAAGCTGAAAGGCCCGATCCTCTGCCTTGTCGGCCCTCCGGGCGTCGGCAAGACCAGCCTTGGCCGTTCCATCGCGAAATCCACCGGGCGCGAGTTCATCCGGATCAGTCTGGGCGGGGTGCGCGACGAATCCGAAATTCGCGGCCATCGCCGCACCTATATCGGCTCGATGCCGGGCAAGATCATCCAGGCGCTGAAGAAGGCCAAGACCACCAATCCTCTCATCCTGCTCGACGAGATCGACAAGATGGGACAGGATTTCCGTGGCGACCCGGCTTCGGCGATGCTCGAAGTGCTTGATCCGGAACAGAACGCGACCTTCGTGGACCACTATCTCGAGGTGGAATACGATCTCTCCAACGTGATGTTCGTAACCACGGCCAACAGCTACAACATGCCGGGGCCGCTTCTTGACCGGATGGAGATCATTTCTCTTGCCGGATATACCGAGGATGAAAAACGCGAGATCGCGCGCCAGCACTTGCTGCCCAAGCAGATCACCGCGAATGGCCTGCGCAAGGGCGAATTCTCGGTCTCGGATGACGCGCTGACCCATGTGATCCGCTACTACACCCGCGAGGCTGGCGTGCGCTCGCTGGAACGCGAGATCGCCAAGCTCGCGCGCAAGGCGGTGACCGACATCCTCAAGGGCAAGAGCAAATCGGTGTCGATCGACCCCGCCAAGGCCGAGGAGTATCTGGGCGTGCGGCGTCATCGCTACGGTCTGGCTGAAAAGGACGATCAGATCGGCGTGGTGACCGGGCTTGCCTGGACCCAGGTGGGCGGCGACCTGCTGCAGATCGAGGCACTGAAACTGCCGGGCAAGGGTCGGATGAAAACGACCGGGAAACTGGGCGACGTGATGAAGGAATCGATCGATGCGGCATCGTCCTTTGTCCGCTCGATCAGCCCCGCGATCGGGATCAAGCCGCCCAAATTCGAGACGGTGGATATCCATGTCCACGTTCCGGAAGGGGCAACGCCGAAGGATGGTCCGTCGGCCGGGATCGCCATGGTGACCTCGATCGTGTCGGTGCTGACCCAGATTCCCGTGCGCAAGGATGTCGCCATGACCGGCGAGGTGACCTTGCGTGGCAATGTCCTCGCCATCGGCGGGCTCAAGGAAAAGCTGCTCGCCGCGCTGCGCGGGGGCATCAAGACCGTGCTCATCCCCGCGGATAACGAAAAGGATCTCGCCGAGATCCCCGACAATGTGAAGCAGGGGCTCAAGATCATTCCGGTGAGCCATGTCCGCGAGGTCCTGAGCCAGGCCCTGGTCAGCGCGCCCGAACCCGTCGAATGGGATGAAGCGGCCGAAGAGGCCGCGGAAGCCAGCAGACTAGCCGCCGGTCGAGACCAAGGCAGCGGCGGAGCGGCTGTCGCACATTAAGAGAGTTCGACCGCGCGAGGGAAACCTCGCGCGGTTTTTTTGTCAGTGACCTGCCGGTAGCCGAGGGGACATGATGACGGATCGAGGCAGCGACCGCGAAAGCGAGGGAAATGGGGATGCCTCCTTGCAGGAGGGGCCGGGCGCGGCAAAAGTCTTGCAGAAAAGGCAGCTGATTGCCCGGATCGCTCAGCGGACGGGGCAGAAGAACGCCCAGGTCAAGCCGATTGTTGAGGCGACGCTTGCCGAACTGGGCATGGCGATCTCGGCCGGCCATACGCTTGCCCTGCCGCCGCTTGGACGTGCCAGGATAAGTCGGCAAAAGGATGTTTCAGGCTCGGATGTGATCGTACTTCGTCTGCGGCGTCGGCGCGAAAACGATGCTGGAGAGGTCGAGGAAGAATGAATTTCTCCACGGATTTTTCCGTCGCTTTCCGCTTGCAGCCCGATCCAAGTCCCGTTATCTAGCCGGCATCGGGCGATTAGCTCAGCGGTAGAGCGCTTCGTTCACATCGAAGATGTCAGCGGTTCAAATCCGTTATCGCCCACCAGATTTACCCCAGCAACCAAAGGAACGCCTTGTTTTGCTGGGGTTAGTCTGTTCTGCTGTCACACGTTCTGGCACAAATTCAGTGACGGATGGCTGGGGCGCAGGTGCCGACTGCCCGAAGCTCTGCAGCGACAGTAAGTTGAGGCGGTCGAACTGGCCGAATTGCGCCGCGAGCCCCTTCGCCTGAAAGAAGAGGTTGAAGTGACGAACAAGGCCTCGGCTTTTCTCGCACAGTGGGCCACGAAACCTCAAGCGCGACACTTGCCTTCATCGCTGGCCGGGTTGCCGAACACGGTATTCGCCTCATATGCCCCTTCTTGGCCCTGGGTTCCAAGGCCTGACAGACCTGCGCAAAAAAGCGCGCCGGTCAGAGCCTGCCTGCCATAGCGGTATGTCCTGCCGCTGATCTGAAGCCCAAGCGCGACAGGGACCGCACGCCATTTCAGGATTGGACTGATACGGCAGAGGGCCACTGGAACGCCTCAGAACTCCGGCAGGAACTGGTCCCCGACGAAGGTTCCGCGAAACCCTGGCAAGGGCCGCCAGAGTTGTTCGCCCTGCACGAAGCGCGAAGCGCGGCTTTCGCTGGCAAAGAGCGTGCTGCGATGCGCCGACATGCTGCGGCCCAAATCGTCCAGGAAACCCGAGCAGTCCTGAAATTGATGGGCGAAGCGAAGCCAGGACGAATCGTCCGATGCCAGGGTCAGGGTCACGCTGCCACCGCCCCAGTCGACCGTGGCTTCCAGGATGCCGCCCTCGGCCTCGAAGCCGAAATTGGCGCAGGTCGCCGCACCTCCGAAATGCTCATAGAGCCCATGACGTTCAATCAGGGTCTCGCCGGGGCGCAGGACGAAATCGACCCTTACCATGCGACCCTCGCGCGCGACGGAATAGGTGATGTTCCATTCCTTCCCGGCTTCGATCTCGGCTGCTGCCCAGGCGCATGTCTCGCCGATCAGGACCTGCGTCGCGCCATCGGGATGGATGTTGCGATCACTGATCGGAAAGGCGCGCTGCCAAGTCGCCAGGATACCGCCATGTTCGAGCGCGATACGGTACTGGACGCCCGGTGTGTCATAGCGGTCGCCGATGCTGTTCACATCCGCCCCATTCACCACCACGATCAATCGCGGGTCCTGACCAAGGATTTCCCGCACCGAGGCAAGCGTGCCGGTATGGGCTGCCTCGAAGCCGGACCTGTATTCCGAGCCGGGCTTGTCCTTGGCGCTCGTGCCCTGGAACAAGAGGACATGCGGGCAATTCAGCCGAATGCCGAATTCGCTGGCAAGTCTTGCGCTTTCGCGCAGCCAGTGGATCTGGTTGCGACCCAGCGGGCTGCTGGCTTGAACGGACCATTCGCCGATGTCGCGGCCGCCAAAGCCATTGTCCCCGATCAGCACGCCGGATGCGGCATTCTCCTGGTCGCGCCACGCTGCCGCGCGGCAGAACTGGAACGTATAAGCGGGCGACACGCGACCCTGCCGTGCGGCTGACAGGAAGCCGCGGGCAGGATGGGCCGCATCTATCTCGGCCAGGCCAGCCCCTTGCGGTCCGACCGAATTGCCGGACATGTCACGCATCCCGAAGGTGTAATAGGCTTGCTCGGACGTGGCGGCGTCGAGTGCTGCTGCCAGATCGTCCGGAATAGCCCGGTTCTCGCTCTGGCCATAGACGGGCAGGATGTCCAGAGATGTGACGGTTGGCCTGGGGGCCGTCACGCCCCCTGCTGAAAATCCTCGACCACCTCGCGCATGGTCACATTCCAGGGCTGTCCCTCGGGGCGACCAAAGACCGCGAGCCGGTGTATCGTCCCCTTGAGATATCGCCCGACCGACAAGCGCGTCACCGACGGATCCGTCAGTCCGGCATGGGCAACGGAAAGCAGGTTGCCGGTGACGTCATATCCGCTGAGCGTGTCGGTCAGATCGTCGATCTCTGCCGCCAGGATAATGCGGTTGCCGTACTGAGCCGCGCCCAGCCCCAGATTGACAGAGTTGTCGTCAACACCGGTCGATTGCATCGTGCCGGCATTATTGCGCAATTTGACATGGCCGCCGGTGCCGTCGATGATCTGCCCGATATTCGACCCGTAACCCGTCAGTGTGACATCCGCGACGACAAAGAGTCCGTCGGTCGTGGGCTGGTTCGCAAGGATCGGAGATTGCAGATAGCTGCCATCGGCGAAAACCAAGCCCGCCTCGGTCATTTGCACGGCACTTCCGGTCCCGGTCTTGGCGAGGACAAAGCCGCCGCTGCCCGTGGTGTTCAGCGCTGTCACATCCTGGGCCGTTCCCGCAATCGTCGTTCCTGCATCAAAGTAGGCAAGGGCCACATTCGCATAGTCGATGGCAGGAGCCTCGACCGCCGCAACCGTCAGGCTGGCAGTTTCCGCGATGAGCGTTCCTGCCGCATTCGTCCAGGTCACCTGCAAGGCATAGATCCCTGTTTCGACGAGTTCCATCGTCAAGGCCTCGCCATCGAGCCGATCGCGAATGGAAACGCCGTCCAGCGTGAAATCCCATTCCGCCACAGGTTCCGGGCTGCCGCTTGCCTCACCCAGAAAAAGTGAGATGGTCTGACCCGGTACGGCGATAGCGGGCAGAATGCTGGGTGGGGCGAGCACCTCGGGCGGCGTATTCTCGGGCGTTCCGTGCAAAAGATTGCCCAGGCCATCATAAAGCGCGGCTGGCTCGCCCATCACCCAGATTGCGCTGATGCCATCCAGCGTCCTGAGGTCCAGTTTGTCGATCGTTTCCAACGCCATCTCAGACTCCTTTCACCAGCACGACATCCGTATCGCGCCGCTGGCTTTGCGGCAGATCCAGATATTCCTCGTAGCGGCTGCAGATCAGCAGGCGGCTCGACCCGGCCTCCTTGCTGGCCTTGAGATTCTGGGCGCTGGTCCGCTCGAGGTCACCGATGGCGATCGGCAATGCGGTGGCGATGAACAGGGATTTCAGCTCGAATACTTTCGAGACGAACTGGTTATAGCCCTCGACCATCCAACTGCTTGTCCCGTCATGGCCTTCGCCATTCACCACCAGGTCGATCGCCCACTCGCCATCCGCATTGGTGGTGGCTTCGATTTTCTGGGTGACGATGCGGACGCCGCCATCGAACATGTCCGAGCCGTTCAGCGTCGCGATGATTTTTCCGGCGGAGATCGGGTTCAGAGAGGCGTCCATCAGGACGCCGTGGACGGTGGCTTTGCTGGGCATGACGTGCTCCTGGGTGCGATGCAGATTTCGCGCCAGTATCAGGCCGATCCTTTCCTGTTGCCCGAGAGGCGCGTGCAACGCCCGGTAAGAAGCCATCCGATAAAAACAAAACTGCCCGGCAGAAGCCGGGCAGTTTCGTAAACAGGTAACAGCACGATCTTTACAAGATGACAGATAGCAGCGCTGAAAGCGCGATGTAAGCTGGCCTTTTCGTCAGCTATCCGAACGCCTAGCTGCTTGTCATCGCTGCCGTTACTCCCATTCGATCGTGCCCGGCGGCTTCGAGGTGATGTCATAGGTGCAGCGGTTGATGCCCTTGACCTCGTTGATGATCCGCGTCGCCGTCTCGCCCAGGAACTCGTGGCTGAAGGGATAGTAGTCAGCAGTCATCCCGTCGACCGAAGTCACCGCGCGCAGGGCGCAGGCGAAATCATAGGTGCGCCCGTCGCCCATCACGCCTACGGTGCGAACCGGAAGGATCGCCACGAATGCCTGCCAGATATCGTCGTAGAGCCCGTGCTTGCGGATCTGGTCGATAAAGACCGCATCCGCCTTGCGCAGAATTTCCAGCTTTTCGCGGGTGATCTCGCCGGGGCAACGGATCGCAAGACCCGGACCGGGGAAGGGGTGGCGGCCGATGAACTTCGTGGGCAGGCCGAGCTCGCGACCGAGTGCGCGAACCTCATCCTTGAACAGCTCGCGTAACGGCTCGACCAGCTTCAGACCCATCTTTTCGGGCAGACCGCCGACATTGTGGTGCGACTTGATCGTGACCGAGGGGCCGCCGCTGAAGGAAACGCTTTCGATCACGTCGGGGTAAAGCGTGCCTTGGGCGAGGAATTCCGCGCCTTCAATCTGGTGCGCGTATTTCTGGAACACGTCGATGAAGAGCTTGCCGATGGTCTTGCGCTTGACCTCGGGATCCGAGACGCCCTCAAGTTCGCCCAAGAACAGATCGCTCTCATCGGCATGGATCAGCGGGATATTGTAGGTGTCACGGAACATCGTGACGACCTCGTCGGCCTCGTTGAGGCGCAGCAACCCGTGATCGACAAAGACGCAGGTCAACTGGTCGCCGATCGCCTCGTGGATCAGCACCGCCGCGACCGAACTGTCGACGCCGCCCGACAGGCCGCAGATCACCTGCTTGTCGCCGACCTGCTCGCGGATCTTGCGGACCGCTTCTTCGCGATAGCTGGCCATGGTCCAGTCGCCGGTGAAGCCCGCCATGCGGATGAAGTTCTCCAGCATGATGCGGCCGTTCGGGGTGTGATGCACCTCGGGGTGGAACTGCACGGCGAAGAACTTGCGCGCCTCGTCGGCGATCATCGCATAGGGCGCGTTGGGCGAGGTGCCGATGACCTCGAAGCCCGGGGCGAGCTGGGTGACGCGGTCCCCGTGGCTCATCCAGACCTCTTCGCGGCCGGTATCGAACAGGCCCGCGAAGATGCCGTCGCCCTTGTGGCCCTCGGCGGGCGCGATGAAGGCGCGGCCATATTCGGCATGGTGGCCGGATTCGACGCGGCCGCCCAGCTGCTCCATCATGACCTGCTGGCCATAGCAGATGCCGAAGACCGGAACCTGCATGTCGAACAGGCTCTGCGGCGCACGCGGAGACCCCGCCTCGGTCACCGAGGCGGGGCCGCCCGACAGGATCACGGCCTGAGGGGCGAATTCTTTCAGAAAGGCGTCATCCACGGCATTGAACGGGTGGATTTCGCAATAGACGCTCAACTCGCGCAGGCGGCGCGCAATCAGCTGCGTGACCTGGGAGCCGAAGTCGATGATGAGGAGGCGCTGATGCTGTGTCATGGGCAGGCTTTAGGCCGCGTCCATGACATGCGCAAGTGCTTGGCGTGCCGCAGGGCGCGGATGCGCGTCGCTTTCGCCCTGCGGGTGTTCTTCTGGCGTGATCTGCCCGTCAGACGCGTCAGCGCCAGAGCATTCCCAGCGCCTCGGCAGGGTCGCCCTCGGACCAGATCTCGGGGCCAAGCGCGATGAAGTCGCTCAGCGGCGCAAGCTGCGCGATCAGGGCCGGAGTCAGCGCGCCTTCGGCGACGACGGGAACCTCGATCATCTCGGACCACCATTGGAAAAGGTCCAATTCGGCGATCTCGCCATGACCAAGCGCGGTCGAGCGGCAGGGGCCGAAGCTGACGTAATCGGCGCCGGCCTCGGCGGCGTTCAGCCCGTCATGGCGCGACGAGCCGCAGAAGGCGCCGACGATGGCGTCGGGGCCCAGCTCCTTGCGGGCATAGCGCACGCTGCGCGCGCCATCGGTCAGGTGGACGCCGTCCAGACCGTGCCGCAGGGCAAGCTGGATATGGTCGTCGATCACCACGGCGACGTCGCGGGCATGGGCGATCTCGCGTGCAAGATCGGCGATGCGGCCAAGCTCGTCCTCGGAGCCGGTGCCCGGAATGCGCAGGCAGGCGACCGGGAAACGGTCCATGACGTCCGCGATGAGCGGACCCACCGTCGAGGCTGCCGCCCCGACCGGCGTGATGAGATAGAGTTGAGGCGTATTCGGCTGGTCTGTCATGGCGCTGTCATCCTGTGTTCCCCATTCAGATAGCGCAGCGCCGCGCGCCTTGCCAGTAGGTCGCGGCGGCGATATGGCGACGAATATGGAACCAGCGATCATTCTCGTGCGCCCGCAGATGGGCGAAAACATCGGCGCGGCGGCCCGCGCCATGCTGAATTTCGGCCTGACCGACATGCGCCTCGTCGCGCCCCGCGACGGCTGGCCCAATCCCAAGGCGATCGCCATGGCCTCGGGCGCGGCGGGCAAGGTGCTCGACCAGGCGCGGGTCTATCCGACCTTGGCCGAGGCCATGGCCGATATCGACTATGCCTATGCCACCACGGCGCGCGGCCGCGAGCTGACCAAGCCCGTGCTGACGCCCGCCACGGCCATGTCCGACGCGCGCGCGCGCGTAGGGCAGGGCGAGCGCACGGCGATCATCTTCGGCCCCGAGCGCGCCGGTCTGGAAAACGACGACGTCGCCCGCGCCAATGCCATCATCACCGTTCCGGTGAACCCGGATTTCCCCTCGCTGAACCTCGCGCAGGCGGTCCTGCTCAATGGCTATGAATGGTCGCGCGAGAGCCTTCCCGCCCAGCCCGCGCCGCAGGGCCGCCGCCCCGATGGCGAGGTCCCCGCGACCCGGATCGAGATCGAGAAACTCGCCGATCACTGGGAGGAGAAGCTCACGGATTCCGGCTTCTTCTTCCCGCCGGAAAAGGCTCCGGCGATGAAGCTTACGCTGCGGAACTTGTGGTCGCGCCTGCCGCTGACCCGCGCCGACACCCGCATTTTCCACGGCATGCTGCGGCAACTCACCCGCCGCGATTGATTGATTTCCGGGCCGAGGCCGGTCAAGGTTCGGTCAAGCGACAAGGAAGCTGACATGGCAAGACGTCCCGTCTTTCAGGAAGTCACCGAGACGACGCCCCGCGCCACCCCGCCTGCGGGCGGCATGATCGATGCCGGAAATCGAGGTGCGCGCGGCGCGATCAGGCTGTGGCTGCTGGTGATTTTCGTGCTGGTCGTGGCGATGATCGCCCTTGGCGGCGCGACGCGCCTGACGGGTTCGGGCCTCTCGATCACCGAATGGAAGCCGGTGACCGGGGCGATCCCGCCGATGGACCCCGCCGCATGGCAGGCCGAGTTCGACAAGTACAAGCTCATCCCGCAATTCACCGAGGTCAATCCGGACATGGACCTCGGGGGCTTCAAGCAGATCTACTGGTGGGAATGGTCACATCGCCTGCTGGGCCGCCTGATCGGGCTGGTCTGGGCGGTCGGTTTCTTTGGCTTCCTCGTCGCGCGCCAGATTCCTGTCGGCTGGACCCCACGTCTGCTTCTGCTTGGCGCGCTTGGCGGCGCGCAGGGCGCGATCGGCTGGTGGATGGTGCATTCCGGCCTCTCGGGCGATCTGGTCCGCGTGGCCTCCTATCGGCTGGCGATCCATCTCGGCCTCGCCTTCGCGATCCTCGGCCTGATCGTCTGGTATGTGCTTTCGCTCGCGCGCCCCGAGGCGCAGCTGATGCGCGCCCGCCGCGCGGGTGAGGACAAGCTCTTCTCGATGACGACCGGGCTTCTGCATCTGACCTTCCTGCAGATCCTGCTCGGCGCGCTGGTGGCGGGGATTGATGCGGGCCGGACCTATACGGGTTGGCCGACCATGGGAGGCGAGTGGATTCCTGCGGAAATCTGGGACACCACATTGGGTTGGCGCAACTTCTTCGAAAATCCGGCGCTGGTGCAGTTCATCCATCGCATGACCGGCTACCTGCTTACGATCTTCGGCCTCGTTGTCTTCCTGCGTTCGCGCCGCTCGCCCCATCCGGTGACGCGGGGGGCTTACGGCGTGATGCTGGCCGCGCTCGCGGTGCAGATCCTTCTGGGCGTGATGAACGTCCTGCACGCCTCGCCGCTGCCGTTGGCGCTCGCGCATCAGCTTGGCGCGGTCGCGCTCTTCACCATGATCCTGCGGGCGCGCCACCATGCCCGTTACCCTTATGAAACCTCCGTCCGGGGAACTGTCAGATGAGCGCATTCGACGATCTTCTTGCCTTTCAGCGCCAGACCGAAGCGCTGAGTTCCGTGGCCGAGCGCCTCGGCTGGGACCAGGAGACCGTCATGCCGCGCGGCGCGACCGAGCAGCGCGCCGAGGAGATGGCCGCGATGGAGGCCGTCTTGCACGAGCGCCGCAACGATCCGCGGATCGGCGAATGGCTGGATCAGGCCGAGGCGGCAGATGACGAGGACCAGCGCATCCTGGATCTTGTCGCCCGCGACTTTCGCCGTGCGGCGCTGGTGCCGTCCCGTCTTGCCACCGAGATCGCGCGCCAGACCTCGCTGGCGCAAGGCATCTGGGCCGAGGCGCGCGCCAATGACGCGCCCGAGGACTTCCTGCCGGTTCTCAACGACATCCTGATGCTCAAGCGCGAAGAGGCGGCAGCCCTTGCGAATGGCGGAGATCTTTACGACGCGCTGCTCGACGATTACGAGCCGGGCGCGACTCAGGCGGAAATATCGGCGCTTTTCGACGCGATGCGCCCCCGGCTTGTTGCGCTCCGCGAGGATGTGCTGGGATCGGAGCATCAGCCCGCGCCGCTTCAGGGTCATTTCGCACAGGAAACGCAGCTGCGTCTGGCGCGGACCTGTGCCACGGCCTTTGGCTATGACTGGACGCGCGGGCGGATGGATATTGCGGTGCATCCCTTCAGCTCCGGGCGCTGGCAGGACAGCCGGATCACGACCCGCGTTGTCGAGACCGACCCGTTCAACTGCCTCTACTCGACCATCCATGAAGTCGGCCATTCCAGCTACGAGCAGGGTATCGACAGCGATTATGCCTTCACTCCGCTGGGGCGGGGGGTCTCGATGGGGGCGCATGAAAGCCAAAGCCGGATCTACGAAAACCAGATCGGCCGGAGCCGCGCCTTTACCGGCTGGCTTTACCAGCGCATGTCGGACGCATTTGACGGGTTGTCCGTGTCGGATGCCGAGGCCTTCTATGCCACGGTCAACCGCGTGACACCGGGTTATATCCGCACCGAAGCCGACGAGGTGCAATATAACCTGCATATCATGCTGCGCTTCGATCTCGAGCGCGACCTGATCTCGGGGCGGCTCGATACCGGCGATCTGGTCGAGGCCTGGAATGCACGTTTTCTCAAGGATTTCGGCGTGGCGGTGGATCGTCCGGCAAATGGTGTTTTGCAGGACGTGCATTGGGCAGTAGGCCTATTCGGTTATTTCCCGACCTATGCCCTTGGCAATGTCTATGCCGGTTGCCTGAACAGGGCGATGCAGGCCGCCGTTCCGGATCTGGGTCAGGCGCTCTTGCAGGGCGATGCCTCGCCCGCCGTGGAATGGCTGCGCGAGAACATGCAGCGGCACGGCGGCCTATTTGCACCGCGCGATCTGATCGAACAGGCTACGGGCGAGCCGGTGAGCGAAGCGCCTCTGCTGGACTATCTCGAGGCCAAGTTCCAGGACATCTACCGGCTCTGATCCTACAGGCTCATGACCGCCTGCGCAGCCGCAGGCGGATGCCGTCCTTGCCGCGCAGTGTCAGCCGCATGATCGGCTGGGGCGGCGTGGCAGGCGGATCCAGCCGGAAGGCTCCGACAATGGCGGATAAAAGCAGCGGACCCTCGACCATGGCGAAACCCGCGCCGGGGCAGACCCTTTGCCCGGCCGAGAAGGGGATATAGGCGGTTTTTTGGCATTCTTTGCCGTTTTCGCTGTCCCAGCGCGCGGGGTCGAAACCATGCGGATTGTCCCATAGCCGTTCATGGCGATGCAGGTGCCAGGGCGAGATCACCATCTGCGCGCCGCGCGGGACCCTGCGCCCGCGCATGATGCCCTCGTGGCGGGATTCGCGGACGGTCATGGCCACCGGTGGATAAAGCCGCAGCGCTTCGCGGAAGACAGCGCGCGAGGTTTCCAAATGCCTCACGCATGAGAATTCCGGGGCCAGCCGCGCGCGCGCCTCGCGCGCGACCCGGTCCTGCCATTCTGGGGACTCGGACAGGAGATACAGCGCCCAGGCGAGGGCCGAGGCCCCGGTCTCGTGACCGGCCAAGAAAAAGGTCGCGACTTCATCGACCATCTCGCCGCGGGAAAACGGGCAACCGTTTTCCGGGTCCGGCGTGGTCATCAGCTTGGTGGCAAGGTCCGGCGGGGCGACGCCGGCCTCGATCCGCGCGGCGCGTTCATCCACGAGCTGGCGGATCAGGGATCTGATGCGCCGGGCCGAGCGTCTCACACCGGGGCGGTGTACCCTCGCCCAGCGGGGCAGCCCGAGCAGCGCCCCCAGATTGACCATCGGCTGCGCCGCCTGATGCGCGCGGAAGGACTGAAAGACCTGACCGGCGATGCGATCCTCGATCGGGATCGAGAAAAGCGAGCGAAAGATCACATCGGCGGCAAGATGCGCGGTTTCGGGTTCGATGTCGCGCTCGCTCCCGTCCGCCTGCAATTCCAGCCGCGCGATCGCCGCCTGCGCCGCGTCCCACATCGCCGGAAAGGACTGGCGCACGCGCCCGCGTTCAAAGGCCAGGTTGATGATCCGTCGCTGCCGAAGCCAGGTCTCGTCATTCGAGATGAAGCTGGAATTTCCCAGCAAGGGTTCCAGCCCCGCCGCCATGCGCGGCGATTTCGGGAAATTCTGCGGCTGGCCGGTCAGGATCAGTTGGACAAGGTCGGGATGGTTGCAGGTAAAGCTGTGGACCACGCCACCGCGGAACTCTGCCATCCAGGCGCGGTAAAGCCTGTCGGATTGCGCGGTCAGGATGTCATGGCGAAAGTCCCGGACAAAACGCCAGACCGAGCTCTTGCCCTGTCGTCCTGCAGGTCGGGGCGGGATCATGTCGCGGTCCAGCGATTGACCGGGCGGGCGATGCGGCCGGGGGAATGCGCACGTCCGGCAAAGCGTTGCTCCAGCGTGACCGGGCCGGCGGTGATTGCGAAATAGTCGTAATCTCCCGGCCGGTCAAAGGCGCAGAGATACTGGAAATGCAGCCTGAACCAGTGAAAGCGCAAGGCGCGCCGTTTTTCGGGGGAAAGCGTCTGCGAAAAGGCCGCGGACAGGATCAGGGGATGCTTGCGTCCGGCTGGCGCGACGCCTGAAACCGCCACCGGATCGCAGAGCCCGAACGAGCAGGCATCCCCCGGCGCGGTGACATCGATCCAAGTCAACTCGTCCCGATCCGAAAGGTCCCGCAAATCCCTGCGCAGGCGATTGGCGCGGGGCAGGAACGAGGCCATCGGCACGACATGCCCCAAAGACAGGAAGGCCAGCCTTGGCCCATCCTTCGGCACATGGCCCTGCCGGATCAGATCGGCAAGGACCGAGACCCCGAGATAGGCTCCGGAACTATGCCCGACCACGAGCACCTCATCCCAGTCACCTTGCAGCACCTCGGCGATGCGAGTCGCGAATTCGGAAAGACGCGCCTCGAGTGCGGCGGGATAGGCCCCGCCATTCCGCGCCGTGAACGCGTAATCATGCATCAGGTAATAGGCAAAGATCCTGCCGTCGATCCGCTGCCACAGGCGCAGGCCCAGCCAGCACAGGGCCAGCGTGACCGGAAGTGCCAGCCAATGTCCCAGACCCGTCACCCATCCCAGCGCCCATCCCACTGCGCCGCCGACCAGAAGCGCCGCCAGCAATTGCAGGATCAGGATGACCACGGGATAGAGCGCCGCAATCACCGGACCACGGCGCAGTCGCATCAGGCGAAACAGCGCGCCGCTGCCTATATAGGCCCAGGCCGTGCGCCAAAGCTGATCATAGGTGGCCAGGATCGACTGACCCATCGAGCCCTGGACGATATCGGCCCAGACCAGAACCTCGATCTCGGCTTCGCTCGTCTGGTCACCGAACCGGCCCGCGACGCCCCAGCCAAAGCCCTTGCGGTCCCGCCTCGGCCCGAAGTCCAGGTCATAGCCCGAGATGCGGGCCTGCGCGCTGCCCTCGCGCTTGTACAGCTCGCGGTACCGCCGGGGCGGGATCGGGTCGTAGCCGGGAATGTAAAGCACGCGGCGGCGAAAGGGTCGGGTCATTACGGCTCAGAACGCTTTGCAGCCGCAGCATATGGCAATCATTTCGCGGGACAAGCCCGGTCGAGCCCCCAGCGCGCTTCGAGTCTCTCGATGGCGGCGATGCGTGCTTCGGTCTTGGGATGGGACATCAGCCAGGCCGGCTGCCCTTTTGTCCCACCGGTCAGTCCTTCCAGCTTGCGAAACAGGCTTTTCTGAGGCGCGGTGCCCAGCCCCGCCTTGACCATCAGGGCGCTTGCAAAGGCATCGGCTTCGAATTCATCCTCGCGCGATAGCCGCGCGGCCACCGCTGTTGCCACAATGCCCGCGATCCATGCGCCAATGCCGGGCAACAGCCTGCCAAGCAGACCCGCAAGGACCATGCGAATCACGTTCTGACCGGCAAAATCGACCATGCGTTTTCGCGAATGCCCATGCGCGACATGGCCCAGCTCATGCGCAATGACCGAGGCCAGCTCTGGCTCGGTGACCTCGCCGCGATCCAGCCGGTCGATGAATCCGCGGGTCAGAAAGATGCGCCCATCCGGCGCGGCCAGCCCGTTGACCGGGGCGATCTCGTAGATATGAGCCCGGATCGGTGGCAGATCCATCGCCTTGCCCAGCCGGGCCAGCATCGGCTGTAGCCTCGGGTGATCGAGCGGTGTGGATTTTGTCTGCAACTCGGCCTTGAGCCGCCAGAGCGAGAAATACCACATCGCGGCGGTGTAAAGCAGGATGAGAAGGATCGGCGTGAATTTCAGCATGTCACCAATATGGGATCGCCCGGGGCGCTAGCCAAGCAGCCGCATGGCCTCGGTCAGTCCCTCGAGTGTCAGGGGTTTCATCCTTTGCTCGAAGATCGTCTGAACCATCTGGATCGATCTTGTCTGCGGCCAGTCTGCCGGGGCGAGCGGGTTCAGCCAGACATTGTCGGGCCAGGCCTCGCGCAGACGCCGCAGCCAGATCTCGCCGGACTCGGGGTTCCAATGTTCGTTCGCGCCACCGGCGAGAGCAATCTCATAGGGTGACATGGCCGCATCACCGACGAAAATGGCCTTGTAGTCCCGGCCATAGCGATTGATCACCTCGCGGGTCGGCATGGTCTCGGTCCAGCGCCTGCGATTGTCCTTCCAGAGGGATTCGTAGATGCAGTTGTGAAAGTAGAAATGTTCGAGATGCTTGAACTCTGCGCGCGCGGCCGAAAACAATTCGTCCACCTGCCGGGCATGTTCGTCCATCGAGCCGCCGACATCCAGAAACAGCAGCACTTTCACCGCGTTATGACGCTCGGGCCGGGTCCGGACGTCGATATATCCATGCTCGGCGCTGGCGCGGATCGTGCCGGGCAGGTCCAGTTCCTCTGCCGCGCCATGCCGGGCCCATTGCCGCAACCGCTTGAGCGCAACCTTGATATTGCGGGTTCCAAGCGCCACCGAATCGTCAAAATCCCGAAATTCGCGTCGGTCCCAGACCTTGGCCGCGCGACGATGACGGCTTTCGTCTTGCCCGATGCGCACACCCTCGGGATTATAGCCGTAAGCGCCAAAGGGTGAGGTTCCCGCCGTGCCGATCCATTTGCTGCCGCCCTGATGACGGCCCTGCTGCTCGGCCAGTCGCTCGCGCAGGCGTTTCATCAGTTCCTCGAAACTGCCCGGACCCTGAATCGCTGCGCGCTCGTCCGGCGTCAGGAATTTCTCGGCCAGCTTTTCCAGCCATTCGCGCGGGATCGCGGCCTGGCTCACCAGCGCGTCCAGCGGGATTTCGTCAAGCCCCGAGAATGCCTCGGCAAAGGCCCGGTCGAAGCGGTCGATATGCGCCTCGTTCTTGACCAGAACGGCGCGGGCGAGGTGGTAGAACCCCTCGGGCGTCCAATCCGACAATCCGGCCTGAAGCCCGGCAAGCAGATCCAGATATTCCCGCAGGCTGGCCGGAACCCCGTGGCGGCGCAGGCTATCGAGAAAGGGTCGGAACATCAGCCCAGCCGGGCCAGTAGAATTGTGGCGAAGAGGCCCAGCACAGCCAGGCCGATGCCATGAGCGGCGGCGTATTGCAGCCGGTCGGCCCGCGCGCCGCCGAAGCGGGCGGCACGTCTCCAACCGATCGCGGCGCCAAGGATGAGTGCGACGATAACGATCATGTCATGCGGCATAATCCCTTCATCGCCACCTGTCGAGGGGCGCAGGGGGCGCAACCCCTTGAACCGGTGAAAGGTGCAAGCTAACTTGATCTCAACTTGAAATCGGAGGGCGTGGATATGACGCCCAGGCGTCCCGCGGGTGCGGACGCGTTCCCGAGAAATACGGTCGAGCCTTTCGTCACCCGCCCGGCCGAGGACGGGCCGCTTTACGCGGCGCTGGATCTTGGCACCAACAGTTGCCGGATGCTGATTGCCCGACCGTCGGGCAGTCAGTTCCAGGTGATCGACAGTTTCTCGAAGCCGGTCCAACTGGGGCAGGGGCTCGAGGCATCCGGCAGGCTTTCGCGTCCCTCGATGGCGCGAACGGTCCATGCCCTTCAGGTGTGCCGGCGCAAGCTAGAGACGCATAAGGTCACGCGCATGCGGCTTGTCGCGACCGAGGCCTGTCGCCGCGCCCGCAACAGCCGCGATTTCCTGCGCATGATCCGGCGCGAGACAGGTCTGCCGGTCGAGATCATCTGCGCCGAGGAAGAGGCCCGTCTTGCGGTAATCTCCTGCGCGCCTCTTGTCAGCCATCGCACGGATCAACTGCTGGTCGTCGATATCGGCGGTGGTTCGACCGAACTGGTCTGGATCGATCTGGCCGAGGTCGAACCGACGGAACGGCCGCGCGCGATCATGCGGCTGGCGGATGGGTTCCGCAATCCGCAGCCGGGCGGCGCGCGGGTGGTGGACTGGATCAGCGTGCCTCTGGGCGTCGCGACCCTGCGCGACCAGTTCGAGGATGTCGAAGAGGATGAGGGCCGCTTTGCCCTGATGTCCTGGCATTTCGAAGAGATGCTCTCGGATTTCAGCCCCTATTCGCTGAGCCAGAGCTTTGACGAGAATTTTCAGGTCATCGGCACCTCGGGGACAGTGACCACGGTGGCGGCAAGCCATCTGGGCCTGCGCCGCTATGACCGCACCAAGGTCGATGGGCTGACCATGACATCGAGCCAGATCGACCGGGTGATTCGCGACTATCTGGCGCTTGGTCCGGAAGGGCGTCGCGCCGATCCACGCATCGGCCGCGAAAGACATGCGCTGATCATGTCCGGCGCGGCGATCCTGCAGACGCTGATGCGGGTCTGGCCGACGAAAAGACTGTCAGTTGCGGATCGCGGTCTGCGCGAAGGCCTGCTATATGCCCAAATGGTCAAGGACGGGGTGCTGGCCCCCGACGGATTGAACGGGGTAGCATGAGATGAGCGACGACAAGAAACCGGGCGGTGCGAAAAAAACTTCGGGCCGCGGACAGCGTGACCTGCGGGTGCGCGTGAAATCGGCCAAGGGGCGCAAGCTGTCCAGCACGCTCTGGCTGGAACGGCAGTTGAACGATCCCTATGTCGCGCGCGCCAAGAAGGACGGCTATCGCGGCCGCGCCGCCTACAAGATCATGGAACTGGACGACAAGTTCCGCTTTCTCGTGCCCGGGGCGCGAGTCGTCGATCTGGGCTGCGCGCCGGGCGGCTGGTGCCAGGTGGCCGTGCCGCGGGTGAATGCTCTGGGCGAGAAATCCGGCAAGCGCGTCGGACGCGTGCTGGGCGTCGATCTGCAGGAGGTCGAGCCAATCGCCGGTGCAGAAGTGCATCAGTTGGATTTCCTGTCCGACGGGGCCGATGACAAGGTCAAGGAATGGCTGGGCGGGCGTGCCGATGTGGTCATGTCGGACATGGCCGCGGCCTCGTCCGGGCATAAGGGCACGGACCATTTGCGCATCGTGGCGCTGGTCGAGGCGGCGTTGCAGCTTGCCTATGACGTGCTTGAGCCGGGCGGGACGTTTGTCGCCAAAGTCCTCGCCGGCGGCGCCGAGTCCGAGATGCAGGCCCAGTTGAAGCGCAATTTCCGCAAGGTCGCGAATGTGAAGCCGCCGGCAAGCCGCTCGGATTCCTCAGAGAAATTCGTCGTGGCGCAAGGCTTCCGCGGGCGTGGCGACGACGTGGCGGGCGCGCCGGACCAGTCCGAGGAATGATCCGCATTGGCGCAATTCCGCCTGGCGTCTAATCGCCCGCGGCGGGACCGTCCTGCAGCAGGGTCCGGAACGCCTCGGGCGTGCGGCCGGTGGCTGCGGCAAAGCTGCGCATGAAATGGCCCGGCCCGCTATAGCCGAGATCCTCGGCGATCTGGGCCACGTCAAGATCCGTTTCCCGCAGCAGGACTGCGGCATGGTCAAGGCGCAGCGCATATAACAGTTCCAGAGGGCTGCGTCCGCGCGTTTCGTGGCAGGCATGGTCCAATTGGGCGACGGTGCAACCCAGATCGCGCGCCATCTCGGCGATCGTGCGGTTCTGGCCCAGATGGCGGTCCGCGAGGCTCAGGAAACTGTCCGTCAGAATTCGGCCCTCGGTCGAATGCAGATGCTCCGCCTCGACCCCGGCGACATCCTGGCTTGCCCGTGACAGGGCCAGCGAGACGATGCTCAGATGACAGGCGGTCGCCAGGGGCTCGACCGAGCCGCGCAGATGGTCCTGTCCCAGCGCTGCCAGTGCCGGACCGAGCAATGTTTCGTCTGCCGGGCTCGGCAGGCCATATTGAAATCTCGAGGGCAGGGGCACCGGAAGATCCGCCACCAGATCGGGCGGCAGCAAGAGCGCCCAGCCTTCGACCGCCGGGCGGGGATGCAGCGAAAACGCGGTTCCAGCAGGGATATAGGCGATCCGCCCCTCTCCGACGAATTCGCTTTTGCGGGGGAATTCCAAGATCGTCCCACCCTTGGCGACGAACAGGATCACATGATCCCCGCGCAGCCGCGGCATCCGCCGTTCCTGCCCGCCCGGCACCGTGCTCCGCATGGGGCCGCCCCAGGCAAAGCCCGAGAGCGGCATCAGGCGCAGCCCGTCGCTGCGCGGCACGCGCAGAAAGCCCGGCTTGTTGCGTTCCGCCCGCGCCTCGGACGAAAGCGGGGATGTCTGGATTTGCGCCGCCGGTCCGGCAAATCCCCGGATCGGGCGCGGGTCGCGATGCGAAGGTTCAAGGATCACATCCGCGGTGATGGACGCCCCATGCAGGCGGCGATCCTCGGCGCTGGCCGGCGAGGACGGAAGAGGAAGATCACGCGAGCGCAGGTTTCCGGTCATGCGGCGGCTTTCTCGATTCGTGGCTTCAGGCTACCGCGCCTTGGCCCTATCACCGAAAACTTATCGCCCTTCGATTGAGGAAGGGTTAAGCTGTGGTAATCAGGATGCAGTATCCATCTTGACTAACCGCCAGTCCCGCATCCGGTTGCGGAAAAAGATTCTTTGCGATTTGGCATATTGCCGCGTCGCGATCACCGCGCGTTCCACGGCATCGGGCAGGCTGCATTCGCCCCGCAGATGGGCCACCAGTTCCGGCGCGCCGATCGCCCGCGCCCAAAGCGCCTGCGGCTGCCATTGCGGCAGCATGGCGCGCACCTCGTCCAGCGCCCCCTGTTCCATCATCATGCCGAATCTGCGCGAGATGCGCTCGGCCAGCCAATCCCTGTCCGAGACCAGTACAAGCCGCTCGGAGATGTCGGGCCCGATCAGCGCCGGTCCGGTTTCGGCCTGCCATTGCGAGATGCCGCGCCCGGTGGCCCGCAGGACCTCCCATGCGCGCTGCACGCGGGCCGGGTTGCGCAGGTCGATCCGGTCCCGCGTCAGCGGGTCCAGATCCGCGACCATGCGCGAAAGCCCGTCCTCTCTGGCGATGATCGCATCGGCCTCGGCCCGGATTTCCGCGGGGACGGGCGGGATCTCGGCCAGGCCATTGGCCAATGCATGCAGATACATCCCCGTGCCGCCGGCCACGATCAGCCTTTCGCCGCTCTTCACGATGTCTTGTACCTGAGCAAGCCACTGGCCCACGGAAAACGCCTCGCCGGGTCGCATGTGGCCATAGAGCCGATGCGGCGCAAGCGCCTCGTCCGCGGCCGAGGGTCGGGCGGAAATCACTTGCCAGCAGGACCAGACCTGCAAGGCATCGGCATTCACCACGACGCCGCCCTGCTGCATCGCGAGCGCGAGCGCGAGTGCGGATTTTCCGCTTGCGGTCGGCCCGGCGATCAGCACATGTTTCGAGGGAGAGATAGACGAGATGATGGACTGGGGATGCGTCACTTTGCCCGCATGCTCTGGCGGTTGAACATGCGCCCTGTTTGCGACATTTAGCGCGACAATGAAACACCCCCGTGAAAGGTTCTCCCTCGATGTCCGATAAAACCCTGCCCGCCGGTAAGTATTCGCGTGTGCTGCTGAAGATCTCGGGCGAGGCGCTGATGGGGGATCAAGGTTACGGCCTGCATCCGCCGACCGTCGCCCGCATCGCCAAAGAGGTCCGCGCGGTCCATGACATGGGCGTCGAGATCTGCATGGTCATCGGCGGCGGCAATATCTTCCGCGGCCTGCAAGGCAGCGCCCAGGGCATGGAGCGCGCGACCGCCGACTATATGGGCATGCTTGCGACGGTGATGAATGCGCTTGCCATGCAGGCCGCGCTCGAGGCCGAGAACATCCATACCCGCGTGATTTCGGCGATCCGCATGGACGAGGTGGCCGAGCCCTATATCCGCCGCCGTGCCGTCCGCCATCTGGAAAAGAAGCGCGTCTGCATCTTTGCCGCGGGAACCGGCAACCCCTATTTCACGACCGATACCGCCGCCACCCTGCGCGCCAATGAGATGAATTGCGAGGCGATCTTCAAGGGCACCAAGGTCGATGGCGTCTATGACAAGGACCCCAAGAAGCACGCCGATGCCAAACGCTATGACAATGTCACCTATGACGAGGTGCTGCAGAAGCATCTGGGCGTGATGGATGCCTCGGCCATCGCGCTTGCGCGTGACAATGACCTGCCGATCATCGTCTTTTCGCTGGACGAACCGGGTGGTTTCTGCGGGATTCTCGCCGGAGAAGGCACTTATACGCGTGTTCATGGCTAAAATGCCCGCATAGGCTTTGCCTTGCGGGTGCCGCTCGGCTAAAAGCGCTGAAAACCACAGTACAGAAGGCCATGATCGAGCATGTCCGACGAGATTGAGATCGATACCGACGACCTGGAACGCCGCATGAAGGGGGCGATGGACAGCCTGCGCCACGAGTTTGCCTCGTTGCGCACGGGCCGCGCCTCTGCGAGCATGGTCGAACCCATCATGGTGGACGCTTACGGCTCGCCCACCCCGATCAACCAGATCGGCACCGTGAACGTCCCCGAGCCGCGCATGGTCACCATCAACGTCTGGGACAAGGCGCTGGTCGGCAAGGCCGAGAAGGCGATCCGCGATTCGGGTCTGGGGATCAACCCGCAGCTCAATGGCACGATCATCATGCTGCCGATCCCCGAGCTGAACGAAGAGCGCCGCCGCGACCTGACCCGCGTGGCCGCGCAATATGCCGAGCATGCACGCGTCGCGATCCGCAACGTGCGCCGCGACGGCATGGATCAGATCAAGAAGGCGAAATCGTCGGGCATGTCCGAGGATGATCAGAAATTCTGGGAATCTTCGGTGCAGGAACTGACCGACAAGATGATCGCCTCGGTAGATCAGGCGCTCGAATCCAAGCAAGCCGAGATCATGCAGGTCTGACCCTCAATGGCCGATCCCGCAGCCAGACTGCCCGATACGAGCGTCGCCCGGCCCCGTCATGTCGCCATCATCATGGATGGCAATGGCCGCTGGGCCGTCAACAAGGGCTGGCCGCGGCTGGTCGGTCACCGCAAGGGCGCCGAGCGCGTCAAGCAACTGGTCCGGGCCTGCCCGGATCTGGGGGTGAACTGGCTCACGCTCTACGCCTTCTCGACCGAGAACTGGAAGCGCACGACCGAAGAGGTTCTGGGCCTCATGGCCATTTTCGCGCGCTATATCGAACGCGAGGCCGAGGGGCTTTCGGCCGAGGGCGTGCGGATGCGCTTCATCGGCGGGCGCGAGCGGCTGGATGGACGCCTGCAACGCCTCATGGCGGGGATCGAGGCCAAGACGGCCATGAACACCCGCCTGAACCTGACCGTGGCGATCAATTACGGCGGCCGGGACGAGATCGTCCGCGCCTCGCGCAGGCTTGCCGACAAGATCGCACGGGGCGAGGTATTCGAGCCAAACGAAGCGGATTTCGCGGCCTGCCTCGATACGGCGGGCCATCCCGATCCGGACCTCGTGATCCGCAGTTCGGGCGAGACCCGGACCTCGAACTTCCTGCCGTTTCAAGCGGCCTATTCGGAATATGAGTTCACGCCTACGCTCTGGCCGGACTTTACGCCCGATCATCTGGCCGAAATCCTCGACCGTTTCAGTCTGCGCGACCGACGTTTCGGCAGCGCATGACGGGATATTCGAACATTTTCGACCGGTTGCGCGGCAGGCTGAAAGGCGGACAATGGGGGGATCTGCGCCAGCGCTTTGGCTGGGGCGTGCTGCTGCTGATCCTTGGCTTCGCGATGGTGGCGGTCGCGGGCATCTGGCTGCAACTGGGCGTCGCGCTGATCTGCGGGCTGATGATGTGGGAATTGGTGCGCCTGACCAGTTGGCGCCATCCCGAGTTTCATCCCTCGCATCATCCCATCCTGATCGCGATCCTCTCCGGATTGGTCATGTTCACCATGCTCGCCGTGCCGGGCGACTGGCCGATGCTGTTGGTTCTGGTCCCGATCCTGATCGGGCTTGGGGGCACGCATCGTCACCAGCGCATGGCCTATGCAAGCTTCACGGCGGCGATCCTCTGGGCGGGCTACAGCCTTGTCGTCCTGCGCGAGATCCGGGGATTGCCCACGATCCTATGGATCGTTGCCACCGTCGTTCAATCCGACGTGCTGGGCTATTTCGTCGGGCGCAAGATCGGAGGACGCAAGTTCTGGCCCTCGATCAGCCCCAAGAAGACCTGGAGCGGCACGCTCGCAGGCTGGGTCGGCGCGCTGGTTCTGGCCGCGATCCTGATGCTCTCGGGCTGGTCGGGGCCGGGCGTTCTGCTTGTCGGTCCGCTTCTGGCGATCGCCGGACAGTTCGGCGATATTGCTGAAAGCTGGCTCAAGCGGCGGGTCGATGCCAAGGACAGTTCGGAACTGATCCCCGGTCATGGCGGCGTGCTGGACCGGTTCGACGCGATGGCGGGCGCGCTTCTGCTGGCGCTGGTTCTGGCACTGCTTCACCTCCTGCCGCAGATCGGAGACTGACGGATGCGCAGCGTTACTGTGCTGGGAGCCACCGGCTCCATCGGCGAAAGTGCATTTGACCTCTTGATGCGGGCGGGCGGGCCAGAGCGTTTTCGTACCATCGCCCTGACCGGCGCGGCGAATGTCGCACGTCTGGCCGAGATGGCACGGGCGCTGCGCGCCGAGATCGCCGTGACTGCCTTGCCCGAAAAGCTGGATGATCTGCGCGCGGCGCTCGCCGGCAGCGGGATCGAGGCTGCCGCCGGTCCGCAAGCCGTGATCGAGGCCGCCTCGCGGCCTGCGGACTGGACGCTTTCGGCCATCATCGGCGCGGCCGGTCTGCCGCCGGGCATCGCCGCCTTGCGCCGGGGCGGGACTCTGGCCCTCGCGAATAAGGAAAGCCTGGTCACGGCCGGACGGCTCGTCACCGCCGAGGCGGCGCGATCGGGCAGCCGGATCCTGCCCGTGGATTCAGAGCATTCTGCCATTTTTCAGGCGCTTGGTTCGGATAATCTCGAAAATGTCGAAAGCGTGACGATCACAGCCTCGGGCGGTGCGTTCCGGGACTGGCCGATCGAGCGTCTGGCCGGGGCCAGCGTGGCCGAGGCATCCTCTCATCCGAATTGGAACATGGGTCAGCGTATCACCATCGACAGCGCCTCGATGTTCAACAAAGCGCTCGAAGTGATAGAGGCGCATGAGCTTTTCGGCCTCGAGGCCGAGCGCATCCGGGTTCTGGTCCATCCGCAATCAATCATCCATGCCTTCGTGACCCATCGCGACGGCGCGAGCATGGCCCATATGGGACCGCCCGACATGCGCCATGCCATCGGCTATGCGCTGAACTGGCCCGAGCGGGTGGCGCTGCCGGTCCCCACGCTGGATCTGGCCGCGATCGGCAGCCTGACGTTCCGCGAACCTGACGAGAGCCGCTGGCCGGCGCTCCGTCTCGCGCGCGAGGTGATCCTCGCGGGTGGCGCGGCAGGGGCGGTGTTCAACGCCGCCAAGGAACAGGCGCTCGACGATTTCATCGCGGGCCATATTCGCTTCACCGACATGGCGCCGGCAGTCGAACGCGCGCTCGCGCTGTCCTCGCGAGAGGCAGGTTTCGGCGAAACTCCGGACGATCTGGATGAGGTCCTGGGCTGGGACCGGCTGGCGCGTCGCCACGCTGCCTGCGCGGCAGGTGCGGCATGAGCGGGATGATCGCCGAACTGGGCGGGCTTGTCTGGACCGTCGCCGCCTTTATCCTGGCGCTTTCGATCATCGTGACGGTGCATGAATTCGGGCATTACATCATCGGCCGCTGGTCCGGGATCAAGGCTGAGGTGTTCTCTCTGGGCTTTGGTCCGCGGCTGATCTCGCGCCGGGACCGTCACGGCACGCTCTGGCAGGTCGCGGCACTTCCTTTGGGCGGCTATGTCCGCTTCCTGGGGGACAGCAACGCGGCCAGCGCGGGCGCGGGCCAGGAGGTCGATCCGGCCCGGACGCGGCAAAGCCTGCCGGGCGCGCCGCTCTGGGCGCGTTTCGCCACGGTCGCGGCGGGACCGATCTTCAATTTTATCCTCTCGATCCTGGTCTTTGGCGGTGTCGCCATGTGGCAGGGCATGCCGGTCGAGACGCCGCAGGTCGGCGCGCTGCGCTCCGCGCCCGCAGGGATTGCCATGGGCTTGCAGCCCGGCGACCGGATTCTTGCTCTTGATGGGGCCAAGGTCGAAACCTGGGCCGATCTGGGCCGCATCGCCGCTGAGGGGGCGCCGAAACCGGTCCATGACTGGACCGTCTCGCGCGGCGGGACGGAACTGGTCGTGCCTGGCCCGGACCCGGTTCCGCCGCTTCTGACCGGGATCGCGCCGCGCAGCCCGGCCGCGGATGCCGGGTTGAAGGCGGGGGATGTCATTCTGGCCATCGACGGCACTCCGATTGCGCGCTTCGACGATCTGCGCAGCCATGTCGTCGCGGCCGAAGGCAAGCCATTGCTCTTGCGGGTCTGGCGGCCGGGCGAGGGCGAGGCGGATTACACCCTGACCCCGCGCGAGCAGGACCTGCCCACCGCCGAGGGCTACGAGAAGCGCTGGATGATCGGCGTCACGGGAGGCGGCACCTATTTCGATCCCGCGACTCGCGGCATGGGGCTGGTAGAGGCCCTGACCGTCGGAGCCACGCGCACCTGGGACATCATCGCCTCGTCGGTTTCCGGGCTCTGGGCGATGATCTCGGGACAGATCGGAAGCTGCAATCTGGGCGGGGCGATCTCGATCGCGGAAAGCACCGGACAGGCCGCCTCGGCGGGGGGCAGCGATTTCCTGTGGTGGATCGGCGTGCTTTCGGCGGCCATCGGCTTCCTGAACCTGCTGCCGGTCCCGGTTCTTGATGGCGGGCATCTGATGTTTTACGCCTATGAGGCGGTCGCGGGACGCCGTCCCTCGGACCGGGTGCTGGACATTCTTTCGGCTCTGGGCATGGCTGCGGTGCTATCATTGATGATCCTGGGGCTCACCAACGATCTTTTCTGTCCCTGAGAAGGCCTTGCCTTTTGACAGTCCGGGCTGCTTCGCGCTATCCACTTGGGCAATTCTGGCGGGACAAACCCGCTGACAAGCAAGACGCACGAGGGGCAGCAATGACGGACAGGAAATTCGGCAGGGGCGCGCTCGCGCTGATTTCGGCGCTGGCAGTGGCCGGGCCGGCAGCGATGCTGCCCGTTCCCGCCGCTGCCTATGTCTTTAGCAACGTCCGCATCGAGGGCAATCAGCGCATCGAGCCGGCGACGATCATCTCGTATCTGGATATTCCCCGCGGCCAGAATGTCAGCGGCGGAGACCTGAACGCGGCGATGCAGCGGCTGCAGAATTCCGGTCTGTTCGAGACCGTGACCCTGGATCCATCCGGGGGCACGCTTGTCGTGCGCGTCGCGGAATATCCCACGATCAACGCCATCGCCTTCGAGGGCAATAAGCGTCTCAAGGACGAGAACCTTACCGAGATCGTCAAGTCGCAGTCCCGCCGGGTCTTTTCCCCTGCCCAGGCCGAGGCTGACGCGGCAGAGATCAGCAGGGTCTATGCCTCGGAAGGCCGTCTTGCCGCCCGAGTAGATCCCAAGATCATCCGACGCTCGGGCAATCGCGTCGATCTGGTGTTTGAAATCCGCGAAGGCGAGGTGACCGAGATCGAGCGCATCGGTTTCGTCGGCAACCGCGCCTTTTCCGACCAGCGTCTGCGCAACGTGCTGCAGACCAAGCAGGCAGGCTTCCTGCGCACCTTCATCAAGCGCGATACCTTCGCGCCGGATCGTCTGCCCGTCGATGAAAAGCTGCTGACCGATTTCTACCGTTCGCGCGGCTATGCCGATTTCCGCGTGCAGGCGGTCGCCCCCGAAGTCGCGCGTGAACGCGACGCCTTCTACATTACCTACCAGATCCAGGAAGGCCCCCGCTATACATTCGGGAATGTCACCACGATCAGCGAGGTTCCGGGAGTCGATGCGGCGGATTTCAACGCGCAAAACCGCGTCCGGCCCGGTGCCGTCTATAGCCCGACCACGATCGACACCACCATCCGCCGGATGGAGGCAGTTGCGATCCAGAAGGGCCTGAACTTCGTCAATATCGAGCCGCGTATCACCCGCAACCCGCGCAACCAGACGCTGGACCTGACCTTTGCCTTGACCCGCGGCCAGCGCGTCTTTGTCGAGCGCATCGACATCGAGGGCAATACGACCACGCTTGATGAGGTGATCCGCCGCCAGTTCAACACGGTCGAGGGCGATCCCTTCAACCAGCGCGAGATCCGCAACTCGGCCGAGCGTCTGCGGGCCTTGGGCTATTTCGCCGATGTCCAGGCCGAAAGCCGGCCGGGTTCGGGCTCGGATCAGGTCATTGTCGATGTGAACGTCGAAGAGCAGCCGACCGGCAGCCTGAATTTCGGCGTGAGCTACGGCGTCTCGACCGGCGTCGGCTTCAACGCCTCGCTTTCGGAAAGGAATTTCCTGGGCCGCGGGCAGGAGTTGAACCTGTCCTTTGCCGCGGGGGCGGATAACCAGTCCTCGGGCATCACCTTCGTCGAGCCCTATTTCCTGGGCCGCAACCTGAAGGCGCGCGGCCAGATCTGGTACAATACCACCGACCAGTACAATGCCGATTACAACACCCGTTCGGTCGGCTTCCTGACCGGGCTCGAATTCCCCATTTCGCAGAACGGTCGGCTTGAGCTGCGCTATAAGCTCAGCAAGGACACGCTGTTCGACGTGGACCCGATCGCGGTCGATCCCGATACCGGCTACCTCGATGGCTCCTCGCCGATCCTCTATCTCGAACAGGGCGGCTTCTTCCGCTCGTCGCTGGGCTACACCTACAGCTATGACAGCCGCGTTGCCGGGATCGATCCGCTCAACAGCTACCGGTTCAGCCTGACGCAGGATTTCGCGGGGCTGGGCGGGGATGTGAAATCCGTCACGACCGGCTTCTATGGCGGCATCGAAAGCCGGGCCTGGCGCGAAAGCGTGACCTTCCTCGGCGAGGCGGAAATGGGCGCGGTGCATATGCTCGACGACCAGAACAGCCGCTTCCTCGACCGCTATACCGGCAATGGCAAGATCCGCGGCTTCGAGCCGAACGGCATCGGTCCGCGCGACAATGACGCGCCGAACGAAGACGCGCTTGGCGGCAACTATTTCTGGGCGGTTCGGGGCGAGATGCGTTTCCCGGTGGGCCTGCCCGAGGAATATGGCATCGCTGGCGGCCTCTTTGCCGATGCGGGTTCGGTCTGGGGTCTCGACAATACCGCGGGCTATCAGGGCGAGGTCGATGACAGCATGCATGTCCGCGCCGCGGTCGGGGCGTCGATCTTCTGGACCACGCCGGTGGGACCGCTGCGCTTCAACTTCTCGCATGCCGTCGCGAAGGAAGATTACGATCTCGAACAGAATTTCGACCTGACCCTGTCGACGAAATTCTGATGCGCGTCGTTCCGGTCATTCTAAGCCTTGTCCTGTTGCTAGCGACGGTGCAGGGCGGAATGGCCCAGACGAGCGCCCCCGGAACCGATGCGGTGCCGGCCTTGCCCGAAGCGGGCGGGGGCGATCAGCCGCAAGGGATCCTGGTCCAGACCCCGACATCCCCCGGCAATAGCGCGATCCTCACGGTCGAGGCCGAGGCGCTTTTCGCGCGCTCGGCCTGGGGCAAGCGCGTTCAGGCCGAACTGGAGAAACGCAGCGCCGAGGTCGCGTCCGAAAATGACCGGCTCGCCGACCAGTTCGCTACCGAAGAGCAGCAATTGACCGAGCTTCGGGCGACGCTTTCGCCCGAAGAATTCCGCGCTCGCGCCGATGAGTTCGACAAGCGCGTGGTCGAGGTGCGCCGCGCCCGCGAACAGGCCGCGCGCGCGCTTCAGGACGAGATCGAGAGCGAGCGTGCGGCTTTCTTTCGCGCCGCCCTGCCGGTCCTGGGTCAGGTGATGCGCGAGCGGGGCGCAAGTGTGGTCCTGGACCAGCGCGCGATCTTTGTAGCCGCAGAATCAGCCGATGTTACGGATCTGGTGATCGAGCGTCTGGACTCGACCATCGGCGCTGGCCCTGCCGCGTCCCAGAGCGATGGCGGCGGGACGCCCTGATCACCCCGCCCGGTCGAGCCGCGTGATCCGCCGGGTCACCAGTTCGAAAAAACCGTCCCGGTCGATTTCCCGCATGAATTGGGCATTCGCCTTGCGGCCTGACACGCGCCACCAATCCGCCACCGTCATGCCACGGGTGAACTCGCCCGTGGTCTCGATCTCGACATTGATGCTGCGGCCGCGGAAAAGCTCGGGCTTGAGCAGATAGGCGATGGCGCAGGGGTCATGCAGCGGCGCGCCCTCGCTGCCGTACTTCTCACGGTCGAAACGCTCGAAGAAATCCGTCCAGCCGGCGACGGCCTGACCCACTGGGCCGCTGTCGCGCATGGTTTCCACCCATGCCCGGCTGGTCACGGCGCGATGCGTCACGTCGAGCGGCAGAACCGTCAGCGGCGCGCCGCTGGCAAAGACCACCTTCGCCGCCTCGGGATCGACATAGATGTTGAACTCGGCGGCCGGGGTGATGTTGCCGACCTCGAAATAGGCGCCGCCCATCAGGGCAATCTCGGCGATCCGGGGGATGATGTCGGGAGCGCGGTGAAAGGCCGCCGCAATATTGGTGAGCGGGCCGATCGGGACGAGGGTCACCGAGCCCGAGGGTTCGCGACGCAGCGTCTCGATGATGAAATCGACGCCATGGCCGGGCGCGAGCGGGCTGGAGGGTTCAAAAAGATCGATACCGTCGAGGCCGGATTTGCCGTGGACATGCTCTGCCGTGACCAGCGGGCGCAGCATCGGGCGGTCGTATCCCGCATGGACAGCGATATCTCCGCGCCCCGCGATTTCGCAGATGATGCGCGCGTTCTTCTGCGTCAGATCCAGCGGCACATTCCCCGCGACCGCGGTGATCCCCATGACCTCAAGCTCGGGACTGGCCAGCGCGAGCAGGATCGCCACGGCGTCATCCTGCCCCGGATCGCTGTCGATAATGATCTTGCGCGCCATGCTCAGTCCCCTCGCCGGTTTCGTCCCAGAATGGAGATGGCGGGGCCGGATGCAAGCCCGCGCGCCTTATTCCTCGGCGGGTTCGAGCCGGGTGATGCCTGTTGCGGCCGCGCGGGCCAGATCCGGATCTAGCGACATGCTGACATATTCGCCCCGACGCCAAAGCTCGCTCAGATCGTCGTAGTGACGCGACAGCGGATGGCCGGACTGGCCGGTCGAGATGATGAAGACCGAACTGTCAGGATCGGCCAGATCATAGACCCCGCGATAGGCCGGGCCGATGACGTTCAGATCGGGGTTCTGACCATAGCCCAGCGTGCCTGCCTCGGCGATGGTGCTGTCTCCGCCCGAAGTCGGCTGCACGAGGCTTACGATATAGGACAGCCCGCGGATATCGCCCAGAGACGGGTGGACATGGCGGGCGCGGTGCAGGTCGCCCCAGCGCCAGCTGGCTAGATCCGGGCCGAAACGCGCGGTGAGTTCCAGAAGTGCTGCGTCAAGCGCCTGTCGCGCGATCTGGGTGCAGGTCTCGATCGGGCTGGACTGGCGGATATCGCACCAGATCCTTGCGCCATTCACGTCCCGATAGACCCGTTCGATGAAACCGGCCTGAAACTCGATGATCTCATCGGCAAGCGGCCCCAATTCGTCCCGCAGCAAGCGGTCCTGCAGCGCGCGCATCCAGGCCGTATAGATCATCGGCTCTGGCAGGTGCTCGCTCATGGAGCCGTCCCAATTCGCAAGCAATGACAGCGCGTCCTGGCGCTGGCGCTCGGGCGTGCCCTGGGGTGCGGGCTCGCCGGTGAACCAAAGATCCGCGCCGACGATCGGCAGAACGGCCCGTGCGGTCGGGCTCACGATATCCATCTGCGCCGCGATGAAGCTTTCGCGGGAATGCACCTCTCGGCTGTCGAGCAGATGGCGCAGCCGATCCTGACGATAGGGCGACTGCCTGTCATGGCCGAGAACCGTTCCATCGCGGCTGTTGCTGCCGGTTGTCACGACGATGCCCTGGGCGGCGGTGACCTCGCTCATCGCGACGGCGGCAGGTCCGATCCCGAGCCAGCGATTGGCCGGGTTCCAGCCGGGCTGGGGCAGGCGGCCCTGCACGAAATTGCCTTCAGGGCGTTTCGGCAGCGCGCCCGCAAAAACCTGACCGACACCGTTCTTATCGGCAAGGGTCACTTCAAGCGCCGGGGCGACCATGCCGCCGAGCACCTGGGCGGCCTCGTCGCGCGAAGCGGCACGCATCAGGCCCATCAGCGCGCTCATCGATCCGTCCGCGCCCCGCCCCCCCGTCCAGGACAAGGCCGCGACATGGCCTGCGGGCAGGATGCTCGCGATGTCGAACTGGGCGGCGGGCAGGATCGGACCGTTCTCGGTCTCGCGCAGGGTGACCGTCCGCGCGGCCTCGCCGCGCACCCGTATGGTTTCGTTCCGGGTGTCGAATTCGACCCAGCCATTGTCACTGCGATAGCGGCTGGCATCACCGGGCTGGACCTCTTCGATGAAAAGATCCTGATCGTCGATCTGGGCAGGCGTGATGCCCCATGCCAGATTGGGATTGCGTCCCGACAGCACGACGGGAATGCCTGGGATGGTGCCGCCGATCACGCCGCCGCTCGCCAACTCGATCCGCGCCAGATACCACAGGCCGGGAACGGTCAGTGCGAATTGCGGATCATTGGCCAGAAGCGCCCCGCCCGCGGCGGTGTGCTTGGCATCCGCCGCCCAGCCGCTGGCCGATGCCCCGAGCCCGGGCGCGAGATAGCCGACAAGCTGCGCCGTCCAGTCCGGTTCGGCGGTGCGGCGCTCATTTGCGGCGAAGCGCGCGCCGGGGAAAAATTCGACATAATCCGCCAGAGGTGGCTCGCCCGGAGCCGCGACAAGCTCTTGCCCGCGTTCGGGCGCGGCCAGCGAAAGCCGCGCGCGCAAGACCTCGCGGCGCAATTGCCGGGTCGAACTCGCGGCCAAGAGTTTCAGGATGGCCAGCGAATCGGCCGGCTCCCAATAGGCGATTTCATCGGGGTAAAGAAAGAACTCGGGCGCGCCCCGCCCTCTGGCGCCCAGATTGACCTGGCCGATCCAGGCATTGACCCCCTCGGCATAGGCCGCAAGCGCCGCGCGGGTCGTCTCGTCCTGTGCCGCCAGCGAGGCCTGGGCATGCCGCGACAGTCCCAGTCGGCGCACCAGGTCATCGGCGGGCAGGGCGCCCGCGCCATAGATTTCCGCCAGACGCCCCTGTGCCGCGCGTCGCAGCACGGTCATCTGGAACAGGCGGTCCTGGGCATGGGCCAGCCCCAGCGCATAGAAGACGTCATGGTCGCTTTGGCCGAAGATATGCGGGACATCCTCGGTCGAACGGACGATCTCGACCGGGGCATCAATGCCGCTCACCAGATAGGCGGCGTCGTAATCGGGCAGTGAGCGGACGGCGAAATACCATGCAAGGGCGGTCAGGGCGACGCCTGCGAGGATCAGTCCGACCGTCAGGCGCACAAGCCAGCGGAAAAGTGTCACCATGAAATGGGCGATGTCCCGAGCTTGGGCGCAGAGGTGTTGACCCCTGCGGCAGGTGGTGAAATTCATCGGTGAATAGGACAGGGCGCGAGCCGGATCAACGCGCCTTTCGCAAGCAGGGAGAGAAAGTTATGGCGCGTGTCGCGTTTCTGGGACTTGGAGTGATGGGATTTCCCATGGCCGGGCATCTTGCCGCCGCCGGGCATGAGGTGACGGTCTGGAACCGCAGCACGGCCAAGGCCGAGGCCTGGGTGGCGAAACATGGCGGCAAAAGCGCCGCCAGTGCTGCCGAAGCTGCGGCGGGCGCGGAATTCGTCATGGCCTGCGTCGGCAATGACGATGACCTGCGTGCCGTGTGTCTGGACCGCGCGGGCGCTTTCGAGGGCATGGAGAGGGGCGCGGTCTTTGTCGATCACACGACCGTCTCGGCGAAGGTGACGCGCGAACTCTCGGCGCTGGCGGCGGCCGAAGGCTTTGGCTTTGTCGATGCGCCGGTCTCGGGCGGGCAGGCGGGGGCCGAGAACGGCCAGCTTTCGGTCATGTGCGGCGGCGCGGCCGGGGACTTTGACCGTGCCAGCCCGGTGATCGACGCCTATGCCAAGATCTGCAAGCTGATGGGGCCCTCGGGCGCGGGGCAGCTGACCAAGATGTGCAATCAGATCGCCATTGCCGGACTGGTTCAGGGCCTCTCGGAATCGCTTCATTTCGCCGAAAAGGCGGGGCTCAGCATCTCCGAGGTGGTCGAGGTCATCAGCCAGGGTGCGGCAGGCAGCTGGCAGATGCAGAACCGCTACAAGACGATGGAGGAAGATCGCTTCGATTTCGGCTTCGCGGTGGATTGGATGCGCAAGGATCTGGGGATCTGCCTTCAGACCGGCAATGAGAATGGCGCCACTTTGCCGGTTACGGCGCTGGTCGATCAGTTCTACAAGGAGGTCCAGCGGATGGGCGGCGGGCGCTGGGACACGTCCTCGCTGATCGCGCGGCTGCGGCGCTGAGAGGTGGCGTGAACTGGCGCTTGCAAAGCCCCGCCGGTTCACGCTAAGAGCCGCTTGGGCGGGCGGTTAGCTCAGTTGGTAGAGCGCTTCGTTTACACCGAAGATGTCGGGGGTTCGAGTCCCTCACCGCCCACCATGTTTTTCCCAAGCATTGCCGAAGCAACCCTGTTTTCCGGAGACGGGCCGTTTTGCCGTTCCAAGGCGGGTGCGTAATCTGGCCTTCATGCACATGTCGGTGATGCGGATTCACCCCGACCATCCGGGATATCCCCTCTCGCGCATGCCTACGCCGACCTTCACGCGCGATCGCGTGATCCACTTGTCCTCGTGGTGCCACGCGGCAAGGAAGGTCCGCATGATCGCAGATCTCCGAATCGGGGTCGAATTGCCCCTTGCTCTCTTCGGAACAGGGCACGCGCTCGATCTCGGCGGGCCGAAGGCGTCGACGCATCGTCCTGCCCCCGGGGTTGCTCGCTCATATCCTCGTGTGCAGATCGAAGAGGGCCATGCCGCCAGTGGAGCCGCGTAAGTCCCGTGGACGCAGACCATCTGATGCTTTCCTAGCAAAAGATGCTTGGCGCATGCGGGGTGTGCGCCACGGGGACCGGAAATACCCAGACCGCTCGGCTCTGAAGCGAGGCACGCGACGCAGGCCCTTGGGATGGGTCAGAACCCCCGGCCGCGTTCGCCATTGGGCTAGGACCAAAAGCGTCTCAACGGCTCGTTACAGCTTCTCCGGCGATCAATCACGCAGCCTCCATGCACGAAGCCGCCTGCATGACGCATGTCAGGCGCAAACTCGTCGGTCGCGAGCATCGCCCATTGCCGCGGTGGCGATCTTCCGGACCTTCCTGCTTTACAAACACGCAATGCAGGCGCGTGGCTCTCAAAACGGGAGCCACGTCAACTTCCGCCGCCGACAGCCGAGGATCAGCAATTGCGTGCCGGAACCGGAAAGCATCGGTGCGCGCAATGCACTCGTCACCTCGCGAAAATCGTCCCGGTTCGCAAGGGTCAGTCCGATGAGACCCTATGGGATGCGGACAGCGCCGCTGCCGCCGATCGCCGCCCCCGCGACCGCACCGACCGGCCCGGCGACGATCGCCCCTGCCGCCGCGCCGGTGGTCGCTCGGGTCGCGGTGTTCGGCCCGCAGGCCCCGACGGCAAGGGTCAGGGCGCAAATGAGGATGACGGGCGGCTTCGGCATGGATGATCTTTCTTTCCCTGCGGGAATATCTTTGCTCTGGGCATTTCGTCGCTATAGACGTTCACCGCGTCGCAATGGCAATCCCCGGCAAGCCACTCTCCGGCAAATGTGATGCCGCGCCTGACGGGTCATGCGTCCGGGTTACGCTGCATTCTCGACCGCCAGCATCGCCATCTTGAGGATGGCCTCGCGGCTGTCGGCGACGGCGATGAAACGGCCATTATGGCAAAACCTCGCGCCCTTGACCCCAGAGGCAGCCTCGAGGGCCTCATCGGTCAATCCGGCCCAGGCCTCGGGCAAGTCGGCGCGCAAGGCAAAGCCATCCTCATCGCGGCGGATGCCGGTCAGAGTCCAGTCGCTGTCACGCGGATGGATCACGAAAAGAAGATGGTCCGCACCGGCGTCGATGACTGCCGATCGAAAGGGCATGCCCATCGGTAGCTCCAGCACCCGGCTCTCGCCGGCGGCCGAGATCGCCGCCCTGACCATGCTTTCCGCGCGTCGCTTGGCAGCCTTGCGCGCGATCGAGGCCTCGACAAAGGCACGGGCAATGTTCAGCGCGCGGTCGAAGGCCTGATCCTCGGCTTGGGCGGCCCGGTCATCGAAAACCGGCTTGAGGCTTTCAAGCAGCATCGGAAGTGTCAGATCTGCCAGCATCGGCCCTGCCGCAGATGGGCTGAGCGCGCCATTGTCCATCAGGTCGACGGGCAGGACGAAGTCGCGATCGAATGAGGCGTGAATTCCCTCGATATCGGGTTCCGGAACCCCGGTCATCCGCAGGTAGTCGCGCCCGAAATGACGCCAGACAAGCCCGAAGGAACTATAAGGCCGGCCATCCTCGCGCAGCGGCGCGTCTTTCTGATGATGATCAAAGATCATCCGTTCCGCATCATAGTCCCGACCGACGTCATAGATCACGCGGTCCTCGCCGGGCGTGATCCATTCGGGCTCGCGGGTCCGGACCAGGCGCGCCTGGGGCTGAAGCCGTGTCAGGATGACCGAGGAAAGAAGCTCGTCGGCATGAAAGCCGCCCGAATGCGTGACAAGAAATGCGATGGCCATCTGCTGGGTCTCTGCAAAAAGGATAGGACCGCGTTATCCGGCGGCCATGGACTCAAGGGCGGGCATGCACGGCTGCCATGGACAGGCCGGACGATGCCGTTCCGTCCATGATTGCTGCCGTTAGAGGAATATCGAGCAGCTTTCAATGCGACCTGATTTGGTTCGAACTGCCTTCGCCGCCGCTGTTACGGCACATGAAAAGGCCTGCTGCTGAAAATCAGAGCGATCAGCCCGTCAGCGCCTGGCACGGCGATGCAAGACGTCTGCGTTTCTAATGACCCGCCTGTGTTGAAGATGGCCGAGAGACCGAGACGCGCCGCGCCAAGCAGGGTCGCCGCGCAGTGTTGCGGGCCTATGCTCGATCCCGTTCACGCGCGGCTGTGTGACCTTGCTGGATCAGCCGTCCAGAGCCTGATGCTTCAGATAGCCTTCGAGGTCGGCGCGGCCGTCCGGGGGCGGTGCCGGCTCGTCCATGAGTTCGGGCGGCACGGTCCAGCCCGGCTCGATGCCGGTCATGTCGGGAAGCTGGTGAGCGATCCCTTTGTGGCAATCGATACAGGTGCGCTGGCCGGTCAGCATGTATTGACTATGGATATTCGCCGCGCGCGGGGCCTGTTTCGACAGATCCATGGCCACGGCGGTATGGCAGTTCCGGCATTCCAGACTGTCATTCGCCTTGAGCCTGGCCCATTCGTGCTTTGCCAGTTCAAGCCGCTTTTCCAGGAATTTCTGCCGGGTGCTGATCGTGCCGAAGATCTTGCCCCAGACCTCTTTCGAGGCCTGCATCTTGCGGGCGATCTTGTCGGTCCATTCATGCGGCACATGGCAGTCCGGACAGGAGGCGCGCACCCCGGAACGGTTCGAGAAATGCACCGTATGCGACAGTTCTTCGTAAAGGTTGTCGCGCATTTCATGGCAGGAGGTGCAGAAGGCCTCGGTATTCGTGGTCTCAAGCGCGGTGTTGAAGGCGCCCCAGAACAGCACGCCACCGACAAATCCGCCGAGGGTCAGGAAACCCAACCCCAGGGTCGCAGCCGGCGTCCACAACACGCGCCAGAACCATTTGAACGGCGCAAGGATCCATTGCAGCATGTCACTGCTCCCCCGCCGTTTCCGCGCCCATCTCGGCCATGTCGGTGAAGGTATTGGTCACCAGTTGCTCTGTATCGGCCTGAGGAACATGGCATTGGGTGCAGAAATACCGCCGGGGCGAGACATCGGCCAGCATCTGCGCGTCGCGCGTCATGAAATGCGTGATCGAGATCATCGGCGCGCCGGTGCCCAGCGAATTTTCGCGCTTGTGACAGCTGAGGCAGCGGTTGGCATTGACGGAAAGCTGGTAGCCCTCGATCGAATGCGGGATGATCGGAGGCTGCTCGGGATAGGCCCGCATTTGCCGCACGTCATCGGTGACATAGCGTTCCAGCGGTGCGGCGGCGATCGGCTCCATCGGATCCGGGGTCGGACCCGTCAGTTCCGGGGGATCCTGGGCGATGCTCTGCGCCAGCGTCAATGTGCCGGCGCAGCAGGCGGCAAGGATCACGAAGATGCGAAGCGGTTTCATCATACGGCCTCAATCCTGACGGCGCATTTCTTGAAATCGGTCTGTTTCGAGATCGGATCGGTCGCGTCCAGCGTCACCTTGTTGATCAGCTGGCTGGCGTCGAACCAGGGCACGAAGATCACGCCTTTGGGCATCCGGTTGCGGCCGCGGGTTTCCACGCGCGAGCGGATCTCGCCGCGGCGGGAGATGACCCGAACCTCCATCCCCTGGTTCAGCCCGCGTTCCCGCGCATCTGTGGCGTTCATGAACACCTTCGCGCCGGGGAAGGCCTTGTAGAGCTCGGGGACCCGCATGGTCATCGAGCCGGAATGCCAATGTTCCAGCACCCGCCCGGTCACCAGCCAGAAATTATACTCGTCGTCCGGGCTTTCGGCAGGCGGCTCATAGGGCACACCGATGATCACCGCCTTGCCATCGGGGTAACCATAGAACTGCACGCCGCGCCCGGCCTCGACATAGGGATCGTAGCCCTCGCGGAAGCGCCAGAGCGTTTCCTTGCCATCCACGACCGGCCAGCGCAGGCCGCGGATCTCGTCGCTCTGATACATGTCATAGGGCGCAAGGTCATGGCCATGGCCGCGCCCGAAGCTGGCATATTCCTCGAACAGGCCCTTCTGGATGTAGAAGCCGAAATCCTTGGCTTCGGGATTGGCGTAATCTTCGCGGATCTCGTTCAGCGGGAACTTGTCGACCTGACCATTGGCATAGGCCACGTCAAAGATGGTCTTGCCCTTGAATTCGGGGTTGGCGGCCAGCAATTCGGCAGGCCAGACCTCATCGGTGGTGAAGCGCTTGGAGAACTCGACGAGTTGCCAGAGGTCGGATTTCGCCTCGCCGGGTGCGTCGACAAGCTGGTGCCAGGCATGGGTGCGGCGCTCGGCATTGCCATAGACGCCTTCTTTCTCGACCCACATGGCCGCGGGCAGGATGATGTCTGCGGCCATCGCGGTCACGGTCGGGTAGGCATCCGAGACGACGATCAGGTTGTCGGGATTGCGGTAGCCGGGATAGGCCTCGCCCGAACTGTTGGCGCTGGCCTGCAGGTTGTTGTTCACCTGGATCCAGTAGAAGTTCAGCACGCCGTCATGCAGCATCCGGTCCTGCAGCACGGCATGGAAACCGGGCTTGGTGTTCAAGAGCCCATGCGGAACCTTCCACAATTCTTCGGCATGTTTGACATGCTCGGGATTGGTCACGACCATGTCGGCGGGCAGGCGATGGGCGAAGGTGCCGACCTCGCGCGCCGTGCCGCAGGCCGATGGCTGTCCGGTCAGCGAGAAGGGCGAATTGCCGGGCTCCGAGATCTTTCCGGTCAGCAGGTGGATGTTGTAAAGCATCTGGTTCGCCCAGACGCCCCGCACATGCTGGTTGAAGCCCATCGTCCAGAGCGACATGACCTTGCGGTTGGGATCGGCGTAAAGCTCGGCCAGTTCTTTCAGCAGGCCTTGTTCGACGCCGGTCAGCTTGCTGACGGATTCGAGCGTATATTCCGAGACGAGCGCCTTGAACGCCTCGAAATCCGAGGGCTCCATCTTGTCGGCCGTCGCGGCACCCTTTGCCTTGACCTCAAGCGGGTTGTCCGGGCGCAGGCCGTAGCCGATATCCGTCGTGCCCATCATGAACTTGGTGTGTTTCGAGACGAATTCCTCGTTCACCGCGCCGGATTCGATGATGTGGTTCGCGATATAGTTCAGGATCGCGAGATCGGTGCCGGGCGTGAAGACGATCGGAATATCGGCCAGATCCATCGAGCGATGGGTGAAGGTCGAGAGTACCGCGCATTTCACCCCCGGCGTGCCCAGGCGGCGATCCGCCAGACGCGTCCAGAGGATCGGGTGCATCTCGGCCATGTTCGAGCCCCAGAGCACGAAAGCATCGGCATGTTCGAAATCGTCATAGCAGCCCATCGGCTCATCGATGCCGAAGGTGCGCATGAAGGCCACTGCCGCCGAGGCCATGCAGTGCCGCGCATTGGGGTCGAGGTTGTTCGAGCGGAACCCGACCCGCATCAGCTTGGTCGCCGCATAGCCTTCGAGCACGGTCCATTGCCCCGAGCCGAACATGCCGACGCCTTCGGGGCCCTTCTCCTTCAGGACCGCCTTGACCTTGTCGGCCATGACATCGAATGCCTCGTCCCAGGTCACCGGCTCGAACTCGCCGTCCTTGTCAAAGACGCCATTCGTCTTGCGCATCAGGGGCGTTGTCAGGCGGTCCTGGCCATACATGATCTTGGACAGGAAATAGCCCTTGACGCAATTGAGGCCGCGGTTGACCTCGGCCTGCATGTCGCCATGCGTGGCGACGACCTTGCCGTCCTTGACGCCGACCATAACCCCGCAGCCCGTCCCGCAAAAGCGGCATGGTGCCTTGGACCACTTGATCTGCAAGGCCTCGACGCCCCCGGGCACCGGCTGGGCCAGCAAACTCGTGGGCAGGCCCGCCGCCGAGGCGGCGAGCGCCGCAGCATGGGCCTTGAGGAGATTCCGTCTGGTGTGGTCTACAGTCATTGCGTCACTCCACCTTCTCGGCATGCTCGAACACCATATTGGCGCCCAGAACTCCGTCTATCAGATTGATATTGGTCAGTTTCTCGCCCAGTTCGCCGCTGCTCCGCCCTTCGATCGTGACGACGAGCCGCCGATCGTCCCGGGCATGGATCTCGACCCCGTCATGGTCCTCGATCTGGCGGACGATCTCTTCCATCGCGCCCGGCATCGCGGTGATCACGGCCGAAGAGACATGCCATATTTCATCCTTCATCCGGCCGCTCCTTGGCTTGGGCGATGATCGCATCGCTCGGGCAGGTCATGGCGCAGGCGCCGCAGCCCGTGCAGGCATCTGCGGCGAGGCGGGGCAGGAACGGCCCGCCGATCCGCGGCATCATCGAGATCGCATTTTCCGGGCAGGCATCGCGGCAACTCATGCAAGAGATGCCGGCCTGGGCAAGGCAATCGCTCGTGATGGTCAGGACATGGTCCATCACCCTGACCGGCGCAAAGACGGGCTCGGGGCAGATCTCGGCGCATTCGCCGCAAAAGCTGCATTCGCCCCAGCCAATGGCAAGCGCGACGCGGTTGTCGCGCAACATCAGGACATTTTCGGGGCATTTTTCGACGCATAGCCCGCATCCGGTGCAGGCAAGCGCCGAGTCCCGGCTTACTCCAGGCGGTCTTGGCCAAAAGCTGGGGGGGCTGGCACGTCCCCTCAGAAGCTGGCGGCGGGATATGCTGGCACTGGCTGGCATATCAGGTCAGTGGCCTGCCGAGGGTGGCCCGGGCGGTCCCGCGAACATCTGGTAGAACCAGACGAGAAAGCCATAGGCCCCCACGAAGGCCACGGAAAGGATCGGCCAGATGGCAAATGCCAACAGGACAAAGACGAGGATCTCTCGCAGGCGTTGGCCGGGCGCAGTGGGAGGTCTTGTGGTGGGGTCTTGGATGTACGACAAAATCCGCATCCTTTTTGCTACCGGGTGAGCAAGCACACTCAACTTTTGCGAATCTCAGCATACCAGCACAAAACAATACGCGGAACAGATATTCCCATCCGCAGGCGTGGTGCTTTGTCGCGCCGTAGCGCGTTTTCCCGCAGGTTTTTTGTCAGAGAATTTCGGTCCCGGCCAAGGAAAGGCCGATCCGTTCAGACCGCCCGCGCGGGTGCGAGCCGATAGGAAAGCGCTTCGGCAAGATGGGGTCTTCGGATCTCGGGCGAGGCGTCCAGATCGGCGATGCTGCGCGCGGTTCGCAGTACCCTGTGGTAGCCGCGCGGCGTCAGGCCGATGCGCGCGGCGGCCATGGTGAGCAATGCGCGCCCCTCGCTGTCGAGCGGCGCGATTTCCTCGAGAAGCGCGCCATGAGCCTCGGCATTGACCCGGATCGCGGGATGATCGCGAAAGCGCCGCGCCTGAACGGCGCGGGCGGCGGCGACGCGGGCAGCCACCGCGGCCGAATTTTCGCCGGTCGCGGGCAGGCTCATCTCGTCGATGCTGACCTGGGCCAGTTCCAGCCGCAGGTCAAAGCGGTCCATCATCGGTCCCGAGACCCGCGCCATGTAATCGGCCCCGCAGCCCGGAGCGCGCGGGCAGGCGCGTTCGGCATCGGCAAGATAGCCGCAGCGGCAGGGATTGGCGGCGGCCACGAGCAGGAAGCGGGCAGGGTAGCGGATATGGGCATTGGCGCGCGCGACATGGATCTCGCCCGTCTCGATGGGTTCGCGCAAGGCGTCGATCACCCGGCGATCGAATTCCGGCAATTCGTCGAGAAACAGGACGCCGTGATGCGCAAGGCTGATCTGCCCTGGCCCGGCCTGGCGGCCTCCGCCGACGATCGCCGCGCTCGAGGCGGTGTGATGGGGCTGGCAGAACGGCGGCCGGCGCGAGATCCCGCCATTCTTCAGCCCACCGGCGATCGAATGGACGACCGAAATCTCTAGCGCTTCCTCGGCGGAAAGGGGCGGCAGGATGCCCGGAATGCGACGGGCGAGCATGGTCTTGGTCGCGCCGGGCGGGCCGACCATCAGCAGGTGGTGGCGTCCGGCCGCGGCGACTTCGATGGCGCGGCGGGCCCGCTCCTGCCCCTTGACCTCGCGCAGATCCTCGGTGTGCGGCGGGCAGGGCGCCTCGCCCGGAGCGGCGGGGCTGAGGGGGGCACGATCGGTCAGGTGATCGACCGCCTCGCTGAGGCTGCGGGGCGCAAAGACCGCGATGGCCCCGACCCAGGCCGCCTCCGGGCCGCAGGCTTTGGGCACGATCAGCGCGCGATCCTCGGTCGCGGCGGCAAGTGCCGCGGGCAGCGCGCCGGCGACCGGCGACAGCCGCCCATCAAGCGCAAGCTCGCCCAGGCTGACCACGCCTTCGAGCGCCTCTACGGGAACGATGTCAAGCGCGCCCAGAACGGCAAGGGCGATCGGCAGGTCGAAATGCGATCCCTCTTTGGGCAGATCTGCCGGCGACATGTTGATGGTGATGCGCCGGGCCGGCAAGGCGATCGCCAGAGCGGCGAATGCGGCGCGCACCCGCTCGCGGGCCTCGCTGACCGATTTGTCCGGCAGGCCCACGATGGCAAAGCCCCGCAGGCCCGGCGCGAGCGAGCATTGCACCTCGACGAGCCGGGCCTCGACGCCTTCGAATGCAACTGTATAGGCGATTGCCGCCATTCCCGTCCCCGATTTTCCTGCCAGCGCGAGATTTGCCGCGACATGCTTAAAAATAGCTTAACGACTGCTGGAAACCGGGTTCGGGTGCGCCGGTGCCGGGTGGAAATTGCGCGAGGCGTCCTTTGCCGCCCTTGCGGCGCGGCATGACAGATGCCATTTGGGGCGCTTGCATCCGGCGGAACCCACCTCGCCACCATATGTCCGCAATGAAGGACCAGATCGAAACCCGCAACCATGGCAGCAGGCAAATGACGGCTCAGCAAAACTCCAACCCAGGTGATGCCGCAAGACTTTCCGTGGCCCCCATGATGGACTGGACAGACCGGAATTGCCGCATGGTGCATCGGATACTGTCGCGCCGGGCATTGCTTTATACCGAGATGGTGACCGCGCAGGCGGTGATCCATGGCGATCGCGCCAAGCTGCTGGATTATGACGCGGCCGAACACCCCATCGCATTGCAGCTTGGCGGCTCGGATCCGGTGCTTCTGGCCGAGGCAACGCGGATCGCTGCGGATTGGGGCTATGACGAGATCAACCTCAATGTCGGCTGCCCCAGCGACCGCGTGCAGTCGGGCTGTTTCGGCGCCGTGCTGATGACCATGCCGGATCTGGTGGCGGAATGTGTCGGGGCGATGGCGCGGGTCAGTCCGGTTGAGGTCACGGTGAAATGCCGCATCGGCGTCGATGACCAGATCCCCGAGACCGTGCTGCCCGATTTCATCGCCCGCATGCGCGAGGCCGGCATCCGCCGCATCGCCATTCATGCCCGCAAGGCCTGGCTGCAGGGCCTGTCGCCGCGCGAGAACCGCGAGATCCCGCCGCTGGATTATGCGCTGGTGCATCGCATGAAATCCGAATTTCCCGAACTTCATCTCTCGATCAATGGTGGCATCGCCTCGCTCGACGAGGCGCGCGGGCATCTGCAGGTGATGGATGGGGCGATGGTCGGCCGCGCGGCCTATCACCAGCCCTGGGACATCCTGGGCAGCGCCGACCTGCTCTGGGGCGAAGAGCCGACATTCCAGAGCCCGCTCGATGCCGCTCTGGCGATGCGCCCGATGATCGAGGACCATCTGGCGTGGGGGGGCAGGCTGCATCAGTTCGGCCGCCACATGCTGGGCATGTTCCATGGCCGCCCCGGCGCGCGGGGCTGGCGCAGGCTGCTTTCGGAAGGCGCCTCGCGGGCCGGAAACCGGGACGAGGCGCTGGCGATCTACGATGCCGCTCTGGCCGAGGTCACCAGCGGAGCAGAGGCTGCCTAGCGTCCGGCCAATCCATCGGCTGTCGAGCCCGCTTCTTCTCGACGGGTGGTTGAACATCAAGCGACGCGCTGCCCGGCGCTGCTGAGCGCGACCGAATGCGATTTTCATGAGCGTCGGTCACATCAATGCCTCCGCGGCTCAGCGAAGAATCGATGTGTGACCCTGAGAAATTCCGTTCGGTGGCGGCAGGGAACAGAAAAGGCCCTAGGCAAAGTCGCCAGCCGCCGACTTGGACCGAAGGGAGCGCAGATGCGACAGCGTCCCATCGCCATCGAAACGCCCGTTTTGTCATCAATTATGAGGCGAATGTTTACCAGCGCGGACCGCGTTCCCACGCTGCGGCAATCCATCCAGAGCGTCCTATGGCCAATCGCGCCATATCTTTGCGGAGGGTGGCGATGCCGTTCCAAAGTTGAACGCAATATGCCCGGCGCGACCGCAAGACTGCGCGGTCCGCGCGAGACCTGCTGCGCATCGCGAGGTCCCCGAAAAACAAGTGATCTGCGCGCCCGGCCGCAATCTCGCGGCCATATAGACCGCACCAAGATCATGCGTCGCAATTCGAAAAGGCCGGCGGCGCGCCGCTAACCGTGACGGAAGAGCGTTTTTTCCCGCCGCAAACCTCATCTTCAGGACAGGAGTAGTGATCCCTCTTGAGCCTAGGCCCGCTCGGCCGCCTTGGCCCTGTCCCAGAGCGCATCCATCTCGGCCAGGTCGCTATCCTCGGGACGGCGACCCTGCGCGGCGAGTTCCGCCTCGATCGCGCGGAAGCGGCGGGTGAATTTGGCGTTGGCCAGACGCAGCGCCTCTTCGGGGTCGATATTCAGATGGCGGGCCAGATTCGCCATGACGAACATCAGGTCGCCGAATTCCTCGACCTGATGCGCGTGATCGGTGCTGTCGCGCGCTTCGACCAGTTCGGCGGCCTCTTCCTGAATCTTCGCAAGGACATCCTCGGGGCCGGGCCAGTCGAAGCCCACCCGCGCGGCACGATTCTGCAGCTTCACCGCCCGGGTCAGGGCGGGCAGGCCAAGCGCCACGCCGTCGAGGACGCCCTTTTCGGCTTTGGCGGCGCGTTCGCGGGCCTTGATCGCTTCCCAATCCTTGATCTGCTGCTCGGCGGATTTGTCGCGGGATTCGTCGCCAAAGATATGCGGGTGACGATCGACCATCTTTTCGGTGATGCTGCTCACCACGTCGCCAAAGGCGAATTTTCCGGCCTCTTCCGCCATTTGGGCGTGAAAGACCACCTGCAGCAGCAGATCGCCCAATTCGCCAGGAAGCTCGTCCCAGGCCTCGCGCGCGATGGCATCGGCAACCTCATGGGCCTCTTCGATCGTATAGGGCGCGATCGAGGCGAAATCCTGTTCGATATCCCAAGGGCAGCCGGTCTTGGGATCGCGCAGCGCCGCCATGATCGCCAGAAGCTTCGGAATGCCGGTCTCATCGGCCAGGGTGGGGCGTTCGACCAGCGCGGGGTGCAATGCATCATTTGCCATGATCCGGCCTTCCTTGGGTGGTTTTTCCTGACCTGCCACAGCTGTCTTCGCATGTCCACGGCAGGCGTTGGGGCATGTTGGCGCAGATGTCATGCCGCGCTTTCTTGCCATCCCCCCGGCACGCGGCTACGGTGCGCGCCAATTCCGCCGGGGGATCTCCCGGAGAATGACAAAGAAAGGGATCAACCCATGTTCGTGACCCCCGCCTATGCTCAGGCCGCCGCCCCCTCGGGCGCCGCCAGCATTGCATCCTTCCTGCCGCTCATCCTGATCTTCGTGATCATGTATTTCCTGATGATCCGGCCGCAGCAAAAGCGCATGAAGGAACATCGCGCCATGGTCGAGGCGGTCAAGAAGGGCGACGAGGTCATCACCCAGGGCGGGCTGATCGGCAAGGTCACCGCCGTGCGCGACAATGAACTGGAAGTCGAGATCGCGCCTGGCGTCAAGACCCGCGTGGTCCGCGCGACCATCACCGGCGTCGTGAACAAGACCGCTCCGGTCGTTGCGAATAGCTGAGCCGCCTGAGCCGACATGCTTCAGATCCCCGCCTGGAAACGAGTGCTGATCCTGGGGCTGATCGCCCTCGGACTGCTCTTCGCTGCCCCGAACCTGTTCTATAACCGGGTCGAGCAGCATAATGATGCCATCACCAAGATGGAGCGCACGGGTGTCGAGACGCCCGAGGATCTTGCCGCGAAATCGGGCTGGCCGGATTGGCTGCCCTCGGGGCTGGTCAATCTGGGTCTCGACCTGCGCGGAGGTGCGCATCTTCTGGGCGAGGTCCATGTGGCCGATGTCTATAAGGCGCGGATGGACAGCCTGTGGCCGGAACTGCGCGACGCCCTTGTCGCACAGCGCGGGACCATCGGCGCGGTCCGCCGCGTCACCGCGCCCGAGGGCCAGCTGATCGTCGAGATCGCCAATGCCGACCAGATCGCCAAGGCGGTCGAGATCGCGCGCGGCTTGGCGACGCCGGTCGCCTCGATCAGCGGCGCGGGCTCGACGGATCTGGACATCAAGGGCGCGGGCAACCGGCTGACCGTTCAGTTGTCGGATGCGGAGAAAGCCGCGACCGATGACCGCACCGTTCAGCAATCGCTGGAAATCATTCGCCGCCGTATCGACGAGGTCGGCACGCGCGAACCCACGATCATGCGCCAAGGCGCGGATCGCATCCTGATTCAGGTTCCGGGCATCGGCTCGGCCGAGGAACTGAAGAAGCTGATCGGCACGACCGCCAAGCTGACCTTCAACCCAGTCGTGACCCGCGGCACGGATGCCAATGCCCGCGTCTCGGCGGGGCAGGTGGTTCTGCCCTCGATGGATGAGCCGGGCGTCTATTACACGCTCGAAGAATCCCCCGTCGTCACCGGCGAGGATCTGACCGATGCGCGGCCGAGCTTCGACCAGAACGGCCAGCCTTCCGTCGATTTCCGCTTCGGCCCTGCGGGCGCGAAGCGCTTCGGGGCCTATACCTCGTCGAATATCGGCCAGCCCTTCGCCATCGTTCTCGACAATCAGGTGATTTCCGCCCCGGTCATCCGGCAGGCGATCACCACCGGTTCGGGGCAGATCTCGGGCTCGATGGATGTTGAAAGCTCGACCCGGCTTTCGGTCCTGCTGCGCGCAGGTGCGCTTCCCGCCGAGATGACCTTCCTTGAGGAACGCACCATCGGTCCGGAACTTGGGCAGGATTCGATCGAAGCGGGCCGACTTTCGGCGATCATCGCGACCGTCGCGGTCGTGGCCTATATGATCGCGAGCTATGGTCTGTTCGGGGTCTTTGCTGCGGTCGCGGTCATCACCAACGTGATCCTTATCCTGTCGATCATGTCGATGATGGGGGCGACGCTGACGCTGCCGGGCATTGCCGGGATCGTGCTGACCGTCGGCACGGCGGTGGATGCGAACGTCATCATCTATGAGCGTATCCGCGAAGAGTTGCGCCGCGGCAAACGTGTCGCCAAGGCCATCGACGACGGTTTCAACGAAGCCATGTCGGCCATCATTGACGCCAATGTGACGACCTTTATCGCCGCCATGGTCATGTTCTTCCTTGGCTCGGGTCCGGTGAAGGGTTTCGCGGTGACGCTGACCATCGGTCTGGTGACCTCGGTCTTTACGGCGATCTTCCTGACGCGACTGCTGATCGTGCTGTGGCTCGATTTGCGCAAACCCAAAGAACTGGTTCTGTAAGGGGACGGGCATATGGCATTTCGTCTGAAACTGGTCCCCGACGAGACCAAGATCAACTTCTTCAGCCTGCAATGGCTGACCTTCGGGATCTCGGCCGCGGCCATGCTGGGCTCGATCATCGTCATTGCGGTGATGGGGCTGAATTTCGGCATCGACTTCAAGGGCGGCACGACGATCCGCACGGAAAGTGCGACCGCCTTCGAGGTCGGCGATTACCGGCAGGCGCTGGACGGGCTGGATCTGGGCGATGTCTCGATCACCGAGGTCTTCGATCCGACCTTCGGCGAGGACAAGCATGTCGCCATGATCCGCATCGGCACCACGGACGAGACCGGATCGGTCACGCCCGAGGAGTTGAACCGGGTCGAAGCCGCGCTGAAAGAGGTCGATCCGCAGGTCAGCTTTGCCGCCGTGGAATCGGTCGGCCCGAAAGTCTCGGGCGAGCTGATCAAGACCGCCTTCTATGCCGTGGGCGCGGCAACCATCGCGATCATGTTCTACATCTGGCTGCGCTTCGAATGGCAATTCGCCATCGGCGCCGTGGTCTCGATCTTCCATGACGTGCTGCTGACGGTTGGGATCTTCTCGCTGTTCCAGCTGAAATTCGACCTGACCACCATCGCGGCGCTGCTGACGACGCTGGGCTATTCGGTCAACGATACCGTCGTGGTCTTTGACCGGCTGCGCGAGAACCTGATCAAGTTCAAGACCATGCCGCTGGTCGACGTGATGAACCTGACGGTGAACGAGACGCTTTCGCGCACCGTGATGACCGCCGTCACCACCGCGCTGGCGCTGACGGCGATGTATGTCTTTGGCGGCGACGTGATCCGCGGCTTCGTCTTTGCCATGCTTTGGGGCGTGTTCGTGGGCGCTTATTCGACGGTCTATGTCGCGAAGAATATCGTGCTGTGGCTCGGCGTGAAGCGCGACTGGTCGAAGCCCGATCCGAAAGAGGTCAAGGACGAGATCCCCGCCGCCTTCCGGGACGCGCCCTGATGTCGACGATGACCCCCACCGAGTTCTCGGGCGTCGTCCCGATCGACGGCTATGGCCCCGGTTTCTTCCGGGTCGGCGGCAAGGTCTATCGCGGCGCGATCATTGTCACCCCCGAGGGCGTGCAGGAATGGCGCGGGTTTGACGACCGCGCGCCGCTTCTGGCGCTGGCCGGGCAGATCGACGTCCTTTTCTTTGGCATGGGCGCGGATGTCGCCTTCCCGCCCAAGGACCTGACCGCCGCGCTGGAGGCTTCGGGCGTCATGGCCGAGCCGATGAATTCGGCCTCGGCGGCGCGCAGCTACAATGTCACGCTGTCCGAAGGCCGTCGCGTGGCCTGCGCGCTTCTGCCGTTATGAGCCTGATCTCGGTCCGTGATCTGGCCGTCGTCCGCGGTGGCCTGCGCGTGATCGAGGGCTTGGATTTCGACATTCCCGCCGGGCAGGCGCTGGTCCTGCGCGGCCCGAATGGCGCGGGCAAGACGACGCTTCTGCGGACATTGGCAGGGCTTCAGCCCGCCGTCGCGGGCGAGATCATCTGCCCGCCCGAGAGCATCGCTTATGCCGGACATGCCGATGGCCTGAAGCCCGCGCTGACGGTCGCAGAGAACCTGAGCTTCTGGTCGGCGGTCTTTGGCGGTCCCGGGAGCGGCCCGGCTTTGTCTGCGATGAACCTGACCGAACTTGCCGCGCGTCCCGCGCATACGCTTTCCGCCGGGCAGAAACGACGGCTGGGCCTTGCGCGGCTGATGGTGACCGGGCGCGCAGTCTGGTTGCTGGATGAGCCGACCGTGTCGCTTGATACAGCCTCGGTCGCGCTGTTTGCGGATATGCTGCGCGCCCATCTCGCCTCGGGCGGGGCGGCGCTGATCGCGACCCATATCGACCTTGGCCTAGCCGAGATATCGACGCTCGACCTGACGGCCTATCGCGCCCAACCGGGGCGCAAACCCGCGCGTCCCGCTGGCTTCAACGAGGCATTTGCATGAGGGCGCTTCTGTGGCGTGATCTTCGGCTGGCGGTCCGGGCCGGGGGCGGCTTCGGCCTTTCGCTTGCGTTTTTCCTGATCGTCTGCACGCTGGTGCCCTTTGGCGTGGGGGCCGGGGGCGGCCAACTTTCCCGCATCGCGCCGGGCATTCTCTGGGTCGGGGCGCTGCTCGCCTGCCTTCTGTCTCTCGATCGCATCTTCGCGCTCGACCACGAGGATGGCAGTCTCGATCTGCTCGCCACCGCGCCTTTGCCGCTGGAAGGCGTCGTTGCGATCAAGGCCTTGGCGCATTGGCTGGTGACCGGGCTGCCGCTGGTGGTCTTTTCGCCGCTTCTGGGGGTTCTCTTGCATCTGCCCGATGCGGCGCAGATCTGGTTGGTCCTGTCGCTGCTGATCGGCACGCCCGCGCTGTCGATGCTGGGCGCATTCGGCGCGGCGATCACGGTCGGGCTGCGGCGTGGCGGGTTGCTGATGTCGCTTCTGGTCCTGCCTCTTTACGTGCCGACGCTGATTTTCGGGGCCGAGATGGTGCGTCGCGGCGCAATCGGGCTTGATGTCACGACGCCGCTGGTCTTTCTCGCGGGGATCACACTTGCCACGCTGGCGCTGGTGCCCTTTGCTGCGGCTGCCGCCCTGCGGGTCAATCTGAGATAGGAAGCGGCCAGCCCGGTGACCACATTCACCGGACAGGCAAGGGGAGAAATGATGTCAATCTGGGAATATGCCAATCCCGTCAAGTTCTTGCGCACATCCGGCACGGTCCTGCCTTGGATCGTGGCGGGGGCCGCGCTCTGCACCATCGGCGGGCTGGTCTGGGGCTTTCTCACGCCGGATGACTACCGCCAAGGTTCGACCGTCAAGATCGTCTTCCTGCATGTGCCCGCCGCGCTCATGGCGATCAATGCTTGGCTGATGATGCTGGTGGCATCGCTGATCTGGCTGATCCGCCGTCACCATGTCAGCGCGCTTGCCGCCAAGGCAGCCGCCCCGGTCGGCGCGGTGATGACGTTGATCGCGCTGATCACCGGCGCGATCTGGGGCCAGCCGATGTGGGGGACATGGTGGGAATGGGATCCGCGTCTGACCTCTTTCCTCGTGCTGTTCCTGTTCTATCTCGGCTATATGGCGCTCTGGGAGGCGATCGAGGATCCCGACAGCGCCGCCGACCTGACGGGGCTTCTGTGCCTCGTCGGCTCGGTCTTTGCGCTGCTGTCGCGCTATGCGGTGAATTTCTGGAACCAGGGCCTGCATCAGGGCGCATCGCTTTCCGTCGCCCCCGGCGAGCGCATGTCCGCAATCTATCGCTATCCGCTTTACCTCTCGATGCTGGGCTTCTTCCTGCTGTTTCTGGCGCTGGTGCTGATCCGCACCCGCACCGAGATCCGCCGCCGCCGCCTCGCGGCCCTTCTCGCACGGGAGCATCGCGCATGATCGAGCTTGGCAAATATGCGCAAACCGTGCTCTCGGCCTATGGCATCAGCCTGGCGCTGCTGGCGGCGATCATCTGGCAGACCCTGCGCGCCAATGCCCGCGCCCGTCGCGAACTCGAGGAGCATGAATCCCGTGGCTAAGTTTTCCCCGCTGGTCGCCCTGCCGCCGCTGGCCTTTGCCGCTTTGGCGTTGACCTTCTTTTTCGGAATGCAGCGCGAAAATCCCGGCGATCTGCCTTCGGCGCTGATCGGGCGTGACGCGCCTGCGGTCGGGCAGGAGACGCTGCCGGGCAAGACCCAACTGACCGCCGAAATGCTGCGCGAACCGGGGGTGAAGCTGGTGAATTTCTGGGCGAGCTGGTGCCCGCCCTGCCGGGCCGAGCATCCGACCCTGACCGAACTCGCCAAGGAAATCCCGGTCTATGGCATCGATCTCAAGGACCCAGAGGCCAATGCCACCGCCTTCCTGGCCGAGCATGGCGACCCGTTCAAGGCGTTGGCCAGTGATCCGCGCGGCCGCATCGCCATCGACTGGGGCGTGACCGCGCCGCCCGAGACCTTTATCATCGACGGCGAGGGGCGCATCCTTTACCGCCATGTCGGACCCTTGATCCGCGAGGATTACACCAACCGCTTCCTGCCGCAGCTGGAAAAGGCCCGCGCCGCCGAATAGCGCCCGTGTCATCTTTCCAAGCCGGGCGGCGACGGCTAAGACAAGCGGGCTTGCAAGAGGCCAGACATGTCGCAGAACCAAACGACCATCGCTCCGCAACCCGGGATCATGGAGATTTCGCTCTATCAGGGCGGCGCAGCCAAGGTCGCCGGAATTGATAACGCGGTGAAACTGTCATCGAACGAAAACCCCTTCGGCCCTTCGGACAAGGCGCGCGAGGCGGTGATGCGTTCGGCCCATACGCTGCATCGCTATCCCAATACCGACCATGCCGGGCTGCGGGCCACGATCGGTGAGGTGCATGGCCTCGATCCCAACCGCATCATCTGCGGCGTGGGCTCGGATGAAATCATCCATTTCCTGTGTCAGGCCTATGCCGGGCCGGGAACCGAGGTCCTGTTCACCGAGCATGGCTTTCTGATGTATCGCATCTCGGCCCATGCGGCGGGCGCGACGCCGGTCGAGGTCGCCGAGCGCGACCGCGTCACCGATATCGACGCGCTGATTGCAGGCGCGACCGAGCGCACGCGTCTGGTCTTTGTCGCCAATCCGAACAACCCGACCGGCACCATGGTCGGACTGCCGGAACTTGAGCGCCTCGCCCGCGCCGTTCCGCAGGCGATCATCGTCGTCGATGCCGCCTATGCCGAATATGTAGAGGATTACGATGGCGGGGCGGACCTCGCGACGCGCCTGCCCAATGTCTTCATGACCCGCACTTTCTCGAAAATCTACGGATTGGGGGGCCTGCGCATCGGTTGGGGCTATGGCCCGCGCGAGATCATCGACGTGCTGAACCGGATCCGCGGTCCTTTCAACCTGTCCTCGACCGCGCTCGATGCCGCCGAAGCCGCGATGCGCGACCGTGACCATGTCGCGCGCTGCCAGCATGAAAATGCCCGGATGCGGGCATGGCTGGCCGAGGCTCTGGCCGAAAAAGGCGTGCCCTCTGACACGTCATGCGCGAATTTCATCCTCGCGCGCTTCGCCAGCCCCGAGATCGCCAATGCCTGCGACGAGGCGCTGAAGGCCCAGGGCCTGATCGTGCGCCTCGTGGCGGGCTACGGCTTGCCGAATTGCCTGCGCATCACCGTGGGCGACGAGGCCTCATGCCGGCGCGTCGCCCATGTCATCGGCCAGTTCATGGCCGAGCGCGCGGGTAGCGAGGCATGAGCGTGATCTATGACCGTGTCGCGCTGATCGGGCTTGGGTTGATCGCGGGCTCGATGGCTCTGGCCATGCGCGAAGTGGGTCTGGCGCGTGAGATCGTCGGCCATGCCCGCAGCAGCGAGACCCGCGCCACCGCGCTGGAGATCGGATTGGTGGACCGGGTCTGCGAGACCGCCGCTGAGGCGGTTCGGGACGCAGACCTTGTTGTGCTGGCGGTTCCGGTCGGTGCGATGGCCGCCGTCGCGGCCGAGATCGCGCCCCATCTGAAGCCCGGCGCGACGGTCACGGATGTCGGATCGGTCAAGCAGGCGGTGGTCACGGCCGTCGCCCCGCATTTGCCCGAAGGCGTCCATTTCATTCCCGGCCACCCCCTCGCCGGAACCGAACATTCCGGTCCAAGATCCGGTTTTGCCTCGCTTTTCAAGAACCGCTGGTGGCTCTTCACGCCCGAGGAGCACGCCGATTCCGACGCGGTTGCTCGCATCGAAACGCTGGTCCAGGGCTTTGGTGCCAAGACCGAGCGGATGGATGCCGCGCATCATGACCTGGTCCTTGCCGTGACCAGCCATACGCCGCATCTGATCGCCTATACGATGGTGGGCGTGGCCGATCACCTCAAGCGCGTCACCGAAAGCGAAGTGGTGCAATATTCCGCCGCCGGGTTCAGGGACTTCACCCGGATCGCGGCCTCGGACCCGACCATGTGGCGTGATGTGTTCCTGCAGAACAAAGAGGCAGTGCTCGACATTCTCGGCCGCTTCACCGAAGAGCTTTTCGTCTTGCAGCGCGCGATTCGGATGGGCGACGGGGATCACCTCTTTGACTATTTCACCCGGACCAGAGCGATCCGGCGTGGCATTATCGAGGCCGGGCAGGACACTGCCGCCCCAGATTTCGGGCGCAACCAGCGCAGCGCGGAAAAGGCCCGGATCTGAACCGACTCCGAACTGCGCCTTTGCACGGCGTCTGGTCGCCCCGCCGTCAGGGACGCAGCAGCGGGGCCGGGCCGAGCGGTATCGGTCCCAGCGCCGTCTTGCCATCCGCGAAACTCACCGGCAGGCGCAGCTCACCGGGCTGGGCGGCGGGGTAGGGTCCGTCCGGCCCATCCGGAAGCGGCAGTTTCGAGAGCGCGCCGACCATGCCCTGTCCCAGCAGCAGCGCCGCCTTGGGGATCAGACCCGCGTCACTGGCCGAGCGCAGAAGCTCAACGATATCAGCAGTGTAAAGCGCAAGAGCGCCCATGGCGCGACCCGTGGAATCGGCTTCGAGGCGTCCGATCAGATTGGCGCCGATCGGTCCGCTTTGCAGCGTGACACGATCAAGCCGCAGCCCGGTCGGAAAGGGCGTCGGAACCTGCTGCAAGGCGCGCGCGGTCGGCAGCGCATCAAGCCAGACCCGCAGCGCCGCATCCAGCGCCAGCGGCTGCAACCGCGCCATATCCGAGGGCAGCCCTGTCAGTTGCGCCAAAGCGCCCGGCTGGATCTCGGCAAGCTTCAGATCAAGGTCATAGGCCGCCGCACTGGCTCTGGGCGCCGTCGTTTCGGTCGGGGAGACCACGGCGATGAGGGAAAGCGGCCCGGTGAAGTCCTGGTCCTCGAGCCGGAGCGCGCCGGTGGTGACCGCAAGCCTGTCCGGGGCAAAGCCGCGCAGCGGCATCACCGAAAGGCTCGCCTGCGGATCGACCAGCCCGATGCGATGCGGTCCCGCGCCCAGATCGGCGGTCACCGTGTCGCCCAGTCGCAGTCGCGCGGTCATGGGCGACAGGAGCGAGACCGAGATCTCGGCCGCATCCATCGCGATGCTGCCCGAGGGCGTCTCGATCCTTGGCGCGGTCAGCCGCGCACCGAGCCGCAGCGGATTGCCAAGGGGCGCGATCGCCTCGGCGGTGAAGCCGGTTCCGGCCTCGGCCATCTTGCCGAGTTCCCGCAGCAGGATGCGCTCTGCCCCGATGCGAAAGACGATCAGCAGGCCTGCGACAATGGCGATCAGGATGATGAATCTACGCAATCTTTCCTCGGACTTGTCCCGGACGACTTGGTGCGGCCCTCATCCTGTCCTAAGTCTGGTGCGAGAGAAAGCGCGAAAGGATGGCCAGAGCGTGACCGGGCCGCAACATTGGGTCTTTGCCTATGGTTCCCTGATGTGGGACCCGGGCTTTCGCGTCGCGGAATCGCGCGGCGCGAATCTGATGGGGTTTGCGCGCCGATTCTGCCTGCGCTCGATCCGCTATCGCGGAACGGAAGAATCCCCGGGGCTCGTGCTTGGCCTCGACGCGGATGCCGAGGCATCCTGCCATGGCATGGCGCTGCGGGTCGAACCCGAAGATTGGCCCGAGGCGCTCGAGGGGCTACGCCTGCGCGAGCTGACGACGAATGCCTATGAGGAACTGCTTTTGCCGGTGCGTCTGGATGACGGCCGCGAGGTCGAGGCCGTGGCCTATGTCATCCGCCGCGATCACGTCCAATATGCCGGCAGTCTGGAAATCGAGGAACAGGCCCATATCATCGCCCATGCGCATGGTGGCCGGGGGCCCAATGCCGATTACCTCTTCAACACGGTTTCTCACCTTGTGGGCATGGGGGTCACCGACCTCGATCTGGACGCCCTGACCCTGCGCGTGCGCCAGTTGCTGCCAATCCCCGAAGAAGGGCCTGATTCCGCGGATTAAACCTTTTGCGGCAAATGCTTTTCTGCCGCTTGCATCGTCGCGCCCGGCCTCTACACTCAGGTTGAATGCAGGAAAAGGGGGCGGGCTTGTCCCAGGCCGATAGCGATGACATGGGCGGTGCGCTTCCGTCCCGAGAAAATTCTCCGGCGAGCCGAAAGGAACGCGCCGAGCGGCTGACCGCCAATCGCGCCGCGCAGGCCCGTGGACGCCCGGCGGCCGAGCCCCATTTCTCGCAACCGGTCCGTCAGGTCGTCTTGATGCTGATCGTGCTGGGGCTGGTCGGGACCGGGGGCTGGTTCGCCTATGGCCGCATCCTGCCGGTGTTCTATGCCAATCCCTGGCTGAACGGCACGATCCTTGTCGTCTTTGCGCTGGGGGTTCTGACCTGTTTCTGGCAGGTCGCGCAGCTCATCAATTCGGTCAGCTGGATCGAGCGTTTCGCCGCCGGAAAACTGGGTTACGCACAGGCCGACATGGCCCCGGCGAATTCCGCGCCCCGTCTTCTGGCACCCCTTGCGGCCCTGCTTGGCGGCCGTGGCCCGGTCGGCACGACGATCTCGACGGAATCCTCGCGTTCGATCCTCGAATCCGTGGCCACCCGGATCGACGAGGCGCGCGACATCACGCGCTATCTGGCCAACCTGCTGATCTTTCTGGGCCTTCTGGGGACATTCTACGGTCTCGCGACGACCGTTCCCGCTATCGTCGAGACCATCCGCACCCTTGCGCCCGAACAAGGCGATACCGGGGTCGCGGTCTTTGACAAGCTGATGCATGGGCTCGAAACCCAGCTTGGCGGCATGGCGACGGCCTTTTCCAGTTCGCTTCTGGGACTTGCCGGATCGCTCGTGGTGGGGCTGCTCGATCTTTTTGCCAGCCACGGCCAGAACCGCTTTTATCGCGAACTCGAGGAATGGCTGTCCTCGTTCACGCGGATCGGCATGGCGGCGGGCGAATCCGGCCTGAACGAGACCCATCTGGCTGAATTCCTGATGGGTATGGGTGGGCAGCTTGGCGATCTGCAGGATTTCTACCATCGCCGCGACGAGTTGCGCGACCAGGAAGCGTCAGAGGCCGATGCCCGCTCTCTGGCGCTGGCGGGCGGGGTCGAGCGGCTGGTGGGCATGATCGGCTCGGACCGTGACGCGCTTGCCACCGAGCTTGCGGCCGAACGTCAGGCCCAGGCCGAAAGCCATCGTCGGCTCAGCGAAATTCTGGAACGGCTGAGCGATCAGCAGGAACGGCTGGTCGATGCCACGACCTCGGCCACCTCGGAAGGCGCGCGGCTGGAAAGCCTGATCGTCGCGCTGGACCGGGCCTTTGACCGTTTTACCGAAGGTCAGGACCAGCTTGTTTCGCTGGCGAGGACGGTGCCGGAAGTTCGGATGCCGGATGAGTTTTCGCAGGCGCTTGCCCGGATCACCGAGGGGCAGCAGCGTCTCGCGCTGATGGCGCAGCCCGCGTCCGAGCGCGAACAGGACGGCGCGCAGATCGCCGCGATTTCGCGCGCATTGACGCGGCTTGCCGAGGGACAGGAGCGGTTGATCGAACTGTCCGAGGCCAAGACCGTCGCGCATGACGACCCCGAGGCACGGATGCGGCTGCGCTCGATCGATGTGCAACTGGGCCGACTGGTCGAGGAATCCGCGAGCGGGCGCGACGGGCTCATTGCCGAATTGCGCGAGGATATGGCCGCCCTGACCCGCGCCATCCGCGCGCTGGAGGCGGGTCATGGGGCTTAGCCGAAAGGGCAATGAGCGTTTCTCGGCCAATATATGGCCGGGTTTCGTCGATGCCATGTCCACTTTGCTGCTGGTGCTGATCTTTGCCCTGACCATCTTCATGGTGCTGCAATCGGTGCTGCGCCAGCGCATCACGTCGCAGGACAGTGAATTGCAGCAATTGGGCGATCGCGTCGCCTCGCTCAGCAATGCGCTGTCGAGTTCCGAGCAGCAGGCGCAGGTGCTTGATCGTGACCTGGCGGCGGAACGCAGCCGTCTGGCGGCGTCTGAGGCCGCCGTGGCGCAGGCCAGGGGCGAGATCGACGCCCAGACAGAGGCCGCCCGGCTTGCAGCCGCGCGCCGCGAGGCGCTCGAGGCGCTGGTCGCCGACCTGCGGCAAGAGGCGCAGGACAAGACCGGCGAACTGGCCCAGACCCAGCAAAAACTGTCCGAGGCCGAGGCCGCCCGGCTTGTCGACGCCGCCGCTGCGAAGGCGTTGGAAGAGCGGCTGGGCAAATCCGACGCCGCACTGACCGCGACGACCTTGGCCCTGGACGCGGCGCGAAAACAGGCCGAGGAAACGCTGACCCTGCTGGCCGCGGCCGATGCCGCGAAAAAGGAACTGGGCGAGCAACTCGAGGCACAAGGCAGCGAGGCCGATCGTCAGGCGGGATTGCTCGCCTTGGCGCAACAGCAATTGTCGCAGCAAGAGGCGCTTTCGACCGAGGATCAGCGCCGGGTCGCCTTGCTCAACCAGCAGGTCGCACAATTGAACAACCAGCTTGGCAGCCTGCAATCGGTTCTGCAGGTGGCGGGCGAGGACAAGCGCGAGGCCGAGCTACAGGTCGAGGATCTGGGCCGACAGCTCAACGTCGCGTTGATCCGTGCCGCCGAAGAGGAGCGCAAGCGTCGCGGCCTTGAGGAAGAGGCCCGCAGCAAGGCCGAGGCCGAGGCCAAGGATCTGGCGCGCTACCGCTCGGAATTCTTTGGCCGGATCTCGCAGATCCTGGCGGGGCGCGAGGGCGTCAAGGTCGTGGGGGACCGTTTCGTTTTTTCCTCGGAAGTGCTGTTTCCTGCCGGAGAGGCGACACTTTCCCCCGAAGGCGAGGCCCAGATTGCCCGCGTGACCGAACAGCTCACGCAGATTTCTGGTCAAATCCCGCCGGAAATCGACTGGATCATCCGCGTGGATGGCCATACCGACAGCCAGCCTCTGTCGGGGCAGGGGCGCTACCGGGACAATTGGGAATTGAGCCAGGCCCGCGCCTTGTCGGTCGTGCGCCATATGGTGGATGATCTGGGCTTTCCCGCCAGCCGCCTGTTGCCCGCGGGATTCGCGGATACGCGTCCGGTCCTGAGCGGCACGGACCCGGCGGCGCTGGCCGCCAACCGCCGGATCGAATTGAAGCTGACCGAACGCTAGGCCCGCGGATCGACCATCGTATATTGGTCGGGAAAGCGGTTCAGATAGCGCAGCATCGGTCCCGCGGCGCGCCATTGCCGGAACAGCGCCCCGCGCAGCGCCGAGGCATCGGGCCATTGGCGATGGCGCGACTTGCGGACCTGCGGCGCCTCGGGGAAATGGTTGCGCAAGACACGCCCGAAAGCGTCGCGCATCCGCATCGGCACGATTCCCTGCGAGCTTTCGAGCCAGGGTTTGCGCGTGCCGATGAAATGGATCAGGCACGGATCCGCCATGCTGGTCAGATGCGCCGAGGCGCTGGTGAACTGCCAGTTCCAGAGCGGGCTGATCTCGGCCCATTCACCCTTGAGAATGCCGTTCATCAAGGCCTGATCTCGGCCCAGTCCCGCCAGATGCTTCCGGGCGAAATCGGCGGCCCGGGCGGGCAGATCCTGTTCCGCAAAGGCCTCGGTATCGACCATCACCACGCCGGCATTGAAATAGGGATGGGCCGGCTCGCCGAGTTTCTGGAATTCGCGCACCTTGCGATTGGGGCTGCGCCATTGGCGATTGTCGCGCACGGCCGCCACCGCCCGGCCCAGCATATCCGTCGCCATGAGCCGCGCCGGATCGCCGCGCTCATAGAGAATATCGGCATCGATCACCAGAATGCGGCGATAGTGGTGCCGCAGCGCATTGCCAAGGAAGAGTTCGGTATAGGTCGCAAGCGAGCGGCGGGCGTCAAGCGGCAGGGCCTCAAGCAAACCGTCATCGCGCGCAGCCACATGGCCGATCCCGGCCTGGGTCAGGAAATCGGGCAGATCGAGTCGTTCGGGACCGCCGATCAGCACGTCATGCGCGTGCCCCGCCGCAGCCAGGGCCAGCGCAGGAACCGCGGCATAGGGCAGGTAATTCGCATCGCAGGCGACGATGACCGCGAGATCCGATTTCGGACGGAAACCTGGACTGAATACCGGCGTCAGGGCCGGGCTTGCCGATGCGGACATAGAGGGACCATCTTGAGTTCGCTGCACTTTTTCTGTTTCTAGGAGAAGTGCTGCGCCTTGTCCAATCCAAGCTTGCCTAGGTTTCGCTGGGCGCAGGCTCGCGTGGGGGGCGACCGATCACCTCGCGCAGCGCATCCAGTTCGATGAAATTATCCGCCTGACGGCGCAACTCATCGGCAATCATCGGAGGCTGGCTGCGCATGGTGGACACCACCGAAACGCGAACGCCCTGACGTTGCAGGGCTTCGACCAGAGGCTTGAAATCGCCATCCCCCGAGAACAGGACGGCATGATCGAGCCGGGGCGCCAGTTCCATGGCGTTGACGACCAGTTCGACATCCATATTGCCCTTGACCTTGCGACGTCCCACCGCGTCGGTGTATTCCCGCGCCGGTTTCGTCACCATCGAGAAGCCGTTGTAATTCAGCCAGTCCACCAGCGGGCGGATCGGAGAGTAATCCTCGCTTTCCAGAAGCGCGGTATAATAGTAAGCCCGGATCAGCTTGCCACGACGCTCGAACTCTTGGCGCAAGAGTTTGTAGTCTATGTCGAAGCCCAACGATTTAGCAGCAGCGTAAAGATTCGATCCGTCTATAAACAACGCTAGCCGATCGTCCTTGTAAAACACGATTACCTCGACATGAATGAGAACACTTCAATTTCCGAAAAGTCCGCTCTTGTAGCAATCGGGGGGAACCTGCCCAGCATGGCAGGTAACCCCGAAGAAACCCTTCAACTTGCAACGCGGCAAATTGACCTTCGTTCCGGCATGCGCGTTGTTTCTGTCAGTCGATTCTGGCGCAGCCCGGCTTTTCCTCTCGGCAGTGGACCCGATTATGTAAACGCAGCGATCCAGTTGCAAACGGAATTGTCACCCGAGGGCCTACTGGCCGCTCTGCACGAGGTCGAAGCGGCGCTGGGGCGCAGGCGCGAGGGTGGGCGCTGGCAGTCGCGCGGCATCGATCTGGACCTGATCGCCTATGAGGATCTGGTGCGGCCGGATGCTGCAACCCAAGACGAATGGCGCGGGCTTTCCCTTGAACGTCAGGTGGTGGAAGCGCCCGAAACGCTGGTCCTGCCGCATCCGCGGATGCAGGATCGTGGCTTTGTCCTGCTGCCCCTGGCCGAGATTGCCCCAGGCTGGCGCCACCCGAGACTGGGGAAAACGGTGGCCGAGTTGCTTGCCGCCTTGCCTCCTGCCGCGAAGGCGGATATAGCGCCCCTAACTTCTTGACATTCCCGTGGCGAAGCGCGAAACATCCGGCTTCGCCCTGCACCCCGATTCCAAGCCAAAGGTGACCGATGGCCCGCGTGACAGTCGAAGATTGCGTCGACAAGGTTCCGAACCGTTTTGATCTCGTTATGCTCGCCGCGCATCGCGCCCGCGAGATCGCGTCCGGCAGCCAACTGACCATCGACCGCGACAATGACAAGAACCCCGTCGTGGCCTTGCGCGAGATTGCCGACGAGACCCAGCCCGTGGATGAGCTGCGCGAGCGCATGATCGAGGCGACTCAGACCCAGATCGAGGTCGACGAGCCCGAAGAGGACGCGATGGCGCTGCTTCTCGGTGCCGAGATCGACCGTCCCAAGCCGGCCGACGAGGAATCCGAAGAGCGGATGCTGCGCATGATGCTGGAAGCCCAGGGTCGCGGCTGAGGGCAGAGAATCTGAGGTCTTCGGCTGAAAAATGATTGATGTCGAAGACCTCATCGCGCTTGTGCGCAATTACAATCCGAAAACCAATTCGGACCTGATCCGCGACGCCTATGAATATGGCCGCCGGATGCATGAGGGCCAGTTCCGCCATTCCGGCGAGCCCTATTTCACCCATCCCATCGCCGTCGCCGCCATCCTGACCGAGATGCGGCTGGACGACGCGACCATTGTCACCGCACTTCTGCACGACACGATCGAGGACACGCGCTCGACCTGGGCCGAGGTGGCGCAGATGTTCGGGCGCGAGATCGCCGATCTGGTCGATGGCGTGACCAAACTGACCAACCTTCAGCTTTCCGGCGCGCATTCCAAGCAGGCCGAAAATTTCCGCAAGCTTTTCATGGCGATGTCTCGGGATCTTCGGGTCATTCTGGTCAAGCTCGCCGACCGTCTGCACAATATGCGGACGATCAAGTCCATGCGGTCGGAAAAGCAGCAGCAGAAGGCCCGCGAAACGATGGACATCTATGCGCCGCTCGCCGGGCGCATGGGCATGCAATGGATGCGCGAAGAGCTTGAGGATCTGGCCTTCAAGGTCATCAATCCCGAGGCGCGCAATTCCATCATCCGCCGTTTCGTCAGCCTGCAGCGCGATTCCGGCGATGTGATCCCCAAGATCACCGCCGATATCCGCACCGAGCTTGAGCGCGAGGGGATCGAGGCCGATGTCTATGGCCGCGCCAAGCGTCCGTTCAGCATCTGGCGCAAGATGCAGGAAAAGCAGCTTTCCTTCTCGCGCCTTTCCGACATTTACGGCTTTCGCATCATCACCCGGACCGAGCCCGATTGCTACCGGACGCTGGGCGTGATCCATCACCGCTGGCGCGCCGTGCCGGGCCGGTTCAAGGATTATATCAGCCAGCCCAAGGCGAACGGCTACCGCTCAATCCATACCACCGTTTCCGGGCGCGACGGCAAGCGGGTCGAGGTGCAGATCCGTACCCGCCAGATGCACGAGGTCGCCGAGGCCGGGGTGGCCGCGCATTGGGCCTATCGCGACGGCGTGCGCACCGAGAACCCCTTCGCCGTCGATCCGGGCGAATGGATCGCGAGCCTGACCGAGCGTTTCGGCGAAGAGGATCACGACGAATTCCTCGAGCACGTGAAGCTCGAGATGTATTCCGATCAGGTCTTCTGCTTCTCGCCCAAAGGTGACGTGATCCCGCTGCCGAAGGGTGCCACGCCGATCGATTTCGCCTATGCGATCCATACGCGGCTGGGCAATAGCTGCGTCGGTGCCAAGGTGGACGGCATTCGCGTGCCGCTCTGGACCCGGCTCAAGAACGGGCAATCGGTCGAGATCATTGCCGCCGCCGGGCAGCGGCCGCAGCCGACCTGGCTCGATATCGTCGTGACCGGCCGCGCCAAGGCTGCCATCCGCCGCAGCCTGCGGCAAGAGGACCGCTCGCGCTTTATTCGCTTGGGCTCCGAACTGATCCGCGTGGCCTTCGAGCATGTCGGGCGCAAGGTGACGGACAAAGCTCTGCGCACGGCGGCCCGGACGATGGCGCTGCAGGACACCGACGAATTGCTGGCCCGGATCGGCAGCGCCGAGATTTCGGCGCATGAGGTGCTTTCGGTGCTTTATCCCGAACTCGCGGCCAAGCGCAGCGAGATCGATGCCCGCCGTGCCGTCGCCGGGCTCGAGGCGGATCAGGAGTTCACCCGCGCGCCCTGCTGCAATCCGCTGCCCGGCGAACGCATCGTGGGCATCACCTATCGGGGCAAGGGCGTCGTCATTCACGCCATCGACTGCCCGGTTCTGGCCGAATATGAAGACAGCCCCGAGCGCTGGGTGGACCTGCAATGGCGCGAAGGTCAGCATCCGCCGGCCTATTCCACCAATCTGTCGCTGACGATCCGCCATGATGCCGGCGTTCTTGGCCGGATCTGCACCCTGATCGGCAGCCAGGGCGCGAATATTTCGGATCTTGAATTTCTGGACCGCAAGCCGGATTTCTACCGCCTGCGGATCGAGGTCGAGTTGCGCGACAGCGAGCATCTGCATGCCTTGCTGACCGCGCTCGAGGCCGAGCAGGACGTGGCCCAGGTTTCGCGCATTCGCGACCCTTCCGCCAATCTGGACTGAGAACCCCGGGCCGCCGTGTCAGCGGCCCGTGACGCGCCGTGATTGGCGTCAGATCATCGCGGCGGCGATGCGCGCCGCCAGCCGCGCATTGTTCAGAACAAGGGCGATATTCGCTTCGAGCGACCGGCCCTCGGTCAGTTCAAAGATCCGCTGCAACAGGAACGGCGTTACGGATTTCGCGGCAATCCCCTGGGCCTCGGCCTCGGACAGGGCGCGTTCCACGAAAGGGATCATCACTTCGCGGGGGATCTCGGCCTCGGGCGGGATCGGATTGGCGACAAGCTGCCCGCCTGCAAGCCCGAGCGCGGCGCGCAGCCGCGCAGATGCCGCGATCTGGGCCGGATCATCCATGCGCAGCGGCGCGGCAAGGCCCGATTGCCGCGACCAGAAGGCCGGCAACTCATCCTGACCGTAGGCGATCACCGGAACGCCCAGCGTCTCGAGCACTTCAAGCGTCTTGGGCAGGTCGAGGATCGCCTTGGCACCTGCCGCGACCACCGTCACCGGCGTGCGCGCGAGTTCCTGAAGATCCGCCGAAATGTCGAAGCTCTGCTCGGCGCCACGATGAACACCGCCGATCCCGCCCGTCGCAAAGACGCGGATGCCGGCAAGCGCGGCGCAGATCATGGTCGCCGCGACGGTCGTGGCACCAGTTTTTCCCAGCGCCAGACAAACCGCAAGATCGGCGCGCGACAGTTTCATCACCTCTGAGCCGGGCGTCGCCGCAAGGTTCTCTAACGCCGCGTCGTCCAGCCCGACATGGATCCGACCGGCGATGATCGCGATGGTGGCGGGGATGGCGCCTGCCTCGCGGACAGTGGCCTCGACGTTCCGCGCAACTTCTAGGTTTTGCGGATAAGGCATGCCATGCGTGATGATTGTCGATTCCAGCGCCACGACAGGCGCGCCTTGGGCAAGGGCCTGTTCGACTTCGGGGGCGAGGGACAGCAGATCCTTCATGCGAGATCCTTTCCTTGGAGGGGCATGGCCGAGACATGGGCTGCGGCGGCCGCGATGGCACGGGCGAGCGCGTCTTCGCGAGACGCAGCCTGCAATTCGGCCGCAAGATGAGCGGCCAGGAATGCGTCCCCCGCGCCGGTGACATGGCGGGCGATGACGGCGGGCGGGCAAAGGCCGATGGTCGGCGCATCGCGCGCAGCATCCGCTGCGGGGCGCGCGCCATCGGTGACGATGACGCGGGCCGCGCCAAGACGCAGCACCGCCTCGGCGGCGGCATGCGCATCTGGCAGATCATGTCCGGCCAGTGCTTCGGCCTCGGCCAGGTTGATGTGAAAGATGGCGCGGGGGTGATCCAGCAGCGGGACGAGTCGTGCGGCCTTGTCCGGGCTTGCCGGAACCACCCGCAAATCAGCCCGCGCAAGGCTGGGTGCGCGCGCCACGATTTCGAGCGTGTCGATGGTCAGGTTCCCGTCCACGACCAGAATCCCCTGCCAGGGCGCATTGTCGCTGCCGATCCTGCCGTCCTGGAACGGAAAGAGGACCGAGGGGCCTGCCGCTTCCAGCCCATGCGCATCGGCAATGGCCGCGACCAGACCGCGCGGATCCTCGATCGCCATGTAAAGGTCGGTGGGCAGGGGCCCGTCGCGCCACAGCCAGTCTGTGGTGACGCCGAGCCTTTCGGTTTCCTGCACCAGAGCCTCTCCCGGCGCATCGCGTCCGACCGCCGAGATGATGGACGGGGCCAGGCCATGTCTGACCAGCGCCAGGGCGACATTCAGCGCGACACCGCCCGGCCGCTGATGGATGCGTCCGGCGACATCCTCGCCGGGGCGAAGATCGACCGGACTATGGCCGATGACGTCCCAGAGCATCGCGCCCAGACAGATGATCTGTGGCTTGTCCTGTGATGGTGAACCCATGGCGCGGGCAATCCCTTGAAAATTCGTTCGAACGGATGAGGCCGGAACCGGGATCCGCGGAGATGTGCCAATCTCGGCGCGACTATGGTCGATTTGTCAATGCCCGCAACCCATTGCGGGGCAGGGTGAAAGTGAATCCGGAATGAGAGGGGGGGAGGGTGAGAGGCTGGACTACGACCCAAACGGGACTCGTTACGGCTGCTTCCTTCCGGACCTGACCGGGTTGGCGAGGCGCTCGCCCGCGCCAACCTCTCGCCGCCTAGATAGGGGCATCTCTGTCGGGATGCAAGCGGATTAGGCCCATCAAAGCGTCAATCGCAGCTGCAAAAAGCCGTTCTTCTGCAATCCGAGAGTCCGTGCCGGAAAGGGCAGGGCATCGATCTCGGTCACCGCGCGGGGGCTGGTCTGGAACCGCAGGCCCGTCCCGCCGAGCGGCCGGAAGCGCAAGCCCAGATCGGGCAGGGGTGCGACCCCCTCGGGGCTTTCGACATGACGGCGCAAGGCGTCCCGGCTGCGCATGCCGCCGTCGAGAAGCAGCGGGCAATCGGTCGTCACGCTGGCAAAGACCCCATTCGCGGAGAGGCGGTAACTGTTCGTGGCAAGAACGAAAGCATCATCCGGCGCGACCGGCATGCCGCGATAGCGCAGGCCATGGACGCGCCGCGAGCCGGGCGCGATCAGCTTGCCATCGGGTGCGTGGCGGGGCGCGGCGGAAAGGTCGATCTCATAGGTGAGCCCGCTGATCAGGTCGAAATTGTAGCTGGGGAAATCGGGATCCAGCAGGTCCTGATCGTCCCGGCCCGGCGTGATCTGGCGAAACATGCTGGCCGAGATCTCGAGCCAAAGGGAAAGGGCTCGGCCATCGATACGGACCGCGCAGACCCGGTTGGGAAAGACATAGAGATCCGAAAGCCCGCGCAGGCAGAGCGGGCCGGGCGGGATGTCGGTGTAATGCTCTGGCCCGCCCCGCCCCCCCGAGCGGAAGGCCGAGGCGGCCGAGAGGATCGGCATTCCTGCCCAGCGACTCCCGTGCAGCAGGGCGCGGACATGGCGACGCTGCGCCTCGCAGACCAGAGCAAGACCGGCATCATGTCCCAATGCGGTAAAGAAACTGTGCATCCGTGTCGCGGTCAGGCCGATCGGTTGGCGCAGATGGCGCAGGGTTCCGCGATGGGCCGAGACCGCGAGCCGCCGAACCGCGCGGTCCTCGTCATGGCCCGCCGCGGGCTCGAGCGATGCATGAAAGGCGCTGATCTGCCAGCGGTGCAAGGCGGTCTGCGCCGGTTTCAGCTTCAGCCGGAAGACCCCCAGATGCGACCCCCAAAAGCCGGGCATCACGCAGGGCTTTCCGGCGAGCGTGCCGCGCAGTGGATCTATCCCCGGCCCGTCGGGATGCTCGGCCGCGGGAAAGAGGCGATGGGTATGCCCGGCAACGATGAGGTCGATCCCGGGTAGGGCGGCAAGAGCGGTTGCGGCATTCTCCATTCCGGGGACGGGATCCGGCGCGCCGATGCCGCTATGGGCCAGCGCAATGATCAGATCCGCGCCTTCGCGCTTCAATGTGGCAATCCCGCGTTGTGCGCTGCCGAGGATGTCGTCAATCCTGATCCGGCCCTGCAGCTCCGGCTCCCATTCCGTTGTTTGCGGCGGCAGGAAGCCCAGGATGCCGATGCGAATCTCGTGTCGGCATCCCCTGCTGTCCGTTAGGTGTCGTCGCAGCATCAGATGCGGCAGAATCGGCAGATCGCCGCCGACCAGATTGGTGCTGACGACCGGGTGGGCCGCGCCCTCGAGGGCTTTGCGAAGATGCGCGATGCCATGGCTGAAATCGTGATTGCCGATCGTCGCGGCGTCATACCCCGCGTGATTCATCGCCGCGATCAACGGGTGCAGCGCGCCCTCATCCCAGCCTTTCTCGGCGAGATAGTCGCCCAGGGGATTGCCCTGCAACAGGTCGCCATTATCCAGAACGAGGCAGTTGGCGCTTGTCGCGCGTATCGCCGCGATGGCCGAGGCCAGTCTTGCGAAACCGAAGTTTCCGCTCTTGCGATTGCGGAAATAGTCAAATCCCAGGACATGCACATGCAGGTCGCTCGTGGCGATGACGGTCAGCTCGACGGTGGTTTCCTGGCCGGAAGCGTCCGGGACTTGGGGAATGGACATGATGAATGCATGCTGGATTCGCAGGCATAACGCAACTATAGATTGCATTCGCCAATTCTTGGGCCAGATTGACGGCACGCCCTTGCAAAGGCGCGGAGCTTTGGGGTTAAAACGAGACAGATAACCCTTAACTTGGTTTCCGATGAAGTTTTCGACACGTCAGGATGCCGATCTGCCGGCAGAAAGCCTGTTTGCCGCGATCAGCGATTTCGCCATGATGGAACGGATGTTGCTGCGCCGCGGCGTGTCGGTTCGGCGCGATGTTTCGGGCCAGCCGCCGCATCTGGGCAGCAGCTGGGCGCTCGGCTTCGACTGGAGGGGCAAGGCGCGGCAAGTCTCGCTTGAGCTGACAGAGATCATGCCGCCGGAACGAATCGGCTTTGCCGGCAAGTCCGACATGTTCGAGATCGCGCTGTCCCTCTCGGTCGTGGCGCTGACCAAGAGCAAGTCGCGACTGATCTGCGAGATCGACGTCGCGCCCAAGGGAATGAAGGCAAGGTTGCTGCTGCAGACCGCGCGTCTGAGCAAAACGCAGCTCGACCGTCGCTTTGCCCAGCGGATCGGGGATTTCGTCGACCGGCTTTCGGTGGGCCAGCTAAGCTGACCCACCGTAGTCTCAGGCGGACAGCGCCAGTTGCTCGGCGCGCAGGGGATCGGCCGGATAGACGCCGAGGATCTCCATGCTCGAGGTGAAATAACGCAACTCCTCCAGCGCGCGTGCAACCGCCGGGTCCTCGGGATGACCCTCGATATCGGCGTAGAACTGTGTCGCCGTAAAGATCCCGTCCACCATGTAGCTTTCCAGCTTGGTCATGTTCACGCCATTGGTCGCGAATCCGCCCATCGCCTTGTACAGCGCGGCCGGGATGTTGCGCACCCGGAACACAAAGGTCGTCATCATGGTCTGCCCACCCTGCGCATTCGCCCGGCGCGTATAATCCGGCGCGCGCGACATGATCAGGAAGCGCGTCGTGTTGTTCTGGCGGTCCTCGATCCCCGAGGCCAGCACGTTCAGGCCATAGATCTCGCCCGCCAGAGGCGCGGCCAGCGCGCCAAGCCATTTCTCGCCGCGCCGTGCGACTTCCAGCGCCGAGCCCGCAGTATCAGCACCGATCAACGGCTTGATCTCATGCTGGCGCAGGAAGCCGCGGCACTGGCCGAGCAGGACCGGGTGGCTCATCGCCTCGCGAATATCGGCGATCTCGGCTCCCGGCGTGCCGAGCAGCGCGATCCGCACCCGCACGAATCCCTCGTCGACGATATGCAGCCCGCTTTCCGGCAGCAGGTGATGAATATCGGCGACCCGGCCATAGGTCGAATTTTCGACCGGCAGCATGGCCAGTTCGGCGCGGCCCTGATGGACCGCCTCGATCGTGTCCTCAAAGGTCGCGCAGGGCAGGGCCTCCATTTCGGGCCTGTAGAATCGGCAGGCCTGGTGGCTGTAGGCGCCGGGTTCACCCTGGAATGCGATCACGTTCTTGGTCATGTCGAAGCCTCAATTCCGGCCGTGGCGGGCAATGCACACCCTTGGCCCGTTCCATGCCGTGGGACAACTATACCTTGATCGGACAGAACAAAAGCGCCTAGATACCCCTGTTCCACGGACAGACCGAAACAGGATCCGCAGATATGTTCGATACGATGACCGTCACCAAGGCAGCCGGAGCTTTAATCGGCGCGCTTCTGTTCCTTCTGCTGATGAATTGGGCAGCATCGGGCATTTTCCATGTTGGATCTTCGGGGCATCACGGCGAAGGCGAAGAGCATGCGCAGGCCTATACCATCCCGGTCGAATCCGCCGAAGGCGGCGCTGAGGGCGAGGCCGCCGATGAGGGCCCGGATTTTGCCACGGTCCTGGCCTCGGCCGATGCCGCTGCCGGCGAGAAGGTCTTTGGCAAATGCAAGGCCTGCCACAAGCTGGATGGAACGGACGGGACCGGGCCGCATCTGAACGGTGTGGTCGGCCGCGCGGTCGCCGGCGTCGATGGCTTCAACTATTCCGACGGGATGAAGGCCCATGGCGGGGACTGGTCGGCTGAAGCCCTGCAGGAATTCCTGACCAATCCGAAATCCGTCGTGAAAGGCACGAAAATGGCCTTTGCAGGCCTGCCCAAGGTCGAGGATCGCGCCAATCTGATCGCCTATCTTCAGGGCCAGCAGTAAACCGGCCAAGACGGCGGATTGGCGGGGCGCCCATGCGGGCGCCCTTTTCCCATTCAGGAAATTGCGACCGAGATCACGCATTTGCTTGTTGAACGGCCCTGCTGCGCTGCTAGCCTGTCGCAACCCGGTTCGTCCGAGATTGAGCAAGAGGATCCGCTACCCGCAATGACCATGCATATGCTGCGACATGCCCCGATGGCCGCGCTTCTGGTGCTGCTTCCCGCCCTGGCCTCGGCTCAGGAGCAACCCGTACCGGCGGCCACGCAGCCCTCTTTGGCGCGCACCATTGTCGCGCATGGCATCTCGACCTTTGGCGCGCCCGAACTGCCCGCCGATTACAAGCATCTGCGCTATGTGAATCCCGAGGCCCCGAAAGGCGGCGAGATTTCGGAATGGGCGATGGGTGGCTTTGACAGCTACAACCCCTTCACCCATCGTGGGCGGGCAGGCTCGCTTTCCGTCATCATGCTCGAGCGGTTGATGGAGGATGCGCTGGACGAGCGCGGTTCCTCTTATTGCCTCGTTTGCGAGACGATCGAATATCCCGAAAGCCGTGACTGGGTGATCTTCCATCTACGGCCCGAGGCGAAGTTTTCGGATGGCACGCCGCTGACGGCGCATGATGTGCTGTTCTCATTCGAACTTTTGCGCGACAAGGGGCTGTCCTCTTATCGCACCGGCATCGCCAAGATGGTCGCCAAGGCCGAGGTGATCGACGCCCATAAGATCAAGTTCATCTTCCAGCAAGGCTATCCGCGCCGCGACGTGATCCAGCAGGTCGGCAGCCAGATCGTCTTTTCGCGCGAGGATTTCCGCAAGAACAAGCGCGATATCGAACAATCGAGTGACAAGCCCTATTTGGGATCCGGCCCCTATGTCTTTGATTCGGCCGAGATGGGCCGCTCGATGACGGTGAAGCGGAACCCGGATTATTGGGGCAAGGACCTGCCCATCAATGTCGGCCGGCATAATTTCGACAAGATCCGGCTGGAATATTTCGGCGATTACGACAGTGCCTTCGAGGCGTTCAAGGCGGGCGTCTATACGTTCCGCAACGAGGTCTCCTCGATCCATTGGGCGACGCGTTACGATTTCCCGGCGCTCAAAGCCGGGACGGTCAAGCAAGAGGTCCTGCCGCGGGGTGATATCGCGACCGGGCAGGCCTGGGTATTCAACCTGCGCCGTCCGAAGTTTCAGGACATCCGCGTCCGCGAGGCGATCGGGCTGGTCTTCAATTTCGAATGGTCGAACGAGACGCTGTTCTACGGGCTGAACACGCGGGTCAATTCCTTCTGGGACAACAGCGATCTGGCGGCCACGGGCAAGCCCTCCGAGGCGGAACTGGCGCTGCTGCAACCCTTGGCCAAAGACCTGCCGCCGAGCGTCCTGACCGATGATGCCGTGATCCAGCCGGTTGCGGGCAAGACCCAGCTTGACCGGGGCAACCTGCGCAAGGCCTCGAAACTGCTCGATGAGGCGGGCTGGGTCGTCGGCCCGGACGGTTTGCGCCGCAATGGCAAGGGCGAGGTCCTGAAACTCGAAATCCTGAACGATAACCAAAGCTTCGACCGCATCATCAACCCTTACGTCCAGAACCTGCGCGCGCTTGGCATCGATGCGGTCAATGCCCGTGTCGATGATGCCGAGATGACCAACCGCACCCGGAGCCATGATTTCGACATGGTGACCGACAGCCTTGGTCAAAGCTTCTATATCAGTGGCGGGACCGAGCAGGTCTTCGGCTCGGAGAATACCAGCGACGTCTTCAACCCGATGGGCCTGGCCAATCCGGCCATTGACGCGCTGATCAAGAAGGGGATCGAGGCCACGACGCAGGAAGAGATGGACACCACCATCCATGCGCTGGACCGCTCGCTGCGCGCACTGCGCTTCTGGGTTCCGCAATGGTACAAGGCGACCTATACACTGGCCTATTACGATATCTTCGGCCATCCCGAGAACATGCCCGCCTATGCGCTGGGTGAGCTTGATTTCTGGTGGTATGACGCGGATAAGGCTGAAAAGCTGAAACAATCCGGCGCGCTGCGCTGAGCCTGCCAGTCAGGCGAAACAAAGAAGACGGGGCAGGATGGCAGCCTATATTCTGCGGCGGTTGCTGCTGATCATACCGACGCTGATCGGCATCATGCTGGTCAATTTCACCCTCACGCAATTCGTCCCCGGCGGCCCGATCGAGCAGGTCATCGCCCGCGTTCAGGGCGAGGGTGACGCCTTTCGCAATATCGCGGGGGCGGGCGGCGATACGCAGCAGGCGCAGAGCAGCGAATATGCCGGCGCGCGCGGCATTCCGCCCGAACTTCTGGACCAGCTCGAGGTCCAGATGGGCTTTGCCAAGATCACCTGCAAACCCGAATATCAGGGCGAGCCGGATCTGAAATCGCCCGATTGCGCCAAGGAAAAGATCGGCGCGGTTGAGCGCTTCATGGTCATGCTGGGGAATTACCTGCGCTTTGATTTCGGGGTCAGCTTTTTCCGCTCGATCTCGGTCATTGATCTGGTCCTCGAAAAGATGCCGGTCTCGATCACGCTGGGCCTTTGGTCCACGCTGATTGCCTATTGCATCTCGATCCCCTTGGGCATCCGCAAGGCGGTCAGGAACGGCACGCCTTTCGACACTTGGACCTCGGGCGCGATCATTGTCGGCTACGCGATCCCGGCCTTCCTGTTCGCGGTGCTGCTGATGGTGGTCTTTGCCGGCGGCAGCTATTGGCAGATCTTCCCGCTAAGGGGTTTGACCAGCGACAATTTTTCGCAATTGAACTGGTTCGGCAAGGTCAAGGATTACCTCTGGCACATCACCCTGCCGGTGATCGCGACGACGATCTCGAGCTTCGCCACACTGACGCTCTTGACCAAGAACAGCTTCCTTGACGAGATCAACAAGCAATATGTGATGACCGCCCGCGCCAAGGGCCTGACCGAGCGCCGCGTGCTCTACGGCCATGTCTTCCGCAACGCGATGCTGATCGTGATCGCGGGCTTCCCGGCCATGTTCCTTGGCGTCTTCTTCGGCTCGTCGATCCTGATCGAGACGATCTTCTCGCTTGATGGGCTGGGGCGTCTGGGCTTTGAGGCCGCCGTGCAGCGCGACTATCCGGTGATCTTCGGCACGCTCTATGTCTTTGGCCTTCTGGGCCTGCTGGTCGGGATTCTCTCGGACCTGATGTATGTCTTCGTCGATCCGCGCATCGATTTCGAGCGGAGGGCCGGTTGATGGCCATGACCGAACTCAATCGCCGCCGGCTGCGGAACTTCCGCCGCAACAAGCGGGCCTTCTGGTCGTTGGTGATCTTCTCGGTGCTGTTCGTGGCGTCGCTTTTCGCTGAACTGATCGCGAATGACCGGCCCATCGTGGTGAATTACAAAGGCGGTTATTACTTCCCGGTCTATCGTTTCTATCCCGAGACCACCTTTGGCGGCGATTTCGGCACCGAGGCGATCTATACCGATCCGGGCGTGCAATGCCTGATCCGGACCGGTGGGCGCGAGGAATGCTGGGACGACCCCGAGGCCGTCACGAAAGAGGCAGCCGGGACGGGCATGGTCGCGGGCGAACCCGTAGAGAAGGGCTGGATGATCTGGCCGCCGATCCCCTATCACTACCGTACCATCAACAATGTCGGCACTGCCCCCAGCGCGCCGGATAGGGCGCATCTTTTGGGCACCGACGACACGTCGCGCGATGTGCTGGCCCGCGTGATCTATGGCTTCCGCCTGTCGATCATGTTCACGCTGATCGTGACGGTTGTCTCATCGCTGATCGGCATCGCGGCGGGTGCGGTGCAGGGCTATTTCGGTGGCCGCACCGACCTGTTTCTTCAGAGGATGCTTGAGATATGGGGTTCAACCCCTTCTCTTTACGTCATTATCATCCTCTTCGCGATCTTGGGGCGTAGTTTTTGGCTCTTGGTTTTCGTCTCGATCCTGTTCGGCTGGCCTGCTTTGGTCGGAGTGGTCCGGGCCGAGTTCCTGCGGGCCCGGAACTTCGAATATGTCCGCGCCGCCCGCGCGCTTGGGGTCTCGGACCGCAAGATCATGTTCCGCCATATCCTGCCCAATGCCATGGTCGCGACGTTGACCATGCTGCCCTTTGTCGTGACGGGCACCATTTCGTCGCTCGCGGCGCTCGATTATCTTGGCTACGGCTTGCCGACCTCGGCGCCATCGCTGGGCGAGCTTGCGCTGCAGGCCAAGCAAAACCTGCAAGCGCCATGGCTTGGCTTCACGGCCTTCTTCTCCTTCGCCATCATGCTGTCGCTGCTCGTCTTCATCTTCGAAGGCATCCGCGACGCCTTTGACCCCAGAAAGACCTTTCGATGACGCCGGTTCTTGAAGTTTCAGACCTGCGGATCGGTTTCCGACAGGACGGGCAGATCGTGCCCGCCGTGCGCGGCGTCAGCTTCACCGTGGGCAAGGGCGAGACCGTGGCGCTGGTCGGCGAATCCGGCTCGGGAAAATCGGTGACCGCGCTTTCGACCGTGGGGCTTCTGGGCGAGGCGGCGCAGCTCGAAGGGTCGGTCCGCTACGAGGGGCGCGAGCTTGTCGGGGCCTCCGAACCGGAACTGCGCCGCGTCCGTGGCAACGACATCAGCTTCATCTTTCAAGAGCCGATGACCTCGCTGAACCCGCTTCACACGCTGGAGCGGCAATTGGGCGAAAGCCTGATGCTGCACCAGGACCTGCGCGGACCGGCCGTGCGGACGCGGATCGTCGAGCTTCTGACTCGCGTCGGCATCCGCGATCCGGAAACCCGGCTGGGGGATTACCCGCATCAGCTTTCCGGCGGCCAGCGGCAGCGGGTGATGATCGCCATGGCCTTGGCGAACCGCCCGGAACTCTTGATCGCCGATGAGCCGACGACGGCGCTTGACGTCACCATTCAGGCCCAGATCATGGAACTGCTCGCGGAGTTGAAGGCCGCCGAGGGGCTTTCGATGCTGTTCATCAGTCATGACCTTGGCCTCGTGCGGCGCATTGCCGACCGGGTCTGCGTGATGAAGGGGGGCGAGATCGTCGAGCAGGGGCGGGTCGAGCGCATCTTTTCCAATCCCCAGCATGACTATACCCGCATGCTTTTGGCCGCAGAACCGCAGGGTCGTGCGGATCCGATCGCGCCGGATGCCCCCGAGATGGTATCGACCGAGGATCTGCGGATCTGGTTCCCGATCAAGCGCGGGTTCCTGCGCCGCACGGTCGGTCACGTCAAGGCGGTGAACGGCGCGACGCTGTCGGTCAAGGCAGGCGAGACCCTTGGCGTGGTCGGCGAATCCGGCTCGGGCAAGACGACGCTGGCGCTGGCAATCATGCGACTGATCGAAAGCGCGGGGCCGATCCTTTACATGGGCCGCGACATTTCGGACCTTTCGGGACGCGAATTGCGCGGCTTGCGACGGGACATGCAGATCGTGTTTCAGGACCCGTTCGGCAGTCTCTCGCCGCGCATGACGGTCGAGCAGATCATATCGGAGGGGCTTGGCGTTCACGGCGTCGAGCCGGGCCGCGACCGGCGAGAGATGGTGGCGGACATCATGGCCGAAGTCGGGCTGGACCCGGGCACCATGCATCGCTATCCGCATGAGTTCAGCGGCGGCCAGCGCCAGCGCATCGCCATCGCCCGCGCGATGATCCTGAAACCAAAGCTCGTGGTCCTGGACGAGCCGACCAGCGCGCTCGACATGACCGTGCAGGTCCAGATCGTCGAATTGCTGCGCCGGTTGCAGCGCAAGCACGGGTTGGCCTTCCTGTTCATCAGCCACGATCTGCGCGTCGTGCGCGCCATGTCGCATCAGATCATGGTGATGCGGGCGGGCGAGGTCGTCGAGCAGGGCTCTACCGACGAGGTCTTCCGCGCCCCGAAAAGCGCCTATACCCGGAACCTGATCGCAGCGGCCTTTCTGCAGGCAGGCGAATGAAGATCCTGCTGGTCCACCAGAATTTTCCCGGCCAGTTCCTGCATCTGGCACCGGCGCTGGTGGCACGCGGCCATGAGGTTCTTGCGCTGACCGATGAGCGCAACGAACGCGCTTCGCCGGTCCGGGTCGTTCGCTACAAGTCACCGCCGCAGGAAAACCCTGTCCGCGGCCTTGCACGCAGCTATGCCGAACATGCCGAGCGCGGTTGGCTCACGGCGCGGGGCTGCCGCGCACTCAGGGATCGGCATGGTTACACGCCCGATCTGATTCTGGGCCATAGCGGTTGGGGCGAAACCCTGTTTCTGCGCGAGATCTGGCCCGCAGCCAAACTTCTGGTCTATGCCGAGTTGATGTATCGCACGCGTGGGCAAGACGTCGGATTCGACCCCGAAATCTCGCCCGACAGCGACGAAGGGCGGGTCAGCACGCTCGCCCGCTCGGCTCATCTCATCCAGGGGCTGGTCCAGGCCGATGCCGGGATTGCGCCCACACGCTATCAGGCAGACAGCTTTCCGCCGGAATTGCGCCAGAAGCTGACCGTGATCCATGATGGGATCGACACGGCCGTGGTCTGCCCCGATCCGACCGCGCGGCTTGCATTGCCCGATGGACGGGTTCTGACTGCGCAGGACGAAGTGCTGAGCTATGTCTCGCGCTCGCTCGAACCCTATCGCGGTTTTCATCGCTTCATGCGGGCCTTGCCCGAGGTGATGCGCGCCCGGCCCGCGGCGCAGGTGGTCCTGATCGGGGCCGATGGCGTCAGCTACGGTGCGAAGCCTGCGGATGCGGAAAGCTGGAAAGCCAAGATGCTGGCGGAACTGGACGGGCAGCTTGATCTGAGCCGCATCCATTTCCTGGGCCGCGTGCCTTATCCGCAATATCTGTCCGTGTTGCAGATTGCACGGGTTCACTGCTATCTCACCTATCCTTTTGTACTGAGTTGGTCGCTGACCGAGGCCATGTCGGCGGGCTGCTATATCGTGGCCTCGGATACCGAACCGGTCCGGGAACTGATCCGGGACGGTGAGAATGGCCGTCTGGTGCCGTTCTTTGATCAGCCGGCGCTTGAAGCTGCGCTGATCCGGGGCCTTGCCGGGGATCCCGCAGGGGCAACACTCGGGAAAAACGCAAGGCAGACCATTCTCGAAACCTATGATCTCAGGACGAAGAGCCTGCCGCGGCTGATCGATTGGGTCGAAAGCTTCGCGGGTTAAAGCTCTATCTCCGAGCCGGGATCAGTCTCTGGAAGCGTTTTTGGCGGAGCTTCGGCTGGTGGGGCATCGGCTGACGGGGCTGTTTCGGGCTGCGGAAGTGGCTTCAAGAGATCCTGCAGCGTCTCGCCGATTTCTGGTGCGGGCGGGGCATCGGCGCGGCGGCGGATCAGGATATCGCCATTCTCCAGCCGCTCGGGGGTCTGGTAATTCCCGACATCGTCCATCAGGTTGCCGATCTCGTCGAAGACGGGGGTAAAACTGTTCACCGTGTCGTTCAGATCGCGGCCCAATTGGTCGAGATGGGGCTGGACCTCGTTCATCAGCTTTTCCAGAAAACCCTGAATGCCGTTTTCGAGATCCTCTTCAAGGCCGCCCGAGGGGGGATCATCGGCCGATGGCGGCTCGTAGGGGGTCTGCGCCAAGGCGAATCCGGCGACGGTCGCTGAGGCGAGGATGAATGCGACGAGCCTCTGCATCAGTTCACTCCTCGATCGGGTGATCGGGAAACTGCGGCAGCGCGTCCGCGGTTCCCAAAGTCTCAGGCAGTATGCAGGCGATGCATGTTGCGAAATGCCTCCCAGGCTTCGTTCAGGGCACGGGTCCGGGCTTCGGCAAGGCGGATCGCCTCGGGCGGAAGGCCGCGCGCGATCGCCCGGTCCGGATGGGATTCGCGGACCAGATCGCGCCAACGCTTGCGCGCCTCGGGCAGGGGTGTCTCGGGCGGGATGCCCAGCACATCGCAGGGCGGGCAGCCGCGGCTTCGGTCATGCCGGGCGCGGATGGTGGCGAGTTGTGCGGGCGTCAGACCGAAGATGCGCGCGACCTCGTCGATAAAGACGATCTCCGCCTCGTGCAGATCGCCATCGGCGACGGCGATGATGAAAAGCCCCTCGATGACATCGGACAGCACCGGATCGCCTGACGGGAACATCCCGGCGATGCGGCCCGCCCAGGCGTCGAAGCCCGCGACGTCCTGCCGCGCAAGATCAAAGACCCGGGCGGCGTTTTTCTCTTCGGCGCGGGGGATGATGAAGACGCGGCGAAAGGCCGCGACCTCGGAACGGGCGACAGCGCCATCCGCTTTTGCCAGTTTCGCGCCAAGCGCGATCACGGCGATGGTAAAGGCCACGGATTTCTCGGGTGGGGTCGCCGCACGCCGGGCGCCGACGATTGCCGCCAGGCGGTCGGCGATGCGCTGCCAGAAGCTGCGCGGCTTCGGCAGTTCCGGGCAATCCCTGTTCTTGTCCTTGAGAACGCTGTCCATGTCCTTCAGGCTAATGGGGCAAACTGTCCAAGTCCACTGACATTCCCGCAAGTTCCGGCGGGTTACCTGCGGCTTTCCAGCGCGGCCTTGACGATCAGGACGACCAGCGCGATCACCGTCAGGGTCGAGGCGGCGGCAAAGGCTCCGGTGGTATTGAGGTCGTTGAACATCAATTCGATCTGCAAAGGCAGGGTATTCGTCTGCCCCCGGATCGCACCGGAAACGACCGAGACGCCGCCGAATTCGCCCACCGCCCGTGCCGTCGCCAATACCGCGCCGTATAAGAGCGCCCAGCGGATATTAGGCAGCGTAACCCGCGAAAAGACCTGCCAGCCCCTGGCACCGAGGGTCACGGCGGCCTCCTCCTGCTCGGAGCCCTGCGCCTGCATCAACGGCAGGACCTCGCGGGCGACAAAGGGGGCGGTCACAAACATGGTCACAAGGATGATGCCCGGCAGCGCAAACATGATCTTGAGGTCATGCGCGGCAAGCCATGGTCCCAGCAGGCCCTGCCGGCCATAAAGCAGCAGGTAGCAGATCCCCGCGATGATCGGCGAGATCGAAAAGGGGATCTCGATCATCGTCATGAGCAATTTGCGGCCGGGGAAACGGAAACGCGCGATTGCCCATGCCGCCGCGAGGCCGAAAGCCACGTTGAGCGGCACGACGATCACCGCGACCAGGGAGGTCAGGCCGATGGCATGCAGCGTCATCGGGTCAGCGATATTGGCGACATAAGTCCCCCAACCCTCGGCAAAGGCGCGCCAGAAGATGAAGGCCAGGGGCGCGATGACGAAGATCGCGGTCAGCCCGAAGGCGAGCGCGATCAGCAGGCGCGGCACCGCCCGGCTCTGGCCGGGGGCATGGGACAGGGCGGTCACGCTCATGCGCGGGCCTCCAGATGGCGGGCGGCGCGGAACTGCATCCAGTTCGACAGGATCAGCAGCACCAGCGCGAAGCCCAGAAGCACGAGCGCGATGGCGGCCGCGCCCTGATAGTCATATTCCTCGAGCCGGATATAGGCGAGCAGGGCCGCGATCTCGGTCTTGCCGGGCAGGTTCCCGGCGATGAAGACGACCGCGCCGAATTCGCCGAGCGAACGGGCGAAGGCCACGGTCGAGCCCGAGAGCCAAGCGGGCAGGATCGCCGGCAGCACGACGCGGCGGAAGATCTGCCACGGGCTCGCCCCAAGCGTCATCGCGGCCTGTTCCAGCGCCGGGTCGAGGTCCTCGAGCACCGGCTGGATCGCGCGGACCACGAAGGGCGTCGAGGTGAAGGCCATGGCGAGCGTCACGCCGGCGAGCGAATAGACGATCTCGATGCCCGCGCCCGAAAGCGGCGCGCCGAACCAGCCGTTCGCGGAATAGAGCGCGGTCAGCGAGATCCCCGCCACCGCCGTCGGCAGGGCGAAGGGCACGTCCATCAGCGCGTCGAGGATGCGCTTGCCGGGAAATTCGTAGCGGGTCAGCACCCAGGCCATCAGAAGCCCGTAAAAGGCGTTGAAGAGCGTGGCCAAAGCCGCGGCCGAGACCGTCACCCTCAGCGCCGACAGCGTGCGGTTCGAGGTCACGATGGCCCAGAATTGCGCCGGGCCGATCTCGGCCCCTTTCAGGATCAGCGCGATCACCGGGATCAGGATGATCAGCGCGACGTAAAGCAGCGTCGTGCCGAGGCTCAGAGTGAACCCCGGCAGCACGCGTTTCGGCTTGATGGCCGCAGCGCTCATTGGTTGACGAAGACCTTGTCGAGAATGCCGCCCGAGGCGAGATGCTCGGAGTGGATCTTGTCCCAACCGCCGAACACGTCATCCACGGTCAGCAGCTTGACCTCGGGGAAGTCGGCGGCGTGCTTGGCGGTCACGTCGGCATCGGTGGTGCGGTAATTGTGCTGGGCCAGGGTCTCTTGCGCCTCGGGCGAGTAGAGCCATTTCAGATATTCGGTCGAGACCTCGGTCGTGCCGTTGTTTTCGGCATTCTCGACCACCACGGCGACCGGGAAGGCGGCGAAAAGGCTGGTCGAGGGCGTCACGGCCTCGAAGCCCTGATCGGCATATTGCTTGGCGATGCCGCGGGTTTCGGCCTCGAAGGTGATCAGAACATCGCCCATGTTGCGCTCGGCAAAGGTCTGGGTCGCGGCGCGGCCCCCGGTGTCGAAAACCGGGACATTGGCAAAGATCTTGCCGACGAATTCCTGTGCCTTCTCCTGATCGCCGCCATTCTGTTGCAGCGCATAGGCATAGGCGGCGAGATAGGTATAGCGTCCGTTACCGCTGGTCTTGGGGTTCGGGAAGATCGACTTCACGTCGTCGCGGGTTAGGTCCGACCAGTCCTTGATGCCCTTGGGGTTACCCTTGCGGACGAGGAAGGCCGGAAGCGAATAATAGGGCGAGGCGCCGTTCGGCAGGGCCTCGCGCCAGTTTTCGGCGACGAGGCCGTTCTTGGCCAGCACGTCCACGTCGGTTTCCTGGTTGAAGGTCACGACATCGGCCGGCAGGCCTTCGAGAATGGCGCGGGCCTGTTTCGAGGAACCACCATGGCTCTGGTCGATGGTCACGTCCTTGCCGGTCTTGTCCTTCCAATAGGCCTGGAATTCCGGGTTCAGCGCCTCGAAAAGCTCGCGGGCGATGTCATAGCTGACATTCAGGATCTTGTCCTGAGCCATGGCCGGGGTTGCCCCCACGAGCAGCGCAAGCGCCGCGACGCGCAGTTTGGAAATCATCATAGGCTTTTCTCCTTGCGGGGGAATTCGATCGGCTGGGCCTGCATCTGTGCGGCGCGAGGCCCGGGAAATATCGCTGCGGCCTCGGGGCGCAGAAGGACGCGTGTGCCCTGTTCGAGACCCTTGGCCTCGGGCGCGCGGCGGGGAAGGTCCACGGGAATTGTCTGGCTGCCATCGCTGAGTTCCAGCCGCAGGATCGCCCCGTTCGAGGTGCAGCGGCTGACCTCCCAGCGCCCGGAAGGATCGGCGATGGGCGTGATATCGGCAGGCCGCAGGAACAGCGTCGCGGCACCGTCCGGCAGCGCGCGGCGGGGCAGGCGGCTGGCGTCGAGACCGGACGCTTCGGCCCGGCCCGCATGCAGCATCACCGGCAGTTCCACGGTCGCGCCCATGAAACGGGCGACGAAGGGGCTGGCCGGATGGTCATGGATCTGATCGGCATTGCCGATCTGTTCGATCTTGCCTTCGCCCATGACGACGACGCGGTCGGCGAGTTCAAAGGCTTCTTCCTGATCATGGGTCACAAATATCGTGGTCGAGCCGGTCTCTTCATGGACGCGGCGCAGCCAGGCCCGCAGATCGCGGCGCACGGCGGCATCGAGCGCACCGAAAGGCTCATCAAGCAGCAGCACGGTCGGCTCGATCGCGAGCGCCCGGCCAAGCGCCACACGCTGGCGCTGCCCGCCGGAAAGCTGCGCCGGATAACGCTCGCCCAGATGCCCGATCTGCAGGAAATGCAAAAGCTCGTCGACCTTGGCGGCGATCACCGCCTTGCCGGGCCGCTCGGCGCGCGGGCGCACGGTCAGGCCGAAGGCGATATTGTCGCGCACGGTCATATGCGGGAACAGTGCGTAATGCTGGAAAACGAAGCCGATGCGGCGCGCCTGTGCGGCGAGGCCCAGCCAGTCCTGACCATTGACCTGCAAGCCGCCGGAATTTGGCCATTCCAGCCCGGCGATGATCTTCAGCAGCGTCGTCTTGCCTGATCCCGAGGGACCCAGAAGCGCGACCAGTTCGCCGCTTTCGACGGTCAGGTCGATGCCCCGCAGCACGGCGGTGCCGCCAAAGCTTTTGGTCATGTTCTCGATGCTGATCGACATATGCGCGTCTCCCGGTTCAGATGACGAGGTATCGCTGCCGGGCCGAGGCGACAAGTTCGGCGCGCCCCGCGCAACGGCGTTCTACGCGAAGGATTTTCCCGCTTGGCAGCGGCGATGGACCGGCGTTCCTTGGAAGCGGGTGCGGCAGAAAAATTCTTCGGAATCCTGCATGCCAGGGCGGTGAATATCCTTATTTCAGCGGCCTCTCGCGCCGCAATCCCGGACGGGGGTTCAATGACGGGGGTTTAGTCGCCGATCGGCCTCTGATATGGCCTGGGCTGTGAAAACTGGGGGAATGCGATGGTTGTGGCAGAGCACGAGGCAGGGGATCTGGTTCTGGCGCTGGAAAGCCCGATGAGCGAGGATCTGGAACTGCTTTTCCTGCGGCATACGCAGGACATGCATGCCGACACTCCGCCGGAATCGATCCATATGATGCCGCGCGCGGATTTGGACCATCCCGATATCGCCTTTTTCACCCTGCGCGAAGCGGGGCGTGCTTTGGGGATGGGCGCGATCAAGCGCATCGGCCCCGGGCATGGCGAGGTCAAGTCGATGCATGTCCTGAGCGAAACGCGCGGGCGCGGATTGGCCCGGCTGCTGGTCGAGGGGATGATCGGGCATGCCCGCGAGGCAGGCTATGCGCGCCTGAGCCTCGAGACCGGCTCGCAGCCGATGTTTCTTGCCGCGCGCAAGCTTTACGAGCGGGCAGGCTTTCTCGAATGCGCGCCGTTCGGCAGTTACAGGCTTGACCCCAACAGCGTCTATATGACGCTCGACCTGTCGGCCCGCGACTGACGGTCGCAGCCGCTCCATCGTATGGCTTGGAATTGCCAATTCGGCCGGAAAACAGCCCGTTGACATGGTCGGACGAATTGGCCGATACAGCCGTTGAAATGCGGGCCGTTAGCTCAGCTGGATTAGAGCAGGGAACTTCTAATTCTCAGGTCGGGGGTTCGAGTCCTCCACGGCTCGCCATTCGTCATTCTTGCAAAGCCCGGACCGACTGCTTCCTTGCCTGAGGCGATCATTCGCCCTATCTGCTGTCGCAAGAACCGTCGCAAAGGAAGCCACCATGCTGGGCAGCCGCATCTTGCTGATCGTCGGGGGTGGAATTGCCGCCTTCAAAATTCCCGAACTGATCCGCATGTTGCGGCGCGAGGGCGTCGGTGTCACGCCCGTCCTGACCTCTGCCGGGGCAGAGTTCGTCACGCCCCTTACCTTGTCCGCGCTTGCCGAAAGCCCCTGCCATACGGCGCTTTTCGACCTGACCCGCGAATCCGAGATGGGACATATCCAATTGTCGCGCGCCGCCGATCTGGTCGTGGTGGCACCGGCGACCGCGGATCTGATGGCGAAGATGGCGACCGGGCTCGCCAATGATCTGGCCTCGACCCTGCTTCTAGCGACCGACAAGCCCGTGCTGGTCGCGCCCGCGATGAATGTGCGGATGTGGCAGCATCCCGCAACCCGGCGCAATCGCGACGTTCTGGCGGGTGACGGCGTGGCTTTTGTCGGTCCCGAGGAAGGCGACATGGCCTGCGGTGAATATGGCCCGGGCCGCATGGCGGAACCCGACGCGATCCTTGCGGCGATCCGCGCGGCGCTGGGGGACATGTCCCGTGCCCCGGCCGCGCCCGAGGATCATCGGCTGGCGGGGAAACATGTTCTGGTCACCTCGGGGCCGACCCATGAGCCAATCGATCCGGTGCGCTATATCGCGAACCGGTCGAGCGGCGCGCAGGGCACGGCCATCGCGGCGGCCTTGCGCGACATGGGTGCGCGGGTCAGCTTTGTCACCGGACCGGCGGATGTGCCGCCGCCCGCCGGCGTCGAGGTGATCCGCGTCGAGACGGCCCGGCAGATGCGTGACGCGGTCGAAAGCGCTCTGCCCGCCGATGCCGCGGTCATGGCGGCGGCCGTGGCCGATTGGCATGTCTCGAATGCGGGCGAGAGAAAGATCAAGAAGGACGGCTCGGGCCGGATGCCCGTCCTGGAATTCAACGAAAATCCCGATATCCTGGCCTGGCTGTCGCGGCTCGAAAGTGGCCGTCCCAAACTGGTCGTGGGCTTCGCGGCCGAGACCGATGACGTGCTTGCCCATGCCAGCGCGAAACGGCTGCGCAAGGGGGCGGATTGGATCGTCGCCAATGATGTCCGGCCACAGACCGGGATCATGGGTGGCGCAGAAAACGCGGTGACGCTGATCACATCGGATGGTCCCGAGGAATGGCCTCGCATGTTCAAGAGCGATGTCGCGCGCCGGCTCGCCGAACGGATCGCCGATGCCCTTACCGGACCGGTTCTTTTTGGCGCGGAGGTGGATGCATGAGCCCTCGGGTATATCTGGATTGGAACGCGACCGCTCCTCTGCGGCGCGAGGCGCGGCAGGCCATGCTGGAGGCCACCGAGATCACCGGCAACCCGTCCTCGGTTCATGCCGAGGGGCGCGCGGCCAAATCGGCGCTTGAACGGGCGCGCGAAGAGGTCGCCGGCGCCCTGGGTGCCGAGGGCGCGGATGTGATCTTTACCTCGGGGGCAACGGAATCCGCCGCGCTGATCATGCAGGACCGGGCTCTGGCCTGCGCGGCCGTCGAGCATGCCGCGGTTCTGGCCTGGTGCCGCGCCGAGCTGGAGGTCGATCGCGCGGGCAAGGTCGCCGTGCCCGATCCCTCGGCCTCGGCGTTGCAGCTTGCCAATCCCGAGACCGGCGTCATCCAGGACCTGCCGCAGGGGCTGGCGGTCAGCGACCTGACCCAGGCCTTTGGCAAGATCCCCTTCGCCTTCAACTGGCTGGGGATCGAGGCCGGGTTCGTCAGTGCGCATAAGCTGGGCGGGCCGCGTGGCATTGGCGCGCTGATCGTCAAACGCGGCACCGAGGTCGAGGCCCGGTTGAAGGGCGGCGGGCAGGAGCAAGGCCGCCGCGCGGGGACCGAGAATCTGATCGGCATCATGGGATTTGCCGCAGCGGCAAAAGCGGCCCAGAATGATCTGGATCAAGGTATCCCAGAAAAAATCTCGGAGATCCGCGATTCGCTGATGACTGCACTGGAATCCGGCGCAGAAATGGTTACATTCCCGGGGCGCGAATCCCGCCGCTTGCCGAATACGTTGTCTGTCCTGACGCCGGGTTGGCGCGGAGAGACCCAGGTGATGCAGATGGACCTTGCGGGCTTTGCCGTTTCGGCGGGCTCGGCCTGTTCATCCGGCAAGGTGCGGCCCAGCAATGTGCTGACTTCCATGGGGATCGCGACGGAATGGGCGGGCGATGCAATCCGCGTCTCGATCGGACCGACCACGGACCATCGGGACATTATGCGTTTTGCAGATGCCTGGCTGGCGGCATATGGCCGCTGGCGCGAAAGGAATGAATCGCGGGCGACCGCAGGAAGGGTTTGAGATGGCTGAAGAGATCAGCGACGTGATCGAGGTGCGCGAGGGCGTAGACCGCGAGACCGTCGAGACCGTCCAGAACATGGGGTCCTACAAATACGGCTGGGACACCGAGATCGAGATGGAATACGCGCCGAAAGGCGTGAACGAGGACATCGTCCGCCTGATCTCGGCCAAGAACGAAGAACCGGAATGGATGACCGAGTGGCGGCTGCAGGCCTTCCGCCGCTGGCAGACTATGACCGAGCCGAAATGGGCGATGCTGAACTATCCTGAGATCGATTATCAGGACCAGTATTACTACGCCCGCCCGAAAAGCATGGAAGTGAAGCCGAAGTCCTTGGACGAGGTTGATCCCAAGCTGCTGGCGACCTACGAAAAGCTGGGCATTCCGCTGAAAGAGCAAATGCTGCTGGCTGGCGTCGAAGGCGCTGACGACACTCCGGCCGAGGCCCGCAAAGTCGCGGTCGACGCGGTTTTCGACTCGGTTTCCGTCGGCACCACCTTCAAGGATGAGCTGGCGAAAGCCGGGGTCATCTTCTGCTCGATCTCGGAAGCGATCCGCGAGCATCCCGAACTGGTCAAGAAATACCTCGGCTCGGTCGTGCCGCAATCGGACAACTTTTTTGCGACGCTGAACTCGGCGGTCTTCTCGGACGGCTCCTTCGTCTATATCCCGCCGGGCACCCGCTGCCCGATGGAACTCTCGACCTATTTCCGCATCAATGCGGAGAACACCGGCCAGTTCGAGCGCACGCTGATCATCGCCGACAAGGGCTCCTATGTGAGCTACCTCGAGGGCTGCACTGCGCCCAAGCGCGACGTGGCCCAGCTGCATGCCGCTGTCGTGGAAATCGTCATCCTGGAAGATGCAGAGGTCAAATACTCGACCGTCCAGAACTGGTTCCCCGGCGACGAGGAAGGCAAGGGCGGCATCTATAACTTCGTCACCAAGCGCGCGGATTGCCGCGAGGCGCGGGCGAAGGTGATGTGGACGCAGGTCGAAACCGGCTCGGCAATCACTTGGAAATACCCGTCCTGCATCCTGCGCGGCGATGAAGCGCAAGGCGAGTTCTACTCGATCGCCATCGCCAACAACATGCAGCAGGCGGATACCGGCACCAAGATGATCCATCTTGGCAAGAACACCCGCTCGCGCATTGTTTCCAAAGGGATTTCTGCCGGTAAGGCGCAGAACACCTATCGCGGCCTCGTGACCATGCACCCCAAGGCCACGAACAGCCGCAACTACACGCAATGCGACAGCCTGCTGATCGGCGATCAATGCGGCGCCCATACCGTGCCCTATATCGAGGTCAAGAACACCTCGTCCCGCGTCGAGCACGAGGCCACCACCTCGAAGGTCGATGACGACCAGCTCTTCTATTGCCGCGCCCGTGGCATGGACGAGGAAGAGGCTGTGGCTCTGGTCGTGAACGGCTTCTGCCGCGAGGTCCTTCAGGCGCTTCCGATGGAATTCGCCATGGAAGCGCAATCGCTGGTCGCGATCTCGCTGGAAGGGAGCGTCGGCTGATGGCCACCTATGGTCAGGTTATGGACTGGGTTAAAGAAAACAAGGGGATCGCGATCCACCACACTTGTTGGGTGGCGCATTGTAAAGCGATCGCACTTGGGCTTCCCAATCCGGAACTGACCATGGAGGGCACCCCACGAGTCGTGCCTTGCCCTCACGGCCCAGCGAGAAAAGCTATTTTCGAAGCGTTCGCTGAGTTGGGTATTCCCAACGGTCGACGCACCTAGAACGAACTAGATGGTGTCGGCCACCGGCACCGCCACACCATCGACTGAGGTAAGAATAATGCTGAACATCAAGAACCTGCACGTCAAACTTGAGGACGAGGACAAGCAGATCCTCAAAGGCGTCGACCTGACCGTCCCGGCGGGTGAAGTCCATGCGATCATGGGTCCGAATGGCTCGGGCAAATCGACGCTCTCCTATGTTCTTTCGGGCCGCGACGGCTATGAAGTGACCGAGGGTGAAGCCAGCCTCTACGATCACGACCTCTTGGACATGGAGCCGGAAGAGCGCGCCGCGGCGGGCCTGTTCCTTGCCTTCCAATACCCGGTCGAGATCCCCGGCGTCGGCAACCTGACCTTCCTGCGCACCGCCGTGAACGCTCAGCGCAAGGCACGCGGCGAGGACGAACTCTCCTCGGGCGAGTTCCTGAAAGTCGTGCGCGAGAAAGCCAAGACCCTGCAGATCGACGCCGACATGCTGAAGCGTCCGGTCAACGTCGGCTTCTCGGGCGGTGAGAAGAAGCGCAACGAGATCCTGCAAATGGCGATGCTGGAACCGAAGATGTGCATCCTCGACGAGACCGACTCGGGCCTCGACGTCGACGCCATGCGTCTGGTGGCGGAGGGCGTCAACGCGCTGCGTTCGCCCGAGCGCAGCTTCCTTGTCATCACCCACTACCAGCGCCTGCTGGACCACATCAAACCGGATGTCGTCCACATCATGTCCAATGGCCGCATCATCAAGACCGGCGGCCCGGAACTGGCCCTCGAAGTCGAAAAGAACGGCTACGGCGACCTGTTGGCGGAGGTCGGCTAATGGCGGATACGGCTGTTCTTGCCAGCAAGGCGCCGGTGGCCGAGAAGCCTCGGTCCGTGCTGGATGCGCGCCTTGAGGCGCTTGACCTGCCGCGTGGCGGCTTCACCGCTGCGGCCCGCGCGGATGCAGCGGACCGCCTGAACGCGATGGGCCTGCCCGGCAAGCGCGACGAATATTGGCGCTATACCGACCCGGCGGCCTTCAATGCGCCCACGGCAGAGCCGCTGGCCTTCACCAGCCGCGCCTCGACCCTGTTTGACGAGATCGAACAGCTGAAACTGGTCTTCGTCGATGGACGCTTTGACGCGGACGCCTCGGACGCACTGGATGGCGAGGGGCTCGAGATCTCGACCCTGGCCGCCGCCGATGCGGCAGGCGATCACTGGGCCGCCGATCTCTACGGCAAGCTGGAGACCGCGGGTCAGAACCCGGTGAAGCGTCCCTTCGCCGTGCTGAACACGCTGGCCGCCACCGATGGCGTGCTGATCCGCGTCACAGGCAAGGTCTCGCGTCCGGTCCACATCCTTTATCGCCGCGAGGCGCAGGATGCCGATGTCACCATCCACCACGTCATCCGCCTTGAAGAAGGCTCGGAACTGACGCTGCTGGAAACCGGTGGCATTGCCGCGCGCTCGAACGTCGCGATCGAGGTCGAAGTGAATAAGGAAGCCCGCTTCCATCACATCGCCAGCAAGCGCGCGGATGACGCCAAGGTCGGCATCGGCCATGTCTTCGCCCGCGTGGGCGAAGGCGCGCTGTTCAAGTCCTTCACGCTGTCCGTCAATGGCAGCATGATGCGCAATGAAGGCGTGATCGAGATCGTCGGCGACGACGCGGTGGCCCATATTGCCGCCGCCGTATTGGGCGACGGCACCGAAGGCCGCTTCCACCATGACGACACCGTCTTCATCACCCATGCCGCCGAGCGTTGCGAAAGCCGTCAGGTGTTCAAGAAGGTGCTGAAGAACGGCGCGGATGGCATTTTCCAGGGCAAGATTCTGGTGAAGCCCGGCGCGCAGAAAACTGACGGCTACCAGATCAGCCAAGGGCTTCTGCTGGACGAGGGCAGCCAGTTCCTCGCCAAGCCGGAACTCGAAATCTATGCCGACGACGTCAAATGCTCGCATGGATCGACGACCGGTGCGCTGGACGAAACCGCGATGTTCTACCTGCGCTCGCGCGGGGTTCCCAAGGAACAGGCGGTGGTTCTGCTGGTCCTGTCCTTCCTCGCCGATGCGCTGGAAGAGATCGAGGATGACCGTCTGCGCGACGACATCCTGACCCGACTTGACGAGTGGCTGACCAGCCGCGCCTCGGCCTGAGACAGTCGATGACCCGCGAAGGAATCCTGCCGCGGATCATCGAAAGCTGGTGGGCGCCGGGCAGGGTGGTACACGCCTTGCGCGGTTTGCCCGACCGGGCGCTGATCGCGATTCTCATGGCCGCCATGCTGGTCTTCTGGATCGCCCAGGCGCCGCAACACGCGCGCGACGCACAGCTTGACCCCTCGGTGCCTTTGCAGGCGCGGATGGGCGGTGCGCTGCTGGCGGTGATGTTCATGTTGCCGCTGCTGGCTTACGGGCTGGCGGCACTGGTTTCCCTGTTTTCTCGCCTGACCCCGCGTCCGGTCAGCGGTCATGCTTCCCGCGTGGCGCTGTTCTGGGCGCTGCTTGCGGTCTCGCCTGCGATGCTGCTTGCCGGGCTGACGGCGGGGCTTGTCGGTCCGGGGGCCGCTCTTGGCGTGACGCGGGCGGTGGCGGGTCTGGGATTTCTCGTGATATGGGGCGCCGGACTGGGCGCATTGACGAGGACGGAATGAAATTCGCTGATCTTGGTGATCTTGTGGTCCTGACGCTCCGGACCCCGGATCGCGCGGTGCGCCTGCTACGCGGGCTCGATCTGGCGGCAAGCGAGCGCTGGATGCTGGTGATTCTGGCCGCGAGCCTTTCGAGCCTCTTGGCCGGTATCGCGCGCCTGATTTTTCCGGTGCCCGAGGGCGACCCGCTGGCCCGGATCCTGTCGGACCCGATGACGCTCGCCGGATTGCAATTCGGCGCGATGGCCGTCTCGGCCATTGCCGTCACGGTGATCGGCCGCGCCTTTGGCGGCAAGGGCGTGTTCGCGGATGCGCTGGTTCTTGTCGGCTGGGTCGAGTTGATCCTTGTCGGCCTGCAGGCTGTCCAGCTTTTCCTGATGCTGCTTGTTCCGCCCTTGGCCAATCTGATGTCCCTCTTGGCCTTTGGTCTGTCGATCTACCTCACCATATCTTTGACAAAGGCCCTGCACGGCTTCACCAGCACGCCCAAGGTGGCGCTGGGGTTCATCGGCGGCGTCTTTTTGGTGGCGACCGTGCTTTCGGTCATCGCCGCCGCATTTGGAGTTCTTCCGGAGGTCGCTCCATGAGCCTCGATATCGAAAAGATCCGCGCCGATTTCCCGATCCTCGGGCGGCAGGTGAATGGCCGTCCGCTGGTCTATCTGGACAATGGCGCCTCGGCCCAGAAGCCCAAGGTCGTGATCGAGGCCATCACCCGCGCCTATGAGGCGGAATATGCCAACGTCCATCGCGGGCTGCATTTCCTGTCCAATCTCGCCACCGAGAATTATGAGCGCGTGCGCGCGATCATCGCCCGTTTCCTCCATGCCCCGTATGAGGATGAGGTGATCTTCACCTCGGGCGCGACCGAGGGGATCAATCTCGTCTCCTATGGCTGGGCCGCGCCGCGTCTGCAGGCGGGCGACGAAATCGTGGTCTCGGTGCTGGAACATCACGCCAATATCGTGCCATGGCATTTCCTGCGCGAGCGTCAGGGCGTCGTGCTGAAATGGGTCGAGCCCGAGCCCGACGGCTCGCTGCCGCCCGAGAAGGTTCTGGCCGCCGTCGGACCGCGCACGAAGCTGATCGCCGTCACCCACATGTCCAACGTGACGGGCACGGTGGTCGATGTCGCGGCCATCGCGCGCGGCACGGATGTCCCGGTTCTGGCCGATGGCAGTCAGGCCTCGGTCCATATGCCGGTAGATGTGGGCGCGCTTGGCGTCGATTTCTACTGCATCACCGGCCACAAGCTTTACGGCCCGTCGGGTTCCGGCGCGATATGGATCAGGCGCGAGCGTCAGGCCGAGATGCGGCCCTTCATGGGCGGCGGCGACATGATCCGCACGGTCACGCGCGACGGGATCGACTATGCCGACCCGCCCTTGCGCTTCGAGGCCGGCACACCCGGCATCGCCAATCAGATCGGCCTTGGCGCGGCGCTGGAATATCTCATGGGCCTTGGCATGGAGAACATCGCCGCGCATGAGAAATCCCTGCGCGACTATGCCCGCGAGCGGTTGCGCAGCCTGAACTGGCTCAGCATTCAGGGCGACGCGGCTGACAAGGGCGCGATCTTCTCGATGACGATGCAGGGGGCGCATGCCCATGACATCTCGACGATTCTCGACAAGCGCGGCATTGCCGTCCGGGCCGGTTCGCATTGCGCGATGCCGCTGATGGAGTTCTTTGGCGTCAGTGCCACGGCGCGTGCGAGCTTTGCGATGTACAACACCCAGGCCGAGGTCGATGCTCTTGTCGATGGCCTCGGTTTTTGTCGCGAGCTTTTCGCCTAACCCCATTGCATGGCCGCGAATTAGCGGCTATGCAGCCCAAGCATTGCACCCGTAGCTCAGCTGGATAGAGCGCTGCCCTCCGAAGGCAGAGGTCAGAGGTTCGAATCCTCTCGGGTGCGCCAGTTCACTCCGACATTTCTGCCGAATTTGCGCAATGTTTCAGCCGCGCCGACCTTGCCCGTCGCGTGGCGCTACAGCGGTGGCTCTTCGGTTGCGACGGTCATCTCACCGGTGCTGCCGGTGACTTCGGGCGCGCCATGGCGGATGCGATAGCCCTCGGTGCGGCAGACCTGATTTGCCTCGTCATCGCTCAGCGTGGCGGGTCGGCTCAGGGCGCGGTCCCACAGCACCATGTCATGGCGGTAGAGCTGGCAGGTGACAGGCCCGGAGGGGGTCGATACTGAAATCGTCGGCGTTGCGTAATCTGCGGGATCGGACGAGCAGGCAGAGACGGCAAGCAGGCTGGCAGCCAATAATCTGTATGGCATCGCAGTGATTCCCTGTTTGAAAGACACACCTTCAGACAGGGTTTCATTTTGTACAAATTGTTCAAGACAAATCTGCGGTTTGCGTGAAAAGGCCCGAACTGTTCGAGCTTCGCCCCAAAAACCGGATCGTTGCCCCCCGGCGCGCAGCGCCGCCGGGGGCGGGTATTCAGCTCAATGCGGCAAGGATGCGCGCCCAGCTCCGCGCGCCTTGCGCAAAGCTTGCGAGATCGTATTTCTCGTTCGGAGAATGAATACGGTCATCGTCGCGGCCAAAGCCGATCAGCATGGAATCCATGCCGAGGATTTCCTTGAAATCCCCCGCGATCGGGATCGAGCCGCCCGCGCCGATATAGGCGGCTTCGCGGCCCCATTCCTCGGACAGCGCCTCTTTCGCGGCGGCAAAGGCCGGATCGGAAATATCCATGCGGCTTGCCGGGCTGCCGCCATGCTCGTGGAACTCGACCGAGCAATCCTCGGGCAGGGCGGCGCGGATATGGGCGCGGAAGGCGGCGCGGATCTTCTCGGGATCCTGCGTGCCGGTCAGGCGGAAGCTGACCTTGGCGCGCGCCTCGGCGGGAAGGACCGTCTTGAAGCCCTCGCCGGTATAGCCGCCCGAGATGCCGTTGATCTCGAAGGTCGGGCGGTTCCAGACCATTTCCAGCCCGGTGCGGCCCTGCTCTCCGACGGGATGCTTCAGGCCGACGCGCGACAGGAAGTCGCCAGCGTCGAAACCCAGATCCTCCCAATCGGCGCGGAGTTCGTTCGAGAGATCCTCGACCCCGTCATAAAAGCCGGGCAGGGTGACGCTTCCGGTCTCGTCCTTGATCGTCGCGAGGGCATTTACCAGAAGCTGGATCGGATTCGCGGCGAGCCCGCCGAAACTGCCCGAATGCAGATCGCGATCGGCGGCATGGACGATGATCTCTTCGCCGCAGAGGCCGCGAAGCTGCGTGGTGATGGCGGGGCGGCCATCGGAATACATGCCGGTATCGCAGATCATCGCGATGCCCGCCCGCAATTCTTCGGCATTCTCATGCAGGAAGGGGCGCAGGCTCGGCGAGCCGGATTCCTCTTCGCCCTCGAAGAGCAGGATCAGATCGGTGGGCAGGTTGCCATGGACAGCCTTCCAGGCGCGGAAGGCCTCGACAAAGGTCATCAGCTGGCCCTTGTCATCGGCCGCGCCGCGGCCGCGGATGACCTTGCCCGCGGGCGTGTCCTCGATCGCGGGTTCGAAGGGCGGGCGGTCCCAGAGGTTCAGCGGATCGACCGGTTGGACATCGTAGTGTCCGTAAAAGAGCAGCGCGCGGCGCTCGCCCTTGGGCGAATGGGCCACGACCATCGGATGTCCGGGCGTGTCGCGGATCGAGGCCTCGAAGCCAAGGCCTGCAAGCTCGGCGCAAAGCCATTCGGCGGCGCGGCGGACATCGCCCTTATGCGCCGGATCAGTCGAGATCGAGGGGATGCGCAGGAACTCGACCAGCCGGTCCAGCGCCTCGGGCAAGCCCCTGTCGAGCGTTGAAAGTACTTCCTCGATTCTTGCGCTTTCCTGCATGTTCTGCCTTTCCATATTGAAATTCTCGGGGAAATTCCGTGGTCTTCCCGTGGTCCCATTGTCGTAATGCGACATTTTGACCCTATATTTCCCTTAACTTGAGACGTATCAAGTTAACACCCGCGGGATCGGCCCAAGATCCCCCCAGCAAGCGAATTGAAGCAAGGCAAGGGACGAAGATGGATTATTCGGCCGCCCTCGATCAGGCCATCGGGAAGCTGCATGAGGAAGGCCGTTACCGGACCTTCATCGATATCGAGCGGCGAATGGGTGCCTATCCTCACGCGGTCTGGACGCGGCCCGACGGAACCGAGACCGAAATCACCGTCTGGTGCGGCAATGACTATCTGGGCATGGGCCAGCATCCGGCTGTCCTGAGCGCCATGCATGAGGCGCTTGATTCGACCGGCGCGGGATCGGGCGGCACGCGCAACATCTCGGGGACCACTGTTTACCACAAGCGGCTCGAGGCCGAGATCGCCGATCTGCATGGCAAAGAGGCCGCGCTGGTCTTTTCCAGCGCATATATCGCCAATGACGCGACCCTTTCGACTTTGCGCAAGCTTTTCCCCGGCCTGATCATCTATTCCGACGCGCTGAACCATGCGTCCATGATCGAGGGCATCAAGCGTTTCGACGGTGCGAAGCGGATCTTTCGCCACAATGACGTCGCGCATCTGCGCGAATTGCTCGCATCCGATGATCCCGCCGCGCCGAAGCTGATCGCCTTTGAATCGATCTATTCGATGGATGGCGATTTCGGCCCCATCGCCGCGATCTGCGATCTGGCCGAGGAATTCAACGCGCTGACCTATCTCGACGAGGTCCATGCCGTCGGCATGTATGGGCCGCGCGGCGGCGGCGTCGCCCAGCGGGATGGTCTGAGCGACCGGATCGACATCTTCAACGGCACGCTCGGCAAGGCCTTCGGCGTATTTGGCGGCTATATCGCGGCTTCGGCCAAGATGGTCGATGCGATCCGCTCCTATGCGCCGGGCTTCATCTTCACCACCTCGATCCCGCCTGCCGTGGCGGCCGGGGCGGCAGCGTCCATCGCCTTTCTGAAAACCGCCGAGGGCCAGAAGCTGCGCGATGCCCATCAACTGCACGCCCGCATCCTGAAGATGCGACTGCGCGGTCTTGGCATGCCGATCATGGATCACGGCAGCCATATCGTGCCGGTCCATGTCGGCAATCCGGTCCATTGCAAGGCGCTGTCGGACATGCTGCTGGCCGATTTCGGCATCTATGTGCAGCCGATCAACTTCCCGACCGTGCCGCGCGGCACCGAGCGGCTGCGTTTCACGCCGTCTCCGGTCCACCTGCCCAAGGATATCGACGCGCTGGTGCGGGCGATGGACGCGCTTTGGTCACAATGCAAGCTGAGCCGCGCTTCCTCTGTCGCCTGAGGGTTGCGAGGGGATGATAAGATCTCGCGTGCGTGATAACCTTCCATTAAGGAAGCTGTGACAGCCTTCCGATTCGGAAGACTGTGCATAAATAAAAAATGGGGCAGGCGGAATGATCGGGCTGAGGGGGGGCTCCCCAATGCAGCATGATGAACAGGCGGGACATGCGCCCGGCGCAGAGGAAGGCGAGATCCGGCTGGGCGACCTGATGCGGGGCGAACGTGCCACGCTGGGCAAGTCCTTGCTGGACGTGCAGCGCGAGCTGCGGATCCGCGCCTCATATGTCGCCGCAATCGAGAATTGTGATATCTCGGCATTTGACACGCCGAGCTTCATCGCGGGCTATGTGCGATCCTATGCCCGCTATCTGGGCATGGATGCCGATTGGACATTCCGGCGCTTTTGCCATGAATCCGGCTTCAAGCCGACGCATGGCATGGCGGCGGCCGCTTCCGGTCCGAAGCCGCAACGACGACCTTCTGACCCGGCCGAGGCGCTGGCCAATCCGCATCCGATCTTTCTGCCCAAGCCGGAAAGCATGTGGTCCTCGATCGAGCCGCGCGCGATCGGTTCGGTCCTTGTCATGGCCCTGCTGGCCTGTGGACTGGGTTATGGCGGATGGTCGGTCCTGCAAGAGGTCCAGAAGGTCAACCTGACCCCGGGCGAGCAATCCCCCGGCGTGGTCGCGTCGCTCGATCCGGTTCAGGACGCGGCGCAACCCGAGGCGGTCGATTCCGCGCAGCTGAACCTGCCGCGCCCTGAGGGCATCGACCGCACCTATCGCCCTCAGGCGCTCGAGGTTCCGGTGCTCGTCGCGCGGGACGGGCCGATCGCTGCGATCGACCCCGGCCTGAACGCGCCGGCGATGCAGCCCGCCATTCCGGCGCAGAGCGTCGCGGCTTCGGTCGTCGATCCGGCCCGGACGGGATCGGCTGCGGGCAATGTCTTTGGCCCGCAAATGCCCGAGCAACTGGCGGCGGTGCGCACGATTGCGCCCGATGCTGCGGCGGTCGAGATCCTGGCGGCGCGCCCGGCCTGGGTGCGCGTCACCTCGGCCGATGGCACGGTGCTGCTTGAAAAGACGATGGATGCCGGCGAGCGCTTTGCCCTGCCAAAGCTCGAGGCGCCGCCCGTGCTGCGGACCGGCAATTCCGGCGCGGTCTATTTCGCGGTGAACGGACAGGCCTATGGCCCGGCGGCACCCGGCGCCAAGGTGGTCAAGAATGTCGAGCTTTCGCCCGAAGCCCTGACCGCGAAATTCGCCCTTGCCGATCAGACAAAGGACCCCGAACTGGCCTCGATGATCGCGGTCGCCTCGGCGGCACCGGTCGCGCCCGTTCAGGAATAGGCGAGTTTCCCTGCGCCGGCTTGCCCACCGGCGCACATGGGCCTATGTCTGAGGCGAAACCCTCCGGCGCAGCACAAGGCCCATTTCATGTCGCTCAACCCGATCCGACCCTGGCGCAATATCGAGAGGCGAAAGTCCCGTCAGATCATGGTGGGACGGGTCCCCGTCGGGGGCGATGCGCCGATCAGCGTCCAGACGATGACGAATACCGACACGTCGGATGTCAGGGCAACGCTGGATCAGATCATCCGCGCCGCGGATGTCGGCGCGGATATCGTCCGGGTTTCGACCCCGGACGAGGCCTCGACCCGCGCGCTGCGAGAGATTTGTCGTGAAAGCCCGGTTCCGATCGTCGCCGATATCCATTTCCACTACCGCCGCGCCATCGAGGCCGCAGAAGCCGGCGCCGCCTGCCTGCGGATCAATCCGGGCAATATCGGCGATGCGGCGCGCGTGCGTGAGGTCATCAAGGCGGCCAAGGATCACGGCTGCTCGATCCGCATCGGCGTCAATGCCGGCAGCCTTGAAAAACACCTGCTCGAGAAATACGGCGAGCCTTGCCCCGATGCGATGGTCGAATCCGGCCTCGATCACATCCGCATCCTGCAGGACAACGACTTTCACGAGTTCAAGATCAGCGTGAAGGCCTCGGACGTGTTTCTCGCGGCGGCGGCCTATCAGCAACTGGCGGATGCGACGGACGCGCCAATCCATCTTGGCATCACCGAGGCAGGTGGTCTGGTCTCGGGCACCGTAAAATCCGCGATCGGGCTAGGCAACCTGCTCTGGATGGGCATTGGCGACACGATCCGCGTGAGCCTGTCGGCCGATCCGGTCGAAGAGGTCAAGGTCGGTTTCGAGATCCTCAAATCCCTGGGCCTGCGCACTCGGGGCGTGCAGATCATCTCCTGCCCAAGCTGCGCGCGGCAGGGTTTCGACGTCATCAAGACCGTCGAGCTTCTCGAGAAAAGGCTGGAACACATCAAGACCCCGATGAGCCTTTCGATCATCGGCTGCGTGGTGAACGGGCCGGGCGAGGCGCTCATGACCGATATCGGCTTTACCGGGGGCGGGGCCGGAAATGGCATGGTCTATCTGGCCGGAAAGCAGGATCACAAGATGTCGAACGACCAGATGGTCGATCACATCGTCTCGCTGGTCGAAGAGCGGGCGAGTGCGATCCAGGCGGCCGAGGCCGCAGCGGCGGAATAAGAGAGGGCGGTGCCGTCGCACCGCCCGATCCTTCATCCCTTGGCTGCTGCGCGGACCCTGTCGACAAATGGCTTCAGCCCGTCCTGCGGCACACCGCGCAGCATTTCGCCCTCGATGATGAAGGTGGGGGTGCCCATGATCCGCATCTGCTCGGCCAGCTGATGGTTCTTGCGGATGACGGCGGCGACTTCTTCGGTATTCATTCGGTTCAGCACGGCCTTGTCATCTGCCCCGACCTTGACCGCGAGCTTGCCCAGCGTCTCCAGATTGACCGGGCCGCGCGATTCCATCAGCGCGTCATGCACCTGCTTGTAGGCCTCGGCCCCCGCCTCTTGCTGGATCGCGACGGCAAAGCGGGCGGCAAGCTGGCTTTCCTCGGTCAGGATCGGGAATTCCTTGATGATCCAGCGGATATTGCCATCCTCACGGATGAGCTTTTCGACCGCCGGGTTGATCTGCTTGCAGTAGCCGCAGCGGTAGTCGATGAATTCGACCAGCGTGACATCGCCTTGGGGATTGCCGCCGATCCAGCTATGGCCATCCTCAAAGATCGCCTCCTTGTTGTTTTCGACCAGCAGCTTGTCATTCTTGGATTCGTCGGCGACGCGGCGCTGCTCAAGGACATTGATCGACTCGACCAGCACATCGGGATTGGCCATCAGATAGTCGCGCACCGCCGTGCCAAAGGCGGCCTTCTCGTCCTCGCTCATATTGGCGGGGTCGAAGGCCAGGGCGGGCAGGGCGGTCGCGGCAAGCGCGGCCGCGGTCAGAATGGCTTTCATCCGGTGTCCTTTCAATTTGGCGCAAAGCTTGGCCCGCGGCGCGGCGGGTTGCAAGCCGACAAGCCGACCTCCCGGCGCAACTCACGCGGGGTTGAGCGCGAATGCTTGACCGCGCCCGCCCCAGTTGTGATACCCGCGAGAAAGAAACAAGATCTTCGAGGCAGTTATGAGGCAGTCGCACCGGGGTCAGGTGGATCCTTTCATCGTGATGGATGTCATGGAAGCCGCGCGCCGGGCCGAAGCCGCAGGGCGCAGCATCATCCAAATGGAAGTCGGCCAGCCGTCGAGCCCCGCGCCCGCCGTGGCCCGCAAGGCCCTTGCCGCGGCGCTGGACCAACCCTTGGGCTATACGGTGGCACTGGGGCTGCCGGAATTGCGCGAGGGCATCGCCCGGCTCTACCGGCGCTGGTACGGGATCGAGCTTGATCCCGCGCGGGTCATCATTACGCCGGGCTCCAGCGGGGCCTTCATGCTGGCCTTTTCGGCGCTTTTCGATGCGGGCGACCGCGTCGCTCTGGGCGAGCCGGGCTATCCCAGCTATCGCCAGATCCTCCGCGCCATGTCGCTTGAGCCTGTCGGCATCCAGACCCGCCCCGAGGATCGCTACCAGCCGCGGCCCAAGGAACTGCCTGCGGATGTTCAGGGCCTGATCCTGGCCTCGCCCGGAAACCCCTCGGGCACGGTGCTGCGCCGCGACGAGCTTGCCGCTTTGCATGCGAGGGCGCAGGAGCTGGGCGTCGCGCTGATCTCGGACGAGATCTATCACGGGCTGGATTACGGCGCCGGTTTTCATTCGGCGCTGGAGGTGAGCGATGACGTCTATGTCATCAACAGCTTCTCGAAATATTTCAGCATGACCGGCTGGCGGATCGGCTGGATGGTGGTGCCGCAGGACCATGTCCGGACGGTCGAGAGGCTGGCGCAGAACATGTTCATCTGCCCCTCCCATGCGAGCCAGATCGCCGCGCTGGCGGCCCTGGACGGCGTCGAGGAAGCTGATGCAAACCTTAGCGTTTACGCGGAAAATCGCCGCCTGATGTTAGCGACGTTGCCGCAGATAGGCTTTGCGCGCATCGCGCCGCCCGAGGGGGCGTTCTACATCTATGCCGATGTGTCGGACCTTACCGAGGACAGCTTGGCCTTTGCCGCCGAGATCCTCGAAAAGGCCGGTGTCGCGGTGACGCCCGGACTGGATTTCGACCCGCGGCGCGGGGCGCGGACGCTCCGTTTCAGCTATGCCGGCTCGACCGCGCAGATCGCCGAGGGGCTTGCCCGGCTCGCCGCCTTCATGGCGGCAAGATGAGGTGGATCTGGCTCGTCCTCTGCCTTGCTCTTGCCGCGCCTCTGGCGGCGCAAGAGCGTCATGCGGTGGCGCAGCTTGATCCGGCGCGGACCGCCATCGTGGCCGAGGGCAGGGATCGGGGCCATCCACGCCCGCTTCTGCTGACGCTGGGGCTGAGCCGCACGGTGCCCTATCGGGTCTATTTCCTGGACGGCCCGCCGCGTCTGATCCTCGATTTGCACGAGGTCGATTTCGCGCAGACCCGACCCGAGGCGATTGCCGGGCACGCGCTTGTGCCCGATCTCAGATGGGGGCGCTCGCGGCCGGGCTGGTCGCGCCTGATCCTCGAGCTTGCCGGCCCCTACGGGCTGAAAAGCGCGGTGCAGCGCGCAGGGCCGGGCGGGGTGGAACTTCGCGTTGCCCTGATGCCGGTCAAGCCCGCCGAATTCGTGACGCGCGGTCAGGCCGTGCCGGTCCTGCGTGACCTGCCGCAGGCCGTGATCGAGGACCCACCCGTCGCGCCCGCGGAACGCCACCCCCTGCGCATCGCCATCGACCCGGGCCATGGCGGGCATGATCCCGGTGCCGAGGTGGGTGCGATCCGCGAGGCCGCCGTGATGCTGGGCTATGCCCGGGAATTGTCCGATGTGCTGACCGCCGCGGGCTTCGAGGTCATTGAGACCCGGACGGATGACAGCTTCATCGGGCTCGAGCAGCGCATGACCATTGCCCGGACGCAGGGCGCAGATCTCTTTCTCTCGCTTCACGCCGATGCCCTGCCTGCCGGAGAGGCTGCGGGCATGTCGATCTATACCTGGGACCAGAATGCCGATGACCGCGCCGCGCGGCAGCTTGCCTTGCGCCATGACCGCGCCGATCTGGTTGCGGGTCTCGATCTCACGGAGTCGGATGACCAGATCGCCGGGGTGCTGATGGATCTCGCGCGGCAGAAGACTCAGCCGCGTTCCGAATCCTTCGCGAAATTTCTTGTCGCCGAGTTGAACGAGGCGGGGATTGCGCTGCACCGGCGTCCGATCCGGGGCGCGGCCTTCGCGGTGCTCAAATCGCCTGATATCCCTTCGGTACTGATCGAATTGGGTTTTCTGACGGATGCAGTCGATCGCGGCAATCTTTTCAACCCAGAATGGCGCAGCCATTCCGCGCAATCCATTGCCCGGGCCGTTGCAGAATGGGCGCAGGAGGATGCCGCCCGCGCCCGCCTTTCCCGGCGCTGACAGCCATGTGACTTTGACGCGGCCGGTCGCCGAGACTATAGATGCAGGAAATCCCTGAGGCATGGCCCGTTGATCCGCTTCGTTCTCTCGTTCTTCGGTGCGATCTTCGCTTGGATCGTGACCGGCGTCGTGTTCACCGCGCTGACGCTGGGCGCGGTCCTGTGGATGTATTCCCGCGATCTGCCGAGCCATGAGCAATTGGCGCAGTACTCGCCCAAGACGATCAGCCGGGTCTATTCCAGCGAAGGCATGCTGATCGACGAATTCGCGCAGGAACGTCGGATCTTCGTGCCCATCGACGAGATCCCCGATCTGGTTAAAAACGCCTTCATCAGTGCCGAGGACAAGAACTTCTACCACCATCATGGCTTCGATCCGCGGGGGATGATGGGCGCGCTGGTCCAAGCCGTGGCCAGCCGCGGCGAAAGCGTGCGCGGTGCCTCGACCATCACCCAGCAGGTGATGAAGAATTTTCTGTTGTCCTCGGATCGCAGCATTGAGCGCAAGATCAAGGAACTGATCCTTGCGACGCGACTCGAGCAGACGCTGTCCAAGGACCAGATCCTGGAACTTTACCTCAACGAGATCTTTCTCGGGCAGAACAGTTTCGGCGTCGCGGCGGCGGCGCAGACCTATTTCAACAAATCCCTCGCGCATCTTGAGCCGCATGAGGCCGCGATGCTGGCCGCGATGCCGCAGGCCCCCGGCCGCTACCACCCCGTCCGGGCCAAGGAGCGCGTGACCGAGCGGCGGAATTACGTCCTGCGCGAAATGTGGCAGAACGGCTATATCGACGAGGCAGCCTATCGTTCGGAATCGCAGCTTGCGCTGCAATCGGTGCAGAATGGCGATTTTCCTGCCTTTCAGAAGCAATTGCCGCCGCGCAGCTATTTCACCGACGAGATCCGCCGCCAATTGTCGCTGGAATTCGGCGAGGATGAGTTCTTCGGCGGCGGACTGGCCATCCGTGCCACGATCGAGCCCGATCTGCAGAAGCTCGCCGCCCGCGCGCTGCAACGCGCACTTGAGAAGTTCGATCGGGGCCGCGGCATCTGGCGCGGCACGCGCGTCGCCATCCCCGAGGAGAAGCTGGGGACCGAGCGCGACTGGCGCGCCGCTCTGGCCGCCGCCCGCGTTCCGCGCGACATCGAGGGCTGGTATCCCGCCGTGGTTCTGTCGCTGGGCGATCAGGACGCGACGCTCGGCATCGAGGGCGAGGAGGGCACCGCGACGCTTCCCGCCAAGGATGTGCAATGGGCCCGCAAACGCCTGCCCAATGGCCGGCTGGGAAACAAGGCGCGCGTCGCCTCGGATCTCTTGAGCGTCGGAGACGTGGTTCTGGTGCGCCGCATGACCAGCGATGACGATGGCAGCTTCATCCGCTGGACCCTGCGCCAGGTCCCCGAGATCGAAGGCGGCTTCATGGCGATGGACGTGAATAACGGTCGCGTCATGGCGATGCAGGGCGGCTTTTCCTATCAAAGCTCGGTTTTCAACCGTGCGACGCAGGCGCAGCGCCAGCCCGGTTCCAGCTTCAAGCCCTTCGTCTATGCGGCGGCCCTGGATAGCGGCTTCAATCCCGCGACAATCGTGGTCGATGAACCGATCACCGTGAACACGCCCGAGGGGCTCTGGACGCCCAAGAATGCCAGCGGCAAATATTACGGCCCGACGCCGATGCGGACCGGGATCGAGCAGTCCCGAAACCTGATGACGATCCGCATCGCGCAGGATATCGGCATGAGCACGGTCGCGAAATATGCCGAAAGCTTCGGCGTCTATGACCGGCTTTCGCCCTTCCTTGCCAATAGCCTGGGCGCACAGGAGACCACGCTGTTCAAGATGGTCGCGGCCTATGCCATGTTCGCCAATGGCGGCGAGCGGGTCGAGCCGACGCTGGTTGACCGCGTGCAGGACCGCCGTGGCCGCACGATCTATCGCCACGACCAGCGCAAATGCCTGACCTGCGACCGGGCGAACCTGCCCGCCGGGGCCGCCCCCGCGATCGAGACCAATCGCGAACGGGTGATGGATGCAATCACCGCCTATCAGTTGACCTCGATGATGGAGGGCGTGGTCAAGCGCGGCTCCGGTCGCGGCGTCAGCCTGCCTGTGCCGGTCGCAGGCAAGACCGGGACGACCAATGACGCCAAGGATGTCTGGTTCATCGGCTTCACCTCGAACGTGGTCGCGGGATGCTATCTGGGCTATGACCAGCCGCGTTCGATGGGCGAGGGGGCCTTTGGCGGCACGCTCTGCGTGCCGGTCTTCAACGAATTCATGAAGGAAGTCGTCAAGGAGTATGGCGGCACACAGTTCCGCGTTCCGCCGGGCGGGCATTTCGTCAACATCGACCGTTTCACCGGCCAGATCCTTGGCCCCGACGCCAAGGGCAATAACGTGATCGCCGAATATTTCCGTGACGGCCAGGATCTGAGCGTCGGCATCGGGCTGGTCGATGGCGGCTTTGACCGGGCCGATCCCGACACGCTGCCGATGTACAACACCAGCGGCCGCGATACCGGCAAGGCGGTGACGACCTCGACCGGCAAGAAGAAGGTCATTCCCAAGAAAGCCGATTTCGGCACGCTGTCCTCGGGCGGGCTCTACTGACGACAGGTTTTCCGGCCGGGCGCTTGCGGGTGGCCCGTCCTCGCGCTATCTGTCTTGCCCTGATCCGACCACCGTGACGTGAAAGTGAGTGCCCATGCGCGCCGAAACCCAAGCCACCATCGAAGCGATCCGCAAATCGCTGAAACTGCTCGGTCAGCGCTTGGACTGGGACACAGCGCCGCATCGCCTTGAAGAGCTGAACGCGATGATCGAGGACGGCGATATCTGGTCCGACCCGGCCCGCGCGCAGAAGCTGATGCGTGACCGCCAGAAACTTTCCGACGCGGTCGAGACCTATCGCCGCATCGATACCGGCGTGAAGGACAATATCGACCTGATCGAACTGGGCAAAATGGAAGACGATGCCGAGATCGTCGCCGATGCCGAGGGCTCGCTCAAGCAACTGGCCGAACTTGCCGCGCAGAAGGAACTCGAGGCCCTGTTGAATGGCGAGGCCGACGGCAATGACACCTTCCTCGAGATCAACGCGGGTGCGGGTGGCACGGAAAGCGCCGACTGGGCCTCGATGCTGGCGCGCATGTATGTGCGTTGGGCCGAGAAAAAGGGCTATGACGTCGAACTGCTCTCCGAGACCCCCGGCGAAGAGGCCGGTATTCGCTCGGCGGCGTACAAGATCACCGGCCCGAATGCTTATGGCTGGCTGAAATCGGAATCGGGCGTGCATCGTCTGGTCCGCATCTCGCCCTACGATTCGGCGGCGCGCCGCCACACCTCGTTCAGCTCGGTCTGGGTCTATCCGGTCGTTGACGACAATATCGAAATCGTCATCCCGGATAACGAAATCCGCATCGACACCTATCGCTCTTCGGGCGCGGGCGGTCAGCACGTCAACACCACCGACTCGGCGGTGCGGATCACCCACTTGCCGACCAATATCGTGGTGACCTCTTCCGAGAAGTCGCAGCACCAGAACCGTGCCAATGCCATGGCCGCGCTGAAGGCGCGTCTTTACCAGATGGAACTGGACAAGCGGAATGCCGAGATCAACGCCCAGCACGCCGCCAAGGGCGATGCGGGCTGGGGCAACCAGATCCGGTCCTATGTGCTGCATCCCTATCAGATGGTGAAGGATCTGCGCACTTCGCATGAGACCTCGGACACGCAGGGCGTGCTGGATGGCGATCTGGACGCCTTTATGGCGGCGACGCTGGCGCTGGACGTCGCCGGGAAATCGCGCGCCGAGGCCAATGCCGAGGACTGATCCTTTGCGCGCCCGAAACCCGCAACGCCCGTATCGAAGGATGCGGGCGTTTTGCCTTGCGGGATCGAAGGATGCCGGGAACAACTCGCATCCGGATATGATAACACGCCAGTTGTTCAACAGGGCTTGCATTGCGCCGCAAAAACGACTAATTGGCGCGCACTTCACAGGTGGGGTCGGGCCGACGAGGGGAGAAATCCTTCGCAGGTCCACCGGTTGGGACATCCGTCCCTGAATACCCCGCTTAGGCTCAAACCGGAAAGGACCTTGATATGGCGCTTCCTGAATTCTCCATGCGTCAGCTGCTCGAAGCTGGCGTTCACTACGGCCACCAGACCCAGCGCTGGAACCCCCGTATGGCCGAGTTCATCTATGGTGAACGTAACGGCATCCACATTTTCGACCTGACCCAGACCGTCCCGATGCTGGACGCGGCTCTGGTCGCTATCCGTGACACCGTCGCCAAAGGCGGCCGCGTTCTCTTCGTCGGCACCAAGCGTCAGGCTCAGAAAGCCGTTGCCGAAGCCGCCGAGAAATCGGCTCAGTACTACATGAACCACCGCTGGCTGGGTGGCACGCTGACCAACTGGAAAACCGTTTCCCAGTCGATCCAGCGTCTGAAAGCCATCGATGAGACCATGGCTGGCGGCGCAGAAGGCCTGACCAAGAAAGAGCGTCTCCAGATGGAACGCGAGCAGACCAAACTGCAGGCCTCGCTGGGCGGCATCCGCGAAATGGGCGGTCTGCCGGACCTGCTCTTCGTCATCGACGTGAACAAGGAAGACCTGGCCATCGCGGAAGCGAAAAAGCTGGGCATCCCGGTCGTCGCCATCGTCGACACCAACTGCTCGCCCAAAGGCGTTGATTTCGTCATCCCGGGCAACGACGACGCTGCCCGCGCCATCGCTCTGTATTGCGACCTGGCCTCGCGCGCTGCTCTGGACGGCATGACCGCTCAGATGGGCGCTGCCGGTGTCGACCTGGGCGCGCTGGAAGCCAGCCTCGACGAAGAGCTGGAAGGCGAAGCCGAAGCCGCAGCCGAAGCCTGATCGGGCCACGGTCCGGGTTCGCCCGGACCGCTGCCCTTCGGGGCTTCATGGAACATTCATCAGGCGGGGATAAGCCCCGCCTGACGCAATTTCAGAACAAGGAGACATCGGTATGGCTATCACCGCTGCGATGGTGAAAGAGCTGCGCGAGACCACTGGCGCAGGCATGATGGATGCGAAAAAAGCGCTGACCGAAAATGACGGCAACATGGAAGCCGCCATCGACTGGCTGCGCACCAAGGGTCTGGCGAAAGCCGCCAAGAAAGCCGACCGCGTCGCTGCTGAAGGTCTGATCGGCGTTCTGGTCACCACCGGCAAAGGCGTTGCTGTCGAGATCAACTCGGAAACCGACTTCGTTGCCAAAAACGCCGACTTCCAGCAACTGGTCCGCGACATCACCGACGTTGCCCTGTCGACCGCGACCGATGTCGAAGTGCTGAACGCGACCCACCTGAACGGCAAGCCGGTCTCGGAAGTCATGACCGACGCGATCGCTCGTATCGGTGAGAACCTGACGCTGCGCCGCATGCATATTCTGGAAGGCGACACTGTCGTTTCCTATGTGCACAATGCTGCCACGGACGGCATGGGCAAAATCGGCGTTCTGGTTGCCCTGAAAGGCGACGCGGAAAAAGCGCAGGTGATCGGCAAGCAATTCGCCATGCACATCGCTGCGACCAACCCGGTCTCGCTGTCCGAAGCCACCCTCGACCCGGCTCTGCTGGCGCGCGAGCTGGAAGTCCAGACCGCGAAAGCTCTGGAAGAAAACTCCGCTTCGGCCAAACCGAAGCCCGAGGCTGTCATCCAGAACAACATCATCCCGGGCCGCATGAAGAAATTCGTCGCCGAGAACACCCTGCTGGGCCAGGCGTTCGTCATGAACCCCGACCTGACCGTCGAGCAGGCTGCGAAAGAAGCAGGCGTCGAGATCACCGGCTTTGCCCGCGTGATGGTCGGCGAAGGCATCGAGAAAAAAGAAGAGGACTTCGCGGCTGAGGTCGCCAAGACCCTCGGCGGCAACTAAGTTCCCGCTTCCTGACTTCGACGCCGGTCCCTCTGGGGCCGGCGTTTTTCATTGCCGCACCGCTTTTGGCCGGGTCTGGACATCATGGGGGCCGGCATGGCATGGAATCGCCTCACGATGCGCCATGCAGGAAATACCCATGCCCTTTACCATCGCCATCGACGGACCTGCCGCCTCGGGCAAGGGCACCATCGCCCGTGCGCTTGCCGGGCATTTCGGCTTTGCCCATCTGGATACCGGGCTCCTTTACCGCGCGGTCGGCGCGAAGGGCGGCGACCCGATCGCGGCTGCGCGCAACCTTTCCACGACGGATCTGGATCGCCGCGACCTGCGCAGCGCCGAGGCGGGGCAGGCCGCGAGCCGCGTCGCCGCGATTCCGGAGGTGCGCGCCGCTTTGATCGAGTTCCAGCGCCGCTTTGCCGAGGCCGAGCCGGGCGCGGTGCTCGATGGGCGCGATATCGGCACGGTGATCTGCCCCGAAGCCGATCTGAAGCTTTACGTCACGGCCAGCGATGATGTCCGCGCCCGACGCCGCGCGCTTGAGCTTGGCGCGGATGAAGCCAAGATCCTCTTGGAACTGCGCGAGCGAGATGCCCGCGACGCCGCCCGCGATGTCGCGCCGATGCGCCCCGCAGAGGATGCAGTCTTGCTCGACACATCGGCGCTGGCGATTGACGAGGCGGTTCAGATCGCCATCGGTCTGGTGCGCCGGGCAGGCGGCTGAAGCGCTATCTGTCGGCCCGGAAACCCTTGCCAGCCTGTGGATTAATCGCTATATCGCCCCCGTCGGAACAAGAGATACGGCCATAACAGGCCAAATCACTCAGGGGTCGGGCTTTGCCGCGACCCTTTGTGCTTGGAACGATGTCCTACAAAAGACCGGCGGAGCCAACCGCAAGGCCAGAAAACCACGCAAAGGAAACTGTATTTATATGTGCGCTAAAGCGACCATGGAGGAATTCGAGGCCCTCCTTAACGAAAGCCTCGCAATCGACACCCCGGACGAAGGTTCGGTTGTCAAAGGCCGCGTCATTGCCATCGAGGCAGGCCAGGCCATCATCGACGTCGGCTACAAGATGGAAGGCCGCGTTGATCTGAAAGAATTCGCTAACCCCGGCGAAGCTCCCTCGATCGCGGTTGGCGATGAAGTCGAAGTCTATCTCGACCGCGTCGAAAACGCCCGCGGCGAAGCCTCGATCTCGCGCGAGAAAGCTCGCCGCGAAGAGGCCTGGGACCGTCTGGAAAAAGCCTATGCCGCTGAAGAGCGCGTTGAAGGCGCTATCTTCGGTCGCGTCAAAGGCGGTTTCACCGTCGATCTGGGCGGCGCTGTTGCCTTCCTGCCGGGCTCGCAAGTCGACGTCCGTCCGGTCCGCGATGCCGGCCCGCTGATGGGTCTGAAGCAGCCGTTCCAAATCCTGAAAATGGACCGTCGCCGTGGCAACATCGTTGTCTCGCGCCGCGCGATCCTGGAAGAAAGCCGCGCCGAACAGCGCGCCGAAGTCATCGCCAACCTGACCGAAGGTCAGACGGTCGAGGGCGTCGTCAAGAACATCACCGAATACGGTGCGTTCGTTGACCTCGGCGGTGTTGACGGCCTGCTGCACGTCACCGACATGGCCTGGCGCCGCGTCAACCACCCGTCGGAGATCCTGTCGATCGGCGAGACCGTCAAGGTCCAGGTCGTCAAGATCAACAAAGACACCCACCGCATCAGCCTCGGCATGAAACAGCTGCAGGCCGATCCGTGGGATACCGTGGGCAACAAGTTCCCGATCGGCTCGGTTCATGCCGGCCGCGTGACCAACATCACCGATTACGGCGCGTTCGTTGAACTGGAAGCCGGCGTCGAAGGTCTGGTCCACGTTTCGGAAATGTCCTGGACCAAGAAAAACGTCCATCCCGGCAAGATCGTCTCGACCTCGCAAGAAGTCGACGTCATGGTCCTGGAAATCGACGAAGCCAAACGCCGCGTGTCGCTGGGTCTCAAGCAGACCATGCGCAACCCGTGGGAAGTCTTCGCCGAGACCCACCCGGTCGGCACCGTCATCGAAGGCGAAGTCAAGAACATCACCGAATTCGGTCTGTTCGTTGGCCTCGAAGGCGATATCGACGGCATGGTCCATCTGTCGGACATCTCGTGGGAGACCCGTGGCGAAGACGCCATCCAGGACTTCCGCAAGGGCGACGTGGTGAAAGCCGTTGTCCAGGAAGTCGACGTCGAGAAAGAGCGCATCTCGCTCTCGATCAAGGCGCTGGAAAACGAAGCCATGGCTGAAGCCGTCGAAGGCGTGAAGCGTGGTTCGGTCATCACCGTCGCGATCACCGCCATCGAAGAGGGCGGCATCGAGGTCGAATATAACGGCATGAAATCCTTCATCCGCCGTTCGGACCTTGCCCGCGACCGTCAGGACCAGCGCCCCGAGCGCTTCCAGGTTGGCGACAACGTGGACGTCCGCGTCACCAATATCGACACCAAGACCCGTCGTCTGGGCCTGTCGATCAAGGCACGCGAGATCGCCGAAGAGCGTGAAGCCGTCGAGCAGTTCGGCTCGTCCGACTCGGGCGCTTCGCTGGGCGACATCCTCGGCGCCGCGCTGAAGAGCAAGAACTGATCCCCGGATCAGAGTAGATTGCGCCCCCGGCTTCGCGGCTGGGGGCGTTTTTATTTGCGCTACCGGGTCGAAGCGCGTGATCTTTCATAAAAAATCGGCAACCTTTTGCCCCCGGACACGTTCAGGCATTGAAAGACGACGCCACTGATTTAAAGTTAACGCAGCAGGTCGTTGTTGGAACTTGCCAAATTCGGGAACCAAGATGATCCGATCCGAACTGATCCAGAAGATTTCAGAAGAGAATCCCCATCTGTTCCAGCGCGACGTCGAGCGGATCGTGAATACGGTCTTCGAAGAGATCATCGATGCGATGGCGCGGGGCGATCGGGTCGAGTTGCGCGGTTTCGGCGCCTTCTCGGTCAAGCGTCGAGACGCCCGGCAGGGGCGCAATCCACGCACCGGGGAATCCGTCAGCGTCGATGAAAAACACGTGCCCTTCTTCAAGACCGGAAAGCTCTTGCGCGAGCGGTTGAACGGCGAAGACGAATAGGCCATTTTGGCGGCGGATTTTCTGCTGCGAGGTAAGTTATGCGCCTGATCCGGCTTTGTCTTGTTTTTGTTCTGGCTCTGGTTCTGATCCTTGTTGCGGTGGCGAACCGTGCGCCGATCACCGTGAACCTCGTGCCCGAGTCCCTGTCCCGCTTTACCCAGGGTCAATGGTCGATGACCATGCCGGCCTTTCTGGCGCTGTTTCTGGCCATGGTCTTTGGCCTGATCCTTGGGCTGGTCTGGGAATGGCTGCGCGAACATGGACTGCGCGCCGAAGCCAAGGCCCGCGCCCGCGAGCTTGCCCGGCTTGAGCGCGAGATGGGCGATCTTCGCCGCAACCACGCTCAGCCGAAGGACGAAGTTCTGGCCATCCTCGATGAGCCGACCGCGCGCCCGGCGGCGGGCCTGCCGACGGTGCGCTGAAAATATGGCAGTCTCGGTCAAGATCTGCGGGCTCAATGCGCCCGAAGCGGTTGATGCAGCCGTCAAGGCGGGTGCGCGCTATCTGGGCTTTGTGTTCTTTGACAAATCACCACGCCATGTGACGCCGCCCCAGGCCGCCGCGCTGGCTTCCTCGGTGCCGCTGGGGATTGCACGCGTCGGTCTGTTCGTCAATCCCGACGACGCCACGCTTGAGGCGACATTGGCGCAGGTGCCGCTGGATGTCATCCAGTTGCATGGCCGCGAAAGTCCCGCTCGGGTCTCGGAGGTCAAGGCGCTGACCGGACTGCCGGTGATGAAGGCCGTGGGCGTGGCCGAGCCCAAGGATCTCGACGCGCTTTGGGATTACGGTTTGGTCGCCGATATGCTGCTGATCGACGCCAAGGCCCCGAAGGACGCGGCCCTGCCGGGCGGCAATGGGCTTGCCTTTGACTGGCGCTTGCTGGCGGGTCGGCAGATCATCAAGCCCTGGCTTCTGGCCGGAGGACTGACGCCGGAGAACGTCAATGAGGCGATCCGGCTCACCCGCACGCAGGGGGTCGATGTGTCCTCTGGCGTCGAAAGCGCGCCCGGCGTGAAGGACCCAGAAAAGATCCGCAAGTTCATCGCCCGCGCCACGGCCCCGATCCTGTGACGCTGACCTTTCGCCTTGCCGATGCGGGCGATGTGCCGGCAGTCGTCGGCCTGCTTGCCGATGACATGCTGGGTCAAAACCGCGAGCAGGGTGAGCTTGCGGTCTATCTCGCAGCCTTTGCCGCCATGCAGGACGAGGGCGCGAACCACCTGATTATCGGCGAGATGGCGGGCGAGATCGTCGCCTGCTACCAGATCACCTATATTTCGGGCCTCTCGCTATCTGCCGCCCGCCGCGCCCAGATCGAGGGCGTGCGCGTGGCCTCGCATCTTCGCGGACAGGGCGTCGGCGCGGCTTTGATCCATGACGCCGAGGACCGCGCCCGCGCCGCAGGATGCGGCCTTTTGCAATTCACCACCAACAAGGCGCGGGGCCAGGCGCATCGCTTCTATGACCGGCTTGGCTTTACCGCCTCTCATATCGGCTATAAGAAATCCCTCTGACCCACATTCCCGACCGCGCGCGAGGAGAGCTATGGCCGAAGACCTCATCAACAGCTTCATGACCGGACCCGACGAGCAGGGCCGCTTCGGCATCTTCGGCGGGCGTTTCGTCAGCGAGACGCTGATGCCGCTGATCCTTGACCTCGAGGCCGAGTACGAGCGCGCCAAGACCGACCCGGAATTCTGGGCCGAGATGGACGATCTGTGGAAATACTATGTCGGACGCCCGAGCCCGCTCTATTTCGCGCCCCGCCTGACCGAGGAACTGGGCGGCGCAAAGATCTACCTGAAACGCGAAGAGCTGAACCATACCGGCAGCCACAAGATCAACAATGTGCTGGGCCAGATTCTGCTGGCGCGCCGCATGGGCAAGACCCGCATCATCGCCGAGACCGGCGCGGGCCAGCATGGCGTGGCGACCGCCACGGTCTGCGCGCGTTTCGGGCTGAAATGCATCGTCTATATGGGCGCGCATGATGTCGAGCGTCAGGCTCCGAATGTGTTCCGCATGCGCCTGCTGGGGGCCGAGGTCGTGCCGGTCACGTCGGGTCGCGGCACGCTGAAAGACGCGATGAACGACGCGCTGCGCGACTGGGTGACCAATGTGCGCGACACCTTCTACTGCATCGGCACCGTCGCGGGCCCGCATCCCTATCCGGCCATGGTGCGCGATTTCCAATGCATCATCGGCCGCGAAACCCGCGATCAGCTTGCCGAGCAGGAAGGCGAGGGGCGTCTGCCCGATACCGTCGTCGCGGCCATTGGCGGCGGCTCGAATGCGATGGGCCTGTTCCATCCCTTCCTTGACGATCCCTTTGTTCGCATCATCGGCGTCGAGGCTGGCGGCAAGGGAGTGGATGAACGGATGCAGCATTGCGCAAGCCTGACCGGAGGTCGTCCCGGCGTGCTGCATGGCAACCGCACCTATCTGTTGCAGGATGACGAAGGCCAGATCCTCGAAGGGCATTCGATCAGCGCGGGCCTCGACTATCCGGGGATCGGGCCGGAACATGCCTGGCTGAAAGAGCGGGGCCGGGCCGAATATGTCAGCGTGACCGATAGCGAGGCACTCGAGGCCTTCCAGACGCTCTGCCGGCTCGAAGGCATCATCCCCGCGCTGGAACCCAGCCATGCGCTGGCCCATGTCATCAAGATCGCGCCGGACCTGCCCCGCGACCATATCATCGTGATGAATCTTTCAGGCCGGGGCGACAAGGACATCTTTGCCGTCGCCAAGCATCTGGGCGTCGAGATCAGGACCTGATCGACGGGGCAGGGCGTTCCGGCGCCTTGCCCTATTTCGTGCTCTTGCGGGCATCACTGACCAGTTCTGCCAGATCCTCGACCGGCAAGGCCCCGAAGACCGCGCGATCCCCCGCCACGAAGCTGGGGGTTCCGGCCAGACCGATCTGGTCGGCCAAGGTCAGCGAGGCCTCGATCTGCGCGGTGATGGCGGGATCGCGCATGTCACGCTCGAGCCGCTCCACATCAAGGCCGATCTCGCGCGCGACCCGCAGGACCGAACGCTTGTCGGCGCGACCCTTCATGCCCATCAGGGCGCGATGAAAGGCGGTGTATTTGCCTTGGCGGCTCGCCGCCAGCGCCGCCATCGCCGCCTCGCGGGAACCTTCGCCAAAGATCGGGATTTCGTGGACGACCAGCTTGATCTTGGGGTCCGATTGCAAGAGCCGGGCGACATCAGGGGCGGCCTTGCGGCAAAAGCCGCAATTGTAATCCGAGAATTCGACCAGCGTGACGTCGCCTGCGGGATTTCCCATCACCGGCGCGTCGGGGTCGTTGAATACGGCCTGCTTGATCGTGGCGATCTCGGCCTCGGACCAGTCCTGCGCGGCGACCGGCATTGCGGTGAGCAGGAATAATCCGGCGATTGCGGCAAGGCTGCGACGCATGGGAACCTCCTTCGAGACAGGCTATTCTGACAATCCAGCTTGGCGCCATCCGGTCAAGCATTCCGACATGACAATTGCGTGGGAGATATGGAAACTGATCTTTTCGGGAACCGCCGCGACGAGCCTCTGGCCGATGGCGCGATGATCCTGCGCGGCTTCGCCTTGGACCGGGATCTTGTCGGCCTGGTCGCCGCCATTGCGCATGCTGCGCCGTTTCGCCAGATGCTGACGCCGGGCGGCAAAAAGATCGGGGTCGAGATGACCAATTGCGGCCCGCTGGGCTGGATCAGCGACCGGCGGGGCTATCGCTACGAGACGCTCGATCCGTTGACCGGCAAAGCCTGGCCCGCCATGCCGCAGGCATTTCTGGCACTGGCGCGTCAGGCGGCGGGTCATGCCGGTTTTGCCGATTTCACCCCCGATGCCTGCCTGATCAACCGCTATGCGCCGGGGGTGAAAATGGGATTGCATCAGGATCGGGACGAGGCGGGGTTTGACGCACCCATCGTCTCGGTTTCGCTTGGCCTGCCTGCGGTGTTCCAGTTCGGCGGACTGGATCGCAAGGACGCGGTCCGTCGCCATGAATTGCGTCATGGCGACGTCGTGGTCTGGGGAGGGCCCGCGCGGCTCGCCTGGCACGGCATCCTGACCCTGAAGCCCGGCGCGCATCCCGCGACAGGGCAGACCCGGATCAACCTGACATTCCGGCAGGCCGGTCAGAGATAGCGGCCGCCGCGTTGCAGGACCTCGATCTGATAGCCATCGGGGTCCGCGACAAAGAAGAAACGCGCAATGACCTCGCCATCCGGGGCAAACTCGACGATCTTTCGGGGGGAAAGTCCGGCCTGCGTCAGGCGCGCATGTTCAGCCGCCAGATCCGCGACCGAGACCGCAAGATGGCCGTAACCGTCGCCCAGATCATAAGGCTCGGTCCGGTCCTTGTTCACGGTCAATTCCAGCTCGAATTCCGTTTCCGGGTTCGAGAGATAGATCAGGGTGAAACTGGCGAAATCCAGCCGCTCGGCCACCTTCAGGCCGAAGGCGGTTTCGTAGAATGCCAGCGAGCGCGCCTCGTCCAGCACGCGGATCATCGAATGGATTGCCTTGGCCATTTTACCCTCCGGTCAGCCTCGCGGGCAATCTAGCTGGGGACGGAGGAATGAAAAAGGGGCCCGAAGGCCCCGATCTCAGCGCCAGAGCGGCGCGTGACGGTTCACGTCCTTGTAGAGCAGGTAGCGGAAATTGCCCGGCCCGCCCGCGTAGCAGCATTGCGGGCAGAAGGCGCGCAGCCACATGAAATCGCCGGGGCCAACCTCGACCCAGTCGCGGTTCAGGCGATAGACGGCCTTCCCCTCGATCACGAAGAGGCCGTGTTCCATGACATGGGTCTCGGCAAAGGGAATCGAGCCGCCCGGCGTCAGGGTCACGATGGTGATATGCATGTCATGGCGCATATCCGTCGGGTCCATGAAGCGCGTCGTGGCCCAGCTGCCGCCGGTATCGGGCATCGGAATCGGGGCGATGTCGCGTTCATTGGCGATGATGACGTCGGGCTTCTCGACGCCCTCGACGGCCTGCCAGCGTTTGCGCCACCAATGGAAGCGCGAAAGCTGATCGCCGTTCTTCACAGACCAGTCCATGCCTGCGGGGATATAGGCGAAGCCGCCGGGGGTCAGTTCATGGGTTTTGCCGTCGATGGTCAGGGCCACGCTGCCATCGGTGACAAAGATCGCGGCCTGCGCGCCTTCGTCGGTTTCGGGCTGTGCCGATCCGCCGCCGGGCTGCAATTCCACGACATATTGGCTGAAGGTCTCGGCAAAGCCCGACAAGGGCCGCGCGATGACCCACATGCGCATCCCTGTCCAGCCCGGCAGGAAGCTGGTGACGATGTCGCGCATCGTCGAGGCCGGGATCACCGCATAGGATTCGGTAAAGACGGCGGTGTCGGTGGACAGATCGGTCTGCGGCGGCAGGCCCGCAAAGGGGCCAGCATAACGAGGTGCGCTGACTTGGCTCATCTTGTTCATCCTTTCAGGGCGTCCTTCAGGCGCAGCTGGGCGATGCGCATGACCTGACGTTCGGCCGTGTCGCGTTCGGTTTTCGTGTCATTGGCAAGGCGGGTCTGCATCGCCGCCATGATGCCCGCCTTATCGTGGTCGCGGACGGCGATGATGAAGGGGAAGCCGTGCTTGGCGACATATTCGGTGTTCACACGCTGGAACTCGGTGCGTTCCGCGTCGGTCAGGGCGTCCAAGCCCGCCGAGGCCTGTTCCGAGGTGCTTTCTGCCGTCAGCCGCTTGGCCTGCGCCAGTTTCCCGGCCAAATCAGGGTGGGCGATCAGCACGCCAAGGCGTTCCTCGTCGCTGGAGGCGCGGAAGATCTGCGCCATGCGTGCGGCAAGCCCGCCCGGCGTGTCGTGGATAGCACCCATCTCGCCGTCCCAGACGCGCTCGGCGATGAAGGGCGAATGCTCATAGATGCCGCCGAATTTCTGGACGAAAGCATCGCGGTCCAGTTCAGAAGGGCGCAAGCGGGGCTGATAGGGATGCTCTTTGGCCCAGTGGCGCGCAATTTCCAGACGCGAGGCGAACCAGACACCCTCATGCGCACGGCAATGGTCGAGGAATTTCTGGATGGCGATGGCGCGGCCCGGACGGCCAGCCAGACGGCAATGCAGCCCGATGGACATCATCTTTGGCGCGCCCGCCTGACCCTCGGCGTAAAGCACATCGAAGCTGTCGCGCAGGTAGTCGAAGAACTCGACGCCCGTGCCAAAGCCCTGACCGGACGAGAAGCGCATGTCATTGGCGTCCATCGTATAGGGCACCATCAGTTGCGGCTTGCCCGCATGGACGTGCCAATAGGGCAGGTCGTCGGCGATGGTGTCGGCGAGATACTCAAAACCGCCTTCCTCGCAGCCAAGCGCCACCGTGTTCATCGAGGTACGGCCTTGGTAGAAGCCACGCGGACGCTCGCCAGTGACGCGGGTGTGCAACTCGACGGCGCGGGCGATATGCTCGGCCTCGACCTCACGCGGAATGTCGCGGTAGTCGATCCATTTCAACCCGTGGGTCGCGATTTCCCAACCGGCGGCCTGCATCGCGGCGACCTGCTCGGGGGCGCGCTCGAGGGCGGTGGCGACGCCGTAGACGGTGACGGGAATGTCCTTGAGCATGCGGTGCAGCCGCCAGAAGCCCGCCCGCGCGCCATAGTCGTAGATCGATTCCATGTTCCAGTGCCGCTTGCCCGGCCAGGGCTGCGCGCCGATGATCTCGGACAAGAAAGCCTCGGAGGCGGCGTCGCCATGCTCGATGCTGTTCTCGCCGCCTTCCTCGTAATTCACGACGATCTGGACGGCGATCTTTGCGCCTCCGGGCCAGCGCGGGTCCGGGGCGTTTTCGCCATATCCGATCAAATCGCGGCTATATCGCATCGCTTGCTTCCCCTTGCATATCGCTTTACTGCACAGATCACTCCGCAGGCCCCTTGGGCAAGGCGGGAAATCCTATAATCAGAGCCCAGCTTCCATTGAAAATCGCGCTTTCTTCATAAAGCGTTGAAACTCTGTCGCTGGACCCTGCATTGCGTTGACGATGGCAGTTCCTAGTCTGGCCGCCATCGCGGAAAACCCGCGTCTGGGAGGATCAATGCTAGACAGACAGTTCGGCCTTTCGGCCAACGGAACCAGCGTAAGGACCGAAGTGATCGCCGGGATCACGACCTTCCTGACAATGGCCTATATCATTTTCGTGAACCCCGACATCCTGTCAACGACGGGCATGGACCGGAACGCGGTCTTTGTCGCGACCTGCCTTGCGGCAGCGCTGGGATCGGCGATCATGGCGCTTTGGGCCAATTGGCCGATCGGCATGGCACCGGGCATGGGGCTGAACGCCTTTTTCGCCTTTACCGTCGTGGCGGGTCTGGGCTTCACCTGGCAACAGGCGCTGGGGGCGGTGTTCATCTCGGGCCTCGTCTTCCTGTTCCTCTCGGTCACCGGCATCCGCCGCTGGCTGATCGCGGGCATTCCGCATTCGATGCGCAGCGCGATCGCCGCCGGTATCGGCATGTTCCTTGGGCTGATCGCGCTGAAGACCTCGGGCTTCGTCGTCCCGAATGAGGCGACGCTGGTCGCCCTGGGCGACCTGACCCAGATCCCGGTGCTGCTCGCGGCCTTCGGTTTCTTCCTGATCGCGGCGCTGGATGCGCTGAAGGTCAAGGGCTCGATCCTGATCGGCATCCTTGCCGTCACCATCATCTCGATCGCGATTGGCGCGAGCCCCTTCGGCGGCGTGATCTCGATGCCGCCCTCGATCCTGCCGACTTTCCTTCAGCTTGATATTGCGGGGGCGCTGACGGTGGGGATTTTCCATGTCATCCTCGTCATGGTGCTGGTCGAGGTCTTTGACGCCACCGGCACGCTGATCGGCGTTGCCAAGCGCGCGGGTCTTCTGACCGAGGGTCCTGCGCATTCGAACAAGGGCCTTGGCCGCGCGCTGATGGCGGATTCGACCGCGATCTTGGCCGGTTCGCTTCTGGGGACCAGTTCCACCACGGCTTACGTCGAAAGCGCCTCGGGCGTGCAAGCGGGCGGGCGGACGGGCCTGACGGCTCTGGTTGTCGCCCTGCTCTTCCTGCTCGCGATCTTCTTCGCGCCGCTGGCGGGTTCGGTTCCGGCCTATGCGACGGCTCCGGCGCTGCTTTATGTCGCCTGCCTGATGCTGCGCGAATTCGCCGAAATCGAATGGAGCGATGTGACCGAGGCCGCGCCTGCGGTGCTGACGGCGGTGATGATGCCCTTTACCTATTCGATCGCGAACGGCCTTGCCTTCGGCTTCGTGAGCTACGCGCTGATCAAGCTGATGACGGGCCGCGCGCGCGACGTCCATGCGGCCACTTGGGTTGTCGCGGCGCTCTTCGTGATCCGCTTCGCCTTCTTCATGGAATAAGCATTCGGGGGGCGGTTTTGCCCCCCTTTTTCATTACAGGGCGGCGCAAGGCGTCATCGGGTTCCGGATGGCTCGTCCAATTGGCGCAGGGACGAACCGGCTGGCCAGTGCGGGCGGTCGCTCTTCGCTGGGTTTCGGCATGCAGTTTCCTCTTGAACGAGGGTATCGGCACGGAATTCCTGAGGGTGGATGCGAGCGCGCGGGCCAGGTGGGTCTTCTACGTTCTGGGCTGTTTGATGAAGAGGGCGCAAGCGTCGCGAAATCGCCGCGAGATGCGCTAGCGTGAGCGCTTGGACCGCTTGTTTCCGCCGCGCTGACCGGCGCGGCCAGCCGTCGAACGGCCCGAGGATTTCACCGCCTCTTCTGCCGCCTCCTCGATCGCGGATTGTCGCGCCAGAGGATCATCCGCAACGGCGAGTTCGACGGCTTCGAGCCGCTTGACCTCGTCGCGCAGGCGCGCGGCCTCTTCGAATTCGAGATTCTCGGCCGCCTTGCGCATCTGGCTGCGCAGCGCGTCGAGATGTGCCGCGAGGTTCGAGCCGACCAAAGGCTTCTCGATCCTGGCGGTGACGCGGGATTGGTCCGTGTCACCCTGCCAGAGGCCCGCCAGGACATCCTCGACATTCTTGCGCACGGTCTGGGGCGTGATGCCATGGGCCTCGTTATAGGCCATCTGCTTCTGCCGCCGCCGCTCGGTCTCGGCCATGGCGCGTTCCATGCTGCCGGTGATGCGGTCGGCATACATGATGACGCGGCCATCGGCATTGCGCGCCGCGCGCCCGATGGTCTGGATCAGCGAGGTCTCGGAGCGCAGGAAGCCCTCTTTATCGGCATCGAGAATGGCGACAAGGCCGCATTCAGGAATATCAAGGCCTTCGCGCAGCAGGTTGATCCCGACCAGCACGTCGAAGGCGCCAAGCCGCAGGTCACGCAGGATTTCGATCCGCTCGATCGTGTCGATGTCGCTATGCATGTAGCGCACGCGGATGCCCTGCTCGTGCAGGTATTCGGTCAGGTCCTCGGCCATGCGTTTGGTCAGTGTCGTGACCAGCGTGCGGTATCCGGCAAGCGAGACCTTGCGGACCTCGTCCATGACGTCATCGACCTGCGTTTCGACCGGGCGGATCTCGATCACCGGGTCCAGAAGGCCGGTCGGCCGGATGACCTGCTCGGTGAAGACGCCGCCGGTCTGGTCCATCTCCCATTGCGCGGGGGTGGCGCTGACGAAGACCGATTGCGGGCGCATCGCGTCCCATTCCTCGAATTTCAGCGGGCGGTTGTCCATGCAGGAGGGCAGGCGGAAACCATGCTCGGCCAGCGTGAACTTGCGCCGGAAGTCGCCGCGATACATGCCGCCGATCTGCGGCACCGAGACATGCGATTCATCCGCGAAGACGATGGCATTGTCGGGAATGAATTCGAACAACGTCGGCGGCGGCTCGCCCGGCGCGCGGCCGGTCAGGTAGCGGGAATAGTTCTCGATGCCGTTGCAGACGCCGGTGGCCTCCAGCATCTCGAGGTCGAAATTCGTCCGCTGCTCCAGCCGCTGGGCCTCGAGCAGCTTGCCCTCGTCGGTGAGCTGCTTCAGCCGGGCCTGCAACTCGGCCTTGATGCCCTTGGTGGCCTGCTGCATGGTCGGGCGCGGCGTGACGTAATGGCTGTTCGCATAGATGCGGATCTGCTTGAAGCTGTCGGTCTTTGCCCCGGTCAGCGGGTCGAACTCGGTGATCGCCTCGAGCTCGTTGCCGAAGAAGTCGAAACGCCAGGCCCGGTCCTCGAGGTGGGCGGGCCAGACCTCGACGAGATCGCCGCGCACCCGGAAGCCGCCGCGCTGGAAGGCGGCGTCGAGGCGGCGGTATTGCTGCGCGACCAGTTCGGCCAGAAATTCGCGCTGGTCGTAGAGCTGGCCCACGACCATGTCCTGGGTCATCGCCGAATAGGTCTCGACCGAGCCGATGCCGTAAATACACGAGACCGAGGCGACGATGATCACATCGTCGCGTTCCAGAAGCGCCCGCGTTGCCGAGTGGCGCATCCGGTCGATGGCCTCGTTGATCTGCGATTCCTTCTCGATATAGGTATCGCTGCGCGGCACATAGGCTTCGGGCTGGTAATAGTCGTAGTAGCTGACGAAATACTCGACCGCATTCTCGGGGAAGAAGCCCTTGAACTCGCCGTAGAGCTGGGCCGCGAGGGTCTTGTTCGGGGCAAGGATGATCGCCGGACGCTGGGTTTCCTCGATGATCTTGGCCATGGTGAAGGTCTTGCCGGTGCCGGTCGCGCCCAGCAGGACCTGATCGCGCTCGCCCGCATTCACGCCCTGCGTCAATTCGGCGATCGCCGTCGGCTGGTCGCCTGCGGGCGAGAACTCCGACTTCATCACGAAGCGCTTGCCGCCCTCGAGCTTGGGGCGGGTGACCTCCGCAAAGCGCGCGACCGGAGCGTTAGTGTTGTTATGGCCCATCGTTTCACCCTTTGTTCCGGTGCGAATCTGGCATTCTTTGGCCCAGATGCAAGTGTTCTTGGCTTTGCGGGCCTGCAAGGTCCCCGGATCTTGATCCCGGCCGGTTCTTGTTGGATAAGACGCGCAAGCAAGAACTGAGGTTTCCGCCAATGCGCGTCCGCATCTACAAGCCTGCACGAAACGCCATGCAGTCGGGCACGGCCCGCACCAAGAACTGGGTTCTGGATTTCCCGGCCGCCGACGCGCGCGAGATCGATCCCCTGATGGGCTGGACAAGCTCGGACGACACCCAAAGCCAGGTCCGTCTGCGCTTCGAGACGCGGGAGCAGGCCGAGGACTACGCCCGCGAAAAGGGGCTCGATTTCGAGGTGATCGAGCCGCAATCCCGCGCCCATAATGTCCGCCCGCGTGGCTATGGCGAGAATTTCGCCACCGACAGACGGGCCCCTTGGACGCATTGATTTGTCTGTAAATCGGGATCAAGTTGCGGCCAAATAGGTCACAAGATCCGGCCGAGCACTATTTTGAAGAACGTGGATGCACCCGCGTTCTGCCGGCTTCGCGGTTAGTCCCTTCAGCATCTGGTCCAGTGAGACGTTTCGACCGACCATAGGCTCTCGGATGGACTGGCTTGGACGGTGCGCTTGTTGAAGCGAATGAAATAATAGGCCGATCGCTTCGGCGAGGCGTAATCAGAGAGAGCAGATGAATGCGCAAGGGGTGTCGGGCGAAACGTACCGCCTGCTGTCCCTAGGCTGCTTTCTGAAAGACGGTGATAGAGGCGCTGGGGCAGACGCTCCGGCGCCTTTCGCGTATGAGGGGGATGTGCGGTTCGTGGCATGAAGCGGCGGATCCGGCGGAGGGCCCTTGTGCCCTCTCCCGCATGAGCCTGAGCATGGAGCAGTGGGGGCTGGCTTGCGATGGTGAGACCCTGGACAAGAGGTCGCTTGGAAGCGGTGGGAACTCCAATGAAGACCATTAAGCCGACGCAAGCTGTCGCTATGATCCTCAGCCGATATCAGCGTCGGAGAAATTGTCAGGTGCCCGTCACAGCAACAGATGTCTACGCCGACACCGTTGCTCGCGTCTGTGGAGACGACGTTGACCTCGACCTGGTTGAAAGGGGCCTCATCCACCTCAAACGCCAGAAGGTGATTTCCGGCCGAAGACTGGTCGCGCTTCTTGCTCGCCACCAGCGCGAGATCAGGCCTGAGTGACGCCTCCAGAGGGCTTCCTGGGGTACTGGGCTTAACACCAGATACGAATACACGAAGCGTCATCGCTCTTGGGGGCGAATGGTTTGACTCAAGGGCCATAGTCACCGCTCACGCCCGGCGCTGCAAGATGGTCTGCCCTGGCTCAAAGGGCTTATTTCGTTGAAAAACTCGTCCTTGATCGAAGTCCCCTCGGCTGATTCAATTCCCGCAGTGGGTGGGAGGATCGGCGATGATGGGACCGCGGCAGGAGGCGCAACCGGCGCTATTCTACGAGTTCTCGCTTGAGGACCATATGCCCCAGAGCCACCTCCTGCGCTCGATTGACCGGTTCGTGGATCTGTCGGAGATCCGGACTTACCTCGCCGATCTCTACAGCCATACCGGGCGCCCGTCGGTCGACCCTGAACTGCTGATCAGGATGCTTTTGGTCGGGTATTGCTTCGGCATCCGGTCCGAGCGGCGGCTCTGCGAGGAGGTGCATCTGAACCTGGCTTACCGGTGGTTTTGTGGCCTTGATCTGAGTGACCGTGTCCCGGACCATTCCACGTTCTCGAAGAACCGGCACGGGCGCTTCCGCGACAGCGAATTGCTGCGGCATCTGTTCGAAACGACCGTTGCGCGGTGCATCGAGGAAGGCCTCGTCAGCGGCCAGCGCATGGCCATCGACGCCAGTCTGATCGAGGCGGATGCCAACAAGCAGAACTCGACACCGAAGGACGACTGGGACGCCGGGCAGATCGATCCCGCCGACGCGCCCCGGGCCGTTCGTGATTATCTCGACACCCTGGACGAAGCCGCCTTCGGCGCGGCCAGCGAGGTCCAGCCCAAGTTCACGTCGCATTCCGACCCGGCCAGCCAGTGGACCGCGGCCCGCAAAGGTCCGGCATTCTTCAGCTATTCCGACAATTACCTGATCGACACCGACCATGGTGTCATCGTTGACGTGGAGGCGACGCGGTCCATACGGCAGGCCGAGGTCGGTTCGACCAAGACCATGCTGGAGCGCGTGAAGGCCAGGTTTGACCTGCACCCCGAGCGCCTGATCGCAGACACGGCCTACGGCACCGGGCCGATGCTGGGCTGGCTGGTCAAGCGCAAAATCGCCCCACACATTCCGGTCTTTGACAAGTCAGGAAGAAGCGACGGAACCTGGACCCGTGCCGACTTCGAGTGGGATGCGGAGAACGATCAATATATCTGCCCCGAGGGCCAAACTCTGAAGCAGTTCCGCCGGAACTATTCCGACCCAAACCGAGGCCCGACTGGTAAGGGCACAGCCCGCTATGGGGCGCTCAAAGAGGTCTGCCAGGCCTGTCCTTCCAAGGCGAAGTGCTGCCCGAATGCTGATGCCCGCAAGATCACCCGCGAGGAACATGAAGACGCCCGGCAGGTCGCCCGCGATATCGCGAAAACCGACCAATACGTGATCTCGATGAAGCTGAGGAAGAAGGTCGAGATGCTCTTTGCCCACCTCAAACGGATTCTTGGCCTGAACCGGCTCCGATTACGTGGACCCTGCGGTGCGAATGACGAATTTCTCCTCGCCGCCACCGCCCAGAACCTCCGGAAACTGGCAAAGATCCTTCCTGCACCGCAGCAACCGCGAAAAGCCTGACAGGGAAGTCACTCGCGCCCTCTTCAGTGGTCGATGTTCTGCGTCAGCGAACGGCTGTTTTTCCACGGAATCGGGCGGAGAGCAGCCTGATGGCGGTGCGGCGTGGCAGCCGCAGCAACTTGTCGGAGCAGCCGTTCGGACGTGCCGCAGCGAGATCGCAGTCGGATTCGCCGCGAGGGGCGGGGAGCAGTCGTTCGTTGGGGCTGGGCGAATGAACGGTTCGGGTTCGGTTGTTGACCGGCTAATATCTGGTGTCCCACAATATCTAATCAGACAAGGTTTTACGTGCCCCTAACGAAGGATAGGCGCCCCGTGGGACGATTATTTTTGACCAAGGCGAAAAAACTCGCCACGTTTGGCGCGCTCGTCTGCAAGCAGGATCTTGAGGCTGTCGAGCCTGGGGTCAGCGCCCCCCTCCGCCGCGCTCAGCGCTTCGACCGCCTCCAGCAGTACGCTTTCGGTGTCGGCCCGGATCGAGGTCAAAACCACCTCGACCAAGAGGTCTGACAGGTTGCGGGTCCGCAAAATTTCCGGCGGCAGCAACTGAATTAGGCGGCGGGCGTCTGACAAACGCCCGTCGGCAATCGCCAGGCGTGCGCGTAACTCCCAATAGGCGGCAAGATCGGCAGGCTCCAGCTTTGCAACGTCCATGGAATCAAGACGCTGCTCGGCCTTGGCGAGGGCGCCGTCCGGCAGACGGGCCGCCAGAACCGAGTCGTCGCCGAAGCCTGTATCGATGGCCAGGACCAGAGCGGCCTCGGTCATCAGCCCGGCATCCGAAGGAAAGATGGCGTTTAGATCCTGCGCCAGGGCATGGGCGACATGCAGCCCGATCTCGGTGGTAAGATCGGGGCGGCCGAGCCGTGCGATCTCACGGGCATTTCGGCCAGACGAGAACAGCGGCACGTCCAGAGCGCCCTGTGCCCGGTAGCTGGCGGTCCGAACGGCGCAGCCGGCGGCCACAACCCGTTGAAGGAAGGCACGGTAGGTCTCGCCCTTGGTCTCATTGAGCGCGTGGAGAAGGTCGGCGGCCATAGGGGACGACGGCGTGTCCTGATCATGTGCGGCGCAGGCCGGATGCGGCGATTGCGCGACGTCGCCGTCGGCCCAGAGAACCACCTGCAGCGCATCCCCAGACAGATCGCCCAGAAATTCGATGCCGCCCGTCGCTGGAGGCACTTCGACGGCAATACCACGCCCCGCGTCTATATGTTTGTCCAAAAGGGCCTCTCGGCGTTCGGGGTCTGTCGGCACTGTGAACTGCACGTCGAGGATCACCAGCGCATGTACCCGGATCAGGAGGGTGAGGATGTCTTCGACATCGACCAGACCCTCATCGCGCGGGTCGTGCGAATCGTCGACATCGGAATCGTCGGCATCGGAATCGTCGACATCGGGATCGTACGAGGCGGTGGCGATATAGCGGCGGCCGTCGCGCTCGACACCTCGGCCGGTAATGTAGACGACGGCGACATCCTCGCTGTTCCGATGCGCCTCGGCCAGCTGTTTGAGTTCTGCCTCTAACTGTAGGGCGTCGATCATCTCGACCGGCGCCTTGGCCGTGGCCGACAGATCGAGCGGCGCTCCGCCGCCGGTGATCTGGTGTAACCGGTCGACCAGATCCTTGACAGCGGGGCCGATCAGTGCGGCGTCGGCGGCGGTCTTGACCAGATCGGGGAGATAAGGGCTGCGGTACTCCTCGGCATAGAACGGCTGCACAACGATCTGCCTCCCGGCGATTTTAGTGGGCAGATCGTCGAGACGGCGCTCGACCGTCCGGATTAGCCGGTCGCGGATGTCACCGAGGGCTTGGTCCAGACTGGCGCTACGCACCGACGCGACGCCACGCAGTTCGTCGATCGCGTGTCTGTATTGGCGCTGCGCATCCAGCACGTTGAGAGCCTCGTCGGATTCGACGCCCATCGCTAGCGTCTGCAGCGCCGGCGTCGACCGGCAGTTGATGACATCGCCGACAAGGCAATTATCCGAAACCGCGCGCAGCAGACTCTTGTCGGGGGAAGATCCGAGATCATCCAAGGCGGATCGCTCTGCCAACAACTGCACACGCAATCCGGGCCACGGGGTATGCGGGCCGGAGGGCGTGTTCCTCCTCAGTTGGGTCACCTCCCATAAAGCCTTGCTGGCCGAACGCAGCTCACGCTCGAAATCTTCGGCCGTGGGTGCGGTAATCGCTTTGGCGAGAATTTCATTCGCGTCAACGTACGCTAGGTTCTTGCCGGTGGATTGGTGCCAAGTCTCGGCCGAGACAACCATGACCGGAATATCCGCCGCCAACAGCGGCGCCGCATCGCCCCCGACATTCTGCGAATTGAGAATAATGAAGATTTTGCCCGCTGTCCGCGCCCGAAGCTTCACTAGGTCTTTGGCTAGGGCATCCGAAAAAGGGCAAGTCTCGTCGCAGCGTGAAGAGTTGAAAATCGAGATCACTGCATGTTGCTCAGGGGCCAATTCGGTGATCGCGGGTTCCCAAGATGAAAGGTCGGGCCTATTTCCACCAAGACTGGACTGAGCCAGGACATGCACAGGTTGGGTGAGGGGGCTGACCCGATGCATGAAACCCGCCCGCACCCTCTCTGCACTGAATCTGTATGATAAACTCGTGGGCCACGGCTGTGCTTGATAGATGAAATAGGCCGAAGCGGTGCGAACGATACTCAACCGCTCATCCAGGGACATCATGCCGGGTTCGGCCTCGGCCAGTCGGAACACATCCCGTTCGCGGTCACTGAGATGCAACGTGCCGCCCTGCTCCCGAACCGCCAGGTCGTCGAGGATATGGCGGCGTTCCGCCTGATCCAGCCGCGCGGCCAGGCGCAGCGCAGCGCGGTCGTCGATGGCAGGATCGCGGCCGCGCGCGAAGCGGAGGTGCGCGGTGGCCTGCCGGCCGAGAAGGGTAGCGATCTCGTGCGGGATGGCGCCGCCGGCGCCGCGGGCGAGAAAGTCGAGCGCCGTGCCCATTTCAAGCTGCGCGCGGGCGTGAAGTTCGGAGGTGCCGGCGACGGGGATGCTGTCGGCAAAGCCGTCGGGGCGCGGCCGCAGCTTCAGAGGCGTCTTAAGGAAATCGTAGAGCTCGCCCGTAGTGATGGCACTGTCGCGCGAGGTATCGGCCTCGCCCCGGAGCGCGGCCATCAGCCAATAGGCCATCTCGCTGCGGCCCAGCTCGGTCCGCTCGAAGGTGCTGCGGTCGCCGCTGGCGGCGGGGATTACCGCCATGTCCGCCTGGCCTAGACGTAGTTCTTTCGCTAGGTCGCTGACCTGGTCAACCAGCCGTTGGTCGGTCTCGGCGGCCATCGCACCCGCCGCCAGCCCCGAGCCGCAGGCGTTGACGAGAAACACCAACTTCACTCCAGTAAGCCCTGCGCCGAATTCGATCTGGTTGCTCAGAATCTCTTTCAGGTCGTCCCAATACAGGTAGTTGCGCCCGGGCCGGTTGCTGCCGTCGTCGGGCGGGCGGTAATCACTGGGTAGCAGTTGAAGGCGCTTGCGGCCGGTCGTCTCGATCACTTTACCGTGGCCACCGAAATAGACGACGACGCGCTGATTATGGCCTATGTAGTTGCTGAAATCGATCAGCTCATCTTCCAATAGGTCCCGGGTCAGTGGCTTGCCGGCCAAGCCACGCACTAGCCGGCTGCCCTTGGCCAGCTTCGCGACCCGTTCGAACTGAGCGTAAATGTCGGCGGCGTCCTGTGCGGTGTATTGCAGCTTGTTCAGCGACGGTTCGGTATAGTCACCGACCCCGGCGACAAACAGAAGCACTTCGGGTCTGGCGTCCTCGGCCATGGCCGGAAGCCCCAGCCAAGCCGAAAGACAGACGGCCCTAACGCAGGTCCAGACCCAATTCGGCAAATGCCTGCGCGCCAAGTTGGTGTTCCATGTCATCCAATATCGCCTCGATTGGAATGGCCACTTCGTGCTGAAACCAGGTTGGCCCGCCGTACCAGTTGCCACTTTTCCCCGCCACCAGCAGCCCGACGACGCACTGATCCTTGCGATGAGTATAGACGGGACCGCCGGAATTGCCTTGCGAGGTGTCGGCGACGATACCAAGGCTCGGCTGGCCGAAGTTACGCATCGAGTGGTAGTAGAACCGCGCAAAGGTACTTGATCGGTCGACGCCGTTCTCGCCGATGTAGCTGTCCTGCAACTCGACCAGAACACGGTCATATGTGTCTGCGGCCGAGACGAAATCCGATCCAGCGTCCAGTTCCAGCCCCGGAAGATCGAAGCCCCGGATGGCATAGGGGAATTCGACATAGGCCGCCGTATGCACTGAAAGCGCGGCTTGTTCGGGATAGCCGATCACGTAGAGCGGATCGCCGCGGTTCTGCACGGACCTCGACAGACATTGCGGCTCGGGGGTGTCCTTTATGCCCGGCGCCACCTCGACCAGCGGGATGGCCGCGGCATTTCCCGCAGGCTCGATCGACAATACCACGTAATCCAGAAGGTCGGGCCCGAAATCCTTCTGCAACAGCCGCGTCCAATCGGCTGTATCTGCCGGGATCACGGCATTTGCGTTCAGGCGCCGTCGGATCGGCGGATGTGCCCCGCCCCCCGGAAGCTCGACAAAACCGAAGAAGACCTCGAGTTCGCTGAGAGGGCGTGTGATGCAGTGCGAGGCTGTCAGTATCAGGGTCGGCGAGATTAAGACACCGCTACAGTGGGGTTCGGCCTCGCCTACTTCGGCGATGCCGACCACAGAAGTGCTCGACCGGAAGATCTGCCGGATGCGCCAGGCGCGATAGACATCGTCGGTGCCATAGACGCTTTTCAGCCCAATTCCATCGGGGAAGGTCTGAAACAGCTCGATCCTGAGATCGCGCCACAGTGTCGCTAGACGGCGCATCTCGGCGGTATCCCGTGTAGCATGAGCCGCTCCGAACAACCGGATGATTTCATCGACATCTTTCTTCGTAGCGCGCGCGACTGGGTGCGGGTCTTCGATCGTCCGGGGCAGCGGACTCATCGGCAAGCTGACAGGGTCGATGGCCTCGTTGATCCGGTCGACGATACGGGCGGCAGTCACGTAGGCCGCATCACTCGATCCGCTGTACGGATTCGGCAGCGTCAGGCCTTCGACCTGCAGCAGACCGTCGGGGCGCAGCGCGCCAGTCACCGAGATCGTCCGCCGCAGGGCCCCGTCGGGGAAGTCCGTCCCCTCTGGCAAGTACACTAACGGCAACGACGGGTCCAGAGGTCGGAACACGGTGTCACCGGCCACATTGCGCTGCAACTCACCAGAGAGTTCGCCCGCCGCGAGCGCTGCTTCAAGCCCGGACGCAGAGTTCTGCGCCCCCACCGGCCCGCCAACTGTCAGAAACGCCGCCATCATACCTATCGCAGTACGCATGAGCGTATCGCATCGGCCGAGGCACCATCGACAAGTACGTCCAGAATATCGACTTGCTGCTGGTTCAGCGAACCTTGAGTCAGAATTCCGCGCGCGGTCGCGAAAAGGTCGGTTCGCTCATCCTCGGACAGCCGCGTGCGGACATCACCCTCGATCAGGCGCCGCATCGCATCGGGCGCGGAGGTGTTCACCATGACGTTGAGGAAGGCGGCCTGCCCACTGTCCAGCCTTCCGCCAAACTCGATCCGCAGGACGTTGAAAACCTGTGCCAGTTCTTCGGCCGTCAGCGGATGCTGAGCGGCGGGAGCCGCAGGCAGCTCGCACGGCGGCGGTGTCGGGTTGTTAATTGCTGTCATGGCTTCAAATCCGAGCGCCAACTTGTTGACGTCCACATCGCCCGACACGCCAGCAACGGCCCCCTCTTCCGTGAACTGCCAGATTGACCAGTCGAAGTTTCCGGCCATCAGTGGCGGCCCCGGCTGATCCCATTTGCCGTAACGGGACATCCAGATCTGGTGATCAGTCAGTCGCTCGCCTTCTGAACCCAAGCGGGCTTCCCACCAGAATTTGTTGGTGTAGATTATCGGCTTCACACTGAATTCGGCCTCAATCGCATCAAGCCAAGCCTCGGCCTTGTCGACGATCTGCCGCGGCGTGAAATTGGCCCAGCGGTCCACGCCACTGCTGAAATCCCATTCAAGGTCCAGAACCGGCGGCAAATCGCCATCGGCGCGGATCGAGCCGTAATTCTTGACAAAATTATTCACTTGATTGCCTACAACAACTCCAGACGACAGGAAATGATACGCCCCGGTCGGATAGCCGACTGCCCGCGCGCCTTCGATGTTCGCGCGGAAGCGCGGATCGACGAAGTTTTGGCCTTCCGTCGCCTTCGTGTAAACAAACTCAACACCTTGGCCTAAGGTTTTCGACCAGTCGATCGGGCCTTTGTGGTGCGAAACGTCGATGCCATAGATGAAGTCGTCGTCGGCATCGTTAGGGAACTTGAAAAACCGCTTGGCCGCCTTCAACTCGTCGCTTTCAAGCCCTGCGTCGACCACGAATATTTCGTAAAGTTGCGCCCGCGAAAGTCCATGAGGATCTGCTTCCAACGTTTGCGTTAACGCAGCATTTCCATAACAGACAAAGAAAACTGAGACATACGAACACTTCATCTTGATTTTCCTACAAGTTGATCATCCGAATGCGTAGTTGTTTGTTGAGAGGCGGTTTCAAGCTTAGAAACTACCTACCTGCTGGATGCGCCGTGATCGTGACAGATTTTCCCCCTTGATTGTAGACTACAGCGACCGAGCCATCAGGCGACTTCGATTGGTTACCATCTTGGGACGCTACAAGCTCCTTCACTTTCGCACAGTAGTCCTTCGCGATCTTCACACCCTCGCCGATTGTCACCGTCACGGAGCCCGGAGCAAACAGCGAAATCAACTGGTTCCCCGCTTCTGCCGAGATCATATAGGGACACCACTTTGGGACTTGGTAGGCAACGCCCTCGCCATCCAAACCATCCTCTGAAGCTGGAGGAAAGGGTGAAAAACGATTCTCGCAACCCGAGACGACTAGAAGAGCCAATATTAACAGCGTTCTTGTACACATGACTTGCTACCTCGAAAAAAACCTTAGATATTCAACGAAAAGATCACGACTTTCCGGCGGGAACGCCATAGACGGCTTGAAGCCCGCCGATATCGCCCACAGAGAGATTACCGTTATTGTTGTAAGTGGGGTTGCAATAGTTCATCACGGATCGAATATCCCAACGAGTTAGCTCCACATCGCCAGATTGACCCTGCTTATTATTTTGCGAAGCACATTCGCCCGGGGTGTCGTGACGGTTCTGTTCATGAGAAAATCCTAATGCATGACCGAACTCGTGCACCGCGATTGACTTATTGCACGCGCGTCGTTTGGCTTCACTTGATCTACAAACTGGACTCCAGTTCCTGTAACTGAAGTTTAAAACAACGCCGTTCCTCTTCCCGTCGAGATGCCGACCCAGGAAGCGAGCCCGGGGTCCAGAGTCGTCAACCAAAACTCGTATGCCACGAGAATTCCTGCCGCACTTCATGGTCCATTCAAACTTCAAATCGGAATGCACCTGCCACGTTTGAACCACTGCCCTCATCACCGAGTACAAGTCGTCGAATGATGCTGCGTCTGGATTTTCCCAACAGACATCGATGTTCCGAGAGCCCCAAATCCCACTTTTCAAAACGACTAAGCGATCCTTACCCGTTTGCAAGAAAATATCACCAACATTTGACTGCGCAAATGCCACATTCGAAACGCAAAAAAACAATCCGATTGCGGCGATGATCTGCATTTCAATTACCCCTTCTCATTACCTTTTAGATGAATATCACACTCTGAACCGTAGTCGCTATCGCCCAGTTAGTCAGACCTAATTATTCTCCGGAATGCGCTCAGGCAACGTCGCGAACCATGCCTCTAGAGTTCCTTTCCTGACATTTGGATAACCTGGGACAAAAATAGGCTTTGCCTCGACCCCGGTGAAACCCTCAATTGTTTGCGCGACCTGATCAGCGGATACTTTGTCTTCCTCCCAAAAATAGCGCAACTGATTGCTTGTGGGGGATCTATTACCCACAACCTCTATCCCCTTAGCGACCCAAATGTTGCTATACTCCTTCAAAAGCTTCATTCGAACGCTTTCCGACGGCGCAATATCAGTGTTATCTTTGACTTGAATAAAAAGTCTATTTCCGTTGAGCACCTCCGGCGCGGTGACACACATTTGAAGTGCTATATATCCTCTTGGAACGGCGCCACTTTTCACGTTGACTTTACTGAAAGGGAGGTCTTTCGATATTCCTTCGAAGAACGAGGGATCAGATTCAATATCTGCGATTGAGGCTATTATGGTTATGTCCGAGTATACCATACTTTGATCTTCTTCTTCGCCGTCCCAAGGTAATGCGACAATATCTGTTACCCCGACTGCAAGACCGATCCGCCCTGTATTATTCTCCAATCGCTCATTCGCGTCTCTTCGAATAGCCCCGTATAGCGCCCCAGCTGCAGTCCACGCTTCAAACTCTGCAGGCGCTCCGCCCTTCTTGCACCAAAGTATCTCAATGCGCATGGGAGCATAGCCCGACTCTGCAATGACTTTAGCATCGTTTAGCTCGATTCTTCCCGTTCGCTCAGAATAGCTGAGAACGGGCGCGCCCTGGGAGTAACCTGCATTTATCGGAGCGCTCGCGAATGACAGGCAAGCGAAGGCGAACAGTGCGCGCATTTTATCATTACTCCTATCTCAGCACGATCCTATGCATGTGGTGGGCGGCGGGGATGGGTCCAACATCCCGGAAAATTGAGGATCTTGCAGCTTCCCGGTAGCGCCTGTAATTTTCCTCAGCTGCAACGACGCTTCGTAAAGCGCGACGTCTATAGACTTATCCCTGTGCAGTTCCAACTGTTGCGTAAATAAGATATTAAAGAGACTTCCGCTTACTCCCCCGTCCTCCGCTGAATCGCCTTTGCTCGTTGAGAAGACTATCTTTATTCCCGGTGGAATATTTCCGTTGTATTGAGGCTTGCTGTACAACATCTCAACCGGGTTTCCGGTAAAAATCGATTCTTCCAATCTTTGCTTTAGCACCGAATCGAGTGGGTTTGTTCGGCAGGCATCAACAATTATCACGATTGTCCCGTCTCCCGGCGTCGATATTTCGCTTAGAAGTGCAGTTGCCAGGTCCACGCCGTTTCTAAACAGCATCATGTTTTTATCTTTTTGATATCGCGTGAAGGCAGTATCTAGATCGAACGTCTGGTAATCCTCCCCATGGTTAAGGGGCTGCATAAGTAGAATTTTCTCGTAGCGTGAGCTGAGGAGATTCGAATGAGAAAGAGCCGTTTCACGGAACCGCAGATCATGGCTGTGCTTCGTCAGGC
>NZ_SDEB01000069.1 GCF_004522175.1 Paracoccus ravus | reverse complement strand
TTCAAGGCGCGCCCAAACCTCATCCGTCATCACAAACCGCTGCTCGTCCATTCAGAACTCCCTTTGGGAAGCCTGAATCAGAAATCACGCAGGATGGGAATCCTGAATGTCCACGGACCCTAGCTCTTTGGCAGCAAGTCTGGTCCAGATCTGGTGGCATTTCGACCGTTCTGATGGATGATCCGCAGGACCTGCTTGATCCCGGTAACGTCGCGAACCTGGCTGCCACGGTGCCATATCTGATCGCCGAAGGCATCAATCCATTAATCGTAAGCAACGATTTTGGGTTCATTCAGACCATCGAGGCATTCGTCGCTGCAGACAAGCGTGCGACAGGTTTGGCGCGGACTGAAACTTGGGAATTCTCTGCCATCTCGACATCAAAATGCACTTTAAGTCTTGCGCCAGTTGCGGACGAGGTGCGAATTCGGTGCGATCGCTGGCAGAAAATCGACCCAAACGACACGGGTCTTGCTCGAGAGTTCGTCCATCCAGTACGGGTACGCATAGAGATCAAGCTATGGGACTTGCTCGCTTCTGATCCAGCGGTCCTCCATGACCCGACGATGGGTGATCTGCTTAGTAAAATCGCGAACGCCCGCAATCGCGGCGAAAGACCGTTCAACGAAGAACCATTTCGGCGGTTGTTGGAATTGCAATCGCTGAAGCCCGGGGCCCCCTTTCGAGACGTCATTAACAAAGCGCACCACGGGCGCGCCGATCAGATTACACCAGCCGAGGCCGAGATCGTTAATCTAGGCTATGAAGATGTGTTCTCAGCGATTGACGCCTGTTGGCTCGCCTACGCAAGATTCATGGGAAGGTTGCCGCTAGAAGAAGCTGTTGCTGAGGCTCAGGCCGTTCCGCCGCTAACCCTGATACCGCTTCGAACTGCCGCGATACCAGTTGTTGGCAGACTGGCCGCCCGTGCGGCCGGAGCACCGCTCACCACCGTTGATCAAGCGGCGGACCAACTAGACCTGTTGTCGCTTGGCGACATTTCGCTGTTCACGTTGCGGGCGCCTACACTGGGGATGATTGCTTTCCCTAGTCAAACCCTGATCGTGTCGGCGACGGCCGAAGTGAAAAATGGCGATCTCGCGATTGTTCGCACTGCTGGCAAGACCTATGCTAGGAGGATTGGACTCGATAGGGCGGATCGTTCGAGGATTGCCCTGGAGACGATCCCATCGACAAACCCCCGCATCCCGCAGACTCACTTTGTTCAGCGCAGCAACGCGCACCTGAGCAAGGTGATCGGTGTACTATTTGATGAAGGCAAGGCCGCGAGATCGCAGGATGAGGCAATAGAGACTGATCGTTCGCCGATCCTCGAGCAGGTCGTCGCTGCGGCTGGTGTCGTGGGCGATAGTGCTTTCCCTGTCGCGCTGGATGCGGGGCATGTCCTCTTGGGTCCCGCGCCCGACCTTGCGCTACTCGATGGGCGCATCTTAGCGATTGTCACCAAGGCCGACGAGTTTTCAGGGGAGTATTTTGCCTATCTCAAGCGGCTAGGGAAATCGATGCCAGGGTCTGAGGCCATCTACTATCTTGAGAATGTTGGTCAGACCGGCGAGGGAGAATTCATACAGTTTCCCGTGCGGGGCCAGCCACCCAGCCCCGGCATTCCAATCGTCGAACAGACATGGAAAGTTCTCGGCACCCTTTTCTAGCTGAGTGCCGCACCACCGTATCGTCACTTCGCAGGCGAAAGTCTTCTTTTAGCGAACCCAACCCGTGCGGCGCTGCTGTTGCAAAAGGCGGCCTTCCGCCCATTTTGCTTTTCCTGCGAGAATTTTCGGCGCGCCGAGCGGGCTGGCACCCAGACGCAATTCTGGGTTCGAGAGACGCGTCGCGCGAGCGACGCGCCTTATTGAGCTACCGCGCGAACTCAGGCGTTCACCTTGTCCTTGATCGTCTTGGCAAAGGTCATTTTCACCGCCCGATCGGCGTCCTTCTCAATTGCCGCGCCGGTCGAAGGATTGCGCACAGTGCGTGCGGCACGATCGCGGCAATAGATCTTGCCGACTTCCGGGATGGTGATCGCACCACCCGCAACCACCTGATCATGGATCAGCTCGCTGAGCGCCTCGATGATCGCGCTTGCCGCCTTCTTTTCGGTACCCGCGCGACTGGCAAGTTCAGTGATCAGTTCAGCCTTGGTCAGGGATTTGGACATCTGGAAATTTCCTCCTGCTTTCCGCACACTTTTCTATCCCAATCGAAGGACCAGTTTCTGGCAAGACAAAAGGCACCGCTTCCATCACGACGCAATGATGGCACGTGACAGAAGCAAGGGGCGGGCCAAATAGCTCGCGACGAGCAAGGCGAGCATACAGTCGTCGATCTTGCCCTCGTCGATCTCCACAGCCCTGCCCTCCTTTGTCCGTGACCCTAGCGTTCGCGTTCCCGATCCTCGCGGTCAGATGATTGCGGGTGCTCCGCCTCGCGCCTGCCCTCACCCGCGTTCAGATCCGGCAGCCGCGCCTTGGCCTCCTGGGCCTGTTTCAGGCTCATGCCCATGCTCTCATGCTGTTCGGCCGCGGCGGTGATGGCCCGGGCGATGTCACGCCGTTGCGCAGGATCCGGAATGTCGAGCGCCAAAGCACTGTCAGGCGTCAGGGCCTATGGGACAGATTTGGTTGATTGATGACGGGAGGGTTTCTGGCACATCGTAGCTTTCAAGGAGCGAAGATGAGCAAGAAACCCGTTGATCAGAAAGTCGCCGCCGA
>NZ_SDEB01000068.1 GCF_004522175.1 Paracoccus ravus | reverse complement strand
AGACCAGGTCAGACGAAGCCGGTCCCATGTGCCCGAGGAGGTGGAATTCGCCACGAAACCTGCCATCGCGCGCAGCATGATCGAGCGGGCGCTCTCGGCCAAGGTTCCATTTTCCTGGGTGGCCGCCGACAGCGTCTATGGCGTTGGCGATATCGAAATAGCGCTACGCCGCGCTGGAAAAGGCTATGTCCTGGGCGTCGGCTCCAAGCACGCCTTCAATTCCTGGGAGAAAGCCTGTGCCGTCAGCCGAACGGCCGGGAGCATCGCGGAAAACTTGCCGCCGGCGGCGTGGCAGCGCCTTTCGGCCGGCACGGGCACGAAGGGCGAGCGGGTTCACGACTGGGCCTATCTTGATCTCGCCGATCTCGACGCCCGCGAATTCAATGCTGTTCTCAGCGGCGTCTGGACCCGGGGCCTGCTGATCCGCCGCAATCTTGCCGATGGTGATCTAGCCTTCTTCACCACGTGGTCGCCGGGGGGCACCACGATGGAGACGCTGGTCCGGGAGTGTCCTGAACTTTGTGTATCCGTGCCGGCCCATGCGGTTTGGGATACTCAAGCGTCGAAGCGCTCGCCGAACATTATGGCAAACTGGTTGCGGGCCGCAAACCATTCCCGGACATTTCGGCCATCCTTCTCGAAGTTGCGGATGGCCAGGTAGATCAGCTTGGTTGCCGCCTCGTCGGTCGGGAACGACCCTCGGGTCTTGATCGATTTGCGGATGACCCGGTTCAGACTCTCTATGGCATTGGTCGTGTAGATGATCTTGCGGATCGCCGGATCGAAGCCGAAGAACGGGATCACCTCCTGCCATGCCCGGCGCCAAGCCGGGGCGATGGACGCGTATTTCCCAGCCCATTTTTCCTCGAAGGCGTCGAGCTCGGCCTCGGCCATATCGGCCGTCGGGGCGCTGTAAATCCGGCGCAGATCGGCGGCCACGGCCTTGCGGTCCTTCCATGAGCAGAAGTTCAGGCTGTGGCGAACGCAGGTCTGAACCATGGCGTCCGGGAAGGCCGCCGTGATCGCCTCGGGGAAGCCCTTGAGCCCGTCCACGACCGCGATCAGAATGTCCTGGAGCCCGCGGTTCTTCAGTTCGTTCATCACCGAGAGCCAGAATTTGGCACCCTCGTTTTCGGCGATCCACAGCCCCAGAACCTCACGTAGGCCATCTCGGGTGACGCCGAGGGCGACATACACGGCCTTGTTCTTCGTCCGGCTGTCGGCATCGCGGATCTTCACCCGCAGGGCATCGAAGATCACGATCGGATACATCCGCTCCAGCGCCCGGCTCTGCCATTCCCGAACCTCATCGAGGACGGCGTCGGTGACACGGCTGATCAGATCGGGCGAGACCTTCAGGCCATAGAGATCGAGCAGATGGGCCTGGATATCCCGAACTGTCAGCCCGGCCGCGTAGAGGCCGATGATCTTGTTCGTCGGGAAAACAGTCCCCCGGACTGTTTTCTGTTCCGCCTCACTCCATCCCGTCGATCCGGGTCTGGCCCTTCTTCACCAGCTCCGGCTCGAAGCTGCTGTCGCGGTCGCGGGGCACCGCAACGGTCATCTCGCCGTCCTGCCCCTTCAGCACCTTGGTCGAGGCGCCATTCCGGCGATTGCTCCGACCCGGAGGGGCCTCCTTGCCATCTTCATAGCCAAGATGCGCCGTCAACTCGGCGCCCAGCATCCGCTCCATGAGCTTGATCTTCAGCTCTTTCATCAGCCCGGTGTCGCCGAGCAGATCCTCAGGGCACTCAACGCCCTTCAGCAGTTCGTCGAGGATTTCCTTGGAAATCGTCATGCATGCTTCCTTTCGGTGAAGCATGGACCGGATCCGTCATACACAGAAGATCGGACGCTCTCTGCCGAACGCGCACCGGTTCGCCTTGGCGTGACCTACCGGAAGAATTCGGTAAGTGGTCATCCGTTTACCGCCAATTCCGGCGCTGGACCCTAATCGGGCTCTGGGAGCGGATCCTGGATGCCCTGAACGAAGGCGGGGCGGTGCCGCACGCGCTCCAGATGATCGACAGCACCGTGGTCCGCGCCCATCATCAGGCAGCGGGCGCTAAAGGGGGACTCCGCGACAGGGTTCTGGCCGTTCGCGAGGTGGCTTCACGACCAAGATCCACCTCCGCGTCAACGGCGCAGGCCTGCCCATGAGGTCGGAGATCACGCCGGGGCAGACATCGGACTAACTGGGCTTTGATCTGGCCATGGCCGACAACCCGCCTGCGCCGTCCGTCCTGCTCGCGGACCGGGGCTATGACGCTAACAACGTTCGCAAAACCATCGAGGCGCGCAATGTGCTCCCGGTCATCCCTATGCGCAAGACCCGCAAGCTTCGCGTGGCCGTGGATCGCACCCTCTAGCGGCTGCGCAACCTCGTCGAGCGGTGCTTCAACAAGCTGAAGAACGCCCGCCGCGTCGCCACAGGCTATGACAAGACCGCCGAGAGCGTCCTCGGCTTCATCGACATCACGTCGATCCGCCTTTGGCTCCGCCATTTGTCATGTATGGATGCCCCCTTTCGTGCAAGTGGTATTTGAATGGCTCAGGCGTGTGATCGGGTGCGGTCATCTATCAGGCCTCGTTGTGCGGCTCGATCATGGCCGCGGGCCGGTATGGCGATGCGCGGGTCAGAAGCAAATCAACAGAGCGAGCTCTTAGGCTCCACGACAAATACTGCTTTCTCTAACCCGGATCTTTTCGATCCTTTGCCCTTACTGTTCAGTGACCCCCTCACAGGCCCGACGTGCCGGGATGGGTTGGTAAGCGCCGTGCGCTCAAGCCATCGCCGCCACCGGGTTCCGGTAATCTTCCTGTTTGGTCATCATGGCCCAGAGTCCCCGCGCCATTTTGTTTGCCAGGGCGACGGCGGCGACCATGCGTGGTTTGCGCCCCCGCAAGCGAACGAGCCATCCATGCTTTGAACCGCCATGGCGCTCAACGGCCTGAAGCACGGCCATCGCGCCGGAGATCAGGAGCCTTCTGATGTCGCGCTGTCCCATCTTCGAGGTCTTGCCCAGACGAGGTTTGCC
>NZ_SDEB01000067.1 GCF_004522175.1 Paracoccus ravus | reverse complement strand
ACGACTACAACAACGTCAGGCCGCATTCCTCGCTGGGGAACAGAACACCAGCAGAAGCGCCCCGGACGCTTGAGCTACTTGATGGCAACGCGCCCGGCGCGCTTGCCACACCGGAAACCGACCACTATCAACCCCAAGGACTCTCGTTATGAACGAGGGACGACCGGGGGGCAGGTCACTGCCGAAACATGTCTGTTCGATCCGGGTTCGTCTGGAGATAGCCGGAAACAAACGCGATCTGGCTCTATTCAACCTGGCCGTCGACACCAAGCTGCGTGGCTGCGACCTCGTCCGTCTGAAGGTGAAGGATGTGTTCGCGGCAGGCAGGGTGAAAGAGCGCGCCTCGGTCACCCAAAGCAAGACCGGGAAGCCGGTTCGCTTCGAGATCACGGAGGCGACACGAAGCTCACTCGAGCGATGGGTCGCAGATCCCGAGATGATCGGACAGGAATATTTGTGGCCCTGCCGCCTGCACGCCAGCGTGCATCTGTCGACGCGGGAATATGCGCGGATCTTGCGAGGCTGGGTACAGTCGATCGATCGGGCTGAAGCCGAGCGCCTATGGAACGCATTCGATGCGACGCACGAAGGTGGCACAGATCTTCAAGAAAACGGGAAACTTGCGAGCGGTACAGCTTTTGCTCGGCCACACCAAGATGGACAGCACGGTGCGATACCTCGGTGTCGATCTTGATGACGCGCTCACGCTTTTGGAGGGAATAGACCTGTAAAACAGGTAGCCGGACGGCGCCATTCCGACCGGCGCGGCCCAATCCGGCCTCCCGGTCGCGGCGCGCGTTGCCCTGCGGCAAGCGTTGAAGCCGCCGATCAAAAGCCTTGTGCAAAACCTTTAGCTGCTACGGCAGAGCTGCGGAAACAACTACCGTTCGCGATGTGGCAAATCCAAGGCGGGTCGTTCAGTCGCTAACCTTCTTAACGAATTGCGATTTGAGGGCGATCTGTCCGATGCCGGGGACTTTGCAGTCGATGTCGTGATCACCCTCGACAAGGCGGATCCCGCGCACCTTGGTGCCGACCTTGATCACGCTGGACGAGCCTTTAAGCTTCAGGTCCTTGATCACCGTCACGGTGTCGCCATCCGCGAGGATGTTGCCCACGCTGTCGCGGATCTCGACGCCGGTCTCGGACGCGGCTGTACCCGACCATTCGTGCCCACATTCAGGGCAGATCATCAGGGCATCAACTGCATAGGTGAAAGAAGAACCACATTCGGGGCAGGGAGGAAGGGTGTCTGTCATGGCGATCTTTATAGCGGTAGCAGCAGGCAACGAACAGCGATTTCATTTTTCCTGATGCTACCGGGGGAACTAGGTGGCGCCAAAAAGGCAAAGCAGCGGGTGCTAACCGGCCAGCCGGCCCTTTGCGGTCGCTCGACCGTGATGAATGCTGCACCGCTCCTGCGTCGAAGCCGCCGCTCAGACACCGCGCAGCGAAATCCATGATGAGCTGGATAAGATGCGGACTTTTCGGCCCATCGCCTCGCTATCGTCCTGCACCCGTCGCACCCTCCCGCGGATGAGTTCGATCTATTGCGCAGCATCATTGACCGATGGGGCCGACTGATACGCCTTCATATGAAGCGGAGCGACCCCGTAGTGCGTCTGATCAACGGAGCCGCCCCTCGTCATCGACAAGCGTCAGTATCGCATCGTCGTCCGCACCCCAACGCCACAGGACGATGTTGAGGTCGTCGGACCCGGCGCCGGGCGCGAAGCTTCGCACCTGCATGCCCGCATAGCCCTCGCCGATCAGCCGTCCGGCCATAACCTGCGTCGGCGCGCGACCCTCTGCCATCATCTGATTGCGCCAGTTGTCGGCGGCCAGTGTCGCCTGGTCGATCTCGGCAGCCGCCAACTTCGCCGGATCCGTCGCATCGAATATTCGTTCGATCCGCGCTTGATAGGCGACGAGCGTGGTGGGCTGCAGCGTTCCAATCTGGTTCGCCTCGCGGATCGCGGTAACGATGCTGCGCGCGGAGTACAGCGCTGGCGTACCCTTCGCGTTGAAGCGCCCACCAAACCGGCGTGCACCTTCGCCAGACAGCGGCTCGCGCGCCCAGACGGGGTTTAGCGCGCGGTAGAGAAGCCCGTGGTAGCGCATCAGGCGTGGATGCCCGCCTCGACCGCGTCGATGTAATCCATTACGTCGCCTGCCCGCCCGTCCCGCACCAGCTGCATCGCGGTGAGTCCGCTGAACCCTGCCAGTGGCTCCGACCGATACCAGGCATAGGCGACCAGCGAAGATCCGAAGCGCGGCTCCACGCGGTTCAGGATCTCCACCATCTCGCGCAGCCGCTTCTGGGTTTTGGCGCTGGCGATGCGGTCGGGCCGCATCACCGCATCGCGGCCAAGGCCCACTGTGCGTGCAACCTCATCCCGAGTGGTGCGCAGGGCCTCGGCAATCCGGCCGGGAGCGAACTGCCCGGCTTCAGCGAAATTTTCGAGTTGCATCCGCAACCTCCACTCGAACTGCCCAAATATGTCGTCAGTGTGAGTGTAATTCAAGTGCCCCGCTACGTCCGCTGGCGCATTTTTCCCAATGCGTCCCCATCGTTCCTATCGAGGCAGGTGGTCCATGCTGCGGGACAGCGCTTGGCAAGTTTGGTTGACGCTGGCGTCCTGCCTCTCGAACAGGACCTACCGCGCGCTAACCTGCCGGTCGTCTTTCGCACGTGCTGCGTACGCGATATCCCCGTCCCATAGATTATAGGCATCGGCCACTGGCCGATGGGCAGCGATTTGAACGACAAACCGGCGCAGTTGATCGTTCGCTCCCATCGCCTCGCCCCTGGGAGATGCAGATTCGTCATCAAGCGGTTTACTGCGTGCCAGGCTGTGCAAACCGGCGCGAACATCTGTGATACTATTGAGCTTGTCGGATCATCCGAAGTCAGGGCGGGCAGGAGGAAGGGAGGTAACACCATGTCCATTGATCTTCTTCCTGTGCTCCGGCCTGAACGTCCCGCATGGAACAAGGGTCGCATCATCGGCCAGAAACGCCCACTGCTGCCGAAGCATGTCTGGTCGATCCG
>NZ_SDEB01000066.1 GCF_004522175.1 Paracoccus ravus | reverse complement strand
CCACGCGCCTTGTGCGCCAGACCCGGCGCGCCCGCAGCACGGAACCGCGCCAGAAGGCGGTGCAACTGCCGTCGGCTCAGGTCGAGCAAGACAGCCGCGTCGGTGGCCCGCAGCCGGCCCGCTGTCACGTCCTGCAGGACCGATGCCCGGTTGAGGTCACGTTCGCTCATCATCACCCATCCCATGCCCGTTCTCCGACTCTGGCCCAGATGCTTCAGCCGGGAAACTGTGACATTCCTGAATTGCCAATGTGAGACATTTTACCTTTGCGGCTATAACTCAACGTGGAATAATCGGATTTATGTCATGCGAGTACGGCAGCCCGAGTTGGTTCACTTTGGTGCGCCCGAATTTCAAAAATTTTCCGGGAGCAAATGAGCGCGTCGTATCGAGCGACGTGCGGTAACATATCAAAAAAGCGTCCACCCCTTCCCTGAAGGCCGGTCGCAGTCCAATGCGCCTTGTTAACCCCCGCTGCCGCAAAATTCAAAAAGCCGAGGCTAGAACTCCGCGTCAATTAGATCCGCAGAGGCAACCGCTTAACTTCGCGAAGTTGCGGAAAAAAAAATCGCTCACAGACGGCCTCTCGTCATCTCAGCTACCCCTGTAGCCGGGACACCTGAGAAGGCCCTCTGGCGGCGCCACGGAGGCGCGCGGAGAGCGTTCTAGAAGCGTGGGTCCGGTCGCAATCGCTGATCGAACCCGAGCCTGCCCCCGCAGTAAGCGCTGTCCCAACCCCACCTTCCAGCGCGCTTTCTGATGGGCTCATTGGCATCCATTGTTGTTTGATGATGGAGGTTCTCCATGGAGACTGCATTGGAGGTTCTCTCGGTTGGCGGTTCGAAGCGCCGGAACCGGAGTTGGCCTGAAGATGTGAAGGCGCGGATTGTGGCGGAAACTCTGGTTCCGGGTGCTACGGTCAACGATGTTGCCCGGCGGCATGGCCTGCCGGCAAATCGTATCTCGTCGTGGCGGACGCTGGCGCGCAAGGGGCGGCTGGTTTGCCAGCACCGGAGGATCCGGTCGAGTTTGCGGCCCTGATGCTCGGGCCTGCAGATGATGTTCCGCGTTCCGTCGGTCCTGCTGTAACAGGCCCGGAGATTGCGTTCGGGGCCGTCGTGATCCGTCTGGAAGTCGGCGCTTCACCAGAGCGGATCGCGTCCGTGGCGCATGCCTTGACGGCAGACGCGTGATCTTCCCGTCGAACCGCGTGCGGATCATGGTGGCGACCAAGGCCATCGACTTCCGCAAAGGCCATGACAGCCTGGCTGCGATGGTCAAGAACGAGCTACGCAAGGATCCGTTCACCGGCACTCTCTTCGTGTTCCGCGCCAAGAAGGCGGACCGGTTGAAGCTGCTCTACTGGGACGGCACCGGGCTCGTGATGGCCTACAAGCGGCTGGAAGAGCACAGCTTCATCTGGCCTGCGGTGAAGGACGGGCTGCTGGTGATGAACCACGCCCAGTTCGAAGCCCTGTTTGCCGGGCTGGATTGGCGACGGGTTCGGGCCGTCGGAGCGAAGGCACCGGAAGCGGTGGAATAGGCCTGTTTTTGTTGGGTCCGGCAGCGCTTTTTGCGGGTGTTGGCCGTGGCGGGTGATAGACTGTGGCCATGCCGGAGACCGCTGATCTGCTTGAGGAAATTGCCACGCTGAAGGCGATGTTGATCGCCTCGGAGGCGCATAACCTGCGCAAGGACGAACGCATCGAACGGCTGGAGAAGCTGGTCGCGGCCTTCAGACACGCAGCCTTCGGACGCCGGTCGGAGAAGAGCGATCCGGACCAGTTCGAACTGGCGCTGGAAGACCTGGAGACGGCCATCGCCGCAATCCATGCCGAAGAGGATGCCGAGGACCGCTCCGTCAAACGCCCGGCCAAGCCGCGTGCTGCCAATCGCGGATCATTGCCCAAACATCTGCCGCGCATCGAAGAGGTGATCGAGCCCGAGAGCCTGATCTGTGCCTGCGGTGGCTGTTTGCACTGCATCGGGGAAGATGTCTCGGAGAGGCTGGACATCGTCCCGGCCCAGTTCCGCGTCATCGTCACCCGTCGCCCCAAATATGCCTGCCGGTCCTGCACCGACGGCGTGGCACAGGCACCAGCCCCGGCACGACTGATCCCCGGCGGCATACCGACCGAAGCCACAGTCGCACATATGCTGGTCAGTAAATACGCCGATCATCTTCCGTTATATCGTCAGGCCCAGATCTACAGCCGTCAGGGCGTCGATCTCGACCGCTCCACCCTTGCTGACTGGGTCGGGCGCGCCGCCTTCGAACTCCGCCCCGTCCACGATGCGCTGCTTGCCGATCTGAAGCGGTCCACCAAGCTGTTCATGGACGAAACGCGCGCCCCGGTCCTCGATCCGGGGGCCAGAAAGACCAAGGCCGGATACTTCTGGGCGCTGGCCCGCGATGATCGACCGTGGGGCGGCACGGCGCCACCGGGCGTGGCCTTCACCTATGCGCCTGGTCGGGGCGGGCAACATGCTGAACAGATATTGCAGGGCTTTGGCGGCATTCTGCAGGTCGATGGCTATGCCGGATACAACCGACTGATCGCGCCGGACCGGAGCGGTCCGGACATCCAATTAGCGTATTGCTGGGCCCACGCCCGCCGAAAGCTTATCGAGATCACCCGCACTGGTTCCGCGCCGATTGCAGCGGAAGGTGTGGCCCTCATCCGCGATCTCTATGCCATCGAGGCCGACATCCGCGGCAGCGACCCCGCCACACGCCTCGCCGCGCGGCAAGAACGCTCCGCCCCGATCCTGGCCTGCATCGATGCCTGGCTCAGCCATCACCGTGCCCGCGCGTCCGCCAAGTCGCCTCTGGGCGAGGCGCTGGCCTATATCGCCAGATACCGCGACGGTCTCGGCCGCTTCCTGACCGATGGCCGCGTCGAACTGGACAGCAACACCGTCGAGCGCACGATCCGACCCATCACGAGCGGTGATTCATTGTGCCCCTCTTCTTCAAGTATCTGGAAACATTGGAAGTTGATCTCGGGTGGTGGCGTGACGCGGGCGTCCTTTCTGCCGAAGGGCCGCGATAATGTCATCGTTCTCA
>NZ_SDEB01000065.1 GCF_004522175.1 Paracoccus ravus | reverse complement strand
GCCTGACGAAGCACAGCCATGATCTGCGGTTCCGTGAAACGGCTCTTTCTCATTCGAATCTCCTCAGCTCACGCTACGAGAAAATTCTACTTATGCAGCCCCTTAACCATGGGGAGGATTACCGGGCCGCCGCGCATGGGCGGTCCCTTCTCGTCCTCGCGTCAGGCGTCCAGGTCCCAGCCGCTGATCTGCTTGCTGTCCATGAACTCTTCGAGCCCCCAGACGCCGCCTTCGCGCGCCCGACCCGACGCGCCGATGCCGCCAAAGGCGGAACCGCGGCCGCGGCTCTGGCCGTTCATCTCGACCATGCCGGCGCGCAATTGGCGCGCCAGCCGGTTGCGGCGCGCCCCATCCTGCGTCTGGACGTAGTTCGTCAGCCCATAGATCGTGTCATTGGCAATCTCGACGGCCTCTTCCTCGCTGTCGAAGGGGATGATCGACAAGACCGGGCCAAAGATTTCCTGACGCGCGATGGTCATGTCATTGGTCACATCGGCAAAGACCGTGGGGCGGACGAAATAGCCGCGATTGACGCCCTCGGGCAGGCCGGGACCGCCTGCAACCAGACGCGCGCCCTCGTCGATGCCCGTCTGGATCAGGTCCTGGATCTTGTCCCATTGCGTTTTGCTCACCACCGGGCCGATATGACGGCCGGGCTGGTGGGCAGTCGCCACGGCGGTGTCCTCGGCGATCTGGCGGGCCTGTTCGACGGCAGTCTCGTAGAACGAGCGCTCGACCAGCATCCGGGTCGGCGCATTGCAGCTTTGCCCCGAATTGTAAAAGACATGGCGGACACCACGCTTGACCGCCTTTTCATCGGCATCGGCAAAGACCAGGTTCGCGCCTTTGCCGCCGAGTTCCAAGGCGACCTTTTTGACCGTATCAGCGGCCGCCTTGGTGATGGCGATGCCGGCGCGGGTCGAGCCGGTAAAGCTGATCATCTGCACGTCGGGATGGGTCGAAAGCTGCGTGCCGACCCCCAGACCGTCGCCATTGACCATATTGAAGACACCTGCGGGCAAGCCGGCCTCATCGACGATCTCGGCAAAGAGGATCGAGGACAGCGGCGCGATCTCGCTGGGTTTCAGCACAACCGTGTTCCCCGCGAGTATCGCCGGGATCACCTTGAGCGTGACCTGGTTCATCGGCCAATTCCAGGGCGTGATCAGCCCGACCACGCCGATCGGCTCCCAAGCGACCATGCTTGAGGGCGCATGTGGGCCGAGCGGGCGGATGAATTCGAAGTTCCGGAACGCTTCGATGAACGTCTCGATATGCCAGATCCCGCAATCGGCCTGATCGCCCACCGCCATGTCCTGCGGTGCGCCCATCTCATCCTCGATGGCCTTGCCCATTTCGGGCAGGCGGCGCGTATAGATCTCGAGGATCTTTTCGACAAAGGCCAGACGTTCGGCCGGCGCGGTCGCCGACCAGTCCGGGAAGGCGGCTTTGGCCGCCGCGACCGCCGCATCGGTATCGGCCTGCCCGCCAAGCGAGATCACCGCGACCGGCTCTTCGGTCGAGGGGTCGATCACCTCGAGGTCATTCTGCACGATCGGCGCGAGCCAGGCACCATTGATATAGAATTTCCGCTTGTCAGCCAGTTCGCTCATCGCGGACCCCCTTGCTTGTCATTGCCCGTAACGTGGCACCCCGGCCGGCCGGTTGCAACCCGAGCGCCTCGCCAGAACCCGGTCTCGCGGGTTAGCTGCGGCCAGCCGGATCAAGGGGATGCATCATGCCGCGCGTGACTTGAGAACCGGGGCGGGTTTCCCCAAGGCCTTGACCTTCCCCCCGGAAGTTCCCTCGGTCTGATGTGGAGTCTGCCCAACCTGAAGGAGCAGACGAGATGAGGAAAAGCCGTTTCACTGAAGCGCAGATTATCGGGATGCTCAAAGAGCAGCCTGGCTTGCCGACGGCTGAGCTGTGCCGCAAGCATGGGGTGAGCCCTGCGACGTTCTACAAGCTGAAGGCCAAGTATGGTGGGATGGACCTGTCCGATGCCAAACGCCTGAAGCAGCTCGAGGACGAGAATGCGAAGCTGAAGCGCTTGTTGGCGGATGCGATGCTCGACAACGTCGTGCTCAAGGATCTCCTGGGAAAGCCCTGACGACACCGATGGCGCGGCGGGACGCGGTGCTGCGGGCGATGAAGGATCATCCGATCTCTCAACGCCGGGCCTGCGTCCTGATCGGTGTCGATCCGAAGACGGTGCGGCGCGAGAGGCCACCGGACAATCCGGAGATCCGTGAGGAGATGCACAAGATTGCTGAGAAGCGCCGACGCTTCGGCTATCGACGCATCGGTGTCATGCTGGAGCGTGTGGGCATGGTGATGAACGAGAAGAAGCTCTACCGGATTTACCGGGAAGAAGGGCTGTCGGTGCGCCGCCGTCGCGGCCGCAAACGGGCGCGCGGCAGCCGAACCCCGATGCCGGTGCCATTGTGCCCGAACCAGCGGTGGTCCCTGGACTTCCTGTCCGACACGTTCGGTGCCTGCCGCAAGTTCCGCATCCTGGCCGTCAACGACGATTGCTGCCGCGAAAACCTTGCCCTGATCGCCGACACCAGCATCTCGGGGGCCAGAGTGGCGCACGAACTGGACGCTTTGGTCAGGATCTACGGCAAACCCGCCTGCATCGTCTCGGACAATGGCACCGAGTTCACCAGCAAGGCCATCCTCAAGTGGGCTAACGAGAACGGCGTCGAATGGCACTACATCGATCCGGGCAAGCCGCAGCAGAACGGATTCATCGAAGCTTCAACGGCAGCCTGCGCGACGAATGCCTGAACGAGGAGATCTTCGACAGCCTAGCCGATGCCCGCCGCAAGCTGGCCCTCTGGCGCTACGACTACAACAACGTCAGGCCGCATTCCTCGCTCGCAAACAAGACCCCGGCAGAAGCGCGCCGGGCGCTTGAGCAATCTGAGGGCTCCGCGCCCGGCGCGCTTGCCCAACCCGAAGCCGACCACTATCAACCCCAAGGACTCTCGTTATGAACGAGGGACGACCGGGGGGCAGGTCAGGAGCAGGTCAGCCTCAACCCCAGAGTATGGCGGAGCGTCATGAACATGACCATGAACCCGTCTTCCCCTGAAGCGCGTGAGCGTGCCCTGCGCAGAGGTGGTCCGGGAATTTGGGCCAGTTTGCCGCTCAGCTAAGCTAAGGCATTGTCCCTCAGCACCCCGCGTGATGTGTGCGGACATTTTTCATTGCTGTGCCTGATACAGGCGATGACTGGAAACCTGATGTGACAAGGCTTCCACGAAGGCCGTCCACGGATTTTACCTGCGGCTACGCTTTTTCTGCTTTGGTGTTGATGTGGCGTTGATGTAAACGCGTAGAGGCCGGTGGTATTTGAACACCATCGGCTTATAAATTTGATATTTCGTCGATATATTTGGTTGCGGGAGCAGGATTTGAACCTGCGACCTTCAGGTTATGAGCCTGACGAGCTACCGGGCTGCTCTATCCCGCGCCGTTTTCGCTGGTTTGCAGCGTTTGATCGTTTTCGAGAGATGC
>NZ_SDEB01000064.1 GCF_004522175.1 Paracoccus ravus | reverse complement strand
AACTGGCCGGACGCACGTCGGTCGACACGCTCGACCCGAAACTGTCGGCCGAAAAGCGCGTGCCAGCGGTAATGCACCTCAACAAATTGCCCGACATGGGCAGAATGAACGGGTGATGGCCCTAAACCGCAAGAATGCCCTCTTCGCAGGCCATGACGCCGGTGCCGAAAACTGGGCTGTCATCGCGTCGATGATCGAGACCTGCAAAATGAACGGCGTCGATCCCCACGCATGGCTGACAACCACGCTCACCGCCATCGCCAAAGACCATAAACAGAGCAACATCCAAGACCTGCTCCCGTGGAACTACGCAGTCACCGTGTGATCGGCACACCGCTTACCCCCCGCAACGGGGTGGGCTCTCTTCTTTTTTCAATCGTGTGCCCGTAGCTCGAACCCGGACCGGGTTCGGGTTCGTGGCCATTGAAAGCGCGAGCTGGAGGATTTCAAAATGCCCTCGAAGATGACTGCCGAACAGCTGGCCCTCTGGTGGGCCATTCAACAATCCGCTGAGGCCCGTAAACCGGTGAGCCTCGCATGATGTGTCTCGGGCTCAAGGTCCGCAAGGGCGTTCTCCGTGCGGACGGGTGGGCCATACAGGGGCTTTGAGAGCTTTTGGCTACCCATGTAGCCGGAAGGTGCGAGGAGGCCATTTCTGGTGGCCACGTCCGCACGGAAAAGTGGTATCGAGTGACGCTGGTCGGATTCGGGGACGGGTTCGACCAGTAGTTTGTTCGACTTCGCGAAGTCGAGACGGGTTTTCTAAAGAGTTTCTAACCTTCCTTTTTCTTCTAAAAGTAGTCTTGAAATAAAAAGAAGAGATTAGTCTTTAAGAAAATCAAAACTTCAAGAAGTTGAATAGAAAATAGGTAGAATTAGCGCCTCCGGCTTCATGACTATTTTTACCTCTCTATCCACTGACCACCACTGGTCTCACTCGAGCTCTCCAAGTTCGTGAAGTCTTAACCTGCTGATTTCCAGAACTAACTGCGAGTTCTCGCAGTCAGCTCTATTCAACCGACCAGCGCTGGCCTATGAGCCCGCTGGCCCCACTTCCGCTAGAGGAACCTATGACCCCCCTGCGAACCCAACTCCAAACCCTGTTCGCCACTGCACCCGAACCCCTCACGATGGCCCAGATCCGGCCCCGCGTTTCTGCAATGCGGGACACCTCCATCTACATGGCCCTGAACCATCTGGTCTATGATGATCTCATCCAGCGCCACGAGACTTCCCCGCTGACGTGGAGCCTCACACCCCCGCTCGCTGAGAACCCGAAGGAGGTGCTCTTAAGTCAGCTGCCGCTGATCAGCGAGCCCACCTCCGAACTGCAAGCCCTCGAAGCCGAAGGGCTCATCGTTTCTGAAAGCGTTATCCGTTGGAGGATCAAATGAAAGAATGTCTGCAACATATCCAGAACCTGGCCACTGCAAAGCTCGGCAAGGCCCCCTACCTGCCCCCGAACCTGATGCTGTTCCTGAACACCGGCTGGCATGCCGGCTGCCACATGATGGCATACGGTGACGAGCTCGGCATAGAAGTGCACCCTGACATTATCTTCGATTGCCAAAAACCGATTCGCTGCCCGCCTAGAATAGAGGCGATTACGAATATTCATGAGCAACGGCATTTGCTTCCATCCATAAATCTCGACGGCTTGACGGGCGATCGTAAAATCAACCCAAGTCGAGTTAAAGTAGAGAAACACAAAGTTGACGTGGAGAAATATTCGAGTTAAAGTCGAAGTATATAGATGAAAGATTTCGACCTGAAAACGAAAGTAAGACATAACTCACGCCGAGACTTTCCTTCAGTCAACGCCTTATATCGACTTGTAAACACGTCAAATGGATTGATTCTTCTCACCTGCGACTACCGAAGATAGAAGGGGGAATATTTAATATTGACGGACATAGAAAAATCTGACCTTCTCGTCTAAATGATGGAGGGGAACATGGACGATCTTAGCAGCAGATCAGACGATCCAGACAAGCGTATGTTTTTCATTCCAAATCGGCGCCCACGTTCCAGCCCGCCGGATGTTCGCGATAACTTACGCGCCTTCGTTGCAAGCCACGACTTTCGCGATCTCACTGCAGCGAATTATCGGGAATGGAAAAATGCTCGCTTCAGCGTTGACACCATAAGACGCACGTTTGGTAGTTGGGGGAATGGACTGAAGGAAGTAGGTGCGGCGCCGCCAAAAAAGTCGATCCGCGTAATGAGCGACCATGTTCTGCTCGCTATTTTCCGGGATATTTGGGTATACACCTACAAAAGGCACGAAAAATCGCCATCGGTAATTCATGTGAAGGAGTATGCCAAAGCGCACCCGGAGCGATCTGTCTCAGTCACCACGCTGACAAGAAGATTTGGCCCCTATAAAAAGTTTGTCGAGGAATTTGCACGCTATGCGACCGGAGAGATAGATTACGCCGCACTCGTCAAGAATTGTCGTCCCCCAAAAAAGGTACGACAGCACGTCCCTTTGAAGGTCAGATTTGAAATCTTGGAACGAGACAAAAGATGCATTACATGCGGAACAGCTGCGGAGCTTGAAATCGATCACATCATACCGGTTGCGAAGGGTGGGACGAGTTGTAAGTCGAACCTTTGTGTTCGCTGTAGAGCCTGCAATCATGGCAAGGGCGTCAGATAACCTCTGATCCGACCCCCCAACCTTGGACCGCCCGAAGACAGAGTCTGACCTTGCCCCGTGATCCCGGACTGGGAGTTAATTTACTCTCAGCGCAGGGGATCAAGGATGAGCAAGGGACCACGTCGCCGGTTCACGGCAGAGTTCAAGGAGCAGGCGGTCGCACGTCTGTCAAAATCTGGGGCGACGCAGGCCAGCGTCGCGCAGGAACTTGGTATCACCTCGTCGCAGCCGAAGGGCTGGCGGCTTGAGCTTGAGGCCGCGGGCTCCGCCGAGGCCGTTCGGCGCCAAAAGGCCGAGGCTGCGGAGTTGGCCGAGCTGCGCCGCGAGAACCGTCGCCTGAAGGAAGAGGTGGAGGTGATGCGCAAGGCATCGGCTTTTTTCGCGCAATGGGCGGCGAAACCATGAGCGCGAAACTCGCCTTCATTGCCGCCCGTGCTGCCGAACACGGCATCCGTCTCATGCGCCGGCTTCTGCGTGTCAGTCCGAGCTGGTTTCATGACTGGCGCGCCGCCGCCCCGAAACGGGCGGCGCGCCAGGCGGCAAGGGACGTGCTTGCCGCGAAGATCCGCGCGATCTTCGAGGGTAGCAAGCGCCGCTACGGTGCCCCGCGTATCCATGCCGAGCTGCGTGCCGAGGGCTTGCGGTCGCGCGGAAAACGGTTGCCAAACTGATGAAGGAGAACGGATTTAGGCCACCTCGCCGCGCCCGCGCGGTGCCGCGGACGACGGACAGCCGTCACCAATTCGGCATTGCCCCGAACCTTCTGAAGCGGAACTTCCGGGCGACGGCAGCCGACCGGATCTGGCTCGCGGATATCAGCTACGTTCCGACCGACGAGGGCTGGCTTGGTAATCCTCCCCGTTTTAACGGGGCGCAGAAGTAGACCTCAGGCAGCCATTTTCAGTTTCTGGGCGGGTGTGATGCCGCCGATGCCCATGTTGGGGCGCTCGTTGTTGTAAGTCCATAGCCA
>NZ_SDEB01000063.1 GCF_004522175.1 Paracoccus ravus | reverse complement strand
CGCTAAAATCAAGGAATTCAGATCTATAGCCACGCGCTATGAAAAGACGGCCTGCAGTTACGCCGCCAATTGGTATCTCGTCGCGACCATCATCGCTTCACGATGAATGTCCACAGGCCCTAGCACAAACGCAGAGAGGAAGGCCCGAAGTGCCGAGGCATTCATCACATGATGTGCTTCCACCAAGTGCTTTCCTTGAGCTGCCAAGAACGTGAAGCCGTCACTCTTGGCAGAGTCTAGTCCCGCATATTCCGGCGCTTGAACAAAATGTGCCCGATACATGCGCTGCGACCACGACGTCGCCTTCTCCTGCAAGTTCGTGATCAACCCGGCGACTTGGTTGTGAACAAGATCCGGAAAGTTCTTGAATGGTTCAACGGCTTTGGCCGCCCGTGCCAGCTTCTCAAGTCGTGTGCGTGCCTTCGCCCACCGGCCGCACGTTTCCTTGATCTGGCCCAGTTGGCGACGAATACCTGCAAAGACAGTGGCCGCATCGAGGTAAGCCTTAAGAACATTCAATTGCTCGTTGATGCTCCGGTCGTTCGCCGGAACCGTGACTTCATTCAACTCGGCGCGCAGAACCTTCACAACAGCGCTTCGCGCGAATTCGGCATTGGCGGCGCGATATCTTGAAAGCGCGATCGCTCGCCGCACATTCCGTATCGCAGCACGCAGCTTCTCTTCGTCAGGAATCTCGACGGGCAGATCGACTCCAGGTAGTGGCTCGCGCTCCGGTGCATCTTTCCATGCTGCGGTGCAAAGGGCCGCAACCCCCTTGGCCATTGGCTTCAAAGGCTCTGGAAACTCGGCAAGCTGGAAGACTTCCGTCGATAAGGCTGCCCTGTAAACCGAGGCCAGATCGTCGGGGACGCCGTCATCAACGAATCGGCGGAGCATCTCGGGCAATCGATCGCGCAGGCCCTTTCTGGTGTCGCGCTCCCACTCGGCCGCCGTTTTCAGCATCACGGCATCGGCTTTGCGTGCTTCTTCCAGCGCCTGAGCCACCGATTTGTCTAACATAGCGTCGAAGGGGATTGCGCCGGGTTGAAGGAGGTCACGCTCACAAACCGGGCAGGCAGTAAACGCATGGCCCAGATGAGTTGCATCGTGCCACTTCGCCACCAAGCCATACAAACGGGCGCGATCTGCATGTTCCGCATGCGAAAGATGTGCGACGAGAGTCGCGGCTTCATGCTCGATGTCCCGCAGCACAGTCTCAGCTTTGGTCAGTTCGTCCTCGCTCAACTCGCCAAGTCTTTGCGCGAGATGCATTGACGGCAGTCCCTTCAGGGCCGCGTTGCCAAAGCAACTCTCCGCAGCCTTAATAGCCCCGTCGAAGCGTCTGATCTCGTTGTCGTTGGTGAGTTGTGGCAGGCTTCCGAGAATTAGTCGGGCATCTGCGTCAGCTTGATCTTCGGCCGCCCGCAGGAGTTCCTCGGCTTGTTTTAGACCGTCCTTCCATTCATCTGGGGCGGTATCTTTGGGCGCGGTGACGCAAGACAGGTCCGGCAGTCCCGCGCCGTCCTTTAGAAGATCCCATAACGTCGTCACCTGCTTGGTGGCATCGCCTTCACATCGCTTCTTCTCTTCGGTCGCAAGCTTTGGATACTTGTCAGTCAGACGATCGTGGAGGCGGATGCTACGGTTCCCAAAGTGGGCCAATGGCCGCAAGCCAGTCAAAGCCGACACTGCCTGCGATAAGGTCGTCTTGTCATCGAAGCGGGTCGCTGCGGCAATCCCGGGCATCAAGGTGCCGACCTGGAGCGCCAATTCCGGCAATCCGAGTTTGGCCAGTCCAATGGCGGTCGTCTTGAAGTTCTTTTTGCCGTCTCGCTCAAGACGGCGCTCGACCTCGACTTCGCTTTTGTCGACCAAGGATCGAAACTTCAGTCGCACCCAAGTATCGACCCGCGGCACCCCATCGACGGCGAGTAGCTCTTTTTCCGTCGGAATCGGTACAATTGGAGGTAGCTCAAATGTTTCGTTGGGCACAGCGCTAACATTGTCGTCGGCGATCTGGACAGCGATTGGGATATGCAAGGGAGAGGGGAGCCCCTGTGAACGATGCCCGTATCCCGTCAGACACCAGCAAACAGCGCTGATCAGCGAGGTCTTCGCCGCGTTTCGGTTTAGCGACCGTCTCTATACATGTGGCGGCGTGGCACTTGTCGTGGCCGAGCGTCAGCGAATGGGCAGTCCGTCTCGCTGACTCGTTCCCCGGCGCCGGGTAGGGCGAAGTGCTACTGCGTCACGCCTTCTCGAACCCGCCGCGGACGCTCGCGCATTGTCGCAGTTGACCCGCGTCTCCTCCCATTGCTAGGCCCTATCGTTAATCGGCTGCCTCAAGCGTGGGAGTTTTGTAGGTGCCATCGATCACCGAGGCACCTGGCATGTAGACGCGGAATGCGGTCCAGAACGGAGCTGTCGGTATAATCAATTCATTGGCATGCTTACCTTTGCCAAACTCGGCTTCAGGCACGAAGTAGATGTCGAAGCTCTTGCCGTCAGCATTTAGTTTCAATTCGGTGTTGCCGATGGTCGCTCCCGCGTCGGTCTTTAGGTATTGATCATCTCCGTAAACCGTCATCGAATAAAACCCGAGCTTCGGGTCAACCAGCTCAGGCACGGCGTAAGTCGCCTTGTATGCCTTACCCATCTCTACGTCGTGCTTTTCAGTCAAATAGACCGCATCTTGATCCGGTAGCAGCCCGGTGGCGATGGCGACACCACGATTTTTGGCGTCGAGCGATACGGGATGCTCGACTGTCCCCATCGTGCCCCGCACCCCTTCGGCCTGCGCCTCGGCAACGTATTTGCTGCGCACTTTGTCGAATGATGCCATGTCCCAGTTGGTCACCTTGAAGGGTTTGGGTTGATAACCGCCGAGATATTCGATCTTCAACTCGTCTTGCAACTGGTTGACCTTTTTGACGTCTTCGGAGTCCTTGTCGTTAATCTGCATCCGGACATTGGCGTAGAAGTAGTCCGTCGAGCCAGATGCAGGGATCTCGTAACGGCCCGGTCCATAGAACACCTTGTAGGTCACGTGGTCATGATTCATCACATGCAGTGACATGTATCGTCCGTCATTCTCGGGCAGCGTGATGGCCACGTCGCCGCCTCCATCCAGCACCGCAAAGGAGTAGACGGTATCGCGGTTCATGAGCGGAGCGGGCTGTTCTGACAGCGCCATGGTCTTGCGATGATGATGCCAAGCAAGGTTGGCACCTTGCTCAACTTCCTTCTCCATCGCGAGGTCAGTCATGGCAGTCGCGAAATTGTCCTCTGTGACGGTTACGGACTGGTTCTGCGCAACTGCCGGAATTGCCAGCAGCGCGCAAATCAAGCCAAGCGATGACAAACGAAGCTTTGCGATCATTTTTCGTTCCTTAATTCTCACGCGGTGAAATGTTGACCGATTGGATTGCCGCCCGCAAACAAAAACCGCCAACGCACTTGATCCAGAATCTTGAAAATCGTGAAGTCCCCCCAAAGCGGCTCATTTCTTGGAATTGGCCAGCACTCTCACCGAGGCTGCAAAAGTCCGCTTTGTCCGCATTGCAGACCGTCATCGGTTCGAAATGTCCGTCGTCGAATGATTTGGAACAGGCGGCCTGATTTTGGACGAGAGGGTCCTGGCGCACCGGTTTGAGATTATGCCGCCTGACGCTGATGGTTCAAGCGGCGGTTCTGGATGGTCTCTTT
>NZ_SDEB01000062.1 GCF_004522175.1 Paracoccus ravus | reverse complement strand
GCCCCAGCGGCAGTCAGGCGCTCAGCCGGACCGCCGCCGTTCATGCGCGGGATAGACTTGGCCCGCATCGATCTCGCGGCGCTCTGCGCCGTCGCAGGCGCAGGTCGTTTCCGGAGCAAGGGTAGCCAGCGCCTCGTGATGGGACAGGAACACCCTGCCGGTCAGGTGGCGCAGGAAGGTACTGCGCGACAGGCGCTCCATGACCGGACCCTTCACCTCGGAAAGATGCAGTTTGATCCCGGCATCCGACAGCCGATGCATGATCAGTTCAAGGCTTTCCAGCGCGCTGCCATCGATTCCGTTCACCGCCGCGCAGTTCAGCACGACATGGCGCAGCTCGGGGCGGCCCGCGACGGCCTCTTGGACGACATTCTCGATGGCCCGCGCATTGGCGAAATAGAGGCTCTCGTCGATGCGCAGGCTCAGCACCTCAGGCGCGCAGGTCACGTCATGGCGCAGGATATTGCGGAAATGCTGGGTGCCCGGGATCTGGCCGATTTCCGCGACATGGGGCCGCGAGGTCTGCCACAGATGCAAAAGCACCGAAAGCGCCACGCCGGTGAGAATGCCCGCCTCGACCCCGCCCCCGAGGGTAATGAGGATGGTCCCGGCCAGCGCCGCGAAATCGAAGCGCGAGAAGCGCCAGCAGCGCCGGATCGCCCCCAGATCGATCAGGCCCAGCACGGCGACGATGATCGTCGCGGCCAGCACCGCCGTCGGCATGAAAAAGAGCAGCGGCGTCAGGAACAGCGCGGCCAGCGCGATGCCGAGCGCGGTGAAGGCCCCGGCGGCGGGCGTTTCGGCGCCGGCGTCGAAATTCACCACCGAGCGCGCGAAACCGCCCGTGACCGGGTAGCCTCCGGAAAGGGCGGCGGCGAGGTTCGCGGTACCAAGGCCGATCAGCTCCTGATCGGGGCGGATCGACTGGCGGCGCTTCGCGGCCAATGTCTGCGCCACAGAGACGGATTCGACAAAGCCGATCACCGCAATCAGGAATGCCGCCGGGAGCAGCCTGCCCCAGCTTGCCGGATCGAGCCGGGGCAGGCCAAGCTGCGGCAGACCGCGCGGCACTTCTCCGACGGTGCGGACGCCAAGCGCAGTCAGGTCGAAGGCGATCACCGCAAGGATCGAGGCCGCGACCACCAGCACCGGCCCAGTTCGTGCCAACAGCGCGGCCGCGCCGGGCGCGACGCCCAGCCGCAAAAGCGCGGGCCTCAGCCCCGAGCGCGCCCAGAACAGAAAGGCCGTCGCCGTGCCGCCGATCGCCAGCGTCGCGACATTCGTCTGCGGCAAGGCGCGGAGAAGCGCGGCGACCATCTCGATCATCGTCTGCCCGCCTGCCGTGACGCCCAGGATATGCCCAAGCTGCCCCGTCGCGATCAGGATCCCCGAGGCCGTGATGAAGCCCGAGATCACCGGATGCGACAGCAGGTTCGCGACAAAGCCCAGCCGGAAAACCCCCATCGCCAGCAGGATCAGCCCCGAGAGCAGCGCAAGCGTGACCGAGGCGGCGAGGTATTCGGGCGTGCCGGGCGCGGCCACCGCACCCGCCGCCGTCGCGGTCAGCAGCGAGACGACCGCGACCGGACCGACGGCAAGGGTCCGGCTGGTTCCGAAGATGGCATAGGCGATGAGCGGCAGGATCGAGGCGTAAAGCCCCATGACCGGAGGCAAGCCCACCAGCATGGCATAGGCCAGTGATTGCGGGATCAGCATGATCGTGACGATCAGCGCGGCCAGCAGGTCGCTGGTCAGCATGCCGCGATCATAGCCGCGTCCCCAGTCGAGAATCGGCAGGTACCGCCTGAACATTCTTTGTCCTCTCGCGGGAATGGCCTCAGAACCGGTCGACGGGCAGTTTCAGATAGTGGTGGCCATCATCCTCGGCCATCGGCAGACGACCGCCGCGCAGGTTTATCTGAAGCGCGGCCAGGATACGGTCGGGCAAGGGCAGTGTCGCGTCACGATCCTGCCGCCGCTTGATCCAATCCTCGCGGCGGGTGCCCGCCTTGACATGGACGTTATGGGCCAGATGCTCGGAAACGCTTGCTTCCCATTGCGGTTCGCGGCGGGTCGCGCTGCCATAGTCATGGCCGACGAAAAGCCGGGTGTCGCCCGGAAGGGCCAGGATCGCCTGGATCGACTCCCACAGTTCGGCCGCGTTGCCGCCGGGGAAATCGGCGCGCGAGGTGCCGATATCGGGCTGCATCAGCGTGTCATGGGTAAAGGCCGCGTCTCCGACGACAAAGGTGATCGAACCCAGCGTGTGCCCCGGCGAGAGCATCACCCGCGCCTCGAGATCGCCGATCCGGAACGTCTCGCCTTCCTCAAAGAGCCGGTCGAAATCGCGCTCGGGCGAGAATGCCTCGGGCAGGTTGTAGATATCGCGCCAGATTGCGGCGATCTCGCGCAGCTTCGCGCCGATCGCATTGGGCGCACCGGTGCGTTCCTTGAGATGCGCCGAGGCCATGACATGATCGGCATGGGGATGGGTATCGAGCACCCATTCGACGCTCAGCCCGTTCTCGCGGACAAGATCAAGCACCTGATCCATGCTGCCGGTCGAGAAGCGGTAATTCCGCGCATCGAAATTCCAGACCACGTCGATCAACGCGGCTTTCTTCGTCTCGGGATCGGCGCAGACATATTGGATCGAGCCGGTATCGGGCTCGTAGATCCCCCAGACATCGGGGCTGCCCGCCCCGCGCGAGGGCGAGTGGCGGATAACGCGTTCATTGAGCTTGCTCATCACGGATTTCCCTTGGAGTTCAGGCCGGGCAGGCCCTTGGCTTGCGCGCCAAGCCAGAGGCCGAACAGCATCATGGGCAGAAAGATCAGGGTGCCGGGTGCCAGCAGCGCCAGCGCCGTCCAGGCGGGTCCGGGGCAGAAGCCGCCGATCCCCCAGCCGATCCCGAAAAGCGCCGCGCCGATCACCAGCGGGCGGTCGGTCCGGCGCGAGCTCGGCAGATCGAACCCTTCGGCAAGGACCGGGGTCTTGCGCCGCCAGACGAGACGATAGCCCAGGTAGGTGACGACCAGCGCCCCGCCCATGACAAAGCCGAGGCTGGGGTCCCAAGCCCCCGCGAGGTCAAGGAAATTCAGCACCTTGGCCGGGTTGGCCATGCCCGAGACGACAAGCCCGATGCCGAACACAAGGCCGCTTGCGAAGCCGAGGATATTGCGCATCACACCCCTCCCACATGACGCAGGACAAAGACCGTGGCGATGCCGCTCGCCATGAATATCAGCACCGCGACAAGCGAGCGGCGCGACAGTCGGGCAAGGCCGCAAACGCCATGCCCCGAGGTGCAGCCCGAGCCAAGTCCGGTCCCCAGCCCGATCAGGAACCCCGCAAGGCCCATGCCGACGAGGTTCCCCGAAACCGTTTGCTCGACCGTGCCGCCAAAGAGCCGATAGGCCAGAGGGGCTGCGATCAGCCCCAGAATGAAGGCGACGCGCCAATTGCGATCACGCGGCGCGCTGGCCATGGGCACCACGGCGCCAAGGACGCCATTGGTGATGCCCGATATCCCCGCCACCTTGCCGAAAAGCGCCATCACCATGACGGCGCTGAGGCCGATCAGCGCCCCGCCTCCGAGCGAGGCGAAGGGCGTGAATTCTGTTGCGATTGCCGGATTCATGCCGAAACTCCCATGCCTGACGGCTTGCTTTCGATCTGCTGAGGCTGTATATATTAGACATGCCTAAATCAGTCAATGCTAATATAATGGAAAATTCATCTGAGCTGCCCCTCGGCATGCTCGAAGAGCGCGCGGAATATGTCGCCGGGCGCCTGTCTCTGGTGGCAAACCCCAAGCGGCTTCTGATCCTGTGCGAGTTGGTCAAGGGCGAGATGTCGGTCGGTGCATTGCAGGCCCGGATCGGTCTGAGCCAGTCGGCGCTGAGCCAGCA
>NZ_SDEB01000061.1 GCF_004522175.1 Paracoccus ravus | reverse complement strand
TCATCCGCTGCTGCGCGACCTTGCTCGCGGCATCACGCGGCGGTCCCCTCTTCACTGTCGATGACTGTCCCATCGGCTGTTCCTCCTTCCCGAAAATAGCACGGAAAGAAGGTTAAGTGGACACCCAGGGCGGCTCAGTTTCAGTGCTCACCAGCTCCGCCTGAAAAGAACACCACCGAAACTCGCCGTCCGATTTCTGGCTCATGATCTCTCGAGAAAAGCTCTGCTTCCTCGATAACCTTGGACATTTTTTGATGTACTTCCTCACCGCCGCGAAGGTCACTTTCGAGTGACTGCAAAATCGCCTGAATAGCGATGTACCCTTTCGGTAGGTCTTCATATGCGAAGCTGTCCCGCACCTCCTTTTTAGCTTTTTCCCAGTAAGGGTCGAGCAACCTACTCCAAGCCTCGCAAATCATTTCAACAGCGGATAGGGACAGGTGACCAAACATCTGTCCATCGTCGAGATCCCTGTCAGTCCGCCGACTCACAAACTCAGCGCACGCCTTCATTAGGCTTTCAACGCGTGCCGGGCGCAGGTCCCATTCTGCAAGCCGTCCAAGCTGCTGCGAGACGGTCTCAAGCGCGCTAGCCAAATCCTGCTCTGACATCGTGGTCCGTTCCATGCCGAGACGCTTTGTCCTCTCGTATGCGAGCTCGAGGGTCTTGGCGCAAACCAGTTGAGAACGCTCTAATATCACGCCAGTCTCAGAGTTCCGCAGCAGCAGCAAACGCGGGGGAAAGAAGCTGCTCGGTTTGGCGACGCCCTGAAGATGCAGCGCGGTGAAACGCTCTCTGGCGGACAGAAGTGCCAATTCCGCGCCCCAGGTACCCTCGATTCTGGCCTTGCTGATGAGTGCAAAACGCTCAAGAGATATTTTCTCTTTGGTACGGGTGAGGACGTCGTGAAAATTGTTGTCCCGCAATCGCCTGGGCGACCCCAGGTATCGTGAAACGCTCTCCAGGATCACTTCCGTATCGTCCGAGCCAACTTCCTGTACGGCATCAACCACCTCTTCACCCGCGAGTGTGCGATAGTTCGCGATCCGGTTGGCCACCTTCTCGTCTGATGCAAATTGACCGACCGGAATGTCGACAAGGTGATAGTTAACGATTCCGTATTCGCTGTCGATGCGGTCGATACGCCCCAAGCCTTGGATGAGCTCCTTCAAGTTCGACGTGATACCGAGGAGAACAAGTGTGTCGGCAGACTGGAGATTAATACCCTCAGCCATTTTGTAAGTAAGGAAGACCGAAGCTGGCCCTCTCGGCGCGTTCTTCCCGCCGGGGCGGAAGTAGGACTCAACAGACTTTCCGTGTGTAATCCGCAGGAACCCATCCGGACCGTTGCCAAAGACGGTCTTTACGGCCCTCTCATCACCTTTGGTCTGGTTCCCAACAACGAAATTCGTGTGGTGACCGCGGCGGGAAAGCGCCTCAGCAAAGATTTCGAGCGTGTCCGTGCGCTCAGCGAGAAAGACAACCCGATCCTTTTGCTGCTGGATGCGACGGCACGCGTCATATCGCTTCTCGTCAAGATCGCGCAAAGATTGAGAAGCGAGTTTCATGGCTAAGGCATTGCACGTCTCGGGCGCAGCCAACGCATCGATACCAAGCTGAGCAAACATGTCGGCTTGAGCAGGGTGCAGTGCTCGTCGCTTGCTTGTGGACCCTTGTTCAAACTCCCGCAGCCACTTTCCGATAACGCCATGGGACATCTCCCACGCTGCCTGCGCGGCATTCACCCGAAGGATGTTGAGCAGATTACGGATATAGAGCTGATCCTGGGTACTCTGCTGCGTCTTGACGTGGCCGAACCGGCTCTTCTCGACCGCCGTAACCCTGCCGCCGGGAGCAAGTTGATTACAGAGCCGAACGATATCGTCGAGAAGAGCCTTTTGCGGTTTCGTGAGCGCGAGTGTCTTGGGCCGCCTGTGATTGGCGAGCTTTGGGTAATTGTGTGTGGAGCGATCCACATCCTCGCCGATGCATCGGCGCTGGCGGCGCGCTAGAAATGGCGAAATTAGCTCGGAGAGTTCCGTGCGTGCCTGCCTAGATAGAGCGGTTTCCGGTTCGGACAGTACCGCAAGTGACGTCTTTTGATCGAAGATGCCAGTTGAGCGTTGCATCTCCCGTTCGAACAGCTCACCCATCGCTTGAATGTAGTCTGGAGTCATGAAGATGGAGGCGCGCATCTCTTGCATATGGGTCAGCCAGTCGACGTCGCGATTGCCAAGAAGCGTAGCAGACAAACAGACGTTCCAGCTCGGTGGCGCGAGTTCGATCGCCGTCGCCATCTGGGAAGCCTGTTGAAATCCGGGCGTCACTGTATGGCTTTCGTCAATGATGAGTACGCCGAACTGATCGAGCCTCAGACCGGACTGGCTGTCATCGCCGGCCCCTCTCAGACGTTTTTTGGACAGGGTTGTGTTCGCTATAGCCTCGAGAGAGTTTGTGGCGTGCTTCTGCCAGCTGGGTATTACTTTCGGCGGCGCTATTACAGCCGCGTTCTTCCTAGCGACGCCATGCACGGGAGAACGGGGAATTACCCGCGCAAATGTTTCCGACAAGGCTTCCCCCAAATGGCAGCCGATCTCGGTCTTGCCTGAGCCTGTCGGCGCTTCCACGAACGCAATGCCGTGATCGTACGTGATAGCGCAGGCCTCGTAAGTCAGTTCCTGCTGGTACTCGTACAGCGTATGGCCGGTGATCTCACGGCGCCCACCAGTGAGCCAAGGCTCGAAGCCCTTTTGCTCCGAGATCATTCGCGCCATGGCGTCTTCCGCCGTGGCGGGTTTTATCAGCTTATCGAGAATCTCGAGCGCTTCTGCGGTCCAATCAACAGATACGTCCCAGATCTGTTCGGCTGCTCTGGTACGCTCATGCTGCAGCTTATGCGAACCGGCGTCCAGACCATCCGCGTATTCGATGTTGCTGAACAGCCCCGAGCGCGAAAAGTTTGCTGATCCCGCTACGGCACCGCCCCGCGAACTCACGATCTTGGCATGCATTCGGCGATCCCCCGAGATCCCCAGACCGGCCTGGGCCAATACAGGGTCAAAGACGCGAAGCTGAATTTTGCCTGTCTGTATCGCCCGTTTTGCCAGAACCGCGAGCAGGTCATGATCATCTTCGACCTGCAGGCCTGACCGCTCCAGCCAGTACAGCTTCATCTCTTCGGTGACTTGCCTTTGTTTTGCCAACCGTCGAGAGTTTGCCGTGTCGATCCCGAACGATATCCGAATCCGGATTTCGGCATCAGTGTCAGGGTCCTTAAGTTCCTTTACCTCCCTCATCAAAATGGCGAGCGAAGATAGAAAGTCTTGATAGCCGGTCACGATCAGGCAGTCGCCAGACGTGATGTGTGGACGGTAGAGGTCAATTACAGAACGATTGATATTGGTCCCGACCTTGGGCGCAGCCTCAAAATCCGTTTCAGTCGACCCAGTGGACTTAGGTCCGTCAATGGTTTGCGGCTTTGAACGAAGCCAGCGCGGGAGCGGAAACAATGGCGAATACCGGGTTAAGCGCGTTTCGTAAAGTATGATAGGTGTTTCGAAGCTACAGCAATCACTCTTTAGCGTCAGTATTCATAACCGGAAGATGACGAGTGCGGCGAGGGCGATGGCCGAAAGGGTGACCTTCGGGCACCAGTCATAGCGGTTTGCCCATTTGCGGGAGTGTCCTGAACTTCGTGTATCTGGCCCGGCCCATGCGGTTTGGGATACTCAAGCGTCGAAGCGCTCGCCGAACATCATGGCGAACTGGTTGCGGGCCGCAAACCATTCCCGGACATTTCGGCCGTCCTTCTCGAAGTTGCGGATGGCCGGATAGATCAGCTTGGTCGCGGCCTCGTGGGTCGGGAAGGAACCCCTCGTCTTGATCGATTTCCCGATCACGCGGTTCAGGCTCTCAATGGCCTTGGTCGTGTAGATGATCTTGCGGATCGCCGGATCGAAGCCGAAGAACGGGATCACTTCCTGCCAAGCCCTGCGCCGGGCCGGGGCGATAGACGCGTATTTCTCCGCCCATTTTTTCTCGAAGGCGTCGAGCTCGACTTCGGCCATATCGGCCGTCGGGGCGCTGTAAATCCGGCGCAGATCGGTGGTATGAGGAGGATCAGAAAACAGTCCGGGGGACTGTTTTCCCGACGATTGGCCCTTGCGGT
>NZ_SDEB01000060.1:2500-5187 GCF_004522175.1 Paracoccus ravus | reverse complement strand
CTGCACTTACATCTCCGGCCTATCGACGTGGTGGTCTTCCACGGCTCTCAAGGGATACCTTGTTTTGAGGGGGGCTTCACGCTTAGATGCCTTCAGCGTTTATCCTGTCCGTTCATAGCTACCCAGCACTGCCGTTGGCACGACAACTGGTCCACCAGTGGAACGTTCACCCCGGTCCTCTCGTACTAGGGGCAACTCCTCTCAAGTATCCTACACCCACGGCAGATAGGGACCGAACTGTCTCACGACGTTCTAAACCCAGCTCACGTACCTCTTTAAATGGCGAACAGCCATACCCTTGGGACCTGCTCCAGCCCCAGGATGAGATGAGCCGACATCGAGGTGCCAAACGATGCCGTCGATATGGACTCTTGGGCATCATCAGCCTGTTATCCCCAGCGTACCTTTTATCCGTTGAGCGATGGCCCTTCCACTCGGGACCACCGGATCACTATGGCCGACTTTCGTCTCTGCTCGACTTGTCAGTCTTGCAGTCAGGCTGGCTTCTGCCATTGCACTCAACGAGCGATTTCCGACCGCTCTGAGCCAACCTTCGCGCGCCTCCGTTACTCTTTGGGAGGCGACCGCCCCAGTCAAACTACCCACCACGCAGGGTCCCGGACCCGGATAACGGGCCGCGGTTAGACATCAAGAGTGCGAAGGGTGGTATCTCAAGGATGGCTCCACAGCGACTGGCGTCACTGCTTCAATGCCTACCACCTATCCTGCACATCACAATCCTGATGCCAGTGCGAAGCTATAGTAAAGGTGCATGGGGTCTTTCCGTCTAACCGCGGGAAGTCTGCATCTTCACAGACAATTCAATTTCGCTGAGTCCACATTTGAGACAGCGGGGAAGTCGTTACGCCATTCGTGCAGGTCGGAACTTACCCGACAAGGAATTTCGCTACCTTAGGACCGTTATAGTTACGGCCGCCGTTTACCGGGGCTTCAATTCAATGCTTGCACATCTCCTTTTAACCTTCCGGCACCGGGCAGGCGTCAGACCCTATACGTCGCCTTACGGCTTCGCAGAGCCCTGTGTTTTTAGTAAACAGTCGCCACCCCCTAGTTTGTGCCCCCTGCCGATAGTTGCCTACCAACAGGGCCTCCTTCTCGCGAACTTACGGAGGTATTTTGCCGAGTTCCTTAAATGTGGTTCTCTCAAGCGCCTTGGTATTCTCTACCAGTCCACCTGTGTCGGTTTAGGGTACGGTCTCATGGAGGGCTATTTCCAGGAACCACTCACCAGCCCTTCCAATCCGATAAGGAAGAACTAGCTCTGTGATCCGTCACCATCTCCTGGCCCAGGAATATTAACCTGGTTCCCATCGACTACGCCTTTCGGCCTCGCCTTAGGGGCCGGCTTACCCTGCTCAGATTAGCTTTAAGCAGGAACCCTTGGACTTTCGGCGACAGGGTCTCTCACCCTGTTTGTCGCTACTCATGTCAACATTCTCACTTCTGATCACTCCACCGGATGCCTTACAGCCCGGCTTCACAGTCAGAACATTGCCTCCAATCCATCCGAGGATGGCAAGGAGGCAGCGTTCTATATCACAGAACGCTCCGCTACCACGTGCATAAATGCACATCCAAAGCTTCGGCTCGTGGCTTGAGCCCCGTTACATCTTCGCCGCAAGACCTCTTAATTAGACCAGTGAGCTGTTACGCTATCTTTAAAGGATGGCTGCTTCTAAGCCAACCTCCTGGTTGTTTTGGAAGTCTCACATGCTTTCCCACTTAGCCACGAATTGGGGGCCTTAGCTGTTGGTCAGGGTTGTTTCCCTCTCCACGACGGACGTTAGCACCCGCCGTGTGTCTCCCGGATAGTCCTTCTTGGTATTCGGAGTTTGCTTAGACTCAGTAAGGCTGTGGGCCCCCATCATCCATGCAGTGCTCTACCCCCAAGAGGATACGTCCGAGGCGCTACCTAAATAGCTTTCGCGGAGAACCAGCTATCTCCGAGTTTGATTGGCCTTTCACCCCTAGGCACAAGTCATCCCGACCTTTTTCAACAGGTGTGGGTTCGGACCTCCAGTTAGTGTTACCTAACCTTCATCCTGCTCATGCCTAGATCACTCGGTTTCGGGTCTGATCCATCTAACTAAGTCGCCCATTTAAGACTCGCTTTCGCTGCGCCTACACCTACCGGCTTAAGCTTGCTAGATAGACCAAGTCGTTGACCCATTATACAAAAGGTACGCCGTCACCGCGCAAGGCGGCTCCGACTGCTTGTAGGCGTCCGGTTTCAGAAACTGTTTCACTCCCCTCGTCGGGGTGCTTTTCACCTTTCCCTCACGGTACTGGTTCGCTATCGGTCAGTAAGGAGTACTTAGCCTTCGAGGGTGGTCCCCCGATCTTCAGACAGGATTTCACGTGTCCCGCCCTACTTAATACGTCCGATCAAACTTCCCATACGGGGCTGTCACCCACTCTGGCTGTGCTTTCCAACACATTCCGGTCATTCTCACGGCTCGGCTGGTCCCCGTTCGCTCGCCACTACTAGGGGAGTATCTGTTGATTTCCTTTCCTCCGGGTACTTAGATGTTTCAGTTCCCCGGGTTCGCTTCTTAAACCCTATGTATTCAGGTAAAAGATACCTGGTTAACCCGGTTGTTGATACCAAAGGTAACAACAACTGAGTTTCAGGTGGGTTTCCCCATTCGGAAATTCATGGATCAAAG
>NZ_SDEB01000006.1 GCF_004522175.1 Paracoccus ravus | reverse complement strand
AGACCAGGTCAGACGAAGCCGGTCCCATGTGCCCGAGGAGGTGGAATTCGCCACGAAACCTGCCATCGCGCGCAGCATGATCGAGCGGGCGCTCTCGGCCAAGGTTCCATTTTCCTGGGTGGCTGCCGACAGCGTCTATGGCGTTGGCGATATCGAAATAGCGCTACGCCGCGCTGGAAAAGGCTATGTCCTGGGCGTCAGCTCCAAGCACGCCTTCAATTCCTGGGAGAAAGCCTATGCCGTCAGCGGGACGGCCGGGAGCATCGCGGAAAACTTGCCGCCGGAGGCGTGGCAGCGCCTTTCGGCCGGCACGGGCACGAAGGGCGAGCGGGTTCACGACTGGGCCTATCTTGATCTCGCCGATCTCGACGCCGGCGAATTCAATGCTGTTCTCAGCGGCGTCTGGACCCGGGGCCTGCTGATCCGCCGCAATCTTGCCGATGGTGATCTAGGCTTCTTCACCACGTGGTCGCCGGGGGGCACCACGATGGAGGCGCTGGTCCGCGTCGAAGGGCATCGATGGGCCATCGAGGACAGCTTCGAGACCGCGAAGAACGAACTCGGCCTCGATCATAACGAGACTCGCTCCTGGCATGGCTGGCACCGGCATGTTTCGCTGGTCATGCTGGCCTTCGCGATGATGGCCAACATCCGCCATCATGCCAATGCCGCGCCGCCCAAAAAACGATGCGCAAGACGAGGGCAAGACACCAGCACTGTTCCGCTGGTCGATCCAGGAAATCCGGCGCATCGCGAACCGCATGGCCCAGCGTCAGATCCAGTCAACCCAAATCATCGCCTGGTCAATCTGAAGAAGAGCCCATCAAGCCGCCGCAAAAATGAAACTGTAATGCTAGGCGCGAATCTTGCCTGCCTATAGGGGCTTGGACGCGCGGACCCGCCTCGATCTGACTCGATGATCGCGGCGAGGATGCCCAAGGCGCTGATGGCCTGCGTGCGCCCCGCACCGGACCCCCGAACCCTGACCCATCCGTATGCGGATCGCATCTCGGCTTGCCTGGGCAGCCCTGTCGCCACGAACCTGTCGCGGGGCAGGGAAGCTCGACGGGTTCCGCCGCCCGTCATCCGTCTCGCAAGCGAAGCGGATCGCGCCATCATCCGGGCGGGATCCCGGAGAGCGACATGGCGCGACCGTTCGTGGCATAGGTCGCTTGGGCTAGATCGGGGGCAGGTCAGTCCGGACCGCCCTCGAGCGGGGCCGCGTCAGCGATCAGCCTGCATGCGCGGCAAGATGGGCCAGAGGCCGTAGAACGCCTTGTCGCGCAATTCTCGGCCGGTTTCTCGGAAGTTCCGGTCCGGAAGCCCGGCCTCTCGCCCTTCTGGCGGGTAGGCCGATGGCCGGTTGCTCAGGCCGCATCAAGCTGACATCCTGCGGCGCGAACAGAGGAGATAAGCAGATGAAGATCCGTTACCTGCACACGATGGTGCGCGTTCTGGACTTGGAACAGTCGATGGCCTTCTATCGGCTTCTCGGGCTCGAGCAGATCCGTCGCATCGACAATGACAAGGGCCGTTTTTCGCTGGTCTTCATGGCCCCGCCGGAACAGCCGGATTGTCCGGTCGAACTGACCTGGAACTGGGATGGGGACGAAGGCCTGCCCTCGGACAGTCGGCATTTCGGCCATCTCGCCTATCGGGTCGAGAATATCTACGACCTGTGCCAGAAGCTGATGGATGCGGGCATCACCATCAACCGCCCGCCGCGCGACGGGCATATGGCCTTTGTGCGCAGCCCCGACAATGTGTCCATCGAACTGCTGCAAGAGGGGGATCATCTGCCGCCGCAGGAGCCCTGGGCCAGCATGGAGAATAGCGGTCATTGGTGAGGGCGTCCCGGCCCGTTTTCGGGCGGGCCGGATCTCAATAAATGTAGCGGATCTGTTCCAGCCAATAGCGCTCGATCCGCCGCCATTGCAGGTTCACCGTCTCGATCGGCGGATCGTCGAGAACCCCCGAAAGGCCCAGCCCCTCGGCATGTCGGCCAAAGACATCCGCCACGCAATCCCGCACCGCTTGCCCCGCTTCGGTCAGTCGAACCCGGACAGAGCGGCGGTCCATGTCGCATCGCTCATGGCTGAGATAGCCAAGCTCGACCAGCTTCTTGAGATTGTAGCTGACATTCGAGCCCTGATACATGCCGCGCGTGCGCAATTCACCCGCAGTCACCTCTGACCCGCCCAGGTTATAGATCAGCAAGGCCTGCACCGGGGTCAGATCCGAGCGGCCGAGCCGCTCGAACTCGTCTTTGACAAGATCGAGAAGCAGGCGGTGCAGCCGTTCCAGCAGTTGCAGGCTTTCAAGATAGGCATCGGCCTGCGCCACGCCGGGGGCGGGCCGCAGTGCGGGCGCCTGCCGGATCGGGCTGGGGCTGGCATGGGGCATCGGATTATCCCGTTCAAAATCATGTCCCGCATGACCTTGGGGGAAAATCCCGAATACGCGGTTAATTTCCCCGCGAATTCTGCCCGATGCCTAAAAATTTCAGGATTTGGGGGTCAGGCGATCCGTGGCAAAGCCCGCGATGCGGTCCAATAGCGCCACCAGCGCCTCGGGGCCGGGATGCGTGCCCGAGATGCGGGCGGTGATCCAGGGATAGAGGTCCTGATCATTCTCGTTGAGCAGCGCCTCGTAGATGTCGATCTCCTCGGGGGCGAGGGTTTCGAGCTCGGTATCCGAGAAGGGCCCGAGGATCAGGTCCATCTCCTTCATGCCGCGACGCCAGCTGCGCATCCGCAGCCGCTTGAGCCTTGCTTCGTCCATTCCACAACCCTTGGCTTGTCTGTCTGCGGCGGCGCGCCTATGACTTCGGGCAGCCCAGCCGCAGGATGAATTCGATGCGCCTTTTGTCCCAGACGCTCGCCCGCGTCAAACCCTCGCCCACCGTCGCCATTACCGGGCTTGCCCGCGAATTGGCCGCCGAGGGCAAGGATATCATCAGCCTTTCGGTCGGTGAGCCGGATTTCGACACGCCCGAACATATCCGCGAGGCCGCCAAGGCCGCGATCGACGCGGGCCATACCCGCTATACCGCGGTGGACGGCATTCCCGAGCTGCGCCGCGCGATCAGCGAGAAATTCCGCCGCGAGAACGGACTGGATTACGCGCCCTCCGAGATCACGGTCAGCACCGGCGGCAAGCAGATCCTGTATAACGCGCTGATGGCGACGCTGAACCCGGGTGATGAGGTGATCATCCCCGCGCCCTATTGGGTCAGCTATCCCGATATGGTGCTGCTGGCAGGCGGCACGCCCGTCATCGTCGAGGCGGGGATGGAAAGTGGCTATCGCATCACGCCCGAGCAGCTTGAGGCCGCGATCACGCCTCAGACGAAATGGCTGATCCTGAACTCGCCCTCGAACCCGACCGGCTCAGGCTACGCCGAGGCCGAGATGCGCGCGCTGACCGATGTGCTTCTGCGCCATCCGCATGTCTGGGTGCTGGCGGATGATATCTACGAACATCTGGTCTTTGACGATTTCAAATTCGTGACGCCTGCGCAGGTCGAACCGGCATTGAAATCGCGCACGTTGACGATGAACGGGGTCAGCAAATCCTATGCCATGACCGGCTGGCGCATCGGCTATGGCGCGGGGCCGGTCGAGCTGATCCGCGCGATGAGCAAGCTGCAATCGCAATCGACGACGAACCCGGCCTCGATCAGCCAATATGCCGCGCTGGCCGCACTTGAGGGGCCGCAGGATTACCTCGCGACCAGCCGCGAGGTTTTCCAGCGCCGGCGCGATCTGGTGGTGGCGGGGCTCAATGCCTGTCCGGGCATCACCTGCCCGGTGCCGCAGGGGGCCTTCTATGTCTATCCCTCGATCAAGGGCGTGATCGGCAAGACCTCGGCGGGTGGGGTGCTGATTTCGGATGACGAGGCTTTTGCGACGGCGCTTCTGAATGAGATGGGCGTGGCGGTGGTCTTTGGCGCGGCCTTCGGGCTGAGCCCGCATTTCCGCGTCTCTTATGCAACCTCGGACGAGGTGCTGACGGATGCGTGTGACCGCATCCGCCGCTTCTGCGAAGGGCTCGTCTGAGCCCTTACCAGAGGTATTTGCGCAGCGAGTCGCCCACTTGCATCATGTCATGCCTGGGCTGCTCGACGTTGACGCCGACATCGCGCAAAAGATGCGGTGGCAATTCGGCCAGCGCCTTTCGTGTGGCCGGGTCATCCAGTGCAGCGAAGCGATCGGTTTCGCTGACACATTGGTTCGGTTTGATCTGCTCCCGCAGGCCGATAAGCGTCAGGAGCCGGTCGGCAAGCCCATGCGGCTGCCGCTTCGTTGCACTCGCAAACATTGCCTTTTCCTCGCAATGCAATGTGGTTGATGGAATGCCAAGGTGCTACTGTTGCGGCGTTTTGACCAACAAAGCCTCTGCACGCATCCATAAGGTTGCCTTATGTCCATCCCGCCGCTTGCCGCGCTGCGCGCCTTCGAGGCAGTGGCCCGCCATCTGAGTTTCACCCGCGCCGCCGAAGAACTGGGCATGACTCAGGCCGCCGTGAGCTATCAGATCCGCCTGCTCGAAGAGCGTCTTGGCGCGCCCTTGTTCCTGCGCAAGCCCCGCGAGATCGCCCTGACCGAGACCGGGGCGCTGTTTGCGCGCCCGACCATCGAGGCCTTCGACCTGCTGCGCGAGACATTTTCCGAGCCTTCGGCGGATGCGGTCACGACCCTGTCGATCTCGACCGTGCCGACATTCGCCGGGGCTTGGCTTTCGCCGCGTTTGGGCAAGTTTCAGATGAACAATCCGAACCTCGCCGTGCGGCTGGAAACCAATGACAATCTGATCGATTTCGCGCGCGAGGATATCAGTGTGGCCATCCGTGCCGGTTCGGGCGAGTGGCCGGGGCTGACCTCGCATCACCTGATGAAGGTCGAATATACCCCGATGCTGTCGCCGGAACTGGCGCGGAAACACGATCTGCGCAAGCCGTCCGACCTGCTGAAGCTGCCGCTCTTGGATGCCTCGGACCCGAATTGGATGGTCTGGATGCGCGAGGCAGGCGTGGATTTCTGGGAAAAGCGCCCCAAGCCCGGCCTGACGCTCAGCACCGATCTGCATGAGGCGCGTGCGGCTTTGGCGGGCTATGGCGTGGCGCTGCTGACGCCGCGCTTTTTCCGCTATGAGCTGGCGAGTGGCAGCCTGATCCAGCCCTTCCCGCAAGTCTCGGATAACGGGCGCAGCTATTGGCTGGTCTATCCGCAGGGGCGACGGAACCGGCCCGCAATCCGCAAATTCCGCGCTTTCCTGCTGGATGAAATAGAAAGCGACCCCGGCTGATCTCAGCCGGGGCCGCTTTTCCCCTGGGGGCAGGGGATTTCGTTGCGCCTTATGCGACGAAGAGGACGGGGCGGGTCAGCACTTCGGGGCGCAGGATCTCATCGAGACGCTCTTTCGGCAGCAGGCCCTTTTCAAGGACAAGCTCATAGACGCCGCGCCCCGTCAGATGGGCCTCGGTCGCGACTTCGGTCGCCGCCGCGTAACCAATATAGGGGTTCAGCGCGGTGACGATGCCGATCGAGCGGCGCACGGTTTCCTTCAGCACGTCGCGATTGGCGGTGATGCCACGGACGCAGTTCTTTTCCAGCGTATCGAGACCGGCAACCAGGTGATCGACGGAGCGGAACATCGAATAGGCGATGACCGGTTCAAAGGCGTTCAACTGCAGTTGGCCACCCTCGGCTGCCATAGTGATGGTGACATCGTTGCCGATGACCTCGAAGCAGATCTGGTTCATCACTTCCGGGATCACCGGGTTCACTTTGCCCGGCATGATCGAGGAACCGGCCTGCATGGCGGGCAGGTTGATCTCGTTGAAGCCGGCGCGCGGGCCCGAAGACAGCAGACGAAGGTCGTTGCAGATCTTCGAGATCTTGACCGCGACGCGCTTCAGCACGCCCGAGGTCTGCACGAAGGCGCCGCAATCCTGCGTTGCTTCCACAAGGTCGGCGGCGGTGACGACCGGGATCACGGTGATTTCGGCCAGACGGGCGCGGACGCGCTCGGCATATTCCGGATGGGCGGTGATGCCGGTGCCAATGGCGGTGGCGCCAAGGTTGATCTCGCAGATCAGCCCCGCTGCCTCGGCCAGACGCTGCTCATCCTCACCGATGGTGATGGCGAAGGCGTTGAATTCCTGACCGAGCGTCATCGGCACGGCTTCCTGAAGCTGGGTGCGGCCCATCTTCAGGATGTCGTTGAACTCGGCGCCCTTTTCCTCGAAGGTACCGCGCAGCGATGCCAGTTGCCGGATCAGCTTTTGCAGACCCTTCCACGAGGCCAGACGCAAAGCCGTCGGATAGACGTCATTGGTCGACTGGCTCATGTTCACATGTTCATTCGGGTGCAGGTATTTGAACTCACCCTTCTGGTGACCCATGATTTCCAACGCGCGGTTCGCGATGACCTCATTGGCGTTCATGTTGGTCGACGTGCCCGCGCCGCCCTGGATCTGGTCGACGACGAATTGGTCATGCAGCTTTCCGGCGCGGATTTCCTCGCAGGCGGCGACGATGGCATCGCGGCGCTCGGGCGAAAGCAGGCCCAGATCGGCATTGGCCAGCGCGGCGGCCTGCTTGATGGCGGCGAGCGCACGCACGAGTTCCGGGATCTCGCCAACCTGACGGCCGGTGATCGGAAAGTTTTCAACCGCGCGCAGGGTGTGGACACCCCAGTAAGCCTCGGCAGGGATCTCGCGATCGCCAAGCAAATCATGTTCGATGCGGGTCTTGGTCATGTTCACCTCGACTGCATGCCCGATGAGCCCGCGTGATGCGGGACCCTTCCAGGAATGGCAGGTTTCAGGATTGTATCTTAACAGGTTTTCCGGAGCTTTTCGCCCCTTGCCGCAGCGATCTAGGTCGCCCCAGCGCCAAGTTCCAATGCCAAGTTGCGCTGGGTTATTCGCATTTGGAATAACTTGCGTGGGCCACCCTCGACGTCAATGGACGCTTTCCTGATAGGAGATATCGTCCTGAAATGCGGCGCGGATCTGGTCGATGCTGGCGCTGCTCAGGCGGGGCCGGGGGATGTCCTCCTGCCCGGCCAGGGGATCCGCGCGCAGCAATTCGCGGCGTGCGAGCTTGCGGTCCTTTTTGCCGGATGAGATGTCACGGAAAAGCTGGCGCGAGAGCTGGATCTTGAAACCCGGCATCGAACTGTTGACGCGTTCCTCGGGCAGGGTCAGGCTGCCCTCGGGCAGATGAAAGCGTCTGGTGATCTCGGCCATGAACGTATCGGGCGATTTCAGAAGCAGTTCATAACTGAGGCAGGAGACGTTCGTCGCTCCGAAAATCTCGCGCCATGGCGCAATCAGGCGGTCGAAGCGCAGGGCGGGAATGCCTTCGTTCCGCAGCACCTCCCAGAACTCGTCAAGATCCATGTCCAGCCGGATCCAGCGGATTCCGTCCATGTAATGGCTGGAAAAAAGCGTCTCCTGCTTGCGCGTGGTGAACAGGACCTCGACATCACGGCCAGACAGCGCCTCGGCAATGGCTTCGGCGGTCGCGATATTGTGACGGTAGTAGCGTGCCTCGCCATGCCGAAAGACAAAGAAACTGGGCGGATGGCCAAGGAAATTCTCATCCGACATGACCAGATTGGCCACGCCCCGTTCCTCGGCCTTGGCGACGAACTCCCGCAACAGCCCGCTGGCACTCGAGACGCGCTTGCCCGTCGGGTTGTTGTTCAGCCCGACAAAGGCCCAGCGAACCGCGCGGAACTCTTCGTCCAGCCCCGGAAGATGCCGCGCATCGCCGTTGCCCTCGATGACACGCCCGCCCAGACTCGCCTTGAGCGCAGATTGCACCATGGTCGTGGCGGTCTTGTGCGGACCGGGATGAAGGACGACCCGCATCATTTTTCCGCCGGCAGGATCGAGTCAGGCCAGGCCTCGAATGAGGGCGGCGTCACGCGATTCCTGATCTTTTTCCGCTTGGCGCGGATCGCGGCAAATTCGCTTCGCTGCTCGTCCGTCCGTTCCTTTCGGGGCACGGACTTGATTTCCTTGATCTTCTGCTTGATTTCCTTGAGTGCGCCGGTCTTCTTGAGCGGCTTTCTCTGGGTCAGGTCCTCAAGCTTGGAAAAGCAGGTGAATTCCTGCGCGAGATCCTCGAAATAGCCTTCGTAGCGCGTCCCGTAGATGAATTTCGACGCGTGATAATGCAGGATGACGGCATCGACCGCGTTCATCTTGTCGATCGTCTTGGCGGCCTTTTCATGGTCCTTCTCGGTGACAAGGGCGTCGCCGATATTGCGCGAGAGAGACAGGTTCCAGCGCTTTTCCAGCGGTTTATAGGCCCATCCCGCGCGGGCGATGGCGACCGGCATGGCGATCTGGTCGACCCAGGGCCGACGGGTCGGAACCTCTTCATTGGCGTCGATCTGCTGCGCCGTATCCAGCCACAATGCGCCGAAGCTCGGAAAGCCCGCCACCGGGACATTCGGAAAACCCACCACGCCTGCATTGAAGTAGGGCAGGGATTTGGCGTTGCTTCGCGCCAGTTGAACGGTTTCCTCCGGAACAGGAAGGTCGAACATGCCGTAGACGAGCGGCCAGTTCTCCTTCGGCTTGCCCCAGGTCATCACCCCTTCCGGCGCGGCGGAAACCGTGTTTTCGGCAAAGATCTCGGCCGGATCGAAGGGCTGCCACAAAACGATGTCGGTATCGAGGAAAAGGGTGAATTTCGTGTCCCGCGGTGCCGCGCATGCCAGAAGCTTGTTGCCATGCGGATAGGGCGGAGAGAATTTGTCCTGCGCGTCGATGAAGCGGATTTCAGCGTTGTTCGCGGCGAAATATTCGCTGACCTGCGCGGGCATGGTCTCGGCTTTTTCCTGCGGGCAGTAACCGATCACCTCGATATCGGGCATGTGCCGGCGGATGGATGCGAGAAGAAGCACGCCATCGGTGACGAGCTTCGGCGGGTCGATCACGAAGATTATGCTGACGTCTTTCATCGATATCCTCGGCTTGCCCAGTGACCAGGTACTTCGCCAAAAGTTAATGGCGCTGACAGGGGCGAAGTCAATGCTTGCCGGATCCCGGATCCGGAAATGCCGTGATCCGGGCAGGGCTGCTTTCAAGCCAGGCTTTCGACCGCCTGCCAGACCCGTCCGGTCAGGCCGCGCCCGCGCAGGGGATTGCGGTAGAGCCGGATCTGCATGGGCAGTTCGGGCGCCACGACCTCCAATCGCCCCGCCGCGATTTCGGGTTCGACCAGCAGGCGCGGCAGCCAGACGACGCCATGGCCCGCGATGGCCATGCTTTTCATCGCCTCTGCCATGGATGCCTCGTCGATATGGGCGACATAGACCTTGGGCGCGCCGGGCTGGCCTTGGGCGATCCGGGTCATCTGGTTCAGGAAAGAGCCGCGCGAATATTGCAAAAGCGGCATTCCCTCGGACAGCCATTCTCTGGGCCAGCCGGGGCGGACCACTGCGACCAGGCTGTCCTTTCCGACGACGAGATGCGGATAGCGCTCGGGGTCGAGCGCGATATTCACGCCGGGATGGGCATAGGTCAGGAAAAAGTCATAGCCGCCCTCGCTGAGCGCCTCGATGCAGCGGTCGAAATTCTCGGGCTTCACACGGCTGGTCATCTGCCCGGCCGCCGATTTCAGCCGCATCAGCCAGCCCGGCAGGAAGGTCACGCTGAGGCTGTGGAGCGACAGAAAAGAGATCTCGCCGCCGCGCGCGCGGGACTGGTCGCGGAACTCGGCGCGGCGGGCATTGAGCATGCGCACGGCCTCTTCGGCGGTCTCGCGAAACAGCACGCCCTCGGGGGTCAGGCTGACCGGGTAGCTGTCGCGCGACAGAAGATCAGTGCCGATCCATTCCTCGAGCGCGCGGATCCGGCGGCTGAAGGCGCTTTGCGTCACGCTGCGCAGCTCGGCCGAGCGCGAGAAGCTGCGCGTCTCGGCCAGCGTCAGGAAATCTTCAAGCCATTTGAAATCCATGCGGCCCCCTTTGGCCCCTCTCTAGCGCCGCCGCCTGTCGGGGCATGGCGCGGCTAAAGCTCGGTCCAGTTCTGCTCGACCACGGCTTCCATCGAGACATAGCTCGTCGTGGCATGGATATGGGGCAAGGAAGAGATCTTTTCCGCCATGATCCGGCGATAGCCCGCCATGTCCTTGGAACGGACCTTGAGCAGATAGTCGAATCCCCCCGCGATCATATAGCATTCCTCGATCTCGGGGATGGCGCGGACGGCCTCGTTGAACGCCTCAAGCGCCTTCTGCCTTGTATCGGACAGGCGCACTTCGACATAGGTGACATGGGTCAGGCCCAGTTGCAGAGGCGACAGGATCGCGCGATAGCCGGTGATCAGGCCCATTTCCTCCATCTGCTTGATGCGCAAGGCCACCGGTGTCTTGGACAGGCCCACTTTGCGCGCAAGCTCGGTGATCGGAATGCGCGCATTGGCGACCAGTTCGCGCAGGATCTTCATGTTGGTCGCGTCCAGAATGTCGTCCATTATCTATCAGACCGCCAAAATATGTTATGATCGTCTAATCATCTAACACAGTTTGGTCACATCGTCCACGTCGTTGACGGTATGCAGCCGACAACTATCAGGAGATTCCGCCCATGACCCAGCTTTCCGATCTTGGCCCCGACAGCAAATTCCAGCCCGAGCAGGATCTGCTGGACCGGCTCGTTGCCGAGACCGCGCTGGACGAGGCTGCCCGCGCCGCGATTTCGAACCGCGCCGCGCTGCTCGTCAGCCGCATCCGCAGCGAAGCCCGCCCCACCATGATGGAGCATTTCCTGGCGGAATACGGCTTGTCCACCCGCGAGGGCGTCGCGCTGATGTGCCTCGCCGAGGCCATGCTGCGCGTGCCCGACCGCGACACCATCGACGCGCTGATCGAGGACAAGATCGCGCCCTCGGACTGGGGCAAGCATCTCGGCGAGGCCTCGTCCTCGCTGGTCAATGCCTCGACCTGGGCCTTGATGCTGACCGGCAAGGTGCTGGATGACAGCCAGGGCGGCATCGCGGGCACCCTGCGCGGCGCCGTCCGCCGCCTCGGCGAGCCGGTGATCCGCGCCGCCGTCGGCCGCGCCATGAAGGAAATGGGCCGCCAGTTCGTTCTGGGCGAGACCATCACCAAGGCCCTGACCAACGCCAAGGAACGCGAGAAGCTGGGCTTCACCTACAGCTATGACATGCTGGGCGAGGCCGCGATGACCGGCGAGGACGCCGCACGCTATGCCCGCTCGTATTCCGACGCCATCGCCGCCATCGCCAAGGCCTGCGACAAGGGCTCGGTGCAGCTCAACCCGGGCATCTCGATCAAGCTTTCGGCGCTGCATCCGCGTTACGAAGTGGCCCAAGAGGCCCGCGTCATGGCGGAACTGGTTCCGGTCGTGCTGAAACTCGCCCAAGAAGCCAAGGCTGGCGGCATGGGCATGAATATCGACGCCGAAGAGCAGGACCGCCTGACCCTGTCGATGAAGGTGATCGAGGCCGTCATGGCCGATCCTTCGCTGGCAGGCTGGGACGGTTTCGGCATCGTCGTGCAGGCCTATGGCAAGCGCGCCGGTCTGGTCATCGACTGGCTTTATGAACTCGCGACCCGTCTGGACCGCAAGATCATGGTGCGTCTCGTCAAGGGCGCCTATTGGGACAGCGAGATCAAGCGCGCCCAGGTCGAGGGCTTCCCGGGCTTCCCGCTTTTCACCTCGAAGATCGCGACCGATGTGAGCTACATTGCCAATGCCAAGAAGCTGATCGGCTATGCCGACCGCATCTACCCGCAATTCGCGACGCATAACGCCCATACCGTCGCCGCCGTGCTGGAAATGGCCAAGGGCATCGAATATGAATTCCAGCGCCTGCATGGCATGGGCGAGCGCCTGCATGACATCGTCCTGCGCGAGAATGAGGGCCGCTGCCGCATCTATGCCCCGGTCGGCGCGCATCGCGACCTCTTGGCCTATCTGGTCCGCCGCCTGCTGGAAAACGGCGCGAACTCGTCCTTCGTGAACCAGATCGTCGACGAGTCGATCGCCCCCGAGGACGTGGCGCAAGACCCCTTCGCCGCTTTGGCAGGTGCCAAGGCTCCGGCAAGTCTCGTGACCCCGGACGCGATCTTCGGCGCGGGCCGTCCGAACTCGCAAGGCTTCGACCTGAGCGATCCGGCGGTGCTGGCCCGCATCGACGCCGCGCGCGACGTGGCGCTGCCCGATGCCGCCCCGATCACCGTCTCGGCCCCCTCGGGCGAGAGCTTCGACGTCACGAACCCCGCCACCGGCGAAACCGTCGCCCGGGTCACCGAGGCCGATGCCGCGACCGCGGCGCAGGCGATCACCGATGCCCGCGACTGGGATGCCGCTCCGGCCGAGCGCGCCGCCGTGCTGCGCCGCGCCGCTGATCTCTACGAGGCGAATTTCGGCCCGATCTTCGCGGCGCTCGCCCGCGAGGCAGGCAAGACCCTGCCCGACGCGGTGGGCGAACTGCGCGAGGCGGTGGACTTCCTGCGCTACTATGCCGCCGAAGGCGAGCGTGACGCGCGTGCGCCGCGTGGCCGCATCGTTGCGATCAGCCCGTGGAACTTCCCGCTGGCGATCTTCACCGGCCAGATCGCGGCCGCGCTGATGGCAGGCAACGCGGTGCTGGCGAAACCCGCCGAGCAGACCCCGGTCATCGCCGCCATCGCCGTGCGCCTGCTGCACGAGGCCGGCGTTCCCGCCGCCGCGCTGCAATTGCTGCCGGGGCAGGGCGCCTCGGTCGGCGCGGCGCTGACCTCGGATGCGCGCATCAAGGGCGTGGTCTTCACCGGCTCGACCGATACCGCGCGCATCATCGCCCGCGCCATGGCCGCCAACATGGCCCCCGGCACGCCGCTGATCGCCGAGACCGGCGGCCTGAACGCGATGATCGTCGATTCGACCGCGCTGCCGGAACAGGCGGTGCGTGACGTGGTGAACTCGGCCTTCCGCTCGGCCGGCCAGCGCTGCTCGGCGCTGCGCTGCCTGTATGTGCAAGAAGATATCGCCCCCCATCTGATCGAGATGATCAAAGGCGCGATGGACGAGTTGACCGTCGGCAATCCGTGGGAGGTCACCACCGATGTCGGCCCGGTGATCGATGCCGAGGCGCAAGAGGGCATCAAGTCCTACCTGGCGCAGAAGCGCGCCCGCGTGGCCTATGCGCTGGAAGCCCCGCAAGGTGGCCATTTCATCGCGCCGACCATGCTGACCGTGAATGGCATCGACGACCTCGAGCGCGAGATCTTCGGCCCGGTCCTGCATGTCGCGACCTTCGCGGCGGGCGAGATCCCGGCCGTGGTCGATGCGATCAACGCCCGCGGCTACGGCCTGACCTTCGGCCTGCATACCCGCATCGACGCGCGCGTGCAGGAAGTCTCGCAGGCGATCCATGCCGGCAATATCTATGTCAACCGCAACCAGATCGGCGCGGTCGTGGGCTCGCAGCCTTTTGGCGGCGAAGGGCTCTCGGGCACGGGTCCGAAAGCGGGCGGTCCGCTTTACCTGAACCGCTTCTACGCCCCGGCGACCGAGGCGACCGCGCTCAAGGCCCCCGAGGCCGAGCAGTTCATGCCCGGCCCGACCGGCGAGATGAACCGCCTGCTGATCAGCGCGCGTCCGACCATCCTGTGCCTCGGCCCGAGCGAGGCCGATCGCGCGGCGCAGGTCGCGGCGGTCCGAGCGCTGGGCGGCGAGGCGGCCACCGGCAGCGAGCAGGCGGTGCTTTCGGGCAAGGTCGATGCCTCGGCGGTGCTGTGGTGGGGCAATGCCGACAAAGGCCGCGCCCTTGCCGAGGCACTGGCCAAGATGGACGGCCCGATCCGGCCGCTGATCTGCGCCATGCCCGATGCCGCGCATGTGCTGCATGAGCGTCACCTTTGCGTCGATACCACGGCGGCGGGCGGCAACGCCGCGCTGCTGGCGGGCTGATCCGACATCTGGCGCCGTGGCTTGGCTGCGGCGCCCGGAAAATACGAAAGGGCGCAGGTGTCTCTGGCCCGCGCCCTCCCTCACTGCTTTGCCGCACCCCACCACAAGCACAGCGAGCAGTTGTCGCATGGATCCTCGCCGATGCTGTCGCGTATGCGCCAGTTTTCGCTGGCGACGCGCCTGCCTTGCGAGAGCCGGCCGAGGAAGGACCACTCATTAAACAAATCCGGGATGACCAACACATCCCTCCCCACCGGCCAGTGCATCCTGTCCGCGATGGACCGGCTGCCTGCCCGTCGGGTTATTCCATATCAGCCGTGAACGTGACGTGAATTCCAGCAATTTATTGTTTAAAAATGAAATTACAGATGATCCTCTGATTCGGACCGGCCGCGCGGCGCACCCTTGCCGGGATTTCACATTGCCTGACCGGCCAGCCCCCGTTATCGCAGGCAAAAAGGGTCAGGAACCATGAGCTTCAATACTTTCGGCCGCGTCTTTACCTTTACCACCTGGGGCGAAAGCCACGGTCCCGCGATCGGGGTGACGGTGGATGGCTGCCCTCCCGGCATCGCGCTGGACGAGGCGTTCATCCAGCAATTCCTGGACCGCCGCCGCCCCGGCACGTCGAAATTCACGACCCAGCGGCAGGAGCCGGACCAGGTGCGCATCCTTTCGGGCGTGTTCGAGGGCAGGACCACCGGCACCCCGATCCAGCTGATGATCGAGAATACCGATCAGCGCAGCAAGGATTATGGCGAGATCGCGCAGGCCTTCCGGCCCGGCCATGCCGATATCGCCTATCACCTGAAATACGGGATCCGCGACTATCGTGGCGGCGGCCGTTCCAGCGCGCGGGAAACCGCGGCCCGTGTCGCCGCGGGCGGCGTGGCACAGGCCGTGCTGCGCGAACTTGCGCCGGATCTGCGGATCATTGGCTATATGGCCCAGATGGGCCGCCTGCATCTGGACCGCGCCAATTTCGATGCGGCCGAGATCGGCAACAACCCGTTCTTCCTGCCCGATGCCAGTGCCGTCCCGGCTTGGGAGGACTATCTCAATGCCGTGCGCAAGGAGCAGAACAGCGTCGGCGCGGCGATCGAAGTTCTGATCAGCGGCTGTCCCGCCGGTCTGGGCGCCCCGGTCTATGCCAAGCTCGATACCGACCTTGCCGCGGCGATGATGTCGATCAACGCCGTGAAAGGCGTCGAGATCGGCGAGGGCATGGCTGCCGCCGGCCTTTCGGGCACCGAGAATGCCGATGAGATCCGGATGGGCGATGAGGGACCGCGATTCCTGTCCAATCATGCGGGGGGAATTCTTGGCGGTATCTCGACCGGGCAGGAGATCATTGTCCGCTTCGCGGTCAAGCCGACAAGCTCGATCCTGACCCCCCGCCAGACCATCAACCAGAAGGGTGAAGAGATCGACCTGATCACCAAGGGCCGCCACGATCCCTGTGTCGGCATCCGCGCGGTTCCAGTGGCCGAGGCCATGGCCGCCTGCGTGATTCTCGATCACCTGATGCTGGACCGCGCCCAGACAGGGGGACGCCGCGGCCTTATCGGCTGAGTTTTCCACAGGAAAAAAGCCGCGGGACGCATTCCCGCGGCTTTGTCACACGGCTGTCACACTTCCTTTGCATAAGCGTCGCAAAACGACACTAGGGATCGCCCCGAGGCCGATCCCGGCCCCCAGGAAATGTCAGGAGTGATCCTATGAAATGCGCGAAACTCGCCGTATCGGCCCTTGCGATGCTTGCCGCTTCGGCGACCGTCGCCTCTGCCCGTGACCAGATCCAGGTTGCCGGTTCCTCGACCGTTCTGCCCTATGCGACCATCGTCGCCGAGGCTTTCGGCGAGAACACCGATTTTCCGACCCCGGTCGTGGAATCGGGCGGCTCCTCGGCCGGTCTGAAGAAATTCTGCGAAGGCGTGGGCGAGAACACGATCGACATCGCCAATGCCTCGCGTCCGATCAAAGCCTCGGAGATCGAGGCCTGCCAGGCAGCCGGCGTCACCGACATCATGGAAGTCCGCATCGGCTATGACGGGATCGTCTTTGCCAGCGACATCGCCGGCAACGACTTCCAGTTCACCCCGGCTGACTGGTTCAATGCGCTCGCCGCCAAGGTCGTGAAAGACGGCAAGGTCGTCGACAATACCGCGACCAAATGGAACGAGATCCGCGCCGACCTGCCCGACCAAGAGATCCTGGCCTTCATCCCCGGCACCAAGCACGGCACCCGCGAAGTCTTTGAAGAAAAAGTCATCGCCGAGGGCTGCAAGGAATCGGGCGCGGCTGACGTCTTCAAGTCCGAACTGGGCGAAGACGCCGCGGGCGAAGCGTGCATGGCGCTGCGCACCGACGGCAAATCGGTCGATATCGACGGCGATTACACCGAAACCCTGGCCCGCATCCAGTCGGCCAAGAACGGCATCGGCGTCTTCGGCCTGTCCTTCTACGAAAACAACACCGACAAGCTGAAGGTCGCCACCATGGCTGGCGTGACCCCCTCGACCGAGACCATCGCCAAGGGCGAATACCCGGTGTCGCGCCCGCTGTTCTTCTATGTGAAGAAAGCCCATATCGGCGAGATCCAGGGCCTGAAGGAATTCGTCGAATTCTTCGTCTCGGATGATTTGGCCGGTCCGGAAGGCCCGCTGGCCGCCTATGGCCTGGTCGCCGACCCGGAACTGGCCGCCACCCAGGAAGCGGTCGCCGGCGAAGCCGTCCTGACCAACTGATCCCCCAGGCGCGGGGCCAGTCCCCGCGCCTATTTCCTCCCTTCCCACTCCGAGGCCCAAATGCCTGTCTCCTGGACCTTGCTGATCGTCCTGGCCATGGCAGCCGCGGGATTTGCCATCGGCCGCTCGCGCGTTCTTGCGGCGGCCGGTGGTGATTCGCGCAGGCTGCATTCGCGCACCAGCTATTACGGCTGGAACATCGCGTTGTTTACCGCTGTGCCCGCCCTGTTCCTGATCGCGATCTGGCTCTTTGCGCAACCCCAGGCGAATCGTTGGGTTCTGGGGGCCGCCGCGCTTGTTTTGGCCGCGATGGGGCTGTTTTGGACCTTGGGCCGCACCACGCCGCAGTTCCGCGCGCGCATCGCGGTCGAGGGCTTTGTCCGCGGCCTTCTGATCATGTGTTCGATGATCGCGATCCTGACCACTGCGGGGATCGTGTTCTCGATGCTGTTCGAGACCGGGCATTTCTTTCGGCAATATCCCTGGCAGGAATTCTTCTTTGGCACGACCTGGTCGCCGCGCTTCGGCGGAGGCTCGCAGCTGGGCATCCTGCCGCTGCTCTGGGGCACGCTTTATATCTCGTTCATCGCGCTGGCGGTTTCGATCCCGATCGGGCTCTTCGCGGCCATCTACATGTCGGAATATGCCTCGCCCCGGCTGCGCGGCATCGCCAAGCCCCTGATCGAGGTGCTGGCCGGTATCCCGACCATCGTCTACGGGCTTTTCGCGCTGGTCACCGTCGGCCCGGCGCTGCGGGATTACTTCGCTCAGCCGCTGGGGCTGGGCAGTTCGGGCTCTTCGGTGATGACGGCGGGGCTGGTCATGGGCATCATGCTGATCCCCTTTGTCAGCTCGCTTTCGGATGACATCATCAATGCCGTGCCCCAATCGCTGCGCGACGGCGCGCTGGGGCTTGGCTCGACCAAGTCCGAAACCGTGCGCAACGTGGTCCTGCCTGCGGCCTTGCCGGGCATTGTCGGCGCGATCCTGCTGGCCGCATCGCGGGCCATCGGGGAAACCATGATCGTGGTTCTGGGCGCAGGTGCCGCGGCCCGGATGGATCTCAATCCTTTCGAGGCGATGACGACCATCACCGTCAAGATCGTCAGCCAGCTGACCGGTGATACCGATTTCGCGGCCCCCGAAACGCTGGTCGCCTTTGCGCTTGGCCTGACTCTGTTCGTGATCACGCTGGGGCTGAATGTCGTCGCCCTTTATGTGGTGCGCAAATACCGGGAGCAATATGAATGACCGACGCAACCCTTTCCGCAGCGCCGGCCGCCGCCCCGAAGCCCCGCGCGTCGCTGCTGATCGCCGATGAGCGGACCCGCAAGCGCAATGCCGCCGAAAGCCGCTTCCGGGCCTATGGGCTGAGTGCCATCGGCATCGCGCTGATCGCGCTGGTCGTGCTCTTGAGCAGCGTGCTGACCGACGGGATCGGCGCATTTCGCCAGACCTATCTGACCCTGCCGGTCGCGCTCGACTCGGCGCGGCTGGACAAGAACGGCAATCGCGACCCCGAGGACATCAAGAAGGCCACCACGCTGACCTATGGCAAATTGCTGGATCAGGCGGTTCAGAATACCGTCGCCCAGCAGGGCATCGCCATCGCGGGCCTGACTGAAAAGGATGTCTCGGATCTGGTGTCCAAGGAGGCCTCGGCCCAATTGCGCAACCGGGTCATCGCGAATCCCGAACTGATCGGACAGACGGTCGATGCCCGCGTTCTGGTGAATGGCCGCGTCGATGGGTATTACAAGGGCCGCGTTTCGATGGACTCGGCCGCGCGCGACAGCAACACCTCGCCTGCGCAGCTGCAATTGGCCGATGCGCTCAAGGATAAGGGGCTGCTCGCGACGCAATGGAACTGGTCCTTCCTGACCAATCCCGATGCCTCGGACCAGCGCCCGGAAGCCGCCGGTGTCGGCGTCGCGATCCTCGGCTCGCTCTACATGATGCTGGTGGTTCTGGTCCTGGCGGTGCCGATCGGCGTGGCGGCCTCGATCTATCTCGAGGAATTCGCGCCCAAGAACCGCCTGACCGATATCATCGAGGTCAATATCTCGAACCTCGCCGCCGTGCCCTCGATCGTCTTCGGTATCCTCGGTCTTGCCGCCTTCATCAATTTCGCGGGCCTGCCGCAATCTGCCCCGATCGTGGGCGGCCTCGTGCTGACGCTGATGACGCTGCCGACGATCATCATCGCGACCCGCGCGGCGCTCAAGGCGGTGCCGCCCTCGATCCGCGATGCGGCGCTGGGGGTCGGCGCCTCGAAGATGCAGTCGGTCTTTCACCACGTCCTGCCACTGGCCATGCCGGGCATCCTGACCGGCACCATCATCGGGCTGGCTCAGGCCCTGGGCGAGACCGCGCCGCTCTTGCTGATCGGCATGGTGGCCTTTGTGAAGAACTTCCCCGCAGCCCCGCCTGAGGGTCTGTTCGATCCCGCCTCGGCGCTGCCGGTCCAGGTCTATAACTGGACGCAGCGCGCCGACCCCGCCTTTTTCGAGCGGGCCTCGGGGGCGATCATCGTGCTGCTCGTGTTCCTGCTCTGCATGAACATCCTTGCCATCTTCCTGCGCCGCAAGTTCGAGCGCCGGTGGTAATCCAGAGAGGAATTGCCAATATGAACGACATGAGACTCCTGGAGCGCGCCGTGGACCAGACCGATATCAAGATCTCCGCGCGGAACGTGCAGGTCTATTATGGCGACAAGCACGCCATCAAGGATGTCGATGTCGACATCCAGGACAAGACGGTGACCGCATTCATCGGTCCTTCGGGCTGCGGCAAGTCGACCTTCCTGCGCTGCCTGAATCGGATGAACGACACGATCGACATCAGCCGTGTCGAGGGCAAGATCATGCTGGACGGCGAGGATATCTACGACAAGCGCGTGGACCCGGTGCAGCTTCGCGCCCGCGTCGGCATGGTGTTCCAAAAGCCGAACCCCTTCCCGAAATCGATTTATGACAACGTGGCCTATGGCCCGCGCATCCACGGCCTGGCCCGCAACCGCGCCGAACTCGACGAGATCGTCGAGAAGTCGCTGCGCGGCGCGGCGCTCTGGAACGAGGTCAAGGACCGGCTTGCCGAGCCGGGAACCGGTCTTTCGGGGGGACAGCAGCAGCGCCTGTGCATTGCCCGCGCCGTGGCCACCCAGCCCGAGGTTCTGTTGATGGACGAGCCCTGCTCGGCGCTGGACCCGATCGCGACCAGTCAGGTCGAGGATCTGATCGACCAGTTGCGGGCCGAGTTCTCGGTGGTGATCGTCACGCATTCCATGCAGCAGGCCGCGCGTGTCAGCCAGAAGACCGCCTTCTTCCATCTGGGCAACCTGGTGGAGTTTGGCGATACGGACGATATTTTCACCCGGCCGCAGGACCCGCGTACGGAAAGCTACATTTCCGGCCGCATCGGCTGAACCGGTCCCGAAAGGAATTCAGATGAACAGCGATCGTCACATCATGTCGGCCTTCGACCGCGATCTCGAAGGCGTTCAGGCCCTGGTTGTCAAAATGGGCGGCATGGTCGAAACCGCCATCCACGACGCCGCCATCGCGCTGGAAACCCGCGACGAGGAACTGGCCGAGGATGTCCGCCGCCGCGACAAGGCAGTGGACGAGCTCGAGCTTCAGATCAATGAAGAGGCCGCGCGCATCATCGCGCTGCGCGCACCGCGCGCCACCGATCTGCGCATGGCCCTGACCGTGATCAAGATCTCGGCCATTCTGGAACGGGTCGGCGATTACGCCAAGAACATCGCCAAGCGCAGCCATGTGCTGGTCCATATGCCCGCCGTCGAAAGCTCGGGCATGGCGCTGCGGCGCATGTGCCAGACCGTCGAGGGCATGATGAAGGACGCGCTCGACGCCTATATCCAGCGCGACGCGGCTCTTGCTGCCGATGTGCGCAAGCGCGATCTCGAAGTCGACCAGATGTATAACGCGCTGTTTCGCGAATTCCTGACCTACATGATGGAAGACCCGCGCAATATCACCGCCTGCATGCATCTGCATTTCATCGCCAAGAATATCGAGCGCATGGGCGATCACGCCACCGGCATCGCCGAGCAGGTGATCTATCTTGCGACCGGCGCCTTGCCCGAGGACGCCCGCCCGAAAAGCGACAGCGTCAGCCGGGCGACCCTGAACGAGGGCGAGGACTGACATCATGGCCCAGACCCAACCCTGTGTGCTCGTCGTCGAGGACGAGGGCGCGCAGCGTGAAGTGTTGAAATACAATCTCGAGGCCGAGGGCTTTTCGGTCGTCATGGCGGAAAACGGCGACGAGGCTATGCTGCTCGTCGCCGAGGAACAGCCCGACCTCATCGTGCTGGACTGGATGCTGCCGAATGTCAGCGGCATAGAGATCTGCCGCCGGGTCAAGGCTGATCCCGCGACCCGTCAGATCCCGATCATCATGCTTTCGGCCCGTTCCGAAGAGGTGGACCGGGTGCGCGGGCTGGAAACCGGGGCGGACGATTATGTGGTGAAGCCCTATTCCGTGGTCGAGCTTATGGCGCGGCTGCGCACCCAATTGCGCCGCACCCGTCCCGCGACGATGGGCGAAAGGCTGTCTTTCGGCGATATCATTCTGGATGCGGGCGAGCATCGCGTCTTTCGCGCCGGTCAGACCCTGCACCTTGGTCCGACCGAGTTTCGCCTGCTGTCCACGCTGATGGAAAAGCCGGGCCGCGTCTGGACGCGCGAGCAGCTTCTGGACCGGGTCTGGGGTCGCGACATCTATGTCGATACCCGCACGATCGACGTTCATGTCGGTCGGTTGCGCAAGGCGCTGATGGTGCATGGCGGCGATAATCCCGTACGCACGGTGCGCGGAACCGGCTATTCGCTGGGCTAGCCGGTTCCGCGCTTTTTCGCGCCTCAGACGTCGCCCTGTTCGAGCAGGTCGGTGATGCGGCGCACGCCGACGCGGCGGTTGTCGCGTTGCGGCCCGTCGCTGGGGACAAGCAGGAATTCCTCGCCATAGCCCTGCACGACCATATTCTCGGGCGGGACCTGGAAATATTCGGTCAGTGCGAGCGCCAGCGATTCCGCCCGGCGGTCCGACAGGGCGAGGTTGGAGGCCTTCGATCCCACGGCATCCGTATAGCCTTCGATCATGAACATCTCGTTCGGGTTGGCGTCGATGGCATCGCGGATCACCTTGCCCAAAGTGGACAGCTGTTCGGCCTGCGACGAGGCAAGCGCGGCAGAACCCGTGTCGAAGGTGATCTGCGGCACATTGACCGGCGCAACCAGCGATCGGACTTCGGGAATGTCGCGGATCTGGCCCAGGCTGAAGCGACGGTCGGTCGCGGATTCGCGCAGCAATGCCGCGCGCAGTTCGTCCTCTTGCAGGGGGCGGTCGTAATATTGGACCGGCTGCGGGCGGGGCAGGGTCGAAACCTGCACCGGCTGGACGGCGGTATCATTGATCAGAGGCACCTGCGTCCCGTCCGGACGGACCAGCGTGCGACGCAGGATATTCGCGTTCGCATCCCGGATCGTCACCACGCGGCTGCCATCCTCGCGCCACACGGTGGTGCGGGTCGAACCGTCCTGAAAACGCTCGGTCTCGACATTCGAGCCGGGCTGATACAGCAGAGCATTGTCGTCGCGATAGATCTGCTGGCTGCCATCCGGCATGGTCATGACCACACGGTCGCCGGTATTCAGCGCGACCTGCCGACCGTCCAGAAGCTTGCCGACGGCCATGCCGGCAGCACCCGCCAGCAAAAGCGCGCCCACGGTCTTGAGCGTATCGTTATCGTCATCCTCGTCGTTTCGCGCTTCATTCCGGTCGCGCTGGCGCTCGCGGCGATCCACTTCGCGCCGCAATTCCTCGTCGCTCAGGCGCCGACCGTCCCGGGAATCGGACTGGATGCGGGTGCGGAAATCCTCGTCCGAGCGGCGGGCCTGATCGCGGGTGATCCTGCGCTCCGACACCTCGCCACGGCCGCTTTCCGCAAGTGCCGCGGCCGCCGGCGCGGCAGAAATCTGCGCGGCCCGGCGTGTGACCTCATTGTCGCGATGACGCGCTTCGGGAGGCGCGATGCGGGCCGCGCCGTCGCCCTCCTCAAGCCGCTCGCGCAGCTGGTTCGAGGTCAGCCGGTCTTGGCCCGCATTGTCCTGCGCCCGTCGCGGTTCGTCTTCGGCGCGGCGCCGCTCGTCCTGGTCTCGGCGAGGCGGATCCCCCGCGCGGCGCTCCTGGTTTTCGGGCGGCTTGGGAGTCTCGTCGGCGCGTCGCGGTTCAGATTCACGCTCACGCTCGGCGGCGTCGCGCTGCTTCGGCTCACGGCGCTTGGGGCTTTCCTTCTGCTCCATCGCGCGGCGAAGTTCCTCGGCGTTCTCCGGGTTGCGGCGGTTTCCTTCGCCCTCATCGGCGCGGTTTTCCCGCGCGCGCTCGGCCTCGGGGCTGCGGCGGGGCTGGTCATTCTCATCACGAGCCGACACCGCCGCTGCCGTGGCCGCAGCCTTGCGCGGCTGGTCGGAATCGCGATCCCCCGCATTGCGCGGGGCATTGTCGCCGCCATCGCGGTCTTCTGCAGATTTCTCACGGGCGCGCGGTGTATCCTCAGGCCGAGTATCTTGGGCGGCGCGGCGCGGGGCGGCGTCTTCGCGCGCTTCTGCCTTGGGTTTTGCCTCTTGGCGCGGGCGTTCCCGCTCGGCCTCGGGGCTGCGTTCGGGCTGGGCGTCACGCTGGGGCTTCGGCTTTTTCGGTTCGGCCTGCTGCTCACGGGCCGGTTGCTTCTTGGGTTCGGCCTGTTCTTCCCGGGCGGGTTGCTTCTTGGGTTTCGGGGCCTCATCGGCCGCTTTGCGAGGTTCGTCGCGGGGGCGTTTCTCGGCCGGCTTCTGCTGCTGCTTATCCGCCTGTTTCTTTTGCTCGCGCGGGGCATTTTGCTGTTCCTGCCCTTCCTTCTGGGCGCGCTGCTGTTTCTTTTGTTGAAGGATAATCTCTTCCTTATCCGGATTTTCCTGCGCCACGGCTATATGCGGCATGGCAATTGAGAGGCTGGCCACGAGGGCCGTGGTGGTCTTGAAGATGCGGCGCATGGCGATTCCTTTTTTGCGATGGACGCCCTTGATTGGTCGCAGCATAAACCGGGCCATGGATGTCGAGGTTCCTCAACAATGCCGTGACCGGCGACGGGCAGGCGAGGTTCAGCCGCATCCAGCCGGGCAGATCGTCGCAGGAGGAACGAGATGGCTTTGAAACCGAAGGATGCGCCCGAACTGGGACGTTTCGACTGGGAGGACCCGTTCCGCCTGGAGGGGCAGCTGACCGAAGAGGAACGGATGCTGCGCGATGCCGCCCGCGCCTATGCGCAGGACCGCCTTCAGCCGCGCGTCATCGCGGCCTATCGCGACGAGGTGACCGATCCCGAGATTTTCCGCGAAATGGGAGAGATGGGCCTTTTGGGGATCACCATCCCCGAGGAGTTCGGCGGGCTCGGCGCGTCATATGTTGCCTATGGCCTTGTCGCGCGCGAGGTCGAGCGCGTCGATAGCGGCTATCGCAGCATGATGTCGGTGCAGTCCTCGCTGGTGATGTATCCGATCCATGCCTATGGGTCGGACGCGCAGCGGCGCAAATACCTTCCGAAACTCGCAAGCGGCGCATGGATCGGCTGCTTCGGCCTGACCGAGCCGGATGCCGGATCGGACCCTTCGGGGATGAAGACCGTGGCGCGCAAGACCGATGGCGGCTATGTGATTTCTGGCTCGAAGATGTGGATCTCGAATGCGCCGATTGCCGATGTCTTCGTGGTCTGGGCCAGATCCGAGGCGCATGGCGGGCAGATCCGGGGCTTCGTGCTGGAAAAAGGCATGAAGGGCCTGTCCGCCCCCAAGATCGGCGGCAAGCTCAGCCTGCGCGCCTCGATCACCGGCGAGATCGTGATGGACGGGGTCGAGGTCCCCGAGGACGCGATCCTGCCAGGTGTCGAGGGGCTGAAAGGACCGTTCGGCTGCCTGAACCGTGCGCGCTATGGCATCAGCTGGGGCGTGATGGGGGCTGCGGAATTCTGCATGCAGGCGGCGCGGCAATACGGGCTGGACCGCAAGCAATTCGGTCGGCCGCTTGCCCATACGCAGCTGTTTCAACTGAAGCTGGCCAATATGATGACCGAAATCGCGCTGGGGCTTCAGGCCAGTCTTCGCGTGGGGCGTCTGATGGACGAGGCCGGGGCCGCGCCCGAGATGATTTCGATCATCAAGCGCAACAATTGCGGCAAGGCTCTGGATATTGCCCGCATGGCGCGGGATATGCATGGCGGCAATGGCATTCAGGAAGAGTATCAGGTCATGCGCCATGCCGCGAACCTTGAAACCGTGAATACCTATGAGGGCACGCATGATGTCCATGCCCTTATCCTCGGGCGCGCGGTGACCGGGGCGCAGGCGTTCTTCTAGCTGCCTGAGAGGGCGATCCGGCCTCCGGCCAGACGCTGGACCCGTCCTGCGAGTTCGAGCGTCAGGATCGCCGGAACGATGGTGGCGGCCGGAATGCCGAGATCGCGGATCAGCAGGTTTTCTTCCGTCGGACTGGGACCAAGCATCGCCAGAATGCGCGTCTCAAGCTGCGCCGGTCCGCCGCGATCTTCCGCCGCTGGCGGAGGAGGTGCAGGCGCGGTCCCTTGCGCCGGGAATGTCGCGATGTCAGCCGCTTCGTGCCGATGGCGCGATAGGGCGGCGGACGATGAGACCGGCGAGGTCGCGCCCGCCGCCCTATCGCGCCGGGGGTGCGGAACGGCCTGCGTGTCGATGTTCAGGGCGGCCAGCACATCCTCGGAGTGCCGCACGAGAGTCGCGCCGTCGCGGATCAGCCCGTTGCATCCGGCGGCGCGGGCATCCATCGGGTGGCCGGGAACGGCCATGACCTCACGACCCTGATCAAGGGCCGCCTTGGCGGTGAGCAGGCTGCCCGAGCGATGCGCGGCCTCGATCACGACCACGGCCTGCGACAGGCCCGAAATGATGCGGTTGCGGGCCGGGAAATGACGCGCCACCGCCTCTGTGCCCGGAGCCTGCTCGCTGATCAGGAGCCCGGTTTCGCAGATCGCTTCTGCCAGTCGGGCGTTTTCACGGGGATAGACCCGGTTGATGCCGCCAGCCATGACGGCGATGGTGCCCGTTGCAAGCGCGGCCTCATGAGCCACGCTGTCCACCCCCCGCGCCAGACCGGCAATGACACCAAGGCCGGCAGCGGCAAGCCCGGCAGACATTCCTCGGGCCATGCGCAACCCGAGCGACGAGGCGTTTCGCGCGCCCACCACGGCGATCGGGACAAGCGACAAGACTGCGGGATTGCCTCGTATCCACAGAACCGGAGGGGCGTCGGCGATGTCACGCAAATGCGGCGGGTAATCCGCGTCGCCCCAGCAGATCAGCCGTGCACCGGCGCGCGATCCGGCCTCGATCTCGGCCATTGCCACCGAAAGGGGGCAGGGGCTGTAATCTGCGAGCCCCGCATCCCGCGCGATTTGGGGCAGTGCCGCAAGCGCGGCCTCGACCCCGCCATATTCGGCGAGAAGCCGGTGAAATGTGGCAGGCCCGACGCGGCGGGACCGGATCAGCCTCAGCGTGGCGACCCGGTCAAATCCACGATCCGGCCGATCTGTCACGATCGGAACTGCTCTTGCCATGCGCCATGCCTCGTTTCATCGCTGCATGGGTGATGGCATTCGCCGGTTAAGATTTCGTTAGCGGTGACGCAGAGATCACGCGGCCGAGCCGCCAATGGTCAGCCCGCCGATCATCAGGCTCGGCAGGCCCACGCCGACCGGCACCCATTGGCCCTGCTTGCCGCAATTGCCGATGCCGGGATCCAGCGCCAGATCATCGCCGATCGCCCGGATCTGCTGCAGCGCCGTCGCCCCGTCGCCGATCAGGGTCGCACCGCGAATCGGATCTCCGACCTCACCGTTCTTCACGCGGTAGGCCTCGGTGCAGGAGAAGACGAATTTTCCATTGGTGATATCGACCTGTCCGCCGCCAAAGCCGACCGCATAGATCCCGTCCTTGAGATCGGCGAGAATCGCGGCGGGTTCATCCTGACCGCCGAGCATGAAGGTATTGGTCATGCGCGGCATGGGAGCATGGGCATAGCTTTGGCGGCGGCCGTTGCCGGTCGGCTCGACGCCCATCAGGCGCGCGTTCTGGCGGTCCTGCATGTAGCCGACGAGGATGCCGTCCTCGATCAGGACATTGCGGGCAGGGGCGTTGCCCTCGTCATCGACCGAGATCGAGCCGCGCCGGTCGGGAATCGTGCCATCGTCGATCACCGTGACGCCGGGCGAGGCGACGCGGCTGCCCAGCAGCCCGGCGAAAGCCGAATGGCCCTTGCGGTTGAAATCGCCCTCGAGCCCATGGCCCACGGCCTCATGCAGCAGGATGCCGGGCCAGCCGGGGCCAAGCACCACATCCATGACGCCTGCGGGGGCGGGGACCGAGCGCAGGTTCACCAGCGCGATGCGCAAAGCCTCGCGCACCTGCGCCTGCCAGTGATCCGGAGCGATCAGCCCGTCCAGCGGAATGCGCCCGCCGCCGCCTGCGCTTCCTGATTCGCGACGGCTGTTCGATTCCACGATGACCGAGACATTGATCCGCGCCATCGGGCGGATGTCGGTGGCCAGCCCGCCTTCGGGGCGCAGGATCGCGATTTCCTGCACCGAGGTCGAGATGCTGGCCGAAACCTGCACCACGCGCGGGTCGAGATCGCGGGCGAATGCGTCGATCTCGCGCAGAAGCGCCACGCGGGTGGCGAAGCTGATGCCCTCGGCAGGGTCGAGCGCGGCGTAAAGCGGGGCGATCTTGCCCTTGGGCGGCAAGGCCAGCGTGCCACCGCCATCGCCCACGGCAAGGCGCACCGTTTCCGCGGCCTTGCGCAATGCTGTCTCATTGATTTCGGTGGAATGGGCATAGCCAGTCACCTCGCCGCGCACCGCACGCAACCCGAAACCCTGATCGGCGTCATAGCTTGCCGTGCGCAGCCGGCCATCGTCGAAGACCAGCGCCTCGCCCCGCGAACGTTCGAGGAAAAGCTCGCCATCATCGGCCCCGGCAAGCGATTCTTTCAGGATCTGCAACGCATGGTTGCGGTCAAGATGGGTCTCGAATGGCGAAAACGGCGATGCGGTCATGCGTGAAGTCCTTCTTGCCGGATGGCATCGTGATGGGTGTGCCAGAAGGCATCGACTATGGGTTTTTTGGCTGTAAGTCGATAGGTATGGCTTGCCCGACCGGGGAAGATATGCTTGTCAAACTGTACCGATATCGGCCGGGCTGGAGGACATTGCCCGCCGATGGGATGTAGGCAACGGGATGGGATAATGGCATTTGCGACGATGCGCCGCACTCTGGCGGCGGGAACCGGGCTTGGACTTGCGGCTCTGGCGGGTATCCCGGCCGCTGCGCAGGAAGTGCTGGGCGACCTGCCCGTGATCGGCAAGCCGGTGAATGGCGGCATGGGCTTTCAGCCGGCGTCGAGCCCCCTCGCACATGATCAGCAATGGCTGGACCATTTCGTCCTGTACATCATCACCGCGGTCACGATTTTCGTTTGCCTTTTGCTGCTGATCTGCATCCTGCGCTATAACAGCCGCGCCAATCCGGTGCCGGCCCGTTTTACCCATAACACCCCGATCGAGGTGGCATGGACGCTGGTTCCGGTGCTCATCCTTGTGGGGATTGGCGTATTTTCTCTGCCGGCGCTGTTCCGCAGCCAAGAGATGCCCAATGATCCCGATCTCGTGATCAAGGCGATCGGGCATCAGTGGTATTGGTCCTATGAATACCCCAATGACGGCATTGCATTCGACGCGCTGATGCTGGAAAAGGACGCGCTTGCCGAGGCCGGTTATTCCGAGGATGAATACCTGCTCGCGGCAGACAACCCGGTGGTTGTTCCGATTGGCAAGAAGGTTCTGGTTCAGGTCACGGCGACCGACGTGATCCATAGCTGGACCATTCCCGCCTTTGCCGTGAAGCAGGACGCCGTGCCGGGCCGTATCGCGCAGCTCTGGTTCGAAGCGGATCAGGAAGGCGTTTATTTCGGCCAGTGCTCGGAGCTTTGCGGCATCAACCACGCCTATATGCCGATCGTCGTGAAGGCGGTTTCGCAAGAGAAATACGATGCGTGGCTGGCGGGCGCCAAAGAGGAATTCGCCGCCGACGCATCCGATTACCTGCCGGGCCAGCCCGTGAAGCTGGCCTCGGTCGAATAAGGACCAAACGTGGCCGATATCAACGCATATCACGGGCCGGCCGAGGCCGGATTCGGGGATTACGTCGCCCTCCTGAAACCGCGCGTCATGTCGCTGGTGGTGTTCACGGCCTTTGTCGGGCTGTGGATCGCGCCGGTGTCGATGAACCCCTTTGTCGCCTTCTGCTCGATCCTGTTCATCGCGCTTGGCGGCGGGGCCTCGGGCGCGCTGAACATGTGGTATGACGCGGATATCGACGCGGTGATGAAGCGCACGGCAAGCCGTCCGGTTCCGGCGGGTTTGATCCCGAAGCAGGATGCGCTGGCGCTTGGTATCGCGCTGTCGGGCCTCTCGGTGATGATGCTGGGGCTGGCTGCGAATTGGTTCGCGGCCGCCTTCCTCGCCTTCACCATCTTCTTCTATGCGGTCGTCTATACGATCTGGCTGAAGCGCTCGACGCCGCAGAACATCGTGATCGGCGGTGCGGCGGGTGCTTTCCCGCCGATGATCGGCTGGGCCTGCGCCACCGGCGGCATCGGCCTCGAATCGCTGCTGATGTTCGCGCTGATCTTCTTCTGGACGCCGCCGCATTTCTGGGCGCTCGCGCTGTTCATGAACAATGACTACACCAATGCGGGCGTGCCGATGCTGACCGTGACGCATGGCCGCAAGGTCACGCGCCGTCATATCTTTGGCTATACGCTGGTTCTGGCACCGTTTGCGATCTGGCTGGGCTTCACCTCGGTTGGGGGTTGGATCTACCTGTCGGTGTCAGCGGTGTTGAACCTGCTGTTCATCGCAGGCGGCTGGCAGATCCTGCGCCGCGGCGACGATGCGGCGGCAGCCGACAAGTACAAAGTCGAGAAACGCTACTTCCGCCTGTCACTTTACTATCTGTTCCTGCATTTCACCGCGCTTCTGGTCCAACATTGGGTGGGGGCATGGTGATGTTGCCGCAGGTCGAACATGAGTTGCACAAGCGTCGCCGGAGCCGGAATCTAGGGCTGCTGGCCGTGCTTCTGGGCTTTGTTGCGCTGGTCTTCGGCCTGTCCATCGCCAAGATCACCAGCGGCGACATGCTGGAGGGCTATGATCACCAGCCCCGCGCCACGATGCTGCCCAAAGACCCCAATCCCCCGGTCCCGAACGCCGCTCCGGTCGCAGCCCCCGGAACGCCCGGCGCAGCTCAGGTCAAGCCATGACACAGCCGCGCTCGAACGCCCGCATTGTCAGCCTTCTGGTCGGCGTTGTGATCGTTATGGGCGCTTTGTCATGGGCGGCCGTGCCTTTCTATGACTGGTTCTGCCGCGTGACCGGCTATGGCGGCACGACGAATGTCGCCGCCGCCGCCTCGGATGTGGTGCTTGAAGAGAAAGTGCGCGTCCGTTTCGACGCCAATGTCGACACCAATATGGGCTGGACCTTCCGCCCGATGCAGCGCGAGATGGAGCTGCGCATCGGCGAGAACGCCATCGCCTTTTACGAGGCGGTGAACAATACCGACCAGCCGATCACCGGGACCGCCAGCTATAATGTCGCCCCCGAGATCGCCGGTTACTATTTCAATAAAATTCAATGCTTCTGCTTCACCGAGCAGACCCTGCAACCGGGCGAGCGGATCGAAATGCCGGTCAGCTTCTTCGTCGATGCCGGTCTGGTCGATGATCGCGACGCGGGGCGCATCCGCGATATTACCCTGTCCTATACTTTCCATCGAAGCGAACCTTCGGCACCGAAACAGGCGGCGCTGAACGGGGCGACGACACCGAAAATCAACTAGAGCAACAAGACGCAGCAACAGCGGAACGCAGCCATGGCCCATGTAAAGAACCACGACTACCAGATCCTTCCGCCCTCGATCTGGCCGTTCCTCGGCGCGATCGGGGCCTTCGTGATGCTGACCGGGGCAGTGGCCTGGATGAAGGGGATCACCTTCTTCGGCGCGCCGATCGAAGGGCCGTGGATGTTCCTGATCGGCTTTGTTGCGGTGCTTTACGTCATGTTCGGCTGGTGGGCCGATGTCGTGAATGAGGGCGAGAGCGGCGAGCATACGCCCGTCGTGCGGATTGGCCTGCAATACGGCTTCATCCTGTTCATCATGTCCGAGGTGATGTTCTTCGTCGCCTGGTTCTGGGCCTTCATCAAGAACGCCATGTATCCGATGGGGCCGGACAGCCCGATCAAGGACGGCGTCTGGCCGCCCGAGGGCATCGTCACCTTTGACCCGTGGCACCTGCCGCTGATCAACACGCTGATCCTGCTTCTTTCGGGCGTCGCGGTGACTTGGGCGCACCATGCCTTTGTCCATGAGGGCGACCGCAAGACCACGATCAACGGGCTGATCGTCGCTGTGATCCTTGGCCTCTGCTTCACCGCGCTTCAGGCCTATGAATACAGCCATGCAGCATTCGGTCTGGCCGATACGGTCTATGCGGGCGCGTTCTACATGGCGACGGGCTTCCACGGCGTCCACGTCATTATCGGGACGATCTTCCTGTTCGTTTGCCTGATCCGGTTGCTGCGGGGCCAGATGACCCAGAAACAGCATGTCGGCTTCGAGGCTGCCGCCTGGTACTGGCACTTCGTCGACGTGGTCTGGCTGTTCCTGTTTGTCGTGATCTATATCTGGGGCCGCTGATCCCTCATCGAATTTCCGGCGGCGCGAGGTCATTCTCGCGCCGTTTTCATTGGAAGAACCCATGCGTCGTTACCTGTTTCCCCTGATCTCCGGCCTGCTCGGCTGTGCTATCCTGATCTCGCTGGGCCTTTGGCAGCTCGACCGCCTGAAATGGAAGCAGGCGATGATCGAGCAGATCGAGAACCGGATCGCTGCGGCACCGGTCCCGCTGCCCGCCGCGCCCATGCCCGAGATGAAATACCAGCCCGTGCTGGTTTCCGGCATGACCACCGGCGATGAGATCGACGTGCTTTCCGGCACCAAGGACAGCGGTGGCGGCTATCAGGTGATTTCCAGTTTTGTGACTGATGACGGTCGGCGCATCCTGCTCGATCGCGGCTTTGTCGATCAGGACCACAAGCACGATCCGAGGCCCGCAACGCGGCTGGAAGTCGCCGGAAACCTGCATTGGCCCGAAGAGAAATCCTCATCGACCCCGGCACCGAACCTTGAGCAGAACATCTGGTTCGCCCGCGACGTGCCCGCTATGGCCGCGCAGCTAAAGACTGATCCCATTCTGGTCGTCGCCGCCGAAATCCGGGGCGACGGGCAGGGCGTGAAGGCTATGCCGGTTGCGGTGCAAGGCATTCCGAACAATCACCTCAGCTATGCGGTGCAATGGTTCATGATTGCTGCAGTCTGGGCAGGGATGACACTGGCGCTGATCTGGCGTATCAGGCAGCGACAATTCTAGAGGATAGTGATGCGCTACGTTTCGACCCGAGGCCGGGCAGAGGTTCTTGATTTCGCGCAGGCCATGATGACGGGCCTTGCCCGCGATGGCGGCCTTTACCTGCCGGAAGCGATCCCGACCTTCACCGCCGAAGAAATCGCAGCCTTTGAGGGCCTGTCCTATGAGGAAGTGGCCCTGCGCGTCATCACCCCCTTCGTGGGCGAAAGCTTCACGCAGGATGAGTTGAAAGGCGCGATCTCGCGCGCCTATGCGGGCTTTGACCATGTTGCCCGCGCGCCGATGGTGCAGCTGGCGCCGGGGCATTTCCTGCTGGAACTGTTCCACGGGCCGACGCTGGCCTTCAAGGATTTCGCCATGCAGCTGATCGGTCAGCTGTTCCAGCTGGCTTTGGCGAAGTCCGGCGACCGCGTCACCATCCTTGGTGCGACTTCGGGCGATACCGGCTCGGCCGCGATCGAGGCCTTCCGCGGCCTCTCGAATGTCGATGTCTTCATCATGTATCCGCATGGCCGCGTCAGCGAAGTGCAGCGTCGCCAGATGTCGACGCCCGCCGATGCCAATGTCCATGCGCTGGCGGTGGACGGCACCTTCGACGACTGCCAAGCGCGGCTGAAAGACCTGTTCAACGATCACGAGTTCCGCGATGGCGTGGGTCTTGCGGGGGTGAACTCGATCAACTGGGCACGGGTGCTGGCGCAGATCGTCTATTACTTCACTGCCGCCAGCAGCCTTGGCGCGCCGATGCGCGAGGTCGATTTCACCGTTCCGACCGGCAATTTCGGCGATGTCTTCGCGGGTTCCATTGCCAAGGCGATGGGTCTGCCGATCGGCAAACTGGTGGTCGCGACGAACCAGAACGACATCCTGCACCGCGCGCTGACCACGGGTGAATATCGCACCGGCACGGTCGAGCCTTCGATCAGCCCGTCGATGGATATTCAGGTCAGTTCGAACTTTGAGCGTGCCTTGTGGCTGGCTTACGGCCAAGACAGCGCCGCCGTCAGCCAGTTGATGGACGAACTCAAATCCGGCGGCTTCGCGATCAGCCAAGGCGCGCTTCAGCATCTGCGCGAGATTTATGTCTCGGGCCGCGTCTCGGAAGAGGAAACCACCGCGATGATCGCCACGATCCGCGCCGAGACGGCCGAGGTGATCTGCCCCCATACCGCTGTCGCCGTGAAAGTCGCGCGCGAGCATCTGCGCGCGGGCGTCCCGATGATCAGCCTGTCGACCGCGCATCCGGCGAAATTCCCCGATGCGGTGGAAGCTGCTATCGGCATCCGTCCGGCGCTTCCGGCGCATATGGCCGACCTCTTTGATCGCGACGAACGCATCACGCGGGTTGAAAACGACGCGGACAAGATTAAATCGCTGATCCTTGAACGGAGAACTCTGTGAGCCAAACCCGCATCAGCACCCTTTCCAATGGCCTGCGCGTCATCACGCGCGATATGCCCGGCCTGCACTCGGCCGCCATCGGGGTCTGGGTCGGTGCCGGCTGCCGCGACGAGCGCGCGGACCAGAACGGCATTGCCCATTTTCTCGAGCATATGGCCTTCAAGGGCACGCCGACGCGCAGTGCCTTGCAGATTGCAGAAGCGATCGAGAATGTCGGCGGCTATATCAACGCCTATACCTCGCGCGATGTGACCTCGTATTACGCGCGGGTGCTCTCGGGTGATGTTGGCATGGCCTTGGACGTGATCTCGGATATCGTGCTGAACCCGATCTTCGATCAGCGCGAAATCGAGGTCGAGCGTGGCGTGATCCTGCAGGAGATCGGCCAAAGCCTCGACACGCCTGACGACGTGATCTTCGATTGGCTGCAAGAGGCCGCTTATCCGAACCAGCCGATGGGTCGCACCATCCTTGGTCCGGCCGAGCGGGTCAGCAATTTCTCGCGCGAGGACCTCTCGGGTTTCATCACCGAGCATTACGGTCCCGAACGCATGATCGTGGCCGCCGCCGGTGCGGTCGATCACGACGCGATCCTGCGTCAGGTTGAGGGCATCTTCTCGCATCTTTCCGCCCGTCCGCAAACGCGGCGCGAGCCTGCCCGCTGGCAAGGTGCCGAGACGCGGCGCGTGAAGAAGCTCGAACAGGCCCATTTCGCGCTGGCCTTCGAGGGTCCGGGCTATATGGCCCCGGATTTCTACGCGGCGCAGATCTGGACCTCGGCCCTGGGCGGCGGCATGTCCTCGCGCCTGTTCCAGAAGGTGCGCGAAGAGCGTGGCCTGTGCTATTCGATCTTTGCCCAATCGGGCTTCCATGACGATACCGGCATGGTCACGATCTATGCCGGAACCTCGGGTGATCAGATTGCCGATTTGGCCAATCTGACCATTGATGAGATGAAACGCTCGGCCGAGGATATGACCGAGACCGAGATCGCCCGCGCCCGCGCTCAGTTGAAAGCGGGTCTGCTGATGGGACTGGAAAGCCCGACCGGTCAGGCCGAACGCATGGCGCGCTCGCTCGCGATCTGGGGCCGGGTCGCCGATCCGGCCGAGGTCGCCGAAAGGATCGACGCGGTGAGTGTGGCCGATGTGCGCGCCCATGCCGAGCGCCTGATCCAGAATGCGCGACCAGCCCTTGCGCTTTACGGTCCGGTGCGTTCTGCTCCGAGCCGAGATAAACTGGCTGAAAGGCTCGCCGCCTGATGTTCAACCGCCGCCGTCCGCCTCGCCTTGAAACCGAGCGGATGGTGCTGCGTTTGCCAGCACATGGCGATTACGACGCATGGTCGGCCTTGCGTACGGTCAGCCGCGATTTTCTGACCCCTTGGGAGCCCGTCTGGGCTCCCGATCATCTCTCCAAGAAAAGCTTCACCAATCGCGTCTATTGGGCGCAGCGCGCGAACCGCAATGGCACGGCGCTGCCCTTGTTCCTCGTGCGCCATGACGGCACGCTTCTGGGCGCGATCACACTCGACAATATCCGGCGCGGCCCGGCGCAATCGGCGACCATCGGCTATTGGATCGGCCAGCCTCATGCCCGCCAGGGTTTCATGCGCGAGGCCATCGGGGCCTTGGTCAATCACGCTTTCGCCGGGATGGATCTGAGCCGGATCGAGGCCGCCTGCCTGCCCGAGAATGTCGCCTCACGCGGAGCGCTGGAACGGGCGGGCTTCAAATATGAGGGCGTTGCGCAAAGCTACCTGCAAATCAACGGGCGCTGGCGCAACCATGTGCTTTACTCGAACCTGCGCACAGATCGCCGGGGCAAGACCGAGGTCCGCTAATGCTCAATCCCGCCGATGACCGGCTTGCCGCTCTGCTGCCCGAGGGCGTGCTGCGTCCCGTTACCCCCGCTTATCTGGAAGAGCCGCGTGGCCGCTATCACGGTCAGGCCGGTCTGGTCGCAGCCCCGCGCAACACGGCCGAGGTCGCTGCCGTGGTCCGGGCCTGCGCCGAGGCGCGCGTCGGCATCGTCACGCGGGGCGGCGGCACGGGGCTGGTCGGCGGGCAGGTGATGGCGGACGGCCCCGCGCCTCTGGTTCTCTCGCTTGAGCGAATGATTGCGCTGCGCAGTATTTTTCCCTCGGAAAACGTGCTGGTGGCCGAGGCGGGCATGACCCTGCAAGCCGTGCGTGACGCCGCAGAGGGGGAAGGGCGGCTGTTCCCCTTGTCGCTCGCAAGCCAGGGCACGGCGGCGATCGGCGGCTGCCTTGCGACCAATGCGGGCGGCGTCACCGCCCTACGCTACGGCACGGCCCGCGCGCTGTGCCTTGGCATCGAGGCGGTGCTGCCTGACGGCAGCGTCGTCCATGACCTCAAGCGCCTGCGCAAGGACAATACCGGCTACGACCTGCGCGACCTCCTGATCGGGGCCGAGGGGACGCTGGGGGTGATCACCGCCGCCAGCCTCAAGCTGGTCGTGCCGCCGCCGAATGTCGGCGTGGCGATGCTGCAGGTGCCCTCGCCCGAGGCGGCGCTGACGCTTTTGTCGCTGGCCGAGGGCCATATGGCGGGCGGCGTCACGGCGTTCGAGCTGATCGGCGGTCAGGGTCTGGCCTTCCTCGCCGAGACCTTGCCCGAGATCCGCCAGCCCTTGCCCAAAGCCTCATGGTCGGTGCTGATCGAGGTCGGTCTGCCTGCGGGCATCTCGCCCGACGCGGCTCTGGAAGCGCTTTTTGCGGATGCCTTGGAGCAGGGCCTCGTCAGCGACGGGGTGATCGCGCAATCGGGTCAGCAGGCTGCGGGGTTCTGGCATCTGCGCGAGCATATCCCCGAGGCGAACCGCCGTATCGGCGCGATTGCGAGCCATGATATCAGCTTGCCGCTTTCCGAGATCGCGGGCTTCATCCGCGAGGCCAATGCGGCCTTGGCGGCGCGCTCGGACCTGCGGGTGAATTGCTTCGGCCATCTCGGCGACGGCAATCTGCATTACAACCTCTTCCCCGCAAAGGGCCGCGACCGCACGGAATATGACGATCAGCGAAAGGACTTGTCGCTGATGGTGCATGAGATGGTCGTTGCGCGGGGTGGTTCCTTCTCGGCGGAACATGGTGTCGGGCGGCTCAAGGTCGCGGAACTGGAACGCTGGGGTGATCCGGCGCGGCTGGCGGCGATGCGTGCGATCAAAGCGGCGCTCGACCCGCTGGGGATCATGAATCCGGGGGCAGTGCTTTCCCGATCTGCGGGCTGAGATTGCGCCGCAGATGCTCCAGATAGGCCGTCAGCCGCGGCGGGATGAAAGGCTGCGGCAGATAGAGCGCCTGGATATCAAGCTGCGGCCCCGGAAAGCCTGAGAGCAGCCGCTCCAGCCGCCCTTCGGCCAAGTCGTGTTCGACGACGAAGCGCGGGATGATGCCGATGCCGTGCCCCTCCAGGGCAAGGCGGCGCACGGCTTGCGGGCTGTTCACGGTGATCCGGCCGGGCAGGGGGACGCTGACGGCCTTGCCCTCGATCACGAAGGTCGCGCGATGGATCGACGGCACATTGCTGTCGCGGATGTTCACATGCTCGCGCAGCGCGTCGGGATGGTTCGGGCGGCCATGCGCATCGAGATAGGCGGGACTGGCGACGGTGACGGATTCGGTGCGCCCGATCCTCCGCCCGATCAGGCTGGAATCGGCCAGAACCCCGATGCGCAGCGCCAGATCGAAACCCTCGGCCGCAAGATCGACATAGCGGTCGGTCAGGCGCAGGTCGATTGAGATGCCCGGATTGGCAGCGATGAAATCATGCGTCAGGACCGAGACGAACATCTCGCCGAAAGTGACCGGGGCGGTGACGAGCAGCCTGCCAGAAAGCGTGCCTTCATCGGCGCGGGCCTGCGCGTCAAGCTCCTCGACCGCCGAAAGCACCCGCCGCGCTGCCAAGAGAAAACGCTCTCCCGCTGGCGTCAGAGACAGCGAGCGCGTCGTGCGGTTCAGCAGCGTCACGCCCTGATGCGATTCCAGCGTCGCGACATATTTGCTGACCAGCTTGTTCGAGATCCCCAGCCGCTTGCCCGCCCGCGTGAAGGACGCCGCGTCCACCACGGCGACAAAGGCGCGGATTCCGTCCAGCCGGTCCATTCTATCCTCAAATTGGCGGTAATGTTTCCATAATAATGTCCATTTTTGCGACAGTGGCAACCGCCTAAATCCCCTGCATCAGAACACACCCCCTCAAAGGAACATCGAAATGTCTGATCTTTCGCTGAGCTACGCCTCCGGCACGGAAAACCGGGCAGATCTTGCCGCTTTCCTGCTTCGTGTCTCGACCGGCCTGTTCTTCCTGATCCACGGGTTGATCAAGCTCTTCATCTTCACCCCCGCCGGAACCGCCGGTTACTTTGAATCCATCGGCCTGCCGGGCGCGCTGGGTTACCTCACGATCCTGATCGAGGTCGGCGGCGGTCTTGCCCTGATCGCGGGGATCTATACGCGCTGGATCTCGCTCGTGATGATCCCGGTGCTGCTGGGTGCTGCCGTCTTCGGTCATGGCAGCAATGGCTTCACCTTCTCGAACCAAGGCGGCGGCTGGGAATATCCCGTCCTCTGGGCCGTGGTGATGGGCGCGCTGTCGCTCTTGGGCGACGGGTCATGGGCGCTTTCCCGCAGAAAATGACACCACGTGAATGCGACAAAGCCGGGCCTTGGCCCGGCTTTGCGCTATGCGCATGTCGGCCTTGATTTGTCTGTGATCCTGAACCCTCATAATCGGGTCGGATCGAGGAGACTGAGGACATCATGACCGAAGACTATCTGAATCGTATCCGCCACAAGGGGTTGCGCGACCGCGTCGTGAGTGCCGATGAGGCCGCTGGCCTGATCCGGGACGGCATGGTACTGGGGATGAGCGGCTTTACCCGCTCGGGCGAGGCCAAGGCCGTGCCGCTGGCTTTGGCCGAGCGCGCCCGGCAGTCCCCGCTGAAAGTGACGCTGATGACCGGGGCGTCCTTGGGCAATGATCTGGACAAGATCCTCAACGAGGCCCATGTCACCGCCCGCCGCATGCCCTTCATGTCGGACCCGTCGCTGCGCCGCGCCATCAATGCGGGCGAGGTCATGTATATCGACCAGCATTTGTCCGAGACCGTCGAACAGCTGCGCACCGGGCAATTGCCGGGCGTCGATATCGCCATCGTCGAGGCTGCCGCAATTACCGAAAATGGCGGCATTGTCCCCACCACCTCCGTCGGCAATTCGGCCAGCTTCGCCATTCTCGCCAAGCAGGTCATCGTCGAGATCAACCTGAACCAATCCGCCGATCTGGAAGGGCTGCATGACATCTATATCCCGACCTATTGGCCGGTGCGGACGCCGATCCCGGTCGTGACGCCGGAAAGTCGCGCGGGCTTCCCTTATATCCCGATCCCGCCGGAAAAGATCGCGGCAATCGTGATCTCGAACAAGCTCGACTCGTCCTCGACTGTGACCGAGCCCGATGCTGGCACGCGGCAGATCGCGGGGCACCTGACCGAGTTCTTCACGCAGGAAGTCGCCAAGGGCCGGATGCCTGCCTCGCTGCATCCCTTGCAAGCGGGCATCGGCAGCATCGCCAATGCGGTGATGCATGGCTTCATCGATAGCCCCTTCGAGGGTCTGACGATGTATAGTGAGGTCTTGCAGGATTCGACCTTCGATCTGATGGATGCGGGCAAGATGGTCTTTGCCTCGGGCTCGTCCATCACGCTCTCCGAGCCGAAATATGCCGAGGTCATGGCGCGGTTCCAGGATTACAAGCGCAAGCTGGTCCTGCGCCCGCAAGAGATATCGAACCATCCCGAGGTCGTTCGTCGCCTTGGCATTATCGCGATCAACACGGCCTTGGAGTTTGACATCTATGGCAATGTGAACTCGACCCATGTCATGGGCACGAATATGATGAACGGCATCGGCGGCTCGGGCGATTTCGCGCGCAACGCCTATCTGTCGGTGTTTGTGACCAAGTCCACCGCCAAGGATGGTCGGATTTCCTCCATCGTACCGATGGTCAGCCATGTCGATCATACCGAGCATGACGTGGATATCCTTGTCACCGAACAGGGGCTGGCTGATCTGCGTGGTCTCGCGCCGCGCGAGCGTGCGCAACTGATCATCGACAATTGCGTCGATCCGGAATGGCGTGAGGGGCTGCAGGATTACTTCGACCGCGCAGTCGCTCGGGGCGGGCATACACCACATCTGCTGGAGGAGGCGCTAAGCTGGCATGACCGGCTGCGCCGCACCGGGACAATGAAAGCCGCACCGGGACAATGAAACCGCACTAAAAAAACGCCCCGCGAAAGCGGGGCGTTTCCATTTCCGGTCCGCGAAGGACTTACCAGGCGGGGATGACCGCGCCCGAGTATTTCTCGGTGATGTATTTCTTCACGGCGTCCGAGTTGTAGGACTCGACCAGCGTCTTGGCCCATTCGGCATCCTTGTCGGCGGTACGCACGACGATGATGTTCGCATAGGGGCTTTCGGCGGCTTCGATCGCGATCGCGTCTTTTTCCGGGTTCAGACCGGCTTCCAGCGCGTAGTTGGTGTTGATGACGGCGGCATCGGCATCGGCCAGAGCGCGCGGCAACTGGGCGGCATCGAGTTCAAGGAACTTGACGTTCTTCGGATTCTCTGTGACGTCCAGCGGGGTGGGCGTCAGGCCGGTGCCTTCGGCCAGCTTGATCACGCCTTTGGTTTGCAGAACCAGCAGCGCGCGACCGCCATTGGTCGGGTCATTCGGCAGCGCGATCTTGGCCCCCTCGGGCAGATCGTCGAGCGATTTCAGCTTCTCGGAATAGACGCCCATCGGGGTGGTGATGGTCTTGCCGATCGAGACCAGATCGAAACCGCGATCCTTGATCTGGTTGTCCAGATAGGGCTGGTGCTGGAAGCTGTTCGCTTGCAGGTCGCCGTCGTTCAGCGCTTGGTTCGGCACGACGTAATCGGTGAACTCGATGATGTCGATGTTCAGGCCCTTTTCCTTGGCGACGGCTGCGACCTGCTCCATGATCTCGGCATGCTCGCCGACCGAGACGCCGACCTTGATGTCCTCGGCCGAAGCCATGCCGGCGACCAGTGCGAGGGTCGAGGCGAGGGCGGCAATGCGAAGTTTACGCATGGATTGTCCTTTCGGGTTGAAAATCACTTAGCGGCCCCGGTTGCGGGGGGCGCGTTTGTCGAAGCGGGCCGCGATCCATTCGCCAAGGCTTTGGACCAGTTGCACCAGAACGATCAGGATGACGACGACGGCCAGCATCACCTCGGGCATGAAGCGCTGATAGCCGTAGCGGATGCCGAGATCGCCCAGACCCTCGCCGCCGACCGCGCCGACCATGGCCGAATAGCCGATCAGGCTGACCACGGCGAGCGTGAGGCCCAGGATGATGCCGGGCATGGCCTCGGGGATCAGCACCTTGCGCACGATCTGGCCCGGTGTCGCGCCCATGGCGCGGGCGGCCTCGATCAGGCCTGCATCGACTTCACGGATCGCGGTCTCGATCAGGCGGGCGATGAAGGGTGCGCTCGCGATGGTCAAAGGCACGATGGCGGCGGTGGTCCCGATCGAGGTGCCCGCGATCAGCCGGGTCAGCGGGATGATCGCGACCACGAGGATGATGAAGGGGGTCGAGCGTGCCGCGTTCACGATCAGGCCCAGCACCTTGTTCAGCACCGGCGCGGACAGCAGCTCGCCCTTGCGCGAGGTGGCGAGGAAGATCCCCAGCGGCGCGCCGATCAGCGTGCCAAGCGCGGTGGACATGAACACCATGTAGAGCGTCTGCAGCAGGGATTCCCACAGAAGCGGGATGAGGTTAGCCGACATAGCCAAGCACCTCCGTCAGAAGGCCGTGTTCTTCGAGGAATTGGCGGGATTCGTCTAGCCGCTCGACCGGCAGGCCGACGATCAGGCTGCCAAAGGGCCGCTCGCCGATTTCCTCGATGGCACCGGCAAGGATGTTGACGCTGACGCCACGCTCGGAGGTCAGGCGCGCCAGCATCGGGTCGGTGGCGTGGCGGCCGGTGAAGGTGATCTGCACCACCGCCTCGGCGTCATGGGCTTGAGGCGCGGCCCGAAGCTGGCCCGCGACGAATTGCGGCACGGTGACGCCGGTCACGCCTTGCAGGAAGCTGCGCGTGGTCGGATGCGTCGGGCGCGAGAAGACGGAATAGGTCTCGCCCGCTTCAACGATCTTGCCCGCCTCGATCACCGCGACATGGCTGCAAATATCGCGAACGACGGCCATTTCATGCGTGATGAGCAGGATGGTCAGGCCCAGATCGCGGTTGATGTCCTTGAGTTGGTCCAGAACCTGCCGCGTCGTATCGGGGTCCAGCGCCGAGGTCGCCTCGTCCGACAGCAGCACGCGCGGCCCGGTTGCAAGCGCGCGGGCAATGCCGACGCGCTGTTTCTGGCCGCCCGAAAGCTCTGCAGGATAGCGGGCCGCCTGCGCGGTCAGGCCAACACGCTCGATCAGTTCCGCGACGCGGGGGCGGATCAGCGCGGAATCGACGCCCGCGATTTCCAGCGGCAAAGCGATATTCTGCGCCACGGTGCGCGAGGCCAGCAGGTTGAAATGCTGGAAGATCATCCCGACCTCGCGGCGGATGCCGCGAAGCGCCGCGTCCGAGGCCGCGCCGACATCGTGACCGTTCACGATGACCTTGCCTTCGGAGGGGCGCTCAAGCCCGTTTACCATGCGCAGCAATGTGGACTTGCCCGCGCCGGAGCGCCCGATGATGCCGGTGATCGCGCCTTGCGGCACGTCGAGGGAAATGTCCTGCAAGGCCACGACATCGCCCGCCCCGCCTTTTTGCGGATAGCGGCGCGTCACGCCCTGAAATGAGATTGCTGGCTCTGCCATGGGTCCTTCCTGAATGTCAGGCGTGACCTATGCGCGGGAATGTGGTCTTTGCAAGAGGCACTTGGCCTGCAAAATGCTCATATTGTTCCATCCGGGGCGTGCCGGATGGAACTTGTTTCCTGTTGCGCGTCTTACGCGGCGGAAAGCGCCGCGATGATCGGGCCGAAATCGGCAGCCTTGAGGCTCGCGCCGCCGACCAGCGCGCCATTGACATGGGGCGTGGCGAAGATCTCGGCGGCGTTCGAGGGCTTCACCGAGCCACCGTAAAGCAGCGACATATCCGCCCCATCCGCGAAACGCGCGGATAGGCGCTCGCGCATAAGGGCATGAACCTCGGCGATCTGGTCGTTGGTGGGGGTGCGACCGGTTCCAATAGCCCAGACCGGCTCATAGGCGATGACTGTATTGGCGGCCGTCGCACCTGCGGGGACTGAACCGGCAAGTTGCGCCGAGATCACGTCCAGCGTCTCGCCCGCATCGCGTTGGGCCTCTGTTTCTCCGACGCAGATCACCGCGATCAGACCTGCCTCATGGGCTGCAACGGATTTGGCTTCGACTTGCGCATCGGTTTCGGCGTGGTCGGTGCGGCGCTCGGAATGGCCCAGGATGACGTGGCTTGCGCCGACATCGGCAAGCTCCACGGCAGCGATATCGCCGGTATGCGCGCCCGAGGCCTTGGCGTGGCAGTCCTGACCGCCCACCGCGATCCTGCCCGAGGCGCGCGCGGCCATGGCATGGACCAGCACCGCCGGAGGGCAGATCAGCACGTCGCAGCCGGGCGCTGGGTGGTCGGCCAGCAGCTGGTCTATCTGCTCCAGCGAAGCCAGCGTTCCGTTCATCTTCCAATTGCCGGCGGCGAGTTTGCGCGGGGCCATCAGCCTCTCCCTTTTCTCATGTCTGAAAAGGGCATTAGGCCGGGGGTTTCATGCGATCAAGACGGGGGGAAGGATGTGTGCGCTAACGGAGGCGAAGAATCCTCAGACCTGCGCCCGCGTGCCTTCGATCGGGGCGAAATTGACGGATTCGCCGCAGCCGCAACTATCGGTGACATTGGGGTTGCGGAACTTGAAGCCGGATTCCAGCAGGCCGCTTTCGTAGTCGATTTCGGTCCCGAACAGATACATCTGCGCCATTGGGGCGATCAGAACGCGGGCTTCGCCTTGTTCGACGACCTCGTCGCCGGGCGTCGCGGTTTCGGCCAGTTCCATCGTATATTCCATGCCCGCGCAGCCGCCCTTTTTCAGGCCGATGCGCAGCCCATTGGCGGATTTCGCCGCCATCAGACGCGCAATCTGGCGCTCGGCAGCAGGGGTGATCGAGACGGGGGGCTTGCCGGGGATCGAAAACATCGGGACTTCCTTGTTCGCTGCCATTCACATAAGGGCAGTCGCTCGCCGTCTCAAGGGGTGCTTGACTTTGCCCCTGTCGCGGCTATAAGCGCCGCTTCATTGGTGTTGGTGGACCCCGCAAGGGGAACCCTGTCAGGCTTCGGCCAGAGGACAACGCCCTTCGAGAAGATAACATAAAGAAGGAGATCAGCGATGACCAAACGCACCGCTGCCAAGTACAAAATCGACCGCCGCATGGGCGAAAACATCTGGGGCCGCGCCAAGTCGCCGCTGAACAAGCGCGAATACGGCCCGGGCCAGCACGGTCAGCGCCGCAAGGGCAAGCTGTCGGACTTCGGTACCCAGCTGCGCGCCAAGCAAAAACTCAAAGGTTACTACGGCGACCTGACCGAGAAGCAATTCCGCCGCATCTATGGTGAAGCCGAGCGCGTCAAGGGCGACACCGGTGAGAACCTGGTTGGTCTGCTGGAGCGTCGTCTGGACGCGGTCATCTACCGCGCCAAATTCGTTCCGACCATCTTCGCCGCACGCCAGTTCGTGAACCACGGCCACGTCGAAGTGAACGGCAAGAAAGTGAACATCGCTTCCTACCGCGTCAAAGAAGGCGACGTCATCTCGATCCGTGAGCGTTCGCGTCAGCTGGCCATCGTGCTGGAAGCCGTCGCTCTGACCGAGCGCGACGTTCCGGACTATCTGGAAGTCGACCACAACAAAATGACCGCGAACTTCGTCCGCACCCCGGCTCTGGGCGACGTGCCCTACCCGGTCGTGATGGAACCGAACCTGGTCGTCGAATTCTACGCGAAGAACTGATCCTTTTCGGTTCGCAGGAATTCAGGGCCGTCCCTTCGGGGGCGGCCTTTTCCGTTTCGGTGACAGGGCGATCACAATCCCCGGAAGATGCGGTGCTCGGATTGCAACCTGCCCTTGGAACAGGGATCTATGCCCCTGCCTGAAATGCTGGAGAGAAAGATGCGGAGCCTGATGCTTGTGGCCATGCTGGCCGTCGGGATGACCCCGGCCCATGCGCAAGAGAGCGAAGTGAGCCCGAAGGACGAACGCCTCTGGACCTGCGAAACTTCGATCGCGGGCCAGCGGACCGAGATCAACTATGTCCGCGACAGCGAATTCCGCGAGAATGTCGGCAAGCTGGAAAAGAACCTGTCGGGCTGGGGCAGGATCTCCTGTCCGGGCTATGTCACCCTGCGCGAGATCCTGCGCCGCAATGCGATGACCGACGATGGCAGCTATTGCCTGCTCTGGGACAAGGCGGGCGACACCTATATCGGCGCGCAGATCGGCGAGCGCAAAGGCAATGCCCTCTGCCGCAAGACCTTCTGCGAGAAGGTGAACGGGGCGCGGGCTGCGACGATGAAAAGCGCGAACGATCTGGCGGTTGCCGGTTTCGATGCCGTCACGCAAAGGCCGGGCGCGACGATTTTGGCGGCGACCTCGGGCGGGGTTGTGGGCATGGCGCAGGCCGCCGGATCGGCGGCGGCCGGGGTCGCGGCCTCTCCGGTCGCGGTCGGGTCGCTGGTGGTTGGCACGGCGGCTGCGGGTGGCACCATGTGGTATTGCGCCGAAGAATAGGCGGGTTACGCCGCCGCGAAGTTCGCGGCGGCGCGGGTTCGGATCAGCGCAGGACGGTTTTCGCGGCCTCGACCAGCTTGGCGCGGGCCTCAGGCGTGTCGGCGGGTTCGCTTTCGCCAAAGACCGCCGCCATCCAGTGACCGTCGGTCGGATTGGGCAGGATGACGAAGCGGCGCCCGAATTCTTCGCGGTCGGCCTCCATCGCCGCGATCCGTCCGGCGACGTCGCCTTTGATGTAATATTTGCGCTGGAAGTCGTTCAGGTTGTCGCCAAGATAGACCACGGGCGTGAACTTCTCGGCCAGTTCCTGCTGGCGCGGCTCTTTGTTTGAGCTGTCGGTCAGAACGGTCAGATGCTCTTCGTCGGCATAGGGCAGGCCAAGCGCCTTGAGGTTCCCAAGCGCGTATTCATAGGTCTTTTCGCCCTGATCGCGGCTGGTGATGTAAAAGACCTCGACGCCCTTTTCCTTGCAATATTCAAAGAATTCCTTGGCGCCCGGTGCGATCACCAGATCGTTTTGCGGGACCCAAGCATCCCAGATCGGGTCGTCGAAGAACGCTTTGCCTTCGCCCGTCAGTTTCGACCAATAGGGCAGCGGCAGCAGGACGGTGTCGTCCATGTCGGTAAGGACGGCCAAAGGCTTGTCCCCATCCTTGCGGGCGGCCAAGGCGGCGTCGACGCGGTCGCGGGCGATATTATAGCCTTGATGGTAAAGCGCGCGATATTCGGCGGCGGTCTGTTTCCATGCGACCGCGTAAAGCAGCGCATTGGCCGAAGCGTCGGCGGCTTCATCCGCATGGCCGGGCACGGCTGCAGCAAGCGCGAGCGTCGCGGCGATAACGGAAAAACCTTTTTTGAGCATTTGCTTGCGTCCCTGTTGTCATGAAACTGTCACAATTCAGGCGGCGCATCGGGAAGGCAAGAGGGCAGCGCGGAAGGCCCCGGATTTCTCCGGGGCCTTCTGATTTAGGCTTTCGCGAGGTTGCGCAGGACGTAATGCAGCACGCCGCCGTTTTCGAGATATTCGATCTCGACCTCGGTATCGACGCGGGCTTTCAGCTGGATGACCTTCTCGCGGCCATCGGCATAGCGGATGGTCGCCGGAACCAGAGAGAGCGGCTTGAAATCGCCCTCTAGACCATCGATCGAAACGACCTCGTCGCCCTTCAGCCCCAGCGTCTTGCGGTTGTCGCCGCCGGTGAACTCAAAGGGGATAACGCCCATTCCCACGAGGTTCGAGCGGTGGATGCGCTCGAAGCTTTCCGCGATCACGGCCTTGACGCCCAGCAGGTTCGTGCCCTTGGCCGCCCAGTCGCGCGACGATCCCGCGCCATATTCGATACCGCCAAAGATCACCAGCGGGATACCGGCTTCCTTATAGGCCATCGCGGCGTCATAGATCGAGGTCTGCGTGCCGTCGGGGCCGGTGGTGTAGCCGCCTTCGACGCCGTCCAGCATCTCGTTCTTGATGCGGATATTGGCGAAAGTGCCACGCATCATGACTTCATGGTTGCCGCGGCGAGAACCGTAGCTGTTGAAGTCCTTGGGCGCGACCTGCCGCTCGGTCAGATAGACGCCCGCCGGGGTGGTCGGCTTGAAGGAGCCGGCCGGAGAGATATGGTCGGTGGTGATCATGTCGCCCAAGAGCGCCAGAACCCGCGCGCCGTGGATATCGTGGATTGCGCCCTTCTCGGCGGACATGCCTTGGAAATAGGGCGGGTTCTGGATGTAGGTCGAGGTCGCGGGCCAGTCATAGGTCTCGCTATCGGTGACCTCGACCGCCTGCCAGCGCGCGTCGCCCTTGAAGACATCGGCATATTTGGTCTGGAACATCTCGCGGGTGACGATGCTGTCGACCAGTTCCGCGACCTCTTTCGATGTCGGCCAGATGTCTTTGAGGAAAACAGGCGCGCCTTCGGAGCTATAGCCCAGCGGTTCGCTGGTCAGGTCGATATTCATGTCGCCCGCAATCGCATAGGCCACGACGAGCGGCGGTGAGGCCAGATAATTCGCGCGCACATCGGGGGAAATCCGGCCCTCGAAGTTGCGATTCCCCGACAGGACCGACACCGCGACAAGGTCGTTTTCGTTGATCGACTTCGATATTTCCGCCTGCAACGGCCCCGAATTCCCAATGCAGGTGGTGCAGCCGAAGCCGACAAGGTTGAAGCCAAGCGCGTCCAGATCCTCCTGCAGGTTTGCGGCCTTCAGATATTCCTCGACCACCTGCGAGCCGGGGGCGAGCGAGGTCTTGACCCAAGGCTTGCGCGTCAACCCAAGAGCGCGCGCCTTGCGGGCGACCAGACCCGCAGCCATCAGCACATAGGGGTTCGAGGTATTGGTGCAGGAGGTGATCGAGGCAATCACGACCGAGCCGTCATGCAGTTTGTAATCCTGACCCTCGACCGCGCCTTCGTTATAGCCCTCGTGATGGCCGGGCAGGTCCGTGGGGGCAGGGGCTCCGCCCTCGGCGCTCCAGCGGCGTTCGCCATTGGCGGTGGGTTCCGGCAGCTTGCGCGTGTCGCAGATATATTTGCGGAATTCACGGGCCGAATCGGTCAGCGCGACATGGTCCTGCGGGCGCTTTGGACCGGAAATCGCGGGGACCACGTCGCCCTGATCCAGTTCCAGCGTCGAGGAATAGACCGGGGCGTAGTTCTTGCCGCGCCAGAAGCCGTTTTCCTTCGCATAGGCTTCGACCAGAGCGATGCGGCTTTCCTCGCGTCCGGTTTGGCGCAGATAGCGCAGGGTTTCATCGTCGATGGGGAAAAAGCCGCAGGTCGCGCCATATTCCGGGGCCATGTTGGCGATGGTGGCGCGGTCGGCCAGCGGCATATGGTCCAGACCCTCGCCGTAGAATTCGACGAATTTGCCGACCACGCCATGCTTGCGCAGCATCTGCACGACCTTGAGGACGAGGTCGGTCGCGGTCACGCCTTCCTTCAGCGCGCCGGTGATCTTGAAGCCGACGACTTCCGGGATCAGCATCGAGATCGGCTGGCCCAGCATTGCCGCCTCGGCCTCGATCCCGCCGACGCCCCAGCCGAGCACCGCGAGGCCGTTGACCATGGTCGTGTGGCTGTCAGTGCCGACCAGAGTGTCCGGATAGGCAACTTCGACACCGTTCTGATCCTTGTCGGTCCAGACGGTCTGGGCGAGATATTCGAGATTGACCTGATGGCAGATGCCGGTGCCGGGCGGCACGACGCGGAAATTGTTGAACGCGTTCTGGCCCCATTTCAGGAAGGTGTAACGCTCCATATTGCGCTCATATTCCAGCTCGACATTCTTCTGGAAGGCGCGGGGGGTGCCGAATTCGTCGATCATCACCGAATGGTCGATGACGAGATCGACCGGGTTCAGCGGGTTGATCTTCTGAGGATCGCCGCCAAGCGCCTTGATGCCGTCGCGCATGGCGGCAAGGTCCACGACCGCCGGAACGCCGGTGAAATCCTGCATCAAAACGCGGGCCGGGCGATAGGCGATCTCGCGCGGGTTCTTGCCGCCAAGGGTCGCCCATTCGGCGAAGGCCTTGATGTCGTCCACGCTGACCGTGCGGCCGCCATCCTCGAAGCGCAGCAGGTTCTCTAGAACGACCTTGAGCGAGGCGGGAAGCTTCGAGAAATCGCCCAGGCCCGCTTCGGTTGCGGCGTCGATCGAGTAATAGGCGATCGAGGCGCCTGCCACCTCAAGCTGGCGGCGCGTGCCTGCAGTATCGGTTCCGGTTTGAATGGGCATGACTCGGCTCCCTCTCCTTGTCGCAAGGTGGCTGAATGACTGTGTCGTCCCGAGATGTGGCGCTTTTCCGGCAGCCGATCAAGAGGGACGGGGCAGGTTTGTATACTATCGCATACCGTAACGCGCGCCGTTGGATGTGGGTTTCGCGCAACGATCACGCGCCGCACGCGCGCTGCTAACATAGCCTTGATTTGCGGAGCGTGACGCATGGGCGTTAGGTGAGGCAAGACCATAACATTGGGATATTCGGGAATTATGACGTCTGGCATGGCAAAAGGTTGCACGCGCCTACGGGACGGGCAGCGGGGAGGGCGTATTGGTGCTCTCACTCAGGGACTGGCCATGCTGGCGCTTGTCATGGCTTCGGTCGCGGCACAGCCCGTCCTTGCGCAAGAGCGGGCGGGCATGGATCCGCGCGGCCCTTCCGAAGGCGTGGCGAGCGAGCCGGAACGAGGCCCGAATCCGTCCTTTTCCGACAGTCCCGAGGCACAGCCCGAGGATGACGGCCGGATCGGTCTGATCGAGGCCCCCGAGGGCCGGAACGGGTTTCGCGCTGGCAGTTCTGCTGATCTCAGCATGGGCCGGATCAATGCAGATGCCGATGGCGTTGCCCCCGCCTTTGCCGAGCGCCGGAGCGCGCAGGCGCGCGAGTTCTCGGCGGTGCGCGGCCATTCGCCCGTGGTGGTGGAACTGTTCACCTCGCAGGGCTGTTCAAGCTGCCCGCCCGCGGATCAGATGCTCAACGACCTTGCCGCGCGCGAGGATATCCTGGCCCTGGCGTGGCATGTCGATTACTGGGACTATCTTGGCTGGGCAGATGAGTTCGCGCGGCCCGAATTTACCCGCCGGCAAAAGGCCTATGCCCATGCCTGGCGCGAACGCGCTGTCTACACCCCTCAGATGGTCGTGGGCGGCACGGACACCATGCTGCAGGTCAACCCCGCCGAGTTGATGGCACTGGTCGAGGCCCAGATGGCCCGACCTGCCCCGGTTCTGGTGACCTCGACGCCGCAGCCCGAAGGGTTCCGGCTTGAACTCACGCCGCGCGCCCAGATCCGCAACGGTGTGGTGATCCTGCTGGTGCGCTATGTTCCTGAACGCCGGATCGAGATCCATGCAGGTGAAAATCGCGGCATGATCGTTACTTATCGCAATGTCGTTCTGGATGCCGAGCGGATCGCGGAATGGGACGGGCGGGCGCCGCTGCGCATGAATGTCACGGCGACGGCGCGCGCAAGTGGTGCCAAAGGTCCGGATTTCCCGCCCGATACGCGTCACGCCATCCTCGCGCAGGAGGCAGGCCCGCGCGAGGGCCGTGCGACCGGCCCGATCCTTGCCGCGATCCGGCTGGACTGATCGGGCCTTGTGGGCCAGAAACAAGGCCGACTGACAGAATGCCGAGGCCCCGATGAGCGACCCGAAAAAGATAAACCCCTGGCTGAAGACCGCGTTGGAGCTTGGCCCCGTCGCGCTGTTCTTCCTGGCCTTCATGCGGCTGCGCGACAAGACGGTGACCTTGGCGGGCACGGAATATTCCGGCTTCGTCGTCGCCACGCTGATTTTCATTCCGGTGCTGGTCGCGACGACGCTGGCGCTGTGGCGGCTGACTGGCAGGCTTTCGGCCATGCAGATCGCGACCCTGGTGCTGGTGGTGCTGTTCGGCGGGCTGTCGGTCTGGTTGAACGACCCGAAATTCTTCAAGATGAAGCCGACGATCATTTACCTGCTTTTCGCGGGCACTCTGGGTCTTAGCCTGATGCTGCGCCGCAACTGGCTGGGGCTGGTCATGGCCGAGGCCCTGCCGATGAGCGAGACGGGCTGGCGTATCCTGACCGGCCGTATGGCGGCGCTGTTCCTGGGCCTTGCTGTAGCCAATGAATTCGTCTGGCGCATGATGTCCGAAACCGCCTGGGTTAATTTCAAGACTTTTGGCCTGCCGCTGCTGATGGTCGTCTTTTTCGTGCTGAATTCGAAACTCTTCGAGCGTCACGCGCTGCCGCGCGACAGCGAATAGCCCGACGACCCTTGCGCCATTTCCTGTGCAGGAGTAACCGGACCTCCCACGCACAGGAGTCCGCACATGACCGATAAGCCTCTGCATCCGCGCACCCGCGCCGTCCATCACGGCATTCGCCGCAGCCAATATGGCGAGATGGCCGAGGCTTTGTTCATGACGCAGGGTTTTTCCTATGACAGCGCCGAGCAGGCCGAGGCCCGCTTCATCAAGGTCGGCGATGACGAGTTCATCTACGCCCGCTACGGCAACCCGACCTCGCGCATGTTCGAGGATCGCATCGCCAATCTGGAAGGGGCCGAGGACGCCTTTGCCACTGCCAGCGGCATGGCCGCCGTCAATGGTGCGCTGATGAGCTTTGCGAAGCCCGGCGATCACATCGTCTCGGCCAAGGCGCTGTTCGGTTCCTGCCTCTATGTCCTGGATGTGCTGGCCCGCTTCGGGGTCGAGGTGACTTACGTCGATGGCACCGATCTTGACGCCTGGCGGGCGGCGATCCGTCCGACGACCCGCGCGGTGTTCTTTGAATCCGTCTCGAACCCGACGCTGGAACTGGTCGATATCGCGGGCGTCGCGGAACTGGCCCATGCGGTCGGCGCGCTGGTCATCGTCGATAACGTCTTTGCCACTCCGGTCTATTCGCAGGCTATCGCTCAGGGCGCCGATGTCGTGGTCTATTCCTCGACCAAGCATATCGACGGGGCAGGGCGCTGCCTTGGCGGCGTGATCTGCGGCACCAAGCAGTTCGTGCGCGAAGTGGCCGAGCCTTATCTCAAGCATACCGGTGCGGCGATCAGCCCCTTCAACGCTTGGATCATGCTGAACGGTCTGACCACGCTGGACCTGCGTGTGCGCGCCATGTCCGAGACCGCGTCGGCCTTTGCCACCGCTTTGCAGGCCGATCCCGCGCTGAAAGTGATTTATCCGGGCCTTGAAAGCCATGCCCAGCACGATCTGGCGATGCGTCAGATGGGCGCGGGTGGCACGATGGTCGCCGTGGATGTGGGCAGCAAGGAACGCGCCTATTCCGCGATGAACAAGATGAAGATTTTCCAGATTTCGAACAATCTGGGCGACGCGAAATCCATCGTGACCCATCCCTCGACCACGACGCATTCGCGTCTGTCCCCCGAGGTTCAGGCTGGGTTGGGCATCACGGCGGGTTTGCTGCGCCTGTCCATCGGACTTGAGGATGCGGACGATCTTCTTGCGGATTTCCGCGAGGCACTCGCATAAAAACAGGGGCGGCTTGTCACGGGGCGGTCGTGCCGCCCCTTTAATTTTCGTCCCCAGATCCCAGATTGTTCCCGACCTGCAAGGGGGAGACGACCATGACCGAAGCCCGCCCCATCGCGACCGAACGCGCCTATCCGGCGCTCAAACGCGAATATCCCGCGGATTTCCGTGTCGATGACAGCTACAAGGCCAGCCTTCCCGATCTGCAAAACGGGCCGGCCAGCCTGATCGTGGGCGCACGCGCCCCGATCCAGCATGTCGGCATCTCGAATTTCCGCCTGCCGATCCGCTACCAGACCCGTGAGGGTGGTGAGATCACGCTGGAAACCAGCGTCACCGGCACGGTCAGCCTTGAAGCCGACCGCAAGGGCATCAATATGTCCCGCATCATGCGCAGCTTCTATGCCCATGCCGAGAAGCGTTTTTCGATGGGTGTGCTGGAAGCGGCGCTGGATGATTACAAATCCGACCTCGAAAGTCTGGACGCGCGTATTCAGATGCGCTTCAGCTTCCCGATGCGGGTGGAATCGCTGCGCTCGGGGCTGAGCGGTTGGCAATATTACGATATCGCGTTGGAACTCGTGGAACGTGCCGGCCAGCGGCTTCAGATCATGCATCTGGATTTCGTTTATAGTTCGACCTGCCCCTGCTCGCTGGAACTGTCGGAACATGCCCGGCAGATGCGCGGGCAACTGGCGACGCCCCATTCTCAGCGTTCCATTGCGCGGATTTCGGCGGTGGTCTTGGGCCATGAGCGGATCTGGTTCGAGGATCTGGTGGATCTCTGCCGCGCCGCCGTGCCGACCGAAACCCAAGTCATGGTCAAGCGCGAGGATGAGCAGGCTTTCGCGGAACTCAATGCCGCCAACCCGATCTTTGTCGAGGATGCCGTGCGCGCCTTTGCCGCCGGACTGATGGCGGATCCGCGCATCGGCGACTTTCGCGTGGTTGCCAGCCATCAGGAATCGCTGCATTCCCATGATGCGGTTTCGGTGCTGACGCAGGGCGAGACTTTCGCGCAGGTAAGCCTCGACCCTTCGATTTTCGCGGGCCTTCGGGCGTGATGTGAACAAGGCGTGAACACGGGCTTTCCCCACGCGCAGGCAGAGTCTATGCTGACGCCATGAGTGATTTCGACGAGTTTGATGCCTTCGAGGCCGCCACGGCCCCCGTGGTCCCCCTGTCGCAGCGGGCGATGGGCGCACGACCCATGCCCTATCTCGACGGGCTGAACCCGGCGCAGCGCGCGGCGGTCGAGGAACTCGACGGCCCGGTCCTGTTGCTTGCGGGTGCGGGGACGGGCAAGACACGCGCCTTGACCACCCGGATCGCGCATCTTCTGACCTTGGGCAAGGCGCGTCCGGGGCAAATTCTCGCGGTGACTTTCACCAATAAGGCTGCGCGCGAGATGAAGGACCGCATCGGTCGCCTTCTGGGCGAGACGGTCGAGGGGATGCCGTGGCTTGGCACCTTCCACAGCGTCAGCGTCAAGATCCTGCGCCGCCATGCCGAACTGGTAGGCGATGCGACCCTGCATCTGAAGCCCAGCTTCACCATTCTCGACACCGACGACCAGATCCGGCTGCTGAAGCAGTTGCTTTCGGCCGAGAATATCGACGACAAGCGCTGGCCTGCCCGTGCCTTGGCCGGGCTGATCGATAGCTGGAAGAACCGCTGCCTGACGCCGCCCAACGTGCCGCGCAGCGAGATCGCGAGCTTCGACGGCAAAGGCGCGCGGCTCTATGCCGCCTATCAGCGCCGCCTGCTCGAACTGAACGCGGTCGATTTCGGCGACCTGCTGATGCATTGCGTCACGATCTTCCAGGCCCATCCCGATGTGCTGCACCAATGGCAAGATCGTTTCCGCTATATCCTTGTGGACGAGTATCAGGACACCAACGTCGCGCAATATATGTGGCTGCGGCTGCTGGCCCGCGCCCATCGCAATATCTGCTGCGTCGGCGATGACGACCAGTCGATCTATGGCTGGCGCGGCGCCGAGGTCGGCAATATCCTGCGGTTTGAGAGCGATTTCCCCGGCGCCAAGGTCATCCGGCTGGAACAGAATTACCGCTCGACCGCGCATATTCTGGCGGCGGCCTCGGGGCTGATTGCGGCGAACAAGGGCCGCTTGGGCAAGACCCTTTGGACCGAGGCCGAGGGCGGCGAGCGCCTGCGCCTGATAGGCCATTGGGACAGCGAGGCCGAGGCACGCTGGATCGGCGAGGAAATCGAAAGCTTCCAAGGCGGCCATCGCCATTCCGTCGGCAAGCACAGCCTGAACGATATCGCGATCCTCGTGCGGGCCAGCCATCAGATGCGGTCATTTGAGGACCGCTTCATGACCATTGGTCTGCCCTACCGCGTCATTGGGGGTCCGCGCTTCTATGAGCGACAGGAAATCCGCGATGCGATGGCCTATTTCCGGCTGGCGGTTAGCCCAACCGACGACCTCGCCTTCGAGCGGGTGGTGAACCTGCCCAAGCGCGGCCTTGGCGAAAAGGCGGTGCAGACCATCCAGCGCGAGGCGCGCGAGCGCGGGTTGTCGCTGCTGGAGGGCGCGGCCTCGGCCGTGGCCGTGGGGGCGCTTGGCGGCAAGGCCGCGGGCGCGCTTCGGGTCTTTGTCGAGGGCATGGGGCGCTGGCACGCCGATGCCATCGATAGCTCGGCCAACCATGTCGAACTGGCCGAGCGTATCTTGGACGAATCCGGCTATACTGCCATGTGGCAGAACGACAAATCGCCCGATGCGCCGGGTCGACTGGAAAACCTCAAGGAACTCGTGAAGGCGCTTGAGGAATTCGACAATCTTCAGGGATTCCTTGAACATGTCGCGCTGGTCATGGACACCCAGAAGGACGAGCAAGCCGAGGAAGTGTCGATCATGACGCTGCACGCCGCCAAGGGGCTCGAATATCCCATCGTCTTCCTGCCCGGTTGGGAGGATGGGCTGTTCCCGAGCCAGCGCAGCATGGACGAGAGCGGGACCAAGGGCCTCGAAGAGGAACGCCGCCTCGCTTATGTGGGGATCACCCGCGGCGAGGAATTGGTGACGATCAGCTTCGCCGGAAACCGCCGCATGTATGGGCAATGGCAAAGCTCGCTGCCCTCGCGCTTCATCGACGAACTGCCCGAGGACCATGTCGATGTGCTGACCCCGCCCGGCCTTTACGGCGGCGGCTATGGCGCGGCGGCGCAAAGCTTCGGCCAGCCCGCGTTCGGGCAAAGCTCGATGCATGACCGCGCCTCCAAGGCCGATGTCTACAACTCGCCGGGCTGGAAGCGGATGCAGGAGCGCGGCAGCAAGCCGGTGCAGGTGAAACCGCGCGTGCCGGTCACCATCGATGCTTCGCCTAGCATGACCTATAAGGTCGGAGACCGGGTGTTTCACCAGAAATTCGGCAATGGCACCATCATGGGCATCGCCGAGGATACGCTGACCATCGAATTCCCGACCGGCTTCAAGACGATCAAGGCGGGCTATGTGCAGCCTTCCTCGGGCGGGGGCGCTCTGGACGACGTGCCGTTCTGAGAACCCATTGGCCCCCTTCGGCGTTCGGGATCTGCCATCAGGGAGGTCCCCCATGCTGAAGATCGAAACCGACGACAAGCGCAATGTGATATTGGCCCGTCCCGAGGGGGTGCTGCCCGCCTCGGATTTCGAGGCGCTGGGAGAGGCCATAGCGGCCTATTCCAAGGCCCATGGCAAGTTGCCGGGGCTGGTGGTCTTTCCGACCGGCATACCCCATTGGGAGGGGCTTTCCGCGCTCAAGGCGCATTTCGAGGTGATCCGCAAACATGCCTCAACCTTGCCGCGCGTGGCGGTGGTGACGGATGTGATGGGCCTCTCGCTCGTGCCGGGGCTTGCCAATGTCTTTGCGCAGGCCCGCATCCGGCATTTCGACGTCAAGGAGCAGGATCAGGCCATCGCATGGGCCGGTGCCGACGAAACCGCACCCGAGGGCTACCGCCTGCTCGACGGCTTTCCCGACAACGTCATCGCGATCCGCGCCATGGGCGAGGTCACCTCGCGCGATTATGACGACGTGCTGATCCCCTTGGTGCGCGAAAAGGCCGACAAATTCGGCAAGGTCCGGCTGCTCATGGCGCTTGGCCCCGAGTTCGAGGGCTATTCGGCAGGCGCGATCTGGGACGATGCGCGGCTGGGCCTGACGCATTGGCGCAGCTTCGAGCGGGTGGCGCTCGTCACCGATATCGGTTGGATCACCCGCTCGGTGAAGCTCTTTGCACCGCTCATGCCCAGCGAGGTCGCGGTCTTTCCGGGCAACGCGCTTGAGGCGGCGAAGGTCTGGGTCAGCGCCCCTTAGGCCTGACCCGCCCCTTGACCCGACAACTGGGGCGGCATATCTGGCCCTTGCGCGGATGGCCGGATGACCGCGGCGAGCAATCGTCGAGGAAAGTCCGGACTCCATGAAGGCACGGTGCCGGGTAACGCCCGGCGGGGGTAACCCTAGGGAAAGCGCCACAGAGAACAGACCGCCCATGCTTGCATGGGTAAGGGTGAAACGGTGGGGTAAGAGCCCACCGCGGGACTGGCAACAGGACCGGCAAGGCAAGCCCCACCGGGAGCAATGCCGAATAGGGACCGCGTGTCGCAAGACAGGGCTGCTTTCGCCCCAGCAGGTCCGGGTTGGCAGCTAGATCCCGTCAGCAATGGCGGGGCCAGAGGAATGGTCATCGAAGGGGGCAACCCCGGAACAAAATCCGGCTTACAGGCCATCCGCGCAATTCCCGATGTATCGCCCAGATCCCATGCTATCCTTGTTCCGTTCTGGGGGAGGCGGATGATGCGTCTTGCGACCGTTTTCCTGATGATCTTTGCCGGTGGAGCCGCCGCGCAGGGGCTCGATGTGCCGATCCACGAGATGGCAGGCGACGGTCAGGCCGCCACCTGCGGCATCAGCGAGGTGAGCGGGCTCAAGCCGGGCGGGGACGGGTTTCTCGCCCTCCGCTCGGGGCCGGGGGCGAAGTACCGCAAGCTGGGCGAATTGCACAATGGCGACCGCGTGACCGAGATCGAACGGCGCGGCGACTGGGTGGGAATCGCCGTATCGAAAGCCGGGGTGAAGGAGCGCGATCTATGCGGCAATAACGGACCGAAACGCCAGATCACGGGGCGAGGTCTGGGCTGGGTGCATGGGAACTGGCTGAAATACCTTTATCCCTGACCTCAGATCCAGCGTTTCACGAGGAAAACCGAGGTCTCGCGCCGGATTCTGCGTTGACTTTGGCGGCCCGATGGCTAAAAGGCGGGCTTCAAGAGATTCCACGGGGTTTGCTATACGCGTTTTGCCCCACAGCAGGAGCGAAGCACATGGCGAAGCCGACGACGATCAAGATCCGCCTGAACTCCTCGGCCGGGACCGGGCACTTCTACGTTACCAAGAAGAACGCCCGCACGATGACCGAGAAGATGACGGTCAACAAATACGACCCGGTCGTGCGCAAGCACGTCGAGTACAAAGAAGGCAAGATCAAGTAAGATCTTCCGGATCATATCCGATCAAGCAGGACCGCGCCCGGCAATGGGCGCGGTCCTTGCCGTTTCGGCCGGGCCCATCTTCGCCACACCGGGGACGGACACGAAGAAGGGGCACGTGACAGCGCCCGTTTCGATCAGTGGGGGTATAGCTACTCCGTTCCGCACAATCGCTTCAGGCGAGTGCGACCTTATCTTGGCAATCCTTGCATCCCAGATGACCTCCGCAACGGCGGGCGTCGGCATGGCCGAAAGCGCAGAGCGCGGCGCGGAGGGCATCGCCGATGCGGCCTTTGAGCGGGCATTGGCGCAGCGACGGTCCCCTTCATCTGGGAGATATCGGGCTTGGTGGCGCGACGCCGCTTCAGGAGTCCGGTCTGAATAACCTTTCAGGCGCCGATTGTGACCCCGCTGCGGGGATTTTCCTGCCAAAGGATCGCGGCGAGCATCTGAAAGAACAGCGACAAAATCGCTCGGAGATGGGCGAGGATCTTTCGGATATTGTGGCCGCAGGCGCAAAGGACGGCGAAGACGGCATCGCCGATGCGGCCTTTCAGCGGAGATCTGGCGAGACGACCGTCTGCTTTAATGTGGCCATCTCGGGCCCGATGGCACCGCGCCGTTTCAACAGCCCTGCCAGTAACGGCGTGAGGCCGCGTCGCATGCCGCTGATCAGGACTTTGGTGCTGTTCACACCGTGGCCGCGATGGCCGCGGTGAAGCACTCTGGCTGGTCGGTTGCCTGCTCGAGCAGGGTCCGAAGAGCAAGGATAAGATCTATTCCCCGCACGAGCGGAGGTCGACTGTATCTCCAAGGGCAAGGCCCACATCCGTTACGAGTTCGGCACAAAGGTCAGCCTCGCCACCACCATCGATGAGGGCGTCGTCGTCGGCGCCCGCAGCTTTCCCGGGAACCACTATTCCACGCCCTCTTTGCCGATCCGCTTGCGTCAGCGGGTCAGAGAGGATGGATCGATCGGCGGGTGGTGCTGGAAGAAGGTCTCGCCCGTGAAGTGCTGGTAGTAGGGATTCTCGACCCAGCGCGCGATAACCGCCTCGTCCGAGAGCTTGAAGGCATGCTGCAGATACATCAGCCCTGCAACCAGGTGTGGCGAGGTTGCCGGTCGGCCTTGGTGCGAGGGGAAGAAGCTCGCCCATTCCCGTTCGAAGAAATCCCAGTCGATGAGCGCCGCGAGTTTTACCTGCTCATGACGGGCGTCGATCATGTCGACCAGCCGCGGGCGGAGCAGGTCATCCTGTTCAGGGACGCGGGAATGGGGTTTCATCAGGCACCTGGAATCGCAAGGTTTCTGGCCAAAGCATACGAAACCCTGCGTTTCAAAGCCAAAAAACCCCAGCTTTCTCACGAAAACTCAATGTGTTCTGAGTTGTTTAGACCGGACTCGGTAGCTTGGTCGGCGGCGCCATGTTGCAGCTTCGCATGCCGCTGCTCATGTTCTTGCTGGACCCCACGCCATGGCCGCGATCAACGACGGCGAGAGCGGGCAGGCTGCTGGTCGAGATGGCGACTTCTTCAGGGCAGGTGTCAGGGTCTGGGCATCATATGGGTTGCCGGAAAAGCTGCGGGCACCGAGGGCGTAGCCCTCGCCGATAAGGTGGCGCGGCGGGTTCTTGATGCCGAATGTATGACTGACCCGCGCCTTGCACTTGGCGGTGCAATCGGTCGCGGCTTCGTGCAGGGAAGAGTTATTGCCCTTGCTCATCGGAAGACAGCGCCAACGGGCGACCGACAGCCAGAGCGTTTCCAAGACTGCCGCAAGGCTCGGCGTTGGTCCCGGAGGATCCTGCTCACGCGCCCCTTGAGTGGGCGCAGGGCCTTGCCCATGTGCATTGCCCGGCATGTGCAGGAGCCGCCGACCTGGGCAGCGCGATGTCACTTCAGCGGGTGCCCGCAACTGGCCGGCGTTGGTTGGCCCCGCGACGTGGGACCGTGGCTAAGGAACAAGAAAGTTGATCCGGAAAATTCGGCGGCGTGGCTTTGGTGGTTATAGAGATAATCCTCGATACGCTCAGACACGACGTCGAGGAGCGGAACGATTCGATCAGAGATCTTAGCATTAGGTTCGCGAAGTCGAGGGTCTTCCTGATCGTCGGAGCGGCGAGCAACTGTCAGTCTTCCGACGTTAGTGTTTACGTCCGAGGTTTTCAGTTGTCGAAGTTCGCCCTGGCGGAGGCCCAGGAGGGCAAGGGTAGTGACAATCGCCCAATTGCGGCTACGGATTTCTGCTTTGCTCCATATCGCTTCAGGGTCGCCGATCATGATGAACTCTATTACGCGCGCCAGATCCTGATATTCCACGGTCCTCCGCCCCCTGGAGTGCCGAAATCTGGGACGGAGCTGGCGCAAGTTGTCGAGCATCGCCTCACGCTGCATGACGGGTTCCCGTCGAATACCGGGGGCTAAGACGTGAGCTTCACCGACCCGGGCAATCAAGTCGAGGTAGCGAGCGATGTTCGTGATGCGCCGATGCTTAACGATGTTGGTGACTGCGTGCTCTTGGGCGAAAGCCTGATCGAGGCTGGCTGGAGCCACTTTCAGCTCGCTTAACTTGCGGAGTCGAGCAAGCGACACGCCGCAAAGATCGGCAATGATGTGAACTTCGGACGAATCCAAGTATCGGCCATCCTCCATTCTGCGCTCGATACCGGTAATGCCAGCAAAGATAAGGATATGCTCGAGATGGAGGAGGTCATTGGCCAAGACCTCCATGGTTCGCCATGCGGCATTCTTGGTGCGTAGATCCAAGAGGAGGCAGGTCGGGTAGTAGGCAGGGCAGCCACCTGCTTCGAGGAGGATCGGCAAACGCTCTCCGTCCGGTCGGAGATGGATCGAGACTCGTCGAAACTTCCGCTGTTGTGATGGCATGCCCAATATCGAACTGCTTGCATTCACCTTTCGTTCGATAGTAGCCCCTTACCCCTCTGAGGTAAGGGCCTTTTTCTGTCAAACTTCCGATCTGGAAGTTTGTGCCCTAAAACGGGATCTCGTCGTCGAAGTCCGACCGGCCTCCGCCCGACGCCGGGCCGCCGCGACCGCCGCCGCCATAGCCGCCGCCCGAGGACTGGCCGCCCGAGCCGCCCTCATAGCCGCCGCCATAGCCGCCACCACCGCCATAGCTGTCGTCACGCTGGCCGCCGCCGGCGCGGCCGTCGAGCATGGTCAACTCGCTGCGGAAGGGGCGCAGCGCCACCTCGGTCGAGTAGCGGTCATTGCCCTGCTGGTCCTGCCATTTGCGCGTTTCCAGCTGGCCCTCGACATAGATCTTGGAGCCTTTCTTCAGGAATTGCTCGGCCACGCGCACCAGCGGTTCCGAATAGATCGCGACCGTGTGCCATTCGGTGCGTTCCTTGCGCTCGCCGGTATTGCGGTCCTTCCAGGTCTCCGAGGTTGCAATCCGCAGATTGGCGACCTTGCCACCATTCGGAAAATTGCGGATCTCGGGATCTTGGCCCAGATTGCCGATCAGGATCACCTTGTTCACGCTGCCTGCCATGCAAACGGTCCTTTGTCCTTGCGTGTCTTGTTCTTCGCTGGTCTAGACCCTCTTGCCCCTTCGCGGCAAGGCCCCAAGGCCTTTCGGCAGGGCGCTTGTGATGTGTCCCCACCGCCACGCTTGGGCAGGTTTCTGCCGATTTGAAAGCCTGTCGGCGGCGAAGATGAATCGAACTTGCAGGATTTCCGGTCTTTTGAGCTATAGTGCTCGGCAAAAAACCAATGACGGCATGAGGGACGAAAGATGCTTTCACCTGCACGCGCCGGGCTGCGATTCGTGGGCCATGCGGTTTTGGCCGTGACCTTGGGACTGGGGCTGGCGATGCCGGCCGGTGCCGAAGGTCTGCGGTTGCAGAAAACAGGCAAATCCCGGATCGCCCAGTTCGAGCGCCAGACCCGGCTGATGGATTCGCGCCTTTCCGGACAGTATCAGCAATCCGCGCGGCTGAAGCCGGCCGGAACTTCGACGAAAAGTGTCGTCGATATCGACCTTCCCAGCGCGATCCCGGCCTATCGCGGCAACCGCCGCAGCCAGTATCTGCCCCATGCCAAGGCGATGGCGCGCAAACATGGCGTGCCCGAGGATCTGTTCCTGCGCCTTGTCCAGCAGGAATCGGGTTGGAACCCCTCGGCACGCTCGCATAAGGGCGCGCAGGGTCTGGCGCAGCTGATGCCAGGAACGGCGGCGAAGTTGGGCGTCAATGCCAGCGATCCGCTGCAGAATCTGGAAGGCGGGGCGCGCTATCTGCGGATGATGTACAACACCTTCGGCAGCTGGAAACTGGCGCTTGCGGCTTATAATGCGGGTCCGGGCGCGGTTCAAAAATATGGCGGCGTGCCGCCCTATCGCGAAACGACGAATTACGTCCGCATCATTCACGGCAGCTGATCGGCCACAGGCAGCGAAAGGCCGCGGCTTGTGGCCTTTCCACTGGTCTCAGAAGGTCGAGGGGATCACGCGGTTGTATTTCGTCCCGGCGATCGCCGCACCGGCCATCAAGCCCGATTGCCCAAAGATCACCGCCACGACGGGGTATTGCGCCCGGATCGTGTCGATATTCGTGGTCATGCCGCGCGAGGGCAGGGTGTAATAGGCATCCGCCTCGGCCACCCATCCCGGTGCGCTGCGGAAATTCGCCAGCGCCTGATCGGTCTGAAAGATCAGCACATGGGCATATTGCTGGGCGCCGATCTGAAAGCCCACACTGGCCTGCGTCGCCGAGTAATAATCGACCGTGATATTGTTGATGCGCAGCGCACCCTGACCATAGGCCCCGCCGACGCCGAATCCGGCCTCGGTCATGAGCGGCATGTAAAGGACGCCGCGCGCGCCCTGGGCCAAGGCGGCCTCGTTGGGATAGTTCTGCAGCAGATAGTTCCGCGTCGCATCGACCCTGGCGTCAAGCCGCGCATCGGCATCCTGGCCGACCGCGTTGGAACATCCGGCAAGCCCGAGAGCCGCGCCGCCCAGTAGCAGGTTGCGCCTGCTCAGCCCCTTGATGGATTGCATCTTTCCTCGTCCCTCTGATCGGCGGTTGTCCCGCTCGTTGGTCTGGGATGATAGAAGCAATCCGGCCGTCATGCCAGCATTTCGGCAATTTCGGGGGCGTAATAGGTCAGGATGCCGTCGCAGCCCGCCCGGCGAAACGCGATCAGGCTTTCCAGAACCACGCCGCGACCCAGCCAGCCATTGCGGATCGCGCCTTCGAGCATCGCATATTCACCGCTGACCTGATAGGCATAGGTCGGCGCGGCGAAGCGGTCCTTCACCTCGCGGCAGATATCGAGATAGGGCATCCCCGGCTTGACCATCACCATATCTGCCCCTTCGGCAAGGTCGCGCGCGACGCAGCGCAGCGCCTCTTCACGATTCGCGGGATTCATCTGATAGGTCTTCTTGTCGCCGACGAGCCGCCCAGAGGCCCCCACCGCGTCGCGGAACGGCCCATAGAAGCCGCTGGCATATTTCGCTGCATAAGAGAGGATCGCGACATCCTTGCGACCATGGGACTCGAGCGCGCCGCGCAGCGCCCCGATGCGCCCGTCCATCATGTCCGAGGGCCCAAGGATATCCGCCCCGGCCTCGGCCTGGACCAGCGCCATGCGCACCAGCGCCTCGACGGTCTCGTCATTCAGGATCACCCCGTCGCGCACCAGCCCGTCATGGCCATTGGCGTTATAGGGGTCGAGCGCGATGTCGGTCATCACCGCAAGATCGGGCGCGACCTCCTTGATGGCGCGGATGGCGCGGTTGCCGATATTCTCGGGGTCCCAGGCGCGCTCGCAACCTTCGGTCTTTTGGTCGGGATCGGAATGGGGAAAGATGCACAGGGCCGGGATGTTGAGCCGCATCGCGGTTTCGGCCGCGCGTTTCGCGCCGTCAAGCGTCAGGCGCTGGACGCCGGGCATCGAAGGGATCTCGCCTTCGCCGCCCGCGATCTCGGTCACGAAGATCGGCCAGATCAGGTTTCCCGCCGTCAGGTTCGTCTCGGTCGTCAGGGCGCGCAGGGCGGGGGTGCGCCGCAAGCGACGCAGGCGGGTGGCCGGAAACGGGGCGAGGATCGGATCGGGCATGGCAGAGGCTTTCCTGACGGGTGGCGGGTCCGAAACTGCACCCTCAGTTGCAGGGGCGCAACCCCCGCGGACCCAAGCCGTGCGTTCGAGGTTTTCCTTTCCCCAAGCTGGGGCTAGGTTCCGATCAAGTTTCAGGAGACCGCCCGCCTTGACCGAGGGAATACTTGCGCTTCTCGACAGCAGATCCTTTGGGTCGATCTGGTTCTGGCTGGTCCTTGCGCTGGTCTGGTCGCTGGCCGGGCGGCGGATCGCCGGGGTTCCCTTTGACATCGCCCAGAAAGCCCGGCACCTCCCTAAGGACGGACCGGATGATCCAGCGGCGATCCTGCTGCTGGACTGGTTGTCGCTGACCTTGCCGCGCTGGGTCATCGGCCGGCCCGAGGCGTTGCTTTTGCTCTTCGCGGCGACCTTCGTGCTGAGCGCCCTCGTGATCCTGGGCTTTGTCTATGGGCTTGAAATGGCGCAGGCGCTGGCCTTGCTGATCCTGCCCTTCGCTGCGCTCTTGCCTCTCGAAATCCGGCTTGCCCACAGGCTTTCTCTGCTGGTCGAGGCCGCGGTGCGCGGGGATCTGTCCCTGAATGGCGCGGCGGGACAGGCCTCGCGGCTGATGTCGCGGCATCGCGCCCTCATCACCGGGCTGTCGATTCTGGTGGTCGCGGTCACCGCCTATCGGGCCGCATTGTGGTTTCTGGACCACCCCTTCGGCTTCTAGCCGCTTGACTTCACTTTTTCCGTCTTTACCTCGGTTCCCATGTCCGACCATCTGATCCTATCCGGCGCCCCCGAGGGGCTCGATGCCGCGCTGGTCCTGCGCGAACTCTCGCGCGGGCAGCCCGTGATCCATATCGCCCGCGACGACCGGCGCATGGCCGCGATGCGCGCCGCATTGGCCTTTTACGATCCCGGCGCGGTGGTGCTGGAATTTCCGGCCTGGGACACGACGCCCTATGACCGCGTCTCGCCCGCGCCCGGCGTGATGGCCGCCCGCATGGCGGTGCTGAGCGCGCTGGCCCATAAGGCCCTGCGCGGTCCCTTCGTGATCCTGACCACGCTTTCGGCCGCGATGCAGCGCGTTCCGCCCCGCGATGCGCTGCGCGACGCCAGTTTCTCAGCCACTGTCGGCAGCCGCATGGACGAAAGCGCGCTGCGCGCCTTTCTGATCCGGATGGGCTTTTCGCAATCGCCGACCGTGACCGAGCCTGGCGATTTCGCGGTCCGCGGCGGTATCATCGACATCTATCCGCCCGGCGATATCGGGCCGATCCGGCTCGACATGTTCGGCGACGTGCTGGACGGCGCGCGGCGCTTCGACGCCGAGACCCAGCGTTCGATCGAAAAGCTCGACCGGATCGAGCTTGCCCCGATGTCCGAGGTGATTCTGGACGAGGACGCGATCACCCGCTTCCGCCAGAATTACCGCGCGGAATATGGCGGCGGCGCGAATGATCCGCTGTATGAGGGCATCAGCGCGGGCCGCAAGATGGCCGGGATGGAGCATTGGCTGCCTTGGTTCCATGCGCGCATGGACAGTCTCTTCGCCTATCTGCCCGAGGCGAGCCTGGTGACTGACGACCATCTCGATCAGGTGCGCGATGCGCGCTGGCACATGATCGGCGAGCAGTTCGAGGCCCGGCGCGAGGCCCTCAAACGCAAGGGCGGCACCGATAATGTCTATCGCCCTGTGCCACCCGCCGAAATGTTCCCTGACGAGGCCGAGTGGAAATCCTGGCTCGCCGCGCATCGCGTGCTGAAGCTCGCTGTATTGCCGCAGCCTCCGGGCCCGGGCGTGCTGGATGCGGGCGGTCGGGTCGGGCGCAATTTCGCCCCGGAACGCCAGGCCGAAAAGGGAAATCTGTTCAAGGCTTTGGCGGATCACCTGCGCGACCAGCGCGGCGCGCGCCGCGTGGTGATCGCGAGTTTTTCGGAAGGCGCGCGTGAGCGTCTGGCCGGGCTTCTGGCCGATGAGGGCGTCATTGGGGCCAAACCGATCGGCACCATGCGCGACCTTCCGGACCAACCCGGTGCCTTGGGTCTGGCGGTCTGGCCGCTCGAGGAAGGGTTTGTCTCGGACGGGCAGGCGACCGGCCCGCTGGCGGTCATCTCGGAACAGGACGTGCTGGGCGACCGGCTGATCCGGGGTGCGAAGCGGCGCCGCAAGGCCGAGAATTTCCTGCGCGACACCCAGACCCTGTCTCCCGGCGATCTCGTCGTTCACGTGGAGCATGGCATCGGGCGCTATACCGGGCTGGAAACCGTCATGGCGCTGAAAGTGCCGCATGATTGCGTGGCGCTGGAATATGCCGGCGGCGACCGGCTTTACCTGCCGGTCGAGAATATCGAACTGCTCAGCCGCTACGGCCATGAAGAGGGGATGCTGGACAAGCTCGGCGGCGGGGCATGGCAGGCCCGCAAGGCCAAGCTGAAAGAGCGCATCAAGCTCATTGCCGACAAGCTGATGCGGGTCGCGGCCGAGCGTCTCTTGCGTCCCGCCCCGGTGCTGGAGCCGGAGCATCACGAGATCGAGGGCTTCGCCGCCCGCTTCCCCTATGCCGAGACCGAGGATCAGGCGAGCGCCATTTCGGATGTCAGCGAGGATCTGGCGGCAGGCCGTCCGATGGACCGGCTTGTGGTCGGCGATGTCGGCTTCGGCAAGACCGAGGTGGCGATGCGCGCGGCCTTTATCGCGGCCTCGCAGGGCCGTCAGGTCGCGGTGGTCGCGCCCACGACGCTGCTGGCGCGCCAGCATTTTCGCACATTCGCCGAGCGTTTCCGGGGCACGGCGATCAATGTCCGCCCGCTCTCGCGCTTCGTTTCCGCCAAGGACGCGACCGAGACCCGCAAGGGCCTCGCCGAAGGCACGGTCGATATCGTCGTCGGCACCCATGCGGTCTTGGCCAAGCAGGTGCGGTTCAAGAATCTTGGCCTGCTGATCGTCGATGAGGAACAGCATTTCGGTGTCGCCCATAAGGAGCGGCTCAAGGAGTTGCGCAGTGACATCCATGTCCTGACCCTGACCGCCACGCCGATTCCGCGGACCTTGCAGCTATCGCTGACAGGCGTGCGGGACCTGTCGATCATCGGGACCCCCCCGGTGGACCGGCTCGCGATCCGCACCTATGTCAGCGAGTTCGACAGCGTGACGATCCGTGAGGCTTTGCTGCGCGAGAAATATCGCGGCGGGCAGAGCTTCTTCGTCGTGCCGCGCCTGTCGGACCTGCCCGAGGTCGAGGACTGGCTGAAAGAGCATGTCCCCGAGGTCAGCACCATCGTTGCTCATGGACAATTGGCGGCGGGCGATCTGGATAGCCGGATGAATGCCTTTTACGACCGGGGCGCGGATGTGCTTCTGGCCACGACCATCGTGGAATCGGGCCTCGACATCCCGACCGCGAATACGATGGTGGTCTGGCGCGCCGATATGTTCGGCCTGGCGCAGCTTTACCAGATCCGGGGCCGGGTGGGGCGCTCGAAGACGCGGGCCTATTGCTATCTCACGACGAAACCCCGCGTGCCGCTGACCCCGCAGGCGATGCGGCGGCTGAAATTCCTGGGCGCGATCGACAGTCTTGGCGCGGGCTTCAACCTTGCCTCGCAGGACTTGGACCTGCGCGGCGCGGGGAACCTCTTGGGCGAAGAACAATCCGGCCATATCAAGGAGGTCGGCTTCGAGCTTTACCAGCAAATGCTGGAGGAAACGATCGCCAAGCTGAAATCCGGCGAGATCGAAGGCACGCCCGAGGATGAATGGGCACCGCAATTGAATCTCGGCGTGCCGGTGACGATCCCCGAAAGCTATATTCCTGATCTGGATGTCCGGCTGGGGCTATACAGGCGGCTGGCGGAACTGACGACCAAGGTGGAACTCGAAGGCTTCGCCGCCGAATTGATCGACCGTTTCGGCCCGCTGCCGCGCGAGGTGAATACGCTTCTGCTGGTCATCCGCATCAAGGCCATGGCGAAGCGGGCGAATATCTCGAAGCTGGATGCCGGGCCGAAGGGTGTCACCATCCAGTTCCACGGCGACAAATTCCCGAATCCCGCGGGCCTTGTCGAATTCATCCATGACCAGAAGGGGCAGGCGAAGGTCACCGACAACAAGATCGTGGTGCTGCAGGACTGGCCCTCGGATGCCGACCGCATCAAGGGCGCTTTCGCGGTTGCCAAGGAACTGGCGGCGAAGATCAAGGAGGGCCGCGCCAAGCGCTGATTTGGCTGCGGGTTCATTGCCCCGGTTTGCGGGATGTTTTCCACCATCTTCCAAAGGAAAAGGCGGCGCTTCGCAGCGCCGCCTTTCGTGTCGAACTTGCCGGATCAATCCGCCGTCAGAAGCGGCGGCTTTGACTTGCTGATGCGCGGGGTCTCGGGGCCGGTAATGTCGAAGACGGGCTTGTCCTCTTCGATCCGGACGCGGACCACGCCGCCTTTGGTGAGGCGACCGAAGAGAAGTTCCTCGGCCAGCGGCTTCTTGATCGTTTCCTGAATGACGCGGCCCAGCGGACGCGCGCCCATCTTGTCGTCATAGCCCTTTTCAGCCAGCCAATGCGCGGCCTCGGAGGTCAGTTCGATATGGACGCCACGGTCGATCAGCTGGGCTTCCAGTTGCAGAACGAACTTCTCGACCACCTGCACGATGATCTCGCGCGAGAGGGGCGCGAAGCTGATCACCGCATCCAGACGGTTGCGGAACTCGGGCGTGAAGGTGCGTTCGATGGCGGCGGTATCCTCGCCCTCGCGACGGTCGCGACCAAAGCCGAAGGCGGCCTTGGCCTGATCGGCAGCGCCCGCATTCGAGGTCATGATCAGGATCACATTGCGGAAATCGACCTGACGCCCGTTATGGTCGGTCAGCTTGCCGTTATCCATCACCTGCAACAGGATATTATAGACGTCCGGATGCGCCTTTTCGATCTCGTCGAGCAGCAGCACGCAATGCGGGTGCTGGTCCACGCCGTCAGTCAGGAGTCCACCCTGATCAAAGCCGACATAGCCTGGAGGCGCACCGATCAGGCGGCTGACCGCGTGCTTCTCCATGTATTCCGACATGTCGAAGCGCAGCAGTTCGACGCCCAGAGTCGAGGCGAGTTGCTTGGCCACCTCGGTCTTGCCGACTCCGGTCGGACCCGCGAAGAGATAGTTGCCGATGGGTTTTTCGGGCTCGCGCAGGCCCGCACGCGCCAGCTTGATCGACGAGGATAGCGCCTCGATCGCGGCATCCTGACCAAACACCAGACGCTTAAGCGTGGCCTCGAGATCCTTCAGCACCGCCGCATCGTCCTTGGAGACGCTTTTCGGGGGGATGCGGGCGATCTTGGCGACGACGGCTTCGATCTCTTTCGGGCCGATGGTCTTGCGACGCTTGCTTTCCGAAACCAGATGCTGGGCGGCACCGGCCTCATCGATCACGTCGATGGCCTTGTCGGGCAGCTTGCGGTCATGGATGTAGCGCGCCGAAAGCTCGACTGCCATGCGGATCGCATCATTGGTATAGCGCAGATCGTGATGCTTCTCGAAGCTGGGCTTCAGGCCCATCAGGATCTTGATCGTGTCGGGCACGGTCGGCTCGTTCACGTCGATCTTCTGGAAGCGACGGGACAGGGCGCGGTCTTTCTCGAAATGCTGGCGGAACTCTTTATAAGTCGTCGAGCCCATGCAGCGCAGCTTGCCGCCCGACAAAGCCGGTTTCAGCAGGTTCGAGGCATCCATCGCGCCGCCCGAGGTCGCGCCCGCGCCGATCACGGTATGGATCTCGTCGATGAAGAGGATCGCGTCGGGGTGATCCTCAAGCTCTTTGACGACGGCCTTCAGGCGTTCCTCGAAATCGCCGCGATAGCGGGTCCCGGCCAACAGCGCGCCCATGTCGAGCGAGAAGATGGTGGAACCAGCCAGCACGTCAGGCGTCTCGCCTCGGGTGATTTTCAGCGCCAGCCCCTCGGCGATGGCGGTCTTGCCGACGCCGGGATCGCCGACCAGCAGCGGGTTGTTCTTGCGGCGGCGGCAGAGAACCTGAATGCAGCGCTCGACCTCGTCGGCGCGGCCGATCAGCGGGTCGACATCGCCCTTAGATGCCTTCTTGTTCAGGTTGACGCAATATTTCGACAGCGCGGATTCATCCTTCGAGGCCGGCTGCTCGGTCTGCGCCTCTTCGGGATGCTCGGCCCCCTGCACCGTCCGGTTCTCGGAAAAGGACGGGTTCTTGGCCACGCCATGGGCGATGAAATTGACCGCGTCGTAACGGGTCATGTCCAGTTCCTGCAGGAAGAAGGCGGCGTTCGACTCGCGCTCGGCAAAGATCGCCACCAGCACATTCGCGCCCGTCACCTCGGTCCGGCCCGAGGACTGGACATGGATCGCCGCGCGCTGGATCACGCGCTGGAAGGCGGCGGTCGGTACGGCTTCGGAGCCTTCGACATCGGTGATGAGCGTGGAAAGGTCGTCCTCGATGAATTCGACGAGCATGCGGCGCAATTCGTCCAGATCGACGTTGCAGGCGCGCATCACCTTGACTGCGTCAGGCTCATCGGTCAGCGCGAGCAGCAGATGCTCGAGCGTGGCGAGTTCATGACGATGCTCATTGGCCAAAGCCAGCGCGGAATGGATTGCCTGTTCCAAAGTGTTCGAAAAGGACGGCACGATTCAGCTCCTGTCAGTCGGCTGGCGGTATGGGCCACGCAAGGCGGTCCACCTGACCAGACTGTCACGATACATAAAGAATTGGTGGAATCTCGCGCAATTCAAGCGGTATCTGCCTTGGCTTCCGCCGAAACTCCGATGGTTGAATGAGATGTGATTGCCGCTTGCCGGAATTTCAAGCAGGGCAGCACGCGGTCCGTCACCGCGACGATCCGGGATACGAGATGCAAGAATTTCCTTGCTGCAATGCGGCGAAATGCTCAGAACCTGTCCTTTCGCGCGCGAATTTCAGCAAAAACAGCGACATCATCGGCCGAACCCATCGCAAGCGCCTCGCGCAATTCCGCGATGCGGAGGAACGGATTGGTCGCGCGTTCCTCATCCAGCGTGGCACGGGCGCAGATCCGGTTTCCGGCGGCGGTCTCGGCCAGCCGTTGCCTCAATGCATCATTGCCGGGCTCGATCGAAAGGGCGAATGCGCCATTGCCCCGGCAATAGTCATGGCCCGAGCAGATCAGTGTCTCGCCGGGCAGGGCATTGAGGCGCGAGAGGCTTTCCCACATCATTTCCGGCGTTCCCTCGAAGAGCCGTCCGCATCCGATCGCCATCAGGCTATCGGCGGTGAAGGCCATCTTAGAGCCCGGCAGGTGATAGGCGACGTGGCCGATCGTATGCCCGGAAACGTCGATCACCGCCGCCTCTTCGCCGCAGATCGTCACGGTCTCGCCGGGGCGGGTGGAAATGTCGAGTGGCGGAAGTCGCGCGGCGTCATCGGCATTGCCCATGACCTTTGCCCCGGTCATGGCGACCAGATCGGGCACGGCCTGAATGTGATCGTCATGGTGATGCGTCAGCGCGATCAGGTCGAGCGACCAGCCGCGCGCCGCAAGCTCGGCCAGGATCGGCGCGGCTTCCGGCGCGTCGATCAGCGCGGTCTGGCCATTGCCATGCACGAGCCAGGCGAAATTGTCTGTCAGACAACGGATGGGGACGAGTTCCAGCGGCATTGGCAATTCCCTTGCTTTGCCGCAGTCTGACCCGACAAGAGGCGGGGTGCAATGTATCAGGACGTCATCGAGTTGCGAAAATTCTATTACAACCGGGCCTTGGGCCGGGTGGTTCAGAAGGTGCTGCGCGATCGCCTGACCGAGCTTTGGCCGCCCGAGCAGGCCTTGGGCATGACGGTTCTGGGCTATGGCTTCGCGGCACCGCTGCTTCGGCCCTATCTGGCGCGGGCGAGACGCGTCATCAGCCTGATGCCCGGCGCGCAGGGGGTCATGGCCTGGCCGCCGGGCCTGCCGAATTGCTCGGTGCTGAGCGAGGAAACCTCCTGGCCGCTGGATACGGGCAGCGTCGACCGGCTGGTTCTGCTTCATGCGGTCGAGAATGCGGGCCATTCGCAGGCGGTCTTGTCCGAGGCATGGCGCGTGCTGGGGCCGGGCGGTCGGATGCTGGTGATGGCGACGAACCGCGCGGGGCTCTGGGCGCGCTCGGATGCGACGCCCTTCGGTTTCGGGCGCAGCTATACCGCGGGGCAGCTTGAGGCGCTCGCGCGCAGTGCGGGCTTTGTCGCCGAGCGGACCGGAGCGGCGCTCTACATCCCGCCCTCGGATCGCCGCTTCTGGCTGCGCAGCGCCCAGATGTGGGAGCGCGCCGGGGCAAGGATCAGCCAGGTTCTCGTCGCGGGGGTGGTCATCAGCGAATTCTCCAAGCAGGTTCCGGCCCCGGTCGGCAGGCTCCGACGGGTCAGCGTGCCAAGCCCTCTGGACGTGCTGGAAGGCATCGCCCGGCCCAAACCGGCGGGCAGCGGCAAAACCGCGCGGTCAGGGGGTGCGCAGCCCGGTCCGGGCAATTGAATATTTAGCCTAGGGCCTTCAAAAGCCCGCAGCCGCGCGCGTTAGCGCAATCGTCTTTTCAAACGCCGCAAGGTCATCAGACCTAGGGCGCACTCCCTCGCAATTCCGTGTGCAATGCAGTTGCGGCACGGGAAATCACCTGCTAATGACGCGGCAGATTTTTCGGGAGACTTGCGGCCGGGCACGGCCTGAGAAGCCCATTGACCCGCGCTCCGTGACTGACCTGTCCCAAGCCAAAGGACAGGCCCGCCAGCGGAGCTTGCGCAAACCGGAAGGATGACCGTGGCCAATTCCGCTTCGATTTCCGCTGATATCGCCGGGCGTTATGCACAGGCCCTTTTCGATCTGGTGAAGGATTCGGGTCTCGACGCCCTGTCCACGCAAATCGACGACCTGGCTGCCGCCTATGGTGAAAGCGCGGATCTTCGCGATCTGACCGTCTCGCCGCTTTATGACCGCAATGCGCAGGAGGCCGCGATTTCCGCGCTGGCCTCGCGCATGGGTCTGTCGGTCGAGCTGACCAATACGCTGCGCTTGCTGGCCAAGAACCGCCGGCTTTTCACGCTGCCCCAATTCATCGCCAAGCTCAAAGGCCTGATCGCCGATGCGCGTGGCGAGATGACCGCCGATGTGCTCAGCGCCCAAGAGCTGACCGAAGAACAGAAGACCCGTCTGGCCGACACGCTCGCCAGCAAATCGGGCAAGAAAATCAAACTGAACGCGCGCGTCGATGAGAGCCTCATCGGCGGCATGATCGTAAAACTGGGCTCGCAGATGATCGACAGCTCGATCCGCTCGAAGCTCGCCTCCCTCCAGAATGCTATGAAAGAGGTCGGATAATGGGAATCCAGGCAGCCGAAATTTCGGCCATCCTCAAGGATCAGATCAAGAATTTCGGTCAGGACGCCGAGGTGGCCGAAGTCGGACAGGTCCTGTCCGTCGGTGATGGTATCGCCCGCGTCTATGGTCTGGACAAAGTCCAGGCCGGCGAGATGGTTGAATTCCCGGGTGGCATCCGCGGCATGGTGCTGAACCTTGAAACCGACAACGTCGGCGTCGTGATCTTCGGCGACGACCGTTCGATCAAGGAAGGCGACACCGTCAAGCGCACCGGCGCCATCGTGGAAGTGCCGGTCGGCAAGGGCCTGCTGGGCCGCGTCGTCGACGCCCTTGGCAACCCGATCGACGGCAAAGGCCCGCTCGACTCGACCGAGCGCCGCGTCGCAGACGTCAAGGCTCCGGGCATCATGCCGCGCAAATCGGTTCACGAACCGATGGCGACCGGCCTGAAATCCGTCGACGCCATGATCCCGGTCGGCCGTGGCCAGCGCGAGCTGATCATCGGTGACCGTCAGACCGGCAAGACCGCGATCGCTCTGGACACCATCCTGAACCAAGCGAACTACAACGGCCGCGAAGCCGATGGCATGAAGACGCTGCACTGCATCTACGTCGCCGTGGGTCAGAAGCGTTCGACCGTCGCCCAGCTGGTGAAAAAGCTCGAAGAAACCGGCGCGATGGCCTACACGACCGTCGTCGCTGCGACCGCTTCGGACCCGGCTCCGATGCAATATCTCGCGCCCTATTCGGCGACCGCGATCGGCGAATATTTCCGCGACAACGGCATGGACGCCCTGATCATCTATGATGACCTGTCCAAGCAAGCCGTCGCCTACCGTCAGATGTCGCTGCTGCTGCGCCGTCCGCCGGGACGTGAAGCCTATCCGGGCGACGTTTTCTACCTGCACTCGCGCCTGCTCGAGCGTTCGGCCAAGCTGAACGAAGACAATGGCGCTGGCTCGCTGACCGCTCTGCCGATCATCGAAACCCAGGCGGGCGACGTTTCGGCCTATATCCCGACCAACGTGATCTCGATCACCGATGGCCAGATCTTCCTTGAAACCGACCTGTTCTTCCAGGGCATCCGCCCGGCCGTGAACACCGGTCTGTCGGTATCGCGCGTTGGCTCGGCCGCTCAGACCAAGGCGATGAAATCGGTCGCGGGTCCGGTGAAACTGGAACTGGCCCAGTATCGCGAAATGGCAGCCTTTGCTCAGTTCGGCTCGGACCTCGACGCCGCGACCCAGAAGCTGCTGAACCGCGGTGCGCGCCTGACCGAGCTGATGAAACAGCCGCAATACTCGCCGCTGACGACCGCCGAGATCGTCATCGTCATCTATGCCGGCACCAAAGGCTATCTGGACACTGTTCCGGTCGCCGAGGTGACGAAATGGGAAGCGGGCCTGCTTCAGTACCTGCGCAACCAGAAAGCTGATCTGCTTGATGACATGACCCGGAACGACCGCAAGATCGCGGGCGAACTGGAGGATGCGATCAAGGCAGCGCTGGACGGCTACGCCAAGACCTACGCCTGAGGGAGGGATAGATGCCCAGCCTCAAGGACCTAAAGAACCGGATCGGCAGCGTCAAAAACACGCGCAAGATCACCAAGGCGATGCAAATGGTCGCCGCCGCGAAACTGCGCCGCGCGCAGGAAGCGGCGGAGGCTGCGCGTCCCTATGCTGACCGGATGGCCGCTGTCATGGCCGAGTTGACCGCTTCGGCGGCCGGCTCGGACGCGGCACCGCGCCTCTTGGCAGGGACCGGCGACGACCGTCGCCACCTGCTGGTGGTGCTGACCTCGGAGCGCGGGCTTGCGGGCGGGTTCAACTCGTCCATCGTCAAGCTGGCCCGCACCCGCCTGATCGAGCTTCGCGCTCAGGGCAAAGAGGTCGCCATCCTGACCGTGGGCAAGAAGGGCCGCGAGCAGCTCAAGCGTGAATATGGCGAGCTTTTCGTCCATCACGTCGATCTCAGCGAAGTGAAGCGCATCGGCTATGACAATGCGCGTTCCATCGCGGACGAGATCCTCGAGCGGTTCGAGGGCGGTCAGTTCGATGTCGCCACGCTGTTCTACAACCGGTTCGAATCCGTCATCAGCCAGGTTCCGACTGCCCGGCAGATCATCCCCGCCGTCGTCGAAGAGACTGCCGAGGCCGGTGCCTCGTCGCTTTACGACTACGAGCCGGACGAAGGCGCGATCCTGAACGACCTGCTGCCCCGTTCGGTGGCAACCCAGGTCTTCGCGGCGCTGCTGGAGAACGCGGCCTCGGAGCAGGGCGCGCGGATGAGCGCAATGGACAACGCCACGCGCAACGCGGGCGACATGATCGATCGCCTGACCACCGAGTACAACCGCTCGCGTCAGGCTGCGATCACCAAGGAACTGATTGAAATCATCTCGGGCGCCGAGGCGCTCTGACACGTAGAGGTAAACACATGGCAGAGGCCAAAGGTAAAATCACGCAGGTGATCGGCGCCGTCGTGGACGTGCAGTTCGACGGTCACCTTCCCGCGATTCTGAACGCTCTTGAAACCGAGAACAACGGCAAGCGTCTGGTTCTGGAAGTTGCCCAGCACCTCGGCGAAAACACCGTCCGCACCATCGCCATGGACGCGACCGAAGGTCTGGTCCGTGGTCTGGCGGTCAAGGATCTTGGCGAGCCGATCACCGTTCCGGTGGGCGACGTGACGCTGGGCCGCATCCTGAACGTCGTCGGCGAGCCCGTTGACGAAGGTGCAGCGCTGGCCGTCACCGAGAAGCGTGCGATCCACCAGCCGGCGCCCGAATTCGCCGCGCAGGCGACCGCTTCGGAAATCCTCGTCACCGGCATCAAGGTCATCGACCTGCTGGCTCCGTATTCGAAGGGCGGCAAGATCGGCCTGTTCGGCGGCGCAGGCGTCGGCAAGACCGTTCTGATCATGGAACTGATCAACAACATCGCGAAAGTGCACTCGGGTTACTCGGTGTTCGCGGGCGTTGGCGAACGGACCCGTGAGGGCAACGACCTGTATCACGAGATGGTTGAATCGGGCGTCATCAAGCCGGACAACCTGTCGGAATCGCAGGTGGCTCTGGTTTACGGTCAGATGAACGAGCCTCCGGGAGCCCGTATGCGCGTCGCGCTGACCGGTCTGACCATCGCCGAACAGTTCCGCGACTCCACCGGTACCGACGTTCTGTTCTTCGTCGACAACATCTTCCGTTTCACCCAAGCTGGTTCGGAAGTGTCGGCGCTCTTGGGCCGCATCCCGTCCGCCGTGGGCTACCAGCCGACGCTGGCCACCGACATGGGCGCGATGCAGGAACGCATCACCTCGACCAAGAACGGCTCGATCACCTCGATCCAGGCCGTCTACGTTCCGGCCGACGACTTGACCGACCCGGCTCCGGCAACGACCTTCGCCCACCTCGACGCAACCACCGTTCTGTCGCGTGCGATCTCGGAACTGGGCATCTACCCGGCCGTTGACCCGCTCGACTCGAACTCGCGTATTCTCGATCCGGCCGTCGTCGGCGAAGAGCATTACAACACCGCGCGTTCGGTCCAAGGTATCCTGCAGAAATACAAGTCGCTGCAGGACATCATCGCCATTCTCGGCATGGACGAACTGTCGGAAGAGGACAAGCTGACCGTGGCCCGCGCCCGGAAGATCCAGCGCTTCCTGTCGCAGCCCTTCGACGTGGCGAAAGTCTTCACCGGTTCGGACGGCGTCCAGGTTCCGCTGGAAGACACGATCAAGTCGTTCAAGGCTGTCGTCAACGGCGAGTATGACCACCTGCCGGAAGCGGCCTTCTACATGGTCGGCGGCATCGAGGATGTGAAAGCCAAAGCTCAGCGTCTCGCTGCTGACGCGGCGTAAGGGGGCGACATGGCCGACACGATGCAGTTCGACCTCGTCTCGCCGGAACGGAACCTGCTTTCCGTTCCCGTGCGCGAGGTGCGCCTGCCCGGCGCCGAAGGCGACCTGACGGCGATGCCCGGCCATGCGCCGGCCATCGTCAACCTGCGCCCCGGTCTGGTGACCGTGGTCAAGGCTGACGGGTCGGACACGGAATTCGCGGTGACCGGCGGTTTCGCCGAGATCAACGGCGAATCCGTCACCCTTCTGGCCGAGCGTGGCCTGCCGCGCGCCGAAATGACGCAAGACATCTTCAATGACATGATGGCTCAGGCCCAACGTCAGGTGAAAGTCGCTCAAGAGCGTTCCTCGGTTGGCGAAGAGGTCGTCGCCGCAGCCGTCAAACTGCTGGCCGACATGGAGGCCCTTGGCACCCATATCGGTCTGGACCCGAACCAGTCCAACTTTCCGCACTGACGGGCGCATAATGACCTGAGATCTCTAAAGCTCCGGAAATTCCGGGGCTTTACTCCATTTTGAACGACCTTTTTTATAGGCGGCAGGGGGGCCCCGCTTGCGCCGATTCGATCATTTCTCGGTGGGCGTCGCCAATGGCGCGCTCGATCTGTTTTCTGCCTTTGAAGAGGGCCAGCCCATGTGGACCGGCCATGGGCCGCGTCTTGAGCGCAGCGAGGTCAGATTTGACGAGCCTTTCGCCGAGCCGCCTGCGGTGCATCTCTCGCTGGTGATGTGGGATATCGCGGTGAATGCCAATCAGCGCGTCGATCTGCGCGCCACGGATGTCACCACCGAGGGCTTCGTCGTGGAATTCCGCACCTGGGGCGATACCCGGGTCGCGCGGGCTCGGGCCAGCTGGATGGCCATCGGTCCCGTGCGATACCTTGAGGATTTCGATGCCGGCTGAATTCAGGCGCGTTCCAGGTTGAGCCGGATCAGCCCAGCCAGCTGGGCAGGGTGGGTGATGGGCAGCATATGCCCGGCGCCCTCGATTGTCGCGCGCCCGACATCGGCAAGGCGTTCGGCCAAAGCCTCGGCAATGGCCGGGATGACCGGGGGCGAGTGCTCGCCCATCACCAGAAGCACCGGCGCGTCGATGGATTCGAGCCCGCCCTCGCGCAGGATGCGGGCACTGTCATGCAACAGCGTGTCATTTCCCTCGACGACCAGCGCGATCTGGCGCGTCAGCCTTTCCTGGCTGGCCGGCGTTTGCGAGGCCCAGTCGAGCCCGCCCCAGATATCCAGAAACTGACGTGTCGCCTCGGTCGCTTGTCCGGCGGCGACCAGCCCACGGATCTCGGCCAGTTGGGCGGCATTCTCCGGGGCGTCGGTCGCGGCGAAAAGCACCGGTTCGATCAGGGTGAGGCTGCGCACCGCTTCGGGCGCGCCGACGGCGATGCGCAAGGCGACGGTCGCGCCGAAACTATGCCCGATCAGGTCGAGCGGGCGATTGATCAGCGCGGCGGTCTGGCGCGTCACGACGGTATGATAGTCCAGATCTCCGGCATGCCAGGCCGGGGCAGGCCCGTGGCCCGGCATATCCGGGGCGGTGATCTGCACGAGATCCTCGAGTTCGGCGGCAATGGGGCGCCAGTAGCTCGCATTTCCCATCATGCAATGCAGCGCCAGTGCCGGGCGATCCTCGCGCCCGCGCCAGGTTCGGGAATGTGTCATGGCTCAGATCTTGGTGAGATGGCGGTCGAGGAAATCCAGACGGTCCTGACCCCAGAAGCGCTCGCCGGTTTCGCGCACGACATAGAAGGGCGCGCCGAAGGCCCCGGCCTCGACCGCTTCTTCGAGGTTCCGCTCATAGACCTGCGCGCCGATGAAAAGCCCGCTATCGGCCAAGGCCGGATCGAAACCGGCCGCCGAAAGACAGGCGCGGATCACCTCGTCATCGGCGATGTTCTTTTCCTCGGCCCAGCAGGCGCGGACAAAGCTTTGCACAAGCCCGGCCAGATCGCCCCCGCCCGTCTTCTGCGCGGCGATGACCGCGTAAGAGGACGGTGCCGGGTTCACCGGCCAGAAGGCGGGCTTGAGGTTCAGCGGCATCTGAAGGTGATCCGCCCAGCGGCGTAGTTCCTGGATGCGGTATTCCATCCGCGAGGCATGGCGGTTGGCCGGGCGGATGCCCCCGGTGCGGTCGAAAAGCTGCAGCAGATCAAGCGGCTTGTAGGTGATCGTCGCAGCGTGCCGCGCGGCGATTTCCTCGAGCCGATCGCCAGCAAGATAGGTCCAGGGGCTTTGCGTCCCAAAGTAATAGTCGATATGCGCCATAAGTTCGCCTCCGGGGTTTGCGGGCAAGCTAACGCGGTGATAAGCGGTGCGCAATCTTGCGAATCCAGCACCCTTACAGCCAAATCCAGACGGAGCAAGCCATGCCGGCCATGACCGAACCCAAGTTGATTGCGGGCAATGCGAACCGGCCTCTGGCCAATTCCATCGCTCGTCGCATGTCGATGCATCGCGGCATGAATGTCGCCCCGATCGAAGCCCGCGTCGAGCGCTTCAACGATCAGGAAATCTTCGTCGAGGTCTATGAGAACGTCCGCGGCGAGGACATGTTCATCGTCCAGTCGACCTCGAACCCGGCCAATGACAACCTGATGGAACTGCTGATCATGACCGACGCGCTGAAGCGCTCGTCGGCGCAGCGCATCACCGCCGTCATCCCCTATTTCGGCTATGCCCGTCAGGACCGCCGCGCGAAAGCCCGCACCCCGATCAGCGCCAAGCTTGTCGCGAACCTGCTGACCGAGGCCGGTGTCGACCGCGTGCTGACGCTCGACCTGCATGCCGCGCAGATTCAGGGCTTCTTCGACATTCCGGTGGACAACCTCTATGCCGCGCCGGTCTTCGCGCTGGATATCCTGCATCATTTCAAGGACAAGCTGTCCGACCTGATGGTGATCTCGCCCGATGTGGGCGGCGTGGCCCGCGCCCGCGATCTGGCGCAGCGCATCGGCGCGCCCTTGGCAATCGTCGACAAGCGCCGCGAGAAGCCCGGCGAGATTGCCGAGATGACCGTGATCGGCGACGTGACCGGCAAGACCTGTATCATCGTCGACGACATCTGCGACACCGCAGGCACGCTGTGCAAGGCCGCCCAAGTCCTGACCGAGCATGGCGCGGTCGAGGTCCATGCCTATATCACCCATGGCGTCCTGTCCGGTCCCGCCGTCGAGCGCGTACAGAAATCGGTGATGAAATCGCTGGTCATCACGGATTCGATCGAGCCGACCGACAAGGTCAAGGCGGCCGCGAATATTCGCATCGTGCCGACCGCGCCGATGTTTGCGCAGGCCATCCTGAATATCTGGAACGGCACTTCGGTCAGTTCGCTCTTCGAGGTCGATACGCTCGGCCCGATCTACGAAGGCCTCTATACCGGCTTCTGAACTGGAATTTCCGATGCGTGGCCCATCCGCGCAGAAGAAGACCCCGGACGCAGGGATGCGACCGGGGTTTTTCGTTACAGGAACCGAGGAAACTCGATTTTCGGGCAACGATCCTCGATCACCGTGAGCCCCCGGGCACGCGCACGTTCTGCGGCGGCAAAATGGTGGATGCCCAGTTGCAGCCAGATCGTGCGCAGATGACGCAGGCTCGCGAGCGACTCATCCACAATGGCCGGAACCGCCTCGGCGCGGCGAAAGATATCCACCATATCCACCTGCGCCTCATCCGGGATCGAGGCCAGATCCGGATAGACCAGCTCGTCAAGCAGATAGGTCCCCGCATGATGCGGATTGACCGGAATCACCCGAAAACCCTGCGATTTCAGAAAGCGGGCCACGCCCCAGGCGGGGCGCAGTTCATTCGGTGACAAGCCGACCATGGCAATGCAGCGGGTCTCGCGGGCGACTCGAGCAATGTCATCGTCCATCGGCGTGCTGCCGATGTCGCGCAATATGGCAAACTGCATCTGATCCTCCCCCAGATCTCAACCTAAGGTCGCATAGAAAAAGCGCCCGGTCCAGTGTGGCCGGGCGCAAGTCGCGGAACGAGGGACAGTGATCTGAACATGAGCGTTCCGTGCTCACGTTCATGAAATAAATGACCACTGTGGCCGAAAAGTTCCACACCTCTCGCGAAAAAGTGAGAATTCAGGGGTTGAGCCTCAACCAGCGGGCTTTGGCGCGCATCAGCACCCCTTTGGGATCGGCCAACAGCCGGCGTTGCGCGGCTTCGGAGCGCACCAGATAGGTGCGCTGTCCGATGATCGCGAAGAGGCGCGGATTGCCCGGCTCGCGGCGACCCTCGGACAGGGCCTCGACGCAAAGGCCGCCGAAACCCGGCGCAAAGGATCGGGGATTGGCCTCGAACGTGTCCCGGTTCCGTTCCGAAGAAAAATGCCAGACCTTGCCCCGCCATAATGTCACGATATCGCTGCGCCCGGGGACCGCGGCATCGGCCTGCCCATAGGCAACCGGGTCGATCCCGTCCAGAGCCCAGTCCTGAGCCACGGCCAGACCCGGCGCGGCAAGGATCAGCAGAATGAAGGCGAAAAGGCGGTGCATGGGGCGGGGCAGGGCAATGGGGGATCTGCGATGCATGTCGCAAATCGCCCTCCGCATTTCAACCGGCCGGGCGCGGGCCTACCGGCGATGTGATTGTCAGGCGCGGATCCGTGAGGCGGCGTAGAGTGCCACCGCCGCCGCGTTCGACACGTTCAGCGAGCCGAAATCCGCGGCAAAGGGAATGCGGACGATCTTGTCACAGGTCTCGCGCGTGCGTTCACGCAGTCCCGGCCCTTCGGAGCCCAGGACGACGCAGAGCGGACGGCCGGGCAGGGCCTCGAGCGCCTCGGGCAATTCCTCCTCGCCGGTCCCGTCAAGGCCGAGCACGGTATAGCCCATGTCCTTGAGCTCGATCAGGGCATCGGCGAGATTCCCGATCCGCAGATAGGGCTGCCGCTCCAGCGCGCCCGAGGCGGTCTTGGCCAGCGCACCGGTTTCGGGGGCGGCGTGGCGCGAGGTAGCGATCACCGCCCTTGCGCCAAAGACCTCGGCCGAGCGCAGGATAGCGCCGACATTATGCGGGTCGGTGACACGGTCCAGCGCGACCAGCAAAGGTCGGCCGGGGCCGGACAAGGCGATATCGGCAAGCTTGCCCCATTTCAGCGGCTTGACTTCAAGCGCCGCGCCCTGATGCACGCTTTCTGGTGGCAGCGGCACGCTGCGGTCGAAGGTCCGCGCATCGGTGATCTCGGCCGAGATCCCCTCGGGCAATGCGCCCAGCCGGTCCAGAGCGTTCTGTGTCACGACAAGGCGCAGCTTTTCGCGGGCCGGGTTGGCAAGGGCATCGCGGACGGCATGAAGGCCAAACAGCCAGACCGTCTCGGCGGCCGCCGCCCGGCGCGCGCGTTCCTTGTCGATCACCCATGTCGGTTTCTTGGTCTTGTTCGGATTCTGGGCCATGATGCGTCCTTGCTTTCATCTTGGGTTGCGCAGAATTCGGGGAAAAAAGCAACCTTTCACGCTGCGGCGAAAACTTGGCAGGGGGGATGCATTTTTTCGCTGTTTCGCGCTTGACGCCCCCGGCGGCTATGGGTAATCACCGCCCCACGCCGAGAGCGATCCGGCGGGCGACGTGCTGCAAGGTGCGGCAGCGGACTGTAACTCCGCCGGGGAGACCCATGCCTGGTTCGATTCCAGGGTCGCCCACCACTTTTCCCAATTTTCAGGTGCTTGAGTGGTGGATCCGTCGTGAGGGTGGACTGAACCCAACACTTCACGAACTGACCCGCAGCCTTGTCTCGGGTGACCGCGCAGGTCGATCGGTCACCCTTGGATCTCTGGATGCGCGATGACGCCAGCGCCTATTCCGGGGCCTTGGTCGGGCCACGGTGGATGATCTCGCGCAGGGCCTGCACCAGCCGGAAAAAGATCGGCACGAAGAGCGTTCCGATCACGGCCATCATGATCGTCCCGCCAAAGACCGCCAGACCCAGAGAGACGCGGCTGGCCGCGCCCGCGCCGCTTGCGATGATCAGCGGAAAGACACCGGCGATAAAGGCCACGCTGGTCATCATCACGGGACGGAAGCGCAGTCTTGCGGCGGTGGCCATGGCTTCCTGGACCCCCATCTTTTCCTGTTCGCGCAGCGATTTGCCGAACTCCACGATCAGGATGGCGGTCTTGGCCGCGAGGCCCAGCAGCAGCAACAGACCGATCTGGCCATAGAGGCTGATCGGCTGCCCGGCAATCAGCAGCGCCGCAAAAGCTCCGATCATCGCCACGGGAACGGACAGGATGATGGCAAAGGGGGTCAGGAAGGATTCGTAGAGCGCGGTGAGGAAAAGCAGGGTAAAGACCAGCGAAAGCGCCAGTGCAATCGGCACGGCATTGCCGGATTTGCGCTCTTCGAGGCTGGAGCCGGTCCATTCGTAGCGCATCCCCATCGGCAGGGTCTGGGCAGCCACCTCTTCCAGAGCGGTCATCGCATCGCCCGTGCTGAAGCCGGCCGCGGCATTCGGCACGCCCTGGATCGTGACCGAGCTATAGGTGTTGTAGCGGTTCAGCAATTCGGGCCCGCGGCCGTCAGTCGCCTGGACCAGAGTGTTCAGCGGGACCATCTCGCCCCGGCTGTTCTTGACGGTCAGCCGGTTGAGATCGGTTTCCTTCTGGCGATAGGGCGCGTCGGCCTGCAGGTAAACCTGATAGCTCTGCCCGAACAGGGTGAAGTCGTTGATATAGGCCTGACCGAAGAGCGCTGAAAGCGCCGTATAGACATCGCTGACCGCCACCCCCAACGTCTTGGCGCGGATCCGGTCGACTTCGAGCGCGAATTGCGGCGCACCGGGGCTGAAGGTGCTGAAGGCGCGCAGGATCTCGGGCCGCGCGCTGGCTGCGGCCGAGAAGCTGGTGGCAATTTCGGCCATCTCATCAGCGCTGCGGCCTTGCGTATCCTCGAGCACGAAGGAAAAACCCGCCATCGCGCCCAGGCCCGGAATGGGCGGGGCGTTGAAGACCAGGATATTTGCCTCGGTAAAGCCCTGGAACCGGGCTTGATACCTTTGCTGCACGGCGCTTTGCAGCATCTCGGGAGATTTGCGTTCCTCCCAGGGCTTGAGCTTGGCGATGGCGAAGCCGGTATTGGATTGCAGCGTATTGTTGAGAACGCTGAAACCATTGACCGAGATGACGTTTTCGACCGCCTCGTCCTCTTGCAAGGCTTCGATGATCTGATCCATCACCAGCTCGGTCCGGTTCAGCGAGGCGGCGGCGGGAAGGGTCACATCGACGATGAAGTAGCCCTGATCCTCGTTCGGAACGAAGCTTTGCGGCACTGTGGTGAACAGCACGTAAAGGCTCGCGAGCAGGCCCACGATCAGCGCGAGGCTGATCAGCACATGCCGTCCGAGCCAGCTGACCAGCGCGACATAACCATTGGTGAGCCGCTCGAATCCCCAGTTGAAGCCGCGGATCACGATATTTGGCCGCCCGCCTTCCTTCATCAGGATGGCTGCAAGTGCCGGGCTGAGCGTCATGGCGTTCACCATAGAGATCAACACCGCCACCACCAGCGTCGTGCCGAATTCCGAGAACATCCGCCCCGTCATGCCCGGCAAGAGCATGGTCGGACCAAAGACTGCGGCCAGAACCAGCGAGGTGGCGATGATGGGGGCGGCGACCTCTTTCATCGCGGCCTTTGTCGCCTCGCGCGCGGGCAGGTGGTCGTGGTGCATGATGCGCTCGACGTTCTCGACCACGATGATCGCATCGTCGACCACGACCCCGATGGCGAGGATCAGCGCGAATAGGGTCACCGTATTGATGGTCAGGCCGATGCCGTAAAGCACCGCCAGCGTGCCGATGATAGAGACAGGGACAGCGATGGCGGGGATCAGCGTCGCGCGAATGCTGCCGAGGAACAAATAGGTCACGCCGATGACGAGGATGACGGTAAAGATCAGCGTCAGAACCGTCTCTTCCAGCGAGGCCTCGATGAAAAGGGTGGTGTCATGGCCCACGCGATAATCGAGCCCTTCGGGGAAACCGGCTTTCAACTCTTCGATCTTGGCGCGCACCGCCTCGGCGACCTCCAGCGAATTGGCGTCCGACAGCTTGTAGATCGCAAGCACGGTCGAGGGCTGGTTGTTGAATTCGCCATTGGCCTTGTAGGTCTGCGCGCCCAGTTCGACGCGGGCCACGTCCTTGAGCCGCAGGACGGAACCCGAGGCATTTGCGCGCAGCACGATATTTCCGAATTCCTCGGGCGAAACGAGGCGCGAGGTCGTGGTAAGGGCATATTGGAACTGTGTCTCATCCGGGCTGGGCGCTGCGCCCAAAGTGCCAAGCGCCGCGACGGCGTTCTGCTCCTTGATGGCGGCGACGACCTCGTTGACACTGATGCCCTCGGCGGTCAGGCGCAACGGATTGAGCCAGATCCGCATGCCGTAATCCTGCTGGCCGATGATGCTGGCCTCGCCCACGCCGGGAACCCGCGCCAATTCATCCACCACGTTCAGCGTGGCATAGTTCGACATGAAGACGCCGTCGAACGTGCCGTCGGGGGAAATCAGGTTCACAACCATCAGCATGTCCGAGGACCGCTTGCGCACCCGCAGCCCGCGCTGCAGCACCTCGGCCGGCAGGCTGGGTTCGGCCAGCGCAACACGGTTCTGGATATCGACCTGAGCCAGATCCGCATCGACCCCGATGTCGAAGGTGATGGTCAGGACATAGCTGCCATCGCCGGCCGAGGTGGATTGCATATAGACCATGCCCTCGGCACCGTTCACCTCGGCCTCGATCGGGGCGGCCACGGTGTCGCGCACCGTCGCGGCGCTGGCACCCGGGAAATTGGCGCGCACCACGATCTTGGGCGACTGGATGTCCGGAAACTGGTCGATCGGCATCACGACCGTGGCCAGAAGGCCCATGAGCGTGATGATGATCGAGATGACAAAGGCGAATTTCGGACGTCGGATGAAGAATTGCGGTCCCATATCTGTCCCCCGTTCTGTCTACCCGACCGTCACTGTTCCGCGGGGGCGATGGTCACTTTCTGTCCGGGTCTTGCCTTTTGCAGCCCGTCCACGATGAATGTCTCGCCGACCTCCAGCCCCTCGCGCACGACCCAATCGGTGCCGTCGCGGATGCCCATCTCGACATTGCGACGCTCGACCGTGCCGTCCTCGGCCACGAGCATCAGGAAATGGCCCTGCTGGTCCTGCGACACGGCGCGTTGCGGTACCAGGACGGCATCGACCCCCAGCCGGGAACGGCCATGGACGGTGACATTCTCACCGGGAAGCAGGAAACCGTCAGGATTGGGAAATTCGACCCGCGCGGCGATTGATCCGGTTGTCGCGGCGGCCTGAAAATCCCAACCGATGAACTTGCCTTCATGCGGGTAAAGCTCGTGATCGGCCAGTTCGATCTTCAGGTCCATGCCGGCGACCTGACCCGTGGCCTGCTCGACCTGCTGCTGCGCGCGCATGAATGTGTTATAGGCCTGCTGGCTGATATAGCTCAGCGAATAGATGGGATCGAGACGCACAATCTGCGCCAGCTCATTCGTCGGGGTGACATAATCCCCCGAGGCATTGCTCGCCGCGCTGATCCGCCCGTCGAAAGGCGCAAGAACCTTCGTATCGTCAAGATCCTTGCGCGCCTTGGCGAGTGAGGCCTCGGCAATGGCCTGCTGGGCCTGCGCCGCGTCGCGGGTGGCGGTCGCCAGATCAAGCTGCTGCTGCGAGGCCGTGCCGCGATCGGCCAGCGCCGAGGAGCGTTCAAATTCCGCCTGCGCCTGACCAAGGGTGGCCTGGGCGAGGCGAACGCTTGCTTCGGCGGACATGACGGCAATCGCATAATCGCGGTCGTCCAGGACGAAAAGCACATCGCCTTTGCGGACCGTCTCGCCCGGAGTGACATTGCGCTCGATGATCCGCGCCGAGATCTGTGGCCGGATCGACGCCGTTTCGAGCGATTCCAGCGATCCGGGATATTCAAAGGCCGGGTGCAGGACGCGGGAGGCGGCCTGCTGGGCCCGGACTTCCGGAGGCGGGGCCGGTTCCTGTGCGTGCAGCGCTGCAGCGGTAAGAATCAGGACAAGGGTCGGAAGTGAGCGGAAACGGCGAATGAAGAGCATTAAATCCAAACCCCTGCCAGCCAGTTCTAGGAAAACCTTGCCCTCCGCTTTTCTATTTGTCCACTTTTCTCGGCATCAATCTTGACGCTCGAATGCGCGGGGCGTGGCCGCCGGGTCACGCCTGCCGGATTCGCCGCGGCCCGGGGCGCGTTCTGCTCCGCCGTTCCCGCCGATGCCGGTCGGCCGTTCCGCAAGGCAGGGCCCATCGGGCGCCTTGGCTTCCTGCGGAGTTTGCTTTGGTTCGGTGCCATGATCGCTGAACAACATCGCTCGCGACCAATGAGAAGGTGACGCCGGTGCGAAAACCGGTCAAGGGTCTGAGCCCCGGAAAGGTTCACCACCGGCGCGGGTCCGGACCAGCACAAGCCCCAGGAAACGGCATGAAGCAATATCGTGGGCCCCAGGCTCCGGGTCTCGAGAAACCGTGGATGGGGCAGGGGCGTTGGGTCGAAGCTTTCGAAGGAGACCGACAATGCGCCTGCCCCTTCTGTTGCTTGCTCTTGCCGCGACACCGGCCTTGGGTTCGACCGATGAGGCTTGGAAGGAATTCCAGGCCGAGGTCGAGACGGCCTGCACCGCCCTTGCCCCGACCGAGGGTGAGACCGGGATCGAGGTGAATCCCTTCGGCTCTGAAAGCTATGGCGCGGCGCTCTTGATCACGACTTTGCCCGATGGCGGTGCGGATCGCTTTGTCTGCATCTATGACAAGAAATCGAAAAAGGCCGAAATCACCGCGCCTTTCGTGCCACCGCAAGACGTGTCGATGCCTGCCGCCGATGCCGAAGGCAATGTCGTGATCGAGGAAACGACCAAGACCGATGCACATCTCGTGAAGCCGTGAGGCCGTGAACCGGGCCGTGACGCCGCGCGTCTCGGCCCTCTCCGATCAATCCCCGAGCCCCACCAGCGCACGCGCAAATTCGCGCGCGTCGAAAGCGTCCAGATCGTCGATCTGCTCGCCCACGCCGATGGCATGGATCGGCAGGCCGAAACGGTCGGCCAGTGCGACCAGCACGCCGCCGCGCGCCGTGCCGTCGAGCTTGGTCATCACCAGCCCCGAGACATCGGCGAGCTTCTGAAAGGTTTCGACCTGGCTCAGCGCATTCTGCCCGGTGGTCGCATCTAGCACCAGCAGGGTGTTATGCGGGGCAGAGGGGTCCTTCTTGCGGATGACGCGGACGATTTTGGCCAGCTCCTCCATCAGGTCCTGACGGTTCTGCAGACGCCCGGCAGTGTCGATCATCAAGAGATCCGCGCCCTCGGCCTCGGCCCGCACCATGGCGTCAAAGGCGAGGCTCGCGGGGTCCGAGCCCTCGGGCGCGGTCATCACCGGCACGCCGGCACGCTTGCCCCAGACCTGAAGCTGCTCGACCGCCGCGGCGCGGAACGTGTCGCCCGCCGCGATCACGACATTCTTGCCCGCCGCCTTGAACTGGCTGGCGAGCTTGCCGATGGTCGTGGTCTTGCCCGAGCCGTTCACGCCGACGACCAGCACGACCTGCGGTCGCTTGGGATAGATCGGCAGGGGCTTGGCGACCGGGGTCATGATGCGCGCGACCTCATCGGCCAGCAATTCCTTGAGTTCGGTGGCCGAGACGCGACGCCCCATCCGCCCCTGGGCGATATTGGCGGTGACGCGCAAGGCGGTCTCGACGCCCATATCGGATTGGATGAGCATCTCTTCGAGATCTTCCAGCATCGCATCGTCAAGCTCGCGGCGCGGCTCGGCCTCTGCCCCCGAGCGGCCGAAGAGCCGTCCCATGATGCCCGGACGCGCGGTGGCAGGCTCGGTGACAGGCTCAGGGGCAGGCTCGGTCGCAGCGGGGGCTGTCCGCTCGGGCGCTGGTGGCGCCTCGGGCTCCGGCGCGGGGGGTGCAAAAGGCGCAGGCGCGGCGGGTTCGGCAGGCATTGCGACATTCTCCGAGACCGCACCCTCCGAGACGATATCATCCAGACCCGCGCCGATCTTCGACGAGGACCGCGTCAGCCGGTCGCGCAGTTTCGAGAAAAACGACATGCACCCATCCTTCATTCATTCGGGCGGAAACTAGGCTTTCCTGGCCAAAAGGAAAAGGGCGCCCGGCGGACGCCCTTTCTTTCTTGCTGAAATATCCCACGGGGGTGTGGGGGTGTGAAACCCCCACTGACCGCGATCAGGCCTTGCCCAGATAGATGTCGACGAGCTTCGACAGCATGTCCAGCGCATCCTCGCGCGAGCGCTGGAAGCTGTTGCGGCCGATGATCGAGCCATTGCCGCCGCCGTCGCGGATCGCGCGGGCGTCGTCATAGACGGCATCGGCACCTTTCGCGGCGCCGCCCGAGAAGACGACGATGCGGCGGCCGGCGAAGGATGCCTGCATGCAATGCTCGACGCGCTTGGCCTGGGTCGCGATGTCGATCTGCTTGTCCTCGTAGACCTTCTTCGCTTCCGGCAGCATCAGGTGGTCGGTCGAGAGCTTAATCTTGATGATATGGGCGCCGATCAGGGCAGCGATCTGGGCGGCATAGGCCGCGACATCGATCGCGGTTTCTCCGTCCTTGGTGATCGCCTCGCCACGCGGATAGGACCAGATCACGGTCGCGACGCCCTTGGCGGCAGCTTCCTTGCGCATCTCGACGATCTCTTCGAACATGTCGAGCGCCAGATCCGAACCCGGATAGATGGTGAAGCCGATGGCCGAGCAGCCCAGACGCAGCGCGTCATCGACCGAAGCGGTGATCGCCTGGTTCTTGCCCGCAGTGTTCGACATCAGCGAATTGGCCGAGTTCACTTTCAGGATGGTCGGGATCTGACCAGCGAAGGTGTCCGCGCCAGCCTCGATCATGCCCAGCGGTGCGGCATAGGCGTTAAGCCCTGCGTCGATGGCCAGCTGGTAGTGGTAATGGGGGTCGTAGCCCGCGATATTCGGAGCGAAGCTGCGCGCCGGGCCGTGCTCGAAGCCCTGGTCCACGGGCAGGATGATCATCTTGCCGGTGCCCGCAAGCTTGCCGGTCATCAGCATGCGCGCCAGTTGCGCTTTCACGCCGGGGGTCTCGCCTTCGTAATTGGCGAGGATCTTGCGGACAGTATCGGTCATTTGCATCTGAAACTCCAATCCAGTTTGGCCGTGACTTAGCAAAACCACCGCCGAGAGCAATTCGGGTTGCGCTAACACAGGCCTGACATTTCATTGCCTAAGGTCCGAAGCTTGCAGTTCCGTGAACATCTGCCGCGTCGCGCGGCAAAGTGCGTTGCACAACTGGGGCAAAAGAAAAGATCAGAGTTCCCCGCGCTCGCGATCCGCCCGCCGTCTGTTCGGCAATCATCCGGGGGAGGGCGAAGATCGTTGAGGCGGAACCACTGAGATGGCGCTTGCAGTCAGATCGTGGTCACGCGGACGCCACCTCAAAGCCGCGACCGCAGGACGAGTGGGTCAGATCATAACGCAGCGCTGCGTCGCTGTCGCTCAGGTCCGCGCCGGACAGGATCTGGTTTGCAGCACGATGATCCGAAACGGTCGCCGAATTGGCCATTCATATGAACTGCCTCCAGCGCTTAGGCGAGCGGCACATGTCACGGGACTCCGCCGTCAGAGCGCCGAAATCCAAATCCGCATCCCCCCCTTTCTCGGACCGCGCGACTGCGGCGTCATGGACCGGATCCAAGCCGTCAACTGGGGCGGGCGCGGCGGCCCTCGGATAATTTGTGCAACATCGTCGAGCGAGTCCCAACGAAAAGGGCCCCGCAGGGCCCTCGCTCGGATCTCAGCGTTTCTGCAGCGCCGCGACGCCGGGCAGATCCTTGCCCTCCATCCATTCGAGAAAGGCCCCGCCCGCCGTCGAGATGAAGGTGAAGTCGCCCGCCACGCCCGCCTTGTTCAGCGCCGCCACGGTATCGCCGCCGCCCGCGACCGAGGTCAGGCGCCCGTCACGGGTCAGGCGCGCGGCCTCTTGCGCAGCCGCATTGGTCGCGGCGTCAAAGGGGGCGATCTCGAATGCGCCCAGGGGGCCGTTCCAGATCAGCGTGCGCGAGGCCTCAAAAACCTCGCGGATGCCGGCCACGGTCTGGGGACCCGCATCGAGGATCATCGCATCCGAGGGGCAGGCATCGGCGGCGACGGTCTCGTTCTCGGCCCCAGCCTTGAACTCGCGTGCGACGACGACATCGACCGGCAGGTGAATGGTGCAGCCCGCGCCCTCGGCATTGGCAAGGATCTCGCGCGCGGTGTCGGCCATGTCGCGCTCGGCGAGGGATTTGCCGACCTCGATGCCCTTGGCGACAAGGAATGTATTGGCCATGCCGCCGCCGATCACCAGATGGTCAACCTTGGTGATGAGGTTCGACAGCAGGTCGAGCTTGGTCGAGACCTTGGCCCCTCCGACGACTGCGGTCACCGGGCGCTGCGGCGTGCCAAGGGCGGCGTCGAGGGCCTTCAACTCGGCCTCCATCAACCGGCCTGCCGCGGCGGGCAGCAGACGGGCGATGCCCTCGGTCGAGGCATGCGCGCGATGCGCCGCCGAGAAGGCATCGTTGACATAGGCGCTGCCGAGCGCGGCGAGCGAGGCCGAAAAGGTCGCGTCGTTCTCTTCTTCGCCGGGGTAGAAGCGGGTATTCTCAAGCAGCAGCACATCGCCCGCCTGCAGTTCCGAAACGGCGCGTTTCGCCGGCCCGCCAATGGCCTCGTCGGCGAATTTCACCGGTTGGCCAAGCGCCTTTTCCAGCGCCGGAACAACGATCTTCAGGCTCATCGAATCGACGCGCTTGCCCTTGGGGCGGTCGAAATGCGCAAGCAGGACCGGAATCCCGCCCTTGGCCTGGATATCCTTGACCGTAGGCACGATCTTTTCGATCCGCGTGGCATCGGTCACCTGACCATTCTCGACCGGCACGTTCACGTCCACGCGGGTCAGGACCACCTTTCCATCAAGGTCGAGGTCGTCGATCGTGTTGAAATCCGCCATGCTTGTCCCTTTCCTGTGCCGGTCACGCGGCCGTGCGCGCTTGTCACGCAAGTTGATATTTTCGTCAACCTGCAGCGAGCAACCTGCACCGAGGACGAACCGCCCGGCAATGGCGGCGTTGAATGGGCGGTCCGAAATGCTTATGCCTTTGCGCGAGCCATCAGAAGGAGAACCCCCATGGCCGAGATCAAAGATCCGGAAAACACCGTCATCATCGAGTTGAAGGATGGCCCGGTGGTGATCGAGCTTCTGCCCGACGTCGCGCCCAAGCACGTTGAGCGGATGAAGGAACTGGCCCGCGCCGGGAAATACGACAACGTGGCCTTCCACCGCGTGATCGACGGCTTCATGGCCCAGACCGGCGACGTGGAACACGCCAATATGGAAAACAACTACAATCCGGGCCGCGCCGGCACGGGAGGTTCGGACCTGCCGGACCTTCCGGCCGAATTCTCGGGCCTGCCGCATGATCGTGGCACTTTGGGTGCAGCGCGTTCGCAGAACCCGAACTCGGCCAACAGCCAGTTCTTCATCAATTTCAACGACAACCACTTCCTGAACCGGCAATACACGGTCTATGGCCGGGTGATCTCGGGGATGGAAAACGTGGACAAGATCGTCCGCGGCGAGCCGCCGGCGAATCCGGACCGCATGATTTCGGTCAAGGTCGCCGCCGATGCTGAATAAGGCGCTGATCCCTGCGCTGCTTTTGGCGGCGGCTGCGGCTCAGGCCGAGGGCCTGCCGGGCGTGACCGATGGTCCGGGTCCGAACCTCGTGATCGAGGTCGCGGATGCGGCAGGCACTGCCAAGGGCAAGATCGTGCTGGATCTTTACACCGACAAGGCCCCCAAGCATGTCGAGCGTCTGGTGACGTTGGCCAAGGCGGGTTCCTATGACGGTGTCGTGTTCCATCGCGTGATCGACGGCTTCATGGCCCAGACCGGCGACGTGGAATTCGGCAAGCATGGCGCGGATACCGCGCGTGCGGGTATGGGCGGCTCGACGATGCCGGACCTGCCCGCCGAGTTCAACGATGTCAGCTTCCAGCGTGGCACGGTCGGCATGGCCCGCTCGCAGGACCCGAACAGCGCCAATAGCCAGTTCTTCATCGACCTCGCTCCGGCGGAATTCCTTGATGGGCAATATACCGTCGTCGGCCAGTTGGTCGAAGGTTGGGACGTGCTGAACGCGATCAAAAAGGGCGACCCTGCGGCCAATGGCTCGGTGGTCGAGCCCGATCACATGCTGAAAGTGACCGTGCAGGAGTGATCCTGCCTGCGCTTTGCCCCTTGGAAGCCCCGCCAAGCGCGGGGCTTCTTTCTTGCGAGGAAGGATGCCCCCGATGACCACGCTTTACATCGATGCCGATGCCTGCCCGGTCAAAGCCGAGGCCGAGCGTGTCGCCACCCGGCTGCGCCTGCCTATGGTGCTGGTCTGCAATGGCGGGCTGCGGCCTTCGCCCAATCCCTTGATCTCGTTGGTCATCGTCCCCGAGGGGCCGGATGTCGCAGACAAATGGATCGCCGAGCATTGCGGGCCGGGAGATGTGGTGGTCACGACCGACATCCCGCTGGCCGATCGCTGCCTGAAAGCGGGCGCGCAGGTCGTCCAGCCCAATGGCGAGGTGTTGACGCTGGCCAATATCGGCGGGCGCTTGGCGACACGCGATCTGATGCAGGATATCCGCGCCGCCGACCCCTTTCATCAGGGCAAGGGCGGCGGCTTCAGCAAAGCCGACCGCGCGCAGTTCTTGCAATCTTTGGACCGGGTGATGGTGGCGGCGAAGCGGGTGTCTCAGGCGCGGGAATAGCGCAGGATGCCCGCGATACCGGATTTCCCGTCCGAGGGGTGATGGACCCCATCGGCCACGATCACCTCGGGGAAATCGAACGGGCTGACACCTGTGAGACAGGCGACATTGATGCCGTATTGGCTGGGGTCCGAGCGGCGCTGGTGATGGGTGTAGATGCCGCAGGTCTTGCAGAACCAATGCTTCGCCGTGCCGGTATTGAACTGGTAAAGCGTCAGGTTGTCCTCGCCCGCGAGGAACTCGATCTCGCCCAGCCGCGCCGTCACCGCAATCGCGCCGCGCATCCGGCAAAAGGAACAATCGCAGCGCCGGATCGTGTTGAACCCATCAACCAGGCGGACGCGAAAGCGGACCTTGCCGCAATGGCAGGCGGCGTCGTGGATATTTGGATCTTCGCTCATGGATTTGGCTCCGCAATGAAAAAGGCCGGGGTTTCCCCCGGCCTGTCGCTTATCCGACCTGCACCATACGGTGCTTTTTCTTGCCGACCGAGACTTTCAGCCCGTTCCCGATCAGCGCGGTGTCGATCGCAAATTGCGGGTCGCTGACGGATTCGTTGTTCAGCTTCAGCCCACCCTCGGCGATCAGGCGCTTGGCCTCTTTGCCCGAGGGCGCGATGCCGGTCTGGACCAGAAGCTGCACGACCGAAAGCCCCGCGCCAAGCACGTCCGCGCTGATCGTCGCGACTTCCAGATCGCCGCCCGCGCCGCCTTGCTCGAAGACTTCGCGCGCAGTGGCCTCGGCGGAAGCCGCAGCCTCGGCCCCATGCAGGAGCGTCGTCACCTCATTGGCGAGGATGATCTTGGCTGCGTTGATCTCGGAACCCGAAAGCGCGCCAAGGCGGTCGCATTCCTCGACCGGAAGCTCGGTGTAAAGCTTCAGGAAGCGGCCGACATCGGCATCGGTGGTGTTGCGCCAGAATTGCCAGAACTCATAGGGCGAGAGCATCGCGCCATTGAGCCAGACCGCCCCGCCCGCCGACTTGCCCATCTTGCGCCCGTCCGAGGTGGTCAGAAGCGGCGAGGTCAGGCCAAAGATTTCCCCATCCAGCACGCGGCGGGTCAGGTCGATGCCGTTGATGATATTGCCCCATTGATCCGAGCCGCCCATCTGCAGGCGGCAATCGTAGCGCCGGTACAGCTCAAGGAAATCATAGGCTTGCAGGATCATGTAGTTGAATTCGAGGAAGGACAGCGACTGCTCGCGATCCAGCCGCGACTTCACCGATTCAAAAGACAGCATCCGGTTGACCGAGAAATGCCGCCCGATATCGCGCAGGAATTCGAGGTAGTTCAGATTGTCCAGCCACTCGGCATTGTTCAGCATCTTGGCCTTGCCCTCGCTATAATCGAGGTAACGGGCAAAGACTTGCTGCATGCCGTCGATATTCGACTGGATGGCCTCGGGGGTCAGCAGCGGGCGCTCCTCGCTGCGGAAACTGGGGTCGCCCACCTTGGTCGTGCCGCCGCCCATCAGGGTGATCGGGCGGTTGCCGGTTTTCTGGAACCAGCGCAGCATCATAATGTTCAGCAGGTGGCCGACATGCAGGCTGGCCGCGGTCGCGTCATAACCGATATATGCCGTGACCGGACCTTCGATGAGGGCGTCGTCCAGCGACTGCAGATCGGTGCAGTCCGCCAGATAGCCGCGCTCCATCATGACATGGAGGAATTCGGACTTGGCATGGTAGGTCATGAGCTTTTCCTTTCGAATGGCGCGGATATACCGTCAGAGGCGACAAAGGGAAAGTGATGGAAATGCTGCAGGCGCTGGGGATGATGTCGGGAACCTCGCTCGATGGGGTCGATGCCGCGATGATTGAAACCGACGGCATCCGCATCGGCGGCTTTGGCCGCAGCGCCTATCGCGCCTATTCCGGGAATGAATCGGCGATGCTGCATGGCGCGCTGGGGCAATGGCCGGGGGACCCTGACGTCGCCGAGGCGGCGGGGCTTTCGGTCGCCGCCCATGCCGATCTGGCCGAGACATTCCCCGAGGCGGAACTTGTCGGCTATCACGGCCAGACCCTCGCGCATGATCCGAAAGGGCGCGGCACGCATCAGGCCGGAGACGGGGCGGCCTTGGCGCGCAGGCTCGATCGCCCGGTCGTCTGGGATTTCCGCAGCGAGGATGTGCGGCAGGGCGGTGAGGGCGCGCCGCTTGCGCCCTTCTTCCACTGGGCCTGCGCGGAATGGGCGATGGGGCAGGGGCTCTTGCCGCGCGCGCCGGTCGCTTTCCTGAATCTGGGCGGAGTGGGCAACCTGACATGGGTCGATCCCTCGGCCCCGGCCCCCGAGGCCGAGGGGGCCTGCATCGCCTTCGATACCGGCCCCGCCAATGCGCCGGTCAATGACCTGATGCGCGCAAGGCGCGGCTTGCTGCGCGACGAGGGCGGCGCGCTGGCCAGCGTGGGCCGGGCCGATGAGGCGGTGATCGCCCGCTTCCTGTCGCATCCCCATTTTGCCCGCCCACTGCCGAAATCGCTGGATCGCGACGCCTTCCCCGATCTGTTGCCCGCGGTCGCCGGGCTGTCGGATGCCGATGCGGCGGCGACGCTGACCCATGCGGCGGCGGCGGCGGTCGCGGCGGGGGTCGCGCTTTTGCCGCGCGCGCCGGAGCTGGTGCTGGTCTGCGGCGGCGGGCGGCACAACAGGGCGATGATGGCGGCGCTTGCCGCGCGGCTCGCCTGCCGCATCGCCCCGGTCGAGGAGGCCGGGCTCGACGGCGACATGCTCGAGGCGCAGGCCTTTGCCTGGCTCGCCGTGCGCGTGCTGCGGGGGTTGCCGACCTCGGGTCCGGGCACGACGGGCGTTCCTGCTGCGGTTTGCGGCGGCCGGGTGAGCCATCCCCGCCGGCAGGGCTGAGCGGCAGCCCGCCGAAGTGGGGGCAGGGCTCTGGCGGGTGAAAATCCCGTCTCGGCGACGGAACGATGACAGTTATCCTGACGTTTCAGAGCCATAAATATTCAGACAGCCGGAAAGGACATCCTTGATGAACCGCTTTGTCACCGCCGCTTTTGCGCTGACCCTTGTCGCTCCGGTCCATGCCCAGACGACGGCCCCGGCTGTGCCGGCCCAGGGAACCACCGAAACCGTGATCGAGAATGTCGAGGCCGCCGCGCAGACCGCCGAAGCGGCCGCCGAAAATGCCGAAGCCGCCGCCGACAGCGCCGCGACCGAGGCCGGTGCCGCCGCCGAGCGCGCCGTGGATGCGGCCGGGGCCGAGGCCGACAAGGCCGCCGATGCCGCGGCGATCGCTGCGGATGACGCCGCGACCGCGACGACGCAGGTCGGCGGCGAGGCGGCGGATGCCGTCGAGAACGCCGCAGAGGATGCCGAAGAAGCCGCGTCGAATGCCGCGGATTCCGCCGCCGAGGCCGCTGCGGAGCAGCCCGTGGCCGCGCCCGATGTCAACCCGCCGCCGATTTCCGAGGCCGAGCCGGGGCTTCTGGGCTCGTGGCTGACGAGCCGCCGGATCTGGACCACGAACGAGCCCTCGTCGACCGCCTGGAACCAGCCCGAGACGATGGAGGAACGCCCGGTGGGCTGGCAGGACATCGCCAAGGTCAATGACATCGTGCTGGACGATTCGGGCGAAGTGCTGGGCTATATCGCCGATATCGGCGGCTTTCTGGGGATCGGTGCGAAAAAGGTCCTGCTGGGCAAGGACGCGATCCATCTCGTGACGGTTGGCGCCGATACCTTCTTTGCAACGAACTACACCAAGGACGAACTGACCGCCCTGCCGGGCTTCGACGAAAAGACGGTGCGCAAGTAACAGCCGTCGCGCAGGGGCGGCAGGGGCAGTCCCAAGCTTGCCCTTTTCGCGCCGGGACGAAGATTTCGATGCGCATGCGTTTTTTGCGAAAACGGCCCTTGACGCCACCCGCGGCTCTGCGTAAACCGCCCGCACTCCAGAGACGAACTGGGGAAGCAGAGAGCGGTTGTAGCTCAGTTGGTTAGAGTACCGGCCTGTCACGCCGGGGGTCGCGGGTTCGAGCCCCGTCAACCGCGCCACTCTGTTTCCGGATTTCGTCAGACGATGCGCGGTTGTAGCTCAGTTGGTTAGAGTACCGGCCTGTCACGCCGGGGGTCGCGGGTTCGAGCCCCGTCAACCGCGCCATCGCCCTTCCTGATTTATCAGTGCCATGCGCCCCTGCCGGGGCGCTTTTGGCATTTCGGGATGGTGCGTCGCATCCTGCCCGTGCAAGCTGCATCGGCCATCTGGCCTCGGCAGTTAACGGGTGCTAAGGGCTTTTCATCGGGGTGCAATTCCCTATGCTGACGCGAGAAGACATCAGGGGGATGCCCATGGCGCGGGGAATCGATTACGGCGGAATGATGCACCGGGCAATGCAAGGCCTGATTGCGGATGTCCTGCGGGCCGTGGCCGAAGAGGGCCTGCCAGGCGAGCATCATTTCTTCATCACCTTCGACACCCGGGACGAGGATGTCGAAATTGCCGATTGGCTGCGCGAGCGCTATCCCGAGGAAATGACCATCGTCATCCAGCATTGGTTCGACAATCTCGAGGTTCGCCCCGAAGGTTTCACCATCACGCTGAATTTCGGCAATTCGCCCGAGCCGCTCTACATTCCCTTCGACGCGGTGCGCACCTTCGTCGATCCCTCGGTCGAGTTCGGCCTGCGCTTTGAGAGCCAAGCCGAGTCCGACGAAGATGACGAGGAAGAAGAATTCGAGGACGAGGACGCCCCCGAGGAAACCGCCAGCGGCGAGGATACGCCCAAAGGCGGGGCCGAGGTGGTCAGCCTCGACAAGTGGCGCAAGTAATCCGTCACATTCCTGAAACCTGAACAACCTACAGGCGGCTTTGGCATGATAGCTGGAGGCCGCCTTGTCCGATCTGTCGCTCTTCCTTGGCCAGTTTCTGCGCCGTCCGTCCGAGATCCGCGCCATCGCGCCCACGGGTCGGGCGGTCGCGCGCGAGATGGCGCGGCTCATCACCCCCGAGATGCAGGCCGTGGCCGAAATCGGCGCGGGGACCGGGACGATCACGCAGGCGATCCTTGCCTCGGGGCTGCCGCCGGAACGGCTCGCGCTTTACGAGTTGAACGCGGCCTTTTGCGCGCGGCTTCAGGCCCGCTTTCCGGGCGCGATGGTCTATAACCTTCCGGCGCAGGAAATGGTGAATATCGGCAGGCAAGATCTGGATGCGGTGATCTCGGGCGTGCCCACCCTGCCCATGCCGGACGAATTACAGGCGGCGATTGTGGGCGCGGCGCTGGCCGTGATGAAACCCGGCGCGCCCTTCGTGCAGATCACCTATGGCCCCGCGCCGCCGCTTTCGGGAACTGTCCGGGCGCGTTTCGGCCTGCGCCATCAGAAAAGCCCGCGCATCTGGGCCAACCTGCCGCCGGCGCGGGTCTATGTCTTTCGCCAGGCCCGTGAACGCTAACGGATACATTCGTTTTGCTTTGCGCCCGCGCGGGGGGTAGAAGGCCCGCAAAACCGCGAGGGAATATCACAATGACCAATACCCGCACCGAGACCGACAGCTTCGGCCCGCTGGACGTTCCTGCCGATAAATACTGGGGCGCGCAGACCCAGCGTTCGATCATGAACTTCCCGATCGGCTGGGAAAAGCAGCCGGTTCCGATGATCCGCGCGCTCGGCATCATCAAGCAGGCTGCGGCCCAAGTGAACATGGCCACCGGCAATCTGGCGGCGGATCTGGGCAATGCCATGATTCAGGCGGCTTCCGAGGTTGCCGCTGGCAAGTTCGACGACAACTTCCCGCTGGTGGTCTGGCAGACCGGCTCGGGCACCCAGTCGAACATGAACGCGAACGAGGTCATCTCGAACCGCGCCATCGAGATCATGGGCGGCGTGATGGGTTCCAAGAAGCCCGTTCACCCGAATGACCATGTGAACATGGGCCAGTCCTCGAACGACACCTTCCCGACCGCGATGCATGTGGCGATCGCCATGCAGGCGCGCGACGTGCTGATCCCGGGCCTTGAGAAGCTGCACAAGGCGCTGGCCGCCAAGTCCGAAGAATTCAAGGACATCATCAAGATCGGCCGCACCCATACGCAGGATGCGACCCCTCTGACGCTGGGCCAGGAATTCGGCGGCTACGCCCATCAGGTCGCCAAGGGCATCGAGCGCGTGAAGCTGGCCCTGACCGACATCTATGAACTCGCGCAGGGCGGCACGGCTGTCGGCACCGGTCTGAACACCAAGAAGGGCTGGGACACCGCGATTGCGGCGGAAATCGCCAAGATCTCGGGCCTGCCCTTCGTGACCGCGCCCAACAAGTTCGAGGCTCTGGCCGCGCATGACGCGATGGTCTTCTTCTCGGGCGCGCTGAAAACCGTCGCCGGTTCGCTCTTCAAGATCGCCAACGACATGCGCCTGCTGGGTTCGGGTCCGCGTTCGGGTCTGGGCGAGCTGATCCTGCCCGAGAACGAGCCGGGCTCGTCGATCATGCCGGGCAAGGTCAACCCGACGCAAGCCGAGGCGCTGACCATGGTCTGCGCCCATGTCATGGGCAATGACGCGGCCATCGGCTTTGCCGGTTCGCAGGGTCACTTTGAACTCAACGTCTACAACCCGATGATGTCCTACAACGTGCTGCAATCGATGCAGCTCTTGGGCGACTCGGCGAGCTCGTTCACCGACAACATGGTCGTCGGCACGCAGGCCAACCTGCCGCGCATCGACAAGCTGATGAAGGAATCGCTGATGCTGGTGACGGCGCTGGCGCCGACCATCGGCTATGACAACGCGACCAAGGTGGCCAAGACCGCCCACAAGAACGGCACCACGCTGCGCGAGGAAGCCATTGCACTGGGTCTGGTCGATGGCGAGACCTTCGACCGCGTGGTTCGCCCTGAGCAAATGATCGGGCCGGAGGATTGATTTGACCGGCAACGGCAAAATCATCAACCTGCGGGCGGCGCGCAAAAGCGCCGCCCGTGACGCCGCCCGCCGCGAGGGCGACGCGAACGCGGCGAAATTCGGCCGCTCAAAGGCGCAAAAACTGGTCGAAGAGACCGATCGCCTGCGCGCGGCGCGTCATCTGGACCAGCACCGCACAGACGAACCGGGCGATGCCTGAGCTGCCCCCCATGTCCCCTCCGGTCAAGCGCTCGGTCACGATCGGCGGGCATCGCACCTCGGTCAGCCTCGAAGATGCCTTCTGGCGGGAGTTGCGCGAGATCGCGAAAGCGCAGGAGGTTCCCGCCGCTGCGCTGATCGCCGCCATAGATGCCAAGCGCCCGCCCGAAGTAGGGCTTGCCACGGCCCTGCGGCTTTACATTCTGGCCGAGGTTCTGAAGCGGCAGGCGTAATGCTTGCGATATGGCCCTTGGCTTACTAAAAGCGCCTGCAACAATCAGCAGCAAGTATTGGGTAGAACCATGGCAGGCCATTCCAAATGGGCCAACATCCAGCACCGGAAGGGCAAGCAGGACAAGCTCCGTTCCAAGCTGTTCTCGAAGCTGGCCAAAGAAATCACCGTCGCCGCGAAGATGGGCGACCCGGACCCCGACAAGAACCCGCGTCTGCGTCTGGCGGTCAAGGAAGCCAAGTCGAACTCGGTCCCCAAGGACGTGATCGACCGCGCGATCAAGAAATCGCAAGGCGGCGATGCCGAGAACTATGACGAGATCCGCTACGAGGGTTACGGCCCGAACGGCATCGCGATCATCGTCGAGGCGATGACCGACAACCGCAACCGCACCGCCTCGAACGTGCGCAGCTATTTCACCAAGCATGGCGGCGATCTGGGCCAGACCGGCTCGGTGAACTTCATGTTCGACCGCAAGGGCGAGATCATGTACGCCGCCAGCGTCGGCGATGCGGATACCGTCATGATGGCCGCGCTGGAAGCGGGTGCCGATGACGTCGAAAGCGACGAGGACGGCCACTGGATCTATACCTCGGATACCGATCTGGCCGAGGTCTCGACCGCGCTGGAAGCGGTGCTGGGCGAATCGGAACATGCCAAGCTGATCTGGAAGCCGCAGGCCCCGACCGAGATCGACCTTGAGACCGCGCAGAAGCTGATGAAGCTGCTCGACGCGCTCGAGGATGACGACGACGTTCAGAACGTCACCGGCAATTTCGACATTCCCGAGGACGTGGCCGCACAGCTTTGAGGCGGACGACCAAGACCGATCAGGGCCGCAGTTCCGCTGCGGCCCTTTTTCGTATCGCCATTGTCAGCGGCTCCAGCGCCTGCCGCATGGCGCGCTGGACATGCCAGTAAAGCGGCACGTCAAGCGGCTCGGGGCTGAGCATCATCAGCTTTCCCGACGCCAAGGCCGGTCCCGACATGGCCTCGGGGACCATGCCCCAGCCCAGCCCCAGTTCGACGACCCGCGCGAAAGGCTCGGAGGCCGGGACGCGATGCCCGACCAGATGGACCGGATGGCCCAGCACGGCCTGGGCCCAGCGGGTTTGCGCTGCATCCTTGCTGTTGAAGATGACGGCGGGCGCGGCGCAAAGCGTTTCGGCATTCACGCCCGGCGCGAAATGGCGGCGGATGAAGTCGGGTGTGGCCAGCGCATGATAGCGCATATGGCCGAGCGTCACGGCATCGCATCCCGGCACGGGCTTGGGGTCCGAGGCAATGGCGGCCGAAACCTCTCCGCTGCCCAGCCAGTCGCGGGCATGGTCCTGATCATCGACCACGAGGTCATAGATCACGTTCAGGGCAGTCATGACCGGCGGAAACCATGTTGCGAGGCTATCTGCATTGACCGCGATCCGCAGCGTCGCAGTTTGGCTATCGGCATGGCCTAGGCTTTCTTCGAGCAGCCGCACCTGATCCAGATGCTGCATCAGCCGCATCCCCCGCGCCGTGCCTCGGGCCGGGGGACCTCGATGGATCAGCACCTCGCCCATGCGTTCTTCCAGACCCTTGATGCGCTGCGAGATCGCGGAGGGCGTGACACCAAGGGCCGCGGCCGCAGCCTCGAACGAGCCGCGACGGATGATTTCGGACAAGGCGGCAAGGGCGGGGTAGTCGATCATTAGCAAAACTTAATGGGGGCAAGAATTATGAATTTGCCTGAAAGCCGGCGATGCCGCAAGAAGCCGGCAAAACAGGAGATCCCATGCAGGCCTATCTTGCCGGGCTTGGCACCACGCTTTCGCTCATACTCGCCGTCGGACCGCAGAATGCCTTTGTCCTGAGACAGGGTCTGTTGCGCCGCCATGTCTTTGCCACCTGCGCCTTTTGCGCGCTGTCCGATGCGCTTCTGATCGGCGCGGGGGTCCTTGGGGCAGGGGCCATCGCGTCCCGTGCGCCATGGTTTCTCGACGTGATGCGCTGGGGCGGCGCGGCCTTTCTTGCCGCCTATGGCGCAAGGGCGATGCGGGCGGCATGGCGAGGCGGCGCGTCCATGCCCCAAGGGGCCGAGGCACCGGGACTGGGTCCCACGGTCGCGATCCTCGCCGCGCTGACCTGGCTCAATCCGCATGTCTGGTTGGATACGGTGGTTCTGATCGGTTCGGTCGCGGCCGGATTCGGCGACCGGGCGGGCTTTGCGCTGGGGGCCATGTCGGGCTCGCTGCTGTTCTTCTTTGCTCTGGGCTATGGTGCAAGGCTGCTTGCGCCGGTGTTTTCGCGACCTGCGGCATGGCGGGTTCTGGATCTTGGCGTGGGCGTCGTGATGTGGGCTCTGGCCTGCAGCCTTGTCCTTGGCCGCTGAGGCTTGCCTATCCCGCGGCAAACGGTCATGCCTTGCGCCATGAGCACCATAAGCCTTTCGACGCGCCGGGATCTGAACGGTATTTTCTGGATGCTGGCCGCGGGGCTGAGCTTTGTCGCCGTCAATGGCACGGTGCGCTGGCTGGGTCAGGCCCTGCCTGCCGCCGAAGGTGCCTTCATTCGTTTCGCGATCGGTCTGGTCTTTCTGATCCCCGCCCTGTGGCCGGGGCTGCGCCGCGGCTTCCCGCCGCAGGTCTGGCGCATGTTCGCGCTGCGCGGCGCGCTGCATTCGCTGGCCGTGATCCTGTGGTTCTTTGCCATGGCGCGCATCACCGTGGCCGAGGTGACGGCGATCGGCTTTCTCAACCCCATCGTCGTGACCATCGGCGCGGCGCTTCTGATGGGCGAGCGCATCTCGTGGCGACGCGCGCTGGCGATCGCGGTCGCGCTTTGCGGCGCGATGATCGTGCTGCGTCCGGGATTGCGCGCGCTCGAGCCGGGCCATGTCGCGCAGCTTGGGGCCTCGGTCACCTTTGGCGCGTCATATCTGGTCGCCAAGCGGCTGTCCGAGCGGGTCCCCGCCTCGGTCGTCGTCGCCATGATGTCACTGACGGTCTGCATCGGGCTTGCGCCCTTTGCCGCCATGACCTGGGTCACCCCCAGCCTGACGCAATGCCTGGTGCTGGGCTGCACGGCATTTTTCGCGACCCTTGGGCATTACTGCATGACCCGCGCCTTTGCAGAAGCGCCGCTGACCGTGACGCAGCCCGTGGTCTTTCTGCAATTGATCTGGGCGAGCCTGCTGGGCGCGCTGGTCTTTGCCGAACCGATCGACCTATGGGTGCTGGTCGGCGGCGCGGTGATGATCGGGGCGATTTGCTACATCACATGGCGCGAGGCGCGGCTGCGGCGGGGCACGGTGACCCCGCCGTCCGATGCGACCAAGGAGGTCTAGAGGCGGGACCACGGGCAATGGCCCGGTTCGACCCCGATATCGCGCAAGAGGTGCGGCGACAGATTGGCGAGAGGCGGAGGGCGGTTTCTCTTGCGCAGCAGCGCTGCCCGCATCAGCGCCAAGCCGACGCGGACCAGCCCGTGATCCGAGATCAGGTCGTCAAGCGGCGCGCGCAAATCGCGCGCGGATTGTCCAAGTATGAGATTCATCCTGTTCGGCCCCCTGCTTGTGGCAGGCGACCCCTCTGAAAAGTGGATAGTGAATTCGACGAAACGGGCCGCAGAAATGCGGTCGGTCAGCGTCGTCTATGATCGGAAGCGCCCGGAACGGGCCTGCGGATCAGGTTCCGTCAGCCTTTTCGCGGCCAATGCGAAAAGGCGGTGCGAACCCCAGTGCGCTGCGTGGGACCAGCGTGGAGAATAATCATGCCAATGCCCTTTCTGCTGGGGTTGCGGAACAGCACCGTGATAGGCACGGAGACCGATTCGAAGCAAGCCTTCAGATCGGTTCCCGCGTCGGCCTATGTGCCGCTCATGGCCAATCGGCGACAGTCAGCCGGTCTCTCGGCCCGGAGGCGCGGCGAGGCGCTGCATGATGCCCTGTTGGCTGACACGCCCTCCGCCTTGCAGCGGCATGAGTTCCATGCCGGTCTCGGACATGATCCGCATCACCTCGCGGATCGGCATGTCGCGGGCGATCGCCGCGCCGGGCGCGTCCTGCGGCTCGGCCATGTCCTCGGCGGTCAGCACGCCGAGAGGATTCATATGCGCGACGAAATCCGCGACATAGGCGTTTGCGGGATGGGTGATGATCTCGCGCGCGGTGCCGATCTGGACGATGCGCCCGCCCTCCATCAGGGCGATGCGATTGCCGAGGCGGAAGGCCTCGTCAAGATCATGGCTGACGAAGATGATGGTGCGCTGCGCTTGTTTTTGCAGTTCCAGCAATTCGTCCTGCAACCGGGTGCGGATCAGCGGGTCGAGCGCCGAGAAGGGCTCATCCATGAGCAGGACAGGGGCCTCGGTCGCGAAGGCGCGTGCAAGGCCCACGCGCTGTTGCATCCCGCCCGAAAGATCGCCGACCTTGCGATCGGCCCATTCCGTCAGGCCGACCGTCGCGAGTTCCGCCTCGACGCGCTTCTGGCGTTCGGCAGTGGGCATGCCCGAAAGCTCGAGCCCCAGCCCGACATTTTCGCGAACCGAGCGCCAGGGCAGCAGGCCGAATTGCTGAAAGACCATGGCGACGCGCTGGCGGCGCAAGCGGCGCAATTCGGGCGCGCGCGCCTTCGTGACCGAAGCCATGCGGTCCCCGTCCCAGATCCGCACCTCGCCGCGGCAGACCGGATTAAGGCCGTTCACCGCGCGCAGAAGGGTGGATTTGCCCGAGCCGGACAGCCCCATCAGCACCAGAATCTCGCCCTCGCGGACATTCAGCGAACAGTCATGCACGCCCAGGATCTGGCCGGTTTCAGCCTTGATGCGGCCACGTTCGAGGCCTTGGTCCATCAAGGGCAGCGCGGCCCGGGGCGCGTCGCCGAAGACGATGCAGACCCTGTCGAATTCAACGGCATTGCGTTCAGTCATGGCGTTTTTTGACCCGCAGCATCCGGTCCAGCATGATGGCCACCACCACGATGATGAAGCCGCTTTCGAAACCCAGCGCGGTATTCACGCTGTTGAGCGCCCGCACGACCGGCACGCCCAGTCCCGAGGCCCCGACCAACGCAGCGATCACCACCATCGAAAGCGACAGCATGATGGTCTGGTTCAGCCCGGCCATGATCTGGGCGCTGGCCGATGGCAGTTCCACCTTCCAGAGCAGTTGGCGCGGTGTCGCGCCAAAGGCGGTGGCCGCCTCGACCAGCGGCGCGGGGGTCGAGCTGATCCCCAGATGGGTCAGGCGGATCGGGGCGGGCAGCACGAAGATCACGGTGGCGATCAGGCCCGGCACCATGCCGATGCCGAAAAACACGATGGCCGGGATCAGGTAGACAAAGGTCGGCAGGGTCTGCATCAGGTCCAGAACCGGTCGCATCCAGGCATAGAGGCGGGGGCGGTGGGCCGCCGCGATGCCCAAGGGCACGCCAATTGCCATGCAGACGACGCAGGCCGCGAGGACCAGCGTCAGCGATTGCATGGTTTCTTCCCAATAGCCCTGATTCAGGATGAAGAGAAATCCCGCCGCGATCAGCAGGCAGGTCCGCCAGTTGCGCTGCAACAGCCATGTCAGTGCGACCGCGATCAGGGTGAAGACCAGCGGATGCGGAAATTCCAGAAGGGCAAGAATGGCGTCGATCAACGTCTCCATCATCTCGGAGACGAGATTGAAGACGAAGCCGGCATGGGCGTTCAGCCAGTCGAAGATCGCCTTTGCGGTCTTGCCGACCGGAATCTTGGCGCCGGTCACGAGATCGGTGATTTGCTCCATGCGTCCTGTTCTTTCTGTCCCCCGGATTGACCCGGACCGTTCCGGCGCTCAGGCCGGGGCGGCGGGCAGAGGGGGAACCTCTGCCCGCACCTCGTCACTGCGCGAGCGCGGTTTCGAGCGCGGCGAGGGCATCGCCGCCCTCGACCGTGGTCACGTCCTTGAGCCACGGCTTCGCGGCATCGGGATTGGCGGCCAGCCATGCCTTGGCGGCGGCGGCGGGTTCTTCGCCGTCATTCAGGATCTTGCCCATGACCTCGTTTTCCATGGCCAGGGTAAATTCCAGCTTTTCAAGCAGCTTGCCGACATTGGGGCATTCCGCGACATAGCCCGCGCGGACATTGGTATCGACGCGCGCCCCGCCCAGATCGGGGCCGAAGATCTCGTCCCCGCCGCTCAGATAGGTCAGCTTGAACTGGCTGTTCATCGGATGGGGTTCCCAGCCCAGGAACACCACGGGCTTTTGCTGGCCGTCGGCGCGGGCGACCTGCGCGAGCATTCCCTGTTCCGAGCTTTCGACGACCTCAAAGGTGCCCAGACCGAACTTGTCCCGGGCGACCATTTCCAGCAGCAGCCGGTTGCCGTCATTGCCCGGCTCGATGCCATAGATCTTGCCGTCAAGCGCCTCTTGCTGCGCGGCGATCTTGGAGAAGTCGTCGATGCCCAGCTTGGCGCCCGCCTCATTGGTGGCCAGCGTATATTTCGCCCCGGTCAGGTTGGTGCGCACGATGTCGACGGTCTTGGAATCTCGATAGGGCTTCAGATCGGCCTCCTGCGTGGGCATCCAGTTGCCCAGGAAGACATCGACATCGCCCTTGGCCATGGCGGTATAGGTCACCGGCAAGGACAGCACCTTGATTTCGGTCTCGTAGCCAAGCGCCTGCAATACGGTCGTGGTCAGCGCGGTGGTCGCGGTGATGTCGGTCCAGCCCACATCCGAGAACACGACCTCGGCGCATTGTTCGGGTTCGGCGGCATAGGCGGCGGGGGTGGCGAGCCCAATCGCCAGAGCAGCGGTGATTGCGGCGGGAATGCGGCTATTTTTCATGTTTCTCTCCCTGATTTTCTCGGTGATATGTCGAGTGGGTTTTTTATTGATTGACGAGTCAATCAAAACTCGGCTAAGTCCGCTTGCGTTCAAGCCGTCCAGACATTGCGGGTGTGCCGAAATGCCCAAGCTTGGTGCAGAGCCTATCCGAAAGGCGGCGTTAATCAACGCCACCATCGCGACCATCGGCCGGGCAGGCTCGCTGGATGTGACCGTCGCGCAGATCGCGCGGGAAGCGGGTATGTCAACTGCCCTAGCTCATCATTATTTCGGCTCCAAGGAGCGGATGTTTCTTGCCGCCATGCGGCATATCCTGAGCCAGTACCGAGAGACAACCTCGATCGCGCTGAAATCTGCGGAAAATCCGCGCGCCCGGCTTGAGGCGATCATCCGCGCAAGCTTTGACCGCGTGCATTTCGAACATGAGACGATCGCGGCATGGATCAGCTTCTATGCCCTCGCGCTGGTCGATGCCGAGGCGGCGCGACTGCTCAGGGTCTATCATCGGCGGCTGCATTCGAACCTGCTGGTCGCGCTGCGTCCCTTGGTCGGTGACGAGGCCGAAAGCACGTCGCGCACTTTGGGTGCGCTGATCGACGGGGTCTATCTGCGCGTGGCGCTGTCGGATGAATATGACGGTCCGACGGCCGAGCGCCTGACATTGGATTATCTGGAAAAGATCCTGCCATGAGCCATGCCGCCCAGCCCTCCGCCAGCCTGTTCATCAACGGTTTGCCGGTCGAGGGGCAGGGAGCGGCACTGGCGGTCCATTACCCCTATTCGGGCGCGGTCATCGCGCATCTGCGCGAGGCCGCGGCGACGCAGGTCGCTGATGCCTGCGCCGCCGCGGCTTGCGCACAACCCGCCTGGGCGGCGCTGCGTCCTGTCGAACGCGGCCGGGTGCTGATCCGGGCAGCAGCGATCATCCGGGAACGGGCCGAGGAACTGGCGCGGCTCGAAACCCTCGATACCGGCAAACCCATTCAGGAAACGCGGGTGGCCGACTGGCCCTCGGGGGCGGACGCGCTGGAGTATTTCGGCGGTCTTGCCCCGACGGTGACGGGCCAGACCATCCCGTTGGGCGGGGATTTCGTCTATACGATCCGCGAGGCTCTGGGGGTCTGTGCGGGAATCGGGGCGTGGAATTATCCCAGCCAGATCGCCTGCTGGAAGGCCGCGCCCGCGCTGGCGATGGGCAATGCAATGGTCTTCAAGCCCAGCGAGGAAACCCCGCTGGGGGCGCTGAAACTGGCCCAGATCCTGACCGAGGCGGGCCTGCCGCCGGGGATCTTCAATGTGGTGCAGGGGCGCGGCGCGGTCGGTGCGGCGCTGGTCGCCGATCCGCATGTGGCAAAGGTCAGCCTGACCGGCTCGGTCGCGACCGGTCAAAAGGTCTATGCCGCAGCCGCCCAAGGGATGCGCCATGTCACGATGGAACTGGGCGGGAAGTCGCCCTTGATCATTTTTGACGACGCCGCATTGGAGGACGCGGTGGGGGCGGCGATCCTCGCGAATTTCTATTCCTCGGGGCAGATCTGCTCGAACGGCACGCGGGTCTATGTCCAGCGCGGAATCCTGACGGCGTTTCTGGGGCGGCTCTCGGCGCGGCTCTCAGGCGTGCGGATGGGCGATCCTCTGGACGAGGCGACCCAGCACGGCCCGGTCGTCAGCCCGGCGCAGGCCGAAAGGATCCGCGCGGCCATCGCGCGCGGTCAGGCCGAGGGCGCGCGTCTGATCTGCGGCGGGCCGGGCGAGGGGGCCTTTGTCCCGCCCACCGTCTTTGCCGATGCCACGGACGGGATGTGGATCGCGCGCGAGGAAATCTTTGGCCCGGTGATGACGGTGCTGGGTTTCGACGACGAATCCGAGGTCGTCGCCCGCGCCAATGCCACGCCTTACGGTCTGGCGGCGGGCGTGTTCACCCGCGATCTGGCGCGCGGGCACCGCATGGCGGCGGCGCTGCAGGCGGGCACGACATGGATCAATGCCTATAACCTGACTCCGGTCGAAGCGCCCTTTGGCGGGGTCAAGCTTTCGGGAATCGGGCGTGAGAATTCCGCCGCCGCCATCGAACATTATTCGCGGCTGAAATCCGTCTACATCGGCATGGGGGGCGTCGATGCACCCTATTGAGGGAGGCCCGTGATGGTTCCCGACTACGTCATTGTCGGCGCGGGCTCGGCGGGTTGCGCGCTGGCCTACCGGCTGGTCATGGCGGGCAAGCGGGTCGATCTGATCGAATATGGCGGATCGGATGTCGGGCCCTTCATCCAGATGCCCGCCGCACTGAGTTATCCGATGAATATGCGGCGCTATGACTGGGGCTTTGCCTCGGAACCCGAGCCGCATCTGGGCGGGCGCAGGCTCGTCACGCCGCGCGGCAAGGTGATCGGCGGCTCGTCCTCGATCAATGGCATGGTCTTTGTGCGTGGCCATGCGCGGGATTTCGACCATTGGGCCGAGGCCGGGGCAACCGGCTGGGCCTATGCCGATGTCCTGCCCTATTTCAAGCGCATGGAGAATTCCCACGGCGCGGTCAGCGATTATCGCGGCACCGAGGGTCCGCTTCACGTCACGCGCGGCTCGCGCAGGAACCCTCTGTTCAACGCCTTTATCCGCGCCGGCCGCGAGGCGGGCTATCCCACGACCGAGGATTACAACGGCGCGCGTCAGGAAGGCTTTGCCGCGATGGAGGCGACCATTTGGCAAGGCCGCCGCTGGTCCGCCGCCAATGCCTATCTGCGCCCGGCGCAGGAAACCGGGCTTCTTCGGCTGCGGCGCGGGCTGGCGCAGCGCGTGGTCTTCGAGCAGGGCCGCGCGGTCGGTGTCGAGGTGCGAAATACGCGCGGGATCAACGTCTTTCGGGCGCGGCACGAGGTGATCCTTTCGGCCAGTTCGATCAACACCCCGAAATTGCTGATGCTTTCCGGAATCGGTCCGGCCGATCATCTGGCCAGCCTCGGGATCGAGATCCGCGCCGACCGGCCGGGCGTTGGCGCGAACCTTCAGGACCATCTGGAAATCTACATGCAATATAGCGCGACCCAGCCGATCACGCTTTATTCGCATTGGAATCTCTGGGGCAAAGGCTCGATCGGCGCGCAATGGATGGCGACCGGCACGGGGCTGGGGGCGTCGAACCAGTTCGAAAGCTGCGGTTTCATCCGATCGCAGGCGGGAATCGAATATCCTGATATCCAGTATCATTTCCTGCCGCTCGCCGTCCGCTATGACGGCAGGGCCGCAGCCGAGGGGCATGGCTTTCAGGTCCATGTCGGGCCGATGCGCTCGCGCTCGCGCGGAACCGTTCGGCTGCGCTTGGCCGATCCGAACGCAGCGCCCGAGATCCGCTTCAACTACATGTCGCATCCCGAGGACTGGGCCGAGTTCCGCGCCTGCGTGCGCCTGACCCGGGAAATCTTCGACCAGCCGGCCTTCGCCGCCTTTAAGGGCCATGAAATCCAGCCCGGCGCGGAAGTGACGACCGATGCCGGGATCGACGCGTTTATCCGCGACCATGCCGAATCGGCCTTTCACCCCTGCGGCACGGCCCGGATCGGACAAGCCGAGGACCGTATGGCGGTGGTAGATCCCGAACTTCGCGTGATTGGGGTCGAGGGGCTGCGCGTCGCCGACAGTTCGGTCTTTCCGCGCATCACGAATGGCAATCTCAACGCGCCCTCGATCATGGTCGGCGAAAAGGCCGCCGACCATGTTCTGGGACAGGGGATGCTGGCGCCCCTCAATCTGGGCCCCGAGATCGAGCCCAATTGGCAGGTCGCGCAGCGCGGGCCCTAGCTGCCTATTTCCCGCCGCCCTTCAGCAGATCGGCCAGCCCGGCAAAGGGTTTGCGCCCCTCTTCCTCGGGTGCGTCCTCGGGCGCATCCAGTTCGGCCCCTTCGGCGCGGGGATAAAGCGGCAAAGCCAGCGACAGCGCCTCGATCATCATGGCCTCGACATCGATGAACTGGCCAAGCGCGTCCAGTTCGTCATCGCCCATCTCGACCTCATCCGCCTCGTGGGTGCCGGCATGGGGGGACAGCAGACGGTGGACGTCCTCGGCAAGCGAGGTCTTGACCGGAGCGAGGGTGACGACGCAGGGCTGCACGACCTTGGCGGTCAGCTTGCCGGTCACCTCCCAGGCGTCGCTTTGCGCGGGACGGATCTCGCCGCGGAAGCGCAAGGCGGGCAGGGCACTGATTCCCAGTTCGGTCGCAATCGCGGCGCGGGCCGCCGCGTCGGGGGCCAATTCAAAGGGCGTTGCCTGCCGGGGATTGAGTTGCGCGACCCTGTAGCGATTATGTGAGCGGGGGGTTTGCGTCATGGCGGGCCTTTCCGGCACTGTCGATGCCGTTACCGTGGATATTCTTGAGCGCGGGGCATGAGTTTGCTAAGCCGGTCGCGCGGCGTCAACAGGCGCATAAGGGACAGGTGCAAGATGAAGATTTCTCGGCGGCAGATCATGGCTTTCGCACTGACTGTTCCCGTGGCACTTGCCGCTTGCACCGCGACCTATCGAAACCACGGCTATGTGCCAGCAGATGACGAGCTTGCGCAAGTGGTGGTCGGCAAGACCAACCAGTCGGAACTCGACGGAATGATCGGTCGTCCCAGTTCGCAGGGGCTGCTGACCGGCTCGGCATGGTATTACGTCGGCTCGCGCTGGGAATTCTTTGGCGCACGCGAACCGCGCGAGGTCAGCCGAGAGGTCGTGGCGATCAGCTTTGCCGAAAGCGGGCTTGTCACCAATGTCGAGCGCTTCGGGCTCGAGCGCGGGCGGGTCGTGGTCCTGTCGCGGCGGGTGACCGATAGCGGCGTGACGAGCCTTGGCCTTGCGCGTCAGCTTCTGGGCAATGTCGGCCGCGTCCAGGCTGGCGACATGATCGCGCAGTAAAGGAAAAGGGCGCCGGATCGGCGCCCTTCCCGTCAGCCGGCATCGGGAACGAAGCGAAGTGCGACGCCGTTAATACAATATCTTAGCCCCGTGGGCGGCGGTCCGTCGGGAAAGACATGGCCCAGATGCGCGTCGCATTGCTGGCAGCGGACCTCGGTCCGGATCATCCCGTGGCTGGCATCATGATGCTCGTCGATCGCGCCGCCGGGGCGCGAAAAGCTGGGCCAGCCGCAATAGCTTTCGAATTTGGCATCGCCATCGAACAGCCGCGCGCCGCAGCAGATGCATTCGTAATGCCCGGCACCTTTCGGAAAGCCGGGATGGGAAAAGGGCCGCTCGGTTCCTGCCAGCCGCGTCACGCGATAGGTTTCGGGGTCCAGCTCGGCTTGCCATTCCGCATCGGATTTGATCACGCGCTCGGTCATCTTTGTCCTTCATTCTGTAGCGCCCGTGTTACAAGATAGGTGCAGGGAGGACAGGAACAAGGCGGGATTGGCGCTGCCGCCCGTCTTTCGAAGGGTTGGGCAGGAGCGCCATGATGGCATTGCGCAAAGGCCGTTACGAGGTCCGAACCGCAGAATCACCCGCGGAAATCCGGGCGGCGCAGCAATTGCGTTGGCTGTGTTTCATCGGGATGCGAGCCGGCGAAGAGGCGGGTGATGATTCGCTTGATGCCGATGATTACGACAGCCGCTGTTCGCATGTGCTGATCCATGAAATGGCCTCGGGCCAGCTTGTCGCATGTTTTCGGATGCTGACCCTGTCGGGCGGCTCCGAAATCGATGACAGCTACTCCTCGCGCTATTACAACCTGTCGCGGCTGCGCGGCTTTGCAGGCCGCATGGTCGAGATCGGTCGCTTTTGCATCCGTCCCGGCTGCCATGACCCCGATATCCTGCGCCTTGCCTGGGGCGCGCTGGCCCGCCATGTCGATGCCGAGCGGATCGAGATGCTCTTTGGCTGCTCAAGCTTCATGGGAACCGCGATCGAGGGCTATGAGGATGCCTTTGCCATGCTGCGCGAGCGCCACCTCGCGCCCAAGCGCTGGTTGCCTCGGGTGAAAGCGCCGAAGGTCTTTCGCTTTGCCCGTGCCTTGCGGCTGCGCAAGCCCGATCCCCGGCTCGCCATGGCGGCGATGCCGCCCTTGTTGCGATCCTATCTGGCGATGGGCGGCTGGGTCAGCGATCATGCGGTGGTCGATAGCCAGATGAACACGTTGCATGTCTTTACCGGGCTTGAGATCGGGGCGATTCCTCCGGCGCGGGCAAAGCTGTTACGCGCAGCGGGCGCATAAGCCACCTTTGCAAAGCTTCTCCAAAAAGCCTAAGAGCCGCCGCATGAGCGACAAATTCCAGTTTTCCGTCTCGGCCACAGATGGCCGTGCCCGTACCGGCGTGATCCAGACCCCGCGTGGCGAGATCCGCACTCCGGCCTTCATGCCCGTCGGCACCGCCGCCACGGTCAAGGCGATGATGCCCGAATCGGTTCGCGCGACCGGGGCGGATATCCTGCTGGGCAATACCTATCACCTGATGCTGCGCCCTGGCGCGGAACGCGTGGCCCGTCTGGGTGGGCTGCACAAATTCATGAATTGGGAACGCCCCATTCTGACCGATTCGGGCGGCTTTCAGGTGATGAGCCTGTCGGGCCTGCGCAAGCTGACCGAAGAAGGCGTGACCTTCGCGAGCCATGTCGATGGCAGCAAGCACTTCCTGTCGCCGGAAACCAGCATGGAGATCCAGCGGCTTCTGGGTTCCGACATCGTCATGTGCTTCGACGAATGTCCGGCGCTGCCCGCCACCGACGAAGAGGTCGCGAAATCCATGCGCATGTCGATGCGCTGGGCGCAGCGTAGCCGGGATGCCTTTGGCGACCGTCCGGGGCACGCGCTTTTCGGGATCATGCAGGGCGGCGTCACGCCGGAACTGCGCGAGGAATCGGCCGAGGCCCTGAAATCCATCGGCTTCGAGGGCTATGCCATTGGCGGCCTTGCCGTCGGCGAGGGGCAGGAGGCCATGTTCGGCGTCCTCGATTACGCCCCCGGCTTCCTGCCCGAGGACAAGCCGCGCTACCTGATGGGTGTCGGCAAGCCCGACGATATCGTCGGCGCGGTGGTGCGCGGCGTCGACATGATGGATTGCGTGCTGCCCTCGCGCTCGGGGCGCACGGGGCAGGCTTGGACCCGTCGCGGTCAGGTCAATATCAAGAACGCCCGCCATGCCGACGATACCCGTCCGCTGGACGAGCAATGCACCTGCCCGGCCTGCACGGGCTATTCCCGCGCCTATCTGCATCACGTCTTCCGCTCGGGCGAGATGATCTCGGGGATGCTGCTGACTTGGCACAACCTGCATTATTTCCAGGAACTGATGGCAGGGCTGCGTGGAGCCATCGCCGCTGGCCGCCTGTCGGATTTCGTTGCGGAATTCGAGGCGCAGCGGGCACAGGGTGACATAGAACCGTTGTAAACTGTCACGTCGCGGCTTGATTTTCCGCGACGTCTGATGGATGGGCGAGGGGTAGATCCGGCGGATGCCCCGCCCATGCCCTGAAAGTCATCAATGTCCGCCAGCCCCAAGACTGCCCGCCGCGAAGATATCCGCACGATCACCACCACGGCCGAACTGGCCGAGTTCTGCGAAGTTGCGAAGTCCCAGCCCTATGTCACGCTCGACACCGAGTTCCTGCGCGAGCGCACCTATTATTCGAAGCTGTGCCTGATTCAGGCCGCGCTGCCGCCCTCCACCGTCAAGGGCGGCGAGGGCGGTCCCGCCGTGCTGATCGACCCTCTGGCCGAGGGGCTCTCGCTCGAGCCGCTTTACGACCTGTTCCGCCACAAGGCGACGGTCAAGGTCTTTCATGCCGCGCGTCAGGATCTGGAGATCTTCTTCCATGATGCCGGGGTCTTCCCCGATCCGCTCTTCGACACGCAGATCGCGGCGATGGTCTGCGGCTTCGGCGAGCAGGTCGGCTATGAGACGCTGGTCAAGAAGATCGCCCGCCAGCCGCTCGACAAGTCCTCGCGCTTCACGGACTGGTCGATCCGTCCGCTCTCGGATGCGCAGGCGCAATATGCGCTGGCCGATGTGACCCATCTGCGGGCGATCTATGAATTCCTATCGGAGCAGTTGAATAAAACCGGTCGCGCGCCTTGGCTGCAGGAAGAGGTCGCGGTGCTTCTCGACCCCGAGACCTATATCACCCGCCCCGACGAGGCCTGGCAGCGCATCCGCACCCGCTCGGGTTCGCCGCGCTTTCTTGCCGTGGTGCGCGAATTGGCGCGGTTCCGCGAGACCTTCGCGCAAGAGCGCGACATCCCGCGCGCCCGCGTCTTCAAGGACGACGCGCTGATCGAACTGGCCTCGACCAAGCCGATGTCCGAGGCCGATCTGGGCAAGTCGCGGTTGCTTTTGCGCGACGCGCGCCGGGGCGAGATCGCGAATGGCATCCTTGTCGCGGTCAAGGCCGGTGTCGAGGCCAAGGATCTGCCCAAGCCCGCCCCGGACGAGCCGGGCCGCCCGGGCAATGCCGCGCTGTCCGACTTGCTGCGCGTGCTGCTCAAGGCCAAGTCGGACGAGGCGGGTGTCGCGCCGCGCCTGATCGCCTCGGCGGCGGAACTGGATGCGATCGCCTCGGGCCTGCGCGACATCCCCGCGCTGCATGGCTGGCGGGCAGAGGTCTTTGGCAAGGATGCATTGCGTCTGGCCGCAGGCGAGATCGCCCTGTCGGCCCAGAATGGCGCGGTCAAGGTGGTGCCGGTCCCGGCCTAATCGGCTGACCCCTCGTCGCGGGCGATGGGCGTGACCAGCGCCCGCACGAGGTAAAGCACGACCAGCGCCATGACCGTGGCCAGCATGGCAAGGCGCAGATCGCCTGTTCCGCAGCACAGTCCGATCGCACCGCAAAGCCACATTGACGCGCCGGTGGTGATGCCGCGCACATTGCCCTGGTTGATGACGATCGAGCCTGCCGCCAGAAAGGCGACCCCGGCCGTCACCGCCTCGATCAGGCGCAGGGGATCGGTGCGCTGCTGATCGACATTCACGTTCTGAAAATCGACCAGTTCCAGCGCCACCAGCGCAAAGCAGGCGGCTGCAAGCGTGATCAGCATATGCGTGCGTAGCCCGGCGGCACGGTGACGCACCTCTCGCTCCCAGCCGATCAGGCCGCCGAGCACAAGGGCGACCGCGAGGCGCAGCATGACAACCCCGAAGGGCAGGTTCATCGGGCGCGAAAATTCCGCGACCAGTTGCTCCAGCATCGTGTCACTTTCGTGAAGCTTTTTCGTCGATACCGGAACGCCCTTCGCGGCGGTCCAGTTCATTTTCGACGTCATCGAGCGTCACATCGCGTGCGGCGAGCATCACCAGCAGATGGTAGAGCGCATCGGCGGCCTCGCCGACCAGCTTTTCGCGGTCGCCCTTGACGGCCTCGATAATGGCCTCGACGGCCTCCTCGCCGAATTTCTCGGCGCATTTCTCGGGGCCCTTCGACAGCAGCTTGGCGGTCCAGCTGGTCTCGGGATCCGCGCCCTTGCGCGATTCGATGGTCTGGGCAAGGCGGTGAAGCGCGCTCATGTGAGCCTCACGGGAATGCCGGCGGCGGCCATGTGCTCCTTGGCCTCGCGCAGGGTGAATGTGCCGAAATGGAAGATCGAGGCCGCCAGTACGGCCGAGGCATGGCCCTCGATCACGCCCTCGGCCAGATGCTCCAGCGTGCCGACCCCGCCCGAGGCGATCACGGGGATATTCACGGCATCGGCCACGGCGCGGGTCAGCGGGATATTGAAACCCGATTTCGTGCCGTCGCGGTCCATGCTGGTCAGAAGGATCTCGCCTGCGCCCCTAGACGCGACGAGGCGGGCGAATTCGACGGCGTCGATCCCGGTGGGTTTGCGCCCGCCATGGGTAAAGATCTCCCATTTGCCGGGGGCAACGGTCTTGGCGTCGATGGCGCAGACGATGCATTGGCTGCCGAAACGGTCGGCGGCCTCGGCGATCACATTCGGATCGGCGACGGCGGCCGAGTTGAAGCTGACCTTGTCCGCCCCCGCAAGCAGCAGCGCGCGCACGTCGTGATGGCTGCGCACGCCGCCGCCCACGGTCAAGGGCACGAAACAGGCCTCGGCCGTGCGGGTGACGAGGTCATACATCGTGCCGCGATTTTCATGCGTCGCATGGATGTCGAGAAAGCAGATTTCATCCGCCCCGGCGGCGTCATAGGCGCGCGCGGCCTCGACCGGATCGCCAGCGTCCACCAGATCGACGAAATTCACGCCCTTGACGACGCGGCCATCGGCCACGTCGAGGCAAGGGATCACCCGTGTCTTGAGCATCTCGCCCCCTTATGCCAGCGCGCGCAGCGCCTCGCCCAGATTGATCGCGCCATCGTAAAGCGCCCGGCCCGAGATCGCACCGGCAATCACGCGCGCATCGCGCAAGGCCAGCAGATCCTGCATCGAACTGACCCCGCCCGAGGCGATGACGGGGATATTCACCGCCCGCGCAAGCGCCTCGGTCGCGGGGATGTTCGGCCCCTGCATCGCGCCGTCGCGGTCGATATCGGTATAGATGATCGCGGAAACGCCCGCGTCTTCGAACTGATGGGCAAGATCCGTCACGTTGACATCGGTCTCCTCGGCCCAGCCCCGGGTCGCCACCTTGCCGCCTCGCGCATCGATCCCCACGGCGATCTTGCCGGGAAAGGCCAGCGCCGCCTCGCGCACCAGCGAGGGCTGCTCAACCGCGACCGTGCCCAGGATGACGCGGGCCAGGCCCCGCTCCAGCCAGGCCTCGATCGTCGCCATGTCGCGGATGCCGCCGCCAAGCTGGGCCGGAATGTCGATGGCTCCCAGAATCGCCTCGACGGCCTCGGCATTGACCGGATGTCCTGCGAAGGCACCGTTCAGATCGACGAGATGCACCCATTGGGCGCCCGCATCCTGAAACGCGCGGGCCTGAGCCGCCGGATCGGTGCCGAATACGGTCGCCGCTTCCATGTCACCGCGCAGCAGACGGACGCAATTGCCGTCCTTGAGGTCGATCGCGGGATAAAGGATCATCGCATCACTCCTATGGTTGGCGACGCTTTGCCACAGCCGGGCGGCAATCGGAAGGGGCAGGGCGGAGGGAACCTCGGCCCGCTCAACGTCGCGTCACGCTTGCCTCTGTGCCCGGGCCGAAATCAGTCTGCGCCATGGGCGCAATGCCCAAGGGAGAGAGAAGAATGAAATCACTGGCAATCGCCGCCCTGCTGATGCTGGGCGGAACCGTCGCCCAGGCCGAGGGCATCGGCGGCATCTTCAAGACGCAACCAAACGATCTGGGACAGGTGGGGATGGTCCAGTTCTACGATTGCGGCGGCAAGTATTGCGGCAGGCTCATGCGGTCATTCGATCGCGCGGGCAAGGAGATCGGCTCGCCGAATACCGGCCGCAATATCGTCGCCAATATGACCGAGGCCAGCACCGGCGCCTTTTCAGGCGGCACGATCTGGGATCCGGGCTCGGGCAAGACCTACAAATCCAAGATGCAGCTTCAAGGCGATGTCCTGAGCGTTTCGGGCTGTGTCGCGGTCTTCTGCAAGACACAGGAATGGCTGCGGGTGAAATGATCCGCGCGCGACTTCTTTCTTGAAGAAATATCCCGGGGGACGCCTCATCGGCCCCATCGAGGGGCCGATGAGGCGGGGGGCAGAGCCCCCGCCGCGTTGCTCAGGGGCGCCAGCGCAGGAAATTCGCGATGATGCGCAGCCCGACCTCCTGCGATTTCTCGGGGTGGAACTGGGTTCCGACGATATTGTCGCGCCCGACCACCGCCGTCACGGGCGCAGCATATTCCGCCGTCGCCAAGAGATGCGCGGCGTCGCGGACGCGGAATTGCCAGCTATGCACGAAATAGGCGTGATCGCCGGTCGTGATCCCCTCGAGCAGCGGATGGGGTTGCAGCACCGTCAGGTCGTTCCAGCCCATATGCGGCACTTTCATTCCCGGCGCGTCGATGGCGTCGATCTCGCCCTCGATCCAGCCCAGCCCCGCCGTGTCGCGATATTCATGCCCGATCGAGGCCAGCATCTGCATGCCGACGCAGATCCCCATGAAGGGCACGCCGCGCGCCATCACCGCCTCGCGCAGGACATCGACCATGCCCGGCACGGCATCCAGTGCCGCGCGGCAGGCGGGGAATGCGCCGTCACCCGGCAGGACGATCCGGTCGGCGGCGCGCACCGTCTCGGGATCCGAGGTCACCAGGATCTCGGCCCCCGCCTCCCGGCCCATCAGGGCAAAGGCCTTTTCGGCGGAATGCAGGTTTCCGCTGTCGTAATCGACCAGCGCGACCCGCATCACAACGCCCCCTTGGTCGAGGGCAGAACGCCCGCCATGCGCGGATCGCTCTCGACCGCCTCGCGCAGCGCGCGGGCCACGGCCTTGAAGGCGGCCTCGGCGATATGGTGGCTGTTGACGCCGTGCAGGCGGTCGACATGCAGGGTGATCCCGCCATGCGTGGAGAGCGCCTGGAAGAACTCGCGCACCAGTTCGGTGTCGAAACTGCCGATCTTCTGGGTCGGGAACTCCACGTTCCAGACCAGGAACGGCCGGGCCGAGAGATCCAGCGCCGCGCGGATCAGCGCATCGTCCATCGCCAGATGGAAGCTGCCATAGCGGCGGATCCCGGTCTTGTCTCCAAGGGCTTTGGTCAGGGCCTGGCCGATGGCGATGCCGCAATCCTCGACCGTGTGGTGGTCGTCGATATGCAGATCGCCCTTGGCCCGCACGGTCAGGTCGATCAGCGAATGGCGCGAAAGCTGGTCCAGCATATGGTCGAAAAAGCCGATGCCGGTCCGGTTGTCATATTTGCCCGTGCCGTCGAGATTCAGCTCGACCTCGATCTGCGTTTCGGCCGTGTCGCGGCTGATGGTTGCGCGGCGCATCTTTCTCTCCGTTCAGGACCCCATGCCTTATAAGCAAGCATCCTTTGACTGAAAAGTCTGAGCGGCGCTAGGATGGTGGGATAAGCTTTCGAAAAGCCGTCCCTTTCGCTGCCGCTGTCGCTCCGGGCACTGCTCCGGTGCCAAGAAGAGGAAAGTGCATGAGTGATCCCGCTGAAGGCCCGTTCAAGGACATTCCTGAAACCGCCCCCCCGGCCGTGGAAGAAGAGTCGCTCCCCGCGCCCGAGGGGCCGACGGCGATCATCGACACGGATTACGAGATCGGTCAGGACAATATCCAGGGCGAGGGGGTCATCCCCTATGACGTCCATCATGTCGTCTTCACGGTCTCGGCGGCCACGATCGTCACCTTCACCGTCGGCACGCTCGCGCTGCAGTATTTCACCGCCCATGCGGCGATTGACGGCGTCGCCCAGCCCAGCGGTTCCGAGATCTTCTTCACCAGCCTGCGGGGCTGGCTGACGAACCATCTGGACTGGTTCTTCATGCTCGCAGGCAATATCTTCGTGCTGCTCTGCCTTGGGCTGATCGTCTCGCCGCTGGGACGGATCAGGCTGGGCGGCCCCCATGCCGAGCCGGATTTCAGCCGCACGGGCTGGTTCGCCATGCTCTTCGCGGCGGGTATGGGGATCGGGCTGATGTTCTATGGCGTGTCCGAACCGCTCAGCCATTACAGCGAGGCGATGCGCGGACCTATCTTTGAGAACGGCCTGCGCACCGATGCCGCGCCGCTCGAGGGCGCGGCGGGGAATGCGCTGGAATCGCGGCGTCTTGCGATGGCGGCCACGGTCTTTCACTGGGGTCTGCACCCCTGGGGCATCTATGCGGTCGTGGCTTTGTCGCTGGGGCTTTTCAGCTATAACAAGGGCCTGCCTTTGACCATGCGCTCGGTCTTTTATCCGATCTTCGGAGAAAGGATCTGGGGCTGGCCGGGCCATGTCATCGACATTCTCGCGGTATTCGCGACCGTGTTCGGACTGGCGACCTCATTGGGTTTCGGGGCCGAGCAGGCCACGGCGGGCCTTCATTTCCTGTTCGGGATCGGGGATGGCTCGGCCACAAAGATCGTGCTCATCCTGGCAATCACCGCCGTTGCCACACTTAGCGTCGTGGCCGGGATCGACAAGGGCGTGCAGACCTTGTCCCGCGCCAATATGTGGCTCGCGCTGATTCTCTTGCTGTTCATCATCGTCAACGGGCCGACATTGCAGATCCTGAAGGGATTCTTTGGCAACCTGGGGGCCTATGCGCGTGATCTCGTGCCGCTGTCCAATCCTGTCGGCCGGACGGATGATGCGTTCCGGCATGGCTGGACGGCGTTCTACTGGGCATGGTGGATCAGCTGGTCCCCCTTTGTCGGCATGTTCATCGCCCGCGTCTCGCGCGGGCGCAGCGTGCGCGAATTCCTCATGGCGGTGCTGATCGTGCCGCCGATCATCTCGGTCCTGTGGATGACGGCCCTTGGCGGCACGGCGATCTCGCAGCTTCAGTCCGGCATCGACAGCGTCGCCAATTCAGCGTTGGAATTGCAGCTTTTCGAGATGCTGGTGCATCTGCCGATGTATGCGATCAGCAGCTTTGTCGGCATCGTGCTGGTCGTGGTGTTCTTTATCACATCGTCGGATTCGGGCTCGCTTGTCATCGACACGATCTGCTCGGGCGGCAAGGTGGGCTCGCCCACGCCGCAGCGCATCTTCTGGTGCGCCTTTGTCGGCATCGTCGCGATCGTGCTGCTTCTGGGCGGCGGGCTGACCGCGCTGCAGGCAATGGCGGTCTCGACGGGATTGCCCTTCACCATCGTCCTGCTCGGCGCGGTTTGGGCGATTATCCGCGGATTGCTGGCCGAGCATCGCGAAATCCGGGATGCCTGAGCCTATGGGGACGGCACAAAAGCGCGAAGCTTTGGGCAGAATCGACCGCCATCCTTGTCTTAAGCGCCAAGCGATGCGAAAAAGTCACAAGCCCGTGCCCAAGCCCCCCGATACCGAAAGGAATTCCGGCCGATGAAAGACGACCTGAATGCCAGCGAAAAGCGGCTGATTGCGGCTCTGGACCGCCTCGACAATTTCATCGATCGCAGCGCGGGACTGCGCAAGGGCATGGCGGGGGCGGATCCTGAAGCCGAGGCGGAGAGCCAGGCCCATATCCAGCGCCTCTCGGATGAGTTGGAGGCCCTGCGGGCGAGCCACAGTTCCGCCGTGACAAGCTACGAAGCCCGCCTTGCGGTCATGAACGAACGCCTGTCCGAAACCGAGGAGCGTGCGGGCGATCTGCTGGCGTCGAACGAGGCGCTCATTGCCGCGAACCGGGCGCTGAGCGGCGCATCCGGTGCCGGGGAGGACCCCGCGCGCGCCGCGCTCGAGGCCGAGATCCAGTCTCTGCGCGCGACTCGCTCGGCAGAGTTGCAAAAGCTGGGGGAAATCATGGATTCACTGGACCGGATGATGAATCTGCAGCCCCGTGTCGAGCCCCTTTCCGGTGATGATGTCCCCGCGACGGTCGAAAGTCCGATGCCGCTGGAACATGGCATGACGGCGGATCTGACCGAGAGCGAAGAGCAAAGGGGCTGAACGATGGCCGAAGTCGAATTCATGATCGGGCACAAATCCTATACCCTGACCTGTCAGGAGGGGGAGGAGCGCGCCCTGAAACGGGCCGCAGCGCTCTTTGACACCGAGGCGCAGGCGATTCTGGGGCAGGCCGGACGGATGCCCGAGCCGCGGCTCTTGTTGCTGGCGGGGCTGATGCTGGCGGATCGGACATCTGCGCTCGAGGACCGGCTGGCCTCGGTTGAACGCGAGGTGAACCGGCTCAAGGTCAATCCGCAGCGGGTCGAGGTGCCGGTACTGCCCCCCAGCCTTGCCGAGGCCATGGCCGAACTTGCCGCCCGGGCCGAGGCCCTGGCCCAGAAGGCCGAGGATCAGCTGGCCGAGTGAAGCCTGCCCTATCGCATGAACCCGCACGCCGCGCCTCATCCGCGCGGCGTTTTTCTGCTCGCATGATTCGCGGCGACGCCTTGCCGACAGAGTTTTGGCGGATGGAAAATCCGCGCATTCATCGGCAAACCCCTGATTTAAATACTCAATAATAACGATCAGGTTATTCGTCTTTTTTCTTGAAATAAACGATTAACCCTGTCGTAATTACGGTATTGGGGCCGTGGCCCCCAGGGGAGAAGGGATGCCGCAAATGATCCGGACGATTCGTGTGAATGACAGCCAGCTGGCCCATGGCCGCGTCGTCAGCCGCCATTTCGATGGCCGCATGACAGTGCAGGATGGAACCAAGACCATGACGGGCTATCCTCTGCGCCGGACCTTGCTGGAGCGTTGCATCAGTCTTGGCGTGCGGCGCGGCGTCGCGCTGGCGCTGACCATAGGCGGGCTTGCGCTGGCTTCGCAGGCGCAGGCGGAAAACTCCCTGCTGAATGTCAGCTACGATCCGACCCGCGAGCTTTACCGCGAGGTCAATGCCGCCTTTGCCGCGAAATGGCAGGCCGATGGTCAGGACAAGCCGACAATCGAAACCTCGCATGGTGGTTCGGGGGCGCAGGCGCGTTCGGTGATCGACGGGCTCAAGGCGCAGGTGGTGACGCTGGCCCTGGCCTCGGATATCGACAAGGTGGCCGAAAGCGGCCTGCTGCCCGCCGATTGGCAAGAGCGGCTGCCGCATAATTCCTCGCCCTATACCTCGACCATCGTCTTTCTGGTGCGCGAGGGTAACCCCAAGGGGATCAAGGACTGGGATGACCTTGTGAAGGAAGGGGTCGAGGTCATCACGCCGAACCCCAAGACCTCGGGCGGGGCGCGCTGGAACTATCTGGCGGCCTGGGCCTGGGCCGAAAAGAGCGGCAAAGACCCGAAACAATTCGTGGCCGATATCTACAAGCATGTCCCGGTGCTGGACAGCGGTGCGCGCGGCTCGACCACGACTTTCACCCAGCGCGAGATCGGCGATGTGCTGCTGGCTTGGGAGAATGAGGCCTACCTGGCGCTGAACGAGTTGGGCGACGACCAGTTCGACATCGTCGTGCCCTCGGTCTCGATCCTCGCAGAGCCGCCGGTGGCGATTGTCGAGAAGAACATCGCCGATGACGCGCAGAAGAAGCTGGCCGAGGCCTATCTGGGCTTTCTCTATTCGCCCGAAGGTCAGGCTTTGGCGTTCAAACATTACTATCGTGGCTGGGATGACAGCGCCGCGAACCCCGAGGATGTGAAGCGCTTCCCGAAACTGGATCTGGTCACCATCGCCGATTTCGGCGGCTGGAAGAAAGCCCAGCCCGAGCATTTCGGCGATGGCGGCATCTTTGACCAGATCTACGCGGGGATGTGACCCATGGCGCTTGCGATGCTCCGCGCCTCAAGATCCCCCATGCCGGGCTTTGGCCTCGGCATGGGGATTACCCTGACGATGCTGTCGCTGATCGTGATCCTGCCGATCGGCGCGCTGCTGGCGAAAGGCATCAGCTATGGTCCCGCCGAGGTCTGGGCCACGATCAATACGCCGCGCGTCTGGGCGGCGCTCCACCTGTCCTTCCGGCTGGCCCTGCTCGCGGCCGCTTTCAACCTGGTCTTCGGCACGCTTCTGGCCTGGGTTCTGGCGCGCTATGACTTTCCGGGCCGCCGCATTGTCGATGCCGTCGTCGATCTGCCCTTCGCCCTGCCGACGGCGGTGGCCGGAATCGCACTGACCGCGCTTTACGCGCCGAACGGAACCTTTGGCAGCATCGCGAAATCCATGGGCGGCAAGATCGCCTATACCGAATGGGGGATCCTGATCGCGCTGATCTTCGTGGGCCTGCCCTTTGTCACCCGCACCGTGCAGCCCGTCATCGCCGAGATCGAGAAAGAGGTCGAAGAGGCCTCGGCGACGCTGGGGGCAGGGCGGCTTTACACCCTGCGGCGGGTTATCCTGCCTATGCTCGCGCCCGCCGCCCTGACTGGTTTCGCCCTGTCGCTGGCCCGCGCGGTCGGGGAATATGGCTCGGTCATCTTCATCGCCGGGAACCTGCCGATGAAGACCGAGATCGCCCCCTTGCTCATCGTCATCAAGCTCGAGGAATTCGACTATGGCGGTGCTGCGGCCATCGGCATCGCCATGCTGCTGATCAGTTTTTCAATGCTGCTGGTCATCAATCTCATCCAGATCTGGAGTCGGCGGAGGATCGGACATGTATGACAGCACGCTGAGCGAAGCGTATGCGCTTCCCCCCGAGCGCTGGGCGCAGAAATGGCGTCCCGCAACCGATGAAAGCCGCCTGACCCGGGTCGTGCTGATTGCCATTGCCCTGACCGGGCTGGGGCTGCTGGTGCTGGCCCCACTGGCGGTGGTCTTTGCCGAGGCGCTGGCCAAGGGTGGCGTCGCGGCCATGGCATCACTCGCCCAGCCCGAGGCACTTTCGGCGATCAAGCTGACACTGCTCGTCGCCGCCATCTCGGTTCCGGTCAATGCGATCTTCGGCATTGCCGCCGCTTGGGTCATCACCAAGTTCGATTTCCGCGGCAAGGCCTTCCTGATCACGCTGATCGACCTGCCCTTCTCGGTCTCGCCGGTGGTGGCGGGGCTGGCGCTGGTGCTGCTTTTCGGCACGAACAGCCTACTCGGCGGCTGGCTCGTCGCCTCGGGCCATCCGGTGATCTTCGCGCTGCCGGGGATCGTGCTGGCCTCGGTCTTCGTGACCTTCCCCTTCGTCGCCCGCGAGCTGATCCCGGTGATGATCGAGCAGGGCCGCACCGAGGAGGAAGCCGCGCTGACCCTCGGCGCCTCGGGCTGGCGGGTGTTTCTGACCGTGACCCTGCCGAACATCCGATGGGCGCTGCTCTATGGCGTGCTGCTGTGCAATGCCCGCGCCATGGGGGAGTTTGGCGCGGTGGCCGTCGTCTCGGGCAAGATCCGGGGCCAGACCGCCACCATGCCGATCACCATCGAGATGCTTTACAACGAATACCTGTCGGTCGCGGCCTTCAGCATGGCCGGAGTGCTTGCGCTGCTGGCCCTGCTGACGCTGCTTCTGAAAACCGTGCTGGAATGGCGTCATGCCGACCAGCTTGCCGCCACCCGCCGCCACTGAGGTTCCCATGCATATCGAGATCGACGAAATCGCCAAGACCTTCGGCAATACCACGGCACTGCATCCGGTGAGCCTGCCGATCCCCTCGGGCGCGCTGGTGGCGCTGCTGGGGCCTTCCGGATCGGGCAAGACGACGCTTCTGCGCATCCTGGGCGGGCTGGAATTTCCCACCTCGGGCCGGGTTCTGTTCGACGGGCAGGACGCGACGGGGCTGAGCGTGCAAGACCGACGCGCGGGCTTTGTCTTTCAAAGCTACGCATTGTTCCGCCATATGACGGTCTTTGAGAATATCGCCTATGGTCTGCGTGCCCGCCCCCGGCGCATCCGTCCGCCCGCAGCCGAGATCGAGCGCCGGGTATTGAAGCTTCTGGAACTGATCCAGTTGCCGCAGATCGCGGAACGCTATCCGAACCAGCTTTCGGGCGGCCAACGCCAGCGCGTCGCATTGGCCCGGGCGCTTGCGATCGAGCCGCGGATGCTGCTGCTCGACGAACCCTTCGGGGCGCTGGATGCCCGTGTGCGCAAAGAGTTGCGCCACGGCCTGCGCGAGATCCACGACACCACCGGCCTGACCACGGTCTTTGTCACCCATGATCAGGACGAGGCGATGGAACTGGCCGATCTGGTCGTGGTCATGTCCATGGGCCGCATCGAACAGGTCGGCCGCCCGCAGGACATCCGCGCCCGCCCCGCGACCCCCTTCGTGCGCGAATTCATCGCGGCATAAGTCGCAAGCGGGTCCGCCCGAAGCGGCTGTCACATTTCCCCTTGCAGTTCCCGCGGCAGAGAATCTAGGCTCTCGATTCTGTGTCGCCGGAGATCCCTCCTTGCGACGCGACCATAGGTTCCGTCTGCGGCGGAAAGGCGATTTTTGGCGCGAGGACTGTTTCCGACCCTTGCGCCTTGGCTTGCCATGGCTATAACCCCGGTCGATTTATCAGTCGCAAGCCCGAGGTGCCGTCATGCCGAAAAGAACCGATATCAAATCCATCCTGATCATCGGCGCCGGACCCATCGTCATCGGTCAGGCCTGCGAATTCGACTATTCCGGCGCTCAGGCCTGCAAGGCGCTGCGCGAAGAAGGTTACCGGGTCATCCTGGTCAACTCGAACCCGGCGACGATCATGACCGATCCGGAAATGGCCGATGCGACCTATATCGAGCCGATCACCCCGGAAATGGTCGAAAAGATCATCGCCAAGGAACGCCCCGACGCGCTGCTGCCGACCATGGGCGGGCAGACCGGCCTGAACACAGCGCTGGCGCTTGCCGATGCGGGCGTGCTGAACCGCTACGGCGTGGAACTCATTGGCGCGCAGCGCGCCGCCATCGAGATGGCCGAGGACCGCAAGCTGTTCCGCGAGGCCATGGACCGCATCGGGCTGGAAAACCCGCGCGCGACCATTGTTTCGGCGCCGAAGCTCTCGAATGGCAAATATGACATCAAGGCCGGCATCGCGCAGGCCCTGACGGATCTGGAAGAAATCGGCCTGCCCGCGATCATCCGCCCCGCCTTCACGCTGGGCGGCACCGGCGGCGGCGTCGCCTATAACCGCGACGATTACGAACGCATCATCCGTTCGGGTCTGGAAGCCTCGCCCGTCGCGCAGGTTCTGGTCGATGAATCGCTGCTCGGCTGGAAGGAATATGAATTCGAGGTCGTCCGCGACCGCGCCGACAACGCCATCATCGTCTGCTCGATCGAGAACGTCGATCCGATGGGCGTCCATACCGGCGACTCGATCACCGTCGCCCCCGCGCTGACCCTGACCGACCGCGAATATCAGGACATGCGCAACGGCTCGATCGCCGTGCTGCGCGAAATCGGCGTCGAAACCGGCGGCTCCAACGTGCAATGGGCGGTGAACCCGAAAGACGGCCGCATGGTCGTCATCGAGATGAACCCGCGCGTGTCGCGGTCCTCGGCGCTGGCATCGAAGGCCACCGGCTTCCCGATCGCCAAGATCGCCGCGAAGCTGGCCGTCGGCTACACGCTGGACGAGCTCGACAACGACATCACCAAGGTGACGCCCGCGTCCTTCGAGCCGTCCATCGACTATGTCGTGACCAAGATCCCGCGCTTTGCGTTTGAAAAATTCCCCGGCTCCAAGCCCGAACTGACCACGGCGATGAAATCGGTGGGCGAGGTCATGGCGATCGGCCGCACCTTCCACGAATCGCTGCAAAAGGCGCTGACCTCGATGGAGAACGGGCTGACCGGCCTCGACGAGATCGAGATCCCCGGCGCGCCCGAGAAATCGGCCGTCATCAAGGCGATCAGCGCCCAGACTCCCGACCGCCTGCGCCTGATCGCGCAAGCCATGCGCCACGGCCTGACGGATGACGAGATCCAGCACGCCACCGCCTTTGACCCGTGGTTCCTGTCGCGCCTGCGCGAAATCGTCGATGCCGAGAACGGCGTGCGCGAAAACGGCCTGCCGACCGATCTGGAAGCCCTGCGCAAGCTCAAGATGATGGGCTTCACCGATGCGCGTCTGGCGACACTTTCGGCCCAGTCGGAAGCCGCCGTGCGTCAGGCGCGCCGCGCCCATGACCTGCACCCGGTCTTCAAGCGCATCGACACTTGCGCCGCCGAGTTCGAGGCCCAGACCCCCTACATGTACTCGACCTACGAAGCCCCGGCGATGGGCGACGTGGAAAACGAGGCGCGTCCCTCGGACCGCAAGAAGGTCGTGATCCTCGGCGGTGGCCCGAACCGCATCGGTCAGGGCATCGAGTTCGATTATTGCTGCTGCCATGCCTGTTTCTCGCTGACCAAGTCCGGCTACGAGACCATCATGGTCAACTGCAACCCCGAGACCGTCTCGACCGATTACGACACCTCGGACCGGCTCTATTTCGAGCCGCTGACACTGGAACACGTCCTTGAAATCCTGCGCATCGAGCAGGAAAACGGCACGCTGCACGGCGTCATCGTGCAATTCGGCGGCCAGACGCCCCTGAAACTCGCGAATGCGCTGGAAGAGGAAGGCATCCCGATCCTCGGCACCACGCCGGACGCGATCGACCTGGCCGAGGACCGCGAGCGCTTCCAGAAGCTGCTGAACGACCTCGGCCTGAAGCAACCGGTCAACGGCATCGCTTCCTCGGACGAGCAGGCCATCGAGATCGCCAAGCGCGTCGGCTTCCCGCTGGTCATCCGCCCGTCCTATGTGCTGGGCGGCCGCGCGATGGAAATCGTGCGCGACATGGACCAGCTGAACCGCTACATCCGCGAGGCCGTCAAGGTTTCGGGTGACAGCCCGGTCCTGCTCGACAGCTACCTTTCGGGCGCGATCGAGGTCGATGTCGATGCGCTTTCGGACGGCAAGACCGTCCATGTTGCAGGCATCATGGAGCATATCGAGGAAGCCGGCGTCCATTCGGGCGACTCGGCCTGTTCGTTGCCGCCCCATACGCTGGACGCGGCCACCATCGCCGAGATCAAGACCCAGACCGTGGCCATGGCCAAGGCGCTGAACGTCGTTGGTCTGATGAACGTGCAATTCGCGATCAAGGACGGCACGATCTATGTGCTGGAAGTGAACCCGCGCGCCTCGCGCACGGTGCCCTTCGTCGCCAAAGCCACCGACAGCGCGATTGCCTCGATTGCCGCGCGGCTGATGGCCGGGGAACCGATGTCGAACTTCCCGGCTCGTGACGCCTATCCCGAGAATGTTGGTCCGGAAACCGCGCTGCCCTTTGCCGATCCGCTGACACTTGCAGATCCGAACACGCCCTGGTTCTCGGTTAAGGAAGCCGTGCTGCCCTTTGCCCGTTTCCCCGGCGTGGATACGATCCTTGGTCCCGAAATGCGCTCGACCGGCGAGGTCATGGGCTGGGATCGTACCTTCGCTCGCGCCTTCCTCAAGGCGCAGATGGGGGCGGGCACGCAGCTTCCGGACGAGGGGTTGGTCTTCGTTTCGGTCAAGGATGCCGACAAGTCCGAGGCCTTTGCCGAGGCGGCGCGTGATCTGACCGCGATGGGCTTCCGCCTGCTCGCCACCCGTGGCACGGCCGAGTTCCTGAAAGGGGCAGGGGTCGAGACCGAGACGGTGAACAAGGTCTTCGAAGGCCGCCCGAACATCGTCGATCGCCTGAAGAATGGCGAGATCGTGATGGTCCTGAACACGACCGAAGGCACGCAGGCCATTGCCGATTCCCGCGACATCCGCGCTGTCGCGCTGAACGACAAGATCCCCTATTTCACCACTGCCGCGGGCAGCATCGCCGCCGTGGCCGCAATCAAGTCGCGCGGCGAGGGCGAGGTCGGGGTCCGCGCGCTGCAGGCCTGACCGCGCCAGATTGCACAATCGTCAAGGGCCCCGTGATCGGGGCCTTTTTCGCAGGCAAGCCTCTGTTACGATCCGGTCCGCTCTCCCGGCCCCCCGGGATGCCCCGGCGGCTGGCTTCACGGCATCGCCTGACCCGCGAGCGCCTCTTTCAGCGCGTGCTTCAGCGCGTCGGGCAGCTTTCCCTTTGCGGCGTTCCAATAGCCCGGCGCGGTCTTGTAGGGCAGCCGCATATGCGATTGGACCTGCCGCTGGCCAAGATGCAAGGGATGGATCGTCAGATTGGGAACTTGGCCGCGTCTGCGGCATGTCGCAAGATAACATGCGGCTGCCCGGCTGATCAGGCCGGGACCGGTCTTGAGCCAAGTGCTGTCGCTTTCCCGCCCGAGCAACGCGGCGCGCGCCATTTCGACAGCGATGCCGAACAATTCATGCCCCGGCGACGAGATCATGAGGTTATTCGCGATCGCGCCATAGGGCTCGCGGAAAAGAATCGCGCCTGCCCCCAATTCGCGCAGGCGGTCGGGGTCCCCGACCAGCATGTCGTCTGCATCGGCATAGATGCCCCCTTCGGCGAAAAGCAGGCATAACCTGAAGAAATCGCATTCCTCGGCAATATTATTCGCCATCCGAAAGGCGCGGAGATGGGTCTCGTCGAAAGCTGCGGCCAGGTATTTTTCGGCCGAGCTTCGGCTATGCGCGCGATAATCATAGCCCGCACGCCCCCGCCAACTGCCCATCACATGCTCTATCTGGGGCATGATCGGCCGCTTGTCCCAATATTGATGGATCAGCCGGGGAATGTCGCTGTCCAAGACGGGCGCTGTGGCCGTCTTCGGCAGGGCAAGCCATCGGTCCAGCAATTGCTTTGCCGGGGCAAAGAAATGAGGCGAATATTCCTCCAGTGCTTCCTGCGGCAGATCGCGCGCCGCGCCGTGCCCCCCGGCCTGCTCGAAGAGCAGAGTGTCATTCAGCATCGCGCCCATATGCGTCAGCGCGAAATGCGCCAGGTCGAGCCGGCCGCGCCTTGCTTTGGCCGCGATTTCGGCACTCAGCGCCTCGGCGGAATCCGTCTGTCCCAGCGCAAGGTCCATGTTCATCCTGCGCTGGAATGAGGTGATCAGCGGCGCCCGGTCTCCGGCCTGCGCAAGCAGGTTCCGGGCGTTTTCCAGATCCCCGCTCTCGCAGAGGATGCGAAACCGCAGCCGCAGGTTCTCGAGCGGGGAAACCTCGCGCCCCGCGGTGCCTTCCACGAGATCGAGCGCGGCCCGAGGCTGGCCGCAGCACAGGTGATAGCCGATCAGCAGACGCAAGAAGGTGCGGGATTCGGGCCATTTCCTGCGGCACAAGCGGAGATAGCGACCCGCAACAGCGCGCCGCCCCGTTTCCAGAAGAAGCCCGGCGATTGCGGCCGCGTCTTGCGGCTCGTGACCTGCGACCCGCATGTGCCTTGCTTCCGCAAGGGCGGCTTCCGGGCCGAAAACCGCCTTGAGACTGTCGAGAAGAAAGACGGTTCGGTCCTTTTGCGAGAGCTGATCGCCAAGCCAGATCCGCAATCGCGCCGCCAGATCGCCGTCACCTATCGTCTGGGCCATCATGACAAGATGCATGGCCGCATTCCGGCTGATCCGTTCGCTGGCCAGAAGCAGGCGAAGCGCCCGCAGAGCGGCCTCGGTCGCACCCGCCTTCTCGGCGATCTGGAGGAATTTCAGCAAGGGCCATTTGCCCATCGACGGATCGGCGCAAGCCATCATGCCCTGCACCCGCTCGACCTCTCCGGTCCGCAAGAGCAGGCCCCAATATTTGATCAGAACCGCCGGCTCGGCCGGTGGCATATCGCAGGCGTCTGCATCGGGGATCAGTGCAGCCAGGATCCGGGTGGCCGCGACCAGATCACCGCGGATTTCGGCGATCTCGGCAAGCCCGACCTGCGCCGCCCCATAGGCCGCGTCGTCTATGGGAATGCTCTGGTAGATCTCATCCGCCCGCGCCAGTTCGCCCGCAGCAAAGGCACCCGAGGCCGCCTTGATCCGGCTCTTGGACGGGGCCTGCACCGGCAGCGCCCGCGCCAGCGATGCCTGCGCCCTGCGCGCCGCGCGCTTCAGGATCCGGCCCTTTTTTTGCAACAGCCGGTCATTGTGCGGATCGGCCTTCAGCGCGGCCTCGCATAGCGCAAGGGCGATCTCGAGATCGCCCGATCTCAGCGCCTTGTTGATGCGGTTCTGGTCCTGCCTCAGACTGGTGATGTCGGGTGCCTCTCTGCTCATCGTCGAAACTGCGGTGCAAGCTCTGGATCATCAGAATAGACAGTGCAGCGTCAGGGAAAACCGTTTTGGTGCTGAGGCCGCCGATCATCCCCCGAATCTGCCACGCCATCCCATTATGCATGAATACACTCTGACTTCGCCGGCGGCTGGTCAGTCGGCGCACAACATATTGGCTTTGCATGGTATATGCCGGTTGCCGCGCGGAAATTGCGTTTTTGCAGCAAGAATTGACGAAATAATTGGTAAACGGATTTCTCTGTGGATAATCTGATCGCAGAGAAGGCGGTCAGACCGACCCCGAATTGCTGCCCATGACAGAAGCCATACGCATGATATGACTGCAATCGGCTTCCGGAATGGCGTCGGGAATTGGCAGGCGCTTTCCAGCTGAGTTCGCAGAGTATCGTCTGATCTTGGTTTTCAAACCGATGAGGAATGCAGCATGGCCGACTATGACGTGGATTCCATCACCCGCTATATCGAGTCGCCTCCGGGCAGCGGCAACTGGGAGATCGTGACGGGATCGTCAGAGGATGTCCCCGGAACCCTCACCGATGGGCGCCCTGACACAGAGACCTTGACCCCCGGAACCACCTATCCCGATGGAAATGGCAACGAATTCCAGATGGTCGGGTCGATCCCGAACGAGAACGGAGACACGCTTCTCGTCTTTCGCAATCCTGCCGATAATTCCTATGTCATCTACTCGCCCGAGCCGGTCGAGGATACCGTCTTCCCGGACAACTTCACCAATGATGATGTGGATACCGAGACGCAGATTCCGATCTGCTTTGCCGCCGGCACGTTGATCTCCACCCCTTTCGGCGAAACGGCAATCGAGGTGCTCCAGATCGGTGATCCGGTTCTGACGGCCGATGGGCGTGCCGTGCCTGTCAAATGGGTTGGCCGCCAGACCCTGCACCGGATCTTTACGCCTGCGGAACGCTTGGTGCCGGTTCGGATCCGGGCGGGTGCGCTTGGCGGCGGGGTGCCGCATACGGATCTGGTCCTGACCGCGGCCCACGCGCTGATGATCGACGGACTGGCGATCAATGCAGGGGCACTGGTCAATGGTGACACCATCGCCTTTGAGCCGGCCGAAAGCCTGCCCGAGCAGGTCACCTATTACCATGTCGAGACCGAAAACCATGAGGTTATCCTGGCCAATGGTGCGCCGGCCGAAACCTATATCGACTATCTGGGCCGTCGGGCCTTCGACAATTACCGCCAATATCTGGACCTGTACGGTGGCGAGCCTGTCATTGCCGAAATGAAACCCTTGCGCGTTTCGGCCCGGCGGCAGGTTCCGAAGGCCATTCGCGAGCGGCTGGGGATCAGCTTGTTCGGCGATCATCCCGATGCGGTCTCGGCGGGAAGGCACGTCGCCTGAGCGTTGCTGTCTTGCGCTGACCGCAGCGGAGCCTTCTCCGCTGCGGTCCAAGCGTTCCGGGGCTGGTTTTCGGTTAGCCTTGGTTTTTCCTCTGCCTGCGGGGCGGGTCATCCACGCAGGATCTGAAGCGCGACGGAAAATGGGCTCGAGACGCGCGCGACGTCGATCTGCGATCGAAGAAGATAGCGGTTCAGCAGCTTGTCGAACTGCTTGCCGTCCTCGAATTGCGCGAGATCCGAACTGCCGGTGAGTTTTTCGAGCTTGCTGCGCATTTCGCTGACTTGGCGGTCGATCGGCAATTGGCCGAAATTGCTGCTCAATCCAAATGCGCCCTCAAAAACCTTTCGCAAGGGCTTGGATGAAAGAAGCTGGTACCATTTCGTGTTTTCGCTGACCTCCCGTCTGGCCAGTTCGGGCAGTTCGCGCTGTGCATTCAGGGCCAGTTCGATTTCCTGATATTGGCTGCCGATATTGCGTTCGAACGAGCGGGTGTTGAACAGCACCGCCATGTCCTTCAGCGCCAGCGCGCTCTGGTCTGCCTCATCCGATCTGAATTTGGCGAAGGCCTCGCAGAGATGAAGGTAGCGCTTGTCGGACAGGCGATTGACGAGGCTGGTCTTGTCCTCAGGGTCGGCTTCGAGGACCTTGGTGATGAACCGCTTGTTGCCGATGTCGGTTTCCAGCCCATAGGCCTGAAGCGCCACGTTCAGGAGCCGGTAATTCGAGATCAGGTCCTCGGCCTCCTTTACCTCGGGCATGTTCTGCAGGAAATAGTCGCGCGACCGGCGGATCGTGCTGTCATTCTCGAAAATCGCACGTTGCGTCTGCGCCGTGCGTTCAAGGAATTTCCACCCCGTATAGCCACCCGCCGGCAACTGCACGGTATAGGTCATGTCGGAACCTGGGCCAGAAGGCGCGCCTCGCGTGGGATCAGGCGTCGCATCAGCTTCATGGCGAGATAATGGTTTCCCGCGACGAGGGCGGCGGTCGACTGGTCGAGGATCGCGCGGCTTTCCGTGTCGCGAAAGGCGCGGGACAATTGTTCAATCCCGAACAGGGCCTGCTTTTTGCCCTCGGCCTCTTCGGCGTCGCCGGTCAGGACCAATTGGCAGATATAGCACACCCTGCTGACCGGGGTATTGGCCTGATCGGGGTGAATCGCATCGCGCAGCCGCAGGACCGCGGCATTGGGCGATCTGATCGTGATCCGCGTGCGGCGGTCGCAATTCTCGATGACCGCACCATTGATCAGGACGCGCTCGTTCGGCGAGAGTTTCAAAATCAGCCCGGTCATGCCGCACCCCCGGACCGCAAGCCCTTCATCACCGCCTTGTTGATGTCGATCAGCACCTCGGTGGTCGCCTGGCCCGCGAGCACGTTCTGGCCGTGCCGAAGCGAGAATTGCGCGAGAGAGATCAGGTTCGCCCGCAACCCGGCATCCAGACCGTTTTCCGGATGCTGCAGATCCGCCGACAGCACCGTCCATAATTCATTGTTCCGCGAGACCGCCGTAATGGTCCTGCGGTCGTGGCATTCTGCCGGGGCTTGCAGCAAGGCACGCGTCACTTCGGCAAAGACGTCGTATTCCATGTCCCTTGCGCCGCGGATCGCCGGGTTTCGGTAGGCGTTTTCTGGAAATTGCATGACAGCGTTCAAGGAACTTTCCCGTTGCAAGAGGCCGGTGTCAGAAATCACGGGGCCGCGGCAGGGCGGCCCCGTGCGTCACCCGTATCAGCCGCGGAAGAGCGACATGATCGCCGAGGGCGCCTGGTTGGCGATCGACAGGGCCTGGATGCCGAGCTGCTGCTGCGTCTGCAGCGCGGTCAGACGGGCCGAGGCTTCCTCCATATCGGCATCGACAAGCGAGCTGACCGCCATTTCCAGCGAGTCGCTCAGTTTCGAGACGAAGGTCGCCTGATCGCTGATCCGCTGACCCGAAGCACCCAAAGTCGCGGCGGCGTCGATCACCGTCGAGAGCTTGCTTTCCACTGTGGCGAGGACATCGTCAAAGTTCGGTGTCGCGCCTCCCGTCAACACCATGTTGGTGGCGAGGGCACCCGTTCCCGCATCAATCCCGCTGATACCTGACAGGTCGGTACCGGTCACCGAGATGGTCCTGACGGAGTCGGCATCAAGGGTCGCGCTGCCGCTGCGATCAAGCGATCCTATCACGTTATAGGTGGGGGTGGTGTTGTTGAGGAGGTTGACACCATTGGCCTGGGTGCCGTTCACGATCGAATCGATCTGCTCCATCTTGGCCGTGATCTGGGTATTGAGCGTATCAATATCGGCGTCAGAGCGGCCGGCGCCGATTACCAGCTGCTTCACTTCCTCGAGCAGGCCCTGGACCTGCTCGGCCCCGGTGCGGGCGGTCGCCACGGTTTCCCCAGCGACGTTCAGGTTGGCCTGGATCGTCTTGAAGGATTGCTGATCCGATTCCATCGTCTTCGAGATGGCCCAGATCGCGGCATTGTCCTTGGCCGAGCCAATGGTTTTGCCGGTCGAAATCTCTGCCTGGGTCTTTGCCAGGTTCGAGTTGATACCCTTGAGCGTTTGAAGCGCGACAAGGGCGGAATTGTTGGTCAGAATGCTGGACATGATTTTCACTCCGTGAAACTGGGGCATTTACCCCGTTGAAATCGCGGCCTTCTGACCATCGGGCTTGTCCCGGCGCGTTGAAGCGCAGTGATGAACCTAACCCTCAAGTGCAAAGAAACCCTGAACGCGCTTTGGCGATCAAGACGCTATATCACTGATATTTTATTCAAAATCCGGGCATCCAGTTGTCCGGGATGCCCCGTTTCGTCGCGGTTGCGCGGGTGGCGCTTCATTTCAAGGAAACCGTCAAGGCCCATCTCGTAGAAGCGTCACGACCATAGGCTTGGCGTGCTGCAATGGAATGCGTGCATGCGCCGCGCGCGACGCTGAGCGCGGGGTCGGCACCGCGATCCGAGGATCGAGCGCAGGCTGACACAGGCACAGCATCTGCGGCGCTCGGAGGACCAGAAGACAGGCCGATGGCTTGTTTCCCGACAAACGGCACGCGCGCGTGTACCGCAGGCTCAGGGCGGATGAGGCGGAACGGGGGGCGTCTCGTTGGACGTGACGCGCGGCCCTTACGACAGCCACGATCACGTCGAGCATGCACCGGCGACGTCATCGCCGCCGATCCATCGCGGGTCGGCTCAAAGCGCCCGATTACCGCAGGCCTTGCGAGCGCATCTGCAGGATCTGGGTTTCAGAGCCTGGCAGATGCATCGCCGATCCGATCCATCGGATGCCGGGACCGAAGGGCTAGCCGATTTCGACCAGCAGGTCCTTGGCATCGATGCCCTGGCCGGGGCTGACATGCAGGGCCTTGACCACGCCCTCACGGTCGGCATGCAGGCCGGTCTCCATCTTCATCGCCTCGATGGTCAGCAGTAGGTCGCCGGGATGGACCTTTTGCCCCATGCTGACCGCGACCGAGGCGACGACGCCGGGCATCGGCGCGCCGACATGGCCATCATTTGCGGGGTCGGCCTTGGGCCGGGAGGCGGTCTGCGACTTCACTAGGCGGTTCGGCACGCGGATCACGCGCGGCTGCCCGTTCAGCTCGAAGAAGACCTTCACATCGCCCTTCTCATCCGTCTCGCCCAAGGTGAGCAGGCGGATCTCCAGCGTCTTGCCGGGATCGATCTCGGCCTCGATCTCGTCGCCGGGCTCCATGCCGTAGAAGAAGGTGCGGGTCGGCAGGGTGCGGACCGGGCCATAGGTCTCGTGCCGCGACATGTAGTCGGTGAAGACCTTGGGATACATCAGGTAGCCGTTCAGGTCCTCGTCATCGACCGCGACGCCCAGGTCGCCCGCGAGCTTCGCGCGGGTGGCTTCGAGGTCGACGGGCTCCATCGAGGCGCCGGGACGGGTGGTCAGCGCGGCCTCGCCCTTGAGAATCTTCCTCTGCAGCGCCTCGGGCCAGCCGCCCGGAGGCTGGCCGAGATTGCCGCGCATCATGTCCACCACCGAATCGGGGAAGGCCACTTCCACATCGGGGTCCTCGACCTGCGCCCGGCTCAGCCCCTGCGCCACCATCATCAGCGCCATGTCGCCCACCACCTTCGACGAGGGCGTGACCTTGACGATGTCGCCGAACATGCGGTTCACCTCGGCATAGGTCTGGGCGACCTCGTGCCAGCGCTCCTCGAGGCCGAGGCTGCGCGCCTGCGCCTTGAGGTTGGTGAACTGCCCGCCCGGCATCTCGTGCAGGTAGACCTCGGAGGCCGGGGCCTGCAGGCCGGACTCGAAGGCCGCGTAATGGGCGCGCACGGCCTCCCAATAGTTCGAGATCTCGCGGATCGCGCTGATGTCGAGGCCGGTGTCGCGCTCGGTATGGCGCAGGGCCTCGACGATGGAACCCAAGGTCGGCTGCGAGGTGTTCCCCGACAGGGCGTCCATCGCGCAATCGACTGCATCCACCCCCGCCGCCGCCGCGGCAAGGATGGTCGCGCCGCCGATGCCGCCGGTGTCATGGGTGTGGAAATGGATCGGCAGCCCGACCTCGTCCTTGAGCGCCTTGACCAGCAGAGAGGCCGAGGCAGGCTTCAACAGCCCCGCCATGTCCTTGAGGCCCAGCACATGCGCGCCCGCCTCCTTCAGCGCGCGGCCCATCGCGACATAGTATTTCAGGTCGTACTTGGCGCGGGCGGGGTCGAGGATGTCGCCGGTATAGCAGATCGTGCCCTCGCAGACCTTGCCAGCCTCGTTCACCTCATCCATGGCGACGCGCATGTTTTCGACCCAGTTCAGGCTGTCGAAGACGCGGAAGACGTCGATGCCGGTGGTCGCCGCCTGTTTCACGAAGGCCTGCACGACATTGTCGGGATAGTTGGTGTAGCCGACGCCGTTCGAGGCCCGCAGCAGCATCTGGGTCATCAGGTTCGGCATCCTTGCGCGAATGTCGCGCAGCCGCTGCCACGGGCATTCCTGCAGGAAGCGGTAGGCCACGTCGAAGGTTGCGCCGCCCCAGCACTCGACCGAGAAAAGGCCCGGCAGGTTCGCGGCATAGCTCGGCGCGACCCGGATCATGTCGATCGAGCGCATCCGCGTCGCGAGCAAGCTCTGGTGCCCGTCCCGCATCGAGGTGTCGGTGATCAGCAGCGGCTTCTGCGCCAGCATCCAGTCGGCGACGGCCTGCGGGCCTTTCTCGTCCAGAAGCTGCCGCGTGCCGGGGACCGGCTCGGTGCGGGGCTTCGGTGGGACGGGGGTGCGCGCATCCGCCGGGGGCAGGGGGCGGCCCGCCGTCTCGGGGTGACCGTTGACCGAGATGTCGGCGATATAGGTCAGGATCTTGGTCGCCCGGTCGCGGCGCTTCGAGAACTGGAACAGGTCCTCGGTCGTGTCGATGAACTTGGTCGTGTAGGTGTCGTCGAGGAAGGTCGGGTGCTTCAGGAGGTTGATGACGAATTCGATATTCGTCGCGACGCCGCGCACACGGAACTCGCGCAGGGCCCGGTCCATCCGCGCGATGGCCTTTTCCGGGGTCTGGGCATGGGCGGTGACCTTGACCAGCAGCGAATCGTAGAAGCGGGTGATGACGCCGCCGGAATAGGCCGTGCCGCCATCCAGACGGATGCCATTGCCGGTGGCGCTGCGATAGGCGGTGATGCGGCCGTAATCGGGAATGAAGTTGTTCAGCGGGTCCTCGGTCGTGACCCGGCATTGCAGGGCATGGCCGTTGAGGCGCACCTCGGACTGGCTGGGAACGCCGGTCGCCTCGGCCAGGGTCGCGCCCTCGGCGATCTGGATCTGGGATTGTACGATGTCGATGCCGGTGACCTCTTCGGTCACGGTATGCTCGACCTGGACGCGCGGGTTCACCTCGATGAAGTAGAAGCGCTGGCTGTCCATATCCATCAGGAACTCGACCGTGCCGGCATTCTGGTAGCCGACGGCGCGGCCGATCTTCAGCGCGAGTTCGCAGACCTCGGCGCGCTGTTCCTCGGTCAGGTAGGGGGCGGGGGCGCGCTCGACGACCTTCTGGTTGCGGCGCTGGACGGTGCAGTCGCGTTCATAAAGATGGTAAAGACCGCCATGGCTGTCGCCCAGCAACTGCACCTCGACATGGCGGGCGCGCAGGATCATCTTCTCGAGATAACCCTCGCCATTGCCGAAGGCGGCCTCGGCCTCGCGCCGGCCCTCGCGGACCTTCTCGGGCAGTTCCTCAGGGCCCATGATCGGGCGCATGCCGCGCCCGCCGCCGCCCCAGGAGGCCTTGAGCATCAACGGATAGCCGATCTGGGCGGCCTCGCGCTTGATCGCCTCCATGTCGTCACCCAGCACCTCGGTCGCGGGGATCACCGGCACGCCCGCGCCGATCGCGACGCGCCGGGCGCTGGCCTTGTCGCCAAGTGCCCGCATCGTCTCGGCCGAGGGGCCGATGAAGGTGATCCCGGCAGCCGTGCAGGCATCGACGAAATCGGGGTTCTCGGAGAGCAGCCCATAGCCCGGATGGATGGCATCCGCGCCCGAGAGCTTGGCGACCCGGATGATCTCGGGGATCGACAGGTAGGCCGCGACCGGGCCGAGACCCTCGCCGATGCGGTAGGCCTCATCCGCCTTGAACCGGTGCAGGCCCAGCTTGTCCTCTTCGGCATAGACGGCGACGGTTTTCTTGCCCAGCTCGTTCGCGGCCCGCATCACGCGGATGGCGATCTCGCCTCGGTTGGCGACAAGAATCTTGCTAAACATGCTTTCTCCCCCGGTTTCCCGATGGAAGGACATGCTATGCATGCTGCATTGCAGCGCAAGTGTCCTTTGTCATCTGGGGACGAAGGTCGCAGTCAGCGCCGCTCGCGGAAGAAGCCTTGCAGCAGGGCGCGCGATTCCTCGGCGGAAATCCCGTCGAACACCTCGGGGCGGTGATGGCATTGCGGATGGTCATAGACCCGCGCGCCGTGGCGCACCCCGCCCATGCGCGGATCGTCCGCGCCGTAATAGATTATGGCGATGCGTGCCGCCGAGATTGCGGCCGCACACATCGGGCAGGGCTCCAGCGTGACCCATAGGCGCGCGCCCGGCAGGCGTTCCGATCCCAGCAGGCCGCAGGCCTCGCGGATGGCGAGGATCTCGGCATGGGCCGTGGGGTCGGAAAGCTCGCGCGTGCGGTTTCCGGCGCGAGACAGGACGTGGCCCGTCGCATCGGTCAGAACCGCGCCCACGGGAACCTCACCGCGCAGGGCGGCCTCGCGCGCTTCGCATAGCGCATGGGGCATGAAAGACGAAAACTCCATGACGGTTTCTGGCGCGACATTCCCGCGCGTGCAAGACGCGACAATCTGGCGCGCGCAAGAACCGCTTTCCATATTGTGCGTTATGGCGTAGACGCCCGCTTTTGCTACCGCAGAGATGCGCAGGAGATCGCCATGACCGATACGCCCGAAACCCCGAAAACCGAGACGCCAGAAACCCCCAAAACCGAGGGCGACCGCATCGCCAAGGTGATGGCGCGTGTGGGCGTGGCCAGCCGCCGCGAAGCCGAGCGCATGATCCTTGAGGGTCGCGTCACCGTTAACGGCAAGAAGATCGACAGCCCGGCGCTGGATGTTCTGCCCTCGGACCGCATTGCCGTTGATGGCAAGAAGCTGGACGAGCCGCAGGAAACCCGTCTGTGGATGTATTACAAGCCCGTCGGGCTGGTGACGACGGAATCCGACGAAAAGGGCCGCCAGACCGTCTTCGACGCCCTGCCGCGTGACCTGCCGCGCGTGATGACTGTCGGTCGACTTGACCTGAACTCCGAGGGGCTGCTGCTTTTGACCAATGACGGCGAGCTGAAGCGCCGTCTGGAACTGCCGACGACCGGCTGGCTGCGGCGCTACCGCGTGCGGGTCAATGGCACGCCGAGCGATCTGACCTTCGCGCCGCTGCGCCGGGGCGTCACCATCGACGGCGAGGATTTCGCGCCGATGGAAATCAAGCTCGACAGCCAGCAGGGCGCGAATGCCTGGCTGACCGTCGGCATCCGCGAGGGCAAGAACCGCGAGATCCGCCGCGCGATGTCGCATGTCGGCCTGATCGTGAACCGGTTGATCCGCGTTGGCTATGGTCCCTTCAAACTGACCGGCATGGAAGAAAACGAAGTCCGCGAGATCAAGCGCAAGGTGCTGCGCGATCAGTTGGGCGGCTTGCTGACTGGCGAGGAGACCGAGGCGAAACCCCGCAGCTTCCGCGAACGCGGTGCCCGTGAAGAGGGTGATCGCAAGCCCTTCCAGCGCCGTGAGGATGGCGAGCGCAAGCCTTTTGCGCGTCGTGAAGATGGCGATCGCAAGCCTTACGGCCGCCGCGAAGACGGTGATCGCAAACCCTACGCCATGCGCGAAGATGGCGATCGTAAGCCATATGCGCGCCGTGAAGATGGCGACCGCAAACCTTACGCCAAGCGCGAGGACGGTGATCGTAAGCCCTATGCGCGCCGTGAAGATGGCGAGCGCAAACCTTACGCCAAGCGCGAGGATGGCGAGCGCAAGCCCTATGCGCGCCGTGAAGATGGTGATCGCAAACCTTACGCCAAGCGCGAGGATGGCGAGCGCAAACCCTATGCGCGTCGCGAAGATGGCGACCGCAAACCTTACGCCAAGCGCGAAGATGGTGATCGCAAGCCCTATGCGCGCCGTGAAGACGGTGATCGCAAGCCTTGGGCCAAGCGCGAGGATGGCGACCGCAAGCCCTTCGCTCGCCGCGAGGATGGTGAGCGCAAGTCCTTTGGGAAGCCGGGCGGCAAGCCCTCGGGCTTTGGCGGCAAGAGCTTCGGCGGCAAGCCCGGCGGAAAGCCCGGCCAGAAACCCGGCGCCCGCCCCTCGGATCGTGGCCCCAGCAAGGGCCCGCGGCGCGGCTGATCTGACATCCTGAGAACAAAGAAAGGGCGCGGTCAGACCGCGCCCTTTTCGCATATCGCGCCGGGACCGCCCGGCGGCGGGATTATTTCGTCAGGATCAATTTGCCCGCGCGGGTGATGCGCAGGTTATAGACCTGATCTCCCAGAACGATCAGGGCTTGATTGCCCCCATTGGTCAGAGCTTCGGCGTCATGTTGGGGCAGGCGATGCAGTGCGGTCACACCGGGAAGGGTGAATTCGGCGGGGCGGGTCGCAGTCATGTCCAGATCCTCGTTGAGCGGTCGCGATAAACGCAACCTGACAAAAACACTTTGGTATGTCAAAGCAAAAGAGTCAGGATATCGTCGCCTGTGTGTTTTTCCGCCCTATCGCCTTATTCCTTGGCCAGACAGTCCGCCATCGCCATCCCCATCGTCTCAAGGATGTGGCTGTAGCTCCGCTTATCCGCAGGCAAGCTTGTGCCCTCGGGGTCAAGGGGCTGGGCCAGAGTCGCGCCGGTATTCTCGATGGCGACCCGCAGCAGCTTGGGGTCGTGATTGATCTCGGGGAAAGCGCAAAGGACGTTTTCGCCCGAGATTGATCGCTGGATGTCGCGCAGCCGCGCCGCCGAGGGGCTCGAGGCATCGCCAAGGCTGACCGCGATCCCGGGCTTGAGCCCGTAATGTTCGGTGAAATAGCCATAGGCGTCGTGAAAGACCACGAATTGCTTTCCCTTTGCCGGTTCAAGCGCCGTCGCGAGCCGCGTGTCCAGCGCCTCGATCGCGGCAATCCCTGTTTCGGCATTGGCGCGATAGCGCGTCGCATTGACGGCGTCACGGCCCGCAAGAGCCTCGGCAATGGCGGTCAGCCAGAGTTTGCCATTCTCCGGATCCAGCCAGGCATGCGGGTCGATCCCGCTATGGACATGCCCGTGACCATCCGCCTCATCGTGCTCGTGCTCGTGCTCGTGCTCGTGCTCGTGCTCGTGCTCGTGCTCGTGTTCCTGACCAAGGTCATGGTGATCGCCGTAGGACCGGATATGGGTTCGCGGCAAAGCAAGGACGGGCAGCGAGACGCCCTCGGGCAGAGCCGCGGCCGTACGGCTGAGCCAAGGGCTGAGCTCGGGGCCGATCCAGACCAGCAGATCGGCTGATTGCAGGCTGCGTGCCTGACTTGGGCGCAACTGGTAGTGGTGAGGATCGCCGCCCGCCTCCAGCAGGACCTCGGGCTGCCCGAGATCCCCCATGACTTGCTGGACCAGTGCTGCGACTGCCGGAACATCGGTGACGACCATCGGCACATCCGCCCGCGCCGGAGCCGAGGCAAGCAGTGTCGCCCCGAGGGCAAGCAGACAGGAACGCAGGGCGTTTTGGTGATTCATCGGTCGCTCTCTCTTGCGGAAACGCGGCGTTTATTTATGTTATATCGTAACGCGTCAAGGGAAATGTGATAGTATAACAATGATCGAGAAGATTTCTGCGCTTCCTGGGGATCCGTTTCATGCCCATGACCACGCGCATTGCGCCGAAACCGTGCTGCGCCGGGCCGAGGATCAGGCCCGCAGCGAGGGGGTCAGGCTCACGCCGGTGCGGCGTCGGGTTCTTGAGATCCTGCTGGAATCGCATCGCGCGCTGGGGGCCTATGACGTGCTCGAGCGACTGGCGGCGGAGGGCTTTGGCAAACAGCCTCCGGTCGCCTATCGCGCGCTGGATTTCCTTGTCGAGCAGGGGCTGGCTCATCGTGTGCGCCGTCTGAACGCCTATGCCGCCTGCCTGTCGCCCGACCGCGACCACGCGCCGGCCTTCCTGATCTGCCGCGGCTGCGAGCAGGTCGCCGAGGCGGAAACGCCCGAGCTTCGGGCCGCTCTGGCCGCGCTTGGCGCGGGGAACGGCTTCAGCATCGAGCGCAGCACGGTCGAGGTTCTGGGCCTATGTGCCCGCTGTGCCGGCGCGACGCCGGACAAGGTGACGGGATGACGCCGCTTGTCAGGGCCGAAATGGTCTCGGTGAGCCATCCCGGCGCGGATCGCCCGGTCATCTCGCAGATCAGCATGCGGATCGAGCCCGCCGAGATCGTCACCGTGGTCGGTCCCAACGGTTCGGGGAAATCGACGCTGGTCCGGGCGCTGCTGGGGCAGGTGCCCTTGTCCTCGGGTAAGGTCGAACGCCTTGACGGGCTGCGCATCGGCTATGTGCCGCAGCGCGTCCATATCGAGCGCGCCATGCCCATGACGGTCCGCCGCTTCCTGTCGCTGCCGGTCCGGGTCTCGGATGCGCAGGCGGCGCATGTTCTGGCGCGCACCGGCGTGCCCGGCCTTGAGCGGCGGCAGATCATCTCGCTTTCGGGGGGGCAGTTCCAACGCGTACTGCTGGCTAGGGCGCTGCTGAACGCGCCGCAGCTGCTGGTTCTGGACGAGCCGACCCAGGGGCTGGACCAGCCCGGCATCATCGCCTTTTACCAATTGATCGAAGAGGTGCGGGCCGAGACCGGCGCCGCGGTCCTGATGGTCAGCCATGACCTGCTGGTGGTGATGCGGGCCTCGGACAAGGTGGTCTGTCTCAATGGCCATGTCTGCTGTCAGGGGACGCCGCAGGCGGTGAGCGCGGCGCCCGAATATCGCGCCCTGTTCGGGGCCGAATCCCAGGGCACGCTGGCGCTTTACCGCCACCATCACGATCATGACCACGATCACGTCGCCGGGGGGCATCAGCATTCCCCGGATTGCGGACACCACCCCCAAGAATTCCAGGCCTGACCATGCTCGACGATTTCATGACACGCGCCGTTCTGGCCGGGCTGGGGCTGGTGCTGGCGACCGGGCCGCTGGGGGCCTTCGTGGTCTGGAGGCGGATGGCCTATTTCGGAGATTCCACCGCCCATGCCGCGATCCTCGGGGTGGCGATGAGTTTTGCCTTCGCCATGCCGCTCTATCTCGGCACGCTGGCCGTGGTGGTGGCAATGGGCCTCACCGTCGCCTGGCTGAGCGGGCGGGGGCAGAGTTCGGACACGGTGCTGGGGGTGATCGCGCATTCGGCCCTGGCGCTGGGGCTGGTCGCGGCAAGCTTCGTGCCTGCGCTGCGCAGCGACCTCGAGACTTATCTCTTTGGCGATATCCTTGCGATCGGCCGCGCGGATCTGCTCTGGATCTGGGCCGGATCGCTTGCGGTGCTGGGGCTGATCCTCTGGCGCTGGCAGCGCATGGTCACGGCCTCGGTGAATGAGGAACTGGCGATGGCTTCGGGAATAAACCCGTCATTTGAGCGATTGATCCTGTCGCTGGCTCTGGCCGTGATCGTGGCGATCGCGATTCGGATTGTCGGCGCCTTGCTGATTTCGGCGCTGCTCATCATTCCGGCGGCAGCGGCGCGCGGACTCTCTGGAACGCCTGAACGGATGGCCGGTTCCGCCAGTGTGATCGGTGCAATCGCGGTGATCGCGGGCCTTGGCGCGAGCCTTGCGCTGGACAGCCCGGCCGGACCCTCGATCGTCGTTGTCGCTGCTGCGATTTATGCTTTGTCTTTAGTATTTTATAGGCGATACTAAAGAAACTCCGAGGGCTTTCGGCCGGCAGGAACCGGCCGGACCATCGGCACAATGCCGCCTGCTTGCAAATCTGTTGGCTATTATGCAACAGTAAACCTTGGCCAACGAAGCGCGCCGATCAAGACCGCTTCCCAAGTCATTGGCTTTATGCGACTGTCGCCAAGATGTTGTTGGAAACGGCAACCTCCAAAGTACTGAACGGAGCATGATCATGACCAAAATTGCTACCTTTGCCCTGGCCCTTGGCCTGACGGCATCGTCGGCCCTCGCCGGTGGCTATGTTGCCCCCGTCGTGGACGTCGAGCCGGTCGTCGTTGACGAGAAGCCCGCATCGACCAACGCTGGCCTCGTTGTCCCCGCGCTTCTGCTGCTGGGCGTCATCGCTGCCGTCGCTTCGGACGACGACGATGATGATGATGACGACGACACCACCGAGTAATCTTCCTTTCGGAAGTTTGCTTCATGGGCTGGCCCTTCTTGGGTCAGCCCATTTTTCATTCCGGCCCGGCGCTAGACCGGTTCCGTTCAGGGAAAATGAAAAGGCCCGCGTCGCCGCGGGCCTTTCTTGTCATGTGACGCCTCTCAGGGACGCAATTCCTGGATCGTGGCATAGCCCAGATTCGGTCCGATCCATTGCCGCGACACGGTCACCCGACCGCCCTGAACGATGTAATTGTTCTGGATCTTGAGCGGGCCATTCTCGCAGCTTTCCAGGATCACGCCCGGCTTGGGACCCGCCCCGACGGTGCAATCCAGGCGCAGGGGGCTTTCCAGCCCGTCGCCGGTCCAGTAGCGCATCACCCGTTTCGTCTGACCGCTCTGACCCGAACGGATGAGAGAGGACGAGGCAGCCAGTTCCGCAACCGACAGGTCGTGACCCAGCCCGCGCGTGCCCACCAGCATCCCGTCGCGCAGGATCAGGGCCTGCTCGTTCTTGGTCATATAGGTGCGCTGCCCGGCATTCTCGCCGACCATGGCAAGAACCTGGGTCGTGTTCCGGCTTTCCAGCCCGACCAGGATCAGCGGTCCCGGATTGACGCGCAGCGCGGTCGCGGCCATCTCGCCCGGATCGACCGTTGCCGTGACCTCGTCGCGCTTTTCCTGCGCGGCGGTCTGCCGGACCGCCTGGGCGATCAGGCCGGGGATCGAGCCCTGCTCGCTGTCGACATTGCCGCAGGCGGCCAGCATGGCCAGCGCGGTGGCGCCCAGCGTGATCCGTAGTTTCGTTCCGATCATCGCCAGAACCTCCCCCAACCTTGATAGAGCTTGTCCGCCTGGCTGTCGCGGACCCTGTCGTAGAGCCTGCCGCCGACGCGCAGCTTGCTGCCGCCATCGCGTGAGAGCGAGCGGATGTCGCCGCCAACGCGCCGCAGCGAGGGCGAGCCCGTGCCCCAGCCCAGCGGGATCGAGATGCTCACGCCCTTGTCGAACGAGCCCTCGCCATATTCCTCGGCGCTGAGATCGGTCTTGCTGGCCCAGGCACCGATGCGCCAGCCATTGGCGAATTCACGCTCGATCGTCAGTGTCGCGCCGACATCGCCCGCCAGATACTGGCCGACATCAAGCTGCGTCATGATCCCGTTGTCGAAGCGGTAATAGGCCGAGACATGGCCCGTCGTGACCTCGTAATCGCGGAAGCCAAAGACATCGCGGAAATCGCGCTTGCGGACCCGGTTCAGCTCGGCCCCGACCGCCAGCGGCGAATTGGTCGGATACCAAAGGATCTCGGTCGAGACGCCGGCATAGGCGCGTTCCAGCAACCCGCCGGTGAAGCGGGTATAGACCGTATCGGAGGGCTTGGCATACCAGCTCAGCGTCATCCGAGGAATGGTCGGGCTCTTGTTGGCGGAATACATCCGCCCATCCGACCGCACCCGCGGCACGCCGTTTTCGTCGTAATCGTGGTCGCGCGCGTCATATTCCTCGGGGCTCAGCCCGCCCGGCGCTTCCTGCTCGGTGCTTCCGAAGAAGCGCTGGCGCACCGTGCCCTCCAGCACGAGGCCCGGCACGAATTCGTATTCCGCGCTGGCAGCGGCACCGACCTCGTAGCGGAACGGCTCGTCCGGATCAAAGAGCGACGTCGAGAGATAGGGCTTGAGCGCCCAGCGGAAGCGCGGGAACAGCCCCTCGCTATAGGTCAGATCGCCCGGGCGCGGCTCGGCATCGGTAATGCGGGCGGCATTGGCGATCTGGCTGGCCTCGGTGTTTTCCAGCCGCTCGACGTCCGAGCGGCGCAGGGTGACCGAACTGGTCGGAAGCCCGTCTGCCGAGGTGGTGATGACCAGCGTCTCGACCGAGGGGGGCAAGGCCCGGGTCATCAGCCGGGCGGTGCGGCCGACGGCCTCGGCATGTTGCATGTAACGGTGGTTGCGGATGCGGACCTCGGCCCGGTTGCCGCTGAGGGCCATGGATTCGAGGACCTGACCTTCCTTGTCGAGCGCATCGCTCAACGCCTTCTGGATGGCGGGCTGGGCGGTCGGATCCGCGGACCATGCGCCGGACCAGCCCTCGGGATCTGCCGAAGGCGAAGCGCGCGGCCGCACCGGAGCCGGCGCCGGCTCGATACCCGAGGGATAGGGGGCCTGGCGGGCATTCATCGCAACCGAGAACTGCACCCCCAATTGCTGCCCGCCCAGCAGGTAGCCGCCGATCTGGTAATTGTCGCCAAAGGCGTAATTGACGCCCAGATTGATCCGGTTCTTCAACTCGTCGCTGTCGCTGACCCAGACGGCGCGGGCGCAATCCTCGGCCTGACCGGTCTCGCAGGCGTATTTGTCCCCCGAATATTCCGCGGTCAGCACTAGCTTGTCGGTGGCTTGCCAGGTGGCGTTGACGAAAGGCGCCATCTCGCCCTTGAACCATTGGTCGATATTGGGCTTGCCGCCCTCTTCCTCATCGGGGCCGGGACGGTCGCCGAACGGGCTGCCGATGCCGCCGTCCTGCGCCAGACGGCCCCAGCCCAGACCGGCGCTGACGCGCAGGCGCGGGGTGATGGTCTTGGTCGCGACCAGATACTCGGCGCTGTAAAAGCCGGTGCCCATGAAATCCTGAAGCCCGATCGCGACGGCGGGACGCCAGCCGGTCGGGTCCTCGTCGAGGAACTGGTAGCGCAGGTCGAAGCTGCGGTCCCAGACATAGCCGCGGCTTTCCTCGAGGCTGTCGAAGCGGCCGTAGCTCAGCGACACGGAAAGGCGCGGCAGGGCCTGAAAGACCAGCGTGTTGCGCCGCGCCAGATCGGAATAGCTCAGCGTCGCGCCCAGCGTCGCATCGGGCATCATCTCGGCGGTGGGGGTGTCGATCGCGCCGGGCAGGCCGCGGGTGTTGAGATTGGCGCCAATCAGCGGATCGGCAAGGGCCGGGCCTGCGCCCGGACCTAGAAGAAGCGCGACCGGCAGCGTCGAGGCCAGCAGGCGGCGGGTAAGGGGCGAATGGGCGCGCATCGGCGGGTCCTTCTGACATGACATACCGCGGGGCTTGACCCGCAGGTCGGCAAGGCCCGCGCAATCTCCGCGCGGGCCCAAGGCTGACTTACAGGCTCGTTGCTGGCGGCGTCGGCGGCAGGACCAGTTGCGGGGCGGGCACGCCGGGATTTTCCGCGGCAGCCGGAGCTGGAGCGGGATCGGCCGGTGCGGAAGCGGGCGCTGCGGTCGCCGGCGTGGTGCTTGCAGGCGCGGTGCTTGCCGGTTCGGTCGCGGCAGGCGCCAGCGTGGTGCCGGTCACCGGGCTGCTGTGTTCGGGTGCCGGGGACACGTCAGTGGTGCTTGCCGGCGTCGGGCTGGTCTCGGTGGCCGGGCTGGATGCAGCCGACGCGGGCGCGACCGTCTCGGCGGGTTTCGCCGCGGGCTTGGGCTTCGCGGTCGATTTCGGCTTGGGCGCGGCGGCAGAGGCCGTCACCTGCGCCTTGGGCATCGTGTCCGTGGCGCTCGCGCAGCCCGAAAGGCGCTGCGAGCCGACCCGCAGCTTGGCGCTAAAGGGGGTGCTGGCATCGCCCGCCTGGCAAGCCCCTGCCTGGATGTTCAGGGCAAAGACCTGGCCATTCATCGTGCCGATGAACTCGACGCCGCGGTTATAGGTCATGCGGCGCACGGTGACGGCGGTCGAACGCGCGCCGGAGCGCTCATAGACGGCGCGGTTATTGGCCGCGGTGACGGTCCAGCCTGCACCGGCGGCGCGGAACATCGCGGTGTTCATCGTGCTGGCTTCGGCCGTGGCGCGCGGCGTGCCCTCGGCACCTGTCTCGATGGGAGAGTCGACCGGCGAGACCGCCGGAGGGCCGGAGGGGCCGGGCGCGGTCGTTTCGTCGGGGGCGGTCTTGCTTTGGAAAGGCAGCTCGCCGCAAGCGGTCACGACCACCGTCATCGCCAGCACGGCAAAAGCCGAACGGAATTTCATCTGCTCTGTCCCGGTTCCTTGGAGTTTTGCTTTGAAATATCGCTACAGGAACCCCCGGCCTTGGGCAAGCGTCGAGCCGCCCCGCAGGCGGGATACGGCCTGATCTGCGCGTATTTTGCCTCAGCAATTCGGGACGTTCACCGCAAGGCCGCCCAGCGAGGTCTCTTTGTACTTCTCGCTCATGTCGCGCCCGGTCTGGCGCATCGTCTCGATCGCGGCATCGAGTGGCACGAAATGCTGCCCGTCGCCGCGCAGCGCGAGGCTCGCCGCCGAGACCGCCTTGATCGCGCCGAGCCCGTTTCGTTCGATGCAGGGCACCTGCACCAGACCGCGCACCGGGTCGCAGGTCATGCCGAGATGATGCTCAAGCGCAATCTCGGCGGCATTCTCGACCTGCGCGGGCGTGCCGCCCATCACCGCGCAAAGCCCCGCCGCCGCCATGGCGCTGGCGGAACCCACCTCGGCCTGACAGCCGCATTCCGCCCCCGAGATCGAGGCATTATGCTTGATCAGCCCGCCGATCGCCGCCGCCGTCAGCAGGAATTCGTCAAGCTGGCGCTCGGACGCGCCCGGCACATGGTCGAGCCAGTAGCGGATCACCGCGGGCACCACGCCCGCCGCGCCATTGGTGGGCGCGGTGACGACCTGTCCCCCGGCGGCGTTTTCCTCGTTCACCGCCATGGCATAGACCGACATCCAGTCATTGATGACATGGGGCGCGGTCAGGTTCATGCCGCGCTCGGCCAGAAGCGCCTGATGGATGGCAGGGGCGCGGCGACGGATCGAGAGCCCGCCGGGCAATGTGCCGGGCGTCTCGAGGCCGCGATCCATGCAGTCGCGCATCACCTGCCAGATCCGCGAAATTCCGGCCGAAATCTGGGCATCAGGGCGATGCGCGCGTTCATTCTCGCGCTTCATCGCGGCGATGGATTTGCCCGATTTTTCAGCCATATCCAGCATTTCCGCCGCGCTGGAAAAGGGAAAGGGGATGCGCGGCGCATCATCGCTGCGGGTGTCGTCGCCGCGTGCGGCCATTTCGGCCTCGGTGAGCACGAAACCGCCCCCGACCGAGTAATAGACCTCGCGATAGATCACGTCGCCCTGCGCATCCGTGGCCATCAGCACCATGCCATTGGCATGGCCGGGCAGGGCGTGGTCGAAATCGAAGATCAGGTCGCGCGCGGGGTCGAAGGCCAGATCGCCCAGGCCCTCGGGTGACAATCTGCACCGGTCGCGGTTTTCGGCCAGCACGGCCTCGGCCTGCGCCGCATCCAGCGTCTCGGGAAGAAATCCCGCCAGGCCAAGGATCGTCGCCCGATCCGTGGCATGGCCCTTGCCGGTGAAAGCCAGGCTGCCATGCAGGCTCGCGCGCAATCCGTGGGCGCGAAAGGGCTGGGCGCGCAATGCCTCGAGAAAGCGCCCGCCGGCGACCATCGGCCCCATCGTATGCGACGAGGACGGTCCGACCCCGACCTTGAACATGTCGAAGACCGACAGGAACATGCGCGCTATCCTCTTGCTCTGTTTCCTAGTTAACCGCGCGGCGCGATGCATTCCAGACGCCAAGCGACGGCGCAGCGGCAGGGATGCGACATTTGACGAATCCGGCTCTGCGCGTTATCTGGTCATGTAGCCCTTTTATTAGGCAAACGTGAAGTCGCAGCAAAAGCCTGTCGATCAGGCAACCGCCACATTCTTCACCATTCCCTTGCCCCGTCTTACGAGTTCTCCATGAGCCTGCCCGAACCGATCATCCTTGGCGATATGCCACTTGGCCCGCCGGTCTTTCTGGCCCCCATGGCCGGGATCACCGATCTGCCATTTCGCCGCGCCGTCGCGCGCCACGGCGGGGCCGGGCTGATGGTCAGCGAGATGGTCGCCTCGACCGAGATGGTGACGCCGCGCCCCTCGACCCGGATGGCGGTGCGCGCGAAAGCGATGACCGAGGGCGCGCTTCCCGTCAGTGTCCAGATCGCCGGGCGCGAGGCCGGGGCCATGGCCGAGACCGCCCGCATCGTCGCGGGCATGGGCGCGCGGATCATCGACATCAATATGGGCTGTCCGGCCAAGAAGGTGACGGGCGGGCTGTCCGGCGCGGCCTTGATGCGCGATCTGGATCACGCTTTGGAACTCGTCGAGGCCGTCGTGGGTGCGGTTCCCGACCTGCCGGTGACCTTGAAGATGCGGCTGGGCTGGGACGAGGATTGCATCAACGCCCCCGAGCTTGCGGCGCGGGCGACAGAGGCCGGGGTCAGGATGCTAACGGTGCATGGCCGGACCCGGGCGCAATTTTATACCGGCACGGCCGATTGGACGCGCATCCGCAATGTCGCCAATGTGCCCGGCCGCCCGCCATTGGTCGCCAATGGCGATGTGGTCGATGCGGCCTCGGCCCGCGCGGCATTGGCGCAGTCGGGCGCGGATGCGGTGATGGTCGGACGCGGGGCGCAGGGCGCGCCGTGGAAACTGTCGCAGATCGCGCATGAGCTTTGGGGCACGCCCGCCCCGGTGATCCCGCAAGGCGCGGCGCTGGCCGATGCCGTCAGCACGCATTATCAGGACATTCTTTCGCTTTACGGTGCCGAGCTGGGCCTGCGTGTCGCGCGCAAGCATCTGGGCTGGTATGCCGAGGCGAATGGCGCGCCCAATCGCGCCGAACTTCTGCGCGCCCCCAGCCCCGAGGCGGCGCTGGCCGCGATCCGCGCGGGTTTCTCGGATGCGCCTTCCCCCGAGACGGAGAGTGCTGGATGAAATTTCGCGCCAGGGCCAGAATGGCAGGCAAGGCACGGGCAGAAGAGCCGCAGGGAAATTTCATTCCCGCCGAGGTCGGCCCGAACTGGTCGGCGCTGCCCATGCCTGCGGTGATCTTTGACCGGCAGGGTCGGATCGCCGGAATGAACGACCTGGCGGAATCCTTCCTGAACATCTCGCGCCGCTCGGCCATGGGTCATGCCATCGAAGAGCCCGAGATGCTGAAGCGGCTGCGCATCGTGCCTCCGATCAGCGAAATCCTCGAACGCGTGCGCGAGGGGCATGATGCGCTGAACCGCTCGGGCGTGCGCTTCGAGATCGGCGACGGTCTGGGTGGACATGCCGACCGCATCGCGACGGTTCACGCAGGCCCGGTGCCCAGCCCCGAGGGCGGCGTCGTCATCCTGATCGCGACGGGCGAAAGCTCGGGGCGGCTGGGGCAGGGGCGTGCAGTGCGCTCTGCGGCGCGCTCGGCCATCGGCATGGCCGAGATGCTGGCGCATGAGATCAAGAACCCGCTGGCCGGGATTCGCGGCGCGGCGCAGCTGATCGGCATGAACCTCGCCCCCGAGGATCGTGACCTGACCGACCTGATCGTCGCCGAATCGCGCCGCATCGTCGAATTGCTGGATCAGGTCGAGCGCTTCGGCGACACCTCGGCTCCGAAACTGTCCGAGGTCAATATTCATGACGTGCTGGAACGCGTGCGCCGCTCGGCGGCGGTGGGTTTCGGCAAGGGGCTGAAGATCGTTCCGGATTACGACCCCTCGCTGCCCCCGGCCTTGGCCGACAACGACCAATTGGTGCAGGTCTGCCTGAACCTCGTCAAGAACGCCGCCGAGGCGATCAAGCGCGACGGGCGCGAGACCGGCACGATCCGGATGCGCAGCTTTTACGACGGCACCCTGCGCATGGCTCCCACCGAGGCCGAGCCGCATGGCCGCAGCCTGCCCCTGCAGATCGAGATCGAGGATGACGGGCCGGGCATTCCCGAGTCCATCGCCGATCAGGTTTTCGAGCCCTTTGTGTCCGGGCGCGAGAACGGCACCGGGCTGGGCCTCGCGCTGGTCTCGAAGATCATTACCGACCACGGCGCATGGATCGCCCTCGATTCCCGCCCCGGTCGCACCGTTTTCCGCATTTCTCTTCCCAAAGCCTGAGGTTTCCCATGGACGGCACCGTTCTGATCGCTGATGACGACCGCACCATCCGCACAGTCTTGACCCAGGCGCTGACCCGGGCCGGATGCCGGGTCCATGCCACCGGCTCGCTCGCGCAATTGTTGCGCTGGGTCGAGGAAGGCCGGGGGGATCTGGTCATCACCGATGTGATGATGCCCGATGGCAATGGCATCGACATGATCCCGGCGATCCGCAAGCTGCGCCCGGACCTGCCGGTGATCGTGATCTCGGCGCAGAATACCATCGTGACCGCGATCCGCGCGACCGAGGCTGCGGCCTTCGATTACCTGCCCAAGCCCTTTGATCTGCCCGATCTGATGGTGCGGGCGAATCAGGCGCTGTCGCGACGCGCCCGCAAATCCGATCCTGCGCCTGTCGCCATCGCTTCGCCTGAAATTGCCGCCGATCCGACTCTGCCGCTGATCGGCCATGCGCCCGCGATGCAAAGCCTGTTCCGCATGGTGGCGCGCGTGCTGAACGCCGATCTGCCGGTGATGATCGCGGGCGAGGCGGGCGTGGGCAAGACCGTGGTCGCGCGTTCGTTCCATGACCTCTCCGACCGGCGCGATGCCGGTTTTGCTGTGCTGACCTCGGCGGATCTTTCGGAAGAGGCGATCCACCGCGCCGGCGAGCGGGCGACGGGGGGCACGCTCTTGATCGAGGATCCGGCCGGGTTCGGCACTGCCGCGCAGGCCAGGCTGATCGGGCTGATCGAGGCATGGGAGGTCGGCCCGGCCCGCAACCAGATGCCGCGCCTTGTCTCGACGACCGGGCCGGAGCCGCAGACCGACGTCGCCGCGGGTCGGCTGCGGGCGGATCTGTATTACCGCCTCGCCGGGGTGACGATCACCGTGCCGCCGCTGCGCTCGCGCGTGGATGACATCCCGCCGCTCGCCCGCCACCTGCTGGCCCGCGCCGCCTCGCAGGGCCTGCCGCAGCGCAGCCTGTCGGAAGGCGCGACCGCGATGATCCGGTCTTATGCCTTTCCGGGCAATGTGCGTGAGCTGGAAAACCTGATGCGCCGCCTGGCCCTGACCGCCGCAGGGGCCGAGATCAGCGATGCCGAGGCGCGCGCCGCCTTGCAGGAATCGGTCCCGGTCGGCGTGTCGGGCGTGGCGTCTGCGCCGCGCCCCGTCGCCGCCGCACCGAGCAGCGTGTCTCCCACGCCCGCGGCCACGCCTGCCGCCATCGCGGAACCGGCCAATGGGCGGCTGTCGCAATCGGTCGAGATGCATCTGCAACGCTATTTCGACCTGCATGGCGACCAGTTGCCGCCGCCCGGACTCTATGACCGCATCCTGCGCGAGATCGAGAAGCCCCTGCTGGAGATCGCGCTCGACGCGACCGGCGGCAATCAGCTTAGATGTGCTGATCTGCTTGGCATCAACCGCAATACGCTGCGCAAGAAACTGACCGACCTGAATATCGAGGTGACACGACGCCGCAAGCTGATGTAAAACGGCCACAGATGGTCGCGCAACCGTAACGCAGCGGCCACAAGAACGCCGCGTTGCAGCGGCGCAACCGTGAGGTCGGGCGAGTTGGCGGGATCGCTGTCCAGGGGCACATGGGAACGCGTCGTGCGTTTGCGGCGCCTTCGTCGCGTTCGTAATGTCACCACGCTTGGGCTGGTGGTGCTTGGCCCGCTTTTGACCATCCTGACCTATGTGGTCATGGGGCCTCTGGCCGGCGTCGAATCGGGCAGCACGCTGCTGCGGCTCGTGCTGCTTGCGGATCTGATCTACCTGATCGTCCTGACCGGCATGGTGGTTGCGCGCATGACCTCGATCGTGGCGGCGCGGCGGCGCGCCGCTGTGGGGTCGCGGCTGCATCTGCGGCTGGTCGGCGTCTTTGCCAGCATTGCGCTTGTGCCGACGGTGCTGGTGGCGCTGTTCGCGGGCCTGACCGTCAATATCGGGCTCGAGGGCTGGTTCTCGGGGCGGGTGCAGCAGGTGGTGACCAGTTCGCTGGCCGCCGCCGAGGCCTATCAGGACGAGCATCGCCGCGATCTGACCAGCGACGCCAAGCTCTTGGCGGGTGCGCTGGTGCAAGAGGCGCGCCGCGATCCCATGCTGGATGATGGCGAATTGCGGCTGCTTCTGGGGCAGGGGCAGGCGCTGATTCAGCGCGGGCTGCGCGAGGCCTATGTGATCGACGGGCGCGGCACGATCCGGGCGCGCGGCGAGCGCAGCTATCAATTCTGGTATGAACAACCCTCGGCCCTGCAATTCGACCAGGCCCAGGCCGAGGGGCTGGTGCTGATCCAGGACTGGCAGAATGACGAGTTTCGCGCGCTGGTGCCGCTGGCCCCGCTGGCGGACCGCTATCTCTACGTGACCCGCGACGTGGACGGAAAGCTTCTGGGCCTTCTGGACGACACCCGCCAGAGCGTCGGTGAATACCGGCGTCTGGAACAGGAGCGTGGCCGGGTCCTGCTGGAATTCTCGTTGCTTTATCTGGGTTTTGCACTGCTGCTGGTGGCGGCCGCGATGTGGCTGGGCCTGTGGTTCGCGGATCGGCTCTCGCGCCCGATCGGGCGGCTGGCCGAGGCCTCGGAGCAGGTTGGCCAAGGCAATCTCGACCTGCAGATCCCCGAGCCCGATACCGGGGACGAGATCCAGACGCTGGGCCAGAGTTTCAACCGCATGACCCGGCAATTGAAGCAGCAGCGCGTCGAACTGGTCGAAAGCTATCGCGCCGCCGATGACCAGCGCAGGCTGTTTGATTCCGTGCTCTCCTCGGTGACGGCAGGGGTGATCGGCCTGGACGCGGCGGGCGAAATCGACTTCCTGAACCGCTCGGCGACGCGGCTTCTGGGTCTGGATCCGACCCGTGACCATGACCGGCTGCTTTCCGAAGCCGTGCCCGAGCTTGAGCCGCTGTTCGAGCGGCTGGGCCAATCGGTCAATGAATCGGTGCAGGACGAGATCCGCCTGAACCGCGAGGGCCGGGTGGAAAGCCTGCTGGTGCGCATGGCGATCCGGCGCGGCGCGGCAGGGGGCCTTGAGGGCTATGTGGTTGCGCTGGACGATGTGACCGATCTGGTCTCGGCGCAGCGCATGGCGGCCTGGGGGGATGTCGCGCGCCGCGTCGCGCATGAGATCAAGAACCCGCTGACCCCGATCCAGCTTTCCGCCGAGCGCCTCAAGCGCAAATTCGCCCCCATCGCCGGGGCCGACCGCGAGGCTTTGGAGCAATATACCGAGGTCATCATCCGGCAGACCAATGACCTGCGCCGGATCGTCGATGAGTTCTCGCGTTTCGCGCGGATGCCCGAGCCCGACCGCAAGGAAACCGACATCGCGAAACTGCTGCGCGACAGCGCGCTGATGCAGCGCGACGCGCTGCAAGGCGCACTGGTCCCGGATATTCCCGAAGAGCCCGTCATCGTCGATGCCGATGCGGGCATGATGCGGCAGGTCTTTACCAACTTGCTGAAAAACGCGGGCGAAGCGCTGGACGAATTGCGCAAGGACCCGCCCGAAGGCTGGACCCCGGAAATCCGGGTCGAGCTGACGTCTCAACCGGATGCGGTGACGATCCGGATCGTCGATAACGGCCCCGGCCTGCCCGAGGACCGTTCGAGGCTCTTCGAGCCATATGTCACCATGAAACAGGGCGGCACCGGGCTGGGCCTGCCCATCGTGAAAAAAATCGTCGAGGAACATGGCGGACAACTGGTCCTGACCGACGCGCCCGATCAGCGCGGCGCGATGGCCCAGATCCGCCTGCCTCGCGAAAGACAGCCCGTGCGCCTCGCGGCGCGGCGCCAGAAACCAGAGCAGGACTACGTGAAATGACCGATATCCTCATCGTTGACGACGAAAAAGACATTCGCGAACTGATCTCGGACATCCTTCGGGACGAGGGATATTCGACACGTCTGGCCGCCAATTCGGACCAGGCCGTGGCCGAGATCAATGTCGCGGAACCCTCGCTGATGATCCTCGATATCTGGCTGAAGGACAGCAAGATGGACGGGATCGACATCCTCAAGCAGGTCAAGCGCAACAATCCCGATGTCCCGGTGGTCATCATCTCGGGGCATGGCAATATCGAGATCGCGGTCGCCGCGATCAAGCAGGGGGCCTACGATTTCATCGAGAAGCCCTTCAATATCGACCAGCTTCTGGTCGTCATCCGCCGCGCCGTCGAGACCGCCCGGCTCAGGCGCGAGAACTCGACGCTGAAGCGCGGCGAGGCCAAGGCCGGCGAGATGCTGGGGCATTCGGCCAGCTTCAAGCGGCTGCGCGAACAGCTTGACAAGGTGTCGAAATCGAACGGACGTGTCATGCTGACCGGCGAGCCGGGGGCGGGCAAGGAACTGGCCGCGCGCTATATCCATGCCCAGGGGCCGCGCGCCCGCGCGCCCTTCATCCCGGTGCCCTGCGCGACGATCGAGCCAGAGCATATGGAAGAGGTGCTCTTCGGCCGGGAATCCAGCGAGCGCGGGATAGAGCAGGGGCTTCTGGAACAGGCCCATGGCGGGGTGATCTATTTCGACGAGGTCGCCGACATGCCCTTGGGCACGCAGACCAAGATCCTGCGCGTCCTGACCGAGCAGCAGTTCCAGCGCGCCGGCGGCACCGACAAGGTCAGGGTCGATCTGCGGGTGATTTCCTCGACCAATCGCGATCTTGCGACCGAGATTGGGGCCGGTCGCTTCCGGCAGGAGCTTTTCGACCGGCTGAACGTGGTTCCGGTGGCGATCCCCTCGCTTTCGGAACGGCGCGAGGACATCCCCCATCTCGCCAGCCATTTCATCGCCCAGTTCCATGCGACGCAGGGCCTGCCGGACCGCGCGCTGCCCGAGGAATCGATCGCCGCGCTCCAGGCCATGCCCTGGCCGGGCAATATCCGGCAATTGCGCAATGTGATCGAGCGGGTGCTGATCCTGAGTGACGGCACCGGTCCGATCCAGCCCGGCGAATTGGAAAGCCAGGGCAACGGCAATGGCACCGGCGAGGGGTTGGCCCTCGGGCCGCAGATCACCAGCCTTGCCCTGCGCGAGGCGCGGGAACTTTTCGAGCGGGAATATCTGCTCGCGCAGATCAACCGCTTTGGCGGCAATATCAGCCGCACCGCGCAATTCGTCGGCATGGAACGCTCGGCGCTTCATCGCAAGCTCAAGTCGCTCGGCGTGGTGGGTGGCGTCCGGATCGAGGAAGAGATGATGGGCAAGTAGGCCAAGCCCTTCCACGAGAGAAACATTTTGCGGTATCCGCACCCATTCTGCCGCGCTAGGATCGCGTGGCCGTGGGTTGAAGGAACAGGGCCAGCATGAAGATCATCATCTGCGGGGCAGGCCAGGTCGGCTGGCACATTGCGCGCCATCTGGCGGGCGAGCGCAACGATGTCACGATCATCGACACCAGCGCCGAATTGATCCGCCGCGCCACCGATGCGCTGGATGTGCAGGGCGTGACCGGCTTTGCCAGCCACCCGGATGTGCTGGACCGGGCAGGGGCGCGCGACGCGGATCTGATCATCGCCGCGACCCATTCCGACGAGGTGAACATGGTCACCTGTCAGGTCGCGCATTCGGTCTTTCAGGTGCCGCGCAAGATCGCGCGGCTGCGCTCATCAGCCTATCTCGACGCGATCTATTCCGATCTTTACCGCACCGACCACCTGCCCATCGACGTGGTGATCAGCCCCGAGCGCGAGGTGGCGCGTTCGGCCATGCAGCGGCTTTCCGCGCCCTCGACCTTCGATGCCGAAACATTTCTGAACGGGCAGGTCCATCTGCTTGGGATCTCGCTCGACCCGGACAGCCCGATCCTGAACACGCCGCTCAGGCAATTGACCGAGATGTTCTCCAGCCTCAGCGCCATTGTCGCGGGCGTGCGTCGGGGCGGCAAGCTGTTCGCCCCAGAGCCCGGCGACCAGCTGTTCGAGGGCGATCAAGTCTATGTCTTTACCCTGAGCCAGGACGTGCCGCGCACGCTCGAGGTCTTTGGCAAGCCCACCGCCAAGCAGGAAAGCGTGGTCATCATCGGGGCGGGGAATGTCGGCCTTGCCGTCGCGCAGGCGCTTGAGGCCAGCCCCGAACGGGTCCGCGTCAAGGTCATCGAGCGCGACCGCGCCCGTGCCGAGGATGCGGCGGATTCGCTCAACCGCACCATCGTCCTCAATGGCGACGGTCTGGCGGCGGAACTGCTGGAAGAGGCCGCAGTTCCGCGGGCGGATGCGGTTCTGGCCGTTACCGATGACGACAAGACCAATATCCTTGCCGCGGTGCGCGCGAAACAGGCCGGTGCAAAGCTCGCCATTTCACTGGTGAACGATCCGACGCTGATGTCGCTCATGGACACGCTTGAGATCGACGCCTTCATCAACCCACGCGCCAGCACGGTCTCGACCATCCTGCGCCATATCCGGCACGGGCGGGTGCGCGATATCTATTCCATCGGCGATGCCGAGGCCGAGGTGATCGAGGCGCAGGTGCTTTCGACCTCGCCCATCGCGGGCCGTCCGATCCGCGACATCGAGTTCCCCGAAGGCGCGCTTCTGGGTGCGGTCCAGAAACGCGGCCGCGTGGTGAAGCCGACAGGAGATCTGCGCATCGAAGAAGGCGATATCGTCGTGATCTTTGCCCTGGTTTCCGACATTTCCGAGGTCGAGCGCCTGCTTCAGGTCTCGATCGACTTCTTCTGAGGCCGGGATGGGCGTGCTGGTCCGTCTGCCGCTACTGGTCATTCTCGCCGGGATCGTCGCGCTGGCGATGTTCCTGCCCGGAGCCTATGCCCATGTCACCAACCTGCACCGTCTGGGTCAGGTCTTCATGAGTTGCGGGGCGGTGTTTCTGATCCTGGCGGTGCTCTTGGGGATCGCCACCGCATCCGAGCCACGCCGCGCCCAGCCGCGCAGTGTGCTCTTGATCATGCTGGGGGCGATGACGCTGCTTCCGGCCATGATGGCGGTGCCTTTCCTGCTAAGCCTGCCCGATACCGGCTACTTCAATGCCTGGTGGGAGATGATCTCTTGCCTGACCACGACGGGTGCCACGCTTTACGCCGCCGACCTGTTGCCCGCGCCGCTGCATCTGTGGCGTGCGCTGGTGGGCTGGATGGGTGGGCTTTTCATGCTGGTCGCGGCCGTCGCGCTGCTCGCGCCGCTGCGGGTCGGCGGCTTCGAGATCCTGTCCAGCCCCTATGGCCGGAACGAGCGTTTCGAACGGTTGCCCCGCTCGGAGCGGGATTCGGGCGTGGTCAGCCATCTTTCCGAACCGCTCTATCGCTCTCGCCGGGCAGATCCGGCCAGCCGGGCGATGCGCGCGGCGAAGCTGGTCTTTCCGGTCTATGCCGGGCTGACGCTGGCGATGTGGACCCTGCTGCTGATCCTGGGCGAGACGGGGCTTTTCGCGCTGACCCGCGCGCTCAGCACGCTCTCGACCAGCGGGATCAGCCCGGTCAATGGCGGGGCGGCCCAGCAAAGCGGCCTGGCCGGCGAGATCGTGATCTTTCTGTTTCTGATCCCGGCCCTCTCGCGCCGCTTCTGGCCCGGCGGCGGCGAGTTGCGTGTCTCTGAAACCTGGCGCGGCGACCCGGAATTGCGGCTGGCCGCAGGGGCGGTCCTGTTTGTCGCGGCGGCGCTGTTCCTGCGCCATTTCATCGGCGCGATCGGGGTCTCTCCCTTGGGCGCGCGCGGCCTGATCGAGACCGTGGACAGCGCGCTTGCGGCTGCCTGGGGCGGCATTTTCAATGGCCTGAGCTACCTGACCTCGACCGGCTGGAACTCGATGGACTGGCAGGGGGCGCGAAGCTGGTCGGGGATCAGCTCGCCCGGTCTGATGCTGGCGGGGCTTGCGATCATGGGCGGAGGTGTCGCGACCACGGCCGGCGGGGTCAAGCTGCTCCGGGTCTATGCGCTGGCACGGCACAGCGAGCGCGAATTGGAAAAGATCGTCCATCCTGCCTCGATCGGGGGCGGCGGGCTGCTCGCACGCAGGTTGCGCCGCGAAGGGGCCTATCTGGCCTTCATCTTTTTCATGCTCTTTGCCTGTTCGATCGCGGCAATCGTCATGCTGATCTCGCTACAGCAGGTCGAATTCGACAGTGCGACCATCCTTTCCATCGCTGCTCTGACGAATACCGGCCCGCTTGCCGGGGTCATCCCCCTGACACCCAGCTTTCAGGGATCGGCCGGGATCGCCGGTGCGCCATGGGAGGGCTGGGCCGGCCTGCCCGCCATGACCAAGGCGATCCTTGCCGGGGCGATGATCGTCGGACGGGTCGAGACGCTGGCGATTCTGGCGCTGATCTCGCCGGAATATTGGCGGAAATAGCGGGCCATGTCCTTGATGCAACGCTTGCCGGGGGCATCGGATCACGCGCTTGCAAGCGTGACCGGCCTCGCCTAAGCATTGTTAACAGCGATAAGAACAAGGTGCTAGGGAATGGCCGGCGACAAACAGAATCTTCAGGATGCATTTCTGAACCATGTCCGCAAAGGAAAGGTTCCGGTCACGATCTTTCTCATCAACGGCGTCAAGCTGCAGGGCGTGATCACCTGGTTTGACAATTTCTGTGTGCTGCTGCGCCGTGATGGCCAGTCGCAGCTGGTCTACAAGCATGCCATCTCGACCATCATGCCGGGGCAGCCGATCAGCCTTTACGACGGCGAGGACTGATTGGCCGAACTGACCGAGACCCGCGAACGCCCCACCCGTGCTTACGTGATCCATCCGGATCTGGGGAATTCGCGGACGCGCCGATCGCCTGATCTGGCGCTTGAAGAAGCCGTGGCCCTTGCCCATGCCCTGCCTGCCATCGATGTCGCTGGCGCCGAGGTTGCGAAGCTGCGCAACCCCGATGCCGGGATGCTGTTCTCCAAGGGCAAGCGCGCCGAGATCGGCGAGCATCTGAAGGCCGCCGCCGAGGGCGAAGGGGCCGAGCTTGTCCTGATCGACGGGCCGGTGACGCCTGTCCAGCAGCGCAACCTGGAAAAGGAATGGGGCGTCAAGATTCTCGACCGGACCGGTCTGATCCTGGAAATCTTCGCTGACCGCGCCCATACCCGCGAGGGCGTGCTGCAGGTGGAACTGGCCGCCTTGGCCTATCAGCGCACGCGTCTGGTCCGGGCTTGGACCCACCTCGAGCGTCAGCGCGGCGGCTTGGGTTTCGTCGGCGGTCCGGGGGAAACCCAGATCGAGGCCGACCGTCGCGCCATCGACGAGCAGGTCATCCGCCTGCGCCGCCAGCTTGAGCGCGTGGTCAAGACCCGCGAGCTGCACCGCAAGGCCCGCGCCAAGGTGCCCTATCCGATCGTCGCGCTGGTCGGCTATACGAACGCCGGGAAATCAACGCTGTTCAATCGCTTGACCGGGGCCGATGTCATGGCCAAGGATCAGCTTTTCGCTACGCTCGATCCGACCATGCGGCAGACGACCCTGCCCGGTGGGCGGAAGGTGATCCTGTCCGATACGGTGGGCTTCATCAGCGATCTGCCGCATGAGCTGGTCGCGGCCTTCCGCGCCACGCTGGAAGAGGTGCTGGCCGCCGACCTGATCCTGCATGTCCGCGATATCAGCCATCCCGAGACGGTCGAACAGGCTGGTGACGTGCGCGAGATCCTGACCAGCCTTGGCGTCGAGGAAGACGTCTCGCAGATCGAGGTCTGGAACAAGATCGACATGCTGAGCGTGGAGCAGCGCGAGGCTTCGCGTCGGACCGACGCGCGTACCGAAGGCATTCAGGCTGTCAGCGCCCTGACCGGCGAGGGGCTTGATGAGTTGCTCGCGTCGATCGAGGCGCGTCTGGCTGAAACGCTGGATGAGCCGCGCGAGGTGGTCGAGTTGCAGCTAGCCCATAGCGACGGCAAGCGTCGGGCGTGGCTGCACCAGCAGGGTATCGTGCAATCGGAAAGCATGGACGAAGACGGTGTGCGTCTGACCGTCCAATGGACCGAACGCCAAAAGGCAAGATACCAGACGATCTGACAAAAAACCCGCGCATTGCCCACCCCCTAAGATAAATGTTGAACGCTCAGGGTGCCGGCGGTAATTTGTCGGCACTTATTAAGTTAGAGCACGCCGCGGGTTTTGAGATCCAGTCTTCCCCGTTTGCCGATGCTGTGATTCCCTTCTGTTGAGGCAGATATGGGGGATTCAGAGGGGCAAGCCACATCCGATAGAACTTCGAAGCCGAGTGATGGCCTATGTCGACGAAGGTCACGGGCATCGCGCGGCGGCCCGGCACTTTCGGGTGTCGCCGAAATTCGTCAACGATCTCGCTGCGGCGCGAGACCGGAGGGCTGACCGCGCAACCACAAGGTAACGGCGGCGGACACGGCAAGCTGACCGGGGTGACCGGGTGGCTCAAGGCCCGTGTCGCGGTCAAGGGCGAGATCACGCTCGATGAGTTGATGGCTGAACTGGCCGAAGCCCATAATATCGACGTGCATCGGGCCACCGTCTGGCGCGTGCTGCGCGGGCTCGGACTGACAGACAAAAAAAGCCCTGCAGGCGCTTGAGCAGAAGCGCAAGGACGTGGCCAACCGGCGCCATGTCTGGATCTCGAGGCGCCAGCCCTTCATGGCCAGCCGTCTGGAACGGCTCGCTTTTATCGATAGTGAGGCGTCAGCCCGCCACCGGTTCGAGGGCGACGCCGAACGCGGTCAAGACAAACATGGCGAAGACGACCGGCTGGGGACCCTGCGGCCAGCGCCTCGTCGATCACGCACCGTTCGGTCATTGGCGCACCCAATCCTTTGTCGCGGCTTTGCGCCATGACCGATTGGACGCGCCCTGGGTGATCGATGGGGCGATGAACGTCGAGATGTTCGACCTCTATATCAAGACCCAACTGGTTCCCACGCTTCGGGCCGGGGACGTCATGCGTCGGGAAAACGATCCCCCGGATCGTTTTCTGATCCGTCTCATTCCTGGACAAACTCTCCGGCCAGAAGAGCCGCGCCGCGGCGGCGGCGGCTCCGCGTGAAATCGGCGCCTGGCTTCCGTTTTTGCCGCCATACAGTCCTGATCTGAATCCAATCGAGATGGCATTCTCCAAGCTAAAAGCGCTGATCAGAAAAGCCGCTGCGAGGACCTACGATCAGCTATGGGCAGCAGTCGGTCGGGTCCGCGATCTCTTCTCGGACGAGGACTGCTACAACTACTTCAAAGCCGCAGGGTATGAGATCGACTGAGCGCAACGTGCTCTAGATCAAAAACTTCCTTGTCTGGCACATGGCTGATGATGCAGGAAAGCTCCCGAAGAAATCTTCGAGAGAGAAGCGGGGCCTTGTTGCACAAATGGGCTGGGATTCACTTTGTGAATCCAATGTCGTAGCCGGATGGCATGAGCAGACTGCCGAAACCGACTTACAAGACCACCAACTGGCACGCGTATAATCAGGCACTGAAGCGCCGCGGATCGCTGACCTTATGGTTCGATGCCTCCATGCAATGGGAAGCAGTGCCAACAGGGCGACGTGGTCGCCAGCAAGCCTACAGTGACGCGGCGATCCAGGCCTGCCTAACCATCAAGGTTCTCTTCGGGCTGCCGCTTCGCCAAGCCACCGGTTTTGTTGCGAGCCTGCTGGAACTGTCCGGGCTGGGCTGGTCCGTGCCGGACTTCAGCACCCTGTCCCGTCGGCAGAAAACCTTGGATGTTACCATCCCCTATCGCGGCGGCAGGGGCGCGCTGCACCTGCTCGTGGACAGCACCGGCATCAAGGTGGAGGCGAAGGCGAGTGGCACACGCGCAAGCATGGCGGCTTCAAGCGACGCGTGTGGCGCAAGATTCATCTTGGGATCGACGAGGAAACGCTGGAGATCCGGGCCGTCGAAGTCACCGGGAGCCATATCGGCGATGCGCCGGTCCTGCCCGACCTTCTCGCCCAGATCCCCGCGGATGAGGAGATTGCCAGCGTCACTGCCGACGGTGCCTATGACACGCGCGCCTGCCACGACGCCATCGCAGCCCGAGGTGCGGCGGCGGTCATTCCGCCCCGCCGCAACGCAAAGCCATGGAAGCCGGACAGCGCTGGAGCCCGAGCGCGCAACGAGATCCTGCGGGCGTCGAAACACCTTGGCAGGACGCTGTGGCGGAACTGGTGCGGGTACCATCGCCGAAGCAGGGTGGAAACGAAAATGAACTGCGTGAAGTTGCTCGGCCAGCGGCTGATGTCCCGCGACTTCCACCGTCAGGTCGCCGAGGTCCAGATCCGCGCGGCGGTCATGAACCGCTTCACGGCACTCGGCATCCCGGTCACGGTGCTGCTGGTATAAGCGCATCCGGGGAAAGGGGAACTGCGGTCCTCAGCTGATTGTGCAACAGCGCCGGTAGGTCACGCCACGGCGAACCGGTGCGCGTTCGGCATGGCCTTGAACCAATGGCTCATGCCTCACTCCAGAAAATCCCACCCAGAACAAGGCGATGGTTCGTGGGCTTGCGTCCGTTCGTAGCGCGGGTGGCAAGGATGAAGCGTTCATGAAACGCCCACTCCTCGTCCGACATCAGGTCTCGTGCCAAGCTGGTCTCCATCGCAGATACTTGAATCACGATCAGCCCGCCCTGTGAATCCCTTTTGTCAACACCGCCTAGTTACGACCGACGCCCTATCGATTTAAAGGAAAAAGTGCCGACAGATCTCTGCCGACACCTTAAGCCTTCAACATTTATCTTAGAGGCTTGCCAATTGGGCGGGTTTTTCGTTCAGCCCGGCAAGGCGGCAAGCTCATGTGCCCAAGGAGGGTTCGCGCCGGGTCGCGACACGGTGATTGCCGCTGCTTTTGTTCCAAGGCTCAATGCGCGCAGCAGGGCTTCGGGGGAAAGCTTGGCAAGCCCCTCGCGGGTCAGCGCCCCATCGGCGTTGAGCGAGGCCAGAACGCCCGCGTTGAACGTATCACCTGCGCCAATCGTATCGGCGACCTCGACCCGCAAAGCCGGGGCGCTGATCGGCGCGCCTTGCCAATGGGCGAGGGCGCCAGCAGCGCCTCCGGTTTGCAGCAATACCTTGACGCCACGGGACAAAAGATCGGCGGCGACCTCGTCGAAGCTTTTGCCGGGGGCCAGCCATTCAAGGTCATCCGCTGAAAGCTTCACGATATCGGCCATGCCGATCAGCCGATCCAAGCGGGCGCGATACGCCTCGGCATCGGCGATGAAGAAGGGGCGGATATTCGGGTCGAGGATGATCGGGACGCGGGGTTTCAGGCGGGCGACCAGTTCCTCGATCGCCGCGCCGCAGGGATCGGGGACAAGGCTGATGCCGCCGATGAAGAGCGCCGATACCGTCTCGGGGATATTGGGCAGATCCGCGGGCGCAAGCATCCGCCCCGCCGACCCCTCGTCATAGAAGGAATAGCGCGCCTCGCCGCCGGAAAGCGTCACGAAGGCCAGCGTCGTCAGCCGGTCCGAGCGCGGCGAGAGCGAGATGTCGACATTGGCCTCGGCCAAGGGGCGCAGCAGCACCTCGCCGAAAGGATCGCGCGAGATCGGCCAGAGATAGCCCACGGGCGCGCCGATCCGGCCAAGCGCGATGGCGGTGTTATAGACCGCGCCGCCGGGCAGGGGACGGAAGGCCGCGCCCCCAGCACCGGTTTCGGGCACCATGTCGATCAGCGATTCGCCAGCGCACAGGATCATGCCTGTCCTCCATTCATTCGGTCATGGCGGCTGATAGCGGTAAGACGTGCCGCTGTTAAGATCGACCGAATAGCCGCCGGTATTGATCTGCACATAGCCGCCTTTTTCATTGAGCCAGAACAGGCCCGCGAGCAAAGCCATCACCAGCAGCACCGCAAAAGCGATCTTCCAGACCGAATAGGGGCGCTCGCCCTGCACGCGTCCCGATTGGCCATTCACGACGAAGCGGTAGCTTTTGCCGTTATAGCGATAGGCGGCGGTCCAGACCGGCAGCAGGATATGCTTGAAGGTCTCGTCGCTATGGCCGGTGCGGATCTGGGCGATCTGCTGCTCATTGCCGCCGATCGCGCGGCGCACATCCATGGCGATGACGCCCGCCATTTCCTGACGGGCGATCTCATGGCCCGAGGCGAGGGGGATGGTATAGCCCTCGGCGGTGAAGCCCGCGAGATATTCGGGTCGGTAGGTCACCAGATGCGAGAGGTCCCATGGCGTCAACGCATCGGTGATGCGGCGCGGCAAGGAACTGGCCGCGAGGACCAGCACATCGTTGAAATGCCGCGACACCTGTCCCGAGACCGGGGTCCAGCGGGTGCGGCGCACCTGCCTTGCGACGCGCTGCATCCGGCCATTCACCTCTTCGGTGACCCAGACCGTCTCATAATACCAATCGCCCCGCGCCCCGCTATAGGCCGATTGCGTCGCGGCGTCGAAGGTCCAGAAGGGGGAATAGACCCCAGACATCTTGCGGCCGCGACGGGCATAGGCCATCAGCCCCGACGGCGCGAACCAGAGCCCCTTGAGCCAGCTTTCCAGCGCCGATTTCGCCTGCGCCTCGTCGATGACGAAGGGCAGCACGCCCTGCGGCTTGATCAGCCGGGTCGTGCCGGTATCGGTCACCACGGCTGTGGCGCAGAACGGGCAGGTCGAGGCATGGCTGTCCGAGGTCACCTCGATCTTGGCGCCGCAATTCGGGCAGGACAATGTGCGGACCGTCTCGGTCAGGTCGCTTTCGCGGTCGATGCGCAGACCTTGCTCCAAGGGCAGTTCGCGCAGCTCGGGGGCTTTGTGGCTGGCATCCCATTGCAGCGCGCGGCCGGTGGCCGGGTCGCGCAGGATGACCTGCTCGGCCTCGACACCGCCCTTGGCCTGACGGCTGGGCGCGCGGGCAGCGCCGGGGCCGATTTCCTGCTCATGCCCGCAATAGGGGCAATGCAGCCGTTGCTGACCGGGCGAGAATTCAAGGCTCGCGCCGCAATTCTCGCAAGGATAGCGGTATTCTGAACGGGGGGTCGGCATTCAGGCGCGCTCAGAGATCCTGCTTGGGCAAAGGCGGCGGCGGGGGCGGCGGGGCCACGGTGAAAAGCTGCGCCAGTTCGGCGACATCATCGGCGGGTTTCCAGCCGTCCTGTCCCGGCGTCCAGACCATGGTGTCGCGGGTGAACTTCCCCTCGCGCACGAGACGGCCGAGATGCGCGCGCCCATAGGGGCCGTCGGCCTGACCGTCCACGGCGATATGCCAGACGGTCTCGGGATGCAGCGGCGGCGGGGTCTGCGGGGCCTGCTGCGGCACGGCGCCCCAAGGGCCGCGGTTCGCCCCACCCATGGCCATGCCCATGCCTGCGCCCATCGCGGCCCCAAGCCCCGCGCCCATGCCGCCTCCGGGTTGGTTCGAAGCGTTGAGCATCGCCTCGGAGGCGGCATATTGGCCGAAGCGGTTCAGATCGCCGACGATCCCGATCGAGGTGCGCTTGTCGAGCATCTTCTCGACCTCGTCGGGCAGGCTGATGTTCTCGATATAGAATTCCGGGATGGTCAGGCCGTATTCGGCGACCGTGGGCGTGATCGCCTTGGCGACGAGCTTGCCGAACTGGTCGGTATTGGCCGCCATGTCGAGGACGGGAATCCCCGAGCTTGCGATCATGCGCGAGAATTCCTGCACGATGATATTGCGCAGCTGGAAGGTGATCTCGTCCTTGGTGAATTCGCCGTCGGTGCCCACGATTTCCAGCATGAACTTGCCGGGATCGCTGATCCGCATGGAATAGGTGCCAAAGGCCCGCAACCGCACCGGGCCGAATTCGGGGTCGCGTGCGATGACCGGGTTCTTGGTGCCCCATTTCAGATCGTTGAAGCGGGTGGTGTTGACGTAATAGATCTCGGACTTGAAGGGGCTGCGGAAGCCGTGATCCCAATGCTGCAGCCGGGTCAGGATCGGCAGATTGTTGGTTTCGAGCATATAGAGGCCGGGGCCGAAGACATCGGCCAATTGCCCCTCATGGATGAAGACGGCGGATTGCCCCTCGCGCACGGTGAGCTTGGCCCCGTATTTGATGGCCTTGCCCACGGTGGGGAAGCGATAGACCATCGTGTCGCGCGTGTCGTCGGTCCATTCGATGATGTCGATGAACTCGCCGCCGAAGATGTCTAGGATACTCATGGCCATGCCTTTCACGCTGCTGCGGTGAACCGGATGTCTGCCGGTCCGATAGTGACGTCGCACCGACCCGCGTCAAGACCCTGTGGTCGCGGGCCGCCCCTCATGTGCCGGTCGCCAGCACTTCCCTTGCGATATCCAGAATGACCGGGCGTGCCTCGGCCTCGGTCATGCCGGGGCGCAGACGCGGGTCGTAGAGGATCTGAAGCAGCAATTCGTCATGGCGCGTCAGGTAGGCAAATTCCTCGTCATCGTTGAAGATCGAGGGACGGACCATGCGGCTGTCATTGGCAAGGCCCAGGCCTTGGGCGATTTCCTCATGGATGCAGGACCGGCGCAGGCGGGAGGGCGTCTCGCTGCGGATCAGGACAAGGGCGCGGTCATAGGTCGTCGTGTCGCCACGGGAATAGGCAAAGACGGTGCAGTAATTCTGGGGTGCGAGGCTCGCAAGCGCGTTGATATCGCCTGCCGGTATCCCCGGGATGATCGAGGCTAGCCGGGGGCCGATGGCGCGGCGCTCGTCCTCGCTGAGGATCAGGACGGTCAAATTGCCCTGACCGGGGTCCAGCGTGATCGGATGGCCGGAGACGGATTGCAGGCGCGCGGCATAGGCGGCGATGTCCGAGCGGTCGCGGGCGCGCTGGGCGGGCGCGACGGATTCGCCGAATTCTATATGGATGCGCACCGGCTGCGCCCAGCGGCGCAGCGGCGCCGCCGCGCTGCGCGAGATCAGCGCCTCGCCCTCGCGGACATATTCGTCATGCAGGGCGATGGTCACGAAATCCTCGGTCAGCCGCTCGGGGGTCAGTTCGATGTCCAGACCCGCATCGGTGCGCAGCAAGCCGCGCGCGATCAGCGCCTCTTCGACCCCCGCAAGATAGCTGCGCATGTTCTGGCTGGCGGGCGTCCCGGCCGCGGCGGCAGCTTTGGCGGAATCGCTGCGGGCCTTTTCGGCCCGCTCGGCGCGCAGCGCGGCCTGCGTCACCTCGGCCCGGTCGGGACGCGGCACCGGTGCCGCGGCCGAGATGGGCGGGGGTGACGCGGGTTCGACCGCGGGCTCTTGGCAACTCGCCACAAGGCCAAGGGCCAGCAGGGCGGCGATCCTGCCGGGCGCGGAGGGGGACTGCAAGGCGACGACATGGGACGACCCGAGCACGATGTCTCCGTTATGCTTGCGGCTGGTTGGGTTGCTTGGTCGCGCTGGCGGCGGCGAGGGTGCGGCGAAGCTCGCTTTCCATCTGGGTCAGCTCTTCCTCGGCGGCGGCGCGGCGGGTCTTGCCCTCATCGGCGATGCGCAGGCTGTCCTCGATGGTGGCGATCAGTTCCGCATTGGCGGCGCGCACGGATTCGATGTCGAAAACACCCCGCTCGGTCTGGGTGCGGATCTGCTGGTTCGCCTGGCGCAGGTTCTCGGCATTGCGGGTCAGCAGGTCGTTGGTGAGGTCATTGGCCTCCTTGACCGCGCGGGCCGCCTGGGCGCTGCGCTGGATGGTGACGGCCTGCGCAAGCTGGGTTTCCCACAGCGGCACGGTGTTCACCAGCGTCGAATTGATCTTGGTGATCAGTGATTTGTCGTTCTCCTGCACGAGACGGATCGAGGGCAGCGACTGCATCGTCACTTGACGCGTCAGCTTGAGGTCATGCACCCGGCGTTCGAGATCGTCGCGCGATGATCGCAGGTCGCGCAGTTCCTGCGCGGCCATGACCTTCTGTTCCTCGGGGGCGGCCTCGACGGCGGCTTCCCGGGCGGGAATGTCGGTGCTGTCGATCTGGTGCAGTTTTTCCTCGCCGGCGGCGATGTATAGCGCGAGTTCGTCGTAGAAATTCAGCGTCCGGTCGTAGAGCAGGTCGAGCGAGCGGATATCCTTGAGCAGGCGATGCTGGTGGCTGTCGAGATCCGAGGTGATCTTGTCGATCTGGCCCTGCACCTCTTCGTAATTGGCGACGAATTTCGCGAAGGGCGCGGCGCGGCCGGTCAGGCGTTCCCACCAGCTGCGTTCGCGGCGTACGTCAAGCTCGCTGACCGAGAAGCCGCGGATCGTGGTCACGATATCGCGCAGGGATTCGCCCGCGGGGCCGACATCCTTGTTCTTTACATCGGCCAGCATGGCCTGGCTGATCTCTTGCAGTTCATTTTGCGCCCGCGCCCCGAAATGCACGATCGAGCTGGAATCGGACAGATCGATTTCCGCCATGCGCCTGCGGATTTCCTCGGCGGTCGCGCCCTGCGCCTCGGGCAGGGGGGGCGGGGCCGGATGCGGGTCCGGAAGGACCACGGCGGTCACGGTTCGGATCTCGTCCAATGCGGCTTCGGCGCTGGCCTTGGTCTGGGTCGTCATCCGTCGTCCTTTCGGTTTTTCATGCAGGACCTGAAAAAATGATAGGCCCTTTTGGGGGTTGTTCAATGGCTTCCCGATCGGCCGTTTCGAAAAGGAAAGGCACCGGCGCTGGCTGTTGCGATCCGTCCCCAACGCGACAAAACGCCGGGTGGTTGCCATGACGTTGCGCCAGAGGGCCGCGCCGTGTAGAACCTCAGCGATTAAAAGAAGGTTAAGGAGCCGTCTATGCGCAGAGTTGTCGTCACCGGCCTTGGGATGGTCACACCGCTGGCCTCGGGTGTCGAGGAGACCTGGAAGCGCCTCTTGGCCGGGGAATCCGGTGCCGGACCGATCACGCGTTTCGACACCAAGGATGTCACGACGAAATATGCCTGCGAAGTCCCCCTTGGTGACGGCAGTGATGGCACCTTCAATCCCGATGACTGGATGGAGCCCAAGGATCGCCGCAAGGTCGATGATTTCATCCTTTACGGCATGGCCGCCGCCGAACAGGCGGTGAAGGATTCCGGCTGGGCACCGTCCACGACCGAGGAGTTCGAACGCACCGGCGTGATGATCGGCGCAGGCATCGGCGGTCTGCAATCGATCGCCGAAACCGCCGTCCTGATCAAGGAACGCGGGCCGAAGCGGGTTTCGCCGTTCTTCATCCCGGGCGCGCTGATCAACCTCGTCTCGGGTCAGGTCTCGATCCGTTTCGGCTTTAAGGGCCCGAACCATGCGGTCGTCACGGCCTGCTCGACCGGGGCGCATGCCATTGGCGATGCGGCACGGCTGATCGGCTTCGGCGATGCCGATGTCATGGTCGCGGGTGGTGCGGAAAGCCCGATCTGCGAGATCGGCGTGGCGGGGTTCAACGCCTGCAAGGCGCTCTCGACCAAGCGCGAGGATGATCCCAAGTCGGCGAGCCGTCCCTGGGACGCGGATCGCGACGGTTTCGTCATGGGCGAAGGCGCGGGCGTCGTCGTGCTTGAGGAATATGAGCACGCGAAGGCGCGCGGCGCAAAGATCTATGCCGAGGTGCTGGGCTATGGCATGTCGGGCGACGCCTATCACATCACCGCCCCGAGCGAGGATGGCGATGGCGGTTTCCGCAGCATGACCAATGCCTTGAAGCGCGCCGGACTGGAGCCGGGCCAGATCGACTACATCAACGCGCATGGCACCTCGACCATGGCCGATGTGATCGAACTGGGCGCGGTCGAGCGGCTTCTGGGCGATGCGGCGGGCAATGTGGTCATGTCCTCGACCAAGTCCTCGATCGGTCACCTTCTGGGCGCGGCCGGTGCGGTCGAGGCGATCTTCTGTATCCTCGCGATCCGTGACCAGATCTGCCCGCCGACGATCAATCTGGACAATCAGGCCCGCGAGACGGCGATCGACCTTGCCGCCAATGCCGCCGTGCGCCGCAAGGTGGATTACGTCCTGTCCAACAGCTTCGGCTTTGGCGGCACCAATGCGAGCCTTGTGATGGGGCGCGTTCAGGAATGATGTGGCGCCATATCGCGGCGAATTTCCTGACGCTGCTGATCGTGATCCTGATCGCCGCAGCCGCGGCGGTCGCATGGGCCAAGCATCAGTATTACGCCCCCGGACCCAGTGCCGCGGCGCAATGCGTGCGTGTCGCTCCGGGTGCGAGTCTGGCGACGGTCAGCGATCAGCTGGTCGCGCAGGGAGTCGTCTCGAATGGCTACATCTTCCGGGCGGGAACCGATTACCTCGGCAAGGCGCGGGGCCTGAAATACGGCTCGCACCTGGTCCCGCCCCATTCTACAATGGAAGAGGTCGTCGAGCTTCTTTCGGCGGGCGGTGCCTCGACCTGCGGGGTCGAACTGATCCTGCGTGTCGGCGTTCGTGAAAACACTCTGATCCTGCGTGACCTCGATCCCCAGACCGGCGCCATGGCCGAGCAGGCGAAATACAACCCGGCCTCGGAAACCGCGCCCGAGCGCATCGCTCAGGCCGAAAAGGCCGCCGATTCCCGCTTGCGCATCACCGTTGCCGAGGGCGTGACCAGTTGGCAGATCGTCGAGGCGCTGAAACAGGCGCCCTTCATGTCGGGCAATGTCGCGAAGGTGCCTGCCGAGGGCAGCCTTGCCCCGGATACCTACGACATTCAGCAGGGTGCCGATCGCGCCGTGCTTTTGGCCGAAATGGAGCGGCGGCAATCCGAGACCCTGTCACGCGCCTGGGAAAATCGCGCGCCCGATCTGCCCTACAAGAACCCGCAGGAAGCGTTGATCATGGCCTCGATCATCGAGAAAGAGACCGGTATACCGACCGAACGCGGCGTGGTGGCCAGTGTCTTCGTGAACCGGATGCAGCGCGGCATGCGCCTCGAAACCGACCCCACGGTGATCTATGGCATCACCAAGGGCGAAGGGGTGCTGGATCGCGGGCTGCGCGGCAGCGAATTGCGTCGGCGCACGCCCTATAACACCTATCAGATTGCAGGGCTGCCTCCGACGCCGATCGCCAATCCCGGCAGGGCCGCGATCGAGGCCGCGATGAATCCGGACGATACCGAATTCGTGTTCTTCGTCGCGGATGGCAGCGGCGGCCATGCCTTTGCCCGGACCCTGCAGGAGCATAACCAGAATGTCGCGCGTTGGCGCGTCATCGAACGCGAGCGCGGAGAGGCGCTGCGACCCGTTCAGGGCGATTGAGCCGCCCTGATTCCGGTGCGTTTCGCGCCTGTTGCGCAGGGCGTGCGCAAGGGTGTTGCGCAGGGCAACTCATTGTTCTGTAAGGAGAATTACCAGAGCGTAAATGCAACTGGTGGTTTTGAATTGACTCTGCGAACGCCCTAAAGTAGAAATTAAACATGCTGGGAGAAATGGGCAAGCGGCCGGGTCGGAAGACCTCGGGCCGCTTTTTTCATGTCTCGCTCGTGCGGACAGAACACGAGGGCAGGGCGAAACGCGATGACGATGAATTTCGATCCGGGGCCGCGCGCCTCGGAAGGGCCATTCGTGGCCGGCGTGACAACGACTGACACGGACGTTCTGGCGATCGCGGATGGGCTGTTCCAGTCCTATGCGGTGGATCTGCACAAGCTGCGCCTGAAGATCCAGGCGGGCGAAACCGACGAGTTGAAAGAGTCCGGCAAGCTGGTGCGCGACCTGAGGGCCGCGACCCAGATGGTGCTGGAGGAAAGGGGCAAGGTTGACAAGCTACGCAAGGATGCTGCCGGACATGTCGGGACTGGGGTCCTCGACCTTGCCGCGGCACGAGATGAAATCGGGCGCCGCCTGGCTTGCCTGCGCCGCGCCGGAGGAAGTTGACGGCTTTCTCGGCGGGCTGAGCGACAATGCCTTGGCGGCGCTGCCCTGGCTCTTCGAGTTCTGGGCCCTGCCGCATCAACTGCCGCCGGAGGGCGACTGGAAGACATGGGTCATCATGGGCGGGCGCGGGGCGGGAAAGACCCGCGCCGGCTCGGAATGGGTGCGCGCGCAGGTCGAGGGCGCGACGCCCGCGGCCGCGGGTCGGGCGCATCGCCTGGCGCTGGTCAGCGAGACCTTCGATCAGGCCCGCGACGTCATGGTGTTCGGCGAGTCGGGCATCCTGGCCTGCTCGCCACCTGACCGCCGCCCGGTATGGGAAGCCGGGCGGCGCAGGCTGGTCTGGCCGAATGGCGCGACCGCGCAGCTCTTCTCGGCGCATGAGCCCGAGGCGCTGCGCGGGCCGCAATTCGACGCCGCCTGGGTCGATGAGCTGGCGAAGTGGAAGAAAGCCGAGGACACCTGGGACATGCTGCAATTCGCGTTGCGTCTCGGGCCGCATCCGCAGCAGGTGGTGACGACGACCCCGAAAAATGTCGGCGTGCTGAAGCGGATCCTGGGAAATGCCTCGACGGTGACGACCCATGCGCCGACCGATGCGAACCGCGCCTATCTGGCCGAGAGCTTCCTGGCCGAGGTCGAGAGCCGCTATGCCGGGACCCGGCTGGGCCGGCAGGAACTCGAGGGCGTGCTGCTCGAAGATGTCGAGGGCGCGCTTTGGACGAGTGCGATGCTGGAGGCCTGCCGCGTCCAGACGGCGCCGAAGCTCGACCGGATCGTGGTCGCGGTCGACCCCTCGGTGACCGGGGGGGCCGCTTCCGATGAATGCGGGATCATCGTCGCCGGAGTGGCCAGCGACGGCGCGCCGGCGGATTGGCGGGCGGTGGTGCTGGAAGATGCGACGGTGCGGGGCGGGCCGACGGATTGGGCGCGCGCCGCGATCGCCGCGATGGAGCGCCACGGGGCCGAGCGCATGGTTGCCGAAGTCAATCAGGGCGGCGATCTGGTCGAGAGCGTGATCCGCCAGATCGATCCGCTGGTGCCGTTCCGGGCGCTGCGGGCGGGTCGCGGCAAGGGGCTGCGGGCCGAGCCGGTCGCCGCGCTTTACGAGCAGGGACGGGTGCAGCATCTGCGCGGCCTCGGCGCGCTCGAGGACCAGATGTGCCGCATGACCGTGCGCGGCTATGAGGCGAAGGGATCGCCCGACCGGCTGGATGCGCTGGTCTGGGCGATCCATGAGCTGATGATCGAGCCCGCGGCAAGCTATCGTCGACCGCAGGTGCGCCGGCTTTAGGCAAGGCCCGATCGGGTATTCGGGATCCCGGCCCCGAGCCGCAGCCGGGAAGGGGGCTGCGCCCCCCGGCTCATGTGCCCCTCGATGGGGCGCATGAGACGTCCCTTCGGGATGTTCGAACACGGATGGATGGGCCTGCCGGGTCCGAGGGGTCGCGAATTGCGGCCCTTTTTTCTTGCGCTTTTAGGAGGAACCGATGGCATTTCCCTGGTTCGGGCGGGCCGAGCAGCCCGCCCCCTTAGTCGAGACGAAAGCCAGCGCCACGGGCAAGGTCGTCGCCCTGGCCGCGGGGTCCGGAAGGGTGGTCTGGTCTCCGCGCGATACCGTCTCGCTGACGCGTTCGGGTTTCGTGAACAACCCGGTCGGCTTCCGCGCCGTCCGGCTGATCGCCGAGGCGGCGGCGACGGTCCCGCTGGTCTGCCAGGATCGCGAGCGCCGCTACGAGATCCACCCGGTGCTCGACCTGCTGCGCCGCCCCAATCCGGGGCAGAGCCGCTCCGAGCTTTTCGAGGCGCTGTTCGGCCAGCTTCTGCTGAGCGGCAATGGCTATCTCGAAGCGGTCGGCGAAAGCGGCAAGGGCCTGCCGCTGGAGCTGCATGTCTTGCGTTCGGACCGCATGGCCGCGGTGCCGGGGCCCGATGGCTGGCCGATTGCCTATGAGTACGGCGTGGGCGGGCGGAAATTCCGCTTCGAGATGGCGGGCAGCCCGGATCCGATCTGTCATATCCGCAGCTTCCATCCGCTCGACGATCATTACGGTCTCTCGCCGATGCAGGCGGCGGCGGTGGCGGTGGATGTCCATAACAGTGCGTCGGGCTGGTCCAAGGCGCTGCTGGACAATGCCGCGCGGCCCTCGGGCGCGATCATCTACAAGGGCGCGGATGGCCAGGGCAGCCTGTCGCCCGACCAGTATGATCGCCTCGTGGCCGAGATGGAGATGCATCACCAGGGCGCGCGCAATGCCGGGCGGCCGATGCTGCTCGAGGGCGGCCTCGACTGGAAACCCATGGGCTTCAGTCCCAGCGACATGGAGTTCCACGAGACCAAGAAGGCAGCGGCGCGCGAGATCGCCCAAGCCTTCGGTGTTCCCCCCATGCTGATGGGGATCCCCGGCGAGGCGACCTATGCCAATTACGCCGAGGCGCATCGGGCCTTCTACCGGCTGACGGTTCTGCCGCTGGTGTCGCGGGTCGCAAGCGCCCTCGCGTGGTGGCTGAGCGAGCATATGGGGCAGGAGATCGAATTGCGCGCCGATCCCGACCAGATCCCGGCCCTCGCCGAGGAGCGCGACCAGCAATGGCGGCGGATCAGCGAGGCGATCTTCCTGACCGAGGCCGAGAAGCGCGCGCTTCTGGGCCTGCCGCCCTTGGCCGGGGGTTGAGATGGAGGGGTCGCGTTTCGTCAAGGAGCCCTTCGACTGGCACGACCAGCGCTTCGACACGCAAGAGCGGATCATGGCGCTGCAATTCGGCCAGGTCGAGCGCCGGCTGGAGCGGATCGAGCAGCTGATCGAGGGGCTCGAGCGGCGCTTGTGGATGACCGTCTATGGCGTCGTCGCGGTCATCCTGACGCAGGCCGTGCAGTCGATCCTGAGCTATAGTCCGAAAGGAATGTGAAGTGGGTTCAGAACATTACGGGCTGGAACTGAAATATGCCGGCGGGGATCGTCTGGTCGCCGCGGGCGACCGGATCGAGGGCTATGCGAGCCTGTTCGGGCTGGTCGATCAGGGCGGCGACATCGTCGTGAAGGGGGCCTATGCGGCGAGCCTCGCCCGGCTCAATGCACGCGGCGACAAGGTCAGGATGCTTTGGCAGCACGATCCCGCCCGCCCCATCGGCGTCTGGGACGAAATTCGCGAGGAAGCCAAGGGTCTCTGGGTCAGCGGGCGGCTTCTGCCCGAAGTGGCGCAGGCCCGCGAGGCGGCGGCGCTTCTCGCCGCAGGTGCCATCGACGGCCTGTCGATCGGCTATCGGACGATTTCCGCAGAGCGCGATGCCAAGGGGCGGCGCCTGCTGAGCGAGGTCGAGCTTTGGGAAGTGTCGCTGGTGACCTTCCCGATGCTTGCCGAGGCCAAGGTCGGACGCAAGTCGGACCGGGATCTCGAAATGGCGGCGATGTTCCGTGCCGCCACTCTGGCGCTGCGCGCCGAGTGAGTTTCACCGCAAGGGAGAGGACCATGACCGAGGTGAAAGCCGCGGCCGGGGCGGAGACGCCCGGCGACCTTGGAAGCGAGATGATGAGCTTCGTGAGCGAACTCAAGACCTTCCGCACCGACATTCAGAAACGACTGCAAGCACAGGAAGAGCGCATGACCATGCTGGACCGCAAGACCATCCTTCGGGGCCGCAGCCCGCTTTCGGTTGAGGCCGATGCAGCCGCACCGCATCAGAAGGCCTTCGACGCCTATGTGCGTCACGGCGATGATGCCGATCTGCGCGCGCTGCCCATGGAGGGCAAGGCCATGAGCACCTCGAGCGATGCGGGCTTCCTCGCCGCGCCGACGGTCGCCGTGCAGGTGCAGGAGGCGCTGAACGTGACGGCCTCGCTGCGGCGCGTCGCCAATGTCGTGGCGGTGGAATCCGCGACCTACGAAGTGCTCGTCGACATGGGCGACATCGCCACCGGTTGGTCCACCGAGGGCACGACCCAGGCCGAGACCGGGACCTCGACCGTGCAGCGCGTGGTCATCCCGGTCCACGAGCTTTCGGCCATGCCGAAGGCCAGCCAGCGCCTGCTCGATGACGCGGCCTTCGATGTCGAAAGCTGGCTTGCCGGCCGCATCGCCGAGAAATTCGCCCGCGCCGAGGCGACGGCATTCATCAGCGGCGATGGCGTGAACAAGCCCAAGGGCTTCCTGACCCATGCCCGCGCCGCCAATGCCTCGGCCACGAATGTGCAGATCGGCACGATCCCCTCGGGCGGCACGGGCGATTTCGCGGCGACCAATCCGGCGAATGCGCTGATCGACCTGGTCTATGCGCTCAGCGCGCAGTTCCGCGCCAATGCGAGCTTCGTGATGAACTCGAAGACCGCGGCCGCCGTGCGCAAGATGCGCGACACGGACGGGCGTTTCCTGTGGACCGACTCGCTCGCCATGGGGCAGCCTCCGCAGCTGCTGGGCTATCCGGTCCTGCTTTGCGAGGACATGCCCGATATCGCCAGCGGCTCGGCCTCGATCGCGTTTGGCGACTTCGCCAGCGCCTATACCATTGTCGAGCGTCCCGATCTGCGTGTGCTGCGCGATCCCTTCTCGGCCAAGCCCCATGTGCTTTTCTATGCCACCAAGCGTGTCGGCGGCGGCGTGACCGATGCCCGCGCCATCAAGCTGATGATCTTCGGCTGATCCGAGGCCGAAGCGGGGCCATGCGGGCAATGTCCGTCCGACTGGCTGAGCAACTGTCCGCGCGCGCATGGCCGGACACGCATGGCCCCATTTCCTGAATGCCGCTGGATCGAAAGCCCGGAGAAACTGGAATGATGCTTGTGGAAGTGACAGCGCCCGATCAAGGCGCGCTGCCCGTCGCCGGGTTGCGAGACCATCTGCGGCTGGGCACGGGTTTCGGCATGTCCGAGGACGCCGCCGAAACGACGGCATTGGCTGGCTATCTGAGGGCGGCCATTGCCACGATCGAGGCCCGCACCGGCAAGGTCCTGCTGGCGCGGCAATTTCGCCTGAAGCTGGATGATTGGCGCGAGCCCACGGGGCAGCCCTTGCCGCTGGCCCCGGTGAGTTCGATCGATCGGGTCGAGATCGACAATGGCCTGGGGCAGGTCACCTTGCTCGAGGCCGCGAGCTACCGCCTGATCCCGGACATGCAGCGCCCGGTCCTTGCGCCGCTGAGCGCCTATCTGCCGGTGGTGCCCGCTCAGGGTCTTGTCACGATCACCTTCACTGCCGGTTTCGGCGTGACCTGGAGCGCGGTCCCGGCGGATCTGGCACAGGCGGTGATGCTGCTCGCGACGCGCTACCACGAGGATCGCAGCTTCGAGAACAGCCAGGCCGCCATGCCCTTCGGGGTCAGCGCCTTGATCGAGCGTTGGCGCGCGGTCCGGGTTCTGGGCGGACGCTCGGCGACTAGGAGGCAGCCATGACGCCTCCGCGACTTGCTATTGCGCTGACCCTCGAAGAGGGCCGCAGCGTCTCGGACGGCATGGGTGGCGGTCGTCTCGAATGGCAGCCGGTCGGCAAGCTCTGGGGCGAGATGCGCTCGGGTTCGGGGCGGTTGCAGGCCAGCGGCGAGGGGGCACGTAGCGTGGTCACCTGGCGCATCCTCGTGCGTTCGGCCCCGGCAAGCGATCCGCGCCGCCCGAAGCCCGGACAACGCTTCGCCCTGCGCGACGGCCTGCGGCATTTTCTGATCGACTCGGTCGCCGAGGAAGATCCGCAGGGCCGCTACCTGATCTGCATCGCAAGCGAGGAGGGTGCCGCATGAGCTATGCCGCAGCGGTCGCGCTTCAATCGGCGGTCTATCAGCTGCTTCGCGAGGATGACGCTCTGCAGCACCTCGTCGGAGACGCGATCTTCGACGCCCAGCCGGTTTCCGGCACGGTCGGTCCCTATGTCGTCCTGGGCAATGAGGACAGCCGCGACGCGGGCGACATGACAGGGGCCGGGAGCAGCCATGATTTCACCGTCTCGGTCCTGTCGGGGGCCGAGGGGGCGCAGGGGTTCGGGCAGGTCAAGCTGGCTGCCGAGGCGATCTCGGCGGCGCTGGACCAGCCTGCGGTGACCCTTTCTCGCGGACATCTTGTCGGCATGTGGCTTCTGCGCGCCCGCGCGCGGAGGATCGAAAAAGGCTCCGGGCGGCGGGTCGATCTGACCTTCCGTGCGCGGATTGATCTGGGTTGAGGAGATGACGCCATGACGGTGCAAAAGGGTCGGGACCTGCTGATCAAACTGGACATGACCGGCGACGGCCAGTTCCAGACGGTCGCCGGTCTGCGTGCGACGCGGATCGCGTTCAATGCCGAGACGGTCGATGTCACGAGTTTGGAAAGCGAGGGTCGCTGGCGCGAATTGCTGGGCGGGGCCGGAATCCGCTCGGCGACGATTTCCGGATCGGGTGTGTTTCGCGACGGCGAAACGGATGAGCGGGCGAGGCAGATCTTTTTCGAAGGCGAGATCCCGCGCTTCCAGGTTGTGATCCCGGATTTCGGCAATGTCGAGGGTCCGTTCCAGATCACCAGCCTGGAATATTCCGGCAGCTACAATGGCGAGGCGAGCTATGAGATTTCCCTGGCAAGCGCGGGCGCGCTCAGCTTCGTTTCGCTCTGACATGGCCAATCCCTGGGCCGGCGAGGTCGAAATCTGGCTCGACGAGCGGCCTCATGTGGCGAAGCTGACCCTTGGCGCTCTGGCCGAGTTGGAGGCCGAACTCGGCGCGGAAAGCATGATCGCTCTGATCGAGCGGTTTGAAGCCGGGCGGTTTTCCAGTCGTGATGTCATCGCGGTTCTGGTTGCCGGTCTGCGTGGCGGTGGCTGGGGCGGTGGCGTCGGGGAATTCAATGCCGCCCAGTTTCGTGGCGGGCCGGTGCAAGCTGCGCAATTGGCCGCCCTTCTGCTGGCCCGCGCGTTTCGAGCAGATGGGGCATGAGCGCGCGGGGGCTGGATTGGGCCGGGCTGATGCGCGCCGGGATGGGGCCGCCGCAGAGGGGCGGGTTGGGCCTCTTGCCGCAGGATTTCTGGTCTCTGAGTCCCGGCGAACTTGCGCTTCTTTTGGGGGTGCAAGGCCACCAGGGCGCGATGACACGCGGCCGACTGGAGGAACTGTCCAACAGATTTCCCGATCTGCCGGGCAAGGCTGCGGGATGAATGTTCAAAGGAGATGCCGTCATGACCTGGCACGATGAGACCGACACAACCGATGGCGCGGCGGGCGAGGGCCGCCTCGCCACGATGGCCCTCGACAGGGAGCTTGCACGTCTGCGCGAATCGATGCTGTTCACCAGCCGCGAGGTCAGCATCCTGAGCGGCGGGATTGGTCGCGGTCTGCGCGCGGCATTCGCGGATCTTGCCCTGGACGGAGGCAAGCTGAGCGATGCCCTGAAAGAGGTGGCCCGCAGCATGGCTGACACGGTGCTTTCCATCGCGCTGCGGCCGGTGCAGCAGGCGGTGGCGGGCGCGATTGCCGAAGGCGGCAATAGCCTTGTCTCGGGCATCCTGCCCTTTGCCAATGGCGGAAGCTTTACGCAGGGCAGGGTCATGGCCTTTGCGCAAGGTGGCGTCGTCTCGCAGCCGACCTACTTTCCCATGCGCGGCGCCACGGGCCTGATGGGCGAGGCCGGGCCCGAGGCCATCATGCCCCTGCAGCGGGGTGCCGATGGACGTCTGGGGGTGGCGGCGTCCGGCGGCGGGCGATCGGTCAATGTCACGTTCAATATTTCCACGCCGGACATTGCGGGCTTTCACCGCTCGCAAAGCCAGATCGCCGCGCAGCTGTCCCGCGTCCTGGCGCAGGGTGAAAGGAACCGGTGAGGCATGGCGTTCCACGAGATCAGATTTCCCGCCAACCTGTCCTTTGGTTCGGTCGGCGGGCCCGAGCGACGCACCGAAATCGTCGCGCTGAATAATGGCCACGAAGAGCGCCGCAGCCCCTGGGCGCATTCGCGCCGCCGCTATGACGCGGGGATGGGGCTGCGCTCACTGGATGACGTGGCGCAGCTTTTGGCCTTTTTCGAAGCGCGGGCCGGTCAATTGCACGGATTCCGCTGGAAAGATTGGGGCGATTACAAATCCTGCCTGCCAAGTTCCAAGGTCTCGCCTCTGGACCAGCCGCTCGGGCGGGGAGATGGCGTTCGCCGCAGCTTCGCCTTGCGAAAATGCTACCCGTCGGGACCGGGCCAATATTGGCGTCCCATCAGTAAACCGGTTTCGGGCACGGTTACGGCAGCCATCGGCAAAGTTGAGCTTCATGCCGGCATCGATTTCTCGGTCGATCTGGAAACGGGCGAATTGGCGTTCTCGGTGGCTCCTGCGTCCGGTGCCGAAATCACGGCAGGCTTCGAATTCGACGTTCCGGTTCGGTTCGACACGGATCGAATCTCGGTCTCGATCGCTTCGTTTCAAGCCGGGGAAATGCCACAGATTCCTGTCATCGAGGTGCGGACATGAAAGGCGACACGATTGCGCGTGCCTGGGCCATATCCCGTTCGGACGGGATGGCCTTGGGCTTCACGGACCATGATTGCGCCTTTGAATTCGACGGGCTGACCTTTCGTCCCGAGGCGGGTCTGAACGCGCGCGCCATTGCGCAGGGAACGGGTCTGTCGGTCGACAATAGCGAAGCGGTCGGGGTGCTTTCGGATGAGGCGATACGCGATGTCGATCTGTTGGCTGGCCGCTGGGACGGCGCGGATATTCGCATATGGGAGGTCGATTGGCAGGATCTGTCCCGGCGCGTGTTGATCTTCCGTGGCGGGATCGGCGAGGTCAGCCATAGCGGTGTCCAGTTCCGGGCAGAGCTGCGCGGCCTTTCCGAGCCTTTGAACCGTGCGCAGGGCCGCGTCTATCATCCGCGCTGTTCGGCTGAACTGGGGGATCGGAAATGTGGGGTGGATCTGACATCCGCGAGCCATGCGGCCGAGGCCGAGGTCGTTTCCGTCGATGAGGCACAGCGCATCGTTCTTTCTGGTGGCGCGGGGCATGAAGAGGGGTGGTTCTCACGCGGCGAGATGATCGTTCTGGACGGCGCGGCACAGGGGCTGCGCGGCGTGGTCAAGTCGGACAGCGCGAATTCGGGCTCGCGCCGCACTGTCGAGCTTTGGGCGGGTCTCGGCATTCGTCCCGCTCCCGGCGACAAGGTCAGGCTGATAGCGGGATGTGACAAGCGCGCCGAGACATGTCGGTTGAAGTTTCTCAATTTTCTGAACTTTCGCGGATTTCCGCATTTGCCCAGCGAAGACTGGCTTCTGGCCCCGCAGGTGGTCAGATGACCCCGAACGTCGTGGATATCGCACGAAGCTGGATCGGGACGCCCTATGTCCATCAGGCTTCGCTCAAACATGGCGGAACGGATTGTCTTGGCCTTGTCCGAGGCATCTGGCGGGAATGCCTGGGGTCGGAGCCTGAAATTCTGCCACCTTACACGCCCGATTGGGGCGAGACGGGCGGCGAGGAGCTTCTTCTTGCCGGAGCACGACGGGTCCTAATTGTCGCCAAAGACGCCGCGCCGGGGGATGTGCTGATTTTTCGCATGCGTCCGGGAGCCGTGGCGAAGCACATGGGCGTGCAGGGCGAAATCGGCAGAGTTGCGAGTTTCATTCACGCATATGATCGGCATGGTGTCGTCGAAAGTCCTCTTTCGTCGCCATGGCGCTCGCGGATTGTCGGGCGGTTCCGCTTTCCGCAGACATCTTGAGGGGATAGCGCAATGGCGACTTTAATGTTGGCTGCGGCGGGTGCCTCGCTTGGTGCCGGCTTTGGCGGCACCGTGCTCGGACTGTCGGGGGCAGTGATCGGCCGCGCCGTCGGGGCGGCGGTTGGCCGCGTCATCGACCAGCGTCTGCTGGGGTCTGGCTCCAACGCCGTCGAGACGGGGCGGGTCGATCGTCTGCGCATCCAGACCGCCGGCGAAGGAGCGGCAATTCCCAGGCTTTGGGGCCAGATGCGGATTCCGGGCCATACCATCTGGGCCGGTCCTCTGGTGGAAACCCGGCGCAAGCAGGGCGGGGGCAAGGGCTCCGCGCCCAGCGTCACGCAGGTCGGATACCGGCTGAGCTTTGCCCTTGCGCTATGCGAAGGCCCGATCCTCGGGATCGGCCGGGTCTGGGCGGATGGAGAAGAGCTTTCTCCCGACGAACTGAACATGCGGATCTATCTGGGGGACGAAGAACAACTGCCCGATCCCGCGATTGCGGCCCATGAAGGTGATGCGGCCCCAGCCTATCGCGGGATCGCCTATGTCGTCTTGGAGGAACTGGGTTTGGAACGCTGGGGGAACCGGGTTCCCCAACTTTCCTTTGAGGTGACCCGGCGGGCAAAGCAGGGGCGGGGCCTGTCGCGTGAGGTCCAGGCCGTAGCCCTTATACCGGGGACGGGAGAGTATGCTCTGGCAACCACGCCTGTAAGCCACGATTTCGGATTGGGTGAAGGGCAGGTCGTCAATCGCAACACGCCTTATTCCGGAACCGATCTTGGCGCGTCCTTGGCGACGCTCGGTCGCGAATTGCCGAATGTCGGATCGGTCTCGCTCGTGGTCTCGTGGTTTGGGGACGATCTCCCCATCGATCGCTGCCGGATCCGGCCCAAGGTCGAGGATCGCGCGCGCGACGGCGAGGAAATGCCCTGGCGCGCAGGCGGGATTGACCGCGCCGAAGCTGAAGTGGTCGCCCGCATAGACGATCGCCCGATCTATGGCGGCACTCCGTCGGATCGCTCGGTGATCGAGGCACTCCGCACCATCGCCGCCAGCGGGCGAAAGGCGGTCTTCTATCCTTTCATCCTCATGGAGCAGCTGGACGGCAATGACCTGCTCGACCCTTGGCGCGGCGAGACGGGGCAGCCCGCGATGCCTTGGCGTGGACGGATCACGACCAGTCTGGCTCCGGGGCTCTCGGGCAGCCCAGCCGGAACCGAGATCGCAGAGGCTGAGGTGGCGCGGTTTTTCGGAACGGCGCGGCCGCAGGATTTTTCGCGGGCGAATGGCGAGGTGCATTATCATGGGCCGGAGGAATGGTCGTATCGGCGTTTCATTCTGCATTACGCGCATCTTTGTGCCGAGGCAGGGGGACTCGACGCCTTTCTCATCGGCTCCGAGATGGTTGGCCTGACACAGGTTCAGGGTCGGAACCAAAGCTTTCCTGCCGTGGCCGAGCTTTGCCGTCTTGCCGCAGATGTCCGTGCCATCCTAGGCGAAAATGTTCTGCTGGGCTATGCTGCGGACTGGTCGGAATATTTCGGATACCAGCCCGGCAACGGAGATGCGTATTTCCATCTCGACAGCCTCTGGGCGGATGAAAACATCGATTTCATCGGAATCGACAATTACATGCCCCTGTCGGATTGGCGCGATGGCGAGGATCATGCCGATGCCGTCTGGGGGCGCGTCGAAAATCCGGCTTACCTGCGCCGAAATGTTTCTGCTGGCGAAGGCTATGATTGGTTTTACGCAAGCGACGCCGACCGCCTGGCGCAGCGCAGGACGCCGATCCATGACGGTTTGTTTCATGAACATTGGCTGTGGCGATACAAGGATATTCGCAACTGGTGGCTGAACGAGCACCATGAGCGCGTCGGGGGTGTACGGAGTGATCGGCCCAGCCCCTGGGTACCGGGATCGAAGCCGATCTGGTTCACCGAGATGGGATGTGCGGCGCTCGACAAGGGATCGAACCAGCCCAACAAGTTTCTGGATGCAATGAGTTCGGAGTCGCAACTGCCGCATTTCTCGAATGGTCAGCGCAACGACCTCATGCAGGCCGCCTATGTCCGGGCGATGACCGAGTATTGGTGCGATGCCGCGAATAACCCGGTCAGGAGCGCCCATGGCCGGACCGCTGCAGGAAACATGGTGGATATGTCGCGCGCCCATCTATGGTGTTGGGATGCGCGGCCTTTCCCCGCATTTCCGGGACGGACGGATGTCTGGTCAGATGGACCGGCCTGGGAGCGGGGACATTGGCTGAATGGGCGGGCAGGCGCGGTGCCATTGGCCGATGTCGTGGGCGATATCTGCCGCGAAGCCGGGGTCGTCGCTTTTGACGTGGAAGAGCTTTACGGGTTGGTGCGTGGCTATTCGGTGAACGGCTCTGAAAGTGGCCGGGCGGCCTTGCAGCCCTTGATGTTGGCATATGGCTTTGATGCCGTGGAAGGTGACGGGACATTGCGCTTTCGCATGCGCGATGCCCGTGTCGATATCGATCTTGGCCCGGATGAACTGGCGCAGAACGGTGATTCGGGACCAATCGAGTATTCGCGCGCCAATGCAGGTGAGGTGGCTGGTCGGGTGAGGCTGACCTATGTCGAATCCGGTGCGGATTACGCCGTCCGTGCGACCGAATCCGTTTTGCCGGGTGCCGAGTTTCTCGCGGTTTCGGAGAGCGAGTTGTCAATGGCGCTCACCCGTCAAGAGGGACAGGCGCTGGTCGGGCGCTGGTTGGCCGAGACATTGGTCGCGCGCGACGGGATGCGATTTGTCTTGCCTCCATCGCGATCGGATCTGCATGTGGGGGATGTTGTCCGGTTCGACGAGGGTGTGGGCGGACCGCGCCGCTGGCGCATAGACCGCATCGAACGGGCCGAAGCGCTTGTGCTGGACGCTGTTCGCGTCGAACCGGGCAGCTATGAGCCGTCGCACGAGACGACCGATGCGCCTCGGCTCGCGGCATTTCAGGCCCCTGTTCCTGTGTTGCCGCTCTTTTTGGATCTGCCGCTTCTCAGGGGGGATGAGATCGCCCATGCACCACATCTGGCGGTCTCTGCCACGCCTTGGCCAAGTGCAGTCGCAGCATGGATGGCGACGGAAGTCGATGGCGGATATGCCCCGAACCTGACGCTGCCCCGATCGTCGATCATCGGAACCACTTTGGCTCCGCTTGATGCCGCCCGTCCGGGCCTTTGGGATCTGGGGCCGCCTTTGCGGGTCCGGCTCAAGGGGGGAGACATCGACTCAGCAAGTCTGACTGCGCTGCTCGGAGGGGCGAACCTGCTCGCGATCGGCGATGGTTCCTCCGAAGACTGGGAGTTGATGCAATTTCGGGATGCGCGACTGGTCGCGACGGGTGTGTGGGAAATCTCGACGCGTTTGCGCGGACAGGCCGGTACCGACGCCCTCATGCCCCCGGTCTGGCCGTCCGGAAGCACTGTCGTCCTGCTGGACGGCGCTCCGACGCAGGTCGATCTTGCACCGACGGCGCGAAACCAGATTCGGCATTGGCGGATCGGTCCGGCAAGCCGCAGTCCGGATGATGCGAGCTATCGGACCATCTCGGCTGCGTTTCGTGGGGTGGGGCTACGCCCCCTCTCGCCCTGCCACCTTGCGATCTCAGACGGCACGGTCTCGTGGATCCGACGGACCCGCATTCAGGGCGACAATTGGGACGGGCCGGAGGTGCCGCTAGGCGAAAGCCGCGAGATCTATTCCGTCCGACTGGTGCAGAACGGCGCGGTTCTGGCCCAAGCCATGACCAGTGAACCGCGTTGGAGCATCGCGCCCGCTATCTGGACCGCCGCCCGTGCGGGCGGCGCCTTTACCATCGAGGTCGCCCAGCTTTCGGATGTTTTCGGGCCGGGCCCATCAGCGAGGATCGACATAAATGTCTGAGAATGCGACCGCAAATTTCGGCCTACCATTGCTCATGCCCGCGCAGGCGCAGAAACATGTCACCGTGAACGACGCTCTGGTGCGGATAGACGGGCTGGTCGATCTGGTGCTGCAGGGAACGACCCGCACGACTCCGCCAAGCCCAGTCATCGAAGGGCAGTGCTGGGCCGTGCCGCAAGGGGCCGTCAACGCATGGGAAGGGCAGTCCGGCAAGATCGCCATTGCGATGAATGGGGGCTGGGTCTTTGTCGAGCCGGGATTTGGTCGCCGGGCGTGGATTGCGGATCGGGGCCAATCGGCGATTCATGACGGCTCTGGCTGGGTGGTGGGCGCAGTCAGCCTTGGCGCCCATGGCTCGGGCATGATCGCGGGCCAGGATTTCGAGGATATCACCCTGGGCACGGGGCCGAGTTTCGCGACCGGCATGGCAATTCCGGCGGGGGCCATGGTGATCGGGGCCACGGCGCGCGTCCTGAACGCGATAACGGGTTCGCTGACTTCCTGGTCGCTAGGCCATCCCGAGGCGTTGAACCGCTTCGGCGAAGGGCTGGGCAAGGCCGCCGGCTCCTGGTCGCGGGGTATCCTGAGCGCGCCGATGACCTATTGGAGCCCCAGCCCATTGCAGCTGACCGCGGCCGGAGGGCAATTCTCGGGGGGCAAGGTGCGGGTGGTCCTCCATTGGTGGGAGCTCAGGCTTCCCGATTGAGGAAGGGTTTCGGTACCTGTCGCTTTCGGTTAAGATCTATGCCCAACCGTTTTGACAGGCGTGGCACGATGAACCTGCACAAGGAACTAGTTCAACCGCTCATTGACGAGACGGGAGAGGAATCTCGCGTCTCGGTCTGGGCACGAATCCAGTGCGAGGCGCGGGTCGCGGTCAAGGACGAGCCCTTGCTTGGGGCTTTGATTCACGCAGGGCTCCTGCACCATTCGACATTCGAGGCGGCTCTGGCCTATCGGTTTTCGCTGAAACTCGCCTCGCGCGAGATGAGCGAACAGATCCTGCGCGAGATCGCGGATGACGCATTCGCGCGCGCGCCGGAACTCGCGCGGGCCGGGCAGGCCGATCTGCTTGCTGTTTATGAGCGCGATCCGGCCACCCACCGGTTGATGCAGCCCATCCTGTTCTTCAAGGGCTATCAGGCGCTTCAGGCTTACCGGATCGGACATTGGCTGTGGCAGCAGGGTCGGTATGACATGGCGTATTTCGTGCAGATGCGTTGCTCGGAAGTATTCGGTGTGGATATTCATCCGGCGGCCAAGATCGGCACCGGCGTGATGATCGATCATGCACATTCGATCGTCATCGGCGAGACTGCGGTGGTCGGAAACGACGTCTCGATGCTGCATTCCGTCACGCTGGGCGGTACCGGCAAGGAGGATGGCGACCGGCATCCCAAGATCGGGAATGGCGTGATGATCGGTGCGGGGGCAAAGGTGCTGGGCAATATCCGGATAGGCCATCATTCGCGGATCGCCGCGGGTTCAGTCGTGCTGAACGAGGTTCCGCCCTGCAAGACCGTCGCCGGGGTTCCGGCGCGTATCGTCGGCGATGCCGGTTGCACCGACCCCTCGACGTCGATGAACCAACTGCTCGGCCACGAGGATCTGTTTTAGCGGGTTTCGGAAAATCGTCCCGCCTCGACGATGGTTTGAGAGCATAGTTCATCTAGGGCCTGTGGACATTCATCGTGAAGCGATGATGGTCGCGACGAGATACCAATTGGCGGCGTAACTGCAGGCCGTCTTTTCATAGCGCGTGGCTATAGATCTGAATTCCTTGATTTTAGCG
>NZ_SDEB01000059.1 GCF_004522175.1 Paracoccus ravus | reverse complement strand
AGAATAACATGACGCAGACCCGGCCAAACCTCTTGCAGCGACTTCGCGACGACCTGGCACCGGCGGCCACCGAGCCTCTCCGGGCAGAAATCATCGCGCGTGCAGCCGAATCAGCTGAAAAGCGCCGCATGCAGGATGACGTCGCCGGGTTAATGCCGGCAACCATGATGCCAGGTCGAAAGAGGGATGACGAGGCTTTGCCTCCCGCCCGTTCGACAACTAGCGACATGCAGGGCCAGCTTTCCGATCCGTCTCGCCTGCATCTGCCCGGTGAGCGACCAAGCCTTGCGGCCGAGAGATTGATGCAGGCAGATGGGCCGCGCTCGCCGGTTGCGCCGGAAAAGCTCGCCGTCGAGATTCTCGAGAAACGAATGGCGCGGGCCGATTGGCATTACACCTATGCCGATGATCCTGACACTCGCAGTTCGGGGCGCACCGAGATCGCTGCCCTGACCCGCGATGCCGGGCGGCTGGCCGCAGCATCGGTCGAGGCCGCCGCTCAGGTCTCGGAGATCTGGGACAGGATGATCCCACAGGACTATCGCATGACATTCGAAGGCTATGTCGGGCGGCGGCACCAGCCACCTGATCAGGCTGACCTCCACCGGGAGGAGCGAGACAAGCCCGGGGATCGCGAGAGATGAGCGTAGCTCGATTGCTGATCGTTCTACCGGTGGCTGCAGGTCTGGGTTTGATCCTCGGCTTGATGGCTGGCGGGGTCTGGGTGCAATTGCAAAGCGGGGGCAATGCGCTGAATGGCGATATGTTTACCCTCATCCGGCAGTTTCCAGGTTGGCCGGAGATGTGGAAGGAGCCCTGGGCCTCGGGCTATCGCCTCGGTCTGATCGGCGCGGCATTGCTCACAGGTTTTGCGCTGATCATGTCGTTTGGCCAAAAACTCACCGAATATGGCCAGGCGCATTTCCAGAGCAAGGCCGAGATCCGTCGCAATGGCCTCCTGCAGCCCGTTGGCCGCGGCCTGGTGTTCGGAAAGCTTGGCAAACCGAAGACCAGTAAGGCGCTGATCGCGGCGGATTACGACAAATTCCCACATTGTCTGGTCGTCGCCCCGACCCGGGCCGGCAAGGGTGTCGGCTATGCCATCCCGAACCTGCTGCTGTTTCCCGGCTCGATGGTGGTGCTCGACGTCAAGGGCGAGCTTTTTGAAGCGACCTCGCGCCATCGCCAGGCCCAGGGCGATGCGATCTTCTATTTCTCGCCCTTCGATTTCGATCATCCCTCGCATCGCTATAACCCGCTTGAGCGCGTCGCCCGGATTCGCCATGCCGATGAATGCTATACCGAGCTTGCCAAGATCGCGGATTACTTCCTCACCGTCTCGGACAAGGGCAGCGCCGGCGATTTTCTGACCGAGGGGCGCGATCTCTTCATTGCCGCCGGTCTGCTCGCCATTGAACGTGGTCGGCCGACCATCGGCGAGATCAGCCGCATCCTCTTCGGCCAGGGCGCGACCTCGAGCGCCTATGCTGCCCATGCCGAGGAGGTGAAGCATCTCTCTGCCGCCCAGACCTTTCGCAAGTTCGCCGGCTATTCCGATCGCACGCTCAGTTCACATGCCTCGGTATTGAGCGGGGCCGGGCTCTCGCTCTGGAACAACCCCGCCGTCGATCGCGCCACCAGCGGCAATGATTTTTCCTTTGCCGATCTGCGTCGCCAGCCGATGGCGGTCTATCTCGTGGTCAATGCCGATGCCATCAAGACATTGGCTCCGCTGATCCGGCTGTTTTTCGGCGAACTCATCGCCACATTGCGCGCCAGCATGCCCGACCCCGCTCAGGAACCCTGGCCGGTGAAGATCATGCTTGATGAATTCGACCAGCTCGGACCGATGCCGATCATTGTGCAATCGTTAAAACAGCTCGCCGGTCATGGCGGTCGGGTCTCGATCATCACCCAATCCATTCCGGGTCTGGAATCGACGTCTTATTCCGAGAACGAGCGCCTCGGCATCGAATCCGCCGCCGGCATCAAACTTTACCTGGCCCCGAACGAGAAGAAGACCGCCGAGGAGGTCTCAGACGGGCTCGGCAAGACCACTAAGCTCGCGATCAGTGACAGTCTTTCGCGCGATGGATCAGGCCTGCTGCGCCGCTCGATCTCGCGGCGCAATGAGGAACGCCCGCTGATGACCCCGGATGAACTGAAAAAGCTCGATCGGGACAAGGTTATCCTGATCCCCGAGCGCCAGCACCCGATCATCGCCGAGCGCATCGTCTATTATGAGGATCCTTATTTTAAGGCGCTGATGTCCGCGCAAAAGGGACCCCTGCCCTATCCTTCGCGCGACGGCGAAAGCCTGCGGCGGCTGCACGAGACCGTCGAGGACCTGACAAGGCGCATCGAAGGACGCGCGATCATTTCCTACCCGGCCTCGCCCGATCCGGTGCTGCCCACGGGTACCGGCGACGAAAAACCCCTGGATCCAGCTGAGAAACGCGATGGCGGTACCGTGCCACCCGCGGAGACGGAACCTGCACCACCAAAATCACAGGTCGTCGCATCGGGTCCAACTGCCCAAGCCCTGCTACAGGAAATAGACCAGGAAAGATCCGAATTGAGCGCCGAGGAAATGCTGGAGGCGCTAAAGCCGCAGGAAAAACGCGCCCTCGAGACCATGCAGGGGATCGAGCAGAAGATACTACGCAAACTCGGGGCGTAAGCCGGGCAGCGCGCTCCGTTGCGGCAGCTGCCTTCGCCTCATCATGGCCAACGCGGGGCAATATCCTGATGCGTCATTCCCAATCTGGCGTGAGCTTTTTCTGATCAGATTTTACCGGTTCAGCTGGCACCAGATCCGCCACGAATTTTGGCAAGGCGCTGTGCTTAACAGGGTCCAACCCTTCCTGTGGCAGTCGGTCCTCGATCAGACTGAGAACCGCTTCAGCCTGAACCTTGTCGCGCGCCGCCTTGCCGGGGTCACGGTCCGCTCTTTGGGCAATCCAGAGCTTATGCGCCGCCCATATGGCCGGGGCAGGCGCGGTCATTCGGACCGGAAAGCCACGATCGTCGATGGCGATGGCCGTGAAGGCCGGCGCAGACACCAGCCATTCAAGGCCAACAATCGCGGCCGGAACGGCATCTCCTTCGATGCCGCTGACCTGGCCGGGCATGACCCGATGTGCAGGTCGCGCCTCCGGGCGGATAAACTCGACCATGAACCCGTCCTTATTGGTCAGCCGGAAATCTCCCTTCTGTCGCTGCTGGAAGGACGGATCAACGGATCTGGCAATGGCCTCCAGGCCTCGCGCTTCCCCGTCAATCGCGATGCGCAGGGGCGCACGGTCGTCGATCAGAACATCCAGATCTCCGGTGGCGACCATCTCCCCGTTGAATGTCACCGCTGCCGCGGCCTCATAGGCATAGAGCGCATGCGTGCCCACCACCCGAAAACGTGCGGCCGCCGGACTTTCATCCAGCTTGCGGATCAGCCTGGCCGCGATGCTCGGGACACGCTGGTGGTTGAGCGCCCGCATCACCGCGGCCAGTTGGTTGATCTTGCCAGCCAAAATTGCGAGGCGCTCCTCGGCCTCCTGTTTCTGTCGCAGATAATGCGCAAGAATGGCGTCTGTTTTGTCGGATCGAGACCCGAGGCTTCGGGTCGACCTGATGCCATTCTTGGTCGTTCTGCGGTACAGATATTCGCGGCCCGCACGGAACTCGTAAGACATGTTTCCGCTGAGTTCGTCCTGTGATAGATTTCGGACCCGTTGCCACTCTTCGAAAGTGGCAACGAGATCAACCCGATCACGGATCACACGACTGTCTAAAGCACTGTAATACATGAATTTGGTACTCCGACACGCTGCATCCTAGAGTATAGTCACCAAATTCATATTTTTCAATACGATGTGCCATTATCGTGGCCGCATCGCATCTTGACCCCGCCCCCCCAGATCACCCCCAGAGCGATCACTTCCAGCGCGCGGCCCGCCATCCCGCAGCGACAGCTTCCTGCTCGTTGCAGAACCAGCGCTCGCCTTTCGCAAAATTAATCCGGGTCTTGGCATAGGCCGGCGACCAGGGCATGTGATAGATCTTCTCGCCCTTGGCCGAAATATTCCCTTTGATCGGGCAACTCCCCCGCGGCGCGACCGGCGCGGCAGTTTCCCAATCCTTGGCACGGAATGCCCAGGCCGGTTTAGACTGCGCCTGCCAGATCCCAAGGCGTTCTATCTTCGCAGACGCTTCGATGTCGGCATAGTCATCAGCATAGCGGATGAAGGCCCAGGCATGGCCGGCTTTCACCATCTCGCGCCCGAGATCTTGCTTGCCGTCGAAGCATTTCGCCACAAGCCGATCATATCGATCCCGCTCGACCGGACGGCAGGTGATCTGGCGGCCCTTCACCAACTTGGTCATGAATGCGGTGGCCGCCTTGCCACAAGCCCAGGTGCCGCCGCCCTCACTCGCACAAGACTGGCTCCGCTCTGGGGCATCAATGCCATGAATCCGGAACGTCTCCGATCCGATCTTGAGCGTATCGCCGTCTACGACCACCGCCTTACCGGTAAGGCGTGGGGCATCTCCCATGGCGAATGACAGGTTTGGCATGAGAGCGATCAGCAAAACGGCGAGCGCGACACCCGGGCGGTGGCACCAGTCAAGGGGCGTCGCTTCAGCAGCAAATCGAGCCGGATCACTGACCTTTGCGAAAACACTGTGGAAAAATGCCCGAATAGGTAGAATAGGTAACAAGAATGCGCTCGTGAACAGTGAACTCGGGGATCTGCATACGCGGGGAACTCCAAGTCCACGAGCACATATTGCCGATGATGCCTCCGTTTTTGTTGGCGATCTGGCTGGCGATGTCTCGTTTTATCTAGGTTGCGAATCGCGCGTGTTCGCTGAATGTTCCTTTGATGACGCGCCGCAGCACACCACAAGCCAAGACCGATGACCGCGCCTTTCCGCTGCGCCTTCGCTTCTATGTTCCGCCGGACGGCTTTGGCAGGCTATCTGATGCGATCTATCGCTGGCTGGATCGAGTCATAGGGCCAGACAATTACGCATGGCATAGCGGTGGCGCGACTGCAGGACGCGATTGCATTTCGCTTTATTTCCGAAGCGCCGCCGATGCGGAAGGTTTCTGTGCTGCCTTCCCGGAACTCGAACTGGCTGACGGAACCCGGTATCCCGGCTATTCTTCCCCGGGTCTGTCATTTGGCAGGAGAACCGGCGAGGATGAGGCCGTGTGCAATCTCTATAACGTCTCGACCACACAGGAAGCGATGCGGCAATTGTTCCGTAGCTTTGAATTCACGGACAAAGCCGGGAGAGGCGGTCGCACGAATTCGGACCAGGGGCTAAGCTTTAGCGCCTGAGGAAGAATGACCCGAAATGACGAAACGCAAACGCTATTCTGCAGAGTTCAAGGCGAAGGTGGCTCTTGAGGCCATCCGCGAGGAACTGACGACGGCCGAGTTGGCCAAGAAGTACGATATCCATCCGACGATGATCAGCGGCTGGAAACGCACCGCGATCGAGAACATGGCGGCGGCCTTCGGCGGCGCTTCATCCGCCGAGCCGCAGATCTCTGCGGGTGAGGTCGAGAAGTTACATGCCAAGTGTCAGGCGTCAGGGCCTATGGGACAGATTTGGTTGATTGATGACGGGAGGGTTTCTGGCACATCGTAGCTTTCAAGGAGCGAAGATGAGCAAGAAACCCGTTGATCAGAAAGTCGCCGCCGA
>NZ_SDEB01000058.1 GCF_004522175.1 Paracoccus ravus | reverse complement strand
TGGCTATGGACTTACAACAACGAGCGCCCCAACATGGGCATCGGCGGCATCACACCCGCCCAGAAACTGAAAATGGCTGCCTGAGGTCTACTTCTGCGCCCCGTTAAAACGGGGAGGATTACCAGGTGATCCCGTTCTTTGGCTTAGATCCGGCGATCCGCAAGATCATCTACACGACCAATGCCATTGAGAGTCTGAACCGGGTTATCCGCAAGTCGATCAACGTTTCCGACCGACGAGGCGGCGACCAAGCTGATCTCCCTGGCCATCCGCAACTTCGAGAAGGATGGCCGAAACGTTCGGGAATGGTTTGCGGTCCGTAATCAGTTCTCCATAATGTTCGGCGAGCGCTTCGACGCTTGAGTATCTCAAACCGCATGGACCGGGCCAGATACACGAAGTTCAGGACACTCCTCTCCGCGCCCCTCATCGCCGACTTGGAGACAAGGCAGCGCGGTCAGCGGAGCGCGCTTTCCAGACATGCCAAAGTAGGGAAAATGATCGACTATTTGCCGTCGCGCGAGGATTGGCGCAGCTTCACCCGGTTCTTGGACGACCCTGGCTGGTCGATGTCATTGCCCGCATCTCGGACCTGCCTGTCTCACGGCCGCCCGAGTTGCGGCCCTGGCACTGGAGCGCTGAAGACAGCCAAGTCAAGTCCGCCTGACCGTGGTCCCCTCCGTGGGTTTATCCCGCTATGTTGCAAATTATACTTCATAACGAAGGAGCAGACGACATGAGGAAACCCCTTCACGGATCAGCAGGGCGGAGTGGCCCCCTATGGAGCCGCTAAATCCCATCGAACAGATTACCGGGATGATAGAGGAACAGAACCGGATGGCGACGCGCAACTCTCTCCTCGGCATGGGCTCAGGCAAAATCCTACATACTCAAGGCCAAATATAGGGCCAGACTTGACGGCACGCCCGGCACACTTGCCCTGAAGCCATCCGCAGACGACCAATCTCAAACCGGCACACTCTCGGTATGGTGAGGGACCGACCGGAGAAAGCTCGGTCAGGATGGACTTGCTCTTCCGCGCTGTTGGTATTACGTCCATCGCTGTCGGAGGAGTGGCAGAGCGGTTTAATGCACCGGTCTTGAAAACCGACGTGGGTCATCCCACCGTGGGTTCGAATCCCACCTCCTCCGCCACCTGACAGTCTGATCTGTCTGGATTGTCAGGAAAACCCAGCAAAAACCGTAATACACCTGTCGAACCTGTCTGGATCAATACCAGCCTGTCACGCTATTTGCGTGGGTATGGACGTGGGTTCGGAGGACAGTTTATGGCGCGGGGGCCGATTCACAAATTATCGAGCGGGTGTGTCAAAACATCGGGACCGGGCTTTCACGCTGACGGAGGCGGGCTTTACCTGAGCGTCAAGCCGGGATCGCGGTCATGGGCATTCAGGTATTCCGAACCGGGAACGGGCCGCAGGCGCGAAATGGGACTCGGCAACGCGGACTCGCTTCCGGTCGCCGCAGCCCGAGAACGCGCTGCCGATCTGCGCGGATTGGTGGCGCAAGGCATTGACCCGCTAGGCAAGCCCGAAGCACCAACGATGCACGGCGCTGGTCGGGCCACGACATTCGGACAGGTGTTCGATTACTATTTCGCGGCCAACGCGCCGAGCTGGCGTAATCCGAAGCATCGGCAGCAATGGCAGAACACAATCGGCACCTATGCCAAGGGTATTATCAAGCGGCCCGTGGCAGAGATCACGACCGCCGATATTCTGGCCTGCCTTACACCGATCTGGACCGCCAAGCCTGAGACGGCGCGACGGGTGCGAGGCCGGATAGAAATGGTGCTGGATTATGCCGTGGCGCATGGGCACCGCGAACCGGGGCCGAATCCGGCCAGCCTGTCAGTTATTAGGCAGGGCCTGCCGCGCGTGAAGCAGGCCAAGACGCATTTCGCCGCTGTCGGGATCGAGGACGCCCCGGCAACATTCCGGGCGATCTGGGAACGCCGGAACGATGGACAGGGCGCGGCAGCACTGGCCCTGCTGATCCTTGGGGGTTTCCGACCGGGTGAGGTCCGGGGCCTGCGCTGGTCGGACCTGCAAGCTGATCGCATCGAAATTCCGGGCCTGCGCATGAAGGCTGGGCGCAGGCATCGCGTCCCGCTCACAGGACCAATGTCCGCCCTGCTGGACCGCGAGAAGCTGGCCGAGACGGTATTCTTTGGTAACGGCGGCAAGCCCCTGTCAGACGCGACCCTGAGCGCCGTTCACAAGCGTCTTGGCATAGAGGCCACCTGTCACGGGTGGCGGTCCACGTTCCGGCAATGGGCGGCGCATTCGGGCTGGTCGCGTGATCTGGCAGAATCCGCGCTGGCCCATACGCTGGCCCGAAACGATGTGGAAGCGGCCTATCTGCGCGATGCTGACTTGCTGGACGCCCGCCGCCCGATGATGGACGCTTGGGCGCGGCACCTGCTGGGTGAACCCGTTTCTGATAATACGTCTTGATCTGACTGGAATCATTCCGCTAATGTCGTCTGACATTCGAATCAAATCGAATGAGTCCATCAGGACGGCCCTGCGAAGGGCAGCATATAGGAACAAGCTAGCTTTACGCTGTGGCAGCCCGGCTATCAGGCTGTGTGACCTATATGGACGGAGCCTATGGACGACACGAATACCCTGCCTGACGACCGCCTGCTGTCAACCCGCGATGCAGCCCAGTTTCTGGGCGTATCCCGCCAGACGCTTTACACCCTGCACCGCAAGGGCTGCTTCCCCGCTATTGTCCTCTCGCCGGGGTTGACGAACTGGCGGCTTGACGACCTGCGGGCTTACATCGCAACCAAGACGCGCCGCGTCCGAAGCGGCTGAGGGACTGCGCCCATGGCGCGGTCCCTTTCGTCATTCCGGCAAGCCCTCTGCTGAGGGCGCTGGCGCGGATCGTCTGGGCTTCACCCTTCGTTGTCTAGCTGGCTTTCAGATTGCAGTGCGATCCGAAGCAGGGCTTCGACTGCGCGGGCGCGGGACATATCCCCCGGCTGGGTCTGACGCCAAGCTTCAATCGCAGCCAGCACGTCTGGCTTGACGGAAACGGCGATTTGCACTCGCTTATCCATACTGGATGACTTTCATATTGACTGGATTACAGCCATTGGCTTAATGGGTCTATATTAAAGTCATCCACTTCGAGTGGCAATCCATGAATAACGCCTTTGGGCGAACGGGGGAGTCTGGCCTGACGGCTGGATAACGGCCAATGAGCAATGCTGCACTGCAACTGCCCTCGCATGGCGAGGCGCAGGACGATACCCTACGCCTTATCGCCACCGCGCGGCAGCGCCACGAAATCCGGTTCGCGGATCGCAAACTGGCCGAGGTGAAGCGCCGCGCGAAGGACAAGCCCGTTTCTGCCACCCAGTTACTGCACTGGCTGTTGGTGCGGGCCGCAGCCCTTGGGCTGCGAGGGGTGGCGCGGGAGATGCTGAAAAAGATCGCCTCGCTGGCCGGGACTGGGCGCGTGGTCAGCCACTCGCTGTCCTATATCGGGCGCACCCTGTCCTTTTCGCGCCAGCGGGCCAGCGTCCTGTTCAAGAAGTTGGAAGCCCTTGGACTGGCCGTGCGCGTTGGGCGGGCGATCTACCTGCGCCTCGTGGTGCTGGAAGATGCGGAGGTGATCGAGGCCGAAGCCCAGCAAAACCTGCCCGCTAAGAAGTATGTCAACACCCCGTTGCGCATGTTCCCCAAAGATAAAAACCCAAGCGAAGCGCCAGAGCCGAAATCCTCTGACGGCTGGGACGCGGACCGGGAATCGTGGGCTTGGGCCACGATCATCAGCGCAGAGATAGGCAGCTTGGCGTATCTCACAGCGCAAGAATACCTGCGCTTGTCCGACGAGGATGCGCTGGCGTTCAGAAGCTAGTGAAATGCGATCACTGCGCCCCTGACAGGCGTTTGAGTGCTGGGGAAAGGGGAAGGTGCCCAAGGTCACGAGAGAGGCCACAGGGCGCGATCCTAGAGGGTTTGACGTGGCCTCGCCCGTGACCTGACGCGCCGTCTTTATTGCCAAGGGCCGCAGTCCACTGCCACGGCCCATTATCCACCGAAAGGAATCAAACATGGCGAAATGCCGGAACTGCGGAAAGAAGCTGTCTTTCACCGAGGCGCTGGTAGCGATCTGCACCGAATGCGACGAAAAGCGCGTGGCCGAGGCGTCCAAGTCCAAGGAGCAGAAGGAAGCCGAACGCGCGGCGATGCTGGCCGAGGCCGAGGCGGAAAAGCGCCGGATCGAGTCCGTGTTGCTGACGACAGAAAGCGCGATCCACGATCTGCGGATCGTCAAGCGGCTGGACGTGATCACCGTGGAATGCGCTTTCGGCATGAACATATTCAAAGACCTGTTCGCCAGTGCGCGGGACTTTTTCGGGGGCCGTTCTGCCGCCGTGCAAAACACCATGCGTGAATCCCGTCAGACCGCGCTGAACGAGTTGCGGGCCGAGGCCCACCGGATCGGGGCGAATGCCGTGATCGGCATTGATCTGGATTACGTCGAATTGTCGGGCAGCGGGAACATGGTGCTGCTGGTGGCCTCTGGCACCGCCGTGGTGATCGAAGGAGCCGCATGATGGAACGTCTGACACTGGTCACCACCCAGCCGAGCGGCCTGCCCGACGCCGTGCAAGAGGCATTCAAGCAGGCCGATTGCGGCCCGCTGGATTCCGTCGCGTGGCATTTCGAGGTCAAGCGCAAGGTCTACCTCGCCCGCATTCCGGGCGTGGGAATCTTCATCCGCACCTCACGAGGCGAGAAGCTGACCGACGCCGAGGTGGAGAACCTGCGGGTGGCCTATTTCGCGCACCTGTCCGACGAGGCCGTCAAAGAAGGCGGCAAGCCCCTGACCTCGCCCCAGAGGCCGTCAGAGGCCACGCCAGAGGCCGCAGTGCGTGCCGTGATCGAGTTCCCGCCCGTGATCAAATGGTGCGCGATCATCACCACCATTTGCGCCGTCATGGTCACGGGGTTGCTGGGTATGTCTATCGGCTGGATTGAGTATCCAAACGGCGATACTACCTGCTGCGCGATCAGGATAGCCCGCTGACACTGCACCCGCCCGCGTCTCGTGGGCGGGTTTCTGCATTATCGGCCAAACGGCCCCGCTGCGTTTTCCCCGATCTGCACCAGCGCCGCGCGGTCTTGGTGATTCAGTGTTTTACCTGCGTAGGTAAAACACTGGGCGTCCCACCACTTGCCGAAAGCGGAATGGCGGGGGCCGACACTGCACCAGCGCCGCACGGTCGTAATAGTTCAGCGTCTTGTCTGCGTAGGCAAGATGCTGGGCGTCCCACCACGCGCCGAAAGCGGTATGGCTGGGGCCGAGACTGCACCTGCGCCGCGCGGTCGTTGTGGTCAATAGGTTTACGAGCGTTCGTAAACCTCTGGGTGTCCCACCACTTGCCGAAAGCGGCGTCATAGGGGCCGAGACTGAACCAGCGCCGCGCGTTCATTGCGGCCCATCGTGTTCATAGCACTATGAAAACGCTGGGCGTCCCACCAACACCGCGCGGTCGAGGTCGTTGAGAGTTTTGGTAGGGCTACCAAAACGCTGCGCGTTCCACCACGACAACCGCGCGGTCGTTGTGATCAATCGTTTTACGAACGTCCGTAAAACGCTGACCCACCACGCGCCGACGCTGCACCAGCGCCGCACGGTCTTGGTGGCTCAAATGTTTACCGCCACTGGTAAACATCTGGGCGTCCCACCAAGCGGAGAAAGCGGCGTCATTGGGGCCGAGACTGAACCAGCGCCGCGCGGTCTTGGTAGGTCAGCGTTTTGACACCACTGTCAAAACGCTGGGCGTCCCACCAAGTGCCGACACTGCACCAGCGCCGCGCGGTCGTTGCGAGTCATTGGTTTCTCACCACTGAGAAACCCCTGCACGTCCCACCACGCGCCGCGCGGTCGCGGTAGTCCAGCGTCTTGCCTGCGTAGGCAAGATGCAGGGCGTCCCACCACTTGCCGAAAGCGGCATTGCGGGGGCCGAGACTGCACCAGCGCCGCACGGTCGTTGTAATCCAGCGTTTTACTAGCACTAGGCATTGTTGCAGAACTTTCGGATCTGACGGATTCACTCGGCGATTCTGGTGGGTTAATCCGCTCGGCATGACGAACTCCGCACCTGCCCGCTACCGAACCACGAACTGGAAATCCTATAACT
>NZ_SDEB01000057.1 GCF_004522175.1 Paracoccus ravus | reverse complement strand
TGGCTATGGACTTACAACAACGAGCGCCCCAACATGGGCATCGGCGGCATCACACCCGCCCAGAAACTGAAAATGGCTGCCTGAGGTCTACTTCTGCGCCCCGTTAAAACGGGGAGGATTACCGTGTCACCCGCTCAAACACCATCTCGACGTGCGACTCCACGGTCGATTGAATGCGGAACATACGAAAAATCCGACGGCCCAGACAGGGCCGCCGGATTTCATTTCTCAGCAGGATCTTCGTTACCGGAGCAATCCAGGCATGTCGTTCATGCGTCGACGCTCTCGATCGCGTGCAATGCGTCTAGATGCCTGCCCAACTCACCGATGGCGCAGGTGATGTGATAAAGGCTGGACGCACGAGTGGGTTCCGTCATGTCGTGCGGACGGCCGTCAAGACCCAAATGTTCCCACCACGAGCCCGGAACGGGATGCTCGAAATAGCGCCGAAGGCCCTTTGCAGAGCGGGCGGCAAATTCGGCGGCCTGAGCCTTGATCGCCGAGTCGGTCGCCGTAGCGAAGGTGCTGACATGAGCTTTCAGGCGCTCGGTCTGGGGCCACAGCCGGAACAGACCATCACGCAACGTGAGGTCGGCGTTCAGTTCGTTCACGGCCAGATCCTGGGCCGGATCGACTCCACGACCTTCGCCGATCTCAGCAAGCCGTGCGGCCGCAGACAGCGCGTCCGGGCGACGGCGCGAGGCGCCCCAGCGACGCAGCAGCCATGCCCATTCGAACTGGTGACCGGGCTCGACGACGTCCTGCGGCATAGGAAGCGCGTTCCATTCGCCATCGAAATACTCTTTCAATGCTCCGGTGTTCGGATCAAGAAAACGTTCAAGGCAGAGCTCGGCAATATTGTCGCTAAGGGCGGCCCAACCGGGGTCATCCGATAATTCTTCCCAGGCAAGAGCAGCCTCGAAGATATGCATGTGCGGGTTTGCCTTGAGCGGCAGGCTTCTCGGTTGCGATTCTTCGAAACCGGCTTGCGGATGGCTCCATCCGGCGACCATCGCGTCACGCAGATCCGCAGCCCGAGCCGCAAGCGCCGCGTCCCCTCCCCGCATCTCGGTCGCGGCCGCGAGTCCGAAAAGCACGAAGGCATGATCATATAGATCGAAGTCGCGTCGAAGAACTTGACCATCGGCCGAAACCGTGGGCACGACAATTCCTTGGGGGGGAAGGTGGTGCCGGAACAGGTTGGCCAGACCGTATTCCACCATTCCTGCGCCATCGCCTTGCCAGCCCAGACGATCTGCAGTGGCAAATGAGAAAATCTGCCGGGCGGTGACCCGAGCACGCCGGGGATCATCAAGCGGCACGCCCTTTTCGGTCAGCTTCTCAAAGAATCCGCCGGTTTCGCGGTCGGTACCCGTTCCCGCCCACAGAGGCAGCGCATCGACAAAAAGCCAGTCACGTAGCAGGTCATATTCCAATCGAAGCGCGGCAAAGCTCATTTCACAAGTTCCACGTCTAAAAGGGGGGAAAGAAAGTCTTCAAGATTTCCGCCAGAGAACAGCCGTCCCTCGACACCTGCGGAAGCCGCTGCCGCGAGATCACTGTCCTTGTCGCCGACCATCAGACTGCGGCTGGGATCGACGGGCCAAGAGCGCATGAGATCGAACAGCATTCCGGCACCGGGCTTGCGCCAGTCGTTGTCCTTTCGCCATTCCGACAAGGTTGCATCGGGAAGCCAGGGACAATGGCGAAAATCGTCGATCCTGCCGCCGGTGCGAGCGGCAAGATCGTGGCGCAGATGCTCCATCAGTTCCAGGAACTGAGGCTGGGAAAAATAGCCGCGGGCAATTCCTGACTGGTTCGTGACCACGAATACCAGATAGCCCGCGTCATTTGCCACGCGGATCGCCTCGGGAGCGCCGTCGATCCATTCAAACCTGTCAATCGTGCCGACATAGCCGTGATCGTGGTTCAGCACCCCGTCCCGATCGAGGAACAATGCGGGCCGTAACAGGCCCGCCCCGTTTTGCGATGTCACTGGACCGCTTCCACCGCCGCACCGCTGTTGACCCGAGCCACGATTTTCGTCGTGGACCGGCCAGGCATCAGATCCAGCAATACTGTCTCTCCGCCCCATTCACGGATTTCGGATGCACCCACGACCTTGTCGATCGTATAGTCCGAACCTTTGAACAGCCGGTCGGGCCGAGCCGCCAGGATCAGTTCCAGCGGCGTGTCCTCGCTGAACGAGGTAACGCCGTCTACCGGGTCAAGTCCCGAGATGACGGCTGCACGATCCGCAAGCGTGTTGATCGGGCGTGCAGGGCCTTTCAGTCGCGTGACACTGGCGTCATCGTTCAACGCAACGATCAAACGGTCGCAATGGCTTCTGGCCTCGCGCAGCATTCGGACATGCCCCGCATGAAGGATGTCGAAACAGCCATTGGCAAATCCAACCCTTAGCCCGGCGGCCTGCCATTCCCGGATAATCTGCAAGGCTGCGGCGCGACCCAGCACACCACCGGCTCCGCTTTCGACCCGCGTGGCATGTTCGAGTTCGGCATGCGAGCAGGTTGCAGTTCCCAGCTTTGCGACCACGACACCCGCCGCTAGGTTGGCGAGACGCATGGCCTCGGGCACCGGCATCCCGGCCGCAAGCGCAAGCGCCAGCGTGGCGATGACGGTGTCACCTGCCCCGGAAACGTCGAACACTTCCTGGGCAGTGGCTTGCGAAATGACGACCGCCCCTTCGCGCGGGATCAGCATCATGCCTTTCTCGCTGCGCGTCGCGATGACGGCACCGATGTCGACACGAGCCAGCAGGCTGCGCGCAGCCGCTTCGACTTCGGCATCGCTTCCCGTCGGCATGCCCGTCACTTCGGCCAGTTCCGAGGCGTTCGGCGTAATGTAATCAGCGCCGGCGTAACGCGAATAGTCGCGACCCTTGGGATCGACGACACAGAGGGCACCCGCGGCCCTGGCTGCGGCGATCGCCTTGCTGCAGACCTCGGCAGTCAGAACGCCCTTGTTATAATCCGACAGCACCAAGGCGCTTGCCTGCGGCAAGCTGTCGGCGAGGCCGGACAGGATGTCCTCCGCCTCCTTTGCCGTGGCAGGCCGCGGCGCCTCGTCATCCACACGGACGATCTGCTGCTGTTGCGCAATCACGCGCAACTTCACGATCGTTTTCCAGTCCGCACTGCGAACGAGGCGCGCGGGTTCACCTATGACCGAAACCAGATCGTCTCCGGTCCGATCGCATCCGGCAAGACCCAGAAGAACCGGCTTTCCGCCCATTGCCGCAATATTGCGCGCGACGTTTCCCGCCCCGCCCGCCATCATCGTTTCGCGGGCTTTGCGTACCACGGGCACGGGTGCTTCGGGCGACAATCGTCCCGATGAACCATAGACAAACTTGTCCAGAATCACATCGCCGACGACCACCACTCGGTGATCGAAATCAGGAATCATGATAAAAATCGCCTTACTGAAGTCTTGCCGAATCGGCGGGAAGGTTACGGAGCCGGTTGGCGTCCCTCAGCATAGCCAAACGCCAGGAAATGCTGCTGGGCCGAAGCGATTTCTCCGGACGTTACCGCTTCCGCGATGTCAGGATAGGTCTCGAAGTACCACTCCTCGTCGACCTCTACTTCGCCCGGAAGGCGACCTTCGAAGTAGCCGCTGTTGATGAAGTGCTCGCGCCCGCTTTTGACAAGACCTTCACGGACAGCCTCGTCAACGTCGGGATATTGCTTGCGATACCATTCCTCGTCGAACTCGACAGCGGCCAAGATCTTGCGAAGCAGGGCTTCGAACTGGTTGTAGCCTATCTTGACCCAAGGGGCGCCATCATCGCTTCCAAAAACAAAATCATGGTTAAGGCTTGCAAACGGCGGAACGTACCGCATGACAATCATTCCTCGTCTTATTGAAATTTGACTAACTTGACCGTATGCTTCTCAAGATTTGATTGGCAAGTCTCTTGCCGCATTGCAGCAGAAAAATTCACATAAGATCCAGATTGGCGCAGTCGCTGCTTTGATGATCATGAGCATTATGAATGCCCAACCTGAAGCATCAGTCCGAGGCGGCGAACCGCTTGCTGCGCCTCGGTGTGTTCGGGGTGCGACGCCAAGAATGCTCGCCAGTGATCCAGTGCTTTCGCATGAAGCCCCTTGTTTTCTGAGTCCCGTGCAAACAAAATTTCGTGCCAGCCCTGTCTGCCGCTAGAGAGCGCAGACAGCATATCGCGGACATGTTCATGCCGCCCCTGCACGAGGCAAAGCTTTACAAAGCTTTTGAGAAAATTAGGATCTCCATATATGTCTAGCCAATTTGGGAATCTTTTAGCTCCCTCCAGAAACAAATCTTGGGCCGCATTCACGTCACCCTTTTGCTGAAGCTTCTCCGCACGTGCGTAAAGCACTTCTTTTGCGAGCTGGATGGGTAGAAGGGAATCCTGGTCGCCTATCAGGCACACGGTATCAAGATATGCCGTGGCGACCTCCCGAGCAATTTCACCTTCCAGTTGAGGATCCAAGAATCTTTTGATAAATTCCCTTCCATTGCTGGCGATACTCTCGCACTCGCGCGGATGCGATACACACCATTCATAAACCTCATTGAGATCCGAGAGATCATAAGCCACCGGAACGTAATGCTCGAACGGAACCAGAAAGCTTTCGCATGCCCATGATTCACAGACAGGAGGGGGCATGATAACAACTGAATTCGAATACAGCATCCACTTCAGGCCTGTTGCCACATCGTTACCTTCCAGCGACAGCAGGTATTTAGATCTCAGCTGCTCCCCCATTTTTATTGGCGGCTTCAAACGCCCCTTAAGCAGCTCCAGCACCGGCCAGTCCTGCGGAAACTGGACAGTCTGATTAAAGCCGATATCAATATTTTCATTCTTCGGCTTCACCTTATATACATAGGCCCGACTCGAATAAGGCTCATCTCCTTGGGGCAAGAATTTTCCCGTCGTAGCGCCACGCCAAATGAGCTTGTCATCTTTTTGAGAGAATGGAATATCCAAATCTTCTACCAATGAAATATCGCCCCAATGACGATTGTAGTTCAATGGGAGCAAGACACATTGGCTAAAATCCGAAATTTTTCTTGACTTTGTGATGACCGGTACGGGAAGTTCAATACGCAAATCATCAGGGTAAACACAGAAATGCGAATACGGATCGACCTCTCGAAAAATGCGCTGTGCTTGGTCAACATACATATTGTACAAATGGAGAAATCGATCTCTCGAGTATCGAAACGCATACCTATCGAATACTTCCTCGAGTGTCTCTGAGCTTCCGCACAAAACGACATCTGTATTCCGATTGACATCGTACGTCTGTTTTGACCCCTTCCTCAGTCGACCAATATAGTTATTGATCCGCCTGACTTCAAATTCCGTTAAAGGCATTACTTCCCCATTTCATCGGTTTCGCGCTGGAAAGTCCAAGTTTTCCAACAAACGTGCTCATAAATTTGAAGGAGTGCAAGTCAAGACTGAGCATAAATGTGTCGGTCCAAACTCGGTCTCAAATAACTCCCTGTCCAACTCCTAGCACTCTTTAGAAACCTGCGTCTGGCGCGACGTCGACCGATTGACTGCGTGGCCTTAGCCGGACCGAAGTGAACGGAGGTTAGGCTTCGACACTAGTATGGTCAATGAAAAATTCTGCATATGGCGAAGAGACGATGATTCGTCGATTGACGTCATCATTTTCCGCTTCTTTGTATCATGGATTCACTGGCATTAGCTGCTTTCAGCGCGCACAGCAAAAAATGCCCTGCAAAATGCAAGGCGTTGCAGATCGATTGGTTCGCAATGGTTGAACACCGAATTGCGAGCCCTTGTTATCTTTGCAGTTTTGGTTGCGGGAGCAGGATTTGAACCTGCGACCTTCAGGTTATGAGCCTGACGAGCTACCGGGCTGCTCTATCCCGCGCCGTTTTCGCTGGTTTGCAGCGTTTGATCGTTTTCGAGAGATGCTCGCTTCTTTTCAGGTCTGGCGGTGACCTACTCTCCCACGTCTTGAGACGCAGTACCATTGGCGCAACGGCACTTAACGGCCGAGTTCGGGATGGGATCGGGTGTTTTGCTCGTGCTAAAGCCACCAGACCAGAAAAGAAGCGAGATCGGCGTTACCCTTCCGGGTTTCGGTTGTCCAAGGATGCTTTTGGAAGCAAGACAGGTCTGTCTTCTTCCGGATCAAATCAAGCCAATCGAGCCATTAGTACCGGTCAACTGAATGCATTACTGCACTTACATCTCCGGCCTATCGACGTGGTGGTCTTCCACGGCTCTCAAGGGATACCTTGTTTTGAGGGGGGCTTCACGCTTAGATGCCTTCAGCGTTTATCCTGTCCGTTCATAGCTACC
>NZ_SDEB01000056.1 GCF_004522175.1 Paracoccus ravus | reverse complement strand
TGGCTATGGACTTACAACAACGAGCGCCCCAACATGGGCATCGGCGGCATCACACCCGCCCAGAAACTGAAAATGGCTGCCTGAGGTCTACTTCTGCGCCCCGTTAAAACGGGGAGGATTACCGGGTCTTCTAGGATCGGCTTCGCGTAGATCGGCACTGCGCCGACAGCCAGAGCGGCGGGCGCGAGTTTCAGAATGGCGCGGCGGTTGATGCGCCCGCCTTGCTTCTCTTGAACGAACGTTTCCATTTCGATTTCCTTTCCTGTGTGGAGGCGGGACGAAGTTTCACGCGGCCAGCAGTCGGGCCGCGTCGAGTTCCTGGCGCAATGCAGCGATGGCAAAGGTGTCGCGGGCGCGCTGGAAGTCGGTGCAGTCGAGCGCGAACAGCAAGTCTTCCAGTTCAGAGACCGGGCGCGGTACCGGGAATGCTGCCAGAGCAGCGCGGCGATGCTTCATGGCCGACTGGGCGCAGGCCCATTGCTGACGCAGGCATGCGGCGAAGATGGCGCGGCGTTCGGCTGCGGTGACGGGACGCGAGCGGCCATAGTTCGGGCCGGGCGTCCAATCCTGAGCGCGATGATAGGCGGGACGCGACTTGGCTGCGGCCCAAGCAATGCGGAAGATGGCGGCGCGGTCGTAGGTCATATCGGCAACCCCTAGCAGAAACGCTTACTGTGTTATATGTATGTAACAGGGTTAGCGCTTAGTCAATAACCCTGTTAGCACAAACAGCAACAAGGTTAGCAAATGACGCCTGAGCAAGTGAAAATGGCTCGCGCCGGTCTCGGACTAGGGGTTCGCGAACTAGGGGAAATGGCGGGAGTTTCGTTCACCACGATTAGCCGCTTTGAAACTGGTAAGAGCGGCCTCCAGCTTTCTACCGCCGAGGCTATCCGCAAAGTCTTAGAAGCAGAGGGCGTCCAATTTCTCGACTGCGGGCAGGTTGCTGCGGGTACGGGTATAGCACTGAAGGCGAAGCAATGAAGACATCCGACGTCATCCGATTGATGCGACCGTATCAACGGCTCGTAGCGCCTATGGTTATCTCTGATGTGGTTGGCGGCATGGCACCTCGCTCATTCTCAGAAGCCATTTCCCGATATGCTGGCCGGATGGGTGAATCTGTTTCTTTCGATAATGGCAAAGGCTGGTCTGGCGACATCCGAGAAGCTGCTATTTGGACACTATTCCGCAACGGATTTGCGAAGGGTAAAGTGGTCAAGATGTCGGACGACGGCACCCTGACGCATTGGACCGAAAACGGGATGGAACTTGAAGTGGCAGCGGCCATCGAAACGGAGTTTGGCGGGAACCGCGCGCTCTCTGTTCGAGCCAAAGACATTGTCAGGCAGGCGATAATATTGGGGGAGGGCGCAAAGGCCGTCTACGTTTACACCGACTCACGCTTGGATTCTCTTGGCGACAACTGCACGAAAATTGGCAGACATCACCTCAGCGGAAGCGGTGAAGTTCTCAGGCGCATTCTTGGACAATACTCGACAGGAAATCCGGGTTACCCAGTCTTACGTATAATCGCAAAGACAGACACGGAAGTGGCGCTTGAAAGTTTCCTACATCGCGCATTTAGAGAGCGTCGCATTGAGGGTGGATTCGGGTACGAGTGGTTTGCGGTCAAGCACCAAGATGTCCTGGCCGCAATTGAGGCATTTGTGCGTGCAGAGAGCTAAGCACGCTCCACCAACTCACGGATTGTCCACACCTTGGAGCGCAGCGCGGCTCTCGCGCACCAAACCCATCACCTTCTTTCGCATTGCCATAGCCTCTTTCGTCTGCATCCCATGACGAAAGTTCGGATGCTCTGCCCCCGGCTTCGCGCCGGACCGTGCGCCATGCATCCGGCAGACGGTCCAGCCCCTCACGGCAGGATTGCAGCAGCGCACCCCTGACCGCTTTGATTTCGCAGTGCAGCGCGGGGAACTGTGCATGGGGTAAGTGTCAGCTTTTGCCATTCACCCCTCCCCCATGCGAGACGTTGCCGACGACAGCCTGTCCGCCGCTCTCTACCGTGACGCGCTCGACGCGCACCAACTGCTGGCCCTTTGATCGATACCGCTTCAGCGCCTCGACCTGGGCGGTGTAGGTCCGTGCCAGCTTGTTCAGGGCCCGCTCGGCTGCGTCCTGTTGGTGGATGGCCGACGTGTGGTTCAGTCGCCGTGCCATCGTCATCGTGGCCTGATCGATAGCGGCCATCTGCGCCAGCAATAGCGCCTCGGTCGCGCCCTGCGGTTCCATGCTGTCCACGAAGCCCAGGGCGAAGTTGGATGCCGCCGCGCCTGCTTTCGCGCCCGGCGAGCCCAAGACTGAGATTTGCCCAAGGAGACCGTTATGAACGGCAGTATTGCCTGCGGCCTTCTCGATGCGCCCGAAATCGCCATCAATGACTACCTTGACCACTCCACCCTCTTGCCACTCGATATCCATCGTCGGCTGCTTTCGCTTGGGCACGGATGGCGGCTTGGGGTCGGCTGTTGGTGCCAAGTCTTCCGAGGTCTCCGCTTTGTCGACCTTCTCGGGCTTTGAGCGCAGTTGTTTCTGTCCGTCAGCCATCATTCATCTCCATGGTTGTCGCCACGAAGGGCGAGGTAGCTTTTGACCCGTGGCCACCGTTTTTCACCGTTAAAAAATGGGCCGAGTGCGAGCGCGGGCGCTACACCGATGCGGCAGACAGCCTCAGCCGCTTGCCGCCTTTCACCGGTAAGAACCGGTGCAATGGGAGGCGTTGCCTCAATCATTCCTTGCCTCACTCAGCCTTCCAGCACGAGACATGCAGCTTGCGGCCTTTCCGGTCCGTCATGGCGACGGTCCAATCCTGTCGCCCGCAGATGGCGCAGAACGGCGGATGGGTTGGCAGGCGGGCGGCATTGCGCCCGGGTAGGGTGTGGAGGGCGAGTGAAGGGGCAGCGCGGGCGGTAGCAGACCCGCCCGTAACCCCATCTGACGGAACTGACATAACTGACGGAACTGACATAACTGACGAAACCTGCCCGTCTGGTCGGCTCGGCACTGACAAAACCTCGGAAGTCTGCACTGACAAAACCCCGCCATCCGTAGGGCCAGCCACCGCTTTTGCAGGGGAAAGGGAGGTTTCGTCAGTTGTGTCAATTTTGGCTTTTGTCATTTGGGCCGAACGCGCGGCCTGCAACCAGCGCGTCATACCTTGCCCCCATGGATGGCCGGGTTCACCAAGAACAGCCTTTGCGGTCGTCCGCCGCTCGGCGCAGCGGCATCGGTCACAGCGCGGATCAGGTCGGCCTCCTCCAAGACGGACAGCGCCGAATTGATTTCTGCCATCCCGGCAAGCCCGGCTCGTTGCATCCGGCGCACTTCGCGGGCGGTGAACCGTTCCCATCCCTTTTCCCCGATCAATCCAACCAGCCGCCTTGCAGCACGTTCTGATTGCGGCAGGCTTGCAGCGCCGTAAGCGCGCCGGGCCATCGGCAATGCATAGCTTTCGATGAAATGGCAGGCGCGGCCCAATTCAGCTTGGCCAATAGGCCGCTGCACCGGATCTGGCTCGCCATCGAAGGCGTGACCGATAGCGGCAAGCACCAGCGACAGCCGCGCAGCCAAACCCGGCAGCTTGCCAATGAAGGATAGCAGGAGCCCGTCGACCCCGGATTCCCATTCAGCGCAGGTTGCGCGCCAGTCGTTCATCATGGCCTGCGCGTCGGAGCCGAAAGGGACGAACCAAGGACGCGGCTCGCCATCCTCGGACAAGGGCATCTGCATTGCCGTCAGCCGCTCCATGGCGGCATCTGCGACGGCATCGGATGCGAACCGCTCAGGCTGCTTGACCGGGACGCGTCCGGGCCAGATCGGCAGGAACCGGGCAAGCAAGCCGTCATCGCTCGCCTTGGTCAGCAAATCGTTGAGCCGGTCGGGCTGGATGCCCCCAAGCGCCCCTATGGCCAGCCTCCCAACGGTCAGGGGTGGGCGACCCAAGCGTTCCACCGTGAAGCTGCGCCCGCCATAGGCTTCCAGCCAGAAGGCACGGTCGGACCCGCCGTTGCGCGCTTCCATTGTCAGCAGCCAGCCCGCCAGCTCGTCGCGCATTTGCAGGAAGCCCTTGGGTTGCGCCTGGGCGATAACCCCCAGCCGCTCGACCGTGCCGTCATTCACGACGAGACGGGGAATATGGGGGGCGGGTCCAGCGTCGACTTCCTTCGGGAGGGGAGGCGGCGGGTTGCCTTTGTCCAGCGCCGCGCGAGCTTTCTTATCCCACATTTCTTGAGCCAGCTTTGCGAGCTTCACACGCTTTTCCCATGCAGCCATCTCTGCTTCTGCCGCCTGCCGTAGCGGGCGCTCAGCGCGCCGAAGGGGGGCCAAGACGGCGTCAATGGCCGGTGACTTCCCGGCGCTCGGATTGCCGATGCACATGGACCAGATAAGGGGCGGCTCGGCCCAGCCTTTCCAGGGCGAGACCCAGCGGGCATTGCCCATCGTTGCGCCGGTCACCGTGAGCAACGCGGCCAACACGTAATCGGGAGGTGCCCCCGCTCCTTCGGCGGTCGCGGAAATCCATTCTGCGGCGCATGGCGTCAACACTTCGGACAGTGGCAGCTTGGGCGGCTCGGGTAGATGCGGGCGAAGAAACCGGAGGTCGGCATCGGGCCATTGGAGCTTAAACGGGATGGGTTCCGGCATGGCGTTCATGCGCTCGCCCCTTTCATCATCAGAATGTCGTTCCAGTCCATGCCTTGCGGCGCAGGAAGCAGGCTGACGGTCCAGCCAAGAGCAACAGCGCGCTCGGCCAGCTTGTGGGCGGCGCTCAGCCCCGCGCCCTTGTCGTCGCTATCGCTGGCGATGGTCAGACGGTGCGGATTGCTTGGAAGGCGAAGCGCAGCCATGCCCGGCGCAGAGAGTGTGGCCCAGACCGTCGCACGACGCCCCAGCAGCCCGCTACAGAGGCTCAAGGCGGTTTCTATGCCCTCTGCCACCACAAGCGGCCCCTGCGCCTCAGCGACTCGCACAGCGCCGCCAGCAGCGGCACCCAGCATCGCCTTGGTAGGCTCGGCGTCAGCTTTGCCTTTGCCGTCCGGTCGAAGATAGGTGCGATGCACGGCCAGTCGCGGGAGGCCCTCGATCAACGCGACCATCGCGGGCAGGCGCTTGGCAGATGGATGCCAGCATTCGGGATGGAAGCGCAGGCTATCGGGCAGGGCGCAGGTGATGCCCCGGCTCCGCAGGTAGGTTTCCGCGATGGTGCCGTTGATCGGCTGCGCCTCGCGCCAACACGCAACCGCCTTCCGCTCGGCCCGTTCGGCTTGCGCCCTTTCTTCGGCTTCGCGACGGGCAATCTCGGCGGGGTCTGGTAGCTGGGGCACTTGATGATGCCCCAGCAGGCCGCGTGCCTGGAGAGCAGCGCGCACCGCGTCAAAGCTGCATCCTGCCTTGCAGGAGAGCAGCAGACGCCCGGAGGGGGCATCTGCAAGGGTCAGAGACGGGTGCTTGTCGCCGTGAGCAGGGCAGCAGGCTAGACCATAGCGGCCATGCCATTTGCCCTTGGGCAGCGCGAGCGTGAGGGAGCGGGCATCACTCATGGCCAGCCCCCCAGATGAAGGCGGCTAGCATCGCGGCGCGCTCGGCATCGATGCCGTAGCGCTGGCACAGGAAGGAGAGACGGAGGGCCATCATGCCGCGTCACCCTTCGCCACGCGGGCTTTAAGAATATACTTTGCGTGGGTCCCGGGAAATGGGCCACCATGTTTTTCGTGGCGGGTCTCGATGGGAATGCCCATCTTGCGCAGCTTGTGGACATACGCGCTCCATCGCGGCGCGGGTTCAGTGATGGGGGTGCAGCCCTTGCCACCTGCTTGAACCAGGCGATCCAGCGCCCAGAGCTCGCGCCCCTTGATGTGAGCCTTGAAAGGCTTCGAGCCCTCCGGGTGAATCGTAAAAAGTGCCATGTGTCGGCCTCTCTGATTGCGGGCCGGGCGCTGAACGCTATATGTTTGGGGTGCTGATACCGCCAAGCCAATACCGCCGCCGCCCTCGTTCCCGATGGGTGGCGGTTTGGTTATGCGGCGGTGGATTGGCGGCTATCGAGCCACGCGACTAGCGCGCTTTCTGGCCATGCGACGGCCCTACCGGTCAGCTTCACGGGGCGCGGAAACTGCCCCTTGCTCATTAGATCGTAGATCGTGCTGCGGCTTAGGCCAGTGAGTTCTTCAACGGCGCGGCGGCGAAGGTGCTTCTCTGCCATGGCGAATATCCTTTGCATGTCCACTTAACCTTCTTTCCGTGCTATTTTCGGGAAGGAGGAACAGCCGATGGGACAGTCATCGACAGTGAAGAGGGGACCGCCGCGTGATGCCGCGAGCAAGGTCGCGCAGCAGCGGATGA
>NZ_SDEB01000055.1 GCF_004522175.1 Paracoccus ravus | reverse complement strand
TCGGACAGGTCCATTCCGCCATACTTGGCCTTCAGCTTGTAGAACGTCGCAGGGCTCAGCCCATGCTTGCGGCACAGCTCAGCCGTCGGCAAGCCAGCCTCCTGCTCTTTGAGCATCCCGATAATCTGCGCTTCAGTGAAACGGCTTTTCCTCATCTCGTCTGCTCCTTCAGGTTGGGCAGACTCCACATCAGACCGAGGGAACTTCCGGGGGGAAGGTCAGCAGCAAAGCACGCTTCTGGACGATGATGCGTCCCTTGTTCCACGGCGGGCGCTCCGGACGGAGAGCGGGAAGTGAATCGGTGGACATGGTGATAGCTCCTGGCCACCTGCCCTCCCTGCTTCGGCCGATCCGACGCAAGGGAGTTTAGCACCGATAGTCCAATCATCGCGCCCTCTCAGACGCACCAAACTTTTTCTCGATGAGACGACTCGCTCCAATGACCGCATCGAGCCTATGTTGTTGAGAAACTCCGTACTTGATCGGGACAAAGGCATCTGATTCCCTTGGATTATAGTGATCGGATGGGGTAGGGATGCTTGGAAGGCAGAAGCTTCACGCCCCGGCACCGGCGCGGGAATTGACTTCTCAGCGTAGCGCAAGAAACCATGGTTGGTCTTGTCGGAGGTGTCGGACGTTCTATCTCCCCAATCCGACGTCCTTCGGGGGAGAGATCTTGAACGTCGCGGCATGTCCCTTCATCTCGGCAATCATCCAGGCAAGGAAGGCGTTCATCCGGTGGCCGACCGGATATTCCTCCTTGGGATCGACGTAGAGGTTGAAGAGCCACGGCGCGAGACCGACATCCGAGACGGTCGTCATGTCGATATTCAGCCATTGCGCGTGTTCCTGCACGACCTTGACGTGCATCTTGTATTCGAAAACCCGCATCGCCATCAGATCCTGATCGTTCCAGATGAATACCTTTTCTCGGTTCGAGCGGCCATCATCCGCAAGCAGGAAGCTGGTCGGATCGATCCCGTCGATATAGCGGTCGGAAGGGATGCGATCCTTGATCCCCGCGAGGTTCAGCGAGGTGTTGAACAGGTCCATCAGGTCGAAAAGATCGTCGCTTTCGCGCCCTGGTGCGATCATGCCGCGCCAATAGGCAATGCCAGGAACCCGCACGCCACCCTCCCAGGCGGAACCCTTAGCTCCCCGAAACGGCGTGTAACCGGCGTCGGGCCAGCTGTCGAGTTGCGGGCCGTTGTCCGAGGTGACAAAGACGAAGGTGTTGTCCAGCATACCGGCCTTGTCCAAGGCGGAAACGATCTCGCCGATATAGGCATCCACCTCGACCAGGCCGTCCTTGTAAGGGTATTTGCTGGCACTTTTCCCCTCGAATTCCTTCGCGGCAAAATTGTCCGCATGAACCTTCATGAAGGCATGTTCGAGGAAGAACGGCTTGCCCCCTGTCGCGAGTTCGGGGATTTTCTTCAGCGTGAATTCCTTCAGCATCCGGTCGGCTTCGGCCATCTCCTCGATGCTGTCGATGTTCTCGACTTCTGTCGTGGCACCGCCCTTGAGGCCATGGACCAGCGCCGTGCTGGACCCGGTCCGACGCAACATCTCGAGACGTTCGGGATTCAGCACCAGATCGGGATAACGCCGCTTGTCGACGCCTTGGCTGATCTCTTTCTCGGCCTCGTAGAAGCCGTAGAATTCGTCGAAGCCGACCTCATGGGGCCGCATGCCCTCGGCCTCGCCGACATGCCACTTGCCTTAGAGCACCGTCGCGTAACCTGCCTCGCCGAGAAGCTTGGGCAACGAGACCTCGTCGGCCCAGGGGTTCTGGGTCAGCTTGTCGCCCGCGAGGATCGGACGGGTCAGGCCGGTGCGGACGGGCAGTCGTCCGGTCAGGATCGCAGATCGCGTGGGCGTGCAGGTCGGCTGTGAATAGGTCGAGGTGAGCTTGAGCCCCTCGCGCGCGAGGGCGTCCATATTGGGAGTCGCGGCCCCGATGGCAGCCCCACCGCCAAAGGCGCCGGGATCACCGTATCCCATGTCGTCGACGAGCAGCCAGACGATGTTCGGCGCCTTCCCCGTGCGCTGGCGCAACTCATCAAGCTTCTTTTGGGCCGCCGCTGCTTGGTCTGCATGAACGACGGCAGGTTCGGCGCTGTCGCTGGTGCGGGTGGCCGTGGTCATGACCGATTGAGCAAAGGCTGCGGTCGGGAGCGAAAGGGATAGCGCAACAACGATGCTGCAGATTGGGCCAAGGGGAAGCATGACAACTCCACTTTAAGGTGAAAGGCCTGAATCGCTTCTGATGGTATGGCTGAAAAAATGATCTTCGATTTACGGCCATGTCGTCAATCGGCAAGACCATCTCGGACGTCTTCACGGATTGGATCACGAAACGTGTCGCGAGGCTAACCGTCGGGACTTCAGGGATAGAATCGCAGCAGGCAGCTTATCAAGGTGATGCCTCGCGCAACACCAGATCTCTATGCAACTAACGAGAAGTTCCTCATCTCCGGACTTCCGGGGCCTGCCGAGCCGGGTCGCAATGGGGTTAGAGTCCCGAACGGCGGATCAGCAATGGCCACTTTGCCCGATCTGGCGCAAGTGCCGCTGATACCCCCCTCCGGACGGCACGTGTCCAAGTTCGGGCCGACCGGTAAATGTAAGACGAAAAAGCCTCGAGTGCCTCGTTCTCGGGTTCACACTACCTCCCTCGGTGTCCAGCTTCCCGAGCGGGGCCGGCACCCTTCCTTGCTTTCATGGGCTTATAGATGCCTGGGCTCGTCCTGCACAGGTCGCTGCGGCGGATTGTCGGCTTCGCTCCCAGATGCGGGTGTGGCAGATGCGCTCGGCGGGGCTGACAAGCCCCTCGCGCTGCATCCGCCGCAGCAGGCTCAGAATGCCGCTATTGCTCATGCCGAGCAGATCGCGCAATTCAGCCTGTGTGCGCGGACGCGCCAAGGCGTCGTAAAGCCGTTCCTGGCGCAGTTCCACGGGCCGTAGCCGACAACCCGAAGCTCGGGATCTTGCCCAGCGGTCAGCCACGGTCCACCTTTGGCGCGGCAGCATTGGCGGCACGCTGCCTTGCAATCGCTTTCTCGACGCTCGATGCGTGCCGACAGAGTGGCGGGCGCAGGCCATGCAGCAAAAGCCCTCGGCGGAGCGCAGGATTGGCCCCTGCAACCCAGAGCGAGACGCCTTGCCTGCGCGCCTTGCGTGCGAGGTCGGCAATCATATTGGCGCCCGTCGCATCCAGCACCGGCACGCCCGCCAGATCCAGAATCAGCGCCGACTGCGATTCATGGATGCGCTCGAGAACCGAACTGATCGAACCGGCCGCGCCGAAAAAAATCGGCCCATTGATCCGATAGATCAGGATGTCCAGATCACCCGCCGGAACGGTCCCTTGCTCTAACGGGGAGGGCGCAGATGCCGAGGCCGCGCCGCTTTCGACCGAGGTCGTCCTGACGATGCGCTGAATGAAGATCACGCTGCCGAGCGCGATGCCGACGACAATTGCTTCGATCAGATCGCGGAAGATTGTCAGCAGAAAGGTCGAAGTAAGCACCACGCCCTCGCCCAGACCCGACCGCGCCAGAATGCCGATCGCAGCGCGGTCGATCATGTTCCAGGCGACAACGGCAAGCACGCCGGCCAGCGCCGCAAGGGGAATATAGGCTGCCAAGGGCGCGGCGATCAGGACGAAAAGCAGCAGGAAAACTGCGTGAAGCATCCCGGAGACCGGCCCATGCGCACCCGCCCGCACATTTGTCGCCGTGCGCGCGACGGTCCCGGTCACGCAGAAGCCCCCGAACAGCGCCGAGCCGATATTGGCAAGTCCCTGCGCCACCAACTCGCAGTTCGGGCGATGCCGGCGGCCGGTCATGCCGTCGGCCACCACGGCGGAAAGCAGGGATTCGATGGCACCGAGCAGCGTGAAGGCCAAGGCGGCCGGAAAGACCTCCACGACCTTCTGGACAGAGAGATCCGGCAGGGCAGGACGAGGAAGGGCCGAGGGAATGCCCCCAAAGCGCGAGCCGATCGTCTCGACAGGCAGCGCCAGGCACGCTGCGGCAAGCGAGGCCAGTATGATCGCGATCAACATGCCCGGCCAATGCGGCCGCAACCGGCGCAGGGTCAGGATCAGCACGATGGTGACCAGCGCCAGCCCGAATGCTGCCGGAGTGAAGCTGTCCCGCGCGCTCCACAGCGCCAAGAGCCTGCCGATCAGCTCGCCGGGCTCATGCGGCAAGGACAGCCCGAGCAGATCCTTGATCTGACTGACAAAGATGATGACCGCGATCCCCGCCGTGAAGCCAACGGTCACTGGGAAAGGGACGAACTGCACGAAACTGCCCAGCCGCAGCATGCCGACCAGCGTCAGCATCATGCCCGACAGGCAGGTGGCAAGGATCAACCCCTCGATTCCGTGCTGGGCGACGGTCGCAGCGACGAGAACGATGAACGCTCCGGCGGGCCCGCCGATCTGGAACCGCGATCCACCCAGCGCCGAGACCAGGAACCCCCCGAAGATCGAGGTGTAGAGACCTTGCGTCGGGGTCGCTCCCGAGGCGATCGCGATCGCCATGGAAAGCGGCAGGGCGACAATCGCCACGGTCATGCCGGCGACAGCATCCGCCCGCAGGTCTCGCGCATCATAGCCCTCGCGAAGCACGCTCAACAGCTTCGGCGTATAGGAAAGCAGCAGGCCCGGGCGCAATTCCCGGGAAGAGGTGACAATCTTGTTCATGGCATGCCGCGATTCTTCGAGCAGGGCTTCGGCATCTCGGCGTGGCCTCGCAAATGAATTATTCCCTGGCTTCGATGTCGGGCTTCAGCCGCACGCCGCGTCCACCCCGGCTGCTTGCAGCGCCCTCCCCGATGAGCTCGACGCCAGCCTTGTCGAGGGCCTCGACCACCTTGGTCAGGCTGTCCACGACGCCACGCACATGGCCGGGTCCCGCTTCCATGCGCTGAATCGTGGGCGTCGACAGCCCCGAGAGACCGGCCAAAGTCTTCTGGTCGATCCCAAGCATCTTCTCTTCCACCGTTCCGGCGGCGACGAGGCGATGAACGAAGACGGGTTTCGTCTGGCCGATCCGATGCGCGCGGTCCATGACCTGACGCTCGACCGCGCGTTTCCACCAGGGATCGTAGAGGATCACGGTATCGGCTTCGGTCAGCGTCAGTCCCACGCCGCCCGCCTTGAGGCTGAGCAGGAAGACCGAAGCCTCGCCACGCGCGAAGGCTTCGAGCACGGAAGCACGGTCTCGCGTCGCGCCGGTCAGGCTGAGGCTGGCGATGCCCGCCGCCTTCAGATCCGCAAGCGGCCACCGCATGCGTGCAGTTGTAACCGATCGGGAAGGAACACAGCCCGTCGATCTGATCGCCCTGAAAGACGATGTGCTGCTTGTAGGTTTGCCCGCGATCATTCGCGACATTCGCCTGCAGGTGCCCATTCGGCAGGGGATCGAGCCCCCACAGGAAGCCGCGCCGGAAATAATCCTTTCCCCGCGCGGCGGCGAGCCTGTCGAAATGGTCTGCGATCTTCATCATGCGGCGATAATTTCAGTCCGAAGGACTGGCCACAAGACGGTACCGAAAGACAAGCGACCTTGGCCCAAGGTCCCGGACTGATCATCTCGGCCGGATGGTATCCCGGTCGCGTTCGATCGTTGCCTTGAGGCGGCGTGCCGCACCGGTTTCCCGAAGCGCTCTGGATCAGACCGATCATTTCCCAACGCTCCGTGTCCCGAATATGGCTGGAAAGCAATAGCGCTGCGTTCGGACTGATATCCAATCCTTGAAACCATTTCTTGCAATCTGACACGCCGCGGCTACCCTAATTTCAGCTGAACCGGAGTCATTGCCATGCTTCTTCTGCGTTCTTCCTTCCTTTGCACGATGCTTTGCTCGACCTCGCTGGCCTTTGGGGCTCTGGCCCAGACGGCCACGGATGCGCCCACTGCGGCCGAGGCTGCGGCCCCTCAGAACCCGCTGAAAGAAGCCTATTTCGGAGAGACCCATATCCATACCGGTGTCTCGATGGATGCCTTCATTGCCGGCAATCGCCTGACCCCCGACGACGCCTATCGCTTCGGCAAGGGCGAAGAGATGATGGTCAATGGCAGCCTGCACAAGATCAAGCGCCCGCTGGATTTCGTCGCGGTCACCGACCATGCCGAATTCATGGGCGAGGCCTTTAGCCTGATGAACGAGGGCGCGCCGGGTTATGATGATCCGGTCGCGAAGTCATTTCGCGAAGCGAACGATCTGAAGACCGCGCTGGGGCTTTACGGAAAATACGTGCTCGCGCCGCTGGCTGGCGGCGGAAGCCCGCATCCGGACTTCTTCCAAGGGGCCGAGGCGATCAAGTCAACCTGGAAGAAGAATTACGAGGCCACCGAGACGCATTACGAGCCGGGCAAGTTCACCACGATTCATGCCTATGAATGGACCTCGGCGCCGGGCGGGGCGAACCGGCATTGTTGCAGAAGCCCAGTCTGAGCCAGACTTTCCCCTTTCCCCCTTGAGATCAGGCCACGCGATCAATCTCGGCAGTGCCGAGGGCGTTGAAGCGGTTCATCAGTGCAATGCGGATGTG
>NZ_SDEB01000054.1 GCF_004522175.1 Paracoccus ravus | reverse complement strand
GCTGTCAGCACCGTGGACCTGAAACACATTCTTCGCCAGATCCGGTCCGACCGTGATAATCTCCGACATGACCGCCTCCCAATATGGATTGTTGCGATCCCACCTTGGCACGTCGATGCCGGCGGGGGGCGGTTACACCATCAAAGCCCGACAGAATAATAAGCCCCGCGCGAGGCGGGGCTTTCTGAAGTCTTAGTTGCGGGCCTTGTCGACCATTTTGCCTTTCGAGATCCACGGCATCATGGCGCGCAGCTTTTCGCCGACCTTCTCGATTTCATGTTCGTCGTTGATGCGACGGGTCGCCTTGAAGAAGGGTTGGCCGACGGCGTTCTCCTGCATGAAGTCGCGCACGAACTTGCCGGTCTGGATGTCGGTCAGCACGGCTTTCATGCGGGCCTTGGTTTCCTCGTAGGGCAGGATGCGCGGGCCCGAGACATACTCGCCATATTCGGCGGTGTTCGAGATCGAATAGTTCATGTTCGCAATGCCGCCTTCGTAGATCAGGTCCACGATCAGCTTCACTTCGTGCAGGCACTCGAAATAGGCCATCTCGGGCTCGTAGCCAGCCTCGACCAGGGTTTCGAAGCCCATGCGGATCAGCTCGACCAGACCGCCACACAGAACCGCTTGCTCGCCGAACAGGTCGGTTTCGCATTCCTGACGGAAGTTGGTCTCGATGATGCCCGAGCGGCCGCCACCGATGGCCGAGCAATAGGACAGGGCGATGTCCTGTGCCTTGCCCGACGCGTCATTGTGGACTGCGAAGAGGCAGGGGACGCCGCCGCCTTTGGTATATTCGCCACGCACGGTGTGGCCCGGACCTTTCGGAGCCATCATGATGACATCGACGCCCGGCTTCGGCTCGATCAGGCCGAAATGCACGTTCAGGCCGTGAGCGAAAGCGATCGCCGCGCCTTCGCGCAGGTTGTCATGGACGTATTTCTTGTAGGTCTCGGCCTGCAGCTCGTCGGGCATGGTGAACATGACCAGATCGGCCCAAGCAGCAGCTTCTGCGATGCCCATGACCTTCAGGCCTTCGGCTTCGACTTTCTTGGCCGAGGCCGAGCCTTCACGCAGAGCGACGACGACGTTCTTGGCACCCGAGTCACGCAGGTTCAGCGCATGGGCGTGGCCTTGCGAGCCATAGCCGATCATGGCGATCTTCTTGTCTTTGATCAGGTTAACGTCGCAATCGCGATCATAGTACACACGCATCAGCGTCTCTCCTCATTCGATGCATTATTTCTAGCAGCGACTCGAATGCAGTTCTGTGCAATCTTCGCGAAATTTATGGAAACTTCGCGATGATCATGCCATATGCGGCCAATAGGTGAAAAAATCATGCCCGATACCACGGACCGACGCATATTGCGCCATCTTCTGGCCGATCCCGAACTGCCCAATGCAGAGCTGGCGGAGCGGGCCGGGGTGACCCCCGCCAGCCTGTGGCGCCGCTTGGACCGCTTGCGCGAGGATGGCGTGATCGGCGCGTTCGAGGCCCGGATCGACTGGCGCAAGCTTGGCTATGAAGTGCAAGTTAGCCTGCGCTTCACCTTGGACAAAACCGAGCCGCGCGCCTTCGACAATTTCATCGCCGCCGCCCGCAAGGTTCCCGAGGTGACCGAGATCCAGACCTTCCTCGGCTCGGTCGATATGCGCCTGTCGGTCATCGCGCGCGACATGGCGCATTGGCAGCAGATCTATCGCGAGAGCATCCTGACCCTGCCGCATGTGCAGGACAGTGACGCGCTGATGCTGGTTTCGACCATCAAGGACGTGCAGGAGCTGCCACTATGACCCCCGATGCGACGGATCTTGCGATCCTGCGCCTGCTTTCCGAGGATGCGACCCGCAGCGCGGCCGAAATCGGGCGGCATCTGGGCATGACCCAGCCCGCGACGTGGAGGCGGATCAAGCGCCTGACCGACGAAGGGGTGATCGCCGGGAGGCGCATCGTCGTCGACACCACCGCGCTGGGGTTCGGGGTCACCGTTTTTCTGGGCATCAAGCTCGCCGCCAAGGGCCGTGTCGGCCTCGAGGATTTCGAGCGCGCCGTGACCGCCATACCCGAGGTCCAGACCGTGCAGCACGTTCTTGGCCAGTTCGACTATCGCCTGCGCGTCCGCGCCCGCGACATTGCCGATTTCGAGCGTATCCTGCGCCGCCGCATCATGACCCTGCCGGGCGTGGGGCAGGTCGAGGCCAATGTGTTGCTCTCCGAGGAACGCCGCCCCGGACCGTTATAATTCACGCTGTTGTTTGCTTGCATGTTCAGGCGCGACGGGCCAAGCAGTTCCGACCCGAAAGACAGGTGATCGATGGCAAGTCCCGCCCCCTTCTCACGCTTTGAATTCATGATCGCATGGCGCTATCTACGCGCAAGGCGGGCCGAGGGTGGCGTCAGCGTGATGACTTGGATCAGCCTGATTGGCATCACTTTGGGCGTCATGGCGTTGATCGCGACACTGGCGGTGCGGGCGGGTTTTCGCGCTGAATTCGTCGATACGATCCTTGGCGCGAATGCGCATAGCACAGTCTATTACGCACCGACCTCGGTCTATAACGACCTCACTGAAGAAACCTATGTTTCGCCGGGCATGATCGAGGATTACGATGCTCTGGCCAAGAAGATCGCCGCGCTGCCCGGAGTGACCCGCGCGACGCCGGTGGTGCGCGGTCAGGTCATGGCGAGCCAGAATAGCGAGAATAACGTCGCCGAGGTTTACGGCCTGACGCTGGACGCACTGAAGGCCGTTCCGCGCATCGCCGACCCCGAGACAGGGATGGGCAATATCGACGATTTCGACAAAGGCATCGCCATTGGTTCGGGTCTCGCGCGGGAATTGGGCGTCGTCGTGGGCGATCGCGTGCAGCTCATCTCGCCCGACGGCGCCCAGACGGCGGTCGGCACGACGCCGCGTGTCGAAAGCTACGACGTCGCCTATGTTTTCACCGCCGGGCGCTACGATATCGACCGCACGCGGATCTATATGCCGATGCCCGAGGCGCAGACCTATTTCAACCGCGAGGGCATGGCCGACGAGATCGAGATTTTTGTTCAAGACCCCGAAAAGGTCGATGATTTCACCATGCCGCTGATCCAGACGGTGGGTGAGCGGGCGCAGGTCTGGACGTGGCGCGATGCCTCGGGGAGCTTCCTCAAGGCGCTGGATGTCGAGGATGATGTCATGTTCATCATCCTGTCGATCCTCGTGCTGATCGCCTCGATGAACATCACCTCGGGGCTGATCATGCTGGTCAAGAACAAGGGCCGCGACATCGGCATCCTGCGCACCATGGGCCTGACCGAGGGCGCGGTGCTGCGCGTATTCTTCCTCTGCGGGGCTTTTACGGGCGTGATCGGGACGATTGCGGGCGTCGTGCTGGGCGTGATCTTTGCGCTGAATGTCGACCATATCATGAGCTTCGTGAACTGGTTCTCGGGCGGTGGGGCGTGGGACCCGGCGGTTCGCGGGATTTATGAGCTACCCGCGAAACTGCGCGGAGTGGATATCGCCAAGGCGGTGATCCTGTCGCTGGCTCTGTCCTTTATCGTCACGATTTTCCCGGCTCGCCGCGCGGCCCGCATGAACCCGGTGGAGGCCCTGCGCTATGAGTGATGTGCTTGTTCTGGACGGAATTTCAAAGACCTATGGCAAGGGCGGTCCGGCCCCGGTTCCGGTTCTGGCCGATCTGTCGCTGCGCGTGGGCCGAGGCGAGGTCGTGGCGCTGGTCGCGCCTTCGGGGGCGGGGAAATCGACGCTCTTGCATATCGCGGGACTGCTGGACACCGCCGATAGCGGTCGGGTGGTGCTGAACGGCCGCGATCTGAGCGGGCAAGGCGATCGCGCCCGTACCGAGGCGCGGCGCGAGGATCTGGGCTTCGTCTACCAGTTCCACCACCTGCTGCCCGAGTTTTCGGCCGCGGAAAACATCGTTCTGCCGCAATTGGCGAATGGCGTCTCGTCTGGCGCGGCACAGGCGCGCGCGCTGGATTTGCTGGGGCGTGTGGGGCTAAGCCATCGCGCCGATCACCGTCCGGCGCAGATGTCCGGGGGCGAGCAGCAGCGCGTGGCCTTTTGCCGGGCGCTGGCGAATGCGCCCTCGCTCTTGCTGGCGGATGAGCCGACCGGGAACCTTGATCCGGCGACCTCGGACAAGGTCTTCGACGTGCTGATGTCGCTGGTGCGCGAGACGGGCCTTTCGGCGCTGATCGCGACCCACAACATGGATCTGGCAGCGCGCATGGATCGGGTGATCCGTCTGGGCGAGTAAGACAACGACTGCCCGCGCTGCGGGAATGCCGACGCTCGTTGGTATTGTCGTCGGGACGCCTATGCAGCAGGCCTCGACCGGCGGTAAACAAGACATGCTCCGAAAACGCGGGGGAGGATGTGATGAAGGCGGTGGCGGTGGTTTGCGCCTTGGGTCTGGCTGCTCCGGTGGCGGCGGACCCGTTCGAGCAATTCGGCACAGTGATGAAATACGGCCTGCCCTTGGCGGCGGCGGTTTGCGCGGCGGATCAGGACCGGCTTGAGGACTTTGCTGTGCGGGGCATCCTGCAGACCGCGCTGGTCTGGGGGATGAAGGAATATTTCGACGGCACCCCGATCTCGCGCCGCCCCTCGGGCGAGGGCAAGGGCTTTCCGTCAGGCCATACGGCGGCGGCGTTTTTCGGGGCCTCGGACCTCGCGGGGAAATGCTTTGAGGATGAGGCGGCGGCGGGCGCGCTGGCATATGGCGCGGCGGGCCTGACGGGTTGGAGCCGCGTCCATGCCGGGGAGCACACGCCCGAACAGGTCTGGACGGGCGCGCTGATCGGATTTTCATTCGGGGCCGCGAGTTTCGGGATCGGGTCGGAAGGGGCGAGCTTCGATGTGGGGATGAGGTTCTAGGGTCAGGATTCATAACCAGTAGATGACGAGTGCGGCGCGGGCGATGGCGTATTTGACCGGTGCCTTGCGCTTCTTTCGGCCGGGGAAGCCGGCGCGTATCCCCTTGTCCTGCACCGCTTCTCTAATTCAGTCAGCGCCATAGCCACGATCCCCGAGCAGCCATTTGACGTTTGGTAAGCTGCTCAGCAGAGCTCGCGCACCAATGTAGTCGCAGACCTGACCGGCGGTTACGAACAGGTCGATCGGTCGTCCCTGACTGCCGCATATGGCGTGCAGTTTTGTGTTCATGCCGCCTTTGGTTCGACCGATCTGGCGTCCACGCCCCCTTTATGGATGGCCCGCCCCTCCCGCCGACCTCTGTGTAGGATGTCGGTTTTCAAAGGAGGAAGGAGCGAACCATGAGCATTGTCATCCTTGGCATCGATCTGGGCAAGAACAGTTGCAGTGTCGTCGGTCTCGACCGGGCGGGGACAGTCGTGATGCGTCGGCGATTGCGTCGGGAGGGCGTTATCGCCTTCGCGTCGAAGCTACCGGCCTGCATCATGGCCATGGAGGCGTGTTGCGGCGCTCATCACATGGGACGATCACTGGCAGCACTCGGGCATGAGATCCGATTGATGTCGCCGGAATATGTCCGGCCTTACGTCAAAGCCCAGAAGAATGACGACCGCGATGCTGAGGCAATCGCCGAAGCGGCGACCCGGCCCACCATGCGTTTCGTCGAACTCAAGAGCGAGGAACAACTCGACGTTCAGACGCTGCACCGGGTGCGGGATCGACTGGTCGGTGAGCGCACGTCACTGACCAACCAGATCAGGAGCCTTCTGCTTGAACGCGGACATGTCGCCGCACAAGGCCACGCCCGGTTGCGCCAGTTGCTCGCTGATCTGTTGGACCCCGGTGCGGGCAGCCTCAGTCCGCGCATGGTATTTCTGCTCGGTGACATGCGCGCGCGCTGGGAGGGACTGGACCGCCGGATTGCCGCTTTCGATGCAGAATTCGCGACCATGGCCAAGTCTGATGAGGGAGCGCGCCGGCTGACAAGCATTCCGGGCATCGGTGCACTGAATGCCACCGCATTGGTGGCCGCTGTAGGCAATGCCGCGACATTCACGAAAGGACGAGACTTGGCCGCATGGCTTGGTCTTGTGCCCAGGCAGGCGACAACGGAAGCTCCTCGGGATCACAAAGCGGGGCAGTCGCTATCTGCGCAAGATGTTAATCCAGGGCGCACGAGCGGCCATGCCGACCTTGGCCAGAGCGGATACAGCGGTCGGTGCCTGGCTACGCGCGCTTCTCGCCCGCACCCATCCTAATGTCGCTGTCGTCGCGCTTGCCGCAAAAATGGCGCGCACCGTTTGGGCACTCTTGCGGCACGGCCGGGTTTACGCCCCCGCTCCGCTGGCGGCGGGCTGAAACGAATATGCGTCCACCTCAAAACCGCATGGGCGCGACAAGCTGCGAGTGGTGAAAGGAAGATGGCCTGACAGTCGAACGGTGTTCCGAAAACCTCCGGTCAAAAATGGCCCTCTGAGGCCGGCCCCTTTATGAGGATCGGGACGCGCGGATCTCCATCTTGGCAGCGGTCATCTCGCCGACATGCCGGATACGTTTGTGCAGACTGCTCACGTCGAAATCCAATCGGCGCTTGCAACGGGGCGGGCCATACGTTTTGACGGCCATGCTGGTCGCCGTTCCAGGAGGGTTGCGCTAGGGCATGTTGATGGCGTGGATGCCCCCACCTGACGGCATCGCAATGTGCCAATGTGTCGGGCAGCGCACTCAAATGATCAATGCTCTTCGCGGACATCTTGCCGAACACGGCTTGGTCGCGGCGAGAGGGAGTGCCCACCTCAGGAAGCTTGCGGACCCAATCGAAGACATCAACAC
>NZ_SDEB01000053.1 GCF_004522175.1 Paracoccus ravus | reverse complement strand
CCCGCGTCTCGGGCAACCCGCCTGTCCGGTTCAACTGGCGGCGGATGGGTTTCACCACGCTGCGCGCCCATGGCCCCGAGCGGATCACCCCGGACTGGTGGCATGACGACCCGGCCTGGCGCTTTGGCACGCGGGACTATTGGCGGATCGAGACGCATGAAGGCCCGCGGCTCTGGCTGTTTCGCACCCCGCAAGCGGCCTCAAAGGACTGGTATGCGCAGGGGGTGTTCCTGTGACTGCCTACGCCGAACTTTGCGTGACCTCGAACTTCAGCTTCCTGCGCGGTGCCTCGCATCCCGAGGAACTGGTGCAGCGGGCCGCTGAGCTGGGCCTGACCGCCATCGCCATCACCGATCGCAATTCGGTGGCCGGGGTGGTGCGGGCCTTCTCGGCCTTGAAGGAATTGCAGCGGCTGCGCGATGAGGTGGGGCAGGGGGCAGCGGTGCCTCTGCCCCGGCTGATCCCCGGTGCCCGTCTGGTGCTGAATGACAGCCGCGTTGAATGGCTTGCCTTGCCCACCGATCTGGCCGCCTGGTCGCGGCTGACCCGGCTTCTGTCCTTGGGCAAGCGGCGGGCCGGGAAAGGCAGCTGCCACATCGGTCTGGCTGATCTGGAAGAATGGGGCAGGGGGATGATCCTGATCGCCCTGCCGCCCGATCCGCTGGAGGGGGACGATTTCATGCCGGATCTGCGGCGGATCGCAGGCCGCTTCGCGGGCCAATGCCATCTCGGTGCCGCCCCCGTCTATGACGGTCAGGATCAGGAGCGGCTGGACCGGCTGGCCGGGATATCGCAGGCGACAGGCCTGACCCTTATCGCGGTCGGCGATGTGCTGATGCACCGCTCACACCGTCGGCCTCTGGCGGATGTGCTGACCTGCATCCGCGAGGGCTGCACCATCGACGCGATCGGCGACCGCCGCCTGGCCAATGGCGAGAACCGCCTCAAATCCGGTGCCGAACTCGCCCGGATCTTCCACCGCTATCCGGCGGCCTTGCGCCGCACGGTCGAGATCGCGGATCGCTGCGCCTTCCGCCTCGATCAGCTGCGCTATCAATATCCCGACGAGGCGCAGGACGGCGAACCGGCGCAGGCCCGCCTCGAACGCCTCGCCCGCGAGGGGCTGATCTGGCGCTATCCGGACGGCCCGCCGCCGAAGATCGTCTCGCGCGTCGAGAAGGAGCTACGTCTTATCGCCGAGGTCGCATATGCGCCCTATTTCCTGACGGTCCATGACATCGTCAGCTTCGCGCGGGCGCAGGGCATCCTCTGTCAGGGTCGCGGCTCGGCGGCCAATTCCGTCGTCTGCTACCTTCTGGGCATCACCGAAGTGCCGCCCGAAAGCATCACCCTGATCTTCGAGCGCTTCATCTCGAAAGAACGCGGCGAGCCACCGGATATCGACGTCGATTTCGAGCATGAACGCCGCGAGGAAGTGATCCAGTGGATCTACGACCGCTACAGCCGCGAACGCGCCGGGCTGACCGCGGTGGTGATCCATTTCCGCTCGCGCGCGGCCATCCGGGAGGTCGGCAAGGTCATGGGCCTCAGTCAGGATGTGATCGCCCGGCTCTCGGGGCAGATCTGGGGCTGGTCCTCGGCCGCGCCGAGCGAGGAGCGGCTGCGCGACGCCGGGCTGCATCCCGAGGACCGGCGCGTCGCCTTGGCGGTCCGGCTGATCGGCGAGATCATCGGCTTTCCGCGCCATCTCAGCCAGCATGTCGGCGGTTTCGTCATCACTCAAGGCCGGCTCGACGAGCTTTGCCCGATCGAGAACGCGGCGATGGAGGACCGCACCGTCATCGAATGGGACAAGGACGATATCGACGCGCTCGGGCTCTTGAAGGTCGATATCCTCGCGCTCGGCATGCTGACCGCGATCCGCAAGGCCTTCGGGTTGATCGAGGAACACCGGCGCGAGCGCTGGACCCTCGCCAATATCCCGCCCAAGGACGCGCGGGTCTATGACATGCTCTGCCGCGCCGATGCCATCGGGGTGTTCCAGGTCGAGAGCCGGGCGCAGCTCAATTTCCTGCCCCGGATGCGGCCGCGCAACTTCTACGATCTCGTCTGCGAGGTCGCCATCGTCCGCCCCGGCCCGATCCAGGGCGGCATGGTGCACCCCTACCTCAACCGCCGCCAGGGCAAGGAGACGGTCGAGGATCTCGGTCCGGCGATGATGGAGGTGCTGGGCCGCACCTATGGCGTGCCGCTGTTCCAGGAGCAGGCGATGCAGATCGCCGTGGTTGCGGCGGGCTTCTCGCCGGCCGAGGCCGACCGGCTGCGCCGCTCGCTCGCCACCTTCAAGCGCATGGGCACGATCGGCGGCTTCCGCGACCGCTTCGTCGGCGGCATGCTCGAGCGCGGCTATGACGCGGATTTCGCGGCGCGCTGCTTCGCCCAGATCGAGGGTTTCGGGAGTTACGGCTTCCCCGAAAGCCATGCCGCCAGTTTCGCCCGGCTGGTCTATGTCTCGGCCTGGCTCAAGTGCCATCATCAGGCGATCTTCACCTGCGCGCTCTTGAACAGCCAGCCGATGGGCTTTTACGCCCCGGCGCAGCTGGTGCGCGACGCCCGCGATCATGGCGTCGAGGTCAGGCCGGTTTCGGTCAATGACTCGCTTTGGGACTGCACGATCGAGCCGCGGGCGGACGGCACCCATGCGCTGCGGCTGGGGTTCCGGCAAGTCAAGGGCATGCGCGAAGAGGATGCGATCTGGGTCGCGGCGGCACGCGGCAATGGCTATCCCGATGTCGAGAGCGTCTGGCGACGGGCGGGGCTGCGTCCCGATGCGCTGGACCGGCTGGCCGAGGCCGATGGCTTTGCAAGCCTTGGCTTGTCCCGCCGCGATGCGAACTGGCAGGCCAAGGCGCTGAAGGCGCCCAAGCCGCTGCCGCTCTTCGGGATGGACGGCGAGGGCGAGCGCGAGCCGATGGTCGACCTGCCCCGGATGACCTTGGGCCAGGAGGTGATCGAGGATTACCTCGCCCTGCGCCTGTCACTCCGCGCCCATCCGCTGGAGATCCTGCGGCCCAATCTGCCCGAAAGCCTGCCGCATGCCAAATTGGCCGAGGCGCGGGGCAGGGTGGTCATCACCGGCCTCGTCATCACGCGCCAGCGCCCCGGCACCGCCTCGGGCGTGATCTTCCTCACTCTCGAGGACGAGACCGGCACCGCCAATGTCGTGGTCTGGACGAAGGTCTACGAGACCTGTCGCGCAGCCGTGGTCGCCGCCCGCCTGCTGCGCGTCACCGGCCGGATCGAACGCGACGGGCAGGTGACCCATCTGATCGCCGAGCATGTCGAGGATCTCTCGCATCGCCTCTCGGTTCTCGGGCATCCGTTGCGGATCGCAGCCGAGACCGAGCGGGCAGGCGAGACCCTCAGGCCGATCCGCACCGCCAGCCGCGCACGCCATCCCCGCGAGCAGGCCAGAAAGCTTTTCCCGAGCCGGGATTTCCACTGAGCGGTGTTTAATCGCGAAGTGACCGAACACTTGGGCTCCATATACCGGCGCTCGGACCAAGTTACTGAGAACGCGAACTTACACCGAATATCCCGTCGAACATCTCTGGTGACTGCGCTTGACGAGGGTGGTCTTGCCCTTTGCTAGTTCCAACCGGACCGATGCACCTTACAGACGACCTTTTCTTGATTGCCTTGATCCTCTGGAGAACCTGTTTCGACCGCGCATATGTTCCAGCGCGGAGCCCGAATAAAATCATTAAAAATGACGCTATTGGGTCCTGATCCTTGGATAAACGCCACGGTTGATATAATCTGAGGTGCGCGCGTTCATAACAGTTTGGGTCGAATCATGGCTCCGCCCGAGAAGCATTTGACGGACCGCGAAGTACGAGCGCGAAACGCTCGGCGGCATTGGGAGACGCCCCCTGGGGCGCGAGACCAAGAATATCTGACGGCCATGGATAGGCTCATTTTCGAGAAGGAGAAAAACAGCGAAACGGGTGATTTCATCGGCTGGAAGCTCAACCAGGAGGATCTCCGGACATACTTTAGCGCAGAGCCTGTTCCTGCAGAGCCAAACGGTCGCAACTTCCGCCGAGCCGACTTCAGGTGGGCTGATCTCTGGGGAGTCGTATTCTCAGATTGTAACTTTTATAAGGCAAATTTTGAAGGCGCAATGTTAGCGAATTGCCATTTCGAAAACTCGGATATTTCCGCCGCAAACTTCAGAGATGCCGACTTGGGCGACGCGGACCTATCTCGTGCGAAGGGATTGATGCCCGTTAATTTATCCGGTGCGAGGTTGGCGAATGCACGTCTTCCAGAGGAAGTTAAGAAGTTCGAGCGTCTCCAGCGGGCTGACAAGGCTGCGCAAAGCGCAAAGGCTACCTTCATCGCCCTAATGGGAGCATGCCTCTATTGTTGGCTGACAATTGGCGCCACGAATAATGCCGACCTGCTCCTAAACTCCCAGAAGACCGCTCTGCCGATCATAAATACTGAAATTCCCCTTCAGGGATTCTATTTTGTGGCGCCCACGCTTCTGCTATCGGGATACATCTATCTGCATTATTATCTTCAATGCATGTGGCAGGACCTGTCCAGTCTTCCGGCCATTTTTCCCGACGGTGAATTTCTTGATGAGAAGATCGATCCGTGGCCGATGCGCCTCGTGCTTGTGAGACATACCTGGTTTCTGAGGCACGCACGTTCTCTGGGGCACGAACATTCTTACCGGGTAGTGGAAATTATACAATATTCCGTGGCAGTTGTGCTCGCGTGGTTCGTCGTGCCAGTCACCATAATCGGCTTCTGGTTTCGCTATTTGCCGACACATCAACAGAACACTTGGTTCCTGTTGGCGCTGAGTTTGTGTTCATTGCTGCTACTTGCGGCAACCTTCCGTTTGGCAGTCGTCACACTTTGGGAAAGAGGGCAGGGAAGTCGGCTTGGAAGCGACAGGCGCTTGTTGCGAGCCTTGCCCCGCATTATCTGGGTTCTGGGCGCCGTTTTGCTTGCTGCCACCAGTGTCTTGATGACCGCGCGCACGTTTTCGGGCTAGCACAAGGGGCGATAGGAGAACGGTTTGAAGAATATCGAAGTGCTTTGGGATAGGGTGCGCGGACTTGACGGGGAAACATTTCACACCAAAACGGGCCTTCCTTTTACTTTTTGGGTCCTCCTGACGTGGCAGTGACATCATTCTTTAACGGGCCTATCCAAATCGGCCAAGCGGCTCTCAGCGCAGCAAATTGCGGAAACCACCGCGCTCAAGCCTGCCAAAGGTCACACGGTGGCGCCGAAACGCCGCCAAGCAGCAGTGAGCCCCTTTGGGTCATGCGTGCCCGCCGCGGTGCATGCCGCCCTGAAGCGACATCCACGCCGCAAAAGAGCAGCATGTACGTTCCCGCACCGGGGCCCTGGCCAATCTGCCGGGCGGCGCTGACCCCCGCAGAGTTGTCTGGAGAGGAACAGATAGTAAAACGTAGTCACCCTGAAGCGCGGCGATCTGGATCGCGACAGAGGATCACCGCCCAGTAGGCATCCTAAGTCGCGCCCGGGACAACGCGGGTGAACAGCGTCGATGGAGACTTTCTCGCACGGTGCTTTGGCCTTGCCTGTGGGACCAGTGCCAATGTGCTCCAAGTTGCGCTCCCGATCGAATTCGGACAAGGTGGCAGAGTGGAATTAAAGAGGGCTGGCGGTCGTTGACATCTACACAATATCACCTGCACATCGGGGCTCACGACGTCTATCCCGCCCTTCTTGAAAGTGTTGCAAACGAGTTCTCCCGCGAGATGGCAAATGCCCTGACCTACATGGTTTCGGCAGCCGAGTTTCGTTCGAAAGTTCGTCCGGCCTTGCTGGATGGAACCTCCGAGGTGAGACATGTCTCCGAGCTCGGTCTTGGCAGGAACCATAATCGGGTCGTCATGTCTGCTCACGGCATCCTGTGCAGCAAAAATGAAATTCTGACTGCACGCGGCCTCTATGCTGATTGCCGGACGGTGCTGGCAAAGCTGCAAAGCTTTTTTTCCGGAGAGGATCTTTCACTCCATTTTGTCGCACCGCCGCAGCATGATTATGCCGCCGTGGCCGATACTGTGAGAGATCCCGCCGCCTTGATCTCGTGGTTGTCGATCCTCAACCAACTGAAGACGGCGTTGCCTAACGCACAGATCACGGTATGGCCTGTCGAGCACCGAGATCGTGACGCAGTCGAGTTTTGCGGTGCAGTGTTGGATCTCAAGTTTGATCCCCGCCATCGAAAGAAAGTGGAGCGGCTCGGCGGAGAGCAACGTTACACGGCCGTCGACTTCTCCGGCCGGGCGCCGCTGCGCTCGCCGCAAGCGGCATTATCTGCTCATTTTGACCATGTCTTTTCTGAAGACATCCATAGCATCCTCACCAGCAGCGTGGCCCGGATCGGGCTCGAGAGGACGAGACGTGAATTTTCTGTTTCCTGACCGTGGCGTCGTGTTTATCCACATTCCCAAAAATGCAGGGACTTCGATCCGGACCGCGCTTGGCAAGCGGTCAGTCGGTCCGGTGGCAGGGGCCATACCGGAGGACTGGATTGGTCTCCCCAGCCTCGCTGTCATCCGCCACCCTACCGACCGGTTCCTCTCCGCTGTCAATATGTTCAGATGTGGCGCGCGCGCGATTGCCAGCTCAGATCACTATCATGAAGCTCGCCTGCCCGGTTTGACTGTTTCTCAGGCCTTGGATGCACTCGAGGATCCCACGATCGGCTTTGACCGGAGTTTCAGGCACCCGCTTCATAACCTGAAGCACCATATGTGGCCCCAGACGGATGCCTTTAACTGCCTAGCCTTGGCCAGACACATCCTGCGTTTCGAAAACCTCGAAGAAGATTTCGAAAGATTCTGCGCTGCGCAGGGTATTGACGCAGAGCTACCTTTCACGCGGCATACCACCATGCGCGAGGGGAGCCTTACCGCAGATGACCTGACGGCTGCGGAACTAGACAGGATCGCGACGTTCTTCCGCGCGGATTTCGATCAACTGGGCTATCAGCCGGACGATTTCAGCTGGAGCGATGCCCGGCCAATTAAAAGCCAGAAGGATCTGGACGCCGAAGAGGTGCTCGCGGAACTCTGGCCTTCCTATTTCGAAAACGCGGCTGCTTCGGACGCGCAGCTTTCCGTCCTTCCGTCCTCGGAGGTGAACCTTGAGCTCTTCGCCACTTCGGTCATACCGGGACGCACTGCCAAAGGCTGGAACCACCGCAGGAAGGACCTGCTTGATCACTTCCGTCACTTGGAACCTGAATTCGCTGGTAAGCCGCGGCTGTGCCATCTTCTGGCCTGTACCATCGTGGTCCTGCGGCGAGACGAAGAAAATGCAGCGGCACGGCGGCTTTTCAATCGCATCGTCAGGGAACATTCAGCCATCGCGACCCATCTGAACTCCCGATGGCTGACATCCGTTTGCGACACACTGGTGGATGTAGGAGAGACCGATCTGGACCGGGTTCTCGGCATGACGGGATCCTTGTTTTCAAACAGCATGAAACTTATCGAGACCGAGATCAGGCTGTTTTATCCTCCGCGCCCGTGGCCGCCGAAGAAAATCATCCGCAGGGGCGGTGCGCTTTATGACGGCATGATTACCTTTTGGATCGAAAGAGGCGATGCAATCGAGAACCTCCTTGACCGCGTTGAGAAGGCTCTTTCCGTGGAAGCGGATGCGGCGTTCTTTGTGCGCGAGATCATCAATAGGGTGATCAGCAATGACACCGCGCTCAGTCGAATCATGGCACTCGCTGGACAGGCGCCGTTGTCCGTTATCCGAAAAGATCGTCTTGAGCGCCTGAGGAAATCTCTGGCAGATCTCTGAATTCCTGTTTCGTTCGTGTCCCGGTTTCTTCCTGCTCGAAAACTAACGTCGACTAACGGTCGCAGGATCAGGCCGTTTGGGTCAAGGGATTTACTTCATCTGTGAAGGGATAATGAGCGCTAGGAAAAAGTTACTTTCCTGGTTGGAAACCACCCGCACCCTAGGGTAATCCTCCCCATGGTTAAGGGGCTGCATAAGTAGAATTTTCTCGTAGCGTGAGCTGAGGAGATTCGAATGAGAAAGAGCCGTTTCACGGAACCGCAGATCATGGCTGTGCTTCGTCAGGC
>NZ_SDEB01000052.1 GCF_004522175.1 Paracoccus ravus | reverse complement strand
GATCCTCGCCCATCTCCGGGCGTTTTGGTCTCTAATCCTGGAACTGGTCGCGACGGCCATCTGGGATGCAAAAAGCCATCAGGGTGCCTTGGCGCTCGCCTGAAGCGGTTGTTCAGGCCAGACTAAGTGGACACATCAGCCTCGCGCGCCTGAAACATTCTTCGCCAGATCGATACCGACAGTGCTAATCTCCGACATGACCGCTCTCCTTTGTGGATCGTCATAGACCCAACTTGGCACACCGATGCCGTTGGGGGGCGATCACATCATCAACGGCTAACCGACGAGATTCGCCGTAACACTTCCACCCTTCCAATCTCAACGAGAGCTTTGAGCCGAGCCTCTTCATAGCCCGGTCGGATCTGTTCAAGCGCCTCTGTCACACGAGCAAGTGCCGCCAAACGTTCACGCGACAAAGCGTTTGCCAATTTTGCCTCTGCGATCGTAAACGCTGCATCGCTTTGATAGATACGCTGCAGGTCGCACTCGATCGCGCCCATTTCGGCGCGTGCCGCGTTAACATGCTGACTGAAAGCAGAAAACCGCCGCAACTCAAGATCAGATCGCAACTGGGCGATCCCCACGAACCCTTCAAGTCGGCGGTCTCGCTTCATGTCACGCTGACATTCGGTGCGACAGCCCAGCCGTCACGAACCTTCCTGCGGATCGACTCGGCGAAGCGGATCGCCGCAGCGACCGGAGCAAAATGCTCGGCCTGAATTTCCTCTCCAATCGCCACTGAGGCATGAAGAGCGCGAGCACAGGTAGGGTCGGACCAGATAGGCACCCTATGTTCGGTGGCCTGCTCCCGAATCCGGGCCGCAATTTCATCGACACCCTTGGCCAAACACACCGGCGCCCGACCGCTTCCCCTTTTCCATTCAAGAGCAATGGCATAATGTGTTGGATTGACGATAACTACGTCGGCCTTCGCGACATTCGCGAGCATCGAACTTAAGACGATATCAACGCTTTTCTGGCGACGGACGGCCTTGAACTGAGGATCTCCCTCATTTTCCTTGTTCTCGTCCAGCAGTTCCTGGCGCGACATCATTTGTTGACGCATGTAAGCGAATCTTTTCCATAGAACATCTATTCCTGCAAATACGACACCCGTGCAAAGAGCGAGATAAATCATCCAAAGGGTAACAAAATTCATGCCGTCTATCCACTGAGCACCGATGGCGCGATCTGAAGTTATGATCCACCAAGCAAGCCAGCGATACAGGAAAACCCCGCCTGCGATGACAGTACTGGCTTTTATGAGAGAAATTGTAAAAGAAATGAGGCCTTCTTTTCCAAACTTTTGCTTCGCGTTACGCAGAGGGTTTATACGTCCTCCATCCGGAAATAACTTCTTTGGGATGAAAACAACAGAACGTTGAACGATCAAGCCAAAGATGACTGGTAGAGCGGTTAACCCTACGAATAGCAAAACCATTGCGGAAGCGTGAATTCCCAAACCATGCGCAATGTCAAATATCCAATCTCTCCCGGTCTCAGGCATAGGTTCGCCACCCAGGGCCCGGGCGGCCATCGCCTGCCACCGTGGAATCATCGCTGCCGAACTCAACGCGTACGCGCCCCATAGTCCCAGAAAAGTCAGCGCAGCGGTGAGTTCCGTTGATCGAGGGATATGGCCCTCTTCCCGGGCCCTGCGCAATTTTTGCGGCGAAGGCTCGAACTGCTTGTCATCACTTTCATTGCTCATGGCACTCCGTCCGCCATAAAATTAAGGACAGCATCAGCCCAGACCGACAAGGTCGATGGCGTCAAAATTACAAAGGCGGCAAGGGATAATAATATCGCCGCCGGAGCAGCAACAAACATGACAGGAAGCGCCGGCATAACCTTACTTATATTAGCCGAAATAATCTGAAAAAGATAGCCACCAATAAGGTATGGCGCAGCGAGCAAAGCGGCCAATGAAAAACAACGCAACACGACGTCAATTGTGAAGGGCAGTACATGGGAAATATCTGGCCATGACCCCATAGGCTTCAGCAAATAACTTTCGTTCAGCAAATGACAAAGAGCGACTGGCATACCAATCGCCATGAGGACGGCTGCGCCAGCAAGGTGCAATATATTCCCAACGGGGTTGGGGGCATGCTCGTTTATGAAGCCCATAGGTTGGGACAGCGATGTGCTTGCCGCAATGACGCTTGACGCAATATCAATCGAGATCGAAAAAATGCGAACCACTACACCGAGTAAAAGGCCGGTGGCGGTCTCAGATACTGAGAGGAACAGAATATCTGCAATAGAAATAGTCTGCAACGTTAAGTCAGATTTTTCTGCGAACAGTGCCGTAAGTGAAATACCGACTGCCAGTCGCACCCTTTGCGGAACTGCGGGTATAGAAAATGCTGGCAGCGCCATGATGCAGGCCTGCACACGAAAGAATGTCAATATGTATTTCAGCAAAAGAGCTTCAGTTTCCGGGTCCTGGAGTAATTCGATCACGCGGCCACCACGCCGCGCAATCTCAATTTTAGGCCGGGATCGATCTCGTCCAGCCCGATGACAGGAATTTGAACCCCCGATTGACCTAGAATTGTTCGAATTAAACGGCGACGGTGATCGGGAACTGCGAGAATAAGGTTCTGCACAGCGGCCTGCGACGTAGCCGCGGCACGCACTGCATCGGTTAGCTTGCGTTGCAATTGTGGAAGGGCCGAACCGGATGTCTTTGCTCCACCACTCTCTGCCCGACTCAATTCTCCCTCCCATTCCGGATGAAGATGCAGGATCTCGAGATGCCCGTCATGCGCCGTATATTGCTCGCAGATCTGGCTGCGGATCCGGCGCCTTACCTGCTCATACAAATCTTCGGGTAGAGAAGCAGAGCGGGCCTCGTAGACAGCCTCCGTGATCAATCCTAGGTGCCGGATGGACAGTTGCTCGTCAAGCAGGCCACGCAGTACGAAAAGCAATGTCTCGGGGGGTACCTTTTCTGGGATCATCATATCAAAGAAGCGCTGATTGATCTGCGCACGATGGTTGTCAGACACCTCGCACAACTCTCTTATCATTCGTTGCATCGACGACAGGGAAAGTAGCGCGGCAAGGTTCGACTTCACGACCTCCATTAAATGTGTGGACAGAACCTCCATCGGCGAAACCACCGTGGCTCCGGAGATTGCGGCCTCGTCTTGCTTTTCAGGGACAATCCATTTGGCCGCTGTCCCATAGACCGGCTCTTGCACATTCTCACCCGCGATCTGCAGAAGAGTGTTCTCATTACCAAGCGCGAGTGCGGAATGGGCGCGCAGGACGCCTCGGCCTCGCAGAACTCCGTGCAAGCGAATGGTATACTCACTGTCGCCGAGACCCGCGGCATCCGTGATTCTGACATCGGGAAGGATCAACCCAAAGGATCTCGCTATATGTATTCGCAGGCTGCTTATCCGCTGACCCAGCCCACGACTGCCATCAAGTGCACTCGCAATCAATCCGGTCCCAATTTCCACACAGATCTCTTCGGTGTCTATGATATCTCCGATCCGCGCCGAGACCGATTTTTCATCGGGGACTGCCTGCATGTTTTCGCGGTTATGGGACCGGGTCTCATTTTGATGCACGCGCCAGGAGATCACTGCGAGCGCGCCGGAAAATGCCAAGAATATCAGGAACGGCATTCCGGGCACCAGTCCAACGACAAACAGTCCGCCCCCGGCGAGCGCAGGTACCTGCCAATTGCTAGAAAACTGCCTGAAAACCATTTCCGCAGTATTTTGATTTGATCCGCCTCGGGACAAAAGCAAAGCTGCGGCCATCGACGTTATGAGGGAAGGAATCTGCGAAACCAATCCGTCTCCGATTGTGAGCCGTGAATAACTGGACAATGCATCGGCGACGGGCATGGAATGGACAAACAATCCCGCAGCCAATCCCACAAAAAGATTGATGAGTGTGATCACCAATCCAGCAATTGCATCTCCTTTGACAAATTTCGACGCACCGTCCAGCGATCCATAGAAGCTGATCTCATGTTGCTCTTGCACGCGCCGGCGCTTGGCTTCGTCGTGATCAATCGCACCCGAACTGAGATCCCCGTCGATCGCGAGTTGTTTTCCAGGCAAGGAATCAAGTGCGAAACGCGCTGCAACTTCTGCCATGCGACCAGATCCCTTGGTGATGACCATGAAGTTGACGATCGATATCACGGCGAACACTGTCAAACCGACCAACAGCGATCCACCCGCAACAAACTCAGAGAAACCGCTGATGACCTGTCCCGCAGCATCAGGTCCGTTCTGGCCGCTCGTCAATATGAGGCGCGTCGATGAAACGTTCAGGGTGAGGCGAATGACCAGTGAAATAAGTAAAAGGACTGGAAAAGCCTGGAAATCGGTGGGCTTCTCTACGAGAGAGGCCATGATAAGTATTAGCGTCGCGACAGAAATCGAAAGTGCGATACCCAGATCCAAGACGACCGGGGGTAGAGGGATCACCATCGACAACACCACCGCGACAATCCCACCAGTCACCGCAAGAGACCGCACGGGTGAAGTGCCATCTTTACCTGGCTTATCTCTTGTCAATTCCCCCCTCCTTGGCTGACTCAAGGATTCTGTCCGCGGACCATGCGGGTCCAAGGTCAACGCCCACCCGTCGCATGAATATGATGAGCTTAATTCTTTCTACTGGTTCAAATTCACTTAGGCGCTCGGCGAGGTCTTCTGGCATGCCTTGTCCGCTAAGAAGGCGATCGGTTACATCTCGCGCAAAAGCCTCAGACCGTATTTCCGAGAAAGAAGCACTCATCACACCTACGACAAGAAAAGCTATCAGCATCACGACGCTTTCCTAAGGTCCCGGATCGCGGACTCAACCGCGGCAAAATTCGGGCGGATATGCTCTGGTGCGGATTGCCTACCAACTTCGACGCATAGATTGAGGGCATGTTGATGCAGCCCAGCCACAAGAACGGATTTGATCACATCGTAAAATGCCTGGTCCTGCCTTGTGACGGCCTGTAACCTTTGCGCAAGAGGCGCGACAATCGCGTATGCAAGAAAAACACCTAGGAAGGTTCCGACAAGCGCCCCTCCGATCATCTTTCCGAGAACTTCCGGCGGCTGGTCGATGGAGCTCATGGTCTTAACGATACCCAAGACCGCGGCGACGATTCCAAGCGCAGGTAGAGCATCCGCCATATTTTGTAAGGCGTGCGGTGCGTGCGATGCTTCGTCATTCAAAAGGCCAATCCGACGGGCCAACATCTCTTCCACTTGGTACGGATCATCATAGTTTAAGCTGATCGACCGCAGTGCATCGCATATCAGCGAGACCGCCTTTCGATCTTCAATAATATTTGGGAACGCCTGAAATAAGGTGGACTCTCTAGGCGCCTCAATATGTTGCTCGAGCTCTACAGGATTTCCTCTCGCAATTCGCAATAGTTGACACAATAGGCAGAGAGCGTCTTCAAGATCCTGCTCCTTCCAGCGAGGTCCTTTTAGGGCGCGAGATACGCCGCTTAAAGAATGTTGAATGACATCCTTATTATTAGAGAGAATGAATGATCCAACTGCGGCGCCGCCAATCATCATAAGCTCGTAGGGCAAGGAATGGAGAATAACGCTCAACTTGCCTCCGGCAAGAACATATCCACCGAAAACCATGCCAAACGTTAAGACTATCCCGAAAACACCAAGCATGTAGCCCTACCTCTTATCCGCGTGGCTCGTTCCCATATGTGACGTGATTATCCCCGCTTGCTCCGGGCCAATTTGAGATATTACTTTTGCGCTATGTTCCGAGTTCAAGCGTAGCAGGATATCAGCAGCGAAGCTTTCTGGAAGGCTCGCCAAAATAACGGCTGCTTGCTCCGGCTTCATGGCGTCATATATCGAAATCAGTTTCAACGCTTCATCCGATTTACCCGCCTGTCCATTGCCTGCCTGTCGCCCATTATTTTTTCGAATGCCTGCCCAAGTAGATAGCTGCGTGGCGATTTCACGTCGAGCAGCATCCATTTCGGCGGCACGCCTGTCTATTTCAGATAAATAAACTTCTATACGTTGCCGTCGCAGATCCAGGTTCTGCGCCAGGAGGATTGCCTCTGGCACGTCCTCACATCCTTTTAAAAAGGCCGCAGTCTGTGCTTTCGGAACAGTATCGGCCCGGCCTGAATGTGGTGCTATTGCAAGAAAGATGGAAAGAAAACTCCATAGCTGGCTCTTGCCCCACCGTTCACCTTCCATCATCCGACCCTCGTTTCGTTCGACGCTTTTTTACACCGTAAACGCTTTCTATGCGTTGCGGGTTGGGCTACATCGGCTTGCAGCGCCCAGAATTTCCTCTCATACTTTGCGCGCTCGATTTCTGCAGAAAGATCGGAGGAGGCTCTCAGCGCTTCTGTTTTTACTGACCGGATTGATGAGTCAAGTCGGTCGATTTCTGATGCCATGACTGCGATAGCGCCACCCAGCCCCGATTCCAGATTGTTCAGTTTTCTGAGCCGGATTGAGATGAGAATAAAAAGAATCAAGACCCCCATGCCTGTCATGAGGATGAAGCCATGCAAGATATCGGTTAAGTTCATTTTATTCGAAACTCCGTAATCAGAATATCCGTGAATGCGGCTGGGCCGAGGACGACGGCCGCCCGCGTAGCCAACTCGCTGCGTATCACATCTAAAATACCTCTTGCTGAAAATGCACTTACATCTATGCCTGCAAGAAAAGTGTTGAATGTATCGACAAGACGCGGAGTGAGATACTCGACTTCGGCGCGGCGTTGTTGATCGGTTTCAATCTGTATTGCCACGATGGCAGTCCGATATTCTTTGCCCGGCAAGCTGATTGCAAATTGTGGGAGGCTCACGAATTGAGTCGGATTATCAATTTTATCCTTACCCCTTCCTGATAGAACCTCATGTGGTACCCAGTACCCCATTGACGTAGTGGAAAATGCCGCCACACCAGAAATGGCAATAATAAGCGCGCACATGAGCGGCTTTTTGCTTCGGACACTAGACGACGTCTCACCGACAGACCCGGCCTCGGACATTCGTGATTCTCCCTGTCTTCGTCTTCGATGTACCATGGGCTCACTAACCATTTATTAATTGTAGCGTGGGATAGGTCATATCAGTGAGATAACAGAACTGATTCGAGGTCTAGAGTATTGCAGGTACTTCAGCACTACTGGACTGCGCGGACGATCGGGCAGCGCGCGCTTATTTTCGCGATAGTACCGTTAGTGCTTCTCGCGACTGCAACTGCGACGGTTTTGGCAGGCCGGCCGAGTATGGCCCTACTCTATAGCGGACTGGAAACCCGGCAGGCTGCGGCAGTTTTGACCGCAGTAGAGAGTTCAGGCGTCCCGTATAGAATTAAAGGCAACTCGATCTGGGTTGACGAGAAGAGCCGCGACAAACTCCGGCTGGCGCTTGCGGGTGAAGGTCTCCCCTCGCAGGGCGGCCCAGGATATGAATTGCTCGACAACATGTCGGGGTTCGGAACCACATCACAGATGTTTGATGCTGCATATTGGCGGGCGAAAGAGGGGGAACTTGCGAGAACCGCCTTGGCGTTCCCGAATGTTGAATCTGCTCGCGTCCACATTTCAGCTTCGTCCGGTCGAGGCTATTCACAAAAGAAAGAACCTCGCGCGTCTGTGACGCTTGTGACAAGATCCGAGCCCATCGATCAAGCTCAAGCCAAGGCTCTGAAATTTCTAGTATCCTCTGCAGTGCCCGGCCTTTCGCCCGAATTGGTATCGGTCATTGATGGTGACCGCGGTGTGGTTGCGGAAAGTGATGGACGAAGTTCGCAAGAGTTGACCCAGGAAATGAAGAGCAGGGTCGAGCGGCTCCTTGAAGCTCATGTGGGACCTGGAAACGCACTCGTTGAGATAAATCTCGACTTTGTTAACGAAACGGAACTGCTCACCGAGCAGCGTTTTGACCCAGAGCAGCGAGTACTGGTGTCCCAAGAAACCCAAGACCTGGCGGATAAAAGTAGCGGCGGGGAAAGCGAACCAGTTACAGCGGCATCAAACCTTCCAGAGCAAACAGACAACCTAGGCTCCCCGCAGACAAGTTCCCGGTCGGAATCCCGGCAGCGCAGTAACTTTGAAGTAAGTAAAATGACGCGCGAGGTCACGAAACAGCCCGGCTCGCGGCAACGGCTAACGGTAGCGGTATTGGTAAACAACGTTGTAAAAACACAAGAGGACGGGACGCAGATCTTTGAACCTCGACCGGAAGTGGAGCTGAATAATCTACGAGAGTTGGTGCAGTCCGCGCTGGGATATAACGAAGCTCGAGGGGATGTTGTTACTGTGAAATCTCTTTTGTTCGCGTCGCCAAGTCAGTCGGGCTCAGCGGACGCGCAGCATCAATTTATTGAGTCTGGCCTGAACAACCGCTTCAGGCGAGCGCCAAGGCACCCTGATGGCTTTTTGCATCCCAGATGGCCGTCGCGACCAGTTCCAGGATTAGAGACCAAAACGCCCGGAGATGGGCGAGGATC
>NZ_SDEB01000051.1 GCF_004522175.1 Paracoccus ravus | reverse complement strand
ATCCTCAGGGCACTCAACACCCTTCAGCAGTTCGTCGAGGATTTCCTTGGAGATCGTCATGCATGCTTCCTTTCGGTGAAGCATGGACCGGATCAGTCATACACAGAAGATCGGACGCTCTCCTTCGGCCTGCCACTTCGGCAAACCACCGGGATGGTTGGCAGCATTCTTGCGATGGCCGGGCTCGACTGGCCAGTGCCTGACTTCTCGACCCTCAGCCGGAGACAGAAGAAGATCACGATCCAGATAACCAACCGTCGTACGCCGGGGCCGCTGAACCTGTTGGTGGACAGCACGGGGATAAAATTCCTAGGCGATGGCGAGTGGCTGGCCCGCAAGCACGGCACCCATCGCAGGCGCCAGTATCGCAAGGTTCATTTGGCCGTGGACACTGCCACCGGAGACATACGGGCGTTCGAGTTCACCTCAAGCAGCGACGGCGACAGCCCGGTTCTTCCCGATCTTCTGGCCCAGATCCTGGCAGTAGAACAGATCGGGACAATGACCGACGGAGCCTACGATACCCGGCGCTGCCACACCGCGATCCTAGATCGGGGCGGTACCGCAATCATCCCCATCCGCCGGAACGGTCGCCTTTGGAAGGAGAATTGCCCCGCTGCCAGGGCCCGCAATGACATCCTGCGCGCAACGCAACGCTTCGGTCGTGCGACATGGAAGCGATGGTCCGACTATCATGTCCGAAGCAGGGTCGAGGCGAAAATGCGGTGCCTCAAATCCTTCGGCCAGCGGATCTCGTCACGCGACCCCGACCGACAAGCCGCCGAAATCCACATCCGCATCGCGCTCATGAACCGCTTCAACGCCCTCGGCAACGCCGAGATCGAGCGCGTGGCCTGATCCCAAGGGGGAAAGGGGGGAGTCCGCCTCAAATCGGACTTTTGCAACAATGCCCATCTCATGTTGACCGACGGCACCGAGTTCCGCCGTGATCCATCGGAGGGCGTCGCATGACCTGACCCATTCGACCGGTTGCGGCGGGATCGTCCTCACCGGACGAGGTCCGTGGATGACGCCGAAAACGTCTGCTGCGGCTGACAAACCGCGAGACTAAGCTTGGCGCTCCACAGCCAATCCGACACATGCAGTAAGCGCCCGGTTGAGACCGCGGATGTTTTCGATTGACTGCGAGGTCAGTCGCGGATCACGCGGCCTCGACCTTACGTGCAATCATTGGCACCCATTTCCAAGGCAACAACTCGCTGAGACGGTTGTTCGTGTGGTCGTGGATGCTATCCAGGATATCGGCCAGGTCGGCTTGCGGATCGAGACCATGTAATGCTAGCGCAAATACATCTCCGGCATCACCGCTGATGGGAAAGCGTTACGGCGTCATTTGCTACATCCGGCACCGGAAGCATTCAGAAGTCGTCCTTGTCACCAGCCGTCGCAGCAAGCGATGAATTTTCCCGAAAGGGCGCAGGTGAGTGCGCGCGACAAGGCCGAGAAGCTTCTGACATGCCCGAACTCTGTCCGTGTTCTTCGGAAAGTACTGAGCAAACGGGGGCGCTGAGCGCGTGCTCGCGTCGGGTGACAAACATTTCCCAGCGGGGATCGAATGGATCGTGCATAGCAGCTTCGGCCCTTCTTCCATGGGCGCGGCCGAGTGCGGTGAGCCTACGGCGGACTCATTCCGTTTCGGCCCCAAGTCGCCGTCGACTCTGCTGCCAAGTTGGAATTCTGATGGAAACCTAATAGTGCCGAGATGGGTCTCTTGCGGACTGATCTATGCGGCGTGGGGCGGCTTGAGCTTTGGAGGTCGCGCGAAGAGGATGACGTGGGCCAACAGGCTCACGCCAATCAGGCTTCAAGACGCTTCCGACGGTAGGACGTCAAGACGGGTTTTGTCTGGCTTGCCGACCTCGGCGTGTGACGAAGATCAGTCTCTAAATGCGTCGATTCTCAGAAAGGCCAGACTTGTCCGTCGTCCTCTTCACTAGTCACTGTGCTTCGACGCTCGTTCTAGACGCGGGCCAGAAGGATCTCGATCTCGGCGCTTCGCTTAGCGTTTCTAATCCATCGTTTCCCGTTGCCGAATAGGTGTCCCAAGTACCCGAAACTGATGTGCAGAAAAGACCAAGGCCCAGTCGTATTCCAGCGCCACCACGGAAAAAAGCAATGCAATTGACCATGGGGCAGAGTTAGCCAGCGCACGGCAACCGGTGTTGGTCCCCGGCAGGGCACTGTCGCCCTGCCGGAAGCGGTTTTGTCAGAACGCGTAGCTGACCGCGATCAGGCCACCGGCATTCTCTCCCTGATAACTGCCCTCGGCCGAGACTGTGAACTGCTCCAACTTGGCATTGACCGAAGCCCCAGCCGGATCACGTCCTTGTCGTCGAAGTCCGAGACCTGATCGAGGGAAAGTTCCTCGATAAAACCGCTGCTTTCAGTGTCGCCGCCGTCCAGCGCGTGCTCATAGGCGACGCTCAGGGCAGGGGCGACGCTCCAATTGCCGAATTGCGCGGGCGTGGCCTCGACCTCAACCCCCAGAAGCAGATCGGTGCGGTCCTCGCTCAATTTCTCGACGGCAAGGGCCATTTCGCTGCCGGTCTCGGCAAACGCGTCGCGCTGCAGGTGGCTGGCCCGCAGGCCGGCCGTCGGCGTCACGCGGTAATCGGGCGTGCCGTGGTCGTAGCCCAGCTTCACGCTCGCGCCGAACAGATTACTGCCATCCGTGCTTCCCTTGGCCGTGCCAAGGCCACCGCCGATCTGGCGGGTGCTGTCATAGTCGAACTGCGCGGCGGTCAGGTTCGCCGCGATGAAGGCGCTCTGATCGAGGCTTTCAAACCCGCAGCGGCCGCCCAGCGTGACGAAGATCTGATCGCTCGGCGTTCGCGGCGAGCGGGTCGGGAGGATTGGCGGTGAAAAATGCCTCGCCCATGTCACATCGGACTGTTCTGGCTCGTCAACAGGGTGTCAGATCAAAACAGGAGATCACCATGACACCCCGCCTGACCGATCACATGAAACGCGCCGAAGCTGGGTTCAAACCGCTATTCGCGCTCGAGACCGCGCTCAAGGCCTGCCCGATCGAACAGGGGCTGCTGCATCTGGTCAAGCTGCGCGCCTCGCAGATCAATGGCTGCGCCTATTGCATCCAGATGCATCTCTCCGAGGCACTGCGGGACGGCGAGACCCCGCTGCGCCTGCATATGCTGCCCGCATGGCGCGAAAGCAGCCTTTATTCCGAACGCGAGCGTGCCGCCCTTGCATGGACCGAGTCCCTGACACGTCTGGCCGATACCGGCGCGCCCGACGCGGATTGGCAAATGGTCGAGGCCACATTCGATGCGGATGAGCAGGCATGGCTCTCGGTCGCGATCGGCGCGATCAACCTGTGGAACCGCGTGCAGGCGGGATTTCGCGTCCCGCATGCGACCAGCCTGCCCGAGGCCAAGGCCGATGCCGCCTGATCCGACGATCTTCGAGGCGCAGCGGCCCCGTTTGCTGCGCCTTGCCTATCGGATGCTTGGCAGTCATGCCGAGGCCGAGGATGTCGTTCAGGACGCCTTCCTGTGCTGGCACAAGGCCACGGCTGTCGAGAATCCGGCGGCATGGCTGACCCGCATCGTGTCGCGGCTGTGCCTCGACCAGATGAAATCCGCCCGTGCGCGGCGCGAGACCTATCCCGGCACATGGCTGCCCGAGCCGCTGATCGAGCCCGAGGATGATGCCCTGCGCCCCGACAACCTGACGCTGTCGCTGATGATGGCGCTGGAACGTCTCTCGCCGCTCGAACGCGCAGCCTTCCTTTTGCATGACGTCTTCGGCCAGCCCCTCGACGAGGTGGCGGCGACCATCGAGCGCAGCCCAACCGCCACCCGCCAGCTTGCCAGCCGCGCCCGCGCCCATGTCCAGATCGACCGCCCCCGCTACGAGGTCTCGCGAGTGAGCGGTCACGAACTGGCGCGGGCCTTTTTCGAGGCCTGCCGTTCCGGCGATCCGGCCCGGCTGGGGATGATGCTGGCCAAGGATGCGAGCCTTCATGCCGATGGTGGCGGCAAGGTCCATTCCTATCCCAATGTCATCGTCGGCGCTGACAATCTCGTTCGGCTGTTTGCCAGCCTCGCTCGCAAATTCGGCGGAAGGATGGATTTCTTGCAGGCCACCACCATCGACGGCCTGCCCGGCTTCGTCAGCGAGGTCGACGGCGTATTGCAGACCACCGCCCTGGAGGTGATCGAGAACAAGATCACCGCGATCTATATCACCCGCAATCCCGACAAGCTGGCAGGGATCACTGGGCATTGAGACCGTGAAAGCACCGGTCTTCGCCACTTGATCGAGTGAACTGAAGCGATTCATACGCAGCCCCGCGTTGGCCCTGCCAAGTGCTTGGCAGGCCAGTTCTACCCTGCGCGGAAAAATTTACCGGCGCTTCGCGGATACGCGCTGTTGCCGGCAGCAGATTCGGCTTTTACCACCCCACGCTGACCCCAGCCCGGCCTATAGCGGCCAGTCGAGACCAGCTCTAGTCGCTCGTGGCCTTCCCTTAACGGCCTTTCAGTCAATGTGCAGCGATATCCATGATGAGATGGTTTCGAGGCGGACGAAGCCACCGCTTGCTAGTGCAGATCGGTACGGACACCCATAGCTAGATCTCCACCCGTCGTGCCGATGCCGCCGGGAGCATCAATGCGGAGGCGTTGGTTAGTTTGCCTGTAGTGCTGATATGCTGCCACCTCCACGGGCCTAAATGAACTCCCCTGTGGATGCACTCGCCGTGATGCAGCGAGGCCGGACACGCCGCTTGAAATGGTCCGCATAATGGTCCATTTTCAACAGAACAAAGGAGCGCCGCCATGGAATTGCCGATCACAGAAGCCAAAGGCAAATTGACCGATCTGGTGCGCCGCGCCGAAGCGGGAGAAACCGTCATTCTGACCCGCCACGGCCAGCCGGTCGCCGATATCGTCCCGCGTCGCGATCGCTTGCCCGCCGCTGCGATCCTTGCCCTGATCGCCAGCGTCCAGAAGGAAGCTGCAGCCATGGGGGCAAAGCCGATGCCCCATGACCTCTACGACGAGAACGGGCTTCCGTGCTGATTGTCGTCGATACCTCGGCCCTAATCGCGGTCACTTTGGCCGAGCCGCAAGCGCAGCAGATCGCCACCTCACTGGCACAGGCCAGCGATGCGGTGATGTCCGCAGGCACCCTGCAAGAGGTGCTGATCGTCGCGGAAATGCGCGGGATCCGAGCCCCGGTCGAGCGGTTGCTCTCGACCATCCGCATCGCACCGCTGACCGAGAGGGACGCCATCGCCGCTGCCGCCGCCTATGCGGCATGGGGCAAAGGCCGCCATCCGGCAGGCCTGAACATGGGCGATTGTTTCGCCTATGTGCTGGCCAAGAACCTCCAAGCGCCGCTGCTCTATGTCGGCGAAGACTTCGCCAAGACCGATATCGCCTCGGCGATCTGAGCCAACACGTAGCGGCATTGGCAATGCAGAAATCCCGACTCCCTCTGTCTGTCTGCTCTAACGATCCCGTTAGCTTTCGCCCCGCACCGGCCAACAGGTCGCGCTGGCAGGCTCGCCTGAGCGCCTTCGCCTGATCGACCAGCGCGGCAAACGTCTCTTTTAGCCTAGCCCGGCCCTAGACCCCATGATCGGGCGGTAAGCTAGCTGGGTTGGCGGCCTCTCCCGCGGCATTCTCCGTTCGAGAGTTGCACCAGGTTGGCCGGTGCCGAGCCTCAAGAATGGGGGAGAGACCACATACAGAATAGCATATTCATCGGGTTGGATGTCCACAAGGCGACGATTTCGGTTGCCCTGGCGCAGGGTGAGCGGGGTGGCGAAGTCCGACATTGGGGCACGATCCCCCCATCGTCCCGACCATGTGCGAAAGCTGTCGAAAAGCTGGGCAGTGGCGACCGCGAACTTCACTTTTGCTATGAAGCGGTCCCTTGCGGCTATGGCCTGTATCGCCAGCTGGTGAAGCTCAAACAGGACTGCATCGTGGTGGCGCCCTCGCTCATACCCGAGCCAAATAGTTCGGAGAGAGCAGGCATGTCGCGGATGATCCAGAGTGCCTGAGCAAAGCTCATGAACTGGCGCGCTTCGCCATGTTTCCCTGAAGGTCTATTCGTGGCACCCTGAAGCTCTTTGACGGGTCCGAGCTGGACAGACTTGACCTTGGTGCCGAATCGTAACATATGTAGTTACATGAAACGCGACAGTCGTCTTTCCTCCGTTCTCCATGCTCTTCTGCATATGGCAGAGCATGAAGGGCCGATGACCTCCGACGCCCTGGGCCGATGCCTCGGGGCCAATCCTGTCGTCGTGCGACGCACGATGGGGCTCCTGCGCGAGGCGGGGCTGGTCTCGGCCGAGCGGGGGCATTCGGGCGGCTGGCGCATCAGCGCCGACCTGAGGATCGTCAGCCTACGTCACTTGCACGAAGCCCTGGGAGAGCCCGCGATCTTCGCCATCGGCAATCGCAATGAGGTCCCGGAATGTCTGGTGGAGCAGGCGGTGAATGCCGCGCTCGACAAGGCATTCCTCGAGGCCGAGGCGCTACTGATGGAGCGTTTTGCCGATGTTACCCTCGCCGATCTGGCCGCCGATTTCACCCGGCGGCATGCGGAAAGGCGCGCAACCAAGGACTAGACCAGATGCAGGATGTAATCGTGATCGGGGGCAGCTACGCCGGAATGGCAGCCGCCCTGCAGCTTCTGCGTGCCCGGCGCAAGGTTCTGATCATAGACGCGGGGCAGCGGCGCAACCGGTTCGCCAGCCATTCGCATGGCTTTCTGGGCCAAGACGGGGTCGATCCGGCGGTGATCCATGCCAATGCGCGCAAACAGCTAGAGGCCTATCCGGCATTGGAGTGGATCGAAGGTCGAGTGACCGCCGCCTCGGGCCGGAAGGATGGCTTCGTGGTGGAGACAGCCGACGAGGACGCGCATCGCGGGCGCCGCCTGCTGTTTGCGACCGGCGTTCGAGATGAGCTGCCGGGCATCCCGGGACTGACCGAGCGCTGGGGGCGATCGGTGTTCCATTGCCCCTATTGCCATGGCTATGAACTCGATCAGGGCCGGATTGGCGTCATCGGCACGGGTAAGATGTCGCTTCATCAGGCGCAGCTGCTGCCGGAATGGGGCGAGACGACCTTGTTCACCAATGGCGTGGTGCCCCTGAATGACGAGGCGGAAGCGGAGCTGCACCGCCGCGGCGTCACCGTGGAGCGGCAGCCGATCATCGGCATCGAAGGAGAGGCGGAGGTGGTGCTGACCGATGGTCGGCAGCTATCGTTCGCGGGCCTCTTCACTGCGCCGCGCTGCACGCCGGCAAGCCATGCGGCGGTGAAGATGGGGTGCAAGCTGATGGAGACGCCGATGGGCGTCCAGATCGCGACGGGGGAGACGAAGGAGACCAATCTTCCCGGCGTCTTCGCCTGCGGCGATGCGGCTCGGGTGCCGCATTCCGTGTCGCTGGCGGTCGGTGACGGCGCTTGGGCTGGCGCGCAACTCCATCGCTCTCTGGTCTGGCCGGAGGCCTGATCGCTGCGATACCGCAGGCTCGCTATTCAAGGAGAACAATATGATCGACGCCGATCCCCGCGCGCATTGGGACGAAATCTACCGCACGAAGCGCAGCGCTTCATCGGGACAGCCGAGCAGGCTGCTGGTGCAAGTCGCGCAAGGGCTGAAGCCGGGGATTTCGCTCGATCTTGGCTCATCGAATGGCGACGATGTCCTCTGGCTTGCGACGCAGGGCTGGCGGGCGCTTGGGGTCGACATCTCAGGCGTCGCCTGCGACCGTGCCACGGCGAGCGCCGTGTCACTCGGGCTGCAGGACCGCGCCCGGTTCGAGGCGCGGGATTTGGGGCAAGGCCTGCCCGAAGGGCGCTTTGATCTGGTCTCCGCGCTTTACTTCCAGAGCCATGTCGATCTGCCGCGCGCTCAGGTTCTGCGGGAGGCCGCCGGGCGTGTTGCGCCCGGTGGCCATCTGCTGATCGTCTCGCATGCGGAACCTCCGCCTTGGGCAAACGCGGAGATGCTGGCAAAGGCTGATCCATTCCCTACGGTTGACGAGGAGTTGGCGATGATCGCCGATGCGTCGGATGATTGGATCACGCGGGAGGCGAAGAAGGTCGCGCGAATGGGCAAGGGCCCCGATGGCGCGATGGCCGAGCTGTGGGATAACCTTATCTGGGTGACCAAGCGGCCAGCATGAACTCGGCCCATATCCGTCGCTCGGCCTGACGAATACGGCTCGGTCACAATCTCCGATGCCGACGCTCAGACCGGAGGCAGAGAAGTCGCACATAGCGTGACCGGATGCGGGAGGGGCGGCCCTTCACCTTCCCCGGATTCACTATCGAAACTTTTGCGCCTGACCTGTCTGGCTTTCGGCGCGGCAGGGATTTTGCCGCGTGGCTCGGACTTGTGCCCCGCCAGCATTCTACAGGAGGCAAACCTCGTCTGGGCAAGACCTCGAAGATGGGACAGCGCGACATCAGAAGGCTCCTGATCTCCGGCGCGATGGCCGTGCTTCAGGCCGTTGAGCGCCATGGCGGTTCAAAG
>NZ_SDEB01000050.1 GCF_004522175.1 Paracoccus ravus | reverse complement strand
TGGCCATGATGCAGGCCGGTAGCTTCGACGCGAAGGCGATAACGCCCTCCCGACGCAATCGCCGACGCATCACGACTGTCCCCGCCCGGTCGAGACCGACGACACTGCAACTGTTCTTGCCCAAATCGATGCCAAGGATGACAATGCTCATGGTTCGCTCCTTCCTCCTTTGAACACCGACATCCTACACAGAGGTCGGCGGGAGGGGCGGGCCATCCATAAAAGGGGGCGTTTTCGAACGCCTTTTCGGAGAGATCCGCGGGGAGCCAGATTTCGAATACGCGCTGATCGACGGCACCGTTGTGCAGGCCCACCAGAAGGCGAGCGGCGCAGTTGAGGGGATCAGAATTTGATCCAGTGGATCAAATTCCCCCGAAACGGGGACTCAGGCTCGCTCGCGCGGCGGTCTGACCACCAAGATCGTCGCATTGGTCGATGCGCTCGGGAACCTGTTCGATTTCGTACTCCTGCCGGGGCAGGCCCATGACTTGAAAGGCGTCGCACCACTGATCGAGAACGTGGCCTTCGGCGCCCTACTTGCAGATAAAGCCTTCGACGCGGACTGGTTGCTCGCAGAGATCGATGCGCGAGGCGCGTGCGCTGTGATCCCGCCGAAAATGAACCGAAAAATCCAGCGAGATCACGATAGACATGCCTACAAATGGTGCCATCTGGTCGAGAACTTCTTCGCGAAGATCAAGGAGTTCCGAGCCATAGCCACGCGCTGCGAGAAAACCGCCTGTAGCTACGCCGAGAACTGGCGTCTCGCCGCGACCATCATCGCATCCCGATAAATGTCCACGGGCCCTAGAACAATTTTCAAACGAATTGTTCGAAGGCTAATCGTGTGCTGATCGCAGCGCAATCGCGTTTGGATAAATCGGCTGCCAGCCCAGCGAGAATGCTTCGAAAGTCATCTCGCCATTAACACCGAGGCGTGGATTTTTCTCCGCTTTGGTCAGAGACGTGCGAGCTCGCTGCGCGGTGTCTGAGTGGCCGCTTCCGAGGATGCCGCAGGGCAGCACCCGTCGCGGTCGAATGGCCGGAATGGGCCGACCGGTCACACCGCTTCTGCATTCGCCGCGGCGGGCACGATTGGCGGAACAGCGGCCGTACTGCGCATCCGCCGGGTATCGTCTGAATGGCCGCTTGACTGCAACTGAACAGGTTCCGGCCTCGAGTGGGTTCCGTCGCTCATTTTTCTCCGGGCACAACGTTGCCCCAGGACCATCCGGGTGCTCTATTCTGCAGCGACGATATCCGGAGGAGTTGATCCATGAAATTTTTGAACCGAACCGCTTTGGCGGCAGGCCTAGTGGTGATTTCTGCACTGCCCGCATTGGCCGAAACACGCGTGACCTTGAAAGCCGCCAAGTCGGGCTCGTCCTACTACCAGATGAGCGTCCAGATCGCCGAGGCTCTGAAGGCTGGGACGGAGGGCGCGATCAATGCGACCGTCGAAGAAAGTCAAGGTAGCCAGCAGAACGTGATGGAGGTGCGCGCACGCGGTGGCGATTACGTCTTTACCTCGCCGCCGGCATTGGTCAGCGCCGCAATCGAGGGGAAGGGCAGCTTTGAAGGCAAGTCCGATCCCTCGTTTGCCGAGGTGCGCGCGCTATTTCCGCTGCCTTCCCTGACCATGCATTTCGTCATGTCGAAAGATAGCGGCATTACCGATTTCGCCGGGATGGCGGATCACACGATCCTTCTCGGCAAGGGCAGCTTCGGCGCGACTGAGGGCGAGAAATATCTCGACCTCTTCGGCCTGACCGACAAGGTCAAACTGGCGGATGCTGAGCTCTCAAATGCGGTCCCGGCCCTGCAGAATGGGCAGATCGACGGTTTCGTCACCGCAGGCAGCTGGCCCGCGCCGAACGTGATCGAGGCAGCGGCCTCGGCAGGCGTGACCCTTCTGTCAATGACCGAGGAGGAGGTCGCCAAGACCGGCAGCACCAAGCAGGTCATCCCGGCCGGCACCTATGCGGGGCAGGACGCGGATGTGATGACCACCTCGCTTCCGGTCGTGGCCTATACCACGACCAAGATGGATGAGGACACCGCCTATCAGCTGACGAAGACCTTCTGGGAAGAAAAGGCGAAGATGGCCGAAAGCTCTCCGTGGTGGAAGGGCGTGGACAGTAACCTGCTGGCCAATATCACCGGCAAGTTGCATCCGGGTGCGGTCCGCTATTACGAGGAAGCCGGGATCGCGCTGGCAGACGGCCAGAAGTGATCTGATCAACAGTCGGGATCGGGGGCCGGGCGACTTGCGCCCGGCTTTTCCGTATGAAGGATAGGGCAGGATGGACGAAAATTTAACGCAATCACAGATTGGCCGAGCAGCTTGGATCGGGCTGGCGGCGATTCTGGTTTTTTTCCATCTCGGACTGATCTTTTCCGGGCTGATCCCCAACCTTGTCAGCCGTCCCCTGCACATGGCGCTGGCCCTGCCATGGATCTTTCTCTTTGGAGCCAAGCGCGGATGGCCATTGATGTCCGGCTTGGTTTTGACAGTTCTGGGCGGCGGCGCTGCAATCTGGATTGCGGTGAACCACGAGATGCTCGGCGACCAATACGGCTTCGTCGAGGGCTGGTTCCAGACAGGGGTCGCGATCGTCCTGCTCATCACTGTGATTGAGGCCGCGCGCCGGGCAATCGGCTGGCCGCTGCCACTGGTTGCCACCTTGGCATTGGCCTATGCCCTTTGGGGCCAGCATATTCCCGGCGAATTCGGCCATGCCGGCACCCCTTTGCCTTCGTTTCTTGGCAATATGACCATCGCTGAAGGAGGAATCTGGGGGTCTCTTACAGCGGTTTCGGTCGGCGTGGTCTCGATCTTCGTGATCTTCGGGGCTGTTTTGAACGCAGGTGAAGCGGGCCAAGGCTTCATGAATGTCGCGGCGGCGGCGGCAGGCCGTCTTAAGGGCGGCGCGGCCAAGGTCTCGGTCCTGTCATCAGCCCTCTTCGGCTCGATCTCGGGCTCGGCTAGTGCCAATGTCGCCTCGACCGGGGCCATCACCCTGCCAGCGATGACCCGGCTTGGCTATCCCAAGCAGCTGGCGGCGGGGGTCGAGGCCGTGGCTTCCAGTGGCGGCCAGATCATGCCGCCGCTGATGGGCGCGGGCGCCTTCGTCATGGTTGAATTGACCGGCACGCCCTACACCACGATCATGTCCGCCGCAATTTTGCCGGCGATCCTCTATTTCTGGGCGGTCTGGGTCGGCATTAATGCCTATGCCACCCGGTTCGAACTTCGCGGCATCGCGGCGGGCGAACAGCCGGCCACGCGCGATGTGATTATCACTTCGCTTTTCTTTCTCATGCCGTTCACCGTCCTGATGCTGGGCATGTTTGCCTACGGCTACACGCCGCAATACGCGGCCTGCCTGGCCATCATCGTGGGAGCTTTCCTGTTGATGTTTGACGGGCACTTCCATTTTGATCTTGCGCGCGCAGGCCAGCGCTGTGCCTTGGCCTTTATCAGCGCTGCACGGCAGGTCGCGATGATTGCATCGATCATCCTCTGCGCGTCGATCGTGATCGGTGTCTTAGGGGTTACGGGGCTCGGCATCAAAATCACCTCGCTGATCCTTTCCGGATCATCTGGCATGCTCTGGCCGTCCCTGGTCCTGACCGCGCTGGCATGCCTTGTTCTGGGAATGGAGGTACCGACCACAGCAGCCTATGTGATCTGCGTCTCGGTCGCGGGCCCTGCGCTGATGCAATTGGGACTAGAGCCCCTGCAGGCTCATCTCTTCGTCTTCTGGTTCGCGCTTCTGTCAACCATCACGCCGCCGGTCTGCGGGGCAGTCTTTATAGCTGCCGGCATGATCGGCGAGAATTGGGTGAAGGTTGCCATCACGGCGATGTCCCTTGGCCTCGGCCTCTACATCATCCCGATGGGCATGATCGCCAACCCGGCGATCCTGACGCTTTCGACCGCACCGGGGGCGGCCATTCTTGCTTTTGCCCAGATCGGGCTCGGCTTGGCCTTAATCTCTCATGGGGCTATCGCCCGCGGACCAACCCTCTTCCGCCTCTTCGCAGGAGTAGCCGGGATGCTGGTGATCTTCCTGCCAAGCGTACTTATGCCGTTTCTCAGCTGAGTGAGGCGCCGGCACCCGTATCCCACTGCCGCAAGTCATACGTCGCCTATGACGGGGAGAAAACGTCTCCCCGTCATCAGACACTTCATCGGAAGCTCCATTCGCAAGACTGTCAGCGGCGCGCTAATAATTCGTCGTGCCCGTGGTGGGGTGCTGTCCCCACTGAAGGCCGTCGCTCGAAAACCGATCACCAAGTCGCCCGCTTCCGGCTGAAGCGGAGAGGGACGCCTCCCGGCAATCACGAAGGTTCTGGCAACAAGCCGTTGTTTTTATCCACGTGTGTCAGTGGCGCGCGAGAGTTAAATCCGCTGTGTACTGGGACCCGTCCGAATATCGCCGTGGGTTTGAAATCTGTGATGTTCAGATTGGTCTTGCGAGGATCAAAATGCGGCCCGGTTTGCGACAGTGGCCCGGCATTGTGCCGGGCCACCTCTTTTGGGCATTTCAGCTGATACGGCCGCCGCCCTGCTTGGTGATTGCGACCACAGCCGGGCGTACCGGCATCGCGTCGTTGAAATCCGGCCAGCGGGTCGAGAGATCCTCGTAATAGGAGGGACGGCCGTGACCTTCCCAGTCATCGCCGCCATCGCCGGGATGCTGGATGGCGACGAACATGGTGGTCATGTCCTCGGTCGGACATGGGCCGCAGAGTTCGCCACCCACCGGCACGCGGTAGAACAGCCGCGAGGTGCCGCGGGCATCGCCTTCGGTATCCACGGCCCAAAGCCCGTCGGTCCGGCCCGTCGCCTTGTTGTTGTTCCCGTCGGTCGAGACCCAAAGCCTGCCATCGGCATCGATCGCGGCATTGTCGGGCATGCCGAACCAGCCGTTCTTGGTGGTCTCGGTCGAGAAGGTCGCGCCGACCTCGGCCACCGAGGGATCGCCGCATTGCAGCAGGATTTCCCATTGACCCGAGGTGGCGGTGAAATCGCCATCGGCCTCGAGGATCTCGACGATATGGCCAAAGGCATTGTCGACGCGCGGATTGGCGGCGTTCGCTTCCTCGCGCTTCGTGTTGTTGGTCAGCATGACATAGGCGCGACCGGTTTTCGGGTTCGGCTGGATGTCTTCGGGCCGGTCCATCGGGGTTGCGCCCAGAAGGTCTGCGGCGCGGCGCGTCTCGATCAGGATATCGGCCTGGCTCGCGAACCCGTTATCCGCGGTCAGCGGGCCTTCGCCATGGATCAGCGGCAGCCAGACCATCGAGCCGTCCTCGTCGAAGCGCGCCACATAAAGCGTGCCCTCGTCCAGCAGGTCCATATTGGCGGCACGGTCATCGGGATTGTAACGGCCCGCTGTCACGAACTTGTAGACATAGTCGAAGCGCTCATCATCGCCGAGATAGAAGACCACGCGGCCATCCTTGGCGACGACGCTTTCCGCGCCCTCATGCTTGAACCGGCCAAGCGCGGTGCGCTTTTTCGGGATCGAGTTCGGGTCCATCACATCGACCTCGACCACCCAGCCGAAGCGGTTGGGTTCGTTCGTCTCTTTCGAGATGTCGAAGCGGTCTTCGAAGCGTCCCCATTGATATTCTCCGCCGGGCAGACCTAGACGCTCATAATTCCCGGCCTCGGGGTGATCTGCAGGCAGTTCGCCCATGAAATAGCCGTGGATGTTTTCCTCGGCCAGAATATAGGTGCCCCAGGGCGTGACGCCGCCGGCACAGTTGTTAATGGTGCCGAAGACCTTGCGACCCTCGGGATCGGCTGCCGTCTTGACGCGGTCGTGACCGGCCACGGGACCGGAAAGCTGCATTTCGGTCTTTGCGGTGATGCGGCGGTTCAGCGCGCCATCCAGCACCGGCTGCCATTTGCCGCCCTCGCGGCGCAGCTCGATGATGGTGCCGCCATGGGCAGCCATCTCGATGGCGACACGTTCGGCGGTGGCGTCGGTCACCGTGATCTCGCCGTCGGTGACAGTGACGATGCCGGGGAACATCAGATGTTCGTTGGTATATTCGTGGTTCACGACCAGCAGGCCGCGATCAGCGGAACCATCCAGCGGGATGAAGCCGACAAAGTCGTTGTTATAGCCGAACTGGCGCTCCTGCGCGGCCTCGCTCTGGTTGGTCGGGTCGAATTCCGGGGCATCGTCAAAGACCTTGTCGCCCCAACGCAGCAGAATGTCGGCGTCATAGCCTTCGGCGACGTGATGATCCGCATCGACGCCCGCCTCGACCTCGGGGAAGCTGAACACCGATCCGGTGGCGGCGCGCGCCTCGCTGGCGGCCATGATGGCCATGGGCGATACCGTCGCCGCGATCGCGGCCGAGGCCATCGAGCCCTGAAGGAAGCCGCGACGCGAGAAACGGGCCGCGATGATGTCGCCCATGGTGCGATTGGCGGTCGGATTGAGCCCGGGGCCATCTGCCTCTTCCAGCCGCGAAGTGCGGAAGATCTCGGTCTGCGACTTGCGAGAATTATTCATTATTTCTTTCCCTGGCAGGTTGCTTGGTGGCGGTTCAATAGCCGGGGAAGATGACAGGGGTGCTACAATATCCGTCGGTTTCCTGCGCTTTGGGCTGTTGGCTCCCAGGTCGCTGGCCGCATCAAACGGGAAAATCTGTACTTTGCCAACTGCCGAGCGACACATCATCGAATATCAGGGCATCTGCGCGGTTTGCGCCCGGCAGGATCAGCAAGATGGCGGGAAATAAGCAGTAACCACCAGCAACTTCTGAAGGCGGCTTGCGCATCGGCGAAGATCTGCCTTATGAAAGTGATGTGATAACATTACATGTGAGAAGCCGATGCCAGACCGCCACCCCGCCGGCGACAAGCGCCTTCCCGTCACCGTCCTCTCGGGTTTTCTCGGCGCGGGCAAGACGACGCTGCTGTACCATGTCCTGAACAATCGCGAAGGTCGCCGCGTCGCCGTCATCGTCAACGACATGTCCGAGGTGAATATCGATGCCGATCTTGTCCGTGGCGGGACTGAACTCTCGCGCGCTGAGGAAAAGCTGGTCGAGATGACCAATGGATGCATCTGCTGCACCCTGCGCGACGACCTGCTGAGTGAGGTGGCCCGGCTGGCGGCCGAGGGGCGCTTCGATTATCTGCTGATCGAATCCACCGGCATTGCCGAGCCCTTGCCGGTCGCTGCGACCTTCGATTTCCGCGATGCCGAGGGGCACAGCCTTTCGGATGTGGCGCGGCTCGATACCATGGTCACGGTGGTCGATGCGGCTAATCTGACGCGGGATTTCTCGAGCTATGATTTCATCGCCGATCGCGGCGAATCCTTGGGCGAGGGCGATGAGCGCACGCTCGTCGACCTGCTGACCGACCAGATGGAATTTGCCGATGTCATCGTCCTGAACAAGGTGACCCAGGCCGGGCCCGAACGCCTCGATCAGGCCCGCAAGATCGTCCGCGCCTTGAACCCGGATGCCCGGCTGATCGAGACCGATTTCAGCCGTATCGCTGCTGCCGAGATATTCGAGACCGGGCTTTTCGATTTCGACCGCGCCCATTTGCACCCGATGTGGGCCAAAGAGCTTTACGGTTTCGCCGACCATGTTCCCGAGACCGAGGAATACGGCATCTCCTCATTCGTCTATCGGGCCCGGCGGCCTTTCCATCCGCAGAAGATCCATCAGCTTCTGAACGGCGATCTGCCCGGCGTGATCCGGGCCAAGGGGCATTTCTGGATCGCCTCGCGGCCGAATTGGGCGGTCGAGTTCAGTCTTGCCGGTGCGATCTCGACGGTGACGCCGCTTGGTGGTTGGTGGGCCTCGGTCCCGCAGGATCGCTGGCCGAGCCATCCCGACGCGCTGGTCGAGATGGAAAAGCATTGGTCCGAACCTTGGGGCGACCGTCGGCAGGAGCTGGTCTTCATCGGGGCAGGCATGGACAAGGCTGCCATCACCGCAGCACTGGATGCCGCGCTGCTCGAGGCCTTCGACTTCACGCCCCAGCTCTGGGCGAACCTGTCCGATCCCTTCCCAAAATGGGGCCACCGCAAAATCGCCTGAGGGAGGAACAGTTGACCATCCATACCCAATTCCGTTCTGAACCCGCAACGATCCTTCAGGGCAGCGCGCCTTTCACCCGCATGGTCTTCAGTGGCTCAACGAGGTGCCGCCGGATCGATTGCCGCACCTGCGAGCAACGCTCGGGGCGGGGGACGTCGCAAGGGCGATCGAGGCAGAATGCGACCGGGTCGGTATTCTTGCCGGGCCGATGTGCGAGACGATGACCCGAGACGTTGCCTCACTGGCCCTGATATTCGCCGGGATCATATCGAGTCCGAAGCTGCGGCTGCGTTTGCAGCCGGTCAGCGCCAACTCCTGCCGTCGTTTTCATGTCGACCGGATCCGGGCGCGCCTTCTTTGCACCTATCGCGGCAGCGGCACGCAATTCGCGCGGGAGCCGGAGGGCGCGCCGATGCTGCAGATGGCGGCCGGAGAGGTCGCGATCCTCCGCGGCACCCTTTGGCCCGAGGATGAGATACCCGCGGTTCTGCATCGCTCGCCTCCGATCGAGGGGAGCGGCGAGGTCCGACTTCTGCTGGTGATCGATCCGGTGCTTGACGATGACGATCAGGAGGATCTGCAATGAGCCCCCGCAACCTGTCGACATCGCTCCGCTGTCGCAGCACCGCGCGGCCGATGGAAGATTATGACCGCCTGCCGCCGGAACTGAGTCGCTGGGTTTCGACTGCGGCACTGCCCTGGAGTGCAAAATCGGTCCTGCGTCTCTGGTCTCGCCTGCATCGCGAGACCGGCGGCGACACCAGCGGTATGATCCGCAGGATCTGGGGCAAGGAATATGTCGAACAGGCGTGCATCTCCGCTGGCATGACGGCTTGGCCGGGTTGAGAGCAATGGCGGGGTTTCGCTTTGCCACGTCAGTGAACAGCGGCACAGATCCGCGGGTGCTTGCGACTATTGCGATAGAGGGTGTCTCGCTCGCCCTCTGGAATCGCAGTCTGCCGGAGGAGCTGGATATCTGGCTGGCCTCGCTGCCGGTCGAAAGCCTGCCCCGTTTTGATGGACGTGTTGCCAGTCAGCAGGTCGCGAAAACTTTGCGCGCGAGAAATCCGGCGGCCGCCTTCGGCCCGGGCGCGGCGTTCGCCGAGGAAGTTGCCGGATTGGCGAAGATCGCCTCGGAGATTTTTGCAAGCCCCTTGTTAGACCTGCGGCTCGGTCCCGCCTGCGGGATGCGGCAATCGGGATGGCAATTGGATGCCGCTACGGCACGGTTACGATGCAGTTTTCTTGGCTCCGCTTTTGAGTACGGCCTGCTGAGAGCGAAAGCAGAGGAGACGAAACCGCACCACCTCTCGAGGGGGACGGTTGGCATTATTCGCGGGGCACTCTGGCCCGGGGACGAACTGGCGGCAATCGTGCATCGGCCTTCACTCGAGCCGGAGCAAGGCTCAAGCCTTCACCTGATGATTGGCCCGGTCGAACCCGTCGGTTCCTGCTGAACCTCGCTCAGTCCGGCTTGCAGATCATTCCGGCCGGAATACCGTTCTTGTCCAGTCGGCGCTCGAAATCCTTCGCCAGATCCTCGACGGTGACGGCTGCAAACTGCTCGAGCAGTCGCGTCTCGGCCGCCAGCAAAGCAGCATCGATCCGAGCATCAACGGCCTGCTCGACAAGGCAATCCGCCGGTTCGAGTAACGGGCGAAATTTGGTGATGGCCTGAAGGGTGGCATATCAAGGCGGTGTTCAGATGCCGTCAATTCTCAGCAGAGAAAAGGATACGCCACATGTCATTGACTACCATCATGCAGTTGCCCGATCCATCCGGATTCAGCTCAGACCCGTTCACCGATATTATTCGCGAGGGCGCGCGCAAGCTGATCGAGCAGGCCATCCAGGCGGAACTCGCGGCGTTGATGG
>NZ_SDEB01000005.1 GCF_004522175.1 Paracoccus ravus | reverse complement strand
TATCCGGTTGGAAATGCACAAGATCGCCGAGAAGCGGCGCCGGTTTGGCTATCGACGCATCGGTGTCATGCTGGAGCGTGTGGGCATGGTGATGAACGAGAAGAAGCTCTACCGGATTTACCGTGAAGAAGGGCTGTCGGTGCGCCGCCGGCGTGGCCGCAAACGGGCGCATGGCAGCCGCACACCGAGGCCAGTGCCGCTGCGCCCGAACCAGCGCTGGTCGCTGGACTTCCTGTCGGACACCTTCGGGGCCTGCCGAAAGTTCCGCATTCTGGCGGTGAACGATGATTTTTGCCGCGAAAACCTTGGTCTGATCGCCGATACCAGCATCTCGGGGGCAAGGGTCGCGCGTGAGTTGGATGCCTTGGTCCGGATCTATGGAAAACCGGCTTGCATCGTCTCGGACAACGGCACCGAGTTCACGAGCAAGGCCATCCTGAGGTGGGCCAACGACAATGGCGTCGAATGGCATTACATCGACCCAGGCAAACCGCAGCAGAATGGCTACATCGAAAGCTTCAACGGCAGCCTGCGGGACGAATGCCTCAACGAGGAGATATTCGACAGCCTGGGCGAAGCCCGCCGCAAACTGGCGATCTGGCGCTACGACTACAACAACGTCAGGCCGCATTCCTCGCTGGGGAACAGAACACCAGCAGAAGCGCGCCGGACGCTTGAGGCACTTGATGGCAACGCGCCCGGCGCGCTTGCCACACCGGAAACCGACCACTATCAACCCAAGGACTCTCGTTATGAACGAGGGACGACCGGGGGGCAGGTCACCGCGCAGAAACTGACGGACACAACATGAGGGCCTTTTAGACCTTGGGTCCAACCCCCGCCCACGCGGCCTTGGCGAACTCCTCCTGGGTCAACGCTGAGATCATATGCGGAGAAGGAAACATCTCGAGAAAGGCCAGGAACCAGTCCATGCGCGAGCTACGATGGAAACGGCCGGCTTCCGGAAAGTAAAGCGGCAGATAGTAGGTCAAGATGCGGTGCCACAGCTCAGTCTTGGTCCTCGACGCTGCATCATGGGTCTTGGACAACTCCTGAATGTCGTGCGTGCCAGCCACAATCGGGTCCTGAAAGATCCGCACCGCGCGGATCTGCAGCATGTGCAAGATGACCTGCGCATCCTTGGGATCGTCTTCGGGCTTACGCGGCCCCGCCGGGGCCACGGTCCCTCCGACTGTCCCGACTGTTGTGCAGCGCCTCGCGGGTCCGTGCGAGGGCGGCCGATGATACGCGCTTCAGGTCGAACCCGGCGACGCCAAGGCGATCCAACAGAACCCGATGGTCATTGCCGCCAAGCCCATGGTTTGGCGGTTCTTTGAGACTGCGGCCACAATATCCGAAAGATTCTTGCCCATCTCAGGACGCTTTTTGTCCCTGTTCCTCCACCTGATCGCGGCGATCCTTTGGCAGGAAAATCCCCGCTTCCCGCCACAATCGCCGATTGAAAAGTTGCTCAGACCGGACGACCGAATGGCTACGGAGCTACAATAATCTACCCCCGAGCGTGAATTGTGGCTCCATGGGGGTCAAGCCCAATGAGCTGGGACATCTGCGGGCGCACCTCGCTGTAAAACTGAAAGTGGTCGTCTGAGTTCTACGGTCATGTCGTGCTAAAAATGGGGAGGATCACGACCTCTAACTGGTAACTCTCCGTAATAGCCATCACCGCAGGCAGATCGTCGGCATGACCTAATTGACAATAAGTTCCGCGTGAAGCGCGCCGGCAGCGTGTACCGCCTTCAAAATATCAATCATTTCTCTCGGATGGACACCGAGGGAGTTCAAACCTGCGACGACATCGGTCAGCGAGGTTCCTGAGGGCAACTCGGCAAAGCCAATTCCCGGCTCCTTCGTGATATCAACCTGGCTTCTGGGAAGAACGATCGTGTCTCCGGGGGAAAATGGGTTTGGCTGGCTGACAATGGGTGCCTCACGGATTCGGAGTGTCAAATTCCCCTGTGAAACGGCCACATGAGAAATTCGGACATCTGCCCCCATGACCAAGGTACCAGATTTGTGATCGATCACCACGCGCGCCGAGGCCTCGGGTTCGACTTTGACATTTTCAATCTCGCTGACCAAACGCGCAAGCTCAACTTTTCCCACTTGTCGCGGACTGATTTCGATGGTCCCGGCGTCGATCATCCGCGCCAGCCCCTTTCCCAATGTCCGGTTTATCTCTGTCTCCATTCTAGAAGCCGTCGTGAAATCCGGATTTCTAAGCGCAAGCCGCAGCGTCTCCATTTCAGAGAATAAAAAATTGACCTCCCGTTCAATTCTGGCCCCCGAGGGAATTGCACCCGTCGTTGGTACCCCCTGTACGACCGAGGCGGCCTCGGCTCTGGCTTCTGTGCCGCCGGCCAAAACAGATCCCTGTGCCACTGCATAGACCTCACCATCTGCGGCATTTAACGGGGTCATCACCAATGTGCCCCCCAGAAGGCTTTTCGCGTCTCCGATGGCCGAGACGTTTACATCAATTTGGGACCCCGTCCGCGCAAAAGGCGGCAGGGTCGCCGTCACGATTACGGAGGCAACATTCTTTGGTCGAAATGTTTCATCGCTCATGTTCACTCCAAGACGCTCAAGGAGGCTGGACATGATTTCTTCGGTGAAGGGCGAATTTCGAAAGCTGTCCCCGGAGCCGTTCAACCCGACGACGATGCCGTAACCGACGAGGTCGTTGCCCCGAACGCCTTCAACATTGGCAATGTTCTTTATTCTAATGGGGGCCGCATGGATGGGACTGACCAGCGCGAGAACAATGAGGAGGTGAAAAATAAACCGCACTACAGATACTCCACTATACTGAGCTTGGATAGCCGGGCGGTCACCGCATAAAGCGTCTCGATATTTGCTTCTATTTCTTGTAGCGCAATAGCGCTTTCGTAAGGATCAGACGAATTCATTGAATTTTTGATGCTCAAGAATTTTGTGATCTCCTCGTGATTGCGGTTCAGAGCCTTTTCTACCGATTCCTGCCTGCTTCCGACGATCGTCATCGCGGAAGTAAGGGCCGTCTCTCCGCTGACAAGAAGTTCGCCGGCCGTTCTGGCAAGCTCACGTCGCGTGTCATAGCTCAGGTCGGTTCGATCCGAAGTGTAGGACAGGATCGCCAGGCCCTTGAGGGTCGACTTGAAACTTTCGGAAAGTGCCGTGTAATCCAGCGGAACACTATGTTCGCCTGACACCGCTATTGACGTGCTCTCTCCGCTTCGTCCGAGATAGAAATCGGCAAATCCTCCTGCCCCAACCGGCGCGTCGAAATATCCCGATATTGCATCTGTTATGGACGTGATATCCTCTGCGTCGGCAACGGCAGCCGAGAGTTGCGCGATCATCTCTGCACCCGTTCCGACGGCGGGGGTATCGCTCGCCGCCCCGGAAAAAACGAAGCGGCCTCCGACCGAGGTATTTAATGCGCCCAGAGCGGCGTGAAGGTCAGCTGGCGATTTTTTAAGATATATGTCGAGCGTTGCTTCAGATGACACGAGGGCGTCGGAAAGCAAATGTGTTCCGACGGATGCGGCAATGGACTGAATATTTGCCATTGCATTTTGTACCGCTTCAAGAAGGCTTTGCGCTTCTGCGATATTCTGTCCGTACGTCGTCAGCAGCGCCAATCGGTTCTCGACCTGGGTAATATGGCTTAGGTCGCCGCGCAGCGACTTCGAAATATCCTGCTTGACGCCACTGCTGACCTCGGCAGTGAGAGTGTTCAACTTGGATCTGAGCGCCGATTGGGACATGCGGAGTTGATAGCTTCGGGCAAGATCGCTTACGGAATTGAAACTCGTCATGTCAGCCTCAAAATCTGATCAAGCATGTCGTTCGTTGTCTGGAGCACCTTGGCATTCGCGGCATAGGCCGTTTCAAGGGCCAGAAGAGCCTGCATTTCGCTGTCGGTATCGACGCCAAGCGACAGACGCGCCGTCGTCAAGCTGTCTGATCGGGCTTGATCCTGTCCTGCCGTTGCCTCGGTGCTGAGGCGAAGGGATGCTGCCTGAGACGACAACTCACCCGCAATGGTGAGTAGCGAGCGGGGCGAATGCGAAAGTGAGGATGAGCTTGGAACCCGGTTTTCGGACAAGACTGCGCTCATTCGCAAAAGGCCATCGCTTGCGCCGACGTCACCGGCTTCCACGGCCTGGATCCCGGACCGAAGTCTCCACAAATCCCCGCCTTGATCTGGTGAGACGAGCCCTGTGACGAAAATGCGCGAGGCAAATCCGGTTTCGTTTGCGGGATCGAAAGCGGAATGGAGGTCGGTGAAAAGCCCGTGCGAGCCGGGCGAGAGGCTGGGATCGACCGAAGGGTCGGAAAACCGCTCGTAGAGATCGCGTGCCCAGCCATCGATCTTGGCCTGGTAACCTGGGGCCAGGCGATCCCGGATTTCGAAATTCGCCGCGATCGACCCACCGGCAAAGCCGGCAAGTTCGTTGGCGCTGAGGGATCTTCCATTGATCACAAGGGTGCCAAGACTGCCATTTTGCATGGTCATGTCGGCAGCGATGTCGCCGGCCGGACTGAACTCGATGCTGGCTGGCTTAGACCCATCAAGCAACGCAATTCCGCCTTGCGTGAACAGAGCGATCTGCCCGTTGCTTCGGGTGACTTCGACGATCGGAACCGTCTCGGAAATTTCGTCTATCGCAGCTTGCCGAAGGTCCATGAGGCTGGATGTATCCTGACCCTGGGAGGACAGCGCGGTGATCTGCCTGTTCAAACTGGCAACCCTTGCGAGCGACAGGTTCAGTCGTTCGACATCGGTTGCGATGGCCGTGTCCGCAGTCGTACGGGCATCGGCGATTGCCTGAGAAATATCGCGAACCTTGCTCGAAAGCGCCGTCGAGGCATCCAGAACCTCGCGCAGTCGGACATCGCTGTCAGGCCGCGCCGAAGCCGAGATCAATGCCGAATCGAAATTTGTCAGCATGCTCGCGAGGGAGGAACTGTCATTCGCCCCACCAAAGGTGGTTTCCATGACGCCTTGGAAGGCTGAAATATTTCCGGAGGCAGCAGCATTGGCCTGAGCGATCCGGCTGTCACGCAAGAGCGCGGCATTCACCATTCGCTGAACGCCGTCGATCTTGACCCCAGCGCCGTCGGCGGCATGGACTCGCGAAGACAGGCTGAGCTCGCGACGGGCGTAGCCGGCGACCGACTTGTTCGAGATATTGGTTGCGACAATCTCGGTTCCGCGCGTCGTGGCGGCGAGGCCGGAAAGGGCGCTGGAGATTGCGGATGACAGACTCATGTTCCGGCTCCTTTCTCAGCGTGGATCAGCGCTTGATATTGGTGGTTTCCTGCAGCATCTCGTCCACCGTCTGAATGATCTTGGCGTTTGACGAATAAGCGCGCTGTGTCTGGATAAGATCGGTGAGTTCGGCCGCGACATCTGTGGTCGAACTTTCGCGCGCATAGCCCGAAACCGAGCCAGTGGGTCCGTCGCCCGCGTTCCACAGATAGAATGCACCCGAGTCGGGAGAGGCGGCGTAAGCCTGATTGTCCAGAGCCGTGAGGCCGTTGGGGTTCGGCACATCGACCAGGGGGATCTGGAACAGGCGGCGGGTCATGCCATTATCATAGGTGCCCAGCAAAAAACCGCTTTCATCGATCTCGACCGCGGTCAACACGCCGGGGGCAGAGCCGTTTTTGGTGATGTTGGTCGGCGAGAAGCCGGAACTGATCTGGGTCAGTCCGTCCGTTCCGCCAGGTGTTCCGATCATGATCGTGATGTCGCCATGTCCGGCGCGCACCGTCGCTTCGCCGCTGCCCGCCTCATAGCCTTGCCCGGAGAGCATGTTGACTGATTGCAAGGGCCCACCCGGAGCGTCCGCGAATGTCAATTCATAGAGGCCGACCACCGATTCATCGTCGGGGGTGGCGGGATCGTCCAGGGTGGCCGAGTCGCGGATTTCCATCGTCCATTGGTTGCTGCGTCCTGTCCCTTCCGCCCCGACCGTGGGGGTAAAGGTCATGGTCAGCGAATGGGACGCCCCAAGATTGTCGTAATATTCGATCGAGGTGGTTGACGGCGTCACGTCTGAGCCGCCGACAGTGGCTGCGGCGGGCAGATTGAACCCGATGGTCATGCCGGTTGTCGGCTCGGCAAAAACTCCGCTCGTATTCAGCACGACGGGTTGCAGTCCCGCCGCCGAATCCCGAGGCACGGCCGGAACGGTTCCGTTGGCATTGGTCGGCCAACCCATCAGGACAAGGCCGGATGAGGTGCGCAGCACCCCGTTTTCATCCGTCCGGAACGCACCGGTGCGGGTCATGGCAAGCGGCGCGTTGCTGGCCTGGGTGCCATTCATTTCCGAAAGATTGATGACAGGCAGCATGCCCCGGCCGCTGATGGCGATGTCCAGCGGATTGCTCGTGCCGACAAGGCTGCCGCGCTGGTCGACGACGCGACTGCTTTGCGCCAGGACGCCGCCGGCGGTATATTGGCCGCTGTTTCGAGCGCCGCCGAGCACGACGCTTTCGAATTCCGTGGTCACCCGCCGGTAACCATAGGTGCTTGAATTCGCGATATTGTCAGAAATGCTCGCGAGGCGGGCCGAGTTCGCGGAAAGCCCCGAGACGCCGGCGCTGAGAGCGGAAGAGATCGACATATATGGGCTCCTGTCTGAGTCGGATCCGGGATAGTCTGGGTCAGAGGCGGTAAAGATTGGCCTAACGGAACAGGCGGCCTGCGCCCCTATCTCAGTAAAATGACTTCGATCCTGTTATTCTCGGGGTCCATCGGATTGACCGCGCGGTTACGGCGATCGGCCATGGCGCTGACACGCTGAATCCGCCGCGCGTCGAAGCCCCATTTCTCGATGAGGTTTCTCACGGTGTGACCCCGGGCATCGGAAAGCGCCCAGACCGGAGAGTGGATCAGAAGCTCTGGATAGGAGCGGACATGGCCCGCGATGGCGATCGGATTGCGGACCCGCTTGAGGACGCGGGCGAGGATCACGGACAGCTCTTGCAAGACGGGGCTGGCCTGCGCGCTGTCGCCGACGAAAAGCGGGGCATCCGTGAGGTCGGTCAGTTCGATGACCAGCCCCTCATCGGTCATGCGCGTGACGACATGTTTCAGCAGGTTCACTTTCTGCATGGATTCGGCGCCGCTGCCGGTCAACTCGTCCTGCAGATGACGGACGAGGGCATCCAGTTCGGCATCCTGCGCCTGACCGCCCCTGGTATCCCGCGCCGCCCCCAGGCCCTGGCCCGAATTCGTGTCGAAATCCTGTATGTCGCCACCGAAGGCGCCATCCGCGCCGCCTTTGCCCGAATGGACAATGGTCGGGTTGAAGTAATCGGCAAGGCCCTGACGCTGCTTCTCGGTCGTCGCATTGAGCAGCCACATCAGCAGGAAAAAGGCCATCATCGCCGTCACGAAATCCGCATAGGCGACCTTCCATGCCCCGCCATGATGTGCTGATTCGCCCTTGCCCGAGACCCGGCGGATGATGATCGGGTTGCCGCCTCGTTGCGCTGCCATCTGCCACTCCATGCCATCGGCCTTGGCAGGATGGTCTAACCGGGGAGTTCTAAAAGCCAGTTAACAGATCAAATCCCGCCTATTTCACCCAGGGCTTGACGCAGCGCATGGCCTTGCATGGCCCGAGACGCGCATTATCCTGTGCGGGATGCAGAGCGAAGGCACATATGATCTGACCACGGGCGCGGGCCTTGTTGCATGTCCGCGCTGCGATGCCCTGCATGTCGAGCATGATCTTGAACCCGGCGAGACGGCAAGATGTGTGCGTTGCAATGTGGTTCTGGCCCGGCCGCGAGCAGGGGCCTTTACCCGGATCATCGCATTGTCGGTGGCCTCGCTTGTGCTGTTGATCGGGGCGATGTTTTTCCCCTTTCTCGAAATCTCGCGGATGGGGTTTGGCAACCAGACCTCGCTATTCGGCGTGGCGATGGCGTTTTCGGAAGGGCCGCTGATGCCGCTGACGGTGGCGCTGATGGTGACCATCCTCGGTCTTCCCATGCTCAGATCTGTGCTGCTGGTCTATACGTTGCTGCCCTTGTCGCGAAACCGGCCGCCGCTGGCCCATGCGGTCTGGGCCTTTCGCCTGTCCGAGACCTTGCGCCCCTGGTCGATGGCCGAGATCTTTGTCATCGGGACAGCGCTTGCGCTGGTCAAGGTGGCGGGGCTCGCGGCGATCAGCCTGGGCCCGGCCTTCTGGGCCTTTTGCGCGCTGATCCTGGTCAATGCGGCCAGCAATGTCTTTACCAGCGCGACGACGATCTGGGACGCGATCGAGGATGGCGGGATGCGCACGGATGACCGGATGCCGCTTCGGGGACAGGGCCTTGGCTGACACGCGCGATGGCCCCATCCTGACCGCGCATCGCGCCGGGCTGATCGGCTGCCGCGGCTGCGGCCGCGTCTGGCCCGACGCCGAAGAGACCTGCGCGCGATGCGGCGCGGCGCTGGTGCCTCCGGACCGGCGCAGCCTGGCAGCGGTCTGGGCTTGGCTGCTGGCCGGTTTCATCTTCTACGTTCCCGCCAATCTTTTCCCGATGCTCAAGACCAAGACCCTGGGGGGATTGGGCGGCAGCAGCGAATCCACGATCTTTGGCGGCGTGATCGAATTGCTTCATTACGGCAACTGGTTCGTTGCGGGCGTCGTGTTCACGGCGTCGATCATCGTGCCGATCGGCAAGTTCATCGCCATTGCATGGCTTGCGACCGTGGCAGGCAAGCCGGCGACGGTCCATGACGCGCATCGTCGCCTGCTGCTCTACGAGGTCGTCGAATTCATCGGGCGCTGGTCGATGATCGACGTGTTCGTGGTCGCGATTCTGTCGGCTCTGGTGCAACTGGGCTTCGTTGCCTCGATCCATCCCGGCCCGGCGGCGGTGGCATTCGCGCTATCGGTTGCCTTTACAATGCTTTCCGCGCAGAGTTTCGATCCAAGACTGATCTGGCGAGGGCTGCCGTTGCGAAATCGCAAGGACTGAGACTGCAAGATGACCGACACGCCTCCGCCCGCCGGCCCCGAAACCTCCCTGAAACCTGCCGAACCCCTTCGCCGGACCAGTTCCGCGCGCGCCCGGGCCGGGTTTTCCCTGGTCTGGCTGGTGCCGATCCTCGCCTTGGCGGTGACCCTTGCCGTGGGCTGGAATGTGGTGGCCAGCCGCGGAACGGTGATTTCGGTCGATTTCACGGATGCGACGGGGATCACGCCGGGCGAGACACTGCTCAAGTTCCGCGAAATCACCGTCGGCAAGGTCGAATCCGTGCGTTTCACCGAAGATCTCAAGCAGGTCCGCGTGAACATGCGAGTCGACAAGGACCTTGCACCCTTCATCGATGACGAGGCCAAGTTCTGGATCGTCCGGCCAGAGGTCTCGACCCAGGGGATCTCGCGACTGGATACCGTGCTGACGGGCGCCTTCATCGAGGGCTATTGGGACGACCAGCAGACCAGCCGCGAGCAAGACATCTTTCAGGGCCTTGAAAAGCCGCCGCTGACCAGCCTTGGCCAGAAGGGCACGCTGATCGTGATCGAGGCCGACCGCTCGCATGGCATGACCGAAGGCGCGCCGGTGCTATATCGCGGCATCCAGGTCGGCCAGATGCAGAACCTGCGCCTTTCCGAGAATGGCGAGGGAGTGGCGGCAGATGTCTTCATTGCCGCGCCCCATGATGCGCGGCTGACCACCAACACGGTATTCTGGGACACGTCGGGCTTCTCGATATCCTTCGGGGCGCAGGGGATCGCGCTGAACGTGAACTCGCTTGCCTCGGTGTTGCAGGGCGGGGCCGAGTTCGCGACCGTGACGTCGGGTGGCGAGCCGGTCAAGAATGGCCATGTCTTCTCGCTCCAGCCGGACGAGGATACGGCGCGGGCCAATCTGTTCGCCGATAACCGCAATATCCTGCGGCTGAACATGCATGTCGATGAAACGGTCAAGGGGCTCGAGACCGGGGCCAATGTCCAGCATATGGGCGTGACGGTCGGGCGCGTGAGCAATATCGCGGCGCGGATGGTCCAGGGCGCGGACGGAAGCCAGCATATCCTGCAAGAGATCACCCTGACCCTGACACCGGAACGCATCGGCCTCGATGGAGAGATCACCCCCGAACGCGCGCTGGAATTCGCGGCCGAACAGGTTCGCCAGGGTCTGCGCGCCCGGATCGCGAGCGCCGGGTTCTTCGGCACCTCGCTCGAAGTCGAACTGGTCAGCCTGCCGGATGCCCCTGCGGCCGAGATCGACCTTGCGGCCCAGCCCTATCCCGTCATTCCCTCGGTTCCGGGCGAGGTTTCGGATTTCTCGGAAACGGCGCAGGGCTTCCTGTCCCGCGTGGGCCAGCTTCCGCTGGAAGAGGCGCTGAAATCGGTGACCGACATGCTGAACTCGGTGACGGCCATCGCCAGCAGCGAAGACACGCGCGCCATTCCGGGCGCTTTGCGCAGCACGCTGGAGGACGCCAAGGCGACCAGCGGCGAGATGCGCCAGATCGCGGCCGAACTCCGCGAATCCGGTGCGGCCGGGCAAATCCGCAAGATGGTCGACGAGGCCGCCGCCGCCGCCGAGGCGGTGAAACTCGCCGCCGCGGATGTGCCCTCGATGGTCGAGCAAATCGACAAGGCCGCGGGCAAGGTGGGCGAGGTGGATTTCGCCGCCATCTCGACCGAGGCCGAGGGGATCTTGAAAGACCTGCGGGCGATGATCGGCTCGGAGGATGCCGAGGAGCTGCCGCGGAATCTTTCGGATACCCTGCAGGCGGCCTCGGCATTGCTGAACGAGCTTCGCGAGGGTGGTGCGGCAGGCAGCCTGAACGCGGCGCTCGCCTCGGCCAAGACCGCTGCGGATGACGTCTCGACCTCGGCGCAGCGCCTGCCACAGCTTTCGGCCCGTCTCGAGGCATTGGCCGCGCGGGCCGAGTCGGTGATTGCCGCCTATGGCGACCGCTCGGCCTTCAACAACGAATCGATCAACCTGATGCGCGAGATGCGCCGGGCGGCCAATGCCTTCGGCAGCCTCGCGCGGACCATCGAACGCAATCCGCAAGCCTTCATTCTGGGACGATAAGATGCGTCAATTCCTGACCGCCACGCTTGTTCTTGCCGCGCTGGCGGGTTGCTCGAATGGTGAAAAGACCGCCCGCTACCTCATCGATCCGCCCGCGAGCGCCGAGCGGCTGCCGAACCGCTTGGGCACGACCGAGCTGAGGGATGTGTCGCTGCCGGAATATGCCTCGGCGGGCGAGGTCAGTTGGCAAAGCGCCGATGGGGCGGTGCGCTCGAATACGCGGCAGCTTTGGGCCGACAACCCCCAGCGCGCCTTTACCCAGAGCCTTGCCCGGACGATTTCAGATATCTCTGGCGCCACGGTGATCGCCGAGCCCTGGCCCCTGGCCGAGCCGCCGCGGCGGACTTTGGAGGTGCGGGTGGAAAAGGCGCTGGCGCAATCCAACGGGACCTATCGTCTGAGCGGCCGCTATTTCGTTGGCGACAGCCGTTCCGGCGGGGCCAATCAGGCGCGCAGCTTCGACATTGCCGTGCCCATGAGCGGGGGGGAAGATGCCTCACCCGCGGCCGTGGCGCGGGCGCAATCACAGGCGATTGCGCAGCTCGCCCGGCAAATCGCCGTGCTGGGCGGGCCGGGCAGTGCGCTTCGGACCTCATCCCCTCCGCCTGCGGCGATGGACGACATCTTTTCTCAGCCGCTGCCCCCGCTCGAGGGCAGTTGAGCTATTCCTCGGGGTCGAACTGGCCGAAACGACCTGCGGCAAAGACCAGCGGGTGGTCGCCCGGTCCGGCCACGGTCACGCGCAGCACGCGGCCGACCATGACCGTATGATCGCCTGCCTCATGCGCGGCATGGGTTTCGCAATCGAACCGCGCCGCAGCGCCCGGCAGGACCGGCATCCCCAGGTCATTGCGCGTCTCGGGCAGGCCGTCGAACTGCGCGCCCCCCCGTGTGAAGCGCAGGCAGGTCTCAAGCTGCTCGGCACCCAGGACATGCACGGACCAGTGCCGCGCCTCGACAAAATCGGCATGGCGGGTCGAGGATTTCGCCGGGCACCAGAGCACCAGCGGCGGTTCAAGCGAGACGCTGCTGAAGCTGTTCACCGTCATGCCCATCGGGCCCTGGCTGCCCTGGGTCGTGACGACCGTCACGCCGGTGGCAAAGCGCCCCAGTGCCTCGCGAAGCAGGCGGGCCTCGGCATTGGCGGGGTGAAAGGTGATTTCGTCAGCGAGCCGGTCGCGGGTCGCGGGGGGAATGCGGCGCATGCGGGCCCTGTCCTGTGAGGTCGGCCCCATTCATAGCGGCGCTGCCGCGGGGCATCAAGTTTGCGGGGCGGGTCCCAATGCGGCAACCATCTGGCCATGCAGCCGTGGCGGCGCGATCAGCAGCCCATCGGTCAATGCCCGGGCGGTGTTGAACCGCATCGTCCGTCCCGTGACCTCGGTCACCAGACAGCCCGCGCGCTCGGCGATCAAGCTGCCTGCGGCGATGTCCCACTCCCATGCCGCGCGGGTGGATAGCGCCGCGTTGAACCGCCCCTCTGCGACAAGGCACAGCCGCCAGGCCAGCGAGGGCCGGAACTCGCGCCGGATCTGCGGCGTCCGGCCGCGCCAGAACTGCGGCTGAAGACTGGGTTTCGAGGTCAGGACACGCGCCCCCTCCAACTCGTGATCGGCCGGGACAAGCGGCTGTCCGTTCAAGAGCGCGGGTCCATCGGCATGGGCCGAATAGGTCAGGCCCTGGGCGGGCAGATGGACCACGGCGGCGGTGATCCGGTCGCCCGTCGCCACGGCAATGGAATGCGAGAACCCTTCTTGTCCGGCCAGAAAGGCGCGCGTGCCGTCGATCGGGTCGATGATGAAACAATGCCCGGCATCGAGCCGCGAGGCATCATCGGTCGATTCCTCGCTGAGCCAGCCATAACTTGGGCGCGCGCCGCGCAGGACCTGTTCCAGATGCGCGTTGACGGCCAGATCCGCCTCGCTCACCGGACCGGCACCGGCATCCTTTTCCCATGCCTCCGGGTCATTGCGCCAATAGCGCAGGGCGATCTCGCCCGCCTCGCGCGCGGCCTGTTCCAGAAGTTGCAGATCACGCGCCGGCAACGGTCATCCCTTCGACAAGCAGGCTCGGGACGCGCATCGCCCGCCAGTCGCGCGCGTCATTCGCCGCCGTGAGACGCGTCAGCATCTCGCGCAGATTGCCGGCGATGGTGCATTCGTTGACGGCATGGGTGATCTGGCCATTCTCGACCCAGAAGCCGCTGGCCCCGCGCGAATAATCCCCCGTGGTCGAATTGATCGAGGCGCCAAGCATGGAGGTCACGATCAATCCGCGGCCCATCTCGCGGATCAGATCGTCGCACGTCCGGGTTCCGGGGGTCAGAGCAAGGTTGGTTACGCCGGGCGAGGGCGGGTTCCCGGTTCCGCGCATGGCATTCGCGGTCGAGGCCATTCCCAGCTTGCGCCCTGTGGCCAGATCCAGCGTCCAGCCTTGCAGTATCCCGTCTTGGACCAGTGCGCGGCGGGCGGTCGGCAGCCCTTCGGCATCGAAGAGGCGCGAACCGCCCATGCGGGGCAGATGCGGCTCTTCGACCAGATCGAAACCTGCGGGCAGAACCTGCTCTGACAAAGCATTGCGCAGCCAGCTTGCGCCCCGCGCCACGGCCGCGCCATTCACCGCGCTGACCAGATGGCCGATCAACCCCGATGCGACGCGCTCGTCATAGAGAATCGGAAAGGCCCCTGTCGGCGGCTTCCTCGCCCCGGCCCGGGCCACGGTGCGTTCGCCGGCCAGTCGGCCGATCTCTTCGGGCTCCGGCATGTCGGACAGATGCGCCCGGGATTCACCCGCCCAGTCGCGCTCCATGCCGGTGCCCTCGCCCGTGATGGCGATGGTCGACAGGCTATGCCCGCTGCGCGCCAGCCCGGCCGAGAACCCGTTCGTGGCCGCAATCCACATATGCCGGCGCGTATGCGAGGCCGAGGCGGATTCGATCTTGGAGATTCCGCCGACCGCCAGCGCCGCGGCCTCGGCGCGCAACGCGCCCTCTTGCAGGGCCTGCGGGCTGGGCTCGGCGCCGTGATCGAAAAGCTCGAGCCGGCCGCTATCGGTGTCACGGGTCAGTTGCTCGGGCTCGGCAAGGCCGAGACTGTCATCCACCGGTGCCTCGCGCGCCATGGCGACCGCGCGGGCAGCGATTTCCTCGATCGTCCGTGTCGCATGATCCGAGGCCGAGACACAGGCCTGACGGCCCCCGACCAGCACCCGCAATCCGATTTCGACGCCTTCGGCCCGCTCGGCCTGTTCAAGCTTGCCGCCCCGCACATCGACCGAGACGGCGGCGGCCTCGACCGCGACCGCATCGGCCTGATCGGCCCCGGCACGGCGCGCGGCCTCAAGCAGTTGATGGGTCAAGGATTGAAGACGGATCGGATCGGACATGGCTGCTCCCTGCAAGGCGGACGGGGGCCGGAACCCGGTCCGACCCCCGTCGAAATCTGGCCGGAGCGCGGCTAGTCCCGCTCCGGCGGGGTCTTACCTGATCTGCTGGCCATTGGCAAAGACTGCGCCGCCTTCGCGGAATTCGAGATCGGTGGCCATCCTGTCGGTCGTGCCTTCGACCGGCTTGGCGAAAAGCGCCAGCATCATGCGCACGCCCATCATCTGCTCGGCAGGCACGATCCCGATCGTGCCGAGGCTGTCAAGGAGCGTGTTCAGACCCTCATATTCGGCGTGGATCTGGCCCACCGGCGCCTCGATATTGCCGTCCGCCGCGGCCTTCAATTCACCCGTGGCATTGACCTTGGCCCCCAGCAGATCCAGCGCAAGCCGGTTGATCTGCATCTCGACCGGCTCGAAACCGCTGTCCTCCGCATCCGCCATCGCCGCCGTAGGAGCCTGCGCGTCCGGCGCGGCATCCGGGTTCTCTGGCGTGCCGGGCAGCGTCTCTTCGGGCATGGCGAAGAGATCGCGCGTGACCTTCATCAGGCCCGAGAGATCAAGTTCGAGCGAGGCCGGGGCGCGCGACAGCAATGCCTGCGGATCGAAGATCTTCCAGATCTCCTCGGCCATCGTGACCCCGTTCAGGGCATAGGCGAATTTGAAGGGTTGGGCGGCGTCCTGTTGCGACACCGGCAGCAGCAGGTCCATGCTGCCGCTCTCGAAGCCATAGCTGATCGGGAAGGGAACCTGCGGCGAGGTCAGCTGGAACTGCGCAGCCGCCGAGCCGAGCTTGTATCCCATGCCCTGTCGCGACAGGTTGAACGACGCGTCAAAGCCCTTGCCGTCATAGGTGCCCGTGCCGCTGGTGGGCTGACCCTGTTCATCGGTTCCCGAATAGTCGAAATTCGCTTTCGCCACGCCCGCCTTGAGGCTGCCTTCGATGCTGAGCCCCGATTTCAGAGCGGCATCCATTTCCTCTTCCATATTCGTGAATTCGCCCGGAGCCGACAACTTGCCCCGGCTCTCCAGCCCGTCGAGGCTGCCTGCGAATTTCACCATGCCATTCTGATCGTCGGGCACGTCCCCCTCGAAGGTCATCGCCTCCGAGACCATCTCATAGTCATATCTGTTCGGCGATCCGGTGACGGTGTGGAAGGTGCCGCTTGTGCCGGAGAGGCTGAATTTCACCGGCAGCGGGCTTTCACTGCCATTCGTGGTAATCGTGCTGGTCGTCAGTTCGACCGTCGGATAGTCGAATTCATGGGTCATGTCGGCGGCTGCGCCGCTGGTCGTGATCGTGTTGCCGGGGATGCGGACGGTGACCGGAAGTTCGTAGTTTTCACCCTCGGTCTCACTGCCCGACAGGTCCAGTCCGAGTTCCTCGGCGAAGAGGGTCTTGACCTTGCCGTCGCCCAGATCCGTCAGCACCACTTGGGGCAGGGTCAGTTGCATTCTGCCGCTTTCACCGCCGGTGGCGATCACCACGTCGCGCAGCGTCAGCCTGTCGCCCGATTTGTCGCGGCCGCCCTCGGTCACCGAATAGCCCACCGACTGGTAGTAATCGACCCAGGATTGCCAGACCTGTTCGGGGGTGACATCGGCAAATGCAGGCGCGGTCATGGCCGCCAGGGCCAGGGCAGAGCTCGTCAGGCGGAACATCGGATAACCTTTCTTCGGACGTCAAAGGCATAAAAGAACAGGTCGGGCAGTTTTTCCAGTGCCCGGTTCGGGATGTAGCGGGAACTTGAATGACAGGCGAAGAAAAGCGGTCCGGCCCGAAAGCCGGACCTGCCGCTGTCGTCAGGCGTAGATGGATTCCCTGCCGAAATGCTGGCAGAGCATGTAATAGACCACGGCGCGATACTTGTTGCGGTTGGATGTGCCGTATTTCGCCACGACCGATTGGATCGCATCCATCAGCGCCGGTCCGTCGGTCAGGCCAAGCTTTTTCACCAGATAATTATTCTTGATGCGCTCAAGCTCCTCGGGGTCCGACGCCGCGACCGTTTCCGCATCATCGCTGTAAATCGAGGGTCCGCAGCCGATCACCACCTTGGTCAAGAGGTCCATATCGGGCGAATGGCCCAGCTTGTCCTGCATGTCGGCAGCGTATTTCGCGATCAGGTCGTCCCGTTTGCTCATTTTGCTTTCCCCGAAATGTGGTTCTCCGGGGAAAGCGTAGCGGGCTGCGGTCATATGGCAAGAAAAACCGCAGCCCTGCCGGTCAGTAGCGGTAATGCTCGGACTTGTAGGGGCCTTCCGGGGTCACGCCGATGTAATCGGCCTGTTCCTTGGAAAGGGTGGTCAGCTTGACGCCGATCCGGTCCAGATGCAGGCGGGCGACCTGCTCATCGAGATGCTTGGGCAGGATGTAGACGCCGGGCTGGTATTCGTCGCCCTTGGTCCACAGCTCGATCTGGGCCAGCACCTGGTTGGTGAAGCTTGCCGACATCACGAAGCTCGGATGGCCGGTCGCATTGCCGAGGTTCAGCAGACGGCCTTGCGACAGCAGGATGATGCGATTGCCCGAGGGCATCTCGATCATGTCCACCTGGTCCTTGATATTGGTCCATTTGTGGTTCTTGAGCGCGGCGACTTGGATCTCATTGTCGAAGTGACCAATGTTGCCGACGATGGCCATGTCCTTCATCTCGCGCATGTGCTCGATGCGGATGATGTCCTTGTTGCCGGTGGTGGTGACGAAGATGTCGGCGGTTGCGGCGACGTCTTCCAGCAGCACGACCTCGAAGCCGTCCATCGCGGCTTGCAGCGCGCAGATCGGATCGACCTCGGTGACCTTCACGCGGGCACCAGCGCCGCGCAAGCTGGCGGCCGAGCCCTTGCCCACGTCACCATAGCCGCAGACCACGGCGACTTTGCCCGCCATCATCACGTCGGTGGCGCGGCGGATGCCGTCCACCAGCGATTCCTTGCAGCCGTACTTGTTGTCGAATTTCGACTTGGTGACGCTGTCATTGACGTTGATCGCCGGGAAGGGCAGCAGGCCCTTTTTGTGCAGATCATACAGGCGGTGAACGCCGGTGGTGGTCTCTTCCGAGACGCCTTGGATCGCGTTGCGCTGCTTGGTGAACCAGCCCGGCGATTGCGCGAGGCGCTTCTTGATTTGCGCGAAGAGATATTCCTCCTCTTCCGAGGTCGGGACGGCGATCAGATCGGTCTCGCCCGCTTCGACACGCGCGCCCATCAGCACGTACATGCTGGCATCGCCGCCATCGTCGAGGATCAGATTCGCGGTGCCTTCGCCGAACTGGAAGATCTGGTCGGTATAGGACCAATATTCCTCGAGCGTCTCGCCCTTGATGGCAAAGACCGGGATGCCCGAAGCGGCAATCGCGGCGGCGGCATGGTCTTGGGTCGAATAGATATTGCACGAGGCCCAGCGGACCTCGGCCCCGAGCGCCACCAGCGTCTCGATCAGCACGGCGGTCTGGATCGTCATGTGCAGCGAACCGGCGATACGCGCGCCTTTCAGCGGCTTCGTCTCGCCGAACTGGGCGCGCAGCGCCATCAGGCCCGGCATCTCGGTCTCGGCGATGTCCAGTTCCTTGCGGCCGAAATCGGCAAGGGTAATGTCTCGGATGATATGATCGGTCACGGCTCTGCCTCGGGCGAATGGGAAACTTGACCCGGCCATATCATTCGGGGCGATTTTCTGCAAATCGCCCGGTCAGCGCAGCAGCCCTGCCTGGACGAAGTAGCGCCTCGGACCCTGATCCGCGCTGAAGCCGATCCCCGAGGCGATCACGCAGCTCGTGGCATCGGGGCGCTCGAGAACGACGGTCCAGGTACCCATCATGTCGGAACCCCAAAGCGCCGTGTCCGAGCCGTTGGTGGCGACCTTTTCCTCTTCGAAATCCTCGCTCAGGGACTGCGCGATCTCGTCGCTCGCCGCGCACCACGGCTGGTCCGCCGTGGCCTGATCGGACACGGGCAGTTCGCGCGCCATGTCGCGCACCGCGCGGGGCTCGGTTCCCGCAATCGCGGACCAGCCGCGGGGATTGGCCCGGTTTTCCTCATGCGTGACCAATTCGGCGCTGGCAGGAACGGATGCGAAGGAAAGGACTGCGACAAGGCAGGTCAGGGCGGTGTTGCGGATGGATTTGCGGGCCATTGTCTTACCTCTCGCTTGCGCGGTCTTGCAGCGACATAACAGGCGAATGCCGGGGCAGGTTCCGCGCGGGCCGTCACGGTAGCCGCGATGCGAGCGCTAGCAAGGCGCGATCCGATCCCCTAAAAGGCGGTAAAACGCAGGGGTTGAAGGAGCGGATGATGACGATCTTGCTGGCGGATGTTGGCGGCACCAATGCGCGACTGGCGCTTGCCGATCGCGAGGGAATCCGCGCCGAGACGATCACCCGTTTCCGGGGGGACGATCACGCATCCTTTGACGAGGTGATCGGCCTTTTTCTGGACACGCAGGGCGGCCCCGAGATCGAAGCGGTCTGCGTCGCCGTCGCCGGTCCCGTCTCGCAGGGGCGGGCGCGGCTGACCAATCGCGACTGGGATTTCAGCGAGGCGCGGTTGATCGAACTGACCGGAGGCTATCGCGCGCGGCTGATCAACGACCTCTCCGCCTTGGGCTATGCGACCCCGGCTTTGTCGGGCGAGGCGGCGGGCTTCCTGCGCGAGGGGCCGGGCACGGTGCTGACCAATGGCCAGCGCCTTGTCGTCAATGCCGGCACGGGCTTCAACGTCTGCGCGGTCAAGGTCCTGCCCGGCGGCGGTATCGCCTGCTTCGAGCATGAAGAGGGCCATACGAGGTTGCCGCTTTCGATCTGGACACCTCTGGTCGAGGCACTGGGGGCACGTGCCTCGGCCTTCGATTCCGTCGAGGAGCTTTTTGCCGGGCGTGGCCTTGCGCGGCTTCATGCCGAGCGCACGGGAACCGGGCCGATACGCGCCGAAGCCGTGGTCGAGGCCGCCGATCGCGGAGACGCCGAGGCGGCGGCGACCTGCGATCTCTATGCCCGGCTGTTCGGCCTGCTCTGCCGCGAACTGGCGCTGCGCTTCATGCCGATGGACGGGATGTTCCTCGCGGGCAGCGTCGCACGCAGCGCCGCCCAGAGATTTCCGATCTTCGAGGCGGCATTCCTCTCGGACCCGCTGATGGCGCGTATCCCCCAGGCCGTTCCGGTCGGGATGATCCGTGACGACATGGCGGCGCTGCATGGCTGTCTTGCCGCAATTGAGTGAAGTTTTGCCGACACCTGCCCCTTGAGACTGGATTTTCGGCGCGCTTGCCTGCAAGATTCTGGAAAACAATCTCGAGAACAGGCAGGCGAGGATGAAGCGAGCTCTGACGGCAGGTACCGCCGCCATATTCCTGCTTGGCGTGAGCGGCGGTTTCGCCTGGGCGCAATCCTCCGGTCCCTTCTCGGCAGTCTCCTCGCCATTTTCTGGACTTTTCGGCGGGTCAAAGGGCAACGAGGCCTCTCCGGTCGATATCGACATTCTGGTGCGCGGCACCGATGAGGATATCCCTCCCGCGATCCGCAACACCTCGCTGCTGATTTCGGCCCAGAACGAGGGGCGCGTCACCGGTCAGGACATTCTGGCGGCGGCACGGGGCGATTATGCGCGCTTTCTTGGCGTGCTCTATGACGAGGGCTATTTTTCGGGCGTGATCGACATCAAGCTGGACGGGGTCGAGGCTGCGACCATCGCGCCCTTGGATGCGCCGGAGGTCGTCCGCAAGGTGCTGGTCGTCATCGACCCCGGCCCGCGCTTTCGCTATTCGCGTGCCCAGATCGCACCGGTGGCGCGCGGCACGGAACTTCCCCCCGATTATCGCAGCGGCGCGGTGGCCCGGACCCGCGACATGAAGACCGCCGCGACCTCGGCCGTTGCGGGCTGGCGCGATGTCGGCCATGCCAAGGCCGAGGTGACCGAGACCGACATCACCGCCGATCACGCGACCAACCTCATTGACAGCCGCATCGCGCTGGACCCCGGCCCCGCGCTGCGCTTTGGCAACCTGCAGGTGCGCGGGAACCAGCGTCTGACGACACGCCGCCTCTACAAGATCGCGGGCTTTCCCGAGGGCGAGCGTTTCGACCCGGAACTGCTCGAGGATGTGCGCAAGCGGCTGCGCCGCACCGGCATATTCTCGGCCATCACCCTGACCGAGGCGGATTACGTCAATGCCGACAATACGCTGGACGTGGATCTGCTCGTGGCCGAGCAGAAGCTGCGCCGCATCGGCGGCGGCTTCGAATTTTCCAGCATCGACGGGCTCAACCTGACCGGCTACTGGATGCATCGCAACCTGCTGCGCGGCGGCGAAAGACTTCGCGTCGATTTCGATGTCGAGGATATCGGCTCGGACCTGACCGGCATGGATTACGGCCTTGGTATCCGCCTCGACCGGCCCGCGACCCTGCATCCCGACGTCACCGGCTATGTCATGGCCGAGGTCACCAGCGAGGACGAGGACGATTACGACCAAAAGACCGGCACCTTCGGTCTGGGCTTCACCTATATGCATAATGACGAGCTGACCGCCGACATTGCTCTGCAGTTCCGCGCGCTTCAGGTCGATGACGAATCCGGTCGCACGAATTTCCGCCTCTTGGCGCTGCCCATGTCGGCGACATGGGACCGCCGGGACGAGCCGACCGATGCCAAGCGCGGTTTCTGGATCTTTGGATCGGCCACGCCGTTCTATGGTCTGCAGGACGAAACCGGCAGCGGCGCGCAACTGGTCGCCGAGGGGCGCGGCTATTACAGTTTCGGCACCGAAGACCGCTTTACCCTGGCCGGCCGCTCGCGTCTGGGGACGGTTCTGGGGCCGGAAATCGACGAGGTGCCGCGCGACTACCTGTTCTTTTCCGGCGGCGGCGGCACGGTGCGCGGGCAGCCCTATGAATCGCTTGGCGTCGATGTCATCGAGGGCGAGACCGATTTCGTGACGACCGGCGGCATGAGCATCGCGGTCCTCAATGCCGAGGCCCGGATGAAGATCCGCGAAAAGCTGGGCCTCGTGGCCTTTGTCGATGCCGGTCGCGTCTGGGAAGAGAACGGCTTTTCAGGCGAGAGCGACTGGCATGCCGGGGCGGGTTTGGGCGCACGCTATGAAACGCCGATCGGGCCGTTGCGCATCGACGTGGCCTACCCGCTGGGCGGGGGCTATGATGAGGAAGGCGGCGGCACACAGCTTTATATTGGTCTGGGGCAGGCTTTCTGATGTTTCATGGTTCGGCACTGCGGCTTCTCGTCCTGATCTGGCTGTCGCTGTGGCTGCCCTTGGCCGCCGGGGCACAGGAAACCGACGCCAATGCCGACAGCGCCGCCGAGATTTCCCAGGAAACCGAGGATGACAAGGGTTTCATCACCCGCTTTCTCGAAGAAAAGCTTTCGGGCGCAGGCCGTCAGGTCGTGATCGACGGGTTTCGCGGCGCGCTTTCGTCGCGCGCGACCTTCGAGCGCATGACCATTGCCGATGATCAGGGTATCTGGATCACGCTGGAGAACGGGGCGATGCAATGGCATCGCGCCGCGCTCTTGCGGGGGCGCGTCAATATCGACGAGCTTTCGGCCGAAAGGGTCATCCTGCCCCGTCTTCCCGCAGGCGGCGAGGCCAGCGCGGCGACCCCCGAGGTGCGCGAATTCTCTTTGCCGCAACTGCCGGTCGGGCTGCATATCGCCAATCTCGATATTGCGCGGGTGGAACTGGGACAGCCCGTCATCGGACAAGAGGCGGTGATTTCCGTGACGGGCGCAATGAACCTGGAAGGCGGCGAGGGCGATACGAACCTGACCATCGACCGGGTGGACGGACCGCGCGGCAGGTTCGGGCTGATCACGGCCTTTTCGAACGAGACGCGAGTTCTCCAACTTGACCTGCAACTGGACGAGGCCGCGAATGGCCTGTTCGCCAATGCCGTCAAGATGAACGGCCGCCCCGCGGTCAAGGCCGAGATTCAGGGCAATGGCCCCTTGTCGGATTTCGTGGCGGATATCGGGCTGGAAACCGATGGACAGCCTCGGGTGGCGGGCAAGGTCGAGGTCAATTCCGAGGCCCGCGACGGGATCGAAGGCACCGCTTTCCGCGCCGATCTTTCGGGCGATCTGTCGCCGATGATCGCGCCCGACCGGCAGGAATTCTTCGAAGGCCAGTCGGTGATCCGGGCCAATGGCTGGCGCGGCAGTGACGGTCGCCTGGCGATTCCGGAACTGACCGTCTCGACGGGGGCGCTGGATCTGCAAGGCAATGTCGAGACGAATGCGCAAGGCGCGCCCCAGAAGGCGCAACTGACGCTTTTGTTGGGCCGCGACGCGGGCGCGACGGTGCTGCCGGTCAGGGTCCCCTTCGGGCAGACGGAAACGACGGTCAATTCAGGCAATATAGAACTGGATTACGACGTCGCCCAAGGCGCGGGATGGCAGTTGACAGGGCGACTGGGTGATCTGGTCCGTCCCGATCTGAGCCTGTCCGAGGTGCGTCTTGACGGCAGCGGGCGCGTGGTCCTGACGCCGGAACAGGCATTGCAGGAAGTGCGCGGCTGGGTCGCCTTTGGCGTCGATGACGTGGTGCCAAGTGATCCGGGCCTTGCCCAGGCACTGGGCGACACGCTCAATGGCGGGGTGAATTTCGCGTTTTCGCCCGGCAATGCGCTCGATCTCTGGGGCATGAACATCAATGCCGACGAGTTTCGGCTGCAGGGCGATCTGGATGTCTCGGGCCTGCGCACCGGGCTTGCGCTGTCGGGCGATGTCACGGCCCAGCACTTGAACATCGCCACGCTCTCGACGCTCGCCGAACGGGATCTGGCCGGCAAGGCCAATGCCCAGATCAAGGGGCGCTATGTCCTGCTCAGCAAGGCCTTTGACGTTCAGGCCAGCGTCGAGGGAACGGATCTCAGCGTCGGGCAGGAACAGGCCGACCGGATGCTGGCCGGAGCGTCGCGGATCGAACTGGACGCCAAGCGCGACAGTTCGGGGATCGAGCTGCGCAGGTTGCAGGTCGATGCCCAGAATCTGACTGCGCAGGCGCAGGGCTTTGTCAGCAGCTGGGCCAGCGACGTGACCGCCCGTGTCACGATGCCGGATCTGGCCGTCGCCGATCCCGATTTCGCGGGCGGGCTCGAGGCCGAGGTCAAGCTGACCGGTGCCGCGCGGCAGCGCATGGTCAACGTGACCGGCGAGGCCAGCGATCTGGTCCTGGGCATCCCCGAGGTGGACGGGTTATTCAAGGGCCAGACCGCGCTGAATATCGACCTCCTGCAGGTCAACGGAGCCTATGAGCTGCAACGCTTCACGCTGTCGAACCCGCAGCTTGAGGCCGAAGGGTCGGGGCGTTTCAGCCAGAGCGAACTGGACGGCAGGCTCAAACTTACGATGCCCGATCTGGCCGTGCTCGGGCGCGGGTTCTCGGGTGGTTTCACGGCCGAGGGCACGGCGTCGCAGGTTGGCAGCGCACGCAAAATCGACCTTGTGGGGCAGAGCACGGATCTTCGCTTTGGCCAGCAGGACGTGGATGGCGCGCTGTCGGGCGTGACCGATCTGAGATTGCGGGCCGAGCAGAACGGAGAGGAGATCACCGTTCAGCAATTCGATCTGACGAACCAGCAGGTGACCGCCTCGGCTGCGGGCCGGATCGCCCCCAGCGGAACCGATCTGACCGGGAAGGTCGATGTGAAATCGCTCGCGACATTCGGGCGCGGCTGGCGCGGCGCTTTGGCGGCCAAAGGCAGTTTCAAGGATGATGGCACGGGTGCCCGGCGTCTTGACGTGACCGGAACCGGGCGCGATCTGTCCTTTGGCCAGACACAGCTCGATGGGGCTCTGGCGGGCGAAACGGCACTTGCCGTGACCGGCGTCGAGCGGGACGGCACTTTCACAATCGAGACGGCGCGCGTGGAAAACGCCAGCCTGAACCTGACGGCCGAAGGCCGCCTCGGCGCAGGCACGACCGATCTGCGGGCCGATCTGAGCGCCTCGGACCTGCGCTTTCTGGGGCAGGGCTTCCGGGGCGCGGTCGAACTGAGCGGCACGGTGCGGGACGAGGCGGATGGCGGGCGCGCGATTTCGGCGCGCGGCACGGCGCGGGGTCTGGGGATCGGCGACCCACGGGTCGACAGCCTGCTGGCGGGGCAGACCAGTTTCGACCTCGCGGCCAGCCAGAATGCGGATGGCAGCCTGACCGTCAGCCGGCTTCAGGCCGAAAATGGGCAACTTCGCATTTCGGGCGATGGCAGCCCGGCCACCGGGCTCAATCTCGACGCGCGGCTCAATGATCTGGGGCTGCTCGTCGCCGGTTTTCCCGGTCCCGCCACGGTCGCGGGCACGGTCCGCAATACCGGGGCGGGCTATCAGGTCAATCTGGATGCGACCGCGCCGGGCGAAACCCGCGCCACGATCACCGGCACCGCCGCCGGGGATGGCTCGACCATGGATCTGCGGGTCGAGGGCAGCAGCAATGCGGCCGCCGCCAATCCCTTCCTGCGCACCCGCAGCATCGAGGGGCCGCTGAGCTTTGACATCAGGATGAATGGCGCGCCCTCGCTCGAGGCGTTGAGCGGGCGCGTGCAGCTTTCGAACGGCCGTTTGGCCGAGCCGCGTTTTGGATTGGCGGTGGACGCGCTCAATGCGACGGCTGCGCTGGACCGAGGCCGGATCAATGTCGATATCAACGGTCAGGTCGAGGCGGGCGGAACGATCTCGGTCAGCGGCCCGATCACCCTGACCGGGCAAAGGCCGATGGATCTGACCGTGCGTCTGGCCGATGTGGTGCTGCGCGACCCCAGCCTTTACGAGACGCGGGCGACCGGCACGATCCGGATCGGAGGCTCGCAGGCGGCCGGGCCGCTGGTGCAGGGCAGGATCGATCTGGGGCGGACGGAATTCCGGATCCCTTCGACCGGGCTGGGCGGGGCAAGGTCGATCCCCGACATGACGCATCTGAACGAGCGTCCGCCGCAGCGCCAGACCCGCGCCAAGGCCGGGCTGATCGAATTTCCCAGCGACGCGTCGCGCGCCGTCGGCATGAGCGCGCCCCCGGCGACGCCACCCGCGATCCCGGCACGCTTCGACCTGACGATTTCGGCCCCCGATCAGGTCTTCGTGCGGGGCAGGGGGGTCGATGCCGAACTGGGCGGCGAGATCCGGCTGACCGGTAATGCCCGCCAGCCGATTCCCGTTGGCGCGCTCGAACTGATCCGGGGCCGTGTCGATCTCTTGGGCAAGCGCTTCGATCTGACCGAGGGGCTGGTCGAGATGCAGGGTAGCCTGATCCCGGTGATCCGCCTGGTCGCGGAATCCGAGCAGGACGAGATGACCGCGCGGATCATCATCGACGGCGATCTGCGCGATCCCGAGATCACCTTTGAATCTTCGCCCGAAATGCCCGAAGAAGAGGTCCTGTCACAGCTTCTGTTCGGCCGGGGTCTCGACAATATCAGTGGGCTGCAGGCCGCGCAGCTGGCCAGCGCCATTGCGACCTTGGCCGGGGCGGGGGGCGATGGCATCGTCTCGCGGCTGCGGCAATCGACAGGGCTCGATGATCTCGACCTGACCACGGATGACGAGGGCCGGGTATCGGTCCGGGCCGGGAAATACCTGTCCGAGAATCTCTATACCGACATTCAGGTCGGCGACGAGGGCAAGACCAAGCTGAACCTGAACCTCGACATGACGAAAAGCCTGACCGCGCGGGGTTCGGTGGCGAGCGACGGGGAAAGCACGCTGGGCCTGTTCTACGAGCGGGATTACTAAAGGCCGGGGCGGCCCGGCTTTTACACCGCGCGGCCGGGATCGCGTGGCTCCGGGCGGCTCTGAATCATCGCCAACAGATCGACCGGCGATGCGGTGGCCCCCGTCCCGCCGATATTTCGGACCTTGGCGTCATATTCCGCGGCATTGCGCCGTGACGTATAGACAACGAACGGCAGTTCAAGACCGCGGCCCCGCACGGCCAGCAGCAATTGCAGGCCGGCATCTGGGACATATCCCTGCCCCTCGCGTCGGCCCATGTCCGAAATGATGACATCGACGGCGTGACGGCTCAGGAAGGTCATTGCCTCGGCTGTCGATGTTGCAAGCTCTACCGTAAAGCCCTTGTCCTTGAGCTGCGCGATTTCCAGCGCGTTTCCGGTCGGGTCGTCATCGACCCAAAGCAAGGCCCGGCTTGGCGCGGGCGCAGGAGGGGCTGTCGATATCTCGGCATCCGGCACCTGCTTGCGCAGCGCGATGATCTGGTCTTGAAGGTCGCGGATCTGCGTGGCGATCTGATCGGTGGCCTCTTGCGCGGAGATCTCGAGACCCGCGAATTTCAGGGTGAAGGCGCGGGATTCGATCAGTTTGCGAATGGTCGGAAAGATTTTCCACAGAAAGACCAGCAGCACGACCTGCCACAGGATCCACGTCACGTCCCGGATGAAACTGGCGACTTCCTGCATGGACCGACCCGTTTCCGCATGAGGCTCTGACCTGCCGGCGGCGTGCAAATCCGCCGGGACACTGACCAGAGATGCGACCAGAATAGGCATGCCCCACACCCGCTGTCCATCCGGGCTCTGGTGCGCGGATGGAAAAGGGGGCGGCTGCGGATGCAGCGCCCCCCGACTTCTGAAAAGATCCGAGCCGCTCAGACCTCGGGGATCAGGACCTCGCGCTTGCCGACATGGTTCGCGGGGGTGACGACGCCCTGTTCCTCCATCTGCTCGACGAGGCGGGCGGCCTTGTTATAGCCGATCGCCAGCTTGCGCTGGATGTAGCTGGTCGAGCATTTGCGGTCCTTGGCGACGATCGCGACGGCCATGTCGTAAAGCTCGGCATCCCCGCCTTCGCCCGAGGACAGGCCCAAGACCTGGTCGATGCTGTCGGCGCGCTCTTCGTCCGGACCTTCGACGACGCCCGACATGTAGCTGGGCGGGCCGAAGGATTTGAGATGGTTCACGACCTCCTCGACCTCTTCATCCGAGACGAAGGGACCGTGGACGCGGGTGATTTTCGAGCCGCCCGCCATATAAAGCATGTCGCCCATGCCCAGAAGTTGCTCGGCCCCCTGTTCGCCAAGGATGGTGCGGCTGTCGATCTTGGACGTCACTTGGAAAGAAATCCGGGTCGGGAAGTTCGCCTTGATCGTGCCGGTGATGACATCGACCGAGGGGCGCTGCGTGGCCATGACGATATGGATTCCGCTCGCCCGCGCCATCTGGGCAAGACGCTGGATGCAGGCCTCGATCTCCTTGCCCGCGACCATCATCAGATCGGCCATCTCATCGACGATGACGACGATATAGGGGAAGGTCTCGGGCTGGAATTCCTCGGTCTCGAAGATCGGCTCGCCGGTATCCTCGTCGAAGCCGGTCTGGACGGTGCGCTTGAACATCTCGTCCTTGGAAAGCGCCTCGCGGACGCGGCCGTTATAGCCCTCGATGTTGCGCACGCCCATCTTGGACATCTTGCGATAGCGCTCCTCCATCTCGCCGACGACCCATTTCAGCGCGACGACGGCCTTCTTGGGATCGGTGACGACCGGGGAAAGCAGATGCGGGATGCCGTCATAGACCGACAGTTCCAGCATCTTGGGGTCGATCATGATGAGGCGGCACTCCTCGGGGGTGAGCTTGTAGAGCAGGCTTAGGATCATCGTGTTGATCGCCACTGATTTGCCCGAGCCGGTGGTCCCGGCGATCAGCAAGTGGGGCATCTTCGCGAGGTTCGCGACGACCGGGCCGCCGCCGATATCCTTGCCAAGCGCCAGCGGCAATGGCTGCTTGCCTTCGGCATAGGCGGGCGCGGCGAGGATCTCGCGCAGCACGACCTTTTCGCGTCGGGCATTGGGGAGTTCGATGCCGATGACCGAACGGCCCGGCACGGTCGAAACACGCGCCGAAAGCGCCGACATCGAACGCGCGATGTCGTCGGCCAGCCCGATCACCCGGCTGGCTTTCAGACCCGGTGCGGGTTCCAATTCGTAAAGCGTGACGACGGGGCCGGGGCGGACATCGGTGATCTGGCCCTTGACGCCATAATCATCGAGCACCGCTTCCAGCATGCGGGCGTTTTCCATCAGCGCCTCGGGCGGCAGCGTGTGGCGCTCGACGGTCGAGGGCGCGGTCAGCAGAGAAAGCGGAGGCACCTCGAAATGGGTCGCGGGCGCATTGCGGGCCGGGGTCGGGCGGCGCGGCGCGGGGGCGGTGCGGGGAAGCGGGGGCAGGGCATCCTCGTCCTCGTCCTCATCCTCGTCATTTCCGGGCGGCGCGGCCTCGATCCGGCTGCCCCCCGAGAGGCGTGCGGCGACCTGCGACAGGACCGAGGGTTTCTCGACGGGCTGTTCGTTCCGCGATCGGATCGCATCGGTGATCCGCGTGGTGATCTGGGCGTCCGAGGGGCGCTCGTCGTCATCCGCGTAATGCGTCTCGTGTTCGACCAGTTCGGATTGCAGGTCGTCACGGTCATCCTCGGGCGGCGGGGCCGGCATCCGCACCCGCGGCGCGTGGATGCGCGGCTGCGGCAGATCGGGTGCCGAGGCCCGCGCGCTGCGTTCGCGGCGCGCCTGCGCCTGTGTCCTGATCCGACCGGCGGCCCCCGAGGAGGCCCGCGCGCCCCGGTCGACGACAAGCAGCAGCAAGAACTTTGCGGTGCGCAGCCCCGTGCTCAGAAAGCGCGTGATCGCGGTCAGTTCCTGACGGTCGAAGCCAAGGACAAAACTCAGCCCGGCCAGCGAGCACGCAGCCGTGAGCAAGGCGAGGATCTTGATCGAGATCGCCGGTTTCAGCGGCATGATCGAAAGCGCCGCCCCCATGCCCATATCGCCGAAAAGCCCGCCCAGGCCTGAGCCCTGCGTCCATTCCGGCGGCGGCGTCAGGGTTGCGGCGTAGAAGGTGACAAATACCAGCGGGATCGGCAGGAAGAAGCCGCGGGTATAGCGCTCTTCGCCCCGATGCAGCAGGAAGCGCAGCCCCCAGACCACAAGCGTCACGACCAGAACCCATGCGCCATAGCCCGCCAGCATGAAAAGCGCCGAGGCGAAATAGGCGCCGGGGCGGCCCAGATAATTCTCGGCCGCCTGATCGGTCGCGGACATCATGCTGGGATCGTCCGGGGAATAGCTGACCAGCATCATCGCAATCGCGGCGGCCAGGATCACCACCGCGGCGCCGACAAGCTCTTTGCCCCGGCGTTCCAGCGCCGCCTGGGTGGATTGGTCGAAGAGCGGATCGCGATGTTTCGCCTGCCAGCTCGCCATTCGGTTAGCCCCCTTTATACAAGCAGTTCTTCAGGCGGTTCAGCGCCGCCTCGGTCGGTTCGGCCGGATCGACCAGAGCGACGCGGATATAGTCCCGGCCCGGATTGCCCTGACCCGTGTCGCGCGAGAGATATGCGCCGGGCAGGACCTGGATGCCCGCCTCGGCCCAGAGTTTCTTCGCGGCATCCTCGCCGGTCCCGATATGTTCGGGCACGCGCAGCCACAGGAAGAAGCCGCCCTGCGGCGACTGATAGCCCGGCATATTGCCCAGCACCCGGTCGGCCACGGCATATTTCGCGTGATAGAGCGCGCGATTTTCATCGACATGGGCCTCATCGGCCCAGGCGGCGGCGCTGACGCGCTGCGCCGGCAGCGAGAGCGGCGCGCCGGAATAGCTGCGCAGCCGGCGCAATTCGGCGATCTGCGCCTTGCCGCCCGCCGCAAAGCCCGAGCGCAGCCCCGGCAGGTTCGAGCGTTTCGAGAGCGAGTTGAACATCACCACCCGATCCGCCAGACCCATCCGCGTCGCCACGGCCAGCGCGCCGGGCGGAGGCACGTCGCGCCAGATCTCGGAATAGCACTCATCCGAGAAGATCAGGAAATCATGGCGATCGGCCAGCGCGATCAGGCGTTCGAGGTAATCCTCGCTCGCGACCGAACCCTGCGGGTTGGCGGGCGAACAAAGATAGGTGATCGCGACGCGGTCCAGCACTTCGGGGTCGAGCCTGTCGAACATCGGCAAAAAGCCGGTCTCGGCGGTGGCCGGGACAAAGATCGGCTCTGCCCCGACGGCGGCGGCGGCGACGGCATAGACCTGATAGAAGGGATTCGGGATCAGGATTGCGGGGCGCGCGCCGTTCTTGGTTTCCGGGCAGAGCGCGAGCGCCGCGTTGAAGAGCCCCTCGCGGGTGCCGTTCACGGCTGTGATGCGGGCCGGTTCGACCTCGATGTTGTGGCGGCGCTGGATCCAGCCCGAAATCGCCGCAAGCAGGTCCGGTATCCCCTCGTTCGAGGGGTATTTGCCGAATTCATTGATATGTTCCGCCATGATGCGGCCGGTGAATTCGGGCACGGCGTGACGTGGTTCACCAATGGTCATAACGACGGGATCGGCCGCGGGCGAAATGCCCGCGAGCAGCGTCCGCAGGCGCGGGAACGCGTATTCCGGCAGGTTCGAAAACCGCTCGGGTAGTGCCATGACTGCCTCTCATTCGGGGTCGTGCCGCCCCGTTTCCGTGAAAGGATACCGGCAAAGCCCCCATGCGTCCAGAGTTTCGGGCCAAGCGCCCAGGGTTTCGCGGGGCATTCCCGCAGCTTGCAACGATTAGTTCAGAGCGGCCTCGGCGGCCGCCGCAGCGACCAGCAGCGCCAGATCCTTGCCCGCATGGCCCAGCATCATCAGGCCGCAGGCCGGGTGGCCGGTGGGCAGGCTGATCGCGGGTAGGCCAAAGAGATTGCCGATGCGGGTATTGCGCAGGGTGAGCAGGTTCTCGGTCGCGAAATAATCTGCCTCGTCGAGCAGCCGCTGCGTATCCGGCGGCAAGATCGGCGCGGTCGGCAGGATCACCGCATCATAGCCCGCGACCAGCCGCGCCCAATCCGCGCGCAGCCGGGCAAGCTTTTCCCAGCCAGCGACGTAATCGGCGGCGCTGGCGTCGCGCCCGCCCCGGAAGCGCTCGAGGATCGGCGGATACATCAGTTCCGGCGCGTCCTCGATCTGGTCGCGCCAGATGCCATAGGCTTCGGGGGCGAAAAGCAAAGGTGACAGCGCCATGGCCTCGGCGACGCAAGGTGGTGCCGCGTGGCTGATCCGCGCGCCAGCTTTCGCAAGGCGGCTGACGGCATCCTCGAACGCCGCGACCGGGCCTTCGCGGGCCGCGTCAAAGGGCACGCCATCCAGCACCATCAGCCGCAGTGGACGATTCTCGGCATCGGTCAGATCCGCGGCGGGCTGACCCGACAGGACGCTGAAGATCTCGGCGCAATCCTCGACCGTGCGGGCGATGGGGCCCGCCACGTCGAACCGGTTGCACAAGGGCACGACACCGCGCCCATCCACCGCGCCATGGGTCGGCTTGAAGCCGGTCAGCCCGTTCCAGGCCGCCGGCACGCGGATCGAGCCGCCGGTATCCGAGCCGATGGCCGCAGCGGCCAGCCCCAGCGCGACCGAGACCGCCGCGCCCGAACTAGAACCGCCGGGCGCAAGCGCCGGGTCAAAGGCGTTTGGCGGCGTCCGGGTCATCGGGTTCAGGCCCAGCCCGGAAAAGGCCAGTTCGGTCATATGGGTCTTGCCCAGGCAGACCATGCCCTGCAACGTGGCGGCGGCAAGGATCGCCGAATCCTGGGCGGGGGTGCGGCCGGCCAGCAGCCGCGATCCCGCCTCGGTCGGAATGCCGGCGCTGTCGATATTGTCTTTCCAACTCAGGGCCACACCGTCCAGAAGGCTGCGGCGCAGCCCCGCCTTGGCGCGGTCATGGGCCGCGATCGCCTCGGCGCGGGCGCGGTCGGGGGTCAGGCGGGCATAGATGCTGCCGCCATAGGGATGGCGCGCCGCGGCATCCAGATAGGCCTCGGTCTGTTCGACGGGGCTGACCAGCCCGGCCAGAATCGCCCGGCCCTGTTCCGCTGCCGATGCCTTGAGCCAGTCCATTCGTGCTTTCCTTTTACCCGCCCTGTTCCAAGGGCGACAGGCTAGCGGCCCGCGCCGCGCGCTGCAATGGCGCTGCCTGCTCATGGCGCATGGACAATGGCGCTTGCGAGGGCATAGTGCAGGATCATGAAGAAGGATTTCGACATCGTGATCGCCGGCGGCGGGCTGAATGGCCCGGTGCTGGCCTTGGCCCTGGCGGATGCCGGGTTTAATGTTGCCGTCGTGGACAATCGCGCGGCCGATGCCCGCGCGGGCGAGGATTTTGACGGCCGCGCCTATGCCTTGGCGCTGGCCTCGCAAAGGCTGCTGGGCGTCCTTGGTCTGTGGGGCGGTCTGGCCGACAAGTCCCAGCCCATCCTGAAGGTCGAGGCCGCGCAAGGAGTCGCGGGCGGTGGCGCAGGGCATTTCGGGCTGCATTTCGACGGCGCAGAGATCGAGGAGGGCCGGCTTGGCTACATGCTCGAGGACCGTTTCCTCTACCGCGCCCTGCTGGCCGCGATGCAGGGAAAGGTCACGCATCTTTCCGGGGCCTCGGTGGTCGGGCAGGAAGCGGGCGCGGCCGGGGTCACGGTCCGGCTTTCCGAGGGGCGCGACCTGAGCGCGAGCCTGTTGATCGGGGCGGATGGACGGCGTTCCGGCGTGGCCGAGCGCGCCGGTATCCGCCGTCTTGGCCATGATTACGGCCAGATTGCGCTGGTGGCGGCGGTGGATCACGAATTGCCCCATCACGGCACCGCGCATCAGTTCTTCATGCCCTCCGGGCCGCTCGCGATCCTGCCCTTGCCGGGCAATCGCAGTTCCATCGTCTGGTCCGAGGATGCGGATCAGGCGCGTGCCATTCTCGGTCTGGACGATGCGGCCTTCCTTGATGTTCTGCGCCCGCGCTTTGGCGATTTTCTGGGCGATATTGCTTTGGCCGGGCCGCGATTCTCATATCCGCTGAACCTGACCTTGGCCGAGCGCTATGTCGCGCCCCGGATCGCGCTGATCGGAGACGCGGCGCATGGGGTCCATCCGCTCGCGGGGCAGGGACTGAACCTTGGCCTGCGCGATGTCGCGGCTCTGGCCGAGGTGCTGATCAAGGCCCGGCGGCGCGGCGAGGATATCGGGACCGAGCCGGTGCTGGCGCGCTATCAGGAATGGCGACGCCCCGACGCCACGGCGCTGGCGCTTGGCATGGACGGGGTCAATGCGCTCTTTTCCAACGCGAATCCGATCCTGAACGCCGCGCGCGAGATCGGCATGGGCCTCGTCGATGCGCTGCCGCCCTTGCGGCGCGGCTTCATGCGTCAGGCGGCGGGGCTGCGGCTGGATCCGATGCCGCGGCTTCTTGCCGGGCAGCGGCCCTGATGAGATCGCTCACGCGGGCGCGATCAGACGGCCGCGCCCGGTCCAAGCGAACGTGAATGTGCAATGCAATTCGGATACGGTAGCATCCTCGACATGAACATCAGATCGCTCGCCCTCGCGCCCGTCCTTGCCCTCGCCATGGCCTTTCCGGCCTTTGCCGAAAAGATCCCGTTGAACGAGATCTCGCGCTATCTCAACGCCCTGAAGACCGCCCAGGCGGCCTTTACGCAGGTCAATCCGGATGGCAGCATCTCGACCGGGACGGTTTTTATCCATCGCCCCAACCGGGTGCGGTTCGAATACAAGGGCAGCAAGACGCTGGTCCTTGCCTCGGCCGGGCAGGTTGCGGTCTATGACGGCAAGACCCGAGGCGGCCCGCAGCAATATCCGCTGTCCAAGACGCCTCTGTCCCTGATCCTTGCCCCGAATATCAACCTGGGGCAGGCGCGGATGGTCACTGGCTATACCGAGAAAAAGAACACCACCATCGTCACCGCGCAGGATCCGGCGCATCCGGAATATGGCAATATCCAGATGGTCTTTACCGCGAACCCGACGCAGCTGCGTCAATGGGTGGTCAAGGACGATACCGGCAAGCGCACGACCGTGATCCTGGGCGACATGAGGACGGGCGTCTCGATCCCGCCCTCGAAATTCGCGATCAGATAGGCTGGCCTGCCGTCACCGGCAGGAGGCAAGCTGAAAGCGGTAAAGCTCGGCACGGGCGCCGACCTTATGCGCGACATTCATCAGCCAGGGCTTTGTGCGATGCGAGCCATTCGCATAGCCCGAGCGGCCTTCGTGATAGGCAAGGTATTGCGAGGCCGCGTCATTCTTGGAAATGCCCAGGATCCGGGTTGAATCGTTCATGTACCAGCCCATGAAATCGGTGGCATCGCGGATGTCGTCGCGCCTTGCGCCCCGGTTGCCGCTTTTGCGCAGGTAATCCTCCCAGGTGCCGTCCAGCGCCTGGCTATAGCCATAGGCCGAACTTTGGCGGCCCATCGGGATGATTCCCAGCGCATAGCGATGCGGCGTCTTGGCATTGCCGATGAACTTGGATTCCTGATGGATGGTCGCCATCTGCACCCAGATCGGCACGCCCCAGCGCCGTTCGGTGCTCTTCATGGCGCGGAAATAGGCCGGACGTTCGGCGGCCAGCAGACAGGCATTCTCAAGATTTCGGGGTGCCTTGTAATTCCCTCCGCCGCCACAAGAGGCAACCAGCCCGACGATCGCGAGCTTCAGAAACCTGTTCATACTGCCCTCATCCAGTTTTTTGACACCGAGCATAACGGCATTCGCGTCCTGCGTGCAAATGACATTGGCTCGATTTCGCCTAGGCGGGCAGGACCGAGACGGATTTCACGATGGCAAAGCAGGCGGTGCCCGGGCGCAGATCCAGGGCCGCGACCGAGCGGGGCGTCACCTGCGCCAGCATCCGCTCGCGGCCAAGCCCAAGCTGCACGAGCCCGCCGGTGAGCTGCAACACCGTCGTCGGCAGGATGTTCAGCGCCGAAAGGCCGTGGGGCGCATCGCGCGACAGAATGACTTCATGGGCAAGTATCCGCAGCCGCAGCAACCGGCCGATCGGCGCATCGAGATCCGGCAGGAGCATCGGCCCGCCCGAGGTCGCCACCCGCAGCATGCCGTCGGCCTCGCGCGCCTCGACCCGCGCCATGATCAGCGCGCCAGCCTCGCGCGCGCCAAGTTGCGGGGCAAGTTGGGGATCGGCCAGCACGTCGCTCAGGGGACCGGCATGGGTGACGCGGCCCGCATGCATCAGAACCAGCGTCGTGGCGAGGCGCAGCACCTCCGGGACCGAATGGCTGACATAGAGGATCGGCAGGCGAATTTCGTCGCGCAGCCTTTCGAGCCAGGGCATGATCTCGGCCTTGCGACTCTCGTCCAGCGCGGCCAGCGGTTCGTCCATCACCAAGAGGGCTGGGTCCGACAGCAGCGCACGGCCAATGGCGGTCCGCTGCTTTTCCCCGCCCGAAAGGGTGGCCGGGTATCGACTCAGCAAAGGCCCGAGCGCCAGCAATTCGATCACGCGGTCGAAGTCGCGCGCCGCGCCGCGGTGCCAGCGCGAGGGGTAGCGCAAGTTTCGCTCGACCGTCATATGCGGGAAAAGTCGCGGGTCCTGAAAGACATATCCGATCCGGCGGGCCTGTGGCGCAAGATCGGTCCGGCCGTCGAAAAGCACCCTGTCCTGCAGCGCGATGCGGCCCGAATCCGGTCGCAGCAGCCCCGCGATGACATTGGTCGTGGTGCTTTTCCCGCAGCCCGACGGGCCGAACAGGGCGGTCACGCCCTCGGGCGCGTCAAAACGGATGTCCAGATCGAGCCCCGGAAAACCATGGCGAAAGGCGACCGAGAGCGTCAATTGCGCACCATACGCCGCGCCAGAAATTCCGACAGCAGCACGGCCCCCATCGCCACAATGACCGAGATCACCACCAGCCGCATGGCCGGGCCCTCGCCCCCTGGCGTTTCCAGAAAGGCATAGATCGCCGAGGGAAGGGTCTGGGTCTGACCGGGAATATTCGAGACGAAGGTGATCGTCGCGCCAAATTCGCCCATCGCCTTGGCAAAGCCCAGCGTCGCCCCTGCAAGGATCGCAGGCATGAGCAAAGGCAGCGTCACGGACAGGAAGATCCATCCTCGTGGCGCGCCCAAGGTCGCGGCCGCCTGTTCCAGCTTGGGGTCAACGGCTTCGAATCCCAGCCGGATCGCCCGCACCATCAGGGGAAAGGCCATGACTGCCGCGGCCAGCGCCGCCCCCGTCCAGCGAAAGGCGAGGATGATGCCCAGTTCCTTGAGAAAACCGCCGACCGCGCCTTGCGTGCCAAAGACGATCAGCAGCAGATAGCCGGTCACGACCGGGGGCAGGATCAGGGGCAGATGCACGATGCCGCTCAGGAGTCCGTGCCCCGGAAAACGCCGTCGGGCCAGCAGCCAAGCCGTCGCCGTGGCCAGGGGCAGGCTGGCGGCAGTCGCGACCAGCGACACGAGCAGTGACAGTTGCACTGCCTGCCATTCCTGCGGGCCAAGGCCAAAACTCATGGCAATACGGTGAATCCCTGCTGCTCGAAGACCGATCTTGCGGGTTCCTTGGCAAGTGCCGCGAGGAATGCCGCGGCTTGCGGGGTCTGGGCCAAACTGGTTACCGCACCGGGATATGTGATCTTGTCATGGCTGCCCTCGGGAAAGGTCGCCACGACGCCAACCCCCGGCTCGGCCACGGCGTCCGATGCATAGACGATGCCATAGGGCGCCTCCTTCAAGGCGACGAGCTTCAATGCGGCCCGCACGTTGTCGGTCTGGGCGACCTGCGCCTGAACCTCGGACCATAGGCCAAGATTCTCCAGCGCCTGCTTGCCATATTGGCCGGCGGGGACGGAATCGACCATCGCCATGGCCAGCTTGCCCTCGCCCAGCAAGGCGGGCAGTGCGGTGATCTCGGCCGGGTCGGGTTGCCCCGGCGCAACCAGCACCAGCGTATTTCCCAGGAGATCCCTCCGCGTCGCGGCGTCGATATCGCCGGATTTCTGCACCTCGTCCATCCATTCCGTCGAGGCCGAGATAAAGACATCGGCGGGCGCGCCGGCTTGGATCTGCTGGGCAAGTTTCGAACTGCCAGCATAGGACACCAGCACGGTATCGCCCTGGCTCTGCTGCCAGTCCGACGCGATCGCATCCAGCGCCGTCTTGAGGCTGGCGGCGGCAAAGACGACGATTTCATCGGCATGAGCGGCGGGGGCAACCGCGAGGAAAGCCGCGGCAAGAAGGGGCAGGCGCATGAATCCGATCCTTCCGATATGTTTTCCCAGACATAACCAGCGGGACGAAACCAGCGCAACCGTTATTTCTGCTCGGACATATCGGTAAGCGCGTTGCGCAGCCGGTCCAGTTCGGGCGCGGCCCGCAGCATGTCCTCGAGCTTGCGATAATCCGCCAGCACTGCCGCGCCCAGTTCGGTCAGCGCCGCACCGCCTCCCTTGGCACCGCCGCGACTGCTTTCGACCAATGGCGACCGGAAATGCGCGTTCATCTCTTCGACCAGCGCCCAGGCCCGGCGATAGCTCATTTCCAGCCGCCGCCCTGCCGCCGAGATCGAGCCTGTCTCGGAAATGGCCTGCAACAGGTCGGCCTTGCCGCGGCCAAAGGTCAGGCCCTGGATGAAATGCAGGCGAAGGCTGAGACGGGGATCGTTTTCCATGCCGCATTCTTGGCAAGTAACGTGGCGTAGGCAAGCGGCTCAGGGGGCTTTCGAGGCCGGACGTGACGCACTAGCCTCTCGCCGAAATCGGGTCGGAGGAGATCACCATGCCAGAGAATGAAATCGTCATCCTGTCGGGCGCGCGTACCGCGATCGGCGGCTTCGGAGGCAGTCTTGCGGGCGTGCCGCCGATCGAACTGGCGCGGATCGTCACCGCGGCGGCGCTGGAGCGCGCCCGTATCGAGGCGGATCGGATCGGCACTGTCGTCTTTGGTCATGTGCTGAATACCGAGCCGCGCGATATGTATCTGTCCCGTGTCGCAGCACTTCAGGCCGGTATCCCCGACACGGCCACCGCGATGAACGTGAACCGGCTCTGCGGCTCGGGGGCACAGGCCATCGTGTCGGCAGCGCAGGCCTTGATGCTGGGGGATGCGGATTTCGCGGTGGCGGGTGGCGCGGAATCGATGAGCCGCGCCCCCTATGCCGTTCCCGCCGCGCGTTTCGGTGCCAAGATGGGCGATGTTCAGATGATGGACATGATGCTTGGCGCGCTGACCTGCCCGATGGGGACGGGCCATATGGGCGTCACCGCCGAGAATGTCTCGGCCGAGCATGAAATCTTGCGCGAGGCCCAGGATGCGTTCGCGCTGGAAAGCCAGCGCCGTGCTGCCGCGGCGATTGCCGCAGGCCATTTCAGCGATCAGATCGTCCCGGTCGAGATCAAGACCCGCAAGGGCGTCGTGGCATTCGACACCGACGAGCATCCCAAGGAGACCAGCCTCGAAAAACTTGCGGGGCTGAAACCTGTCTTCAAAAAGGACGGCAGCGTCACGGCGGGCAATGCGTCGGGGATCAATGACGGGGCGGCCGCCTTGGTCCTGGCCCGGGCGGATGCGGCGAAAGCCGCCGGTGCGGTGCCGGAATTCCGCCTGATGGGCTATGCGGTCTCGGGGGTCCGCCCCGAAGTCATGGGGATCGGGCCGATCCCCGCCGTCAAGGCGCTGCTCGGGCGGATCGGGGCAGGGCTGGACGAATTCGATGTCATCGAATCCAACGAAGCTTTCGCAGCACAGGCGCTTGCCGTGAACAAGGAACTGGGCCTGGACCCGTCGCGGGTCAACCCGAATGGCGGCGCGATCGCCCTGGGCCATCCGGTCGGCGCGACCGGGGCCATCCTGACCGTCAAGGCGATGCATGAATTGCAGCGCAGCGGAGGCCGCAAGGCGCTGGTGACCATGTGTATCGGCGGCGGTCAGGGCATCGCCCTTGCGTTCGAGCGGATCTGACGCGAAAGGGGGCGCAGACGCGCCCCCCCCGAAGCAAAATGGGAACGGGTCGCTTCCTGGGGAAACGACCCGCGAGATCCACGGAGATGGTCCGGTTAGGGTTGGTGCCCACCGTCCCAGTCAGGGTTTACGACCCTAGGGGCTGCCCTCAGGCCACGGCCCCCCTGACTGTCCCGACACCTCTCTCCAATATCACTCTCGACACTGGACCACCTCCTTTCAATGTGTTGCCGTATGATCTTAGCGTGCCACAGATCAGTTAGCAGTCAATGAATTTGGGCGCGTTTCTGCATCAAATTTCCGACGATGATCCGGAAGGGCACCAAAGCGAAGACTGCCTGCGCCAGTTTGACCATCCAGTCGGCAACTGCCAATGAAACCCACAACGGTTGCGCGGGTCCCCGCCCAAGCAGCGGAACCAGTTCATTTGCCCAGGAAACGTCATCCAAAGGAAACAATCCCGACAGCGCGGTCGAGAAGGCGATGGTGAAAAAAATGGCGGTGTCGAGGATCGAGCCGACGATCGTCGCCACAAGGGGTGGTAACCACCAGTTGTATTTCCGCAACTGGTTGAATACCGAGATGTCCATCAATTGCGCGGCGAGGAAGGCCGCGCCCGAGGCGATCGCGATGCGCAGCGTCGTCTTGTCCATCCCGGCGGCGACCACCGAACACAGGATACCGGTCACGAAACCGGCAAAGACAACCTTGCGCGCGGCGGCGGGGCCATAGACCCGGTTCATGATATCGGTCACGAGGAAGGCCACCGGATAGGTCAGGGCGCCCCAGGTCAGCCACTCGCCCAGAAGATGCTGGACAAGGATGTTCGAGGCCACCACGATGATGGCCATGGCGATTACGCCAGGAAGAATGCGGGTCATGTCAGATCCGTTTTGACAAGGTAGCGGAGACTCGGCCCCGGCCTTTCGGGGCAGCGCCGCATACGCCGCAGGCCGGGCGGCTGTCAATGGTCTTGGCCCGGCCGCTCACTCGATGATCCGGTATTCCACGATCTGACTGCGCTGCAGGCTGTTGAAATTATCGTCCGAGATCATCGTGAGCCTGATCCCGCCTGCGTCACTCCAGACCGCGATGCCTTCGAGATTGTCATATTGCAGCGGATAGCTGGTCAGCAGGACCTGCTCGTTGGTGACTCCATTCTCGGACAGGTCGAAACGGCGCACGCGCGAGCGAAAGCCCAAGAGCCCCATGAAATCGCGCTCCAGCAGGTAGAACCGTCCGTCGGGACCGATATCCGCCCCGACCGCCAGCCAATCGCCCCGGCGCGGGATGGAAAAGGGCTCGTCCCAGACGCCGTCTCGATAGCGCCAGACCGGGAAAGGCCGGTCGAGCGCGCCGGACCGTTCCGGAAGCGTCAGCAATGTGCCGTCGGGCAGCATGGCCAGCGCCTCGAGCGACGAGTTCTTTTGCAGGGCGCGGAAATTCGCGGTGCGGGGCAGGACCGAGGCCTGGCTGTCGGGAGTTGCGTATCGCGCGACACGGGTCAGGCCCTCGAAGCTGACCCAGATCGCTCCATCATCCGCAATGGCCAGACCTTCGCTGTCGCCGATCCGGCCGGGCGTGAGCAGATTGCCCTTGCTGTCCCTGATCCGGGACTTACCCTCGGGGAGAAGGGCGGTGATCCGACCCTCGCCATCCCGCTCGATCCGGCCCCAAAGCAGCGAGGACCTATCCGAGAGGACGGTAAAGCGGTTGCCCTCTGCGTTGAGTTCGATGCCTGAAAAACCGCCAAAGCCGGGCTCGTCCAGATCCCAGGAGAAACTGCCCACGGGTTCGGCCCGGGGAGAGGCGGCGCCGGACGGCGAATCCGATTGTGCGGCGCAGGAATGCAGCAGCAGCCCGATGACCGCCAGAAATGCCAGGGCGACCCCGGTCAGGGGCCGCCTTTGCCATATCCGGTGGGCTGAGGCGCTTCCGCTTAGCGGGCGGTCGCGACGGCCTGGCATTGTTGGGGCATCTCACTCAGTCGATAGCTGCGGGGGTGGCGATAATCGGGATCCGGAGGCACGGGTTTGACCCGGCTGGGATCGAGCCGGTTCTTGATCCATTCGGCGGCCTCGGCGCAACCGTCTCCGGGCGGCGGGGCGTCCTGTTCGCGACAGACGGACCCGGCCGGGCAGCCCAGCCGGACATGGAAATGGTAGTTATGCGCATTGATCGGGCGGACCTTGCGCAGCCAGGCCCGGTTTCCGGTCTCTTGCTGGCACATCGCGACCTTGGCCATCGGGTCGATGAAGATGCGCTCGACCCGGCGATCGCGTGCGGCGGCGCGGATGATCGCCATATGCGAGGCCGACCAGTTCCCGGATAGCGCCGTGCCCTTGGCATTCGTCACCGATACGGAAGAGATGCTTTCGCGTTGCGCGGGCGAAAGCTGCAGGCTGGAGGGCGGCAAGAGCCAGATATCTGCGTCCAGCCCCATCTGGTGGCTCGCATGTCCCGTCAGCATCGGGCCGCCCCGCGGCTGGCTCATGTCGCCGACATAGAGACCCTGCCAGCCCGCCTGCCGCGCCGCCTTGGACAGGCCGATGACAAAGCTGACCAGTTCCGGATGGCCCCAGTTGCGGCCGCGCGACAGCCGCATCGCCTGCCAGGTCGGGCCGGATTCCGGCAGTTGCATCGCTCCGTTGACGCAGCCCTTGGAGTAAAAGCCGATGGCGGCAGGTGCGCCTCCGGTCGGGCCGGGCGTGCGGCCGAACACGTCCTTGGCAAGCGGATCAGCCGTTGCCGGAAGGGCGGCTGCCAGCGAAACGGCCAGCGCGCTCAGAAATTTCTTGATCACTGCTCGTATTCCCCTCTTGCTTTGACCCAGCTTAACAAAACGAGCGAAAGAAGGAACATCACGATCAATGGAGAAATGCCGAGGCGCAGATTCCCGCTGAGATCGGTGACCACCGCGATCAGGAAGGGCGCAAGAAAGGTCGTCGCCTTGCCCGAGAGTGCGTAAAGGCCAAAGACCTCGGTCGCGCGGCCGGGAATTGCATGCAGCACGACCAGCGTGCGGCCCGCCGCCTGCAACACCCCGCCCGCACCCCCGATCAGCGCGCCGCACAGAAAGAACAGCGCGTCGGGCAGGCGCGAGCCGGGGGGCAGGGCCAGGCCAAAGATGCTCTGGCGGTCCATGCCGATCACGATCGCGCAGACGAGGATCAGGACCAACGTGCAGGCGATCGTCACCGGTTTCGGCCCCCAGCGCCGGTCGGCGCGGCCGCCGAGCCAGCAGATCACCGTGGCCGAAAGCGCTGCAACGATGCCGAAAATACCCGACAGGATAACCGGCCAGCCCAGCACCGCGGCCGCGTAAAGCCCTCCGAACGCATAGAGCCCGTTCAGCGCGTCGCGCGAAAACATCGAGGAAAGCAGAAAGGCCGCGAGCGAGCGCCGCTCGCCAAGGCCCCGGATCAGCCGCCACAGATCCGACATCGCGGATTTCAAACGCAATGGACGCCGCTCCCGGTCCGTTCCGGGAGTTTCGCGCACCCAAAGCGCAAAGGGTATCATGAAGACCAGATACCACAATGCCGTGAAAGGCCCGACTGCCCGGGTCCCCTCGCGCGCGGCGGCATCAAGGCCAAGGATCGGCGCGGTTCCGAGCAGGGTCAGACCGGTTTGCGCGTTTTCGGCCAGCAGAAGCAGCATGACAAAAAGCGCGATCACCCCGCCGAGATAGCCAAAGGCAAAGCCCGAGCCCGAAATGCGCCCGATCTCGTCCCGTGGTGCCAGCCCCGGCAGAAGTGCATTGGTAAAGATGGTGGCGAACTCCATCCCGATCAGCCCAAGTCCGAAACAGATCACGGCCAGATGCAGATGCGGCTGATCCGGGCTGAGGAACCACAGGCCCCAGGCCCCCGCCACATAGAAGGCCGAAAAGGTCCAGACCCAGACCAGCCGGCGTCCGCTATTATCGGCAATCGCGCCAAGAAGGGGGGCGAGCAGCGCGATGAGCAAGCCCGAGACCGCCAGCCCATAGCCCCAGAGCGATTGTGCCGCCGCGCCCGCCGCTTCGGGCGTCATGCCCTGCGCGACATAATGGCTGCGCGCGACCTCGGCGTAATAGACCGGAAAGATGAAGGTGGTGAGCAGGGTGGCATAGGGCTGGCTGGCCCAGTCAAAGAACCACCAACCCCAGATCCGCTTGCGCTCCATGCCCCTGTCCCGTCTGGCCTCGTCTGCGCGCATAAGGCCCAAGCGGGTTCAGGCTGGCAAGTCGTCTTTCGGATCATGGGCCGCCAAGTCGGGCAAGCTGGGCGGCCAGGGTCGCTGCCCATCCGCCGCGATCCAGGCGCTGACCCAACCCGGCAGATCCGGGCTTTGCGTGTCCTGACCCGCCGCGGCGAGCAACTCTGCGGGGGGCACGATCCCCTTGCCCGAGGTGATCGCGGCGCGCAGCAGCATGTGGTTGCAGCATTCGCCTTTGCGCCAGATGCTCTGCTCCATGTAGAGAAAGCGCGCATCCCATCCGATGGTGCGCGACACCATGGTGAAGCGGTCGAAGGCCTTGACCCTGCGGCGGTAGCGCACCGAGTTCCCGGCCACCGTGATGCCCCAGCCCTGACTGCGCATGGTGCCGATGATCCCCGTGCGCGACGCCATCGGGAGGCGGCCCAGATCGTAAAGCGTCAGGGTGCGACCATTGTTCAGCTCGATCCAGGGGTCGAGATCCCAGGGCCAGCAGCGATGCGTCGAGACATGGGCCTCGAGCAGGCCGATCCGGGGGGCGCGGCGGTATTTCAGCATCTCGCTGGCAAAGCGCAGGATGGGGTACATCGGTCCTCCTTCAATGGAGCCGGGCTAGCTATGCGGCGGCAATGCGTCAATCCGGACGCTGCGGCGGTCAGGGTTGCGCAAATGCGGGGCCTGCCTTACCTGTCCTTGACATGCAAAAGCCGGGGGAATGATGGGCACGCTGTTCGAAGCTCTAATGCTGATACTGGATGTCGTCTGGTTCGTGATGATTGCCCATATCATCATGTCCTGGCTCATCAACTTCCAGGTGCTGAACCTGCGCCAGCCGCTGGTCGGACAGATCTGGGACGGGCTGAACCGCGTTCTTGAACCACTCTACGCGCCGGTCCGCCGTATCCTGCCGAATACCGGCGCACTGGATTTGGCTCCGCTGGTCGTGTTCATCGGCATCATCATCTTGCAGCGCGCCCTGATCAATAACGCCGGCTTCTTCTACGGTTATTGACCATGTCGGCCGCGCCGCTGCTTCGGCAGGTCTTTGGCTTTGACGGATTTCGTCCCGGCCAGGAAGAGATCGTGAACGCCGTGGCCTCGGGCCGCGACGTTCTGGCGATCATGCCGACGGGCGGCGGCAAGTCGCTATGCTATCAACTGCCGGCGCTGATGCGCGAGGGGCTGACGGTGGTGATCTCTCCGCTGATCGCGCTGATGCGCGACCAGGTCCGCGCCCTGACCGAGGCGGGCGTCGCCGCCGCGGCCCTGACCAGCGGCAATTCCGAGGAAGACAACGCCCAGGTGATCCGCGCCCTCAACGCGCGCGAATTGCGGCTGCTCTATATCGCCCCCGAACGTCTGGCCTCGGGGGCGACGGTTCCGCTGCTGAAACGCGCGGGCGTCGAGGCCATCGCGGTGGACGAGGCCCATTGCGTCAGCCAATGGGGCCATGATTTCCGCCCCGACTATCTGCGGGTGGGCGAGCTGCGCCGGGCGCTCGGCGTTCCGCTGGCGGCCTTCACCGCGACCGCCGATGCCGAGACCCGCGACGAGATCATGGCCCGGCTTTTCAACGGGACCGAACCGCAGATCTTCCTGCGCGGCTTCGACCGTCCAAACATCCATCTGGCGTTTCAGCCTAAGGATACGCCGCGCCGCCAGATTCTCGATTTCGCGTCGGCACGGCGGGGTCAGTCGGGCATCGTCTATTGCGGCACCCGCGCCAAGACCGAGACGCTGGCACAGGCCCTGAACGAGGCCGGGCTTTCCGCCATTGCCTATCACGGCGGCATGGAGCCCGAGGCCCGCCGCGCCGTCGAGACCCGATTTCAGCGCGAGGACGGGCTGATCGTCACCGCGACCGTGGCTTTCGGCATGGGGATCGACAAGCCCGATATCCGCTGGGTGGCCCATGCCGATCTGCCGAAATCCATCGAATCCTATTATCAGGAGATCGGGCGGGGCGGCCGGGACGGTGCGCCTGCCGAAACGCTGACCCTTTATGGCCCCGAGGATATCCGCCTGCGCCGCGGCCAGATCGACGAGGGGCAGGCACCGCCCGAGCGCAAGCTTGCCGATCACGCGCGGCTGAACGCGCTTCTGGGGCTGGCCGAGGCCGCGACCTGCCGAAGGGCGGTTCTGCTGGGCTATTTCGGCGAAACGGCCTCGGCCTGCGGAAATTGCGACATCTGTGCGGAACCGCCGGACACGTTCGACGGGACGGAAGCCGTGCAAAAGGCATTGTCGGCGATCCTGCGTACCGGCCAGACATATGGCGCGGGCCATGTGATCGACGTCCTTATCGGCAATTCGACCGAACGGATTTCGCAGCGCGGCCATGACCGCTTGCCCACGTTCGGTGTCGGGCGCGACATTCCGCGTCAGCAATGGCAGGCTATCCTGCGCCAGATGATGGGACGCGACCTGATCCGGCCCGACCCGGAGCGCCATGGCGGTCTGGCGATCACCCTTGCCGCCCATTCGGTGCTGCGCGGAGAGGAACGCATCCTCCTGCGCCGCGATCTGACCGCTCGCGCCCGGCCGGCGGTCGTCGTGCGCGCGCAGGTCGATGACGAGGATGCGCCTCTGCTCTCGGCGCTCAAGGCCAAGCGGCGCGCGCTGGCCGAAACCGCACGCGTGCCGGCCTATGTGATCTTTCCGGATCGGACGCTGATCGAGATGGCGCAGAAACGTCCGCAAACCCTGGATGAGATGGCGCATATCGGCGGCATCGGCGCGAAAAAGCTCGCACGCTACGGCGAGGAGTTTCTTGCGGTCATTTCCGGCGCGGCGTCCCAGATGCATCCCCTGCGCAAGGCATTGGCCGGGCGGGCCTCGGGGGCGCTTTTCGACCGGCTCGCAGAGATCCAGTCGCGACTTTCCCGCGGCGAGGACGGCACCGAGAAACCGCTTTCGGTCAGCATGTCGGCGCTGCGCCGGATCGCCGAAGACCGTCCCCGCGATCTGGCGCGCTATCTCGACGCGGCCCGGATCGAGCGTTTCGGCGCGGCCTTCCTGTCCGAGATCGCGCTGGATTGACCCGCTGCGCCGGGCATGGCCCCGATCCGTCCTGCCCATTCTCATCCGAGTGCTCCGAACGGCATTGGATCGGCCGCGCCGTTTGATATGAATGGCAAGGCGGCAATGTAATGGTGCAGACACGCATGGATTCCGATCTTTTCGCGCCCGGCGTCTCTGGCGGCACGGTGGGGGACATGGCGCTGGGCCAGATCCGCTCGGACATCATCCGCGGCGGGCTACGGCCGGGGCAGCGGCTGCGCCTTGATCCGTTGCGGCAGACTTACGGGGCAAGCGTCAGCACGCTGCGCGAAGTCCTCAGCCGTCTGGCCGCCGAAGGCTTTGTCGTCGCCGAGGGGCAGCGCGGTTTCGAAGTCGCGCCGGTCCGCATTTCCGAGTTGCGAGAACTGGGCGAGATGCGGATCCTGCTGGAATGCCACGCCTTGCGGCGTTCTCTGTCACTGGGAAAGCTGGATTGGGAGGCCCGGGTCGTATCCGCGTTCCATATGCTGAAATCGACCGAGGGCTCTCTGATCGGGGGCGGTGACATCGCGGTCGAGGAATGGGTTCAGTATGACTGGAACTTCCATCAGGCGATCGTGTCCGCCTGCGACATGCCCGCCCTGCTGGCCACCCATGCCAATATCTTCGAGCGCTATATCCGCTATCACCTGCTGGCCCTGGATTTCCGTGGCGCACCCGCGGCCCGCGAACATGAGCGGCTGCGCGATCTGGTCCTGACCCGCGAGGTTGATCAGACTGTCGCCTTGCTGGCCGCGCATATCCGCGCCGGGATGGAGCATGTCATCGCCTCGGGGCGCATCCCCGCCTGACCCGGTCAGGCGACGCGGCGATCCTCGATCATCTCGCGCAGGATACGGATCGCATGCCCATAGCCCCGCGCCCCCGTGCCCGCCATGACCGCCGTGGCATGGGCCGAGACCAGCGATTTGTGATAGATCGGCTCGCGGCGGTGGACATTGCTGATATGGAACTCGATCAGCGGGTGGGGATACATCTTCAGCGCATCCATCACGGCCATCGACGTGAATGTCCATGCGGCGGGATTGATCAGAAGCGCCGAAGAGTCGTCGATTGCCTCGTGAATCCAGTCGATCATCTGGAATTCGGCATTGGTCTGGCGAAAGACCAATTCGCACTCGCCCGCCGCGTCGCGACAGATTGCCTCGACCTCGGCCAACGTCGTGCTGCCATAGATTTCGGGTTCGCGGCGGCCCAGCCGGTTCAGGTTCGGGCCATTGAGCACATGGATCGGTTTGGGCATCGAAATCGTCATCCGTTATAGCCGAACAGGCGCGGCAGCCAAAGCGACAGGCCGGGCAAGAGCGTGATCAGCAAAAGTGAAACAAGCAGCGCTGCGAGAAAGGGCAGGATCTCGCGCACGATCTGGCGCAGCGAGCAGCCGGAAATGCTGGTCATGATGAACAGAAGCAGGCCATAGGGCGGCGTGATCAGCCCCAGCATGATGTTCACGACGCAGACAACGCCGAAATGCACCATGTCGATGCCCAGAGCCTGTGCGGTCGGGATCAGGACCGGGATGACGATCAGCAGGATCGTCGTTCCCTCGAGCAGGCAGCCCAGTACCAGCAGGACAAGGTTCACCATGAGCAGGAAGCCCAAGGGCGAAAGGTCGAATCCGGACAGCCAAGCGCTGAGGGCGGCGGGGATGTTCTCGACCGTCACAACATAGTTGAACACCAGAGCACCCGCGATCAGCATGCCCACCGAGGCGGTACTTTTCGCGCTGGCCAGAAGCGAGTCGTAGGCGGTCGAAAAGCTGATGCTGCGATAGAGCAACGCCGAGATCAGCAGCGCATAGAAGGCAGCGATGGCGGCGGCTTCGGTCGGCGTGGTCGCACCGCCATAGATGCCGCCCAAGAGGACCACCGGCATCATCAGCGCCGGAAAGGCGTCAAGTGTGACGCGGGGCAGGTCGCGCAGCGGCACGGGCGGCTCGACCGGAAACCGGCGCCGCCGGGCCGAGACGATCACGATCAGCGCCTGCGCCAGCCCCATCAGCAGACCCGGCACGACGCCCGCGAGAAACAGGTAGCCGATCGAGGCATCCGACACCAAGGCATAGATCACCATCGGGATCGACGGCGGAATGATCGGCCCGATCACCGCCGTGGCGGCGGTCAGCGCGGCGGCAAAGGCGGGAGGATATTTGCCGCCCTCGGTCATCATTTTTTGCATCAGCTTCCCGCCGCCCGCCGCATCGGCGATGGCGGAACCCGACATGCCGGCAAAGATGATGCTTTGCACGACATTGACCAAGGCCAGACCGCCCGGAAAGCGGCCCACGAAAGCATTGCAGAAAGCCAGTAGCCGCAGGGTCATCGACCCCGCATTCATCAACTCTGCCGCGACGATGAACAATGGCACGGCAAGCAGGATATAGCTCGAGAACATGCCATTCAGCAGTTGCTCTGCCGCCGTGCCCATGTCGAGCCCCGCCAGCATGAGGTAGAGGATGGATGAGGCGATCATCGCGTGACCGATCGGCAGTCCCAGGACGCCGAGGCAGACGATCGAGATGATACTGATGGTAAAAGGATCGGTGAGCGTCATTTCGGGACGTTCCCAAGAACGGCGCGGATGAAGATCCGGGCATATCGGATCAGCACGGCCACCACGAAAATGATGTAGATCGAATAGAGCCAGTCATAGCGAATATCCAGATAGGAGGATTTCTGGACCTTCATGAAGGTCACATAGTCCCAGACCGCCGGCAGCGAATAGCCGTATAGGACAAGCAGCACCGCCGAGGCGCAAAGCGTCATCAGCCGCCGCGGTCGCGGGCCGACCGCGCTGTAGATCACGTCAAAGCGGATCTCGTCGCGCTCGCGCAGGACAAAGGCCGCGCCCCACAGCACCACCCAGAGCCACATGGTTATGGTCAGTTCGCTGGCGATGCCGCCGGGCAGGTTGAACAGATAGCGCGAGGCGATCTGGACAAGGAATGCGCCAAACATCACCGCCAGCATCAGCACCGCGACATTCTCGGCCCGGCGGTGCAGCCAGCCGCCGATTTTTCCTGGATCGCTCATCTTGATGTCCTTGAAACGGTCGCCGCGCCCGGAGACATGCCAAGCGCGGCGAAGGGATTACATCGCGTTGATGCGGTCCAGCATGCCCTCGGGCCATTCCTTCGAGATCTCGTTCTCAAGATACATCTTCTGGGCGTGGGTGCGGAACGCCTCGATATCGGGGGTCGATATCTTGAGGCCGTTCTTTTCGAAGGTCGCGGCCAATTCCGTTTCCCGCGCGAGGTGTTGTTCCTGGCTCCAGTCGATCGCCTCATCCGCGGCCTTCTGGAAGGCCGCGCGCTGCGCGTCATCCATCTCGTCCCAGATTTTCTTGGAGATCACGAGCAGATCATAGCCGACAAGATGCGAGGTCAGCACGATCTGCTTCATGACCTCAAAGAACTTCATGTTCTCGACATTGGGCAGGGGGTTGTCCTGCCCGTCGATGGCACCGGTCTGCAAGCCGGTATAAACCTCGGCATAGGCCATCGGGGTGGGGTTCGCGCCCAGGGCTTGGCCAAGGAACTGCCAGGCATCCCCGCCCGGCATGCGCAGCCGGATTCCCGACATGTCGGCGGGCGTCTTGATGTCCTTGTCGATGTTCAACCCGACATGACGCGTTCCGAAATAGGTCGGCCCCAAGATGTGGATGCCAAGCTGGTCCTCGGCCATGGCTTTCATTTCCGCCCCGGCATCGCTCGCGAAAAAGGCGCGCATATGCGCGGCGTCCCGGAACAGATAGGCCGAGGTCAGGATCGAGAAGGCCGGGATCTGCGTCGCGATATCCTGCGGCGCGACATTGCCCATCTCAAGATTTCCACGCTGGATTGCGATGATCTCGGTCGTCTGCTTGAACAGGGTGCCGCCGTAATACAGTTCCGTCTGGAACCGATCACCGATGGCGGCGGCCAGTTTTTTCATCATCTCGGCGCGGATATCCTGCTCCGAGAAAACCGCGGAAAACCGAAGCTTAGTCTTGTCCTGCGCCAGCGCCGGCACGCCGAGCGCCATCAAGGCCGAGCCCGCAGCCAATGTTCCAAGAATCTTGCGACGATTGAGCATCGTCCTTCCTCCCTCCAACAGATCTCCCTATGGGCAGCGTATCAGCCTCATCAGAAATGTCATATATTTTTTATTTCATATGACATTATTACGGTGATATGTGCGAGGCGGGCCGCCGCGAGGCCAGTCCCTTGCTCGTTGCCGGTGTTAGCCCTTTGATGCTTACGGCGAAATGCGCCGGGCGGAATGTCTTGCCGCGTGAGTAGGTCCAGAGATCGGCGCAGGTACCACCGTTGCCGCAAAGCAGAGCGCAGTTGACGCCAGAGCCCCGCACCTCCCTGTCACGCTGGGTTCAATCCACCGAAAGTGCGCGACGAGTTGGCCACACTAGAATGTAATGCTGCCAAAGCGAGGCCCGCTATCGGTCGGGTTCGATGCAGGTATGATCTGATTTGCAAGGAAGTCGGCCAACTGAGATGACCCTTGGATCGCGTCCGAATCAGTGGCCGTGAATTTCCGCTGCGGCCCGGTCAAAGAAACGCGCGTCGCCCATCTGCCCGCCCTTTAGCGCCAGCAAAAGGCCCCTCCCTTCGAAACCTGCATGAAGGATAGGAACCCCCGGGCAGATGTCTCCGGCATGGTCGAGCCAGCAGGGCGCAAGCCTGTTCACGATGGCGCTTGATGTGTCGCCGCCTGCGATGACCAGCCCGCCGATCCGGGCTGTGTCGATCACCTGCGCGACAAATTCCGCACTCATCCGGGCGATCTCGGCTGGCGGGGCGGCACTCGCCATTTCAGCGGTCAGGTAGACGATGCAATCCTGTCCGCGATCGAGCCGTTCCTTCGACCAGGCGATTGCGGCATGGAAGGCCTCGGCCTCGGCCATCAGATCCGCGGGATTGAGTGGCAGGCATGACAGGCCCGAGGCGGCCGCGATCTGCGTGGTGGTCAGCGAGGAACGCGAGCCGGCGAAGGCAAAGACCGGCCCCGTCGAGGGGCGCGGCGGCGGCACGGATTCGGCGCGGGCCGGGCGTCCTGCAAGCCACGCCTCGGCGACCGAGGATGCGCCCATCACCAGCAGGCGATCGCCCGCCACGCGCAGGTCCTTGCCGATGAAGGCGATGTCGGCCTGATCGAGAGCGTCGTAGAACCTTGGAAATGCGCCCCCGTGACAGCCGCGCCCGACATGGTGCAAGCCGTTCAGGCCAAGCGCGCCAAGATGGCGGATCAGGTCGGCCTCGTGCATCGGCGTAACGGGATGGGCCGACATGACCGGATGGCGGTCGATGCGATGCACCCGTCCGTCGGGTCCGCGCGCAAAAAGGGTGCCAAAGACAGCATGGCGGCCAAGCGACGGCTGTCCCCCGATCACCGCGAGGTCGGCTATTCCCAAGGCGTCCGCCAGCCCTTGGGCGAGGGCCGCGATATTGCCGATCTCAGGGCTGCTGTCGAAGGTCGAGCAGACCTTGAGATGCAGGAAATCCGGCGCATGCGGCGCGAGACCCGCCCCGATCTCTGCAGCCAGCCGCGCGATCTCGTGGCGGCCAATCGAGCGGGCGGCCGTAGCGATGCCCCATGCCTCGAGCCCTTCCAGATCTGCCGGTCCGGGCAGGTTGCGAAAGAGCCGCGCCCGCACGCCGGCGCGCGAGAGGGTCGCGAGCGTGTCGGATGCGCCGGTAAAATCGTCGGCGACAAAAATATAGGCCAAGGCCTAGCCCTTTCTGCCGAAGGTCGTCAGGGCGGCGGCAAGCGCGGGGCGGGTCTGGGCAGCAGCCTCGAGCGAAAGGCCTTCGCGGACCGCTTCATGGGCGTGCCGCAGGCTCTCGAGCCCCGCAGCGGGACCGCCCGGATGGGCCATGATGCCACCGCCGCAGAGGAACATCAGGTCGTCCGAGCCGATCCGCTCCAGCGTATGGGGCAGCGTTCCCGCCCATTGCCCCGAGGAAAAGATCGGCATCACCCGGTCATCCCCCGGTCCCATCTGTTCAAGGCAATGGCGTGCCGCGTCGGTCACGTCCTCGTCGAGATCCGAGAATTTCCCGCCCATGCCATGCACATGCATGTGGTCGATCCCGGCCAGACGGTAGAGCAGCTGATAGGCCCGCACCCCCAACCCAAGCAAGGGATGCCGCCCCATGCCGCCATAGCCATTGCGATGGCCATGGATGGCAAGCGGCGTGTGCCGCCGCAGCGTTTGCACCGCCGCCATACCGACCCAGTTCAGCGAGACCATGGCGCATGTGCCGTCCTGCTCGGCCAGCAGATCGGCATGGCGGCGCATGGCGTCGGTCTCATCTGTGATGTTGAAGGCGACCATGACCAGCTTGCCGGTGCGGTCGCGATGCCGCCGGACCCGGTCCATCACCGCGCGGATACGGGCATCGACCGGGGCATGGGGATGGGTTCCGGCGATCTCGTCATCCTTGATGAAATCCGCGCCCGCGACGCAAAGACGCTCGACCAGATCCGCGATTTCCTCGGGCGAAAGACCGATATTCGGCTTTATGATCGTGCCGAACATGGGACGGCCCTGCACGCCGACCGATGCGCGCGTCCCCGCGATCCCCATGGCGGGCAGGTCATAGCGGGCACGGTATTCCGGCGTCACCGCGACATCCATGAGCTTCAGCCCGGTGACCTCGCCCAGATCGTAGAGGTTCCCCGCTACGACCGAGGCCAAGGTGGGCAGGTTCACGCCCACATTGTCCTCGGGGTAGTCGATCACGACGCGGTAGATGCCGCGAGCGCCGGTCAACCCGCGCCGTTCGGCCCATGCGGAACGCAGCGAGGGCGTGGCGGATTCTCCGATCTGCTCGGTCGAGATCACGCGGGCACCGAAGCGCGCGCGCAACTCGTCCGTCTCACCCTCGACCCGGACAAAGGTTCCGGCGCTTTGCTCGCCCGCCATCATGGCGGCGACCTCGGCGATCGGGCAGGGGGTCTCGACGGTATATGTAGCGCGGATCATCGGCTCAGATCTTTGACAGGTCGGGGAAGGGGCGCACGGGGTCCGAGCCGTCCCAGCCTTCGGAGGCGGCCCGGATCAGGTCGAACATGCGGCCTTTCGGGCCTTTGACCTCGGAAAGCTCGATGCAGGTGCCGGGATGGGTCTCGCGGTCGAAATAGGCGAAGCGCCCCGCCGCGCCGACTTGGCCCGACATCTTCACGCGGAAACCCTCGGCCTCCATGCGGGCAAGGTCGCGGTCATAATCCTCGGTCCAATAGGCGGTGTGCTGCAGGCCCCAATTCCCGGCGTCGGTGAATTCCTTGTAGCAGGAGGGGACGGCATTGCGGCACTGGATCAGTTCGACCTGAATATAGCCCGCATTGGCCAGCGCGACCGAGTTATGCGGCTCATAGCGCTGGCCCTCGAAGGTGTAGTCCTCGATCGGGACGCGGGGGTTGTAGAAAAAGGGGCCGACGCCCATCACGCCCGACCAATGGGCCATGGCCTCTTCGATATCGGGGACGACATAGCCAAGTTGGCGGATCGGGCCAAGAAAGCGGCTCATCGGATTACTCCATCAGATAGGTGGGCAGCCATGCGGTCAGGCCCGGGAAGAACGTGACCAGCGCCAGCGCCAGGAAAAGCGGAACGAAGAAGGGAGCGACGCCGCGCACCACCTCGGCAAAGGGCATCTTCACGGTGATCGACATCATGTAGAGGCTCATCCCCACGGGCGGGGTCAGAAGCCCGATCATCAGGTTCAGGACCATGACCACGCCGATCTGCTCGGGCGGGGCACCAGCTTGAATGAGGGCCGGGGTGACGATCGGCGCGATGATCAGGATCGCCGCGATGGATTCGAGGAACATCCCCGCCACCAGCAGCACGACATTCAGGATCAGCAGCAGGACCAGCGGATTGTCCGAGATGCCCAGAAGCCATGCGCTGGCCTTCATCGGCACCTGATCCATGGTCAGGACCCAGGCAAAGATCGCCGCCGCCGCCACGACGAAGAGGATATTCGCGGTGGCAAGCACGGTATCCCGCGCCGAGTCGATCAGGGTTTTCAGCGTCAGCGTGCGATAGACCAGCACCCCGATCAGGATGGCATAGGCGACCGTGATGCCCGCCGCCTCGGTCGGGCCGAAATAGCCCGAGAGCAGTCCTCCGATCAGCAGGACGGGCGTCATCAGCGCCGGAAGCGAGATCACCGATAGCCGCAGAAAGGCCGGAAGGCTGGGCGAGACATCGTCGCGGGGCAGGTTCTGGCGCTTGGCGACCAGCGCGATATAGAACATCAGCATCCCGGTCAGAATGAGGGCGGGCACGATCCCCGCCAAGAGCAGCTTGACCGGAGAGACCTCGGCCGCCGCGGCAAAGATGATCAGCGGGATCGAGGGCGGAAAGATCGGGCCGATCGTGGCCGAGGCGATGGTCAGACCGGCGGCGAAGCGGCGGGTATAGCCCTGCTTCTCCATCTCGCGGACCTGCATCCCGCCAAGCGCGCCGATATCGGCCAAGGCCGCGCCGGACATGCCGGCGAAGACCAGCGACAGCAGGATGTTCACATGCGCCATGCCGCCGCGCACCCGCCCGACGACCATGCGGACAAGATCGAACATATAGGTCGTGACGCCGGTCGCGCTAAGAAGCGCGGCGGCCATGATGAACATCGGCACGGCCAGCAGGGGCGAGCTGTCGATGGAGTTCACGGCGCGTTGCAGCAGAACCGTCGCGGGCAGGCCATGCGCCAAGATGGTCACCGCCGAGGACAGGCCAAGGGCGACGGCAATCGGTGCCCCGATGAGCAGAAAAAGCCCAAAGGCCAGTAGCAGTGTCAGGGTCATTTCATGGCCCTTTCAGCCCGCAGCACGGCGCTGATCCGCCAAAGCGCAATCACGATCAGCAGGAGGAAACACAGCATCACCGGACCGAAGAGCCAGATGTTCTGGATGCCAAGCGCGGGCGTCTTGAACTTCCACGCGCGCTTCAGATAAAGCCAGCCGCCCCAGAGCGTGAGCGCCGAAAAGGCGAGGATCGACAGTTCCGCCAGAATGAAACAGACGAGCTTCGGCAGTCGCGGCAGGGCGCTCGTGAAGACATCGACCGCGACATGCTGGCCGCGCAGCGCCAGCAGCGGGGCGGTGAAATAAACCGCCAGCACGCCCGAAAAGCGCGAGATTTCCTCGGCACGGGGCAAGCCGATATTCCAGATATTGCGGGCCGCCACCTGCGCCACGATCAGGGCGATGATCAGCAGCATGAGCCCGGTCGAAATGCCCAGAAGCCCCCGCGTCAAGAGGTCCAGCGCCCGCGGAGGGGCGGGCGCTGCGAGATATGCTGCCGAGGCTTCCGGCATCAGGCGACCGCGGCGATCTTGCCGTAAAGCTCGCCCCATTGCGCGTCGAATTCCTTCGAGACGCGGGTCTTCACGCTGTCGCGGAATGCGGCCAGATCCAGACCTGCGGCCTCGTCGATGACCTTCATGCCCTTGTCGCGCAGCGCCTGCAGGTCGGTCGCTTCGGCCTTGAGCATTTCCTCGGAGGCGCGGGCGCGGGTTTCCTCGGCCGCGGCCGAGACGGCCTCTTTCTGGGCATCCGAGAAGCCGTTCCAGACATCGTCATTCATCATCACCACCTGCGCGGCGGCGATATGGCCGGTCAGCATGAGATGGCTTTGCACCTCGTAGAGCTTGGCCGAAACCAGCACGTTCATCGGGTTTTCCTGCCCATTGACGACGCCGGTCGCAAGCGCGGTCGGAACCTCGGACCAATCGACCGGAACCGGGACAGCGCCCAGGCCCTCTACGGTCGCCATGTAGATCGGGAAGGGGATCGAGCGGATCTTGACGCCGGACAGGTCGGCAGGGCTCTTGACCTCGCGGTCGGCGGTCAGGTTGCGGGTGCCGAAGTAAAAGGCGTAAAGCGCGCGCGTGCCCGAAGCCTCGATCAGGCCCTGATTGAGTTCGGCCATGACGGGGCTTTTCGCATCCATCACCTGCATCAGGTGATCCACGTCGCGATACAGATAGGGGGTGTCGAAGGCCGCGAAAGGCGCGTGCAGCGAGCCGATCGCGCCCGCCGTGTTATGCGAAAAGGCGATGGACCCGGTCGAGACCGCCTCGGCCAGTTCCTGCAGCTTGCCCAGTTGCGAGTTCGGGAAAATCTCGATGGCAAGTTCGCCGCCGGTCTTTTCAGCCACGGCCTTGGCGAACCATTCGGCCTGAGCCCCCGCGATGGAATTCGGCGTATGCATATGGCCATAGCGCAGCACAGTCGCCGCGCGCGCGGCCTTGCCAAGGAACGGTGTCGCCAGAAGCGCCGCGCCACCGGCAGCCAGCAGGCTCCGGCGCGAAAGGCCGAACGGTTTCGTCATGGTCTCCTCCCTGAATCATCCCCTGAGGCAAGGCTCCTCCCTTGCGTCATTGACGGGAGGGTGATGGATGGGTGACATGGCGTCAACGCTCACTTCTTGATGGGTTTTGATGGATCAGCAGAACCGTGTGGGGATCCGCGACATCGCCCGCGCGGCCGGGGTCTCGGAGGCCACCGTGGACCGGGTACTGCACGCCCGTCCCAATGTGCGACCCGCGACCGCCGAGCGCGTGCTGCGCGCCGCCGCCGAATGCCGCTACCTGTCCGAGGCCCAGCTTGAAAAGCTGCTGCGCCGTGATCGGTTGCGCCTGGCCGTCCTGCTGCCAGGCACCGCCAATCCCTTTATCCGGCAAATGAACGAAGAATTGCGGCGATGGTCGCAGGTGCGTGATCGCGGCGCGCGGATCCATAGCTTCCTGATGGAGTCGATGAATCCCGCAACCACGGCGCTCAGCCTGCGCAGGCTGGGTCGAAAATCCGACGCCATCGCGTTCTTCGGGGTCGATCACCCCGATGTGCGCGATGAGGTCGACAGCCTGACCGCGCAGGGAAAGCAGGTAGTGACGCTGATCAGCGACATTACCGGCTCGACCAGACGGGCTTTTATCGGCATCGACAATCTTGCGGCCGGGCGAACGGCCGCCTTTCTGCTGGCCGCGACGGCGCCTGCGTCCGGCGGTGAGTTGGCCGTCATCGCCGCGACCCGCCATTACCGCGCCCATGTCGAACGCGAGCTGGGCTTTCAGGAACTGATCCAGCGCGACCATCCGCAGCTGAGCTTTGCCGGCATGATCGAGGGACAGGACGACCCGCTCATCAACATGCGGATGACGCTGTCGCTGCTCGAGCGTTATCCGGATCTGCGCGGCATCTACAATGTCGGGGGCTCATCCCAGGGGATCGCGATGGCCTTGCGCCGCACCGGTCGGGCCGGACAAGTTCGTCTGATCGGCCACGGATTGGGGCCCGATACGCGCGCGCTGCTGCAAGAGGGAGTCATGATGGCGGTTTTCACCCAACGCTCGCAAACGCTGTTCGAAGTTCTGCTCGATCAGTTGTATTCGGACCGCGCTCCTCCTCCGCTGCCGATGCAGATCGTGTTTCCGACGAACCTTCCCGCTGCATAGCGCTGCTGTAGAGCCAGCTTGGCTCTGCTGTCGGGTTCAGGGCCGGCCCATTGCGGTGAGATCTTGCCGTCACTTCGGCGCGCGAAGCTGCGGGCGTCCCCACGCCTTCACCGCATCGCGCTTTGATCGCCGGTCTCCATGTCGAACGATCAACCGCCCGCGCCTGCCTCGGCCACGAGGACTGGGTCCTTGCGCCAGACATCCGGGAACAGGGTCCTCAAGTGCTCGATCTTTGGCAGGTCGTTGATGCGAATGTAGGGCTGCGTCGGATTATTGGCGAGATAGTCCTGATGATACGCTTCGGCCGGGTAGAAATTCTTGCCCTGCTCGATGGTGGTGGCAATAGGCGCTCGGAAAACGCGGGCCGCGTTCAGCTGGGCGATATAGGCCCGGGCCACGGCAGCCTGTTCCTTGTTTTGCGGAAAGATCGCCGTGCGGTATTGGGTACCGATATCAGGGCCCTGACGGTTCAACTGCGTCGGGTCATGGGCGGCGGAAAAGAAGATCCGCAGCAGCTTGCCATAGCTGATCCTGGAGGGGTCGTAGGTGATGCGCACGGCTTCGGCATGGCCGGTGCCGCTGCCGCCGACCATCCGGTAGTTCGCCGTATTTGCCTCGCCTCCGGCATAGCCCGAGACGGCGTTACTCACGCCGCTGACATGTTGGAACACCCCCTGCATGCCCCAGAAGCAGCCGCCCGCGAAAACGGCGGTCTGACTGCGGCCCGTTTCAGCGATGTCTTGCTTGGGCGGGGGGATCTTCAGCCCCTCCTGTGCCTGTGTCATCTGCACGCCCATCGTCAGGGCAACGGCAAACGCCACGAGGCGTAGGGGCCGGATGAAATCAGCCAAGGATGCGTTCATGGACTTCTCCTCCAGGGTCTGGAAACTTGCATCGCAACATCTGGTCGGCTGTCCCTTGTCGAGCAGGTTCTTCAGGAAGCTGTCGGTCGAAAGGTCATCGCAATCCCGTTCATGCAATAGCGCAGACCCGTCGGCTGGGGCCCGTCCTTGAAGACATGGCCCAGATGCCCGCCGCAGCGGGCGCAGAGCACCTCTATGCGGGCCATCCCCAGCGAATTGTCCTGCGATGTGATGACCGCTCCCTTGAGTGGGGCCCAGAAGCTGGGCCAGCCCGTGCCGCTGTCATATTTGGTCTCGGACGAGAACAGATCCTGCCCGCAACCCGCGCAGGCAAAGACCCCGTCGCGGAGTTCCTTCAGCAAGGGGCTGGAGCCGGGATATTCGGTGCCGTGATTGCGCAGGACATCGAATTGACCCGGTGTCAGGATCGCCCGCCACTCTTCCTCGCGACGCGTCACGGCGAAACTTGCGGCCTCGGCGCGGGAGGCCCGGAACGCAATTCCGGCAAGAGAAAGCGCGGATCCGGCAAGAAGCATCTGTCTTCTGCTGAGCATGGTTTCTCCTCTCTGAAGCTGTCTTCGTTTGCGCGCGGCCAAAGGTTACCTCGGATGATGAAATCGGCCCCTTTACCAGCGCAACATATGCCGACCCAGCGCGGCTCCGACGGCCGAGCACAGCAGGATGCCCGCATTATACCACAGGGCAACGAAGGGAAGGCCGCTCTCGGGGCAATGGAAGGAATAGACGAAGGCGGCACCTGCCCCGGCCAGAAGGCCCGCCGCGGCTCCGGCTTGGGTCGGGCGCGTGGGCGCGAGGCGCCGAAGGGCAGCGAGCAGCATGGCCAAAATCGGCGCCGCGAGCAGGGCGATCAGGAAAGGACAGACCAGCGCCGTGCTCCCCATGAGCAGCCCGCGCCGATCCTCGGGTGGGGCATGGATCAGGGCCGCAATCGCGATGACGCCGGTCAGCCCCAAGATGATCGGCAGGACACGGCGCGCGAGGGGTGCCCGCGCCACAGGCCGCGCCAGCCGCCGGAGGGCCGCCAGCGCCGTCAGGGTCAGCACCGCGGCATAGACTAGTTTGGCCTGGAACGCGACGCTCCCGATCATTGCTGCCCAGTCCTGTCGCGGCCCGAGGACAAAGAGCATGAGTGCCGCCGCGCCCATCAGCCCGATGCCGAGGCTTGTCAACAGACCGCGTTCGACCGCGCGCGGCGAAACCGGCTGCAATTCCGAGACCAGACGGTCGATCAGATCCTTATGCCCGCCGGTCATGTCTTGCCTCCGAACTGGTTGCGCAATGCGGCAATGCCGCGATGAATGATCACCTTGACCGATGCGACCGACAGATTGGTCTCGTTCGCGGTCTCGGCCACGGATTTGCCCTCGATCTTGACCTTGCCGATGACATCGCGGCTGCGGGCAGGCAAATGCGAAAGCAAGGTATCGAGATCGTGCCGGTGTTCGACCGCTGCCACGCTGTCGACGGGGTCGGCCAGGACGTCGATCTGGTCGTCCAAGGGGATCTTCCCTTGCCGACGCGACCGGCGCAGGAAATCGATCAGCTTGTGGCGGGCGATGGCCTGCACCCATGCCATCAGCGGAAAGGCCGGATCGAAGGTCATGCGGCGCAGATGCAGCGCCAGCAGGGTTTCCTGCACCAGATCGTCGGCATGGGTCGCGAGATCCTCAAAGAGCCTTATGCGGAAATAGCCCTGCAGGATCCGGGTCAGGGATTCGAGCAGGCATCTATAGGCAGCCGCATCGCCGGCAAGCGAGGCCACCATAAGCGCATGCAGTTCAGCTTCGGTCGGTCTGTGCAATCTCACCCCGGTTTCTTCGGCCCGTCTGGGGAAAAGGTTACATCCGCCACAGCAAGGCGCGCATCGGACGTTTTCACATCGGCGTGAACCCCTGTAACAGCTTACCGCTCCGCCGCGAAGAACCGGGTGCAAGTTGCGGGAACGGACCCGCAACGGCTCATCAAAGGAGATCATGATGCTTGCCAGAACCACTGCATTTGCTTCGCTGATCATTGCCTCGCTGGGCATGGCCCATGCCCAGGACGCGGCCCCGGCGACGATGCCCGCGGACCAGATGAAGACCGACAGCATGGACAAGCAGGACTGCATGACTGACGGCCAAATGGCGGCCGATTGCAAGGATGCGGATGGCATGGCCAAGGGTGACCTGGCCAAGGGTGACATGGCCAAGGGCGACATGGCCAAGGGCGACATGGCCGCGGACAAGATGAAATCCGATGCGATGGAACCAGACGGAGAGATGAAGAAGTCGAACTGAACTGGCTGGTCCCTGCGCCATCGCTGCGGGGACCAGGATCGATGGCCGCCACTGAGGAGAGCGATATTCGCCGACACATCGTCGCGGGCGTTTCGACCTATCCGCTTTTGCGTCTGAATGACACGCTCGGGCATTTGCGCCGCGGACATTTTCAATCCGCGGCGGTGCCGGGCCCTAATTGATCGACACCGGAAAACCACTCTGGCGGATCATCATTGCGGGTCGCCGTGAGGGTGGTGTGAGATAGTTCGACCCGCAGCCGGCGGAGGCCCCGAGACGCGCTAGCGGGATCCTTGAAGGGGGCGGCCTGCTCCGAATGTCATCTCGACTCGTTGTCGCGGGGCATCTCGGTCGCATAGTTCCCACGCGCGCTGTCGCTGTTGCCGGGCTTCCGCCCATTCGTTTTGACGCTGTCGCAGACAGGTGAACATCGGCCACAGTGTGATATTTCGGGTTCAGGTGCTCAAGAGAACCTGCTCGCATGCGCGAGTAAATCGGGGCGATCCCAATCAAGCGAGGCAGCAACCCAATCAGCTATCGCTACATGGCCGATCTGATGCTTAAGGAGCGCAAGCGCCTCGGCCTGGAAGCTTATGACTTGCGAGCACTTCGCTATCGCGGGGACGACGATCGAATCGCCGCCTATTCCGGGCATGCCACCCAAGAGATGATTGCGAAATATGCGGGCGAGGCTCGTCAGATCATGCGGGCACATCAAGCAAGGGATAAGCCCCAGTCAACAGAACGAGATCAGAACAGCAGTCTGATACCCCGAGTGTTACCCCGGCAGGCACCATCATGGATAAGTGCTTGAAAATTTTGGAGGCGGGTACCGCCACCATTGTCGCGAAACAGTGCGACGCAATCTGTAATATCTTCTCTGGATAATCAGCGACTTAGGCTGGTTGCTCGTAACATTCTGTTGCACCCAATATCACCCATCCACTACAGTTTTCGATGGGTAGGACGTGAGTGCAAAATGCCGAAGATGGTTCCCGAACTCGCCCCCATCGAAGTTAAGCGGCTCTCGCATCCTGGCGAAGGCCGCAGCAACGCCATGTTCGCGGTCGGGGGCGTGACAGGCCTTTACCTGCAAATCACGCCGACCGGGGCGCGTAGCTGGATCTTGCGAACGACTATCGGTGGCAAGCGTCGCGATTTGGGTCTGGGCAGTTATCCCGACGTGGGCGTTGGTCAGGCTCGTGAGAGGGCGCGTGAGGCCAAGGATCAGGTCTGGCGGGGCATCGACCCAATCGAGGAACGGAAGGCCGCTAGGGCCGCTCTGGCAGCCGCTCAGAGGCGGGGCATGACGTTCAAGGATGCCTTCGAGAAATACGCGGATGCGAAGCTGGTCGAACTAGGCACGGACAAGGATCGCATTCGCTGGCGGTCCAGCATCGACCGATATGCCGTTCCCCATCTGGGCGACATGCTCGTGGGCGATCTGACAGTACAGGACATGCTTCGCACCCTCGAACCGATCTGGCACGAGAAGACCGATACCGCGTCCCGCGTGCGCGCCAGGATCGAGGCGATTATCTCTTGGGCGACAGTCGCGGGCCACCGATCAGGGGATAACCCGGCCCGTTGGCGTGGCAACCTCGATGCGCTGCTGCCCAAACCCGGAAAGATCGCCGACAAGGGGAACTGGCCAGCTATAGCCCTCGATGATGCGGCTGGTTGGTTCGCGGCATTGCGTCGGCGCGAAGGTATTTCGGCGAGGGCGCTCGAGTTCCTTACGCTCTGCGCGAGCCGGTCAGGAGAGGTTCGCGGCGCGACCTGGGACGAGATCGATATGAAATCGAAGGTCTGGACGATCAGTGCCGAACGGATGAAGGCGGAAAAGGAGCACCGCGTCCCCCTAACCGAGCAAGCGCTGGCGATCATCGAAGCTTTGCCGCGTCAGGCAGGCAGTCCCTACATCTTCGCCGCGCCGCGAAACGGTCAGCTTTCGGATATGACGATCAGCGCCGTCATGCGCCGAATGCACGCACATGAGGTGAGGGCCGGTCGTAAGGGCTGGCTGGACTCACGTTCGAGCCGTCCTGCCGTCCCGCACGGCCTGCGCTCGACGTTTCGCGATTGGGCAGCCGAGCGCACGGACTATCACCGCGACATGGCCGAAATCGCGCTGGCGCATACGGTCGGTTCCGCAGTCGAGCGGGCCTATCGTCGGGGCGACATGATGGAAAAGCGCAGGCAGATGATGGCCGATTGGGCCGCGTACTTGGGGGTGTGTGATGCGTGAGGGTATGCCCTGGGCGTCTTTTTGCGACTTGCGATTCCTTGAGAGCGACGACGCCATGCGCGACATTGCGGCGCTTATCAGAAGCGGATGCGATGACCCGGCATTCATAAAGCTGCTGGCTGATCACATTGATCCCGACTGCAAGACGCCATTCGGCATCAAGTTCGTGGTCAAGCGGTCCAAGAAGGGCGCACCGAAACGTGGGTCGCGAAATACCGACCTAGAGCACTTCCTCTGGAGGCACATCGATGTTTGGAAAGAGCCGGTCGAGGCGGTCGTAACGCACGCACAGTCCGTGTTTGGCGTGGGCCGTACCGTTTGTTTCGCGGCGCTACAGAAGCACCGTGAGTGGCTAAAGGAAAATCCTGAGTTCGAGGATAGCGAGCGGCACATGGAGATGCGCCTTCGTGAACTTGGTCATCCTGATGCGGAACCGTTCAGTCCGGGTAAAGGCTGAATTGCTCGAACCGCAATAGTCGTGCGTAGCTGAAAAATCTGGTCAAATTGAGAGGCATCCCGAAACAAGAGGATGCAGGATGTTTGTATCAGATAAGCAGGTTGCCGAGCGGTATGGCGTGACCCGTCCGACCGTTTGGCGCTGGGTCAAAGCTGACCCGACCTTCCCGAAGCCCATTTCCCTTTCGCCCGGCTGCACCCGCTGGAAGGCGTCCGAATTGGACGTCTGGGAAGCTGCACGTCGCGCGGCCTGAGAGGATCACAGCATGAACTTGAAAATGGAACGCCCCGCCGCCGATGGCACGGCGAACGGGGCAAATATCGAAGCGGCTGGCTTCTCGCATCGACTCTACCCCGTGCAAGACGATGCCGCAACCGCCCCCTTCACGCCGGTCGGCATCGCTGCCCTGCGCGTGCTGCACCTCGTTAACCGCCACAGCCTGAACGCCGAGCAAGCTGCGATGATTGCGGGACTGATCTACGGGGAGGGCAGCGCATGACCGCCGACACGTTCCGAATTCCCATGGACGTGGCAGAGCATTGCCTGAAGGCAGCAAAAGCACTGACAGGCCACTCCGCTCGCCTGGACTATCTGCACACACTCTGGGCCGACGAAGACCCCGATCCCAAAAATGGTGCATTCTGGCACGTCCAGATCGCGCATCCCGAAGCGGCCAAATTGCGCGACAACCTGGATCAGATAGCGACCTTCTTGGAATGGCTGGCCGAATTCTCGGAAACCGGCGAGGAGGCGAGCGAATGAACGCCCGTGAGATTGTCACCGCCCTGCGCGGTCGCCCCGGTCGCGATGGCGGGCTGTGCTTCTGCCCCGCCCACACCAACACCAAGACCCCAGCGCTTTCGGTGAGCGACGGTCGCGACGGTCGCCTTCTGCTTCATTGCCATACTGGCTGCCGCTTCGAGGACATCATGGTCGCCCTACGCGGTCTGGGGCTGGTCGAAGGCAAGGGCAGCTTCTCCCCGCCTTCGCAGGCCGAGTTGGCCGCGATCCGCGAGGTTGAACGTCGGGAAGCCCAGAAGCGGGCCGATCAGGCGCTGCGCTGCTGGAATGAGGCCGGGCTGATCAGCGGAACGCCCGCCGACGTATATCTTCGCGAGTGCCGGGGCATCACTGCCCCCCTGCCGGTGACCCTGCGCTTCCATTCCGCGTGCTGGCATGGGCCGACTGCACAACGCCTGCCCGCAATGGTGGCGCTGGTCGAGGGATTGGGTTTGCCCGCCGTTCATCGCACCTACCTAACCCCGCACGGCTCGGCGAAGGCACAGGTCGAGCCGAAAAAGATGATGCTGGGCACGACCGCTGGCGGTCACGTCGAGGTCGCTAAGGCAGATGGGCCGCTGGTTGTATGCGAGGGCATAGAAACCGGGCTGGCGCTCGCCTCTGGCCTGCTGGCGCGCCCGGCGACGATCTGGGCGGCACTCAGCACGTCGGGCATGTCCGGTCTGCTGCTGCCCGAAATTCCCGGTCGGCTGACGGTCGCCACCGATGGCGATGACGCAGGCACCCACGCGGGCAAGGCGCTCGCCATGAAAGCCAAGGCGAAAGGGTGGCAGGTGTCGCTGCTGCCCGCGCCGAACGGCCAAGATTGGGCCGATGTTCTCAAGTCGAAAAGGGGCGCGGCATGAACGTGATCGTGCAGAAAATCCACAAAGACGAAATCGCGTTCAATCCCGAATGGCCCGACGCAGATCTGCGGTTACTTCGCTCCGATCTTCCCGAACCGCCGACGCTGCACTTGGGTGAAGTTTTCTCGCCCCAATGGGCCGACTGGATCAGTTCCGCTGCAGACTGCAAGGGCGCACCGGCTGACTATGTGGTTGCGGCAGTTTTGTCAGTTTGCGGCTCGCTGGTCGGCAACACGCGTTGGGCATCGCCTTGGGCAGGATGGGCGGAACCGCCAGTGCCGTGGTTCGTCATCATCGGCAATCCGTCGGCAGGTAAAAGCCCTGGACTCGATGCGGTGCTGGTTCCCCTGAAAAAGGCGGAGCGGGCCATGCGCGAGAAAGTGCAAGGCGACCTCGACGACTGGCGCGCCAAGGCAGAGGTCGCCAAGCTGGCCGAGTCGGCATGGAAGGAGGCGGTCAAGGCTGCGATCAAGGCGGGCGACGAGCCGCCCGCACGCCCTGCCAGCGCGAACCCCGGCGACGAACCTGCGATGCCCCGGCTGGCTCTGGCTGATGCGACGGTCGAGAAGCTGGCCGTCATTATGTCGAGTCAACCGCGGGGCACGTTGCTTGCCCGCGACGAATTGGCGGGTTGGTTGCAGGGCATGAGTCGCTATTCCGGTGGTGGATCTGACCGGCCCTTTTGGTTGGAAGCCTATGGCGGACGTTCTTATTCCGTCGAGCGTATGGGTCGCGATCCGGTCTATATCGATCGCCTGACAATCGGCGTTCTCGGAGGCATCCAGCCCGACCGTCTGCGCTCGCTGCTAATCAAGACCGACGACGATGGCCTTCTTGCTCGCCTGATGCCGGCTTGGCCGCATCCCGCGCCGGTCAAACGCCCTGATGCTCAGCAAGACGACGCCTTTCTTGATGGTGCCCTGCAGCGCCTGCTATCGCTGCAGATGCCTGCCGATGAAAGTGGGCATATCCGTCCGTGGTTCGTGCCCTTCTCGGAGGATGCCCGCGAGTTGCTGGACCACTTCCGCAAGGCGGTGCGGGAATGGGAGGCTGATGCCGAAGGATTGCTGCTTTCTTTCATCGGGAAGCTGCCTGGCGTCGCCGTCCGGCTCTCGCTTGTTTTGGGCATGATGGAGTGGGCCAGCCAAGAGGCCGTGGAGCCGGTCGAAGTGTCGATTAATCACTTCGGTCGGGCGGCTCATCTGGTTGAAAGCTACCTGCTGCCGATGGCACGCCGTGCCTATGCCGAACATTCGGGAAGCCCCGCCCAGCGGTCTGCGCGCGCCCTTGTCGCGCTGATCCAAGAGGAAGGTTGGGAACACTTCACTGCACGGGATGTGCGCCGCAAACAGCGCGCGCACCTGCAGGACATGGAGGCAATCAATCCGGCGATCAAAGTCCTTGAGACTGCGGACCTGATCCAGCCCGTCGAGGTGCCGTCTGGCCCCAAGGGCGGTGCCCCCAAGCGTCTTTTCGTGGTCAACCCTGCCGTTATGGAGGGCAAGAATGAGCAAATGGCTACGCGCGGCTAAGGGCCTTCCCGTTCATACTGACAAACTGACGGAACTGACAAAACCCAACCATAACGCGAATGAGCACCCACCGGCGCAAGAATACCGTGGGTTTCGTCAGTACTGTCAGTCCGTCAGTTCGACCGAAGATCCGAGTAAGCGCGATGGAGAAAGTGTCGCCGACGAGGTTCCGTCAGTTCTGTCAGTTTGTCAGTTCGTGCCGGATTCCCGCCTGCCGCCCAGCATCGCCGCTGCCGTGATCGTCGCGTTCGAGGACTACGCCGCCATCGACGATCCATTCGACGCGAGGGCGTGGGCATGACCGGGGGTATCGACAAATCTGGGCCGATTGCCCGACCACCCGCGCCCCACCACCCCCCATACGCATCCGCAATTCAGAAAAAACGCAAAGGAGATTGCCGTGACGGCTTCTACCTACTTCGTCCGAAATCTGAAGGTTCACTTCGCGCTTCCGGGCAGCAGCGGAGAAAGATTGCTCGCTACGTTCGACCTAATTGGTCGTGCGCGTCCAATGAAGGGGTGTCGCCTGATCGTGGCGGCTGATGGGCGGCAATTTGTCGCGTCCCCGGTCACTCAAGAGGGCGGGGGAAAACATATGCGCGTTTGGAACGCCCATGCGGACGTCACGCGCAGGGCTATGTCAGCCTATGGCTACACGATGCGGCAGGCCATGAAGGGAGGACGCGCCAATGTCTGACATGACCCGTCACCCGGATGTCGAGCGCGCTCGCCGCTTGGTCGCCGATGGCGTCGAGGATCTCGCCGAGGACCAAGGCGACGTCCGAATCTTCGCGGCGGCAATGCTCACCGCTGCTATCGAACTTCACGTAGAGGTCGAGGGCGTAGAAGGCCTGTCCCGCGCGCTCACGTATCTGGCCCGCAAGCACCTCGTAACCACAGGGCACGCCGGTTCGGCCTGATTCTTGCCGCAATCCTCTGAATCTGCTATGTTCCGAATACATCCTGCGCTTCTGGCTGATGGCCGCTGCTTCCCGGATGTCTTCCTTGCGGGCCGCTGATGGCGGTGATGCGCTCGGGCATAGCAATCGGAAACATCAACCGACTGCGGTGCTTTCGCGTACCTGCCGCACCGCTTGGAGAAATCATCATGCTAGACTTCACTGACAGCCACTTGATTGCCGTTCGCCGTCACGCAACCGCCATTGCCGGTAGGCTTGGCCTCAAGCGCGACAAGGACTTTTCCGCCCACACCTTCGACTGGAAGACGCTCAACAGCGTTCAGGCCGATACGCTGCGGGCCGCTCGCGATCTGGCGGACAAGATCACGGATTCCATGCCCGAAAGCGAAGCGCGATGCATCGAAGAATGCCATGACGTGCTGCTTCACTGCTACGAGGTGATGGAGCAGGAAAAGGACATTCGCAGCCAGATCGGTGACCGTGGTGCACGTGCCGATGGGCGCAATCCATTCAGCCGCGCACCGAAACAATCGGACGTGGAGCAAGGGCCTATCGGCTCCAGCGACTACATGGAAAGTGATCTGAACGAAAATCCGCAAGTGCCACTACTGCGGTCGGGGCAAAGCATGGTTGAACACGTTCGTACCAACCGTTTTCAAGGCGGCGACACTCTGCGCGGTCTGACCGAAGGCGCGTTCTTCCGCGCGATGGTGACGGGGGCACAGAACGACATCGAGCGGCGGGCGCTGGCCGAGGGCAGCGACAGCGCTGGTGGCTACACTGTGCCGACCATTCTGGAAGCCCGCCTGATTGATCGCCTGCGGGCCGCGTCGGTGGTGTTCCGTGCGGGGGCTGTGACCATGCCGCTTTCGTCAGATCATCACACCATTGCGAAGGTGGCGACTGATCCGGTTCCGGCGTGGCGTCTGGAAAACGCGGCCATTGCCGAAAGCGAACCGACCTTTTCGCAGGTCCAGCTTGTGCCCCGCATGTTGGCCGTCATGGTCAAGGTCAGCCGCGAGCTTCTGGAGGACTCGGTCAATCTGGGCACTGCCCTGCCGAATATCATCGCGTCGGCAATGGCGGCTGAGCTTGATCGCGTGGCGCTTCTGGGAACCGGCACCGCGCCGCAACCCCGTGGCGTTATCAACTTCGTGGGCAAGACCTCCACTACCGTAACGGCTGGCGCGCTGACCTATGGCAAGCTGCTGGCCGCGCGGACTGCCCTTCGCGGGGCGAACTCGGATGTCACGGCCTACATCATGTCGTCGCGTGACGAGGGCCTGCTGTCGGGACTTACGGATACCACGGGACAGCCGCTGAATATCCCGCCCGCGATTGCGAACGTGCCGATGCTGGCAACGACCGCCTTGCCCCTGAACTTGGGGACGGGAACCGATGAGGCCCCTGTCTTCGCGGGTGACTGGTCGAAGCTGCTGATCGGCCTGCGGGCTGGCCTGCGGATCGAGGTGCTGCGCGAACGCTACGCCGATGTGCATCAATATGCGTTTGTTGCACACCTGCGGGCCGACATCGCTGCCGAACACGAATCTGCCTTCACCGTGTTCAACGTCACGGACGGCTCCTAAGCTGCCCAGGGGGCGGGAGCATCTCGCCCCCCATTCCGCCTGCGTACCCGCGTCCCCCCTTCATTTTCACTGAGGTCGGGATTCAGTAGGGGGTAGGGGTGCCGAAAGGTCAGGAGCCGCTTTGCTCTGGCAACCCGCGTCCTACCCATTCGGAGATTTTTTCCTGCCGTTTGAATTTGGCAGGTGCGGACCAGAGACAAAGCTCGGCATTTGCTAGGTTTTCTGGGGTCGTATGAAATCAAAGGTGCGCAGTGATTCCGCAATGCACGAGATGCCACATTCAGCCTTTGTCAATCTGCTTCTTGGCTATAGCAGTGACTATGGCACCCATGCCCCCGCTAAAGAGCGTTCCCTGAACTTTCCCAAGTTGATCGGCGCTCAACCATCCCCAACATGAGGGGGCAAGGTAATGCCAAGCCCAAGCCACTAGGCTCAGCGTGAACAGCGTAGAAAAGACCACTGTGATAACCACGACAATGCAGCCGTATGTCGTTAGCCACCAGTGGTCGTTTCTCTGGCGAATTTCGTCCAGCTTGCCCCAGTTCTTCTGCTCACTTTCGGCAGTCGAACGATCCGCCCAAGGCGGCGGCTCGCTGAAATCGGGAGTGGGGATCTCAGGCGGCTTCTTGTCTTGCAAGCAGTAACTCGCTGTAATGCTTCTTTATCAACTCGTCTGGGATCTCAATTCGCCGGACATTGGGAACGTATACTTGGTCCCATGGCGTCCCGCTTTGATGGGTGAGGTATGAGAGTGTTATGCCGTCCATATGTCCATACTTCTCGAATACGTCCTGTAGGAACGAACGAGTTTCAGGATCGGTCGACGGCGTGTCTGGGTCACCTACCGCGCTGAATGGGATGGACTTTCCGCCATATGATTTCGTGGCGTGATAAAGGTCTGGTATGACGGGTCCGTACTGCCACGCCTCAATGCGATTGCGGAACAGGTCGCGCTTCAGGATGGCAAGGGCCCAGCCGTGAGCAATGTAAGTGAGCTTCATCAGCTGCATCGGCGTCAGCGTTTTACCTTTTGCCTTGGCAAGCTTCAGGATGTCGTCGGCAATCGTGATAGCGTCGTACATTGCGTCCTCCGGCCCTGATTTAGCGTCGGCGTTAGTATAGCACACGTTGTCAAGTGCAGCGTTAATGCAAGTGAATTTTAGGCAGAATGCGACTTCTTTGCGATCACATGACTATGATTCACGATGAGGAAATCGTGGCGTGACTTGTGAGCCGTTGCGGCCGCGCCGTTCCTCAAGGAACAGCCGGATCATCTCCGGCCGCGTCGGCTGCGGCTCTAGCTTCGCGCGTTCTGCGTCGAGCCAGTCTAGGACGTCCCTGCGAACTCGAACGGTGATCGCCTCCGAATCCACACGTGGACGCCCCATACGCTTACCTTCACTTTTTGACATTAAAAAGTCCTTGACCGATTATAGTTTATAATGTCAAAAAGTATGCAGGCGGGCAAGGTGCTGGAACACCTTCCCGCCCTAACCGAAACCCGTTCTTTAAGGGAGAACGCGAATGGCTACCCATTGCCATAACGGACCCGGCTTGCCTGTCGCAAGCCTTCACGAAATCCACGACTGCTTGACGCTTGCCCTGGACGCATCCGAGCGTCCGAAGGGCTACACGACCGCCGAGCGTGAGGCGCGCAGCTACATGCGCACAGCGCTGCGCCGCGTCGGCAAGCTGATGGAGGGAGTGGCATGAGTACCGTGTCAGTATCTGCCCTTCCCGAGGGCGTGGCCGAACGCCTTGCCGCCTTTGCTGAATGGACGGGCACACCGCTTTTCCCCGCCGAGAAGGTGCTTTTCGATCAAGGCGGAGAGGACGGCCACACGTTCAGCGACGAGTTCTTGACCTATGTCCAGCGCGTGGGGATGTCGCTTGATTGGGTTTATCTCGGGGATGCGATGCCGCTTGTGATGCGGGCTTACAACGCAGCACAGGAGGTCCGGGAATGAGCGCGCTCGAAACCTATCTGGAAAAGATGCAGGGCGATGCAGCGGCACTGGAAGCCATCGCCCGCGCCATGCGCGCCCTGTCCACTCGCGAAGAGGAGGACGCTCGCGCCCTCTTGGTTGATCTGGCCGAAAAGGCATTCAGCCTCAGCAGTGGCCTTAACGAGAGCTTGGACATCGTTAACCTCCCGAAAGGGGCCGTGGCATGAGCTATTTCACCGCCCATTGCGACACCGAGGCCGAGCTTCACACCATCGGGGCGCTGCTGTGCGTCCTTGACGAAGTGGCGACCGACCATCTGGCCGGATACGATACTACAATGTGTTCGGGCATCATCAATCTTATCCGCGTTGTCGGGGAGCGCGTCCAAGAGGTGCAGAAGTTGCATGACCTGGAATTGTCGTTGCAAGGCGTAGAGAAGGCCCTGTGACGCAGATCGCTCGCTATCTCTCCGATGGCGGGCAAGTCTGATTCCGGCGCATCCCGTCGCGTCCAATCATTCTAGAGATGATGGGTACAGTGATGGGGTGCGAATCAAGCCGCACTTAATATTAAGGAAAAACAATGACCTGTGTGGAGATTTGGAGGCGGGTACCGGAATCGAACCGGTCTTCACGGATTTGCAATCCGCTGCGTAACCTCTCCGCCAACCCGCCGTTGCCGTAGCCCCGCAGTGTTTAGCGACTTCGCAGGGTCAGCGCAAGACAAGTTGCTGCAAGAGAATGCGCAATTCGGTCCGTTCCAAGCAGGCATGTCTCTTTGCTGATCTCGCGCGACGCAGAAAACAGAAAAGCGGCCCGAAGGCCGCTTTTCTGTTTTCTCCATCCGGAGAGTATTTGGAGCGGGCGATGAGATTCGAACTCACGACCCTAACCTTGGCAAGGTTATGCTCTACCCCTGAGCTACGCCCGCACTCCATTCCGTCGGCTGTTTCGGCTTCGTTTGCCGTCGTCCCCTTCGGTGAGCGGTGATTTATGGGACTGTGCCGATGGGCGCAAGTGGAAAAAGCCGATTTTTCGGAAAAATCTTAACTAATTTTTCAAGTTATTGTTTTTTATATATAAAACGGCCGAAGGTGTGGGGCGCGTCCAAGGTAGTCGGAACCTGGGCTCCAGCCGCGGGTTCAGGAAACTGGTTGACGGACGGGGACGGCATGGAAGAGCAATTCAGCTACGATCTGGCCCAGGCGAGGGTCGCTGTCATCGTCAATCCCGGATCAGGACGTCAGGATGGCGACGCGATCGCCATGCGAATCCGCGACCGGCTGGAAGCGCGCGTGGCGGCCTTCGAGATCCGTCGCGTCGCCCGCGGGGCCGATCTGCCGGCGGCGGCTGGCGAAGCTTTGGCGGCTGGAAGCGATCTTGTGGTTGCGATTGGCGGCGATGGGACGCAGGCCGCCATTGCCAGCGTGCTGGCCGGGACGGACGCGGTCATGGCGGTGGTTCCTGGTGGGACGTTCAACTACTTCTCGCGCGACCTTGGTATCGGCCAGTCCGTTGATGAGGCGCTTGCGGTCCTTGACCGCCCTGCGCTGCGCCGGATCGATACCGGTGAGATCAATGGCATGCTGTTTCTGAACAATGTCAGCTTTGGCGCCTATCCCGAAATTCTCAAGCGGCGCGAGGATATCTATCGACGTTGGGGGCGCAGCAGGCTGGCGGCCTATTGGTCGGCGGTCGTTGCGATGTGGAACCTGCGCCATCCGATCCGTCTGACGCTTCGCGCCGAAGGGAAGGAGCATCATTTCACCACCGCGCTCGCCTTTGTCGCCCGCAGCGCCTATCAGCTGGAAAACTTTGGCCTCGACGGGGCGGCGGATGTGCGGGCAGGGCGGCTGGCGGTGCTGGTGGCGCGCGCGCGCTACCCCTGGCCTTTGGTGCGCTCGGCCCTGCGGCTGGCTCTGGGCAACTCCGCGCGATATCAGGATTTCGATCTGGTGAGCGCCGAGGAAATGGAAATCGAGGCGCTCCCGCGCCATGAATATATCGCTCATGATGGCGAGAAATGCTGGATGGATTCGCCGTTTAGGATTCGCGTCCGGGCGGGCGCGCTGCGCGTGCTGGTTCCGGCAGCAGACGGGGGTCCTGATCGGGAATGACGCGGATCATCCATCTGTCAGACCTGCATTTCGGCTTTGAACGGCGCGAGCTCATCGAGCCGCTGCTGGATCTGGTCAATGGGGCCGAGGCCAATCTTGTGGTGGTCACCGGAGACCTGACCCATCGTGGCCGATCGTCGCAATTTGCCCGCGCCCGCGCCTTTCTGCGTCGGATCGAGGCCCCGCTGATCGCGGTTCCCGGCAATCACGACATACCGCTTTACCGGCTGACCGACCGGATGATGCAGCCTTATCTGCGCTATCGCCGCAGCATCGCGGACGAGCTTGAGCCGATCGGCCATGTCGGCGCGGTCCGCGTGCAGGGGCTGAACAGCGTCGATCCGATGTCCTGGCAGCGCGGCATCCTGACCCCGGCCCAGATGCGCCGCGCCGTCGAGGCGGTCCAACCGGATTGCATCAATATCGTCGCGCTGCATCATCCGATGCAGCAGCGCCCCGAGGTGGACAAGGCGCTGATGCGCGGCGCGTCGGACGCGCTTGCCCTCTTCGAGCGCTCGGGCGTCGATCTGGTCCTTTCGGGCCATCTGCATATTTGGTCGGCGGGCGCGTTTCTTGCGCCTTCGGGGCGCAGCCTCTTGCAAATCCAGGGCGGCACTGCGCTTTGCGCGCGCGAGGATGATTTGCAGAACGAGTTTGCGGTCCTCGATTTCGCCGGCGACGAATTGGCGATCCATCGCCATGTCTCACCGATGAACGAGCGGGGCTTCCGCCCGCCCCAGATCATCCGCTTTCGGCGCGAGGGCGGGCTGTGGCAGCCCGGCTAGCGCCGGGTCCGGGCCTTGGCTTCGATGCGGAACTCGGTGCCCCAGGGATCGGCAAGGCTGCCCGCGCCAAGCTGGTCCAACCGTGTCGCATCGGCCTGAAGGACGATCTCGGCCAAGCCCGCGGTATCGGGGCGGCGCTGTCCCGCGGCCCGGCTGTTCCAGATATTTCCCGCCAGATGGTGGTGATATCCGCCGCTTCCAAAGAAGCTCGCGCCAGGGCGATGCGATGTCCGATCCATGCCAAGGCGGCTCGTGTAGAAATCCTCGGCTTTCGCGATGTTTCCGACTTGCAGATGGACATGCCCGATGACGGTGCCATTCGGAGCGGCCTGCCAATCGTCGCTCCCGATCCTTTGCAGGGCGGCAAGGTCGAGGGGGCGGGTATCCATCACCACCTCGCCGCCATGATGCCGCCAGTCGTCGCGGGGGCGATCCGCATAGATCTCGATCCCATTGCCCTCGGGATCGTGCAGATAGAGCGCTTCGCTGACCAGATGGTCCGATGCGCCATCAAGTGAAACCCGGTTCGCGGCGGCAAAGCGCAGCCAGCTGCCCAATGCGACGCGGTCTGGCAGAAGGAAGGCCGTGTGGAACAGGCCCGCCTCATTCGAGTGATGCCGCGCCGCGCGGTCGCTGCGCAGATCGAGCAGCGCAAGATCTCCAACGCCCAGGATATGCTGCTCTCCGTCGCCCCGCAGATATGCAAGGCCGATGATCCGCTGGTAGAACGCGCTGACCTTGTGCAGGTCCTTGACCCTCAAGGCCACGCGACCGATCTGGATGGGGCCGTCACTGCTCGCCATGGAACTCTCCTTTTTGCGTTATGTCCTATCTAGGACCTGCCATTGCGGCGAGAAATGGCAGGGATCAGGGCGACACTGTCCCCGATTCGGCGATAATCGGCGCCAATTGCCATCCCGATGCATTTCAAGCATGATACGGGACCCTTTCAGCCAAGATGACATGACGCCCAAATCCAGACCGCCCCGTCGGCTGGCGCCCGCAGCGCCTGACCAAAAGCCCGAAGCCGCGCCTCTGGCCGCCGATCCGTCGCGGATGGAGATATTCCTCGTCGCGACGCCGGGGTTGGAGCAGCCTTTGCTGGATGAGGCCCGCGCCCTGGGCTTCGACGCCCAGATCACGCCGGGCGGGGTGACCTTTGCCGGCGGCTGGCCCGAGGTCTGGCGCGCCAACCTGATGATCCGGGGCGCGACCCGGGTGCTGGTGCGGATCGGCAGCTTCCGCGCGATGCATCCAGCGCAGCTCGACAAGCGCGCGCGCCGCTTTCCCTGGGCCGATTTCCTGCGTGCAGATGTGCCGGTCCGAGTCGAGGCCACCAGCCGCAAGTCCCGCATCTATCATGCCGGTGCGATCACCCAGCGCATCGAGGCCGCCTTGCGCGAAAGCCTTGGCGCGACCATCGCCGATGACGCCCCGGTCACGATCAAGATCCGGATCGAGGACGATCTCTGCACCATCAGCCTCGACAGTTCGGGCGAGTCGCTGCACAAGCGCGGGCATAAGCAGGCCGTGGGCAAGGCCCCCATGCGCGAGACCATGGCCGCCATGTTCCTGCGCCAATGCGGCTTTGACGGGCGCGAGCCGGTGCTGGACCCGATGTGCGGATCGGGGACTTTCGTCATCGAGGCGGCCGAGATCGCGGCCGGGCTTGCTCCCGGCCGACTGCGCGGTTTCGCCTTTGAACATTTCGCAGGCTTCGATGCTGCGGCATGGGAAAAGCTGCGCGCGGCAAAGGCCGCCGGGACGACCCTCGATGCAGTGCGTTTTTTCGGCAGTGACCGCGATCCCGGCGCGATCCGCATGAGCGGCGAGAACGCCGCGCGTGCAGGCGTCGCGACGTGGACCCGGTTTGACAATCTCGCGATCGGCGATCTGGAGCGCCCCGAGGGTCCCCCGGGACTGGTCATCATCAACCCGCCCTATGGTGCAAGGATCGGCAACAAGGGCCCGCTTTTCGGATTGCATGCCGCCATGGGCGAGATCCTGCGCGAGCGATTCAAAGGCTGGCGCGTGGCCATCGTCACCAGCGACGCGCAGCTTGCCCGGGCCACGGGACTGCCCTTTCGCGAGCCGGGGCCCTATGTCGCGCATGGCGGACTCAAGATCCGGCTTTTCCTGACTGGGCCGCTTTAATCCTTGCCGTGACGGCGCGAGACGACGCGCTGCGGCCAGCGGGGCAGGGCGGGAATCTCAAGGGTCTCGCCCGGCACCACCACCGAGGCCAGCCAGATCAGGTCGCGTCGCGCCATTGCGATGCAGCCGGCGGTCGGGCAGCCGGGGCGGCGCCATTGGTGCAGAAAGATCGCCGAGCCCTTGCCGGCCTCGGCATGGGGCCAGTTCCAGTCGGTCAGCAGCACGATATCGTAAAGCGGGTCGGGCCGACGCAGCGCCTCGTGGCTGGGCGCAAAGGGGGCGCGCACGAACTGGTTGTATTCGTCATTGCCCGAGGCGTCGCACCAAAGATCTCCGGGCAGGATCGGCTGTGCCCATCGCGCCGGCCGCGCGACGCGGTCGGGGCGGTAAAGTAACCCCACTATGCGATGCGTGCCCAAGGGCGTTGCCCCGTCGCCCTCGCGCTTGGCCGCGCTGAGGCCGCCGCGCCCGACCGAGCAGGGCAGCGTTCTGCCCCGGACCGCCAGCCCCATCCCCGTGAGCCGCATCACAGCAGATGCCCCGATTTTTCGGCCTTGACGTCGAGGTAGTCCGTATTGTGGCGATTGCGCGCCGTGATCAGCGGCACGCGTTCAGTCACGCCGATGCCATGGTTTTCGAGCATGGCGACCTTGCGCGGGTTGTTGGTCATCAGGCGGACATTGCCGAAGCCCATCTGGCGCAGGATGCCCGCGCCGATCCGGAAATCGCGCTCGTCATCCTCGAAGCCCAGCCGGTGATTGGCCTCGACGGTGTCGAACCCTTGGTTTTGCAGGGCATAGGCGCGCATCTTGTTCGCCAGCCCAATGCCGCGCCCCTCTTGATTGAGGTAAAGCAGCACGCCCTCGCCTGCCTGCCCCATGGCGGCCAGCGCGGCATGAAGCTGCGGCCCGCAGTCGCATTTCAGGCTGCCGAGGACGTCTCCGGTGAAACAGGCCGAATGCAGCCGCGCCAGGACGGGCGCATCGCGCGACGGCTGGCCGATCTCGACCGCGTAATGCTCGGCCGCCCCGTCATCGGGACGAAAGATATGCAGCTTGGCGTTTTCGGCCGCGAGCAAGGGCAGGCGCGCGGCGGCCACAGGAGCCATCGCCGCCTCGGTGGCAAGCTGCTCCAATGTCGGGCCGGGGGCGAGGCGGGTCAGGCCTTCCGGGGCATTCTCGACCGGGACGACCAGAGCCGCGGGCAGAAGCTGCGCGGATTTGACCAGCGCGATCGCCGCGCGCTCGACCGAGACATCGCCGCCGCGAAGGCTATGGCAGGGGCCCTTCATCGGCATCATCAGGTCGCCCGAAGGATCCGCCATGCCGCGCAACCAGCGCAGATCGGCATCCCCCGGCAGCGCGATCCGTGCCAGGTCATTGTCATAGACGCGGGCCTTGAGTGTTTCGGCGCGCCAACTCGTGATCGCCAGATGTGCCGGACCAAGGCGTCGCAACAGGTCCAGACGCGGGGCCGAAAGCGTCTCGACGGCGGCGACGAGCGCACTGCCGATCGCGACGGGAAGCCCCATTCGCAGGTCCGCGCGGGCGCGGGAAACGGTCTCGGTCAGGGTCGGGATCAGGGTCATCGGGACGGCCGCATTGAAACAAACTGAAACATAGGGACGATTTCCGACAACTCCATGTGAGAATTGCTGCAATGCGCTGGACGCCCGCCCCCGGTCCCCTCACGTTTCCGCCATAAAGCACATGGAGGCAAGAATGGCCGGACTGAAAAAGATCCTGCTGGTCGATGACGAAGAGGACCTGCGCGAGGCGCTGGCCGAGCAATTGGTCGCGACCGAAGATTTCGAGGTCTTCGAAGCAGGTTCGGGACATGAGGCGGTCGAACGCACCAAGGGGGCGATCTTCGATCTGGTTGTTCTGGATGTGGGCCTGCCCGATACGGATGGGCGCGAGCTTTGCAAGCGGCTGCGCAAGCAGGGCGTGAAATGCCCGGTCGTGATGCTGACGGGGCACGACACCGATGCCGATACGATCCTTGGTCTCGACAGCGGTGCGAATGACTATATCACCAAGCCGTTCAAGTTCCCGGTTCTGCTGGCACGGCTGCGTGCCCAGTTGCGCACGCATGAGCAATCCGAGGACGCGATCTTCCAGCTTGGGCCATATACGTTCAAGCCGGCGATGAAGATGCTGATCGACCAGAAGGATCGCAAGATCCGGTTGACCGAAAAGGAAACCAACATCCTCAAGTTCCTCTATCGCGCGCAGGACGGCGTGGTGGCGCGCGACGTGCTGCTGCACGAAGTCTGGGGCTATAATGCGGGGGTGACCACCCATACGCTGGAGACCCATATCTACCGCCTGCGTCAGAAGATCGAGCCCGATCCGTCGAGCGCCCGGCTGCTGGTGACGGAATCCGGCGGATACCGGCTGGTGGTGTGACAGGGACGGGAACCCCCGCGAGGCTGGCGGGTTTTTCCTGCGAAGCCCAGTGGTCCGGTGGATGCGGCCACATGCATGACCCGGTCCCATGTGGCCGGGTCTTTGCGTTGTAGCGGGAGCGGGCGGCAGGCCCGCCCCGGTCGGCCCATCGAGGGCCGACCGGGGCGCGGGGGCCTTGCCCCCGAAGCCTCGCGCCGGTGGACAAGCCGGGGCCATGGCCCTAGGGTCGCGCCTCACCACAAGGAGGCCCCGCCATGTTCACCCTCGCCACCTGGAACATCAACTCGGTTCGCCTGCGCGAGGCGCTGGTCTCGCGACTTCTGACCGAAGAGGCGCCCGACATCCTGTGTCTGCAAGAGATCAAGACCCCGATCGAGAAATTCCCGGTCGAGGCCTTCGCCGCGCTTGGGTATCGCTACCTCGTGGCCCGTGGCCAAAAGGGGTATAACGGCGTCGCCATTCTCTCGAAGCTGCCGCTCGAGGATGCCGGGGACCGCGACTATGCCGGGCTGGGTCATGCCCGGCACGTGGCCGCCAAGCTGGAAAACGGGGTCACGATCCATAATTTCTACGTTCCCGCAGGCGGCGATATTCCGGACCGCGAGCAGAATGTGAAGTTCGGCCAGAAGCTCGACTTCCTGACCGAGATGCGCGACGCGTTTCATGCCGACAATCCGGCGAAATCCATCATGGTGGGCGATCTGAACATCGCCCCCCGCGAGGACGATGTCTGGTCCCACAAGCAGCTTCTGAAGATCGTGAGCCATACCCCGATCGAGGTCGAGCATCTGGGCGCGGCGCAGGATGCGGGCAAGTGGGTGGACATTACACGGCAGGACATCCCACAGGGGCTGCTCTATTCTTGGTGGAGCTACCGCGCCCGGGATTGGGACGCGGCGGACAAGGGCCGCCGTCTGGATCATATCTGGGCCACGCCCGATATTTCGAATGCCGGGCACGCCAGCCGAATCCTGCGCCCGGTGCGCGGTTGGGACCAGCCCAGCGACCATGTTCCGGTGCTGGCCAGCTTCGATCTCTAATCCGCCCTTTCCGATCCGGCACGGACGCACCATATTGCGCGGTGACGCATAAAACCCGAACTCCTGGGGAAGACCATGGCCATGCTTTTTGACGGCGCCGCTCAGCCCGCGCCCAAGACCGAAGACTTCATCATCGACGTGACCGAGGCCAATTTCATGGCCGAAGTGGTCGAGAAATCCATGCAGGTCCCGGTCATCGTTGATTTCTGGGCGCCGTGGTGCGGCCCTTGCAAGACGCTCGGCCCGCAGATGGAGGCCGAAGTTGCCCGCCACAAAGGCCGCGTCGTCATGGCCAAGGTCAATGTCGACGAGAACCAGATGATCGCAGCACAGATGCGCGTGCAGTCGATCCCGACCGTCTATGCCTTCTTCCAGGGCCAGCCGGTCGACGGGTTCCAAGGGGCCGTCCCGCAAAGCCAGATCAAGCAATTCGTCGACAAGCTCGCGGCGATGGGTGGCGATGACGGCGGCCTTGCCGATGCGCTGGAAGCGGCCGAGGCCATGCTGGCCGAGGGTGCATTTGAGGATGCCGCCGAAACCTTTGCCGCGATTATCGGCGAAGAGCCGGAAAATGCCGTGGCTTGGGGCGGGTTGATCCGCTCCCGTCTGGCGATGGGCGATCTGGACGCGGCCGAGGCCGATCTGGCCAATGTTCCCGCCCCCGCCGCCAAGGCCGCCCCGGTCGAGGCCGCGCGTGCGCAGCTGCAACTGGCGCGTCAGGCGAGCTCGGCGGGGCCGCTCGACGATCTACGCCGTTCGGTCGAGGCCGATCCGGCCGATCAGCAGGCACGTTTCGATTACGCGACCGCGCTACATGCCGACGGCGAGGTCGAAGCCGCGATCGATCAGCTTCTGGAAAGCTTCCGCCGTGATCGCGAATGGAACGAGGGTGCAGCGAAAGCCCAGCTCATCACCATTTTCGATGCACTGAAGCCCACCGATCCCATCGCCCAAAAAGGTCGTCGTCGGCTGTCGTCGCTGATCTTCCTCTGAGATGGCAAAAAGCCCGGATCTGCCGGGAAGCATCCCGCTTTTCCCGCTGAGCGGGGCAGTTCTTCTGCCTCGCACCCGTCTGCCCTTGCAGATATTCGAGCCGCGCTACCTGCAAATGGTCGAGGATGCGCTGCGCACGCCCTCGCGGCTGATCGGGATGATCCAGCCTGCGCAGGTCGGCTCGCAGAGGCTGTCGCAGATTGGCTGCGCAGGGCGGATCGTCGCATTCTCGGAACTCGACGATAACCGCATGATGATCTCGCTCAAGGCACTCTCGCGCTTCAGATTGGGCCGGATCGAAGAGGGGTTCCGACCCTATCGCAGCGCCGAGGTCGATTGGGTGGGCTTCGATGCCGATCTGAACAAGCAGGCCGAATGTATCGAAGGCTTCGACCGACTTGCTCTTATGGCGCGGCTTCGCCGCTATGCCGAATTGCGCGGGATTTCATCGGATTGGAATGCCGCCGGGGTGGTGGATGAAGAGACGCTTGTGAACTCGCTTTCCATGCTCTTGCCCTTTACCCCCGAGGAAAAACAGGCCTTGCTGGAAAGCCCGACCCTTGCGGATCGTCGCGAATTGCTGGACGGGCTTCTGGAATTCGCCCTTCGGGGCGGAGATGACGAAGAGAGGATCCAATGACCGAGAAAAGCCCAGCACCAACCGCCGAACGCGGCTTTGATCGCCACATGCTCGAGGCACTGGTCTGCCCGGTGACCCATACGACCCTGCGCTATGACGCGCAGCGGCAGGAATTGATCTCGGAAGCCGCCGGGCTGGCCTTCCCGATCCATGATGGCATCCCGATCATGCTGATCGACGAGGCGCGCCAGATCAAAGCGGACTGACCAGCCTGGAAGCGGGGCTTAAAGCCCCGCGCCCTCATCCGCGCCCAGCATGATGTTGAGGTTCTGGACCGCCGCGCCCGAAGCACCTTTTCCAAGATTGTCCAAGACCGCGACCAGCACCGCGCAGCCATTCTCGGCATCGCCATGAACCGAGATCTCTAAACGGTTCGTGCCGTTCATCGCCGTCGGCACGATACGCGCAGGCGCATCCGTGACCGAGATGAACTGGCTGCCCGCATAATGCGCCGCCAAGGCCTCGCGCAGGTTTGCAAGGTTGCGTGTCGCATTCAGATGCAGCGGGATCTGCACCGCCATGCCCTGCGCGAAATTCCCGACCGAGGGGGCAAAGATCGGGCGTGCGGTCAGGCCCACATACTTCATGATCTCGGGCAGATGCTTGTGCTTTTGGGCAAGCGCATAGACGAAATGGGCCGGAGCCTCGCCGCGCTCATATTCGGCGATCATCTCTTTGCCGCCGCCGGTATAGCCCGAAACGGCGTTGATCGACAAAGCCTCGTCCGGGGTGACCAGCCCGGCCTTGACCAGCGGCGCCAGCAGCGAAATCGCGCCGGTCGAATAGCAGCCGGGGTTACTCACGAGCTTTGCCCCGGCAATCGCGGAGCGGGCATCCGGGGTCAGTTCGGCAAAGCCAAAAACCCAGTCCGGATCGACGCGATGCGCGGTCGAGGCGTCGATGAACCGCACCGGCAGGTCAGCGGCCAGCGCGACGGCTTCTTTGGCGGCAGCATCGGGCAGGCACAGGATTGCCACATCGGCGCTGGCAAAGGCCTCGCGGCGGGCATCGGCATCCTTGCGGCGGGCAGGATCGATCTGGATCAGTTCGATCTCGTCGCGCCCGATCAACCGGTCGCGGATTTGCAACCCGGTCGTGCCAGCTTCACCGTCGATGAAAACCTTGTGCGCCATCATGGCCTCCTGTCTGCGGGGGCCCTTTTAGCGCAGGCGCGCCAATCGCGTAAACATCGAATGATGATGCGCGGGCGCGCCAGGAAAGGGGAGGCTTCGCGCCCGCGCCCTCGGGTCAGATCTCGCAGAGATCTGACCTGACCAGGAACCGCTTCTCGCGGCCATTGTCGAGGCTGAACATGCCGCCCCGCCCGGGAACGGCGTCGATGGTCAGGCGGGTATGTTTCCAGGCCTCGTATTGGCTGGCCGAGATGTAGAAGGGCATGCCTCCGATCTCGCCCAGCTTCACGTCGCGCGCGCCGAGCCGGAATTCGCCCTGCGGATAGCACATCGGCGACGAGCCGTCGCAGCAGCCGCCCGACTGGTGAAACAGGACCGGGCCGTGATCTGCGACGATCGCCGCCAGCAGCTCCAGCGCGGCGGAGGTGGCCTCGACTTGGTCCAGTGCCGGGGCCGGGTCTATCGTCATGCCGTCAGATCAAGGACCATGCGGCCCTCGATCTGGTCCTTGCGCATGCGGTCGAAGATCCCGTTGATCTCCTCGAGCTTGGCGCTGTGCACGGTGGCCTTCACCTTGCCTTGCGCGGCGAAATCCAGCGATTCCTGCAGATCGAGCCGCGTTCCGACGATCGAGCCGCGCACCGTGATCCCGTCCAGAACCATGCCGAAGATATCGAGCGGAAAGGTCCCCGGAGGCAGCCCGTTCAGCGAGATCGTCCCCCCGCGCGCGGCCATGCCGATGGCCTGCTCGAAGGCCTTGGGGCTGACGGCGGTGACCAAGACGCCCTGCGCGCCGCCACCCGTCTCGCGCTTGATTGTCGCGGCGGGGTCGTTGTCGGTCGCGGCGTTCACGGTCACCGTCGCGCCCAGCTTTCGGGCAAAGGCCAGCTTGTCGTCGTGAATATCCACGGCGGCGACATTCAGCCCCATTGCCTTGGCATATTGCACGGCCATATGACCCAGTCCGCCGACGCCCGAGATCGCCACCCAGTCGCCGGGTTTGGTATCGGTGACCTTCAGCCCCTTGTACACGGTGACGCCCGCGCAAAGCACCGGGGCGATTTCCAGAAAGTCGATCTCTTTGGGCAGATGGCCGACATAGTTCGGATCAGCCACGACGAATTCGGCAAAGCCTCCATTCACCGAATAGCCGGTATTCTGCTGCTCGGTGCAAAGCGTCTCCCAGCCGCCGAGGCAATGGCGACAATGGCCGCAGGCGGTGTAGAGCCAGGGCACGCCGACGCGGTCGCCCTCCTTGACATGCTTCACCCCGGCGCCGACGCCCGAGACGAAGCCCACGCCCTCATGCCCCGGGATGAAGGGCGGGTTCGGCTTCACCGGCCAGTCGCCCGAGGCGGCATGAAGATCGGTATGGCACACGCCCGAGGCCTGGATCGCGACCTGAATCATGCCCGGCCCCGGTTCGGGGATCGGCACTTCGTCAATTGTCAGGGGCTTGCCGAATTCGCGGACGACCGCGGCTTTCATCGTCTTCGCCATCAAGGAACCTCGTGGTTGTCGATTCAGAAAGGGAATTCGCGTGGAAGGGGGCGCGCGACGCGGCGCGCCCCGGTCTTGGGCTTAGAAGAAGCCCAGCTTTTTGGGCGAGTAGCTGACCAGCATGTTTTTGGTCTGCTGGTAGTGATCGAGCATCATCTTATGGGTTTCGCGCCCGATGCCCGATTGCTTGTAGCCGCCAAAGGCCGCATGGGCCGGATAGGCATGGTAGCAGTTCGTCCAGACCCGGCCCGCCTTGATGCCGCGGCCCATGCGGAAGCAGGTATTCGCATCGCGCGACCACACGCCCGCGCCGAGGCCGTAAAGCGTGTCATTGGCGATCTCGAGCGCCTCGGCCTCGGTCTTGAAGGTGGTGACCGAAACGACCGGGCCAAAGATTTCCTCTTGGAAGATCCGCATCTTGTTGGTGCCGCGGAAGATCGTCGGCTCGATATAGAAGCCCGAGGACAGCTCTCCGCCCAGATCGGCCGCCTTGCCGCCGGTCAGAACTTCGGCACCTTCCTTCTTGCCGATATCGAGATAGCTGAGGATCTTTTCCTTTTGCTCGCTCGAAGCCTGCGCGCCGATCATGGTCGACAGATCGCGCGGGTCGCCCTGCTTGATCGCCTTGGTGCGGGCCACGGCGCGTTCCATGAAGCGGTCATAGATCGATTCTTGGATCAGCACGCGCGACGGGCAGGTGCAGACCTCGCCTTGGTTCAGCGCGAACATCGCGAAGCCTTCCAGCGCCTTGTCGAAGAAATCATCGTCCTCGCGGGCGACGTCTTCGAAGAAGATGTTGGGGGATTTGCCGCCCAGCTCCAGCGTCACCGGGATCAGGTTTTCCGACGCATATTGCATGATCAGCCGACCGGTGGTGGTTTCCCCGGTAAAGGCGATCTTCGAGATGCGCGGGCTGGATGCCAGCGGTTTGCCGGCTTCCAGACCGAAGCCGTTGACGATGTTCAAGACGCCCGGGGGCAGCAGATCGCCGATCAGGCTGGCCCAGACCATGATGGTGGCCGGGGTCTGCTCGGCGGGTTTCAGCACCACGCAGTTCCCGGCAGCGAGCGCCGGGGCCAGTTTCCAGCAGGCCATCAGCAGCGGGAAGTTCCACGGGATGATCTGGCCGACGACGCCCAGTGGCTCATGGAAGTGATAGGCGATGGTGGTCTCGTCGATCTGCGAGATCGAGCCTTCCTGCGCGCGCAGGACACCGGCGAAATAGCGGAAATGGTCGATGGCCAGCGGCACGTCGGCGGCCATCGTCTCGCGGATCGGCTTGCCATTGTCCCAAGTCTCGGCGGTGGCGAGCAGTTCGAGATTGGCCTCCATCCGGTCGGCGATTTTCAGCAGGATGTTCGAACGCTCGGCAGCGGGGGTCTGACCCCAGCGATCCTTGACGGCATGGGCGGCGTCCAGCGCGGCCTCGATATCCTCGGCGCTGGAACGGGCGATCTCGCCGATATCGGCCCCGGTGATGGGTGTCGTGTTGGTGAAATATTTCCCGGATTTCGGCGCGACCCAATCGCCGCCGATATAATTGTCGTAACGCTTCGCAAAGGGCATCACATTCACACCCTTGAAGTCATGCGTCTGGTCGTTTGGCATGGTTTCCTCCTGTCGGACCGGCTCCTCCAGCCGGTGCTGAGGAAAGCCTGTGACGGGCGTGCAGACAAATCAACGCGGGGCTTACGCCGCAGCGCGGAATGTGTTTCAGCCCCGAGACAGTCGCCCCGGATTTTCGGATATCCCCAAGCGGGACATGCGCCGATATAGCGTCGCGCGCCCGACACCCAGCGCGCGGGCGGCGGCCGAGACATTGCCCTCAGCGCGCGCCAAGGCCCGAATCAATGCCGCGCGCTCGGCCTTTTCGAAGCCAGTTGCCTCGTCCTCGCGGCCGAACAGGTCCGAGGCCGGGCGGGGCCGCAGCTTGCCCTCTTTCTCCAGCCCGAAGACGCGGCGGGCGGCGCGGTTCGCGCCAATCGCCAGATCGTCCTTATCCACGGCGATCAGCAGAAGCGCCTCGTCGGCACCGGGAGGATCGGCGGTGATGATGCGCGCGCCGGGGAATGAGGCACGGAAAAACGCCGCCTCGATCTGGCGGGCACTATGGGCGACCTGCGCCGCGATAAGTCCGTTCCAACGCTCGGTATCGGTGCGGGCCGAACTGACATCCAAGGCCGCGATCAGCCGCCCATCCGGCCCCCAGATCGGCGCATCCATGCAGGACAGCGCGGTATTGCGGGCATAGAAATGCTCGTCGCGATGGATGGTGACCTGCCGCCCCTCGGCGAGGCAGGTGCCGATGCCATTGGTGCCCTCGGCGGCCTCGGACCAATCCGCGCCGCTGCACAGGCCCCAGCCGCGAAACACCCCCTCATCGGCCTGCGCAACGCGCTGCTCCAGAACGATCCCGGCGGAATCGGTCAAAAGAACGCTGCATCCGGTCGGGCAGACAAGCTGGAACAGATGATCCAATTGCGGCCGGGCGACATTGATGAAACCATCCAGCAATTCGCGCCGCTGCGCTAGTTCGCGAGCGCTCAACTGGCGCACGCTTGGCGCGCCCGCCGGGTCCAGCCCGTGCTTCATCATCGAGCGCCGCCAGCTTGCGGCGAGCCGCGTCACGGCACCCGGAGATTGCGAGGCCATGGCCACGCGGTCCTCATGTCGGCGTACGGGCAAGGTCTCCTCCCTCTCCTGACGCGATCTCGCGATTATCGGCCTGAGCGCCGTTGGGGGCAAGAAGTCCTTTGCCGCGGGGAAAGCGCCAGTGATCCGGGCAGAGTCTATTCCCACTCCATCTGCGCAAAGGCCGTAGCGGCGTTGCGGGCGGTGGTTGCCTCGAAATCGGCCCATCCCTCGGACCAGGGCTTCATCATGGTGACGATGGCTCCGATGGCCTGGGACAGCGGCATGCCTGCCGTGACCGCACGCATCGTCGCGTCGCGCAGACTGCTCAGATAGGTAAGCTGCGGGGCAACCGCGTCGTCCCAGTCCTCCTGAATTGCCCCATGGCCGGGAACGATCAGGCTGGGTTGGGGATCGGGGGGACCGGCCGCGATCCAGTCGAGCCAGCCCGAAAGCGATCCGTCGAGCGAGGGCGTCAGCCCCTGCATGATCAGGTCACCGGCAAAGAAGACACCCGATTCCTCGTCATGGACGGTCAGATCATTATCCGTATGGGCGCGGGGCTGCGGATTAAGCTGCAAACGGGTCGAGCCAAGCGGGATGGTCGTCGGGCGCTCGATACTTTGATCGACCGGAGCAATTCGTGTTCCCAGAAAGACCTCCCGGCCGATCTGGTCGGGAATGGACATCATCCAGGCCTCGCCGCGCCGGGCCAGCGCCTCGGCCAGGCCCGCATTGCCCACGATGCTCGCTCCGGCCTCGGCAAAGACCTCGGCCCCCAGAACATGGTCGGGATGCATATGGGTCAGGATCAGATGGCTGACCGGCCGATCGGTGATTCGTCTTATCGCGGCATAGAGCGCCTCGCCTTCGGATCGCGTCGTGCCGGCGTCGATCACCGCCACCGTGTCCCCCACGATGAAAGCCAGATTGGCGATCTGCCCCCGGTTCTGGGGCGAAAGCTGGGCCACCGCGCCCTCGCGCAGATGAACACCGCTGGCGATCTCATGGGTGAGCAAGGCCGGAAGTTCGCCGGTTTCGACACAGCGTGCCTCGCCGCCGCGCAGATCGCCGTGGCGCGCCAACCAGTCGCGGGCGATCGGTTCGGCCCGGCTGCGGCACTCGTCCTCGGTTTGGGCATCGGCGGCAGGCAGCAGGCGCTCCGCGCAGATCGCCGGGTCGCTTACCAAGCATGTCGCAAGAACCAGATGGAACATCAAGCCTCCGTGATAACGCGCGGCGGGCGACCGTAACATGCCCGCAGCGCCTGCACCACAGCCCAGAATCGGGGGGATTTCACCCGTCCGGTTCGGGTCATCCTGCCTAAGACCTTTGGTCCAGTTGACGAAAACGCCTGCTGGCCTAGCATCATTCTGCCAGTCGACTGGCGCCAGAGGAGGAGGAACCCATGGCCTGGACCAAACCCGTGCTCAAGGAAGTTTCCTGCGGCATGGAAATCAACATGTATGCCCCGGCCGAAGACGAGCCGGTGCTGTTCTGAACCCAATTCAGACCTGAAATCGGCCGGTCCTGCCCGGCAGGGTCGGCCGTATCTGAATCCATGATGAGAATTGTAATTCTCGGCACCGCAGCCGGTGGGGGTCTGCCGCAATGGAATTGCGGCTGCCTGAATTGCGAGGCAGCGCGCGACGGGCGCATCCCCTCGATGAGCCAGAGTGGAATCGCGATTTCCGCGAATGGCAGCGATTGGGCCTTGATCAACGCCTCGCCGGATCTGCGTCAGCAGATTGCCTGCCGAAGCGAGCTACGCCCCCGCAATCTGCGCGATACGCCGATCCGGTCCGTGCTGGTAACCAACGGCGATATCGATCACGTCGCCGGCCTATTGACGCTGCGCGAATCCCAGAGCTTCGATCTTTTCGCGACATCCGCCATCCACCGCGTTCTGGCGGACAATCCCATGCTCGCCGCGCTTGACGGGCGTTGGGTCAGGCGCCGCGAGATCGAGCTGGATCAGGATTTCGAGCTTGCACCCGGACTTGTCGCCCGGCTCTTTGCGGTGCCGGGAAAGGTGGCGCTCTATCTGGAAGGCGCGCAGGTGGAAACCGGCCAGATGGGCGAGCAGACCGTGGGCGTCGAATTGTCGAGCGGCGGGCAAAGGGTCTTTTACATTCCCGGCTGCGCGCTTGTCCCCGATTGGCTCAAGCAGCGCGTCAGCGGCGCGGATGCCTTGCTGTTCGACGGCACGCTCTGGACCGATGACGAGATGATCCGGGCAGGATTGGGGGCCAAGACTGGCCGGCGCATGGGCCATGTTCCGGTCTCGGGCCCCGAGGGCAGCATGGCCGCTTTGGCCGATGTGACGCTGGGCCGGCGGATCTATGTCCATCTCAACAATTCGAACCCCCTCGTCGATCCGGCCAGCCCCGAGCGCGCCCTGGCGCAGGCGGCGGGCTGGCATGTCGGCCATGACGGAATGGAGATCGCACCATGAAACTTGCCGATCATGCCCCGCTTTCGCGCCTCGAATTTCACGAGCGGCTCAAGCGCATCGGGGCCGAGCGCTATCACGATCGCCACCCGTTCCACAAAAGGCTGCATGGCGGAGAATGCAGCCGCGACGAGGTCCGGGCCTGGGTCATCAACCGCTGGCAATACCAATCCCGCATCCCGATGAAGGACGCGGCCTTCATGTCCCGGATCGAGGATCCGCAGCTGCGGCGGATCTGGCGCTCGCGCATCGAGGATCACGATGGCGGCGTCAATGAGGGTGGGGGCATCCGGCGCTGGCTTGCGCTGGCAAAGGCCGTGGGGCTCGATCCCAATTACGTCGCCAGTGGCGCGGGGGTCATGCCCGCCACCCGCTTTGCGGTCGATGCCTATCTGCGCTTCGTGCGCGACATGCCGATGCTGGATGCGGTGGCCGCCAGCCTGACCGAGATGTTCGCCCCCAAGATCCATGCCGAAAGGATCGAGGGGTTGTTGAAGCATTATGACTTTGCCGATGAAACCAGCCTGTCCTATTTCCGCAAGCGCCTGAGCGAGGCGCCGAAGGATGTCGAATTCGGCCTGAACTACGTTCTCGACCATGCCGATACGCTGGAAAAGCAGGATGCCGCCGCGGCTGCGCTGAGCTTCAAGACGGATGTGCTATGGGCGCAGCTTGATGCGCTCTGGCATGGTTATGTCGAGGGTCGGATCCCTCCCGGCGCGTGGCGTCCGGGCGAAGGGCTTGCGCTTCAGGGCGTGGAAAGGGCCGAGGCGGTATGATCGAGCATCGGATCAGCAACGCCTCGGTGGCGCATCTGCCGCGCGGCGTGCGGCTGCATGACGACCGGGTCCGAGGCATTCGCGTGCTGCTGGCCCCGGAACGGGCGATCCAGCTTGACGCCGTTGGCGACGCCATCCTGTCGGAACTCGACGGGCGGCGCAGCATCGGCGATGTCATCTTGCTTCTCAGCCAGCGCTATGCCGCGCCCGTCGAACAGATCGAGGCGGATGTGCGGGATTTCCTGCAAGGACTGGTGGACCGGCGCATGGTTTTCCTGTCAGCCGATGGGGGCGCGTGAGGATCATGGATCAGGCAGCCGCGCGCCATGACATCTTGGGAAATCCGGTTCAGGCCGGCTTGCCCATGGCGATGCTGGCCGAGCTGACCCATCGTTGTCCGCTTTCCTGTCCCTATTGCTCGAACCCGGTCGAACTGACCCGGATCAGTGCCGAGCTTTCGACCGCCGAATGGGCCGATCTGTTCCGACAGGCCGCCGATATGGGGGTGCTGCATGTGCATCTTTCGGGGGGCGAGCCAGCCTCGCGGCGCGATCTGCGCGAGATCGCCGCCGCCGCGCGTGATGCGGGCTTGTATGTCAACCTGATCACCTCGGGGATCGGGCTGACCGAGGCCCGGCTGCGCGATCTCGACGGGCTGGTCGATCATGTCCAGCTTTCGCTGCAGGGCATCGACAGCGACATGGCCGATTGGATCAGCGGCTATGCGGGCAGCTTTTCGCGCAAGATGCAGGTGGCGGAGTGGGTCCGGGCGGTCGGTTTTCCGATCACGCTGAACGCGGTGGTGCATCGCCAGAACCTTGATCGCCTGCCCGAGATGATCGACCTGGCCGAGCGGCTTGAATGCCGCCGGATCGAGGTCGCGACCGTCCAGTTCCACGGCTGGGCCGATCTGAACCGAAGGCCGCTGATGCCGACCATGGCGCAGGCGCAACGCGCCCGCGAGGTGGTCAATGCGGCCCGCACCCGGCTGCGCGGGCGCATGGTGATCGACTATGTCCCGGCCGATCACCACGCCACCTATCCTAAAAGCTGCATGGGGGGCTGGGGCTCGACCGGGCTGAATGTCGCGCCGGACGGGACGGTCCTGCCCTGCCACGCCGCCCAGACCATTCCGGGGCTGGAATTCCAGACGATCCGCGAGGCGCCTCTGGCCGAGATCTGGCGCGATGGGCCTGCCTTCAACGCCTTTCGCGGCACGGGCTGGATGCGCGAGCCCTGTTCAAGTTGCGCCCGGCGCGAGGTCGATTTCGGCGGCTGCCGGTGTCAGGCCATGGCCGTCGCCCGCGACCCGCTGGCCACTGATCCGGTCTGCTCGCTTTCGCCCCACAACGCCCGGCTGCGCGCAATGGCCGAGGCGGATGCCGACAGCGATGACGTGGCGCTTGTCTATCGCCGCATGGAACGGGAGACGTCGCGATGAAACATTCCGCCGCTTTTCTGATTGCCTTGCTGATGCTGTCCCCCGTGGCGCGGGGTGCCGAGGTCGAGAACCCGCTTGAGCCCTCGCCGATATGGGATGACCTGCGTGCCAGCATCATCGGCACCGAGGACGAACCCGCGATCGACCCCTCGGTGATCCTGCTGGATGCGCCCAAGCGGGCCGATAATCCAGCCTTGGTTCCGGTCCGGATCACGCAGCCGCCCGGTGCCCCGGCGATCCGGTCTCTGACCCTCGTGGTGGATGGAAACCCGGCGCCGGTCGCCGCCGAATTCACCTTTGGCGAGGCGCTGATGCCGCTGGATTTCGAGGTCCGGGTTCGGGTCGATACCTATTCCGACCTGCGGGCCATCGCCACGCTTGCCGATGGGCGCAAGGTCATGGCGGGGCGCTATGTCAAGGCATCGGGCGGCTGCGCCGCGCCTGCGGGGAAAAGCATGGCCGATGTTCGGGCGACCATGGGCCAGATGCGCTTTCGCCTGGGCGAAGACGGCGACCGGCAGTTCGGCACGCTGATGATCCGCCATCCCAATTTCTCGGGGCTTCAGCGTGATCAGGTCACGCTGCTCACCATCCCGGCCGAGTTCATCCAGACGCTCGAGGTCCGGCAGGCCGGGCAGGAGTTGTTCACCATGACGGCCGGGATCTCGATCTCGGAGGACCCGGTCTTTCGCTTTGCCCATCAGCCGGGGCAGGGCGAGGTGACGGTTCACGCGGCGGATACCGAAGGGCGCGTCTGGGATCAGTCCTTCTGAAGCTGCGCGGGGCTTCCGGCCAGCTTCAGGCTGCGGGCGCGCAGCGCCCTGGCCTCGGCGGGATCATGGGTGACGATGACCAGCCCCGCGCCGCTGCGCGTCAGCAACGCATCGGTCAGAGCCACCATGCGCGCCGCCGTTTCGGCATCGAGCGACGCAAAGGGTTCATCCATCAGCAGGATATCGGGTGCGGCGGCAAAGGCCCGCGCCAAAGCCAGCCGCCTTTGCTGGCCCAGCGACATCTGACGCGGAAATTTTCCTTCATGTCCGGTAAGCCCGGTGCGCTCCATCCATTGGCGCGCCTCGGCCTCGGCGCAGCCGGTGGGGATGACGATATTCGCCAGAGCATTGCGCCAAGGCAGCAAGACGGGTTCCTGAAACACCGGGGCCAGCCTTTCATCCCCCTCGCGCGTGCCACGAAAATCGCGATCAAGCCCGGTGAGGATCCGCAGCAAGGTGGATTTCCCGATCCCCGAAGGACCAAGCAATGCGATCCGCTCTCCGCGTGAGGCCGAAAGTTTCATCGGACCCAGAATCCGCCGCTCGCCAAAGCGCTTTTCGACAAGATCAAGGCGCATCCTGCCTCCAGCGATTGGCGCGCCGCTCCCAGGGGCGCAGGATGCCGAGATCGATCGCGAGCATCACGCCCACAAAGGCCAGCGCCCAGGCCAGCACGCCCTCGACGTCGAAGCTGGAAAACAGCAGATGGATCTTGAAGCCCACACCGTTCGAGCGGCCGAGGAATTCGACCACCAGCACGATCTTCCAGATCAGCGAGATCCCGGCCCGCGCCGCACCGGCGATCTGCGGCGCGAGTTGCGGCAGCACGACATGTCGCAGCCGATTGAACGTGGTCATGTGAAAGGCGCGGGCCATCTCGTCCAGATCGGGGCGCAGGGCGCGTGCGCCCTCGCGGATCATGACCGCGACGACCGGGATCTTGTTCAGCGCGACGGCCAGGATCGCCGCCGTCTCGTTCAGGCCGATCCAGATATAGCACAGCACGATCACGACCAGCGCGGGGATGTTCAGCAAAATGATCAGGCCGGGATTGAGCCAGTCATCGACCCGCCGGCTGCGTCCCATCACCAGGCCGATCACCAGACCCACCGCCATGGCCAGCGCAAAGCTGGACGCCACGCGCATCAGGGTCATGCCCGAGTTGAACCACAGCTCGCCGCTGGCCGCGAGATCGCCAATCCGACCCAGCACCTCCCAGGGCGCGGGCAGGGTCTGCGGGCGCTCGGTCAGTTGCGAGGCCAGGCTCCACAAGGCCAGCATGGCGAGGATCGAGAGCAGTCCCGGCAGAACGGCCGAGCGCGGCGGACGGGGCTGGGGCAAGCTCAGCTCTCCGGCGACCAGAAAAGCCCCTGGGGCAGGGTTTCGATGCCACCGGTCAGCTCGGCCCCGCCAAGCGTGGCCATGGTCTTGAACATCTGCTCGGCCGAGGCAGTGGAAACCGACCCGCCCGAGGGGATGCCGGCGCGGAAGCCCGCCTTGAGCGCCTCGAATTCCGCGTCATCCGCCGCGTTCATCAAGGGCCGGATTTCCAGCCACGCGGCGTCGTCTTGGGCCAGCAGGTCCTTGGCCGCGCGCGAGGCCCGGGCGAGGCCCGAGGCAAGATCAGGGTTCTGCGCGATCCAGCTTTCGCGCAGCACATAGCCCAGAAGCGGCGTCGAGGGATCCAGACCCAGATCGCGCGCCGCATCGTCCACCGACATCACTTCGCGCATGCCGCGCGCCTGCATCTTGGCCTGGAAATGCCAGAAGTTGATCGCCGCATCGACCTCGCCCGTTTCGGCGGCATTCATGATCATGGGCGGCGCGCCAAAGACCTGCTCGGTGATCTCGGCCAGGTCCTGGCCCAGCTTTTCGCGCGACCATGCCCGCAGGATCAGCCAGCTTTTATCGACCGGGCCGCCGGCGATGCCGATCTTGCGCCCTTTCAGATCGGCCAGCGTCCTGACCGGACTGTCGCCGCGCACCATCAGCCCGCCCACGGCGGTGGAATAGGGCAGGAAGGTGAAATCCGTGCCCCGTGCCCGCTGCTGCGCGACCCAGAGCCAATCCGAGACGATCGTATCGACCTCGCCGCCCTGCATCGCCACTTGCGTCGCTGGATTGCCGGCAAGGATCATCGGCACCAGCGAGAACCCATTGGCCTTGTCGAAGCCCGCCCGGATGATGGTCTGGATTTCCCAGTTCACGGTACCGTTTTCCAAGGTGCCGATCCGGATGGTCGGCACCGTTGCGGCATGCGCCGCCCTGCCCAGACCTGATAGCGCCGCCGCGCCTCCGATCAGCGCGAATCGTCTGCTCAGATGCATCATCTGCTTTCTCACTCCCTTGCGGCAGCTTGCCACAGCCGGTTGGGCCGCGCCAATCCCGCCAAAGTCTTAGGAGATTTCACCCTGCGACGCCATCGGGCTTGCGCCAAGACCAATGCGGCCTAAGATGAGCGCATCTGAAGCCGGGCCGCAGTTCGGCAACCATTCGTTTCTTTGGGAGGAGAACGATGGCCTCAGCCATATCGCAAGGGCAAGACAGATCCGCGCCGATCAGACTTTCTGCCGATCGCGTGCGCGAGATCCTGATCGTCGACGACCACCCGCTGATGTGCGACGCGCTCGCGCTTACACTGAAGATCAGCTTCGGACTCCGGAATGTGCGCACGGCGCGCAGCCTGGCGGCGGCCATCGAACAGATCCGCAACCAGGGTGCGCCCGATGCGGTGATCCTGGACCTGAACCTGCCGGATGCCAGGGGGTCCGAAGGGCTGGTCATCCTGCGCCGCCAGCTCCCGGATGTGCCGATCACGATGATCTCGGCCGATCTGGAAAACGCGATGATCTCGGCTGCCATGGCGGCGGGGGCGCAGGGCTATATCTCGAAATCGCTGGGCCGCGAGGCGCTGGTCAGCAGCCTGCGCCGCATCTGGGAGGGCGAGCATGTCACTCCGGAAGGCTATCTGCCCGAGGAAGGCGCCGAAGGGGATGCCGCCCGCGCGGCCTTGGCCAAGCGCTTTTCCAGCCTGACACCCCAGCAGATGAAGATCCTTCGGCTGATCTGCCAGGGCAAGGCGAACAAAGAGATCAGCTACGAGCTTTCAATCGCCGAGGCCACCGTCAAGACCCATATCACGGCCATCATGTCCAAGATCAATGCGCGCCGCCGGACCCAGGCCGTATTGCTCGCCAATAGCGTGAGGCTGTTCGAGCCGGCATGAACGAAGTCATGACCGAGCATTGGCCGGGATCCGCCGCGCGTCCGGACGAGGCGGCCCGCTCTCTTGCGCCGGTCACCTTGTCGCTGCCCGCCGATGCGGGCGATCTTGCGGCCAGCATCCTTGACCGGATGCAGCCGCTTGCGCCCGCGCTGGTCCTGCTGTTCGGCGAACCGCGCGAAGGTCTGGTCTCGCTGGGCCGCAGGCTTTGCAGCGCGCTCGGCCGCGAATGTCGGGTGGTCGGCTGCTCATCGGCCGGAGAGATCGGCCCGTCCGGCTATTGCCGCGACAGCGTGGTGGCGATCGGCTTTCCGGGCGCGAGTTTCCGGGTCGCGACCTGCCTGCTTCGCGATCAGGCGCATGTTCCTGTCACCGATTGGATGGCGAGCTTGCGCCGGCTCGATGCCGGTTTTGGCCGCAGGCCAGGCCGCTCGCGTTTCGGCGTGTTGTTGGCTGATGCCCAGGCCCGGCAAGAGGATGTCCTGGTCGCCACGCTGGATGCGGCGATCCCGGATCTGCCGGTAATCGGGGGGTCGGCCGCGGGGGGGCTAGGCTTTCTTCCCACCTGCCAGATGGTCGATGGCGCGGCCCACCCCGGCGCTGCGGTCTTTTTGCTGGTGGAAACGGATCTGGCCGTGGCCGAGGTCTCTTTTGCGCATTTCAAGCCCAGCGACCGGCGCGCGGTCGTCACCGCCGCCGATCCTCAGAACCGCATCATCTGGGAATTGAATGCAGAGCCCGCGGCGCAGGAATATGCGCGTCTGGCCGGGCTGCGGCTTTCGGAACTGACGGCGGCTGATTTCGCGCGCCATCCGCTGCTGCAACGTACCGGGCGCAGGCACCATGTCCGGGCGATCCGCGCGATCACCCAGGATGGCGGCCTGCATCTGCTTTCGGGGATCGAGGCGGGCAATATCCTGACGCTTGGCCATGCGGTGGACATGACGCGCGGTTTTGCCGAGGCGATGGATGCGCTGCCCCGCCCGCCGCTGATCGTGTTGGGCTTTGACTGCATCCTGCGGCGGCTGGCGCTGCAGCGGGCGGGGATGGAAGAGCAGATGTCCCAGCTTCTGGCCCGCTACCATGTCGGCGGCTTCAACACCTATGGCGAGCAGCATAGCGGGATGCATGTCAACCAGACCTTTGTCGGCATGGCCTTGATGCCGCCGGAGAATGGCTGACCCATGTTCCTGCGCCAGGAGGACAGCCCCGAACGCAGCATTGAAAAGCTGACCCGCATCTCGGATGTGCTGGTGGCGCGGATCGAGCGGCTCGAGGAAAGCCGCGGCTCGGCCTGGTCGATGTTTCAGGCCGCCATGGCGCTCGAACAGGAAGTGCAGGCCCGCACCCGTGATCTGGAACGGGCCATGGCCGACCTGTCCGAGCGCAACCGCGAGCTTGCCGTGGCGCGGGCTTTGGCCGAAGAGGCGAACCGCTCGAAGACGCGTTTCCTGCGCGCGGCAAGCCATGACCTGTTGCAACCGCTATCGGCGGCCCGGCTTTTTCTTGCGGCGCTTCAGGACAGCGCGCTGGACGAGTTGCAATCCGAATTGGCGCAGCGCCTTGGCGGTGCGTTCGAATCCGTCGAAGAACTGATGCATGCGGTTCTCGACATCTCGCGGCTCGACAGCCAGCGGATCGAGTTTCAGAAAAAGCCGGTCCCGCTTGGCGACCTCTTCAGCCGCCTTGCCGTCGAATATGCGCCCATGGCCCAGGCCAAGGGGCTGGATCTGCGATTTGCCCCCACCTCGGCCGTTGTCGAAAGCGATCCCACCTTCCTGCGGCGCATCGCGCAGAACCTGGTCTCGAATGCGTTGAAATATACCGATCAGGGCGGCGTGCTGGTCGGCGTGCGCCGGCGTGGCGGGCGGGTCTGGCTGGAAATTCTCGATACCGGGATCGGCATTGCGGCCACCGACAGGGCGCGGATCTTTGACGAGTTCCACCGGATCGGCCGCGAGGGCGGCGCGCCCGGCATGGGGCTGGGCCTCTCCATCGTGCGCCGCGCCTGTTCCAAGCTTGGGCACCCGATCGCAATGGATAGCGAGCCGGGACGCGGCACGGTCTTTCGGGTCAGCTTGCCCGTGGTGACGCCAGGTGCCCCGAGACTTGGGGTCGCTCCGACCAAGGCGGGACCTTCGCTGCGGGGACGGGTCGCGCTGGTCGTGGAAAATGACATGGCCATGCGCCGCGCCTATGAGGTGATCCTGCAAGACCGCATGGGCATGGTCGCGCGGACGGCAGGCGGCATTGCCGAGGCTCTCGCCCAGATGGGAGAGGAGCCGCCCGACGTGATCATCGCGGATTACAATCTCGACAATGGACAGAACGGGTTGCAGGCCATCCGCGAGCTGCGCGCGGCTGTGGGGCAGGCGGTGCCCGCGCTGATCGTCTCGGCCCGGCAAGACCCCGAAATTGGCCGGGCCAGCCTGGCTTTGGGCGTTCCCGCGATGGAAAAACCGGTCCGTTCCGAGGATCTGGAAGCCATGCTGCAGCACATGCTGGCCTAAGACCAAAGCATCAGGGCCGGACACCCGGCCTTTCGCGGTTCGCGCCGCGGGGGCAGGCTCGGCATGAGGGAAGGAAAGTCGAAACCATGAAATATCTGCGCTATCTGGCTGTCATTGGCCTTGTCGCAACCTCTGCCGCCCATGCCGGAGAAGCAGGGGATCTTGTCTTTGCCGAGCGGGGGCCATGGGATCTGTCCGGCGGGGCATTGATCTGGACCCTGGAGCAGACCGGACCCGAGGTCGAAGGCTTCAAGCCTCTGGGCGAAGGCACGGTCACGCTCGATCAGGTGGTCGATGCCTCGGATGGAAAGCCGGTTCTGCAACTGGCCGAGGACACCGCCCGCATCAAGCGCAAGATCGGGCCTTTCCCGGTCTCGGGCGGCGATCCGACGGTGACCTTCTTTCTCGAGACGACCACGCGCGACATGGCCGCGCTGACCGGCGGCAGTCCCTTCTACATCCGCAACCGGCTCAAGGACGCGCTGTTCCGGGGGGGCGAGGTCCGGCACGAGAACGGCACGGCCGTGGCCGTGTTCAGGCCTTTTGCCGATGACAAGAACAAAGAGCGCATGTTCGGCTTCGAGACGCTGGAACTGCATTTCACCATTGCCGATCCCAAGGCCCCGATCCGTCGCATGGCCGCACGAACCGGACCTCTGGCCGGGGACAAGCCCGCCTATGTCAGCGAAATGGTGCTGCAATGATGCGTCGGGCAGGGGCGGCGCTCGCCCTCGCGCTTTGGGCCGGATCGGCCGGGGCGCAGGCGGTCAATGACTATCCGACCAATGCGCGGGCGGATTACGTTTTCGTCTGCATGGCGACCAATGGCCAGACCCGCGACATGCTTGAAAAATGCTCCTGCGCGATCGACCAGATCGCGACCATCCTGCCCTATGACGATTACGTTCAGGCCGAGACCGTGCTGCGCATGCGGCAGGTCGCGGGCGAGCGGACGGCGATGTTTAGGCAGGGCCAGCAGGTCAATGACATGGTCGCGACCTATCGCCGGGCCGAGGCCGAGGCCGAAATCCTTTGTTTCTGAACTGGACAAAGCGCGCGCCCCGCGTTTCCTTGGCCGCGAAACGACCATAGGGGGAATTCGCATGGATCTGGGGATCAGGGGCAAGCGCGGGCTGGTCTGCGCCGCATCGAAAGGCTTGGGCCGGGGCTGCGCCGAGGCGCTGGCCGAGGCCGGGGTGGATCTGGTCATCAACGCGCGGGGGGCCGAGGCGCTGAACCGCACCGCCGAGGAGATCGCCGCGAAATATGGGGTAAAGGTCACGCCCGTCGCCGCCGATATCACCACCGATGAGGGACGCGCCGCCGTCCTGGAAGCGCTTGGCGGGCAGGCCGATATTCTGGTCAACAATGCCGGTGGCCCGCCGCCCGGCATGTGGACCGATTGGAGCCGCGACGATTTTATCAAGGCCATCGACGCCAATATGCTGACCGCCGTCGCGCTGATGCAGGCCTTGGTTCCGGGGATGATGGAACGTGGCTGGGGCCGCGTCGTCAACATCACCTCGCAATCGGTGCGCTCGCCGATCTCGGTGCTGGGGCTGTCGAATACCGCGCGGGCGGGCCTGACCGGTTTCGTCGCCGGCATGTCGCGCCAGGTCGCGCCCTCGGGCGTGGTCATCAACAACCTGTTGCCGGGCATCCATGCCACCGATCGCGCCGACAGTCTGGATGCGGGTGTGGCCAAGGCCGAGGGCATCTCGGTCGAGGAAGCCCGCCACAGGCGCGAACAGACCATCCCGACCCATAGCTATGGCACGGCTCAGGATTTCGGCGCGACCTGCGCCTTCATGTGCAGCCAGCAGGCGCGCTTCATGGTCGGGCAGAACATCCTGCTTGACGGCGGCGCGCTGAATGTGACGATCTAAACCGATGACGGGCGGCAGGTTGGCTCTTGCCAGAATCCTGCCGCCCGGCTAGTGCGAAAGCTGGAAATCGGGAGACACTGGCGAAAGTCAGGGCCGAAGGAGCAACCGCCCCGGTAAACTCTCAGGCAAAGCGAACCGTTTTCCTGTGAAGACTCTGGAGAGTGGCGGCTTGTCCGTCCGCCGAAGGGATAACGATCTCAGGCGCCCCCCGCGGGGTAAAGACAGAGGGGGCATCGAAACGGACAGGATTGGTCTGTCCGCAAGATGAGGGATGCCCATGGCCGAGTTGCGCCGCACGAAGCTTTACGATCTCCACCTCTCGCGTGGAGGAAAGATGGTCCCCTTTGCCGGCTGGGAGATGCCGGTCCAATATCCGATGGGCGTGCTGGGAGAGCATCTGCACACCCGCACCAAGGCCGGGCTGTTCGATGTCAGCCATATGGGTCAGGTGATCCTGCGCGGGCCGGATGCGGCCCTTTCGCTGGAAATGCTGGTTCCCGCCGATATTGCTGGTCTGGCCGAGGGCCGTCAGCGCTACGGCCTGTTCACCAACGCCACCGGCGGCATCCTTGACGATCTGATGATCGCCAACAAGGGCGACCACCTATTCCTCGTCGTCAACGCCGCTTGCGTCGATCAGGACATCGCCCATCTGCGCCAGCTTGAGGCCAAGGGAATTTCGGTCGAACCGGTCGAGGGCCGCGCGCTGCTGGCGCTGCAGGGCCCCGAGGCCGAGGCCGTTCTGGCCCGCCTGATCCCCGGCGTCGCCGCGATGAAATTCATGGACGTGGCTGAGTTCGACTGGCAGGGCGCGGTGCTCTGGATCAGCCGCTCGGGCTATACCGGCGAAGACGGGTTCGAGATCTCGGTCCCCGAAGCGCAGGCCATGGCCCTCGCCGAGGCGCTGCTGGCCGATGAGGACGTGGCCCCGATCGGCCTTGGTGCCCGCGACAGCCTGCGGCTAGAGGCCGGCATGCCGCTTTACGGCCATGACATGGACACCGAGACCAGCCCCGGTGCTGCGGCGCTTGGCTGGTCGATCCCCAAGGCCCGCCGTCTGGGCGGCGTACGCGAGGGCGGCTTCCCCGGTGCCGACACGATCCTTGCGGAACTCGCTGCGGGTGCCACCAAGACCCGTCGCGGGCTGCGCCCCGAAGGCCGCGCCCCGATCCGCGAGGGCGTCGAGATTTTTGCGGCTGCCGAAGGCGGCGAAACCATTGGCAAGGTCTGCTCGGGCGGCTTCGGCCCCTCGGTCGGCGGGCCCGTCGCCATGGCGATCCTGCCCGCGGAACTGGCCGAGGGCGACACCGTTTTCGCAGAGCTGCGCGGCAAGCGCATGCCCGTCACCCTGACCGCGATCCCTTTCCACAAACCGAGCTACAAGCGCTGAGAGGCCTAGGCATGCTGAAATACACCGAAGACCACGAGTGGCTGAAACAGGATGGCGACGAGATCATCGTCGGCATCACCGCCTATGCGACCGAGCAACTTGGCGATGTCGTCTTCATCGAATTGCCGGAAGTCGGCCGCGAAGTCGAAGCGGGCGAAGAGATTGTCGTGATCGAGTCGGTCAAGGCCGCCTCGGACATCGTGGCCCCGGTCGCGGGCACCATCACCGCAGTGAACGAGGCGCTGCCCGACACGCCCGGCGCGGTGAATGAGGATGCGCTCGGCACTTGGTTTTTCCGTATCAAGCCGGCCTCGGTCGAGTTGGACGGTTTCATGGACGAAGCCGCTTATAACGAGATGATCGGTTAAGCCGGTCTGCCGGGCCTTGCGGCCCGGCGAAGGCCGAGGGGGCTGTCTGCCCCCTCGGGCTCCCCCGAGGATATTTTCACACGAAAGAAGCCGTCTCCCCCGGTTTCGCGTGTCATGACTGGAAGGCGCAGATGGCCACCTGGACCCCGACCACCTATAATCCCGACGATTTCGCGAACCGCCGCCATATCGGCCCATCTCCGGTCGAAATGGAGGCCATGCTGAAGGTCGTCGGCGCGGATACGCTCGAGACCCTGATCGAGCAGACCGTGCCTGCGAATATTCGTCAGAAAAAGCCGCTGGATTGGCCGGCTTTGTCCGAGGCCGGGCTGCTGGGCCGGATGCGCGAGGTCGCCTCGCGTAACCGCGTGATGACCAGCCTGATCGGGCAGGGCTATTATGGCACCGTCACCCCTCCGGCGATCCAGCGCAATATTCTGGAAAACCCAGCTTGGTACACGGCCTATACGCCCTACCAGCCCGAGATCGCGCAAGGCCGTCTTGAGGCGCTCTTGAATTATCAGACGATGGTGTCGGACCTGACTGGTCTGCCGGTCGCCAATGCCTCGCTGCTGGACGAAGCCACTGCCGCCGCGGAGGCGATGGCAATGGCGCAGCGCAGCGCCAAATCGAAATCCAAGGCCTTCTTCGTCAGTGAAGACCTGCATCCGCAGACCATTTCGGTCATCGAGACACGCGCCGAGCCGCTGGGTATCGAGATCATCCGTGGCACGGAATGCGATCCCGCGAGTGTCTTCGGGGCGATCTTCCAATATCCCGGCACGTTCGGCCATGTCCGCGACCTGACCGAGGAATGCGCGGCGCTGCACGCCACGGGCGCCATCGCCATTGTCGCGACCGACCTGCTGGCGCTGTGCGTGCTGAAAGAGCCGGGCGCGATGGGTGCCGATATTGCCGTGGGTTCGGCCCAGCGTTTCGGCGTGCCGATGGGTTACGGTGGTCCGCATGCGGGCTTCATGGCGTGCCGCGATGAGTTGAAGCGTTCGATGCCGGGCCGGATTGTCGGGGTGTCTATCGACGCCAAGGGCAACAAAGCTTACCGCCTGTCCCTGCAGACCCGCGAGCAGCATATCCGCCGCGAGAAAGCCACCTCGAACGTCTGCACCGCGCAGGCGCTTCTGGCGGTCATGGCCAGCTTCTATGCCGTCTTCCACGGTCCGGTCGGGCTGCGCGCGATTGCGCAGCGCGTCCACCTGAACGCGGTGACTTTGGCCAACGCCCTACGCGCTGCAGGGGCCGAGGTCGAGCCGGAAGCCTTCTTCGACACGATCACCGTGCGCGTCGGCGTCGGCCAGCAGGGCATCATGGCCGCCGCCCGTCATCGCGGCATCAACCTGCGCAAGGTCGGCAATGACCGCGTGGGTATCGCCGTCGATGAAACCACGGATGCCAGCGTCATCGCGCGGGTGCTGGATGCGTTTGGTCTGGCCGCGCCGGCCGAGGCCGCGACCTCACCTGCGATCCCGGAAGCCCTGATCCGCGACAGCGACTACCTGACGCACCCGGTCTTCCACATGAACCGCGCCGAATCCGAGATGATGCGCTATATGCGCCGCCTCTCGGACCGCGATCTGGCGCTGGATCGCGCAATGATTCCGCTGGGGTCTTGCACGATGAAGTTGAACGCCGCTGCCGAGATGATGCCGATCACTTGGCCCGAATTCGGTGCGCTGCACCCCTTCGCCCCGGAAGATCAGGCGGCGGGTTATCACGAAGTCTTCGACGACCTGACCGAGAAACTGTGCGAGATCACCGGCTATGATGCCTTCTCGCTGCAGCCGAACTCGGGTGCGCAGGGCGAATATGCGGGCCTTCTGACCATCGCGGGGTATCACAAGTCGCGCGGCGAGGATCGTGACATCTGCCTGATCCCGGTTTCGGCGCATGGCACTAACCCGGCCACCGCGCAGATGTGCGGCATGAAGGTCGTGGTGGTGAAATCGGCCCCGAACGGCGATATCGATCTTGAGGACTTCGCCGACAAGGCGGCCAAGGCGGGCGACAAGCTGGCGGCGGTGATGATCACCTATCCGTCCACGCATGGCGTTTTCGAGGATACCGTGCGCCAAGTCTGCGACATCACGCATGAATATGGCGGTCAGGTCTATATCGACGGCGCGAATATGAACGCGCTGGTCGGTCTGGTGAAACCGGGCGAGATCGGCGGCGATGTCAGCCACCTGAACCTGCACAAGACCTTCGCCATTCCGCATGGCGGCGGCGGTCCGGGCATGGGCCCGATCGGCGTGAAATCGCATCTCGCGCCCTTCCTGCCCTCAGACCCGCGCACGGGCGATACCGGCGCGGTTTCGGCAGCGCCTTGGGGTTCGGCCTCGATCCTGCTGATCAGCTGGGCCTATTGCCTGATGATGGGCGGCGAAGGGCTGACGCAGGCGACCCGCGTCGCGATCCTGAACGCGAACTATATCGCGAGCCGTCTGGCAGGTGCCTATCCGGTCCTGTTCATGGGCAATCGTGGCCGCGTGGCGCATGAATGCATCCTCGACACCCGGCCGTTCCAAGCGCATGGCGTGACCGTGGATGACATCGCCAAGCGTCTCGTCGACAACGGCTTCCACGCGCCGACCATGAGCTGGCCGGTCGCGGGCACGCTGATGGTCGAGCCCACCGAGTCGGAAACCAAGGCCGAGATCGACCGTCTGATCACCGCCTTCCTCGCGATCCGGGCCGAGATCACCGACGTGGCCGAGGGGCGTATCAGCGCCGAGGCCTCCCCCCTGCGTCACGCGCCGCACACGGTCGAGGATCTGGTCGCCGATTGGGACCGCGAATATTCGCGCGAACAGGGCTGCTTCCCGCCGGGTGCGTTCCGCGTCGATAAATACTGGCCTCCGGTCGGTCGCGTCGACAACGCTTATGGCGACCGCAACCTCGTCTGCACCTGCCCGCCGGTCGAGGACTATGCCGAAGCCGCTGAATAAGCGCGCCCATCGAAATCGTGCATCGCGGGAGCGCCGCGATGCACGGCTCTGTCCCATAACCGAGCAGGTCGTTCGACCGGTCTGCGAAACTTCGTCGACCGGAAGATCTTGACATTCCCTTCCCGGCAAGCCAATTAGCCCGCCAGTGGGGCCGTAGCTCAGTTGGTAGAGCGCATCGTTCGCAATGATGAGGCCAGGGGTTCGATTCCCCTCGGCTCCACCAATTATCACGACAACGCATTGTTTTTCCTCGTTATTTTCGATTTCAGGATTCGCACCCCATCACTCTACCCATCATCTTAAAAATGATTGAAGGCGACGGGATGCGACAGAATCATACCTAGCAATCGCGCTGATCGCTGGCGATCTGCATTATGCAGCCTCGGACTTGTCGGCAAAGGGAGCGATCTTGAACAGCTTCTCAAGTGCTGCGTGCGAATTCTCCAACTGAATGCCGAGAACTTCCGTCACGCCGATGATTGCGTCACGCACTTGCACAGGGTCATCCACGCCAAGCGCATCCACTGCCAACCGTAGCGCCGCATAGAGATTGCTGGCCTTGCTTAGCTGATAGCTCACGTCTTCTAGGTGGCCGGTGGTAATCATGCCCTGACCTCCGCGGTGCCGTTTTTCTCGTGAAACCAGCGCAGATATTCATTGAGGCGGCGTCTGCGCCAGCTTTTGGATTTCGCTACGTTCATGAGGTAGAGTGTGTGACTGAATACTCTCTGCTCCTCCGCGTCCATCAGGTCGACAATTTCCAGGAGTCTGCTGCGGGGTTGTGGAGTGAGGTCAGTCATTCCCGGCCCTCCTGTGCTGCGTTGTAAGCCCGCATGACCAGCGGCATCGCATCCCCGAGATAAACCCAATCAAGCGACATCCCCACGCGCTGGACATAGGCCAAGAACTCGTCGCTGAATGTGTGGCCGTCCTCTCCGCCTTGATCGAATAGCACCTTCTCGGCAGGGAAAAGCTGTGTGCCCGTCCATTCGGCAAAGGTGGCAAGGCGTTCAGCTACGCCCTCGGGAAGGGCAGATACTGACACGGTGCTCATACCACACCCTCCATCAGCTTGCCGACGCGGCGCAGGGCTGTGCGCATGTAGCTGCGCGCCTCACGCTCGGCGGTCGTGTAGCCCTTCGGACGCTCGGATGCGTCCAGGGCAAGCGTCAAGCAGTCGTGGATTTCGTGAAGGCTTGCGACAGGCAAGCCGGGTCCGTTATGGCAATGCATAGCCATTCGCGTTCTCCCATAGGAACGGGTTTCGGTTAGGGCCGGGTGAAAGGTGGTGCTTTTGCTCGGCCTGAATTTACGATATCGTAATAAACATGAGCAAGCAAGATAAAACGATATCGAAAAATAAGCGCGGTCGCCCGGCGACTGGTTTGGGGACGGGCGTTCTTGTCCGCCTGCAACCTGATCTACTCGATTGGCTCGACTCTGAGCGCGCGAAGATCGAGCCGCAGCCGACGCGACCCGAGATGATCCGAATTTTCATCGAACGAGCAAGAGAATGACTTCCGGCGAGTTTCGGCTTGCGTGCTAACACGTCGTTGACGAATCGGCATTTCCTACGAGACCTTGGGGTGTCTTTAGAAGTACTACGCATATATTGCGCCACCTCCAATATCTTGGAGGTGTTTCATCTTGACTCATCACGGAATCGATTCAAGAATTTAGGCGACGTCCGGAAGCGGACGCGCCGCCAAGGTTGGTACCCGAGGCGGCGCAAAGTTCCGGTTCTCCGCGACCCAATAGCCGGGCCGATGCGGAATGTCGGGACACAGTGCGAGTCTACGGATCGTTCGCTGACAGTCAAGATCGGCCTGGCGCTCATATGGAGTGCCTTATCATGGCAGACAGACATCGCATCAGATGCATCAACAAGACTAACCGGACCAGCGCTTGGGAACGCATCAGCCACATCGGCGGAGCAAATGGAGATGGCACCGGATGGAAGCTCCCCATCGACGACGCCATCGCCGGAATCGAAAGTGGGAAATGGTCCTTCTACGTGGAGCGCCCGGCTGGCGACAAGGTGGACGTCGTAGTGGCTAAAAGCGCCTTGGGCAGAAAGTACCTTCGCACTACTGCCGATGGCGACCAGCCAAACAACTTGCTCAGCTTGCTTGAGTGCAAGTAATTATACTCAGCGTCGCCGGGCCAATTCGGCGTCGCTTTTTCTGCGAAGCAAGACGCGACTCCCGCACGGAAAGTGAGAAACTGCAAACAGCTTGACCGCTCAAACCGGCAGGTTAGGGGTGGCTCCCCTATGTGGCCCCGCTAGGGCTGCTAAGGCGGTCGTTTTGCCTGACCAAGGCCACCAGTATGACTGTCGCTCGGCTGATGGTGAGCGCTCACTTAGGCCAAGCCGCCTCGCAAGGGCGGGATACAAGTACTGAGTGTGGCTCCAAGCATGCTCGTCCGGTATTGCCAAAAGGTCATCGCGTGCGGTCATTGGGGTAATCCTCCATAAAGGTTTCCTAGGATGGTCCGCAGTCGTACGCAGGTGCGAACTCGCGCGCACTTTTGATTTCGTGCGAATTAAAAAACGTTCACAAACGTTGGGATTTCTCAGGGTCCGCACCTGTCGAAATTCAAACGAGAGAAAAAATCTCCGCGTGGGTACGACGCGGGTTGCCAGAGCCAAAAGGCTACAGACTTCTTGGTACCCCCACCAAAAATTGTCGCGGTTTTTGATAGGCGAGTCTCATCGGCGGTTCCCGGCAACGCACGTCTCGAACTTATGACGGCCCCGCCCAATAGGAATGGGCGCACCCGGCTCCGACAGGTGCGCCCTCGATGATCGTTCCCAACCCAAAGCCTCAGGCGTAACGATCCGCACCGCGTGGGGAGTACCACCGTGCCTTCTGGAGGTTTTTTGCCTGGCTGGGCAGCGCACTCATCCAGTTATCGCGGGCGCTTCGGCAAGCCGGGTGCGCCCAACCCTTTCTCGTTACGCGTCGGGATCGACGCCGAACACGATGGCCTTGATCGCCTCGCTGTTTTGCAGGGCACCGCCCACGCGGCTGTAGGCGTAGAACAGAACATTCGGCTTGCTGGAGTACGGATCGCGAAGCAGGCGAAGCCCCGGCTTCCTAACCACCACATAAGCTTGCTGCCAATCACCGAACCAAATGGCTGCAGCGTTCGCGCCGATGTCGGGTGCGCTCTCGTCGGTTTCGACGGGGTAACCAAGCAGCGTTGCAGGTTGGCCCGCAGCCAACGAATCGGCCCACAGGAAGCGACCGTCGCTGTCTTTCATGCGGCGGACAACGGCCAGCGTCTTGCTGTTCATCACCCAACGGGCGTTCTGCCGGTAATGCCCTTGCAAGCTGTATACCGCATCCACAAGGATGTCGGCCCCGCCCGTACCGAAGGCTCCTGATGCGCCGGTATATTGCGCCTGGATGGTTCCCCAGTCGCGCGCGGAATCGGCTTCCGACGAACGCGGATAGGTGACAATCCCCGACGGCTTCTTGTCGCCGTCACCGATCATGAAAGCAGACCCAGCGGCGCGAGCCAGTTTGTCTGCAATGCGATCTTCGAGCCACTGCCCAAGGTCATACTGGCTATCATCCAGCAGCCTTTGGGTGATCGGCTGGAGCGTGTAAAGCTCGTCGCAGGTGACAGACAGCAGCGAGAAAGTCGCCGTAGTGGTGGCAGGACGCGCATCGCTCTCACCAACCCACGTGGCTGCGGGTTCGCCGAGGTCTTGCGGTTCCTCGAAACGGTCGCCTGCGGTGAGGGTGACGAGGCGGGCCAATCTCGCGATTGCGGATTGGGAAAATTGGCGAACCATGATCCGCTCGGACACAGCTGGGAACACAGCGGCCCCGCCTGCCGTCAGATCGTTGCCGCCAGCGCCACCGATCGACAGCGCCGCGTTCACCTGCCCGAACCGCCCGAACTCAGCCAGAGCGGTTCGCTCGTCGCGGATGTTTCCGGGGCGCGCCGCCATGCCGCCACTGCCGTTCATTTCGGCGGCAACATTTCTGGCGCTGATAGCGTCGAGGTCGCCACGGATGCTGGCAATCTCGGCATTCTGCCTTGCCTTGAACTCCGCAAATGCGTCGGTCAAGTCACCAAGAATCTCGTTCGGCGATGCGGCGGAGGCGTAGACAGATAGGATTCCAGTATTGGGTTTGAAGTGCGTCATTGCGCGGTCTCCATTAACGGCCCTTTGAGGGCACGGGTGTAAGGATGGGTTCTCTCGCGCAGCGCTCGGCGTGCGGTTTCCGGCCTCAGTTCCGGTCGAAGGGCTTTTGCAGCGCGAAGCATACAGTTCCCGACGGGCCGATCTCATAGCGCGAAGCGTACGACATCGACGGTATTATAATACTCGCTGAGGTGCTCCATTGCAATGCTCGTCCCTCGCGCGCGCGTGAGAAGCGAAAAACTGTGTTTACAAACAAGCGAACTATCATCGGCGGTTCCCTGCTTTGGCGCTCCTGGACTTTACATGCCCCGTCATGCCCATGCCCTCGCGTCGAAGGGATCGTCGGTCGCGGCGTAGTCCTCGAAGGCGGCACGCACGGCAGCGGCGATGCGGGGCGACAGGGGCGGTTTATCGTGCCCGTGCGATATAGCCGGGGTGCCCATCAGATAGTCGATGGCCTCGGCTTTGTGGGTCCGCAGCACCTCGACCACATCGCTCGTGACGCGCCCGCCAGCGTTGCGCCAGCGGATGCGTTCCCCGTCCGTCTCGAACTCGACACCGGCTCCGATCAGGTCATGAAGGATAGCCGCAGCGGTCATCAGATCTCGCGTTCCCAAGCACCACTGTGGGACTTGCTTCCACCACCATCGGAATAAGTGCCATAAGCTCCACAAGTGCCATTAGCATTGATTTTATTATGTTTTTCAGTGGCAGTTGCCGCATGTGTGGCACTTGTGGTGCTTGTGGCGGTATTTTCAGCCCCCTTTGAGAGATACCTATTGAAAGCATCTGCAAAGTCGGTGGGGCGGTAAAAGCTGCCGATCCGGTCCTGCGCTGGAGTGATGCCGTAGGGCTTCAACAGCTTCGCGATGCCGCGCGTCGAGATGGGGCGACCACCGCGCCATTCGGACCACGGGCTTTCCTCCAAGGCGCAGAGGGCGTTCAAGAGATCCGTGCTCCCGATCCGCTCGGCCCGCTTCGCCTCAAAGATGTCGGCCAGATCGCGCAGCAACAGAACGCCCGCAGATTGTGGTTCGTCTGCCTCGACCTCCTGATGCATCCCGACCAACGCGGTGCGGATCGTCACCGGCCAGTGACCACCGACAACATCGGCTATGGCGCAGATGCAACGGGCGTTGTCCTGAGCACGGTCGTGCAGGGCTTCGGGAACCAGAGGATCAGCGTTCGCCAAGGTCAGGGCGTTGTCTTTGGCCCATCGCGCTGCTTTCTGTCGCAGGTGCAAGAAGTCGTTGATCCGGTCGGCGCGGAACCGCTCCACCTTCTCACCGTCGCGCTTGCGTCGCAGCCTGACCACCAACGACCGATCTTCCAGCGTGTCGGGCAGGTTGCCGATCTTCGCCACGACCTTCGGTGCCCAGACCTTGAACCGACGAGGCTCATGGTCGTCGCCATGACTGCGCCAGACATAGGCGGAAAGCCGATTGTGTCCGCCGTTCAGCATTCCGCGCAGATCGCCGTTCTTGTCGGCATCGAGGAACGTGTCGGCCTCATCGACCATCACGGTTGGTTTGAACTTCTCGATCACCCGGAACAGCACCGAAGCCGAGATGTTGACCGCATGCATGGCGCGAGGCGTCAGAGCCGAGACGACCGAAAGCGCCGTGGTCTTTCCGCATCGCTTTTCCGGGCTGACGATACCCAGTACCGGGGAGATATCGAAGCCGTCATGCGCCCAAGCGTGCAGCACCCAAGCGGCCATCAGCGGCGCGCTGTGTTCCGGCAGGATGCAGAACCGCAGGATTGTCGCCTGTAGCTCGGTCAGCAGCGCCGCGCCGTCCACCGGATCGGCAGCGGGTTCCACGTCCTCGAATGGATCATCCGCCTCATCTTCGGCTTTTGGCCGCATCCTTGCGATTGCCCTGTCGAGATATGACACGCGCACCCCCAGTTCCTCGGCCAGCTTCTCGCGCGCCTTCTCATAATCGAGCGCTGACATTTTCACGATTTCGGCCAGTCGCGCTTCGGGTTGCGACACGTCGAAGGACACTTCGGCGGGGTGCAATTTGTCGGTCATGGCGTTCATGCCGCGCCCCTTTTCGATTTGAGAACATCGGCCCAATCTTGGCCGTTCGGCGCGGGCAGCAGCGACACCTGCCACCCTTTCGCCTTGGCTTTCATGGCGAGCGCCTTGCCCGCGTTGGTGCCCGCCTCGTCGCCGTCCGTGGCGACCGTAAGGCGACCAGGTGCATCGGGCAGGATCAGGCCGGACATGCCTGAGGTGGACAGTGCGGCCCAGATCGTCGCGGGACGCGCCAACAGACCAGATGCAAGGGCCAACCCGGTTTCGATACCTTCGCAAACGACCAGCGGCCCATCTGCCTTAGCGACCTCGACATGCCCGCCAGCGGTCCCGCCCAACATCATCTTGGCGGGTTGGACATCGGCCTTTGCCGTGCCGTGCGGGGTCAGGTAGGTGCGATGCACGGCGGGCAAACCCAATCCCTCGACCAGCGCCACCATTGCGAGCAGGCGCTGTGCGGTCGGCCCGTGCCAGGCTGCCGAATGGAAGCGCAGCGTGGGCGGCAGGGGGGCAGTGATGCCCCGGCACTCGCGCAGGTAAAGTTCGGCGGGCGTGCCGCTAATCGACTCCGCTTCATTCCAGCAGCGCAACGCCTGATCCGCGCGCTTCTGGGCTTCCTGCCGCTCGGCTTCGCGGATCGCGGCCAGTTCAGCAGGCGACGGCGCTGTGTAGCTGCCCTTGCCCTCGACCAGCCCCAGACCGCGCAGCGCATCCATGATGTCCTCGAAGCGGCAGCCGGCATGGCAATGCACCAGAAGGCGACCGTCGCGGCCATCCGTCACTGACAAAGCCGGGGTGCGGGTGTTGGTATGCGAAGGGCAGAAGCACAGCCCGCCATTGCGACCGGGGCGACCACGCAGGGCGGTGACGATCTCACGGGCGTTCACTCGCTCGCCTCCTCGTCGGTTTCCGAGAATTCGGCCAGCCATTTCATGAAGGTCGCTATCTGATCCAGGTTGTCGCGCAATTTGGCCGCTTCGGGATGCGCGATCTGGACGTGCCAGAATGCACCATTTTTGGGATCGGGGTCTTCGTCGGCCCAGAGTGTGTGCAGATAGTCCAGGCGGGCGGCGTGGCCTGTCAGTGCTTTTGCTGCCTTCAGGCAATGCTCTGCCACGTCCATGGGAATGCGGAACGTGTCGGCGGTCATGCGCTGCCCTCCCCGTAGATCAGTCCCGCCATCATCGCGGCTTGCTCGGCGTTCAGGCTGTGGCGGTTGACGAGGTGCAGCACGCGCAATGCGGCGATGCCGACCGGCGTGAAGGTGGCGGTTGCGGCATCGTCTTGCACGGGGTAGAGTTTGTGCGAGAAGCCAGCCGCTTCGATATTTGCCCCGTTCGCCGTGCCAGCGGCGGCGGGGCGTTCCATTTTCAAGTTCATGCTGTGATCCTCTCAGGCCGCGCGACGTGCAGCTTCCCACGACTCGATTTCATCGAGCTTCCAGCGGGTGCAGCCGGGCGAAAGGGAAATGGGCTTCGGGAAGGTCGGGTCGGATTTCAACCAGCGCCAAACGGTCGGGCGGGTGACGCCGTAGCGTTCGGCAATTTGCTTATCGGAAAGATACATGGTGCATCCCCTTGTTGCGGATACGACCAAGATGCTTTCACCCCGCATCACCAATCAGACGGGCAAAGCCGGATTTTCTTTCGATTAGCCCTACTGTTTCAGAAGACTGCGCAGCGCGTCCCGCCCGATTTCCTCAAAGCCGGTTTCTATCAGGACCACGTTGAGCACCTGAAAGAATGCGCCGTCGGCTTTGTTGCTCGGAATCTCTTCGAAGCAGTTCCGCCAGGCTGTGGCCAATTGTTCGACCATGAAGCGAGTGCGGCCATCAGGCTTGGTGTAAGGGCGTGTGCCATAGGCTAGTCGCAAGCCCTCCACTCCGGGCAAGAGTGCCTCAATGTTCGATACTACGGAGCTAAGTACATCCCGGCCATTAGGCTTTAGCGACGAGCGCTCGCTAGCATTCAGCTTCGCAATGACGACTAGGGTATCTGATAGACGCCGATGAAGCAGAGCAATCCTATCCCTGGCCGCATCGATTGACTCAGTTTCCGATGTCACGTTTTGAAGATACGTAAGCGCGCTCTCCACTCTCCGCAGGAACGCGCTTTGACGTTCAGGATCGTGGAAAACTGCTTTGCGACGGCGGCCAAGTTCCGTGCCGATGCCATCGCGTTGGCTTGCCGTGAGATGGACGGGTTCAACAAATCCGCTCCGCATCACGCCGCCCCCAGGAACATCGCCCAATCGGCCATCATCGCCCTGCGCTTTTCCATCTGATCGCCACGACGATAAGCCCGCTCGACGTCACTACCGACTGTATGTGCAAGCGCAATCTCCGCCATGTCTCGCGGGTAGTCCGTCCTCTCTGCCGCCCAATCTCGGAAAGTGCTGCGCAGCCCATGGGGAACAGCTGGACGGGCCGAGCGTGCATCGAGCCAGCCTTTACGACCGGCTTTCTCCTCATGCTCCTGCATTCGGCGCATGACGGCGGATAAGGCCATGTCTGACAGTTGACCGCCTCGCGGTGCCGCGAAGATGTAAGGGCTGTCGGCCAATTTCGGTGCAGCTTCGATGAGCGTCATCGCCTGTTTAGTCAGAGGAACGCGGTGTTCCCGCTCTGCTTTCATCCGCTCCGCACTGATCGTCCAAATCTTCGCCTTCGCGTCGATCTCGTCCCAGGTCGCGCCCCGCACTTCGCCGGATCGGCTTGCGCATAGCGTTAGGAACTCCAGGGCTCGGGCGGCGATACCGTCGCGCTTTTGCAGGTCTGAAAACCATGCCCTTGCCTCATCCAGTGCGATAGCGCCGTGATTGTCCTTGTCCATGATGCGACCGGGTTTCGGCAGAATTTGGTCAAGATTGCCGCGCCAGCGGGCCGGGTTATCGCCCGTTCTGTGGCCTGCAACAGTAGCCCAGGACAAAATCGCTTCGATCCGTCCCCGAACGCGCGAAGCCGTCTCGGTCCTGTTGTGCCAAACAGGTTCCAAAACGCGCAGCACGTCTTGCACAGCCAGATCGTCCACAAGCATCTCTCCGATATGGGGCAGGGCGTACCGCTCGATGGATGACCGCCAGCGCACACGATCCTTGTCTGTCGCCAATTCCGTCAGTTTCGCGGCGGTGTAGCGGTTGAAGGCTTCTGCGAAGGTTAGGCCGCGCTTCTGGGAGGCCGCCAGAGCCGCCCTAGCAGCCTTCCGTTCCTCGATTGGGTCGATGCCCCGCCAGACCTGATCCTTGGCCTCACGGGCGCGTTCACGGGCTTGGGCAAGGCCAACATCAGGGTAGCTGCCCAAACCCAAATCGCGGCGCTTGCTGCCTATGGTCGTGCGCAATATCCAGCTACGCGCCCCACTAGGAGAAATTTGCAGGTAAAGGCCACTGACACCGCCAACCGCGAACATGGCGTTGTTTCGGCCAGCGCCAGGATGCGAGAGGCGCTTGACCTCGATGGGGGAGAGTTCGGGAACCAGTTTCGGCATTTTGCACTCACGTCCTACCCATCGAAAGCCGTAATGGATGGGTGATACTGGACGCAACGGGAAGTTACGCGCTGATTGCCTAATTGTCTGATATACAATTAAAGATGCGATTGATTGCGACTTGTCTAATCGCAAGGGTGGTGCACCTCGGCTCCACCAGATCTCCGATAAAAAGTTGCAAAAACGCCAGCAAATGCAGGGTTTCTTGTGTTTTTTCAAATTTTTTCCGCTGCGATCCCGTAACTTTTCCCGTAACTTAAGGGCGTAACTTTCGGGTGCTAGCGTGGGTTTGTATCTGGATCGGGGCTATTGGTATTTCGTCAAAAAGGTTCCGAAGCGGTTCGCGCATGTCGATTCGCGCTCGCGCGTATCGCGGGCGCTTTTCACGGATTCTGAGCGTGAGGCGCGCGAAAAGGCGCCCGCGGTCGAGGCCGAATTTGTGGCTTTTTGGGAAGCGCTCGCAGCTGGCCGCGGGGGCGACGCGGCAGCGGCCTTTGAAAGCGCGAAACGCCTCGCAGCCGCCCGCGGCTTCACCTTCCGGTTAGCGGTCGATATTTCTTCCGGGCCTGTCGAGGACGTCTTGACGCGGATCGAGGCGCTTTTGCGCAAAGACGGGTCCTTTGCGTCGCTGGTCGAGGCTGGCGCGATCCTTGGCGCAGTAGAGGCGCCGGCAGTCACGTTGTCCGGGGCCCTTGCCGAAATGATCCAGTTTGCGGCCGTCGAGCGGCTTTCCGGCAAATCCGAGGCCCAAGTTTCGCGCTGGCGGACAACCCGCGACCGGGCAGTCGCAAACTTTGTCAAAGTTTGCGGCGACCTGCCGATGAAGGAAATTTCGCGGGCGAACGCGCAAGCATATCGCGAGGCATGGGCCGCGAGGATCAAGGCGGGCGAGGTCGGTCCTAACTCCGCAAATAAAGACATTGGCACGATTTCCGACCTCTTTCGGACTTGGGCAGAATATCACGCGCTCGAGTTGCCAAACCCGTTCGCGAAATTGCGATTTAAGGGCGTCAAGACGAAAACGAAGGGCGTCCCGTTCTCAGTCCAGTTCATCCGCGACAAGCTTCTTAGGCCCGGCGCCCTCGCGCGAATGAACGACGAAGCCCGCGACGTCTTGCTTATCATGGTCAACACGGGCGCCCGGCCGTCCGAAATCGTCGGGCTTACGGCCGAGGGTTTCGCGCTCGGCGCTAACGTGCCGCATATCGACATTTCTAAGCAAGCCGGCCGCGTCCTGAAAACCCAAACCTCGCCACGGCAAATCCCTTTGCTCGGCGTCTCGCTCGAGGCGGCGCGGCGGATTGTCGCGCGGGGCGGGATCGCCCGCTATCGCGACAGGGCGGATACATGGTCGGCGGTTGTTAACAAGTTCCTCTCCGAGAATGGCTTGCGCGAGACGCCCGAGCATTCCGCCTATTCACTGCGGCATTCGTTCGAGGATCGCTTGACCGAGGCCGGGGTCGATGACCGCATTCGGGCCGAGTTGATGGGGCATAAATACGAACGACCCGACTATGGCCGGGGTGGCTCGCTCGAGCTCCGGCGAAAGGCGCTTGCCCTGATCGCGCTATAACGAAAGGGGCGCCCCTTGTGTTCCAGTCGGTTGGCGCTTCTACGCGAAACGCTACCGGCCGACAAAGGCTACCGTTGCCGGGATTTCAAAAAGGAAGTGCCGCGCTTCCGCCCCGATCACAAAGACATTGCCAAGGACGATGCGAGCGGCGCGGGCTTGTAAGGGCCGCAGGCGGAGTTGATTTCGGAGAGGGTGTAACTGTCCGTTTTTGGGCGTCCTGTGCGCGCTATGGGCGGCCTTTATGGCCCGGGCGGGCTTAACCCCGGCCGAGGCGATCAAGCGGCCTTGACGACGATCCTGCGGCCTCTGGCGTGATGCCGAGCGAGGGTCGAGGCGGCGCGTTCATACTTGGCGAGGGCCCCGCGATGTCCCCCTCGTGCCTGAATTTATCGCTGCACAAGGAGAAAGAGCGGCGGTTACATGGGCTGCGGTGGGTAAAGACCATGCTGCTCGGGTTCGCAGTTTCTCGTTCGCATAGCGCAGGAGATCGCTAGACCCAATTATCGTGAGCTGAGTTGGCTTGTTCGGCGGTCTCTCCCACGGCATTCTCCGCCCATGTGGTTTGTGTAATTGCTTTTGATGACGCGGCCGCGGGTTTCGACCTCGCCTCGTCACAATCGGTCTTTTTGCCGACGGGCGCCCATTGCACGATTTGCGAAGAAATTCTTTGAGGAAAGGGAGCGGGTGCATGAACGGCGCTGAGTTCCTGTTCTCGGCTCGCCGTCCGACCTCGGGCAAATTGACGCATTGTGGCTCGACGTCGGCGCCGATCTTTGGCTGGACGCGGCTTTCGCCGTCATTCAATCGGGTCTTGCCGCCTTGGTAATGCTCGACCGGCTGGCCGAGGTAGGGCCGCCGGCCTGCGAAAGCTGCGGTCGCCTCGCCCGCTTGGGAAAAGGCATTCTTACGCCCGGTCCTGATCCGCGTTCGTCAAGCCGCTCCCGAGCCGGAGATCTTGGCGTTACTCGAGAGCGTCGCCCGGCGCCATGGCCTCGCGCCGCTTCGCCCGACGTTGAGGCCGAGAGTCAATGGGAAAAACTCACGCTATCGGCGGGTGCGTCTATGCGCCCGCAAATCCCTATAACCAGCCGGGTCGCGCCACCGGCGCCCGTTCAGCGGTCGCCCGTTCCGGGGCGCTCCGCCTCGGCTCCATCCTGTTTTTCCCGCGCCCGCATTGCGATCCGCAGCGACGACCGGCGCCTCGCCTCGAAACTGACCGAAACGGGCCTCGCATTCGATGACCTCACTCGCGGGATTGACCGGACTGGGGCGTTGTGACTGGGGCCGGCTTTAGTTCTGGCCTCGATCTGTCGCTCGACCTCGAGCGGCACGCCGCGTCAACACTGCGGCGCTAGTGCGAGCCTTGCGGCGTCCTCGGAATCGCGCCCCGCGGTCCGGTGGGATCATTGCCCGAAAATCGGCCGGGGGTGCGATCCGCGAAAGCTATCGCGTCCCGCATATGCCGTCCGTGCCTTCGTCACGCGGGACTGGATTACACGGCGCCCCGGCGGCCGCGTCGCGATCCGTTACGCGATCACGCGGCGGGGCCCGCGACGCGCTCGAGGCGATGCGCGACGCTCGCGCCCTCGGCCGGCCTCGTCCCGTCGATCCTGGCGACCTCGCCGCCCTGCTCGAGGCGATCTTGCGCCCTGCCGGCAGGCCGGCGCTGTGGCCGGGTCAAGTCGACTCGGCACTCGCAGCGAACGGGATCGGGGCGGGCGACGCGGCGCTCGGGCGCCTTCTAGTCAAGCGGATCGCGGCGCGGTCCTCGCGGCGCGTCGCCGCGGTTTTTGCCGCGGTTGTCCTCTGCGACCTGCCGCTTGCCGTCGCCGGTCGGCGCCTCGGGATGACGACGACCGCGATCCGGGCTTGACCGTGACGGCCGTTCGCGCCCTCGGCAAAGGTCCGGCGGGATGACCGAATGCCCGCCGAGATTGCACAAGCCGCGGCTTTGCGTGCCCTGCCGTGCCGAGCCATGGCCGGCGTTCGTGGTCGGGTTTCCCGACCTCGCGTCCGAGACGCCGGCCGAGTTGCGCGGCGTCTATCTGTGGCATTGCCCCGCCCCGGCCGATCCTGCCCCGGGGCCGCTTTTCAAAGACTGATTTTCGACATGATAGAGCCTCGCCCTGGCCGCAACATCATCGCGACCGCCTGGGGATATTTTTGACCTCTCTGCACCTCGCGCCGAGGACGCCAACCTTTCCGACATTGCGACCGCGCTTTTCTCGTCTTGTCCGATTCACCGGACATGGCGAGGGCCGCGATAAGGTCGCCGGGCATTCGGTCAATGCCTATTGAGAGGCGGTTATCCGCCGCCCGTATATCAGGTGTCCCCGTTGAAAGCCTTGTTGCCCGATTATCAGCGGATCGAGGCGTGGGTCTGGCCCGTCATCTAAGAGCGGTTCGACATGCCGCGTGACGGGGTGTTGGCGATCACGGAAATTGACTGGATCGCGACCGCGGCCGACGCGGCGATCCTCTTTTCCGAACACGTGCCCTTTCCCGATCTGCCGGCGCCCCGGTTCGTGTCCGGCCGCGTGCTACAACCCGGCCGCCTCGTGATCGCGGCCGCCGGCTCGCCTTCCTGTCCTGCGCCGCCTCGGCGGGGGTCCTATGACAACGCTATCGGCAAGGTCAAAGCCGAGGTTTCCTTTCGCGATCTCCCGGTGGCGGCCGGCGTGTCATGGGATGCGCTAAAGTCTCGCCCCGGCCGCGGCGGCTATTGGGCGCCCTGTCCCTTTCACCGCGAGGCGACGTCATCTTTCCATCTGGTCGAACCGAATGGCGTCGGCGGTTGGTTCCGCTGCTTTCGTTGCGAGGCAACGGGCTCGGCCGGCGATTTCCGCGACGTTCACCGGACATGGATTGCGTCGAACGGCCGCGCCCGGTAACCGGACGGGTCGAAAATTCCGAAAGCATGGCTAGTCAAAACCGGCCGACTTTACGGCCGTCCGATCCGCTTCGCCGCGCTATCCGATTGCGTCGTCGTCGGGGAGGGCATCGAGCCGACGCTCGCGGTCCTCGTGGCAATGCGGCGCAAGGGGTGGCGGCATTGGACGGCAGCGCTTTCGCTCGGCGCCCTTGCCGGGCCGGCCGATCCCGCCGGCCGAGGACCGCGGCGCGGCACGAATGGCGAGCCGCTGCCGTCCTCGATCCCGGCGTGTCGGATTTACCTGGTTGGATGCCGGCCGGGCGCCGTTGCCGGCTTCTGATCTTGGGAGAGGGGTCATCCCGGTGCCCGGCCTCGGCCGCTCGGCACGGTCAACGGACGCTCGCAAATCTTTTCAAAACCGCCGACCGGGTTCGCCTGATCGTGCCGCCCGACGATTGGGCCGCCGGCCTCGATTATGCTGACCTTGCGGCATTGGGGCAAATGTGAGCGCCGCAACAAAACCCGCGCCCCGGTCGCTCGACGTCGTCCTGCCGGAAAAGGCGCCTCGACTATCAAGAGGATGACATGGGCAACGCCGAGCGGATCGCGGGAGCGTTCGGTCCCGATATGGCTATCGGGCAAGGCAAGGGGTGGGGGGGTGGGACGGCGCCCGCTATGCTTTCAAAACAGGCGACCTTGCCGCGCCCGGCCTTGCCTCGCGCTTGCGTGGCGTGGTCGAGGCGCGAGGCGCCGGCGTGGTGGACGGTCCCGGTCGATCCTGACCTCGCCGGCCGCCGGATCTAGGATGAAATCGGCAAGCCTCGGCCGGCTTTCGGCGACTCGAGGGCGCGATCCGCGCGGACAATTTCGCACGCCTGATAGAACATTCGGTCAAGTGCGGGAATGACTCGAAAATCCGCGCCGCCTTGCATCTGGCCGGGCCAATGCAAGTCGAGGATATGGACAACCTCGACGCCGATCCTTTCGGCTTTGTCTGCCCGAACAGCGTCCTTGATCTGCGAGCCGCCCGCGACGCCAGTTTCGAGAGGTTGACCGATGACGCCGAGGCGGTCGCGATCCGCCGGCGATGGTTGCGCCGGCATGATCGCGCCGCACTGCCGACGCGCTGCGCGGGCGTCGCCTATGATCCCGCGGCGGCCTGTACCGAATGGCTTTCGTTCCTCGAGCTGGTCTTGCCCTCGGTCGAGGTCCGGTCTTGCTTTCATCGCGCTATGGGGATGCTGCTATTCGGTCGCAATGACCCGCAAGTAGCGCTGTTGTTCCGGGGCGCTGGCGGCAACGGGAAATCGACCGTGACGGCCGCGATTGCCGGCGTGATGGGCGAGCGCGACGGATACACGGCCGCGTGCAAAAATCGAAATGTTTATCGTGACGCCGCAAACCGGGGCCGGGCAAGCAACGCCTGAGGAGGTCGATATTCCCGGCGGCCGCGTGATGATCACAAGCGAACCTGCCGCACCCGATGAATTGAGCGCAAAGAAAATCAAGGCAATGACCGGCGGCGACATGCGGCCGGCGCGGGCGCTCGGGAAACCGGAATGCTATTACAAGCCGCGGGCAGTCCCGATCCTGTCCTTTAACCGGACGCCGAAAATCAAGATGAGGATGAAGGCACGCGGCGTCAACTTGCGATCCCAGCCGGTCACGGAACGCCGAACGCCGTCCGAGGTCGAGGCGGCGCTAATTCGCGAGCGGGCGGGCGTCCTGGGGCGACCAAATACAAGAAATCAGGTTTCGCGAACCTGATGCAAGAAAAAGGCTTTCGGAAACTGAAAACGGACGGCGGCCGATGGTTTTGTCGGGGCGTCCGATGGAAGGCCACCGAGGGCGTTCGCGACCGTTTGCAAGAGGTCAACGTGACGCCGCCCGAGTCGGAAACCGATGATCGCCCGCTCTACTGATCGCGCCCCGGCGGCGGCCTTGGCCGCAGGTTTCGCCGCGCCAATCCGCGCCTCGCCCCGCGTTTTCATGCAAGGGCAAAACCGCCTGATTGCGCCCCTCGAGCGCGAAACAAGAGGCGAAAGGGCAAAAACTTGCCGGGCTGCGCCCGCTGTGAAGCGAAAGGCGGAGAGTGTCGCAATTTCGGGCCGCGGACGAGTCGAGAGCGGGAACGGTCGAAAAGGCGGAAAAGGGCGCAAATCTTGCCCCAAAAGGGCGCAGGTTTGCTTGTGGATAACGAGAAATTTGCCAAGCTTATCAAGCCTCTGAGGCCTAAAGGGCATTTTTTCCAATATTTATATAAATACATGAGACTAAAACACAAAAACGTTCTTTATACGTAATAGATACGGGAAAAAACTTCGCCCTTTTGCCCTTGGGGGCTCTGGGGCCGGTTTTTGGGGGTCGGACATGACTGGCGGGCGGGATGATCTGCCCGGCCTCGCCGCGGTCCCGAAACGCAAGAAACCGGATCGGGGGGCGCCGGGACCGGCCGCGCCCGGCGCGTCCATGCGACCGTCGCAATCTCTTATTTCGACGCCGCGGCCGGCGAGATCCGGCTCGAGCATGTCCGCGCCTATCGGCGCGAGTTACCGCGCGTCCTCGAGGCTATTTCGCCCCGGCTGCGTGAGGCGGCGCTTGCCTATGCAAAGGCGGTCGAGGACGTCGAGGCCGGCGGCGCGACCGATCCCAATGCGGCGCCCTGCAGCGTCACCGGCGGAGCGAAAGAGGGGCGCCAGTTGCACACGGTCGCGCAAGTTCGACACTTGCGCCGGATCGAGGCGGCAATCGGGGCGGCCGGCTAGCCGGGGGCGAGCCGCCTCGGCTGTCGGGCCGGCGATCCGATCCCGGTCGTGATCACGCGTCGGGCGATCCTGCGGGAGGTTGCGCTCGATGGTCTGGGCGTTGACGGCGATATCTTGATTTTGCGATTCTCGAGCAACGGGACGCGCCGGCGGCTAAGCCTCGCGGTGTTGATCGAGGGCGCGACCTGGATCGCCGACGCGCTCGGGCTGGTCGATCCCTTGACTGCCGCCGAGGTCGAGGGGCGAAAACCGCGATCCGCGAAAAAAGGGGCTTGACCGCAAAACCGAGTTGATGGCTGTTCCTTGGTATGGTCGGAGTGGTGCGCTCGAGCGATTAGGGTCGTTCGGTTGATGTGCCTTCGCCCGCAATCGCGCCCCGGTCCTCGCAAGATTTGATCGGGCACAATTCATTTCGGCGACCGGGATGCTGCGAACCGAAAGCAACATTCGCGATCGCAAGCGCGAACTTTCCGACCTTGAGTTGGTGCAGCTGCCCTTCGCCATTTTGCTCGCGCTCAATGACATGGGTAAGGATTTGATCGTGGCAAACCGCGATCACATGGTCGAGGTTTTCGACCACCTACGCACTGAACCTTGAACGAGTTTCACTTTCGCCGGCGAGCAAGTCGCGCCAGTTTATCACGATCTAGCGAATGTTGCCGGCATGGGGCCGGCACTATTTATAGACGCAAGAGACCGGCGGCGCCCAAGGCCTCGGCGATCGTCGGGGCGGGCCAAATATGCCGGAATCGTCGGGTTCATCGCCAGGCCAAAGGCAAGGCGCGATCAACTCGGCAACGTCTCGCGGGGCGAGATGCAACGCATTCTCGCGAATATCGGGGCGCAAGCCTTGTCGCGCGCAAACTCGACCAAGGAAACGCGGGCCAAGCAACGTAAGCGGGGCGTTGGCGGCGGATACTTCATCGCCCCGCATGACGGGCCGCCTGAAACCGGGCGATTACAAGCGGCACGAGGCCAAGGGTGCAAAGCTTTCCCGCCTCCTCGCGTTTGATGCGAAAACGTCGATCTGTTCGCGCGGTTCAGGTTCGAGGGCGTCTTACACAATTGGGCCGAGACGACCTTGCAGTCCCAGCTCGAGGGGGCAATGCAACGGGCGCTCGCGATCGCCCGCAAGTGATGGGGACGACATGAGGGCAAAGGTCATCGCGGCGCTTGCCGATCTTGTTTCCTCGCTCTTGCTCGCGGGGGCGGTCGCGGTTGTGAACCTTAGGGGCATGGCGAATCGATCTTGCCGACAGATCCGTGAGCCTAGCCCGCCTGCGCTATACCGCGCCGGGCCGGGCGGGTAGAGGGCCGCGGCTATGGTCAGGGCGAAAAGCTCTGGGCGTTACCTTTCCTAATCGGGCGCCCTAAAAATCTAGGTTCTTCCTGCAAGGGTCGGCGTGGGTCTATTCGCGCCGCGTTGCGTGGCCCGATTTTGGTTTCCTTCAAGCTGGGTGTATGGGTTGTGTTTGTTGTTTCATTTCTGCGCTTCTTCGTGATCTTGCGGCGTAGCCGAGGCGCCCATGGCCTGCCCCAATAGGGTGGTCCGGTTTCAATCTTAGTGCATGACGGGTCTAGGGGCTACGGCTGGTGTGGCCGGCGTAGCTGAGCCGCATGGCGAAGCCGGCCACTGCGGGATCTCGGGGGCCGGAGGCCTGTAGCCCAGCGAGGAATGCGGGGCGTTTCGTGTTATAGTGGCGCCGCCAGGTCTCGATGAAGACCTTTGCCTCGGCGAGCGTGTAGAAGATCTCGCCGTTGAGCAGCTTGTCGCGCAACCTGGCGTTGAAGCTCTCGCAATAGCAGTTCTCTCATGGCGAGCCCGGTCCGATGTAGGCGGTTATGGCGCCGACTGCGACGATCCAGTCTCTGACAGCTAAAGCAATGAATTCAGGTCCATTATCTGACCTGATATGGGCCGGTATGCCGCGCAGAATGAAATGGTCAGTGAGCACGTCAATGTCATCGGTCGAATTGAGTTTCCGATCGACCCGGATCGCCAGGCATTCCTTGGCGTATTCATTTATGAGGTTGAGCATGCGGAACTTCCTTCCGTCATGGGTCCGGCTTTCCACGAAATCGTAGGACCAGACGTGATCGGGATATTCTGGCCGCAACCGGATACAGGACCCGTCATTGAGCCAGAGCCGGGGGAATTCCTCGACCATATAGGGGCCGGTGGTGACGGGTTTCGCAGCCCAATCGGCATAGCTCGCGGCCTCGGTCCAGGCGCGCTTGTTGGCGATCTGCGAACCAAAGGCGTAAAGGCGGCCCTCCAGCGTCACATCCGGCGTCGCATTGTGGAAGCGCACGGTATATTTGTCGACGGCCTCGACCCCGCGCAGCGCAGGCCAGAGGCGGCGGGCGATGCCCGGCACGTTTGCCGGCAGTTCCTTGGCCGATTGCGGCTTGAAGCTTTCTGCATAGAGAGTCTTGCCGCCCGCCGGTTCGGTGCCTGCGAACAGCCGCTCGTCCGAGAAGGAAAAGACGACATCCTCGGCGGTCAACTCGTCGCCATTGTGGAAACGAACACCCTGACGCAGCTTCAGCTCGATGGTCTTATCGTCGAGCCGCTTCCATTCGGTCGCGAGTCCCGGCACCGGACCCTGATTGCCCATCCAGTCGCGCAGAATCAGCCCTTCCCAGAGATTGGGGAAAAACACGCGCTCGCCCACGTTCGACTGCTCGTTCCAGATGTCGAGCGTGTTGTTGTTGGTGATCATCTGCACCGCGATGGTGATCTCGCGGCGCGGGCCTTGGGCGCGCAGCCCGCGCGGCAGGATCAGCGCGCGCGCTGCGGCTCCGAATTCTTCCCTCTCGCAGTTTTTGGCGTTCCGTGAAGTCGCGCAGGGTTTGCGCCCGGACTGTGCAGCAAGACGAGACTTCGGTGATATTTCAGTGAAGTTGCCGCCACCGCGCTCGCTCAACCAAAAGCCGAGTTCGGGCGACGGCGTATCTGCTGACAGGACGGTGGCCTGGGCATGTGTTTCTGTTGTCGCATAATCCGAGAGCGACTAGGCTGGGAGATGTGGAAGCCATCCCACGAACAGCCACCCATGAGGTCTTCCGATGTCAATGAATTCCCGTCGTGATGTGCTCAAGCTCGCCCTTCTGGCCGGAGCGGCGCCGATGCTGGGCGGTCTTGTCCGACAGGCCCATGCCGGTGATCGGCCCTATGCGCCGGTCGCCAGCGACTGGCGCAAGTTCCAGACCCGGACCGTGATTTCCCTGCCCGAAGGTCACGGCGCCGCGCAGGTCTGGCTGCCGGTGCCTTCTGTCACCTCGGATTACCAGCGCAGCCTGGGCAACAGCTGGACCGGCAACGCGACCTCGGCCGAATTGGTGACCGATCCGAGCGGCGCGAAATTCCTGCACGCGACCTTTGAGAATGGCGGCGCGCCGCATCTGGAACTGCTGAGCAGTGTCGAGACCCGCAACCGCAGCATCGACTGGTCCAAAACGAGCGATGTGACCGAGGATGCCGCGGTTCTGCAGGCCGCGCTGAAACCCTCGAGCTACAAGCCGCTCGAGGGCGTCGTCGCCGAAACCGCGGCCAAGATCACCGCAGGCGCCAAGACCGATGTCGAGAAGGTCCGGGCGATCTATGCGTGGATCGTCTCGAACTGCTATCGCAACATGGACACCCCCGGCTGCGGTCCGGGCGATAATGTCGCGACCCTGACCACAGCCGGTCTGGGCGGCAAATGCGCCGATCTGAACGGGCTCTTCGTCGGCCTTGCCCGCGCCTCGGGCGTGCCGGCGCGGGACGTGTTCGGGGTGCGGGTCGCGCCTTCGGCCTTTGGCTACAAGCAGCTTGGCGCGAATAGCGCGACCATTACCGGGGCGCAGCATTGCCGGGCCGAGGTCTGGCTGTCGGGCTATGGCTGGGTCGCGATGGACCCGGCGGATGTGCTCAAGGTCATGCGCGCCGAGACCGAGACCTGGATCAAGGATCCGCATGACCCGCTGGTCAATCAGGTCAACGCCGCGCTTTTCGGCAATTGGGAAGGAAACTGGGTCGCCTATAACACGGCCGAGGATCTGAAACTGCCGGGCCGCGACCAGAACCTGCCCTTCATGATGTATCCGCAGGCCAGCATCGGCGGAGAGATCGTGAATGAGTTGGATGCCAAGGCATTTACTTACGAGATCAGCGTCGTCTGATCGGTAAAACGGGGGGGCCGGTCCGACCGGCCCCTTTTCCCTAGCGGCAGGAGGCGGGATTGACCCCGATGCCGCGCAGTCCCCAATCCGTCATCTGCGCCAGAAGCTGCTGCCCCGCCGTGTCGAAGGCGGGGATCAGGTCGGCGCTGCGCGTCGATTTCGCGGTCGTGGTCGCGGTGAAGGACGCCCGCGAAACGACCGTTGCCTCCATTTCGCTGACAAGCTGGGCATCGACACGAAGCCGGATGATCGCGCCGCTGCCCGCGACCTCGGCGTTGAAATCCTGCACTTCGCTGATCAGGGCGTAATCGCCGCCCATGCCCAGCGGCGCGCGGCCGACATGGGTAAAGACATCATAGGCGCTGAAGCCCCGCACCAGCAGGTTTTGCAGGGTGATCGGGACGGTATCGCCCCATTGCGCATCTGGCAGGTATTGCGTCTGGATCGCCGAGGGCCGGATCATGATGCGTTCAGTATTCAGCGTGCCGCGCGATTTGGGCTCTTCGATCACCAGTTCGGTCAGACGGCCTCGGCCGCAGCGCTTGGGCGTGTCATCCAGCGGGCGCAGTTCGAAGACCTCCAGATCATTTCCGCCCGAAAGATTCGAGATCGCGGCACAACCGGGAAGCAATGCGCTCAGGCTCAGGGCGATCAGGGGCAGCAGGCGGGACATGGCACCTCTCAGCGGCGGAATTCGGGCGTGCGCGGCCCGGTGATGATCTGCGACGGGTTACGTTTCAGCGCGTTGACCAGTTGGTTCACGTTCTGCACCAAAGAGCGCAAGTCGCGGGCCATATTGGTGAATTGCGGCAGGCCGTCACGGGTGAAAGCCTGCACTGGGGCGCGGGCGCTGTCCAGCATCGCCGCAAGGCCGGAAAACGCGCCCTCGGCGCTGTCGGCGGCATTGCGCAGACGGGCGGTGATCTCGGGGATGTCCTCGGTCACGCGGGTCAGGGCCGTGTTCAGGGTGGCGAGGCTGGCGCGAAGGTCCGTGGCGACAGGTCCAAGTTCGGCATTGATCATGCGGTCGGCCCCGTCAAAGGCGCGCTCGGCCGAGGCCAGGGTTCTGCCGCCACTCTCAAGCGCCGCGTCGAGACGGTCCATCGAGCCGCCCGCGCGGTCGGTCAGCCGCGTCAGATCTGCGCTGAGCGCGGTTGCCGTCTTGTTCAGATCGCCGGTCAGCCGACGCAGATCCCCCGACAGGTAATCCCGCATCTCGTCCAGCGTGCTTGTCCCCGAGATCAGGGCGGCATCGGCATGGCCAAGCGTCGTCCGCGCCGACGCCCCCAGATCCTCGAGTTGCGTCCCGAAGCCCGAAATATCGGCGGCGGCCGAGGCAATGGCCTCGGTGGCTCCGGTCACATCGGCAAGCGCCTTGTCCAGATTGGCGCTGGAGCGTTCGACATTGTCCAGGATTGTGCTGACCCGGTTCTGGTTCTCCTCGCCCAGAAGCTGCGTCAACTGCCCGGCCACTGTATTCAGGCGCGAGATCATCTCGGGGCCCTGATCGCTGAGCGTCTGAAAGGCCGAACGATTGGCCGGGATCACCGCGACGCTTCCCGGATTGACGCCGCGCAAAAGCGGCGCATCGACCGTGCCCGAGGTGATCGCCACATTCGCCACGCCCGTGACGCCCTGAATCTCGATCGAGGCGCGGGAATTGGTGCGGATGGGGGTATCCTCGGCGACCTCGACGCGGACGCGCACCGCGCCGTTCGGATCGTCCGAGATCTGCATATCCACGACATTGCCGACGGACAGCCCAGCAAAGGTTACGTCCGAGGATGACCCAAGGCCCGACACCTCGCTGAAATAAATGTCATAATAGGCGAATTGGCGGTTCAGTTCGATCTTGGCGAACCAGACGAGGAAACCCAGAAGCGCCAGGAAACCGGCGATGGTAAAGGCACCGATCAGAACGAAATTGGCCTTTGTCTCCATGCTCTCAGCCCTTCCCGGCGCTGGCGGCGCGTGCGCGCGGACCGTGGAAATATTCGCGGACCCAAGGATGGTCCACATCCAGCATTTCGGCCATCGTGCCGCTGGTCAGAACCTTGCCTTCCGCCAGGACCGCGACCCGGTCGCAACAGGCATGAAGCGTATCCAGATCATGGGTGACAAGAAAGACCGACAGGTTCAGCGCGTCGCGCAAACCCACGATCAGCCGGTCGAAGGCATCGGCCCCGATCGGGTCCAGCCCTGCCGTCGGTTCGTCCAGAAAGACGATTTCGGGGTCCAGCGCCAAGGCCCGTGCAAGCCCGGCACGCTTTTTCATCCCTCCCGAAAGCTCGGCGGGGTATTTGTCATTCGCATGCCACGGCAAGCCCGCCATCGCGACCTTGAGTTGCGCCAGGCCAGCGCGCTGTCGCGGATCAAGGTCAGGGACGGCCTGCAGCGGAACCTCGACATTCTCTTGCACGGTCAGCGCCGAGAACAGCGCGCCATCCTGAAACATCACCCCCCAGCGCCGCTCGAGCGCCTCGCGCGCCAGCGGCGTCAAATCGGACACATCCTGTCCCAGCACCCGGATCTGACCGGCAGCGGGCCTGATCAGCCCGACAATGGCGCGCAACAGCACCGACTTGCCGGTTCCAGAGCCGCCCACCACGCCCAGAATCTCGCCCCGGCGCAGATCCAGATCCAGCCCGTCATGGACGGTATGGCTGCCAAAGCGGGTGGTCAGGCCACGGACCTCGATGAGGTTTTCGCTCATAGCCCGACCTCGGCGAAAAAGATCGAGAACAGTGCGTCCATCACGATCACCGCGAAAATGGCATTGACCACCGCCGTCGAGGTCTGCGCACCCAGGGATTCCGCGTCCTTGCCGACCTTCATTCCGGCATGGCAGCCGATGATGCCGATCACCAGCGCAAAGACCGGGGCCTTGGCCAGACCGACGATGACGTTCGAGACATCGGTTTCGGTCACCAGCCGATAGCGAAACATCGAGGGCGACACCCCCAGTTCGAACCAGGTCATCAACGCGCCACCGGCCAGCCCGGCGACATTCGCGATCAGCCCAAGGATCGGCAGCGTCACCACCAAGGCCAAGACGCGGGGCAGGATCAGCACCATGTCCGGGTCCATCCCCAGCGTGCGCATCGCGTCGATTTCCTCGCGCATCTTCATCGACCCGATCGCGGCTGTCAGGGCCGATGCGGTCCGTCCCGCGACGATGATGGCGGTCAGCAGGATGCCCAATTCGCGCAGGATGGAAATGGCGATGAGATCGACGACAAAGACTTCGGCGCCGAACTGACGAAGCTGCACCGCCCCCTGAAAGGCCAGAACGATCCCGATCAGAAAGGACATCAGCGTGACGATCGGGACCGCGCGCAATCCGGTTTCCTGGCAATGATGCACAAAGGAGGTCAGCCGGAAATCCGAAGGATGACGTATCGCCCGCAGCAGCGCGACAAGAAACCGCCCCAGATATTCCGCGATCTCGCGCAGGAAAATTCCGGCACGCAGGACATGCTGCCCGGTTGTGAGCGCCAGCCTGCGCCAGATCGTTCCGACGTCCGCACCGGCCTCGGGCTTTGGCAGGCTGGCGGTGACGGTGTCAAGCAAGCCCTGCTGCATGGCCGTGAGACCTTCGATGCTCATGCCATGGGTCATGCCCTGCGCCAGATACCACGCGGCGGCGGTATCGAAGCGGGTCAGGTGATCACAGCGAATGGTGCGGACCGTGGAGGGGTCGGGCAGAAGGGGCAGTGTCCAGACCGAGAACGCGCCGGACAGTCGCAATGTTTCGCCATCAAGGGCGAGCGTCAGGTGATGCTCGCGGTCCAGATCTTTCATCGCGTCTGCCATCGGCGGTCCCTCTCTGCCGGGAATTGATCCGCGATTGTCATGCAATGTCAATTTTCTGGCCAAGGGGCACGGGTCTCAGGTCAATCTTTGCGACAGCGCCCGCATCATCCGCACCGGCTCGGTCCGGGCAAGGCGCAGGACATGGGCCATATAGGGCTGGCCCAGATCGTCCTCGCGTACGGCGGCATAAAGGCGGCGCAGCATGCCCTGCGGACCCAGCGGCAAGAGCGCCAGCTCTGGGTTTCCGGCATGGCCGCGCAGCACCCAGTCGGGCATGACCGCGACCCCGCGCCCCGAGGCGATCAGCATTAGGGCGACTGCCGTCTGCTCAACTTGGCGATGATGCGCGGGCTCGATCCCGGCAGGGTCGAGGAATTGCGAGAACACGTCCAGCCGCGCCCGGTCCATCGGATAGGTGATGACCGTCTCACCGGCGAGATCCTGCGGCTCGGCATAGCCCTTGGCGACCAGCGGGTGATTGGCAGGCACGACCATGGTCGGCGCATAGTCGAAGAGCGGCAGATAGGTCACGCCCGCCATTTCCTCGGGATCCGAGGAGATCACCAGATCGACCTGACCCCGAACCAAGGCGGGCAGGGCCTTCAGCGCCAGACTGCTGCGGATATCCAGATCGACTTCGGGCCAGGCGCGGCGAAACTGGTCCAGCACCGGCAAAAGCCAGTCGAAGCAATGATGGCATTCCATCGCGACATGCAGACGCCCGGCGCGGCCAAGCTCGACGGCGCGAAACTCGGATTCGGCGGCGTCGATCAGCGGCAGCACCTGCTCGGCGGTGCGCAAGAGCCGCATCCCCGCGGCCGAGAGGCGCAGCGGCTTCGTCTTGCGCAGGAACAACTCGACCCCGGCCTGTTCCTCCAGCCCCTTGATCTGATGCGACAAGGCCGATTGCGTCAGGTTCAGCATCTCGGCGGCACGGGCCAGACCGCCCTGTTCATGGATGGCGCGCAGGCTGCGCAAATGCCGAAGCTCGAGGTGCATCTTGAATGAAACTCATCACGATCTTGAGGATTATGAATTTGTCTCACGTCATGGCGCGTGTCACAAGTCCCGCAACAAAAGGACATCCGCCATGACCACGCCCGCCGTCAGCTTCGAATTCTTTCCGCCGCGGAATCTCGACCAATCGTTCCGGCTGTGGGACACCGCGCGCGCGCTCGCGCCTCTGCAGCCGGATTTCGTCTCGGTGACCTATGGCGCGGGCGGCACGACCCGGCAATTGACCCATGAGGCCGTGACCGCGCTCGCCACCCATTACGGGCTGAATGTCGCGGCGCATCTGACCTGTGTCGATGCCACCCGCGAGGAAACTCTGCAGATCGTCGCCGATTACGCGGCGGCGGGTGTGCATGAAATCGTCGCTCTGCGTGGCGACGCGCCGCAGGGGCAGGACCGCTTCATCCCCCATCGCGACGGTTTCGCCAATTCCGTCGAACTGATCGAGGCGATCGCGGCGCGGGGCGACATGACGATCCGTTGCGGCGCCTATCCCGAACCCCATCCGGACAGCCCCGATACCGCCGCCGATGTGGCCTGGCTGAAGCGCAAGTCCGATGCCGGCGCGACCAGCGCGATCACTCAGTTCTTCTTCGATGCCGAGACCTTCTTCCGCTTCCGCGACCAATGCGAGCGGGCGGGCGTCACCGCCGCGATCATCCCCGGCATCCTGCCCATTCAAAGCTGGGCCGGCGCGCGCCGCTTCGCCGAGCGTTGCGGCACTACGGTTCCGGCCTGGGCCGAAGAGGCCTTTGCCCAAGTCGGCAAAGCCGGTGAGGCGCAGCTTGCGTTGGATGTCTGCGTCCGGCTTTGCGAAGAGCTTGTCGCGGGAGGCGTCGATAGGCTGCATTTCTATACGTTGAACAAGCCGGAACTGGTCAGAAAGGTCTGCGCCGCGCTGGGGGTTGCTCCCAAGGGTGCGATTTCGGACGCCGCCTGATCCTCACAGGGCGGCTTCCGGATCGTTTCCGCGGGCATTGCCGATGCGCAGGCGCGAGAAAGGCGGCCGCCGCACGCGGGCGGCATGAGCCAGTTTTCCATGCAACCGCGCCGGGCCGGGATAGGGGCGCGGCACCGAGGGGTGCAGCGCCTCGCTGTCATTCTGCCCGGCCTCGCGCGGACCGCGCATCAGAAAGGCCTTGCCCCATTTATACCAGGATCCGACCGGAGGCGCCTCATGGTCGCAGGGATGGGCTTGCGCCCAGCCCTCGGGCAGGGGCAGCCCGGCCTCTTGCGCCCGCGAGAGCAGCCAGACCAGCGGCAGATTGGCCAGAGGGCGCGCAGCTTCCATCCCGCCCAACTGTCCGCCAATATCGGCATGGCATCCGCGAAACCACATCTGTTCGGTCCGGCTCTCGACGTCCTGCCAGAGGATCGGCTCGAAAGCGCGGCGGGTTTCGTCCAGCGCCAGGGCATGAACGCCTTGCGAGACATTGCCGGCCAACCGTCCCTTGGCATAGTCGAAACCCGGCTCGGTCACCGACCAGAGCAATGGCAGCCGGATGCCCAGGGACATGACCGTATCCAAGAGGCCGACCATGCGGATCGGGACGTGGTCATGGCAGCAATCCGACGGCAGTGCCGCTTGCGCGCCATGGCGGTATCTGGCCCAGGCAGTGGCGATATTCGCGTCGCTGGCCGCATCGGAACGCAGCAGCCCGACGGTCTCGATCATTTCGGCCAGGGCGCAGATGCCGATCCCGCCCCGCGAGTAGCCAAAAAAGAACAGCGGGTTGCCCGGCCTCCAATGCCGCGAGAGCCAGCCATAGGCCGAGCGGATATTCTGATCCAGCGTCTGTCCCGAAACCAGTTGCGGCAAGGTCCGCCAGGCGGCCCACTGTTGGCCGGGCGCGTAATGGATCTGCACCCGGTCCTGCCCGGTGCTCAGCAGCGCATGAATCCGCGCGATCGAGGAATCCTGTCCCTCGGTCAGCGAGGCGAAGGTGCCGTCCATCAGCACCACCTGGCAAAGGGCTTTGACGTCTGAATCCATGGCCCCAACCTAGCATGTATTTATTGCCGACCCATTGTTAGGTCAGAAAAGCGAACGCACCGTCAGGCGCGTGATCTGTCCAAAGCCATTGAAACGCGTATTCGTGACGGTTGAATATGCACCTGCCCCATGAAAAATCACAAAGTCCTCTTCGCGGATATTTGATGGCAGTGGCATGTCCCGGGCCAGCATGTCGAGCGAATCGCATGTCGGGCCAAAAACGATCCGGGCCGACGCTGGGGCCGTGCGTCGATGCCCGTCCGGGCTTATCACCTCGATACGTTCCAGCGCGCCGATCTGGGGAAATTCCTCCAATGCACCATAGATCCCGTCATTCAGGAAGACGCTTCCATCTTCCCGGATCGCCTTGATGCGGGTGATCAGCGAAAAGGCGTCGGCGCAAAGCGCGCGGCCGGGCTCACAGACAAGCAGCGGCCGGGCGGGACCAAAGGCCGCAATCGTGCTTTGCGCGATCACGCTGAATATCGCCTCGAGATCGGGCGCTTTCCCGGCCGCTCGATGCGAGGGGAAGCCGCCGCCGACATTCAGCCGGTGCGGCTGGATGCCCGCTGCCGCCGCGATCCGGGCGGCCTCATGGATGTAGCTCTGCCATGCCTGCGGATCTTTGCATTGCGTTCCGGGATGAAAGGTCATCGAGACCAGATGGCCCTTTTCGCTGGCGGCGCGCATCAGTTCGGCGGCGCGCGCCGGATCGGCACCGAATTTCGTGCCGAAATCATATGCCGCTCCCCGCACAGGCAGCTTGAACCGCACCGATATTTCGGCCTCGCCCGCACGAAGATGGGGCAGCAGTTTTGCCAGTTCGGTCCCGCTGTCGACCGAAAAGGACCGGATGCCGGCAGCGACCGCATGGCGGATTTCATCAGGGGCGCGGACTGGATTATGGTAGTGCCGCGCGGCTTCGGGCGCGACGCGGGCGATCAGGTCGATCTCATAGGGCGAGGCGACATCGAAGCCACGAATACCGGCCTTGACCAGATGGCGCAGAAGGCGCTCATCGGGATTGGCCTTGACGGCATAGGTGACCAGCCCCGGAAACCCGTGCAGGAATCGCGAGACCGTGGCGCGCAGCGCGGCGGGGTCAAAGACCATCACGGGATGCTGGGGCGCATGCAGGCGAATGATCTCGGCCGGATCGGTCCATACCGCCCGTGGTCCGCGTCCCTCGGTCAAACCCATTGGCCGTGCCCTCCCTTATCTATCACGCGACATTAAGTCTGCGCGCGAATCCTGACAAAGTGATGAGTCATTGGGATGGAATCGCGCGTGAATCATGCTAATTCGACGAAAATTTCGTCGTTTCGACAGGAGTGAGATTGGACGAGCTGGATCGGGGCATCTTGGCCCATCTCGCGCAGGATGCGCGGCAATCGGTGGCGGTTCTGGCGCGGCGTCTGAAAGTGGCGCGCTCGACCGTGCAGGCCCGGCTGGAGCGGCTGGAGACCACCGGCGCGATCGCGGGCTACACGCTGCGGCTGGGCGATGCCGCGCGCGAGAACCGGATCCGCGCGACCTGCCTTCTGACCATCGAGCCGCGCGCCCAAGCGGGTATCCTGACGCGGTTGCGCAGCCTGCCCGAGGTCGAGCGCATCCATACGACCAGCGGCAGGGTCGATCTTTTGCTGCAACTGGCCGCCACTTCGACGAGCCAGCTTGACGATGTGCTGGATCAGATCGGCAGCCTGACCGGCGTCAAATCCAGCGAGAGCCTGATCCACCTGTCCACGAAGCTGGACCGCGCGATCTAGGGCGCTTCGAGCCGCAGCAGCGTAATGACCGTGTCGCCATATTTGCGCTGGTCGATGCGCTCGAATCCCGCGAGGGCGGGCGGAGGGGTGGATTCCTCCCAGGCGATCATCGCGCCGGGGGCGATCCAGCCTCCGGTCCTGGCGGATTCCAGCGCCAATTCGCCCAAACCCTTGCCATAGGGCGGATCGAGGAAGATCAGGTCAAATCCCGGCCCGCGATTTTCTCCGAGCTTGGTCGCATCGCGCCGCCAGACATCACTCACGCCCATGGCGCGGGCCTTGTCGATATTCTGCCGAAGCAGCGCCCGTGCCGTGACCCCATCATCGACAAAGGCCACGCGGGACGCCCCGCGCGACAGGGCCTCGAGGCCCAAGGCTCCGGTGCCCGCAAACAGGTCCAGAACCCGCGCATTCGGGATCGGATTGCCATGCGTGCCATTGACCAGCAGGTTGAAGATCGACTCGCGCACGCGGTCGGTCGTCGGGCGCAGATGCGCCGCGGCATCGCCCGCGCCGACATCCGCAAGTTTCAACCCGCGCAGATTGCCACCGATGATCCGCATTACATCAGCGCCTTCAGGTCGGCGGCTTCAAGCACGGCCTCGGGCGCGGGGGATTTGCCGCCCTCGATCAGCCGCTTGCCGATCATGTAGGCGCGGGCATCGTTCAGCGCATCGACGGCCACCAGCCGGTCGCCGCGATAATACCAGACCGAGCCGCCATGCGTGCCTGCGCCGGGCCGTGTCACGACGCGGTCGTAACCCGCATTCAGGCCCGCAATCTGCAGTTTTGCGTCGAATTGATCCGACCAGAACCACGGTTTCGGGACATAATTCTTGCCCGCGCCCAGAATGTTGGCGGCGACTGCCTCGGCCATGTCGATGGCATTGCCGACGCTTTCCAGCCGCATCTGGCCGTCGGGGGCGGGGAAGCTCGCGCAATCGCCCGCCGCCCAGATCGCCGGGTCCGAGGTCCGGCCCTGCGCATCGGTGGCGATGCCATTGTCGAGCGCGAGCCCAGCGGCCTTGGCCAGACCGGTTTCGGGGGTGACGCCGATGCCGCAGATCACCAGATCGGCGGCAATCTCGCGGCCATCCGAAAGTGTCACGCCCGTGGTGGCGCTTTCTCCGGTGATGCGCTCGATACCCGTTCCCTCTATGATCTCGACGCCGTGCGACAGATGCAGGGCGCGGATCATGTCGGCGGTCTCGGTCGCGGCGACGCGGCCTAGGATGCGGGGCGCGGCTTCGACCAGAGTGACCTCGAGGCCAAGTTTGCGGGCCACGGCTGCCGCCTCAAGACCGATATAGCCGCCGCCGATCACCACCAGCTTGCGACCCTCGACCAGAGCCGGTTTCACCGCCGCAATATCGGCGAGGTTGCGCACGACATGGACGCCCGCGAGATGGCCGCCGATGCGCTCGGGCAGGCGGCGCGGCGCCGCCCCCAGCGTCAGGGCAAGCGCGTCATAGGCGACCTCGCCCTTGTCGGTGACGACGATGCGGCGGGCGCGGTCGATTGCGGTCGCGGATTCGCCGAGGCGCAGGGTGATGCCGTGCTCGTCCCACCAATCTGTGCCGCGCAGGGTCAGGCGGTCCAGATCCATCTCGCCCAGCAGATAGGCCTTGGACAAAGGCGGGCGCTGATAGGGCGGCGCGGGCTCGTCGCCGATCACGGTGATCGCGCCTTCATGCCCCAGCGCCCGCAATTTCGCTGCCATCGAGGCTGCCGCCTGCCCCGCGCCAAGGATCACGATATTCATTCCAAGCCCTTCTGGTCTGCCCAAGGCGCGCAGCCTATAGTCCGCCCCGCATTGATGCAATTCATGGAGAACGCGCATGTCCATTTCGAAAGGCGACACGCTGCCCGCCGGCAAACTGTTCAAACTCGGCGAAGCCGGTCCGGCCGAGGTCGACACCGCCGAACTGGCGCAGGGCAAAGTGGCGATCTTTGCCGTCCCCGGTGCCTTCACCCCCACCTGCTCGAACAGCCATATGCCGAGCTTCGTGAAGAACGCCGACAAGTTCCGCGAGAAAGGCGTCTCGCGCGTGGTCTGCATCACCGTCAACGACCCCTTCGTCGCGGGCGCGTGGTCGAAAGCCACCGGCGCGGCTGACGCCGGGATCGAGGTTCTGGCCGATGCCGATGGCAGCTACACCAAGGCGCTTGGCCTCAACATCGAGGGCGCGGGCTGGGTCAATGGCCGCTCGAAGCGCTATGCGATGCTGGTCGATGCCGGCGTCGTGACCGAGCTTCAGGTCGAAGAGGCCGCCGGGGCCTGCACGATATCCTCGGGCGAGTCGCTGCTGGATCTGGTCTGAGGCCTGAGGCTGAAGTAGCTGGTAAACTCTTGCGCGGCGGCGACGTCGCCGTGCAGGGCAATCCGCCCCGCAGCCGCCAAGGCCGCAGGCGGCGGGCCGTAAACTGCCGAGGCGAGCGCATTGCCGCCGCCCTCAAGGACGAAATCCCCCGTCGGTGTTCGGGTGGTGCGGACCTGCGGCATGCCATCCTTGGACAGGGTGACTTCAAACCCCTCGGTCCCCGAGAGGAACCCCGCCCGCAGCTGCGAGCCCGCTGCCCTTGCCCGGTCCACCGTCGCCGAAATCGAGATCATCAGCGCCGAGACCGAGATGAATTTCTTCGGATCATGGCCCGGCAGCAGCAGCGCCCAGCGGCAAAGCTCGGTCAGCAGGGGATGCAAGCTCCTGCCCAGATCGGTCAGGCTGTAAACCGCGAGCACCTCGTCATGGGCGACGATCCCCGACTGGACCAGTTGCGCCAGCCTTTGCGTCAGCACGCTGGCGGTGATCCCGGGCATTCCGGCGCGGATCATCTGGAAGCGCTTGGGGGCGAACATCAATTCGCGCACCACCAGAAGCGCCCAGCGGTCTCCAATGAAATTCAGGGCGTGGGCGCCAAGGCAGCCCTCGTCATAGCGGAGTCGCGGGGATTGGCCGATGTCAGTCATGTTTTCATATTAACAGTTGCTTTTTACAACTGCAACTGAGACGCTTCGACTCACCCGGTGTTTTTCAACGCCGTGAGAGGAGGACGACAGATGACTTACTTTTCCGGTTTTCTTCTGGCTGTGCCGACCGAGAACAAGCAGAAATACGTCGATCACGCGATCAAGGCCTGGCCCTATTTCAAGAAGGTAGGGGCTTTGCGCATGGTCGAGAACTGGGGCGTTGACGTGCCCCATGGCAAGGTCACCGACTTCCACATGGCCACCAAAGCCAAAGAGGACGAGACGGTGATGTTTTCCTGGGTGGAATGGCCGGACAAGGCCACGGCCGACGCCGCCTATGAAAAGATGATGTCCGATCCCGAGATGTCGAAAATGGGCGAGATGCCCTTTGACGGCATGAGGATGATGTGGGGCGGCTTCGAACCCATCGTCGACGTCAACTGAGGGGGTGGCCATGTATCACGGAAAACCATGCTGGTTCGAGCTTTCGACCGCCAAGGGCGCGCTGGCCGATGCGGAGGCCTTCTACGGCAAGGTGTTCGATTGGCAGACCCGCGATGCGAATGTCCCCGGCTTTGCCTATCATCTCGCGAGCCATGGCGAGGACATGGTCGCGGGCCTGATGGAGTTGCCCGATGAGCGCGCGGGCATGCCGCCCTTTTGGCTGGTCTATTACGACGTGGACGATGCCGATGCCGCCGCCGCCAAGGTCAAGACATTGGGCGGCAAGGCCTTTGTCGAACCCGCCGACATTCCCGGCACGGGGCGCTTCGCGGTACTTTCCGATCCGCAAGGCGCGGCTTTTGGCGTGTTGCAACCCTTGGGGATGGAGCCCCAGCCCCCGGCTGATTCCGGGGCCTGGAACCAGAACAAGGAAAGCCACGGCAATTGGGTCGAGTTGATGTCCTCGGACCCTTCGGCGGCCTTCGATTTCTATGCCGAGCTTTTCGGATGGACGAAATCCACGCCGGTCGACATGGGCGAGATGGGAACCTATCAGCTTTTCTCGTGGAATGGCGGGGATATCGGCGGGATGATGGGGCTGGGGAATTCGCCGGTTCCCAATTGGCTGCCCTATTTCGGCGTGAACGGCGTAGATGCCGCGGTCGAGCGCATCAAATCGGGCGGGGGCGAATTGTTGCATGGACCCGTTCAGGTTCCGGGCGACGCCTATATCGCCTTCTTCCGCGACCCGCAGGGTGCGCATTTCTCGGTGGTCGGACCCAAGGACGTCTCGACATGATCCGGACGACCTGCCTTGTGCTGGCCCTCTGCGTCGCCCCCTTGGCGGCGCAGGATTACAAGCCGTCGGACGTGCCGCATGGACAGAAGGATTATCGCGCGGCAGGTGCGGGGACCTATGCGCTGGATCATTATCACACGGGTATCATCGCCCGGGTTCTGCATCTGGGCTTTTCCTACAGCGTGTTCCGCTTCGAGAAAGCCAGCGGAACACTGGAATGGAACCCCGACGTTCCCGAGGCCAGCGCGCTCACCATCGAGGTAGATGTCGCCTCGGTCAACAGCCCGGTCGAAGGCTTTGCCGATGTCCTGCGCGGCACGGATTACTTCAATGTCGCAGAAAATCCCAAGGCGACCTTTGTCTCGGACAGCTTTGCCCGCGACAGCGAGACGACGGGCCGGGTTTCGGGACCGCTGACCCTGATGGGTCGGACCCATCCTGCCACATTCGATGTCGAACTGATCGGCGCGGGCAGGGGCTTCACCGGCGACGAGAACGGCAATCCCGTGATCCGCGACCTGATCGGCATCAGCGCCGAAACGCGGATCGACCCGCAGGCCTACGGCCTCAACGCATTCTTCACCGAGCCGATCCTGATTTCGATCGACGCGGAATTCGCTCGAAAGGAATGACTCATGACGCTTGTCATCACGACCTATGACTGGGTTCCGGATTTCGCGCGCGGCTTCGTGCGTGATCTGCGGATCCGCTGGGCCTGCGAAGAGGCGGGTCTTGCCTACCGGATCGAGACCACTCCGGTGCGGCAAAAGACCCCCCAGCATTTTGCACGCCAGCCCTTTGGCCAGATCCCCATTCTGCGGGACGGCCAGATCGACCTGTTCGAAAGCGGCGCGATCCTGCTTTATCTGGGCGAGGATCACGAAGCGCTCATGCCGCGCGAACGCAAGGCGCGGGCCGAGACGCAGCAATGGCTGATCGCCGCGCTGAACAGCCTTGAACCTGTGGTGATGAGCTATGTTCTCGCCAAGCTCTTCGACAAGGACGAAAACGCCGCCAGTCTTGCGCGTCCGCGGCTGCATGAACGGTTGAAGCAGCTTGTACCCGTGATCGAGGGACGCGCCTTCATCGCGGCGGGCCGCTTTACGGTGGCGGATATCCTGATGGCGGATATCATCCGGGGCGTCGACAGTTTTGGCGACCTTGGCGATTATCCCGCCTTGCGCGCCTATGCCGAGCCGATCCTCGCCCGCCCCGCCTTCCGCCGCGCCCATGCCGCGCAGCTGGAGCATTTCGCCGAGGCCGCGTGATGTTGACCTTTTATGGCCATCCACTGTCCTCATATTCGCAGAAGGTCCTGATTGCGCTTTACGAAACCGGCGTGCCCTTTACCTTCCGCCAGATCGATCTGGACAAGGACGACGACCGCGCCCTGATGGCCTCGATCGAGCCCATGGGCCGGATGCCGGGGCTGCAGGACAGCGCGCGCGGAGTGATCCTGTCGCAATCCTCGGTGATGATCGAATATATCGACCGCCATTATCCGGGCCCGCATAGGTTATTGCCGCAGGACCCGGATCAGGCCCTGCTGGCGCGGCAATGGGCGCGTTTTTTTGATTTTCAGATCATGCAGGTGATGCAGCAGATCGTCGATGCCCGGCTTTTCATGGCCGAGGGGGCCGAGCCACAGGTCACGGCTTTTGCGCATGGCAAGCTGGACCTTGCCTATGCCGCATTGGACCAGCATCTGACCGGGCGGGAATGGGCGTTGGGGGATTACGGTGTGGTGGAATGCGCCGCATCGCCCTCGCTCTTCTACGCAGGCATCCTGCGTCCCTTCGATGACTATCCCGCGCTTTCCGATTATTTCGAGCGCCTGCTTGAACGCCCCTCGTTCCACCGCGCCCGCATCGACGCGCTACCCTATCTGGGCTGGTTCCCGTTTCAGGACCTCATTCCGGCACGCTTCCTGACCTAGCGCCTCTTGGCCTTTTGACTGCATTTCGCTATCCCCTTTTTCGATCAAAGGGGTGACCAGTATGGCCATGGAAAAGAATTTCGACGCGAGTTCCGCCGAGGCGCGGATCGCGGGTGAATGGGCGGCAAGCGACGCTTTCGCCGCGGGTGCCAATGCAAAGCCGGGGGCCGAGAGCTTCTCGGTCGTAATCCCACCCCCGAATGTCACCGGCAGCCTGCATATCGGCCACGCGCTGAACAACACGCTGCAGGACATCCTTGTCCGCTGGCACCGCATGCGCGGCTTTGACACGCTGTGGCAGCCCGGCCAGGACCATGCCGGTATCGCGACCCAGATGGTCGTCGAGCGCAAGCTGGCCGCCGAAGGAAAGCCGCCGCGCCGCGAATGGGACCGCAAGGATTTCACCAACGAGATCTGGCGCTGGAAGCAGGAATCCGGCGGGCAGATCATCAACCAGTTGAAGCGCCTCGGCGCCTCCTGCGACTGGTCGCGCAATGCCTTCACCATGTCGGGTGCGCCGGGCGCGCCGGCGGGTGAGGAGGGCAATTTCCACGATGCCGTCATCAAGGTCTTCGTGGACATGTATGAAAAGGGCCTGATCTATCGCGGCAAGCGGCTGGTCAACTGGGACCCCCATTTCGAGACCGCGATCTCGGATCTGGAAGTCGAGAACCGCGAGGTTCCCGGCCATATGTGGCATTTCAAATACCCGCTCGCGGGCAATGCGACTTATGAATATGTCGAGCGCGACGATGACGGCAACGTCACCCTGCGCGAGACCCGCGACTATATCAGCATCGCCACCACGCGTCCGGAAACCATGCTGGGCGACGGCGCGGTTGCCGTGCATCCGGACGATGCCCGCTATGCCCCGATCGTCGGCCAATTGGTCGAGATCCCCGTCGGTCCCAAGGCGCTGCGCCGCCTGATCCCGATCATCACCGACGAATATCCCGATCCCGATTTCGGCTCGGGCGCGGTCAAGATCACCGGCGCGCATGACTTCAACGACTATGGCGTCGCGACCCGCAACAATATCCCGCTTTACGCGCTGATGGATACCAAAGGCGCGATGCGCCAAGACGGGTTGTCCTACGAGGAAAGCGCCGAAATCGCGACCCGTGCCGCGCGTGGCGAGGATGTCGGCGATGTTTCGAACGTGAACCTCGTCCCCGAGGAACTGCGCGGCCTCGACCGCTACGAGGCCCGCAAGCTGGTCATCGAGCAAATCAATGCCGAGGGTCTGGCCGTCACCTATCTGCATAAAGAACTCGACAAGGAAACCGGGGCCGAGCATCTCGAACGCCGCCCGGTGGTTGAGAGCAAGCCGATCATGCAGCCCTTCGGCGACCGTTCCGGCGTCGTGATCGAGCCGATGCTGACCGACCAATGGTTCGTCGATACCGCCAAGATTGTCGGCCCGGCACTGGACGCCGTGCGCAGCGGCAAGACCCGTATCCTGCCCGAGCAGCATGAGAAGGTCTATTTCCACTGGCTGGAAAATATCGAACCTTGGACCATCTCGCGTCAATTGTGGTGGGGCCACCAGATCCCGGTCTGGTATGGTCTTGACCTGCGTCTTGAGGGTCAGGTCGATGACGACCAAGATGGCGCGCTGGACGATGTCGAAATCTTCGCCCTGCTCGAAGAGGGCCTTGTCCATCGCGATGAGATCCACCACGCCGCCCCGAATTTCGCAGGCGTGGTCGAGCAGTTCCGCGACAGCATCGCGGGCGCGCCGCAACCGCTGGAAATCAGCCGCATCGTCGAGGTCGCCGATCGCGCGGCTGCGATCGATCTGTTCGCGCAGGCGCTGGCCGATTACAACCTGACGCAAGACCCGACGAAGCTGGTCTATCCGGTCTGGCGCGATCCCGACGTGCTCGACACCTGGTTCTCGTCCGGCCTCTGGCCGATCGGGACGCTGGGCTGGCCGGAACAGACGCCGGAACTGGCGAAATACTTCCCGACCTCGACCTTGGTCACGGGCTTCGACATCATCTTCTTCTGGGTTGCCCGGATGATGATGATGCAGCTTGCCGTCGTTGGCGACGTGCCCTTCCGCACCGTCTATGTCCACGGCCTTGTCCGGGACGAGAAGGGCGCGAAGATGTCCAAGTCCAAGGGCAACGTCATCGACCCGCTGACGCTGATCGACGAATTCGGCGCCGATGCGCTGCGCTTCACGCTGACCTCGATGGCGGCGATGGGTCGTGACCCGAAGCTGGGGCCGAAGCATGTCGAGGCAAACCGCAACTTCGTCACCAAGATCTGGAACGCGACCCGCTTTGCCGAGATGAACGGCGTGAAAGGTGGCGTGGCCCGTCCCGAGCCCAGCCATGTCGTGAACCGCTGGATCATCGGCGAGGTCGCCCGCATCCGCATCGCGACCGACGAGGCGCTGGCGACCTATCGCTTCAACGATGCCGCGACCGGGCTTTACGCCTTTGTCTGGGGCAAGGTCTGCGATTGGTATGTCGAGTTCTCGAAGCCGCTTTTCGACGGCGAGTTCCGCGAGGAAACTCAAGCCACAATGGGTTGGGTGCTGGACCAGTGCTACACCATGCTGCACCCGATCATGCCCTTCGTCACCGAAGAGCTTTGGGCGCTGACCGGCGATCGCTCGAAAATGCTGGTGCATGGTGACTGGCCGGAATTCGGCGCCGAGCTGATCGACGCCGAGGCCGACCGCCAGATGAACTGGGTGATCTCGCTGATCGAGAACATCCGCTCGGCCCGCGCCCAGATCGGCGTTCCGGCAGGCGCGCGTCCCGATCTGATCGTGACCGAGGCGGATGCGGCTGCCCGTGCCGCGCTGGCCGCCAATGGCCCGCTGATCGAGCGTCTGGCCCGCGTCAATCCGCCCGCCGAGGGCGCGATGGGTCCGGGCATGATCTCGGTCGCGGCGCTCGGGGCCAGCTTCGGCCTGCCGGTTGGCGAGATGATCGACGTCAAGGCCGAGACTGCGCGTCTGGAGAAATCCGTCGCCAAGACCGAGAAAGACGCCTCGGGCCTGCGCAACCGTCTGGGCAATCCGAAATTCGTCGAGAATGCGGAAGCCGAAGTGATCGAGGAAACCCGCGAGAAGCTGACCGCGCTTGAGGACGATATCGCTCGCATCCGCGCCGCTTTGGCGCAGCTTGCGGCGATGTAAGGCTGGCTACGGCTGATTGTGATGGGGGCCGCGCGTTACAGCGCGGCCCTTATCGTTTCCGCGATCATGCGCGGGACTTCGGGGCTCATCCCGACCGGGGGCAGGGTGATACCCTTGAAGCCCGCCTGCGTTAGCGCCTCCGGCAGGTCGTCGGTGACATGCTCGGCGCGGGTGGCGAAAAGGGGCAGGCAGATCGCGCGCGCGGGCAGATCGCGGGCGGCGTCGGCGAGGAAGGGCGCTTCCTCGACAAAACCGCAGGTGACGCTGAGGGGCGCGAGGTCGCGGGCCATTTTCTGTGCGGCCTCGAAAGGCGCGCGCGAGCGGCCGGAGCCATGCGCGGCAATCAGGATATGGGTGCCCGCCAGTGGCCAGTCCTGCGCCTTCGCCGCCTGCGCCAGCAATCGGCGACAAAGACCCGGCAGACCCGGATCGCTGCCGAAGGGCGGCAGAATACGGGCCTTATCCGCCCCGAGCAGCGCGAGGCGGCGCGGCAATTCGCTGCGGGTGAACCAGCCTGTCGCCATGAACATCGGATAGATCAGCGCGGCCTCGACCGCGATGTCCAGCGCGCCGGGCATGGCGAGGGTCGCGCCGCGCACGCGGGCCTCGGGCAGGTGGCGGGCGACTTCGGCGGCCAGCGCCTCGACCGCCGCCTGCTGCGGGCCGGGATCACCCGGCTGGCCGTGGGCGACGATAAGGGCGTTTGGGGGCAGCGCCTCAGGCACGGAAGGCGGCGGCGAAGGGTTCGGGGATCGCGAATTCCGTGAGCGCCTTGGCGCGGGCGGATTCGGACATCTTGCGGGCGGTTTTTTCGACGATGCGTTGCAATTCCTCGGCGTCGCGGCCCTCGGCGAAGGGACCAAGATACCAGCGGATGAAGGTGAAGCAGGCCACGTCCTCCATCGCCTGCACGTCGCCGTCGCGCTTGATGCCCTGCTTGGTCAGCATCTTTTCGGCATGGGCCACGTCGTTATCCCCATAGCCCGCCTCGCGCATGATCCCGGCGATGCGAGAGGCATGGCGGCGACCCTGCTCGGTCCGCCAAGCGAGGTAGCCGGGGCGGTCCATCGGGAAGTCTTTGCGCGGCAGCAGCCATCGTTCGACATGCTGGCCGCGGCAGGCGATCTGCAGCGGCTCGGAGGCGTCGGGGTAGAGCGCCGCCTGCTCGGCGGTCATGCGCTGGCCGTAAAGCAGCGCCTCGGGTTGACCGTCAGTCAGGGTCGGGTCGGCGGAATTTGCCTTGTCGATGGCGTCGAAAGCGGTCTGAAGGCGGGTCATGGTCATCCTCGTTTTCCTCTATTGTGTCGCGACAGCCTGCGGCGTCAACGAGGATTGCCGGCACGCAAAGGCGCAGCTAGCGTGCCGGTCATGGATTGGGCAGAATTCGCACTCGCCTTGGCGTTCTTTCTCGGCTCGCACGTCATTCCGGCGCGGTTTCGCGAGCCGCTGTCCGCGCGGTTCGGGCGGAGGACGTATCTGATCGGCTACAGCCTGCTGTCGCTGGCTTTGCTTTACTGGCTGGTGATCGCGGCGGGCCGCGCGCCCTTTGTCGAGATCTGGCCGCAATTGGGCTGGATGCGCTGGCTGGTGAATATCGTGATGCCCATCGCGATTCTGCTGGCCTGCACCCTGGGGATGGCGGGCGTGATGGGAGGGGCGTCGCTTTGGGCCAGCGCACATCTGCTTGCCAATGGCGATCTGGCTCATGCCATCCTGTTCGGGTTGCTGCTGCTTTACGCTCTGTTTGGCATTACCATCGGGCTGCGCAGGGGCGTCTCGATCCATTTAGGCTGGAGGCGGATCGCTGCGGCACTGCTGATTTGGGCCGCGTTTTTCCACCTGCATCCGCTGGTGATCGGCGTCAGTCCACTGCCATAGGCGGGCGGAAGCCCTCGGGGATGCTGTCGCGGCCTTCAAGGATCAGGTCGGCCAGCATCCCGGCGGCGGCAGGGGCCATCGCAAGGCCGATCTTGAAGCCGCCATTCGCGACATAATGGCCGGGGCGGCCGGGCCAAGCGCCGACAATGGGGGCGCGGGATTTCGCGCGCGGACGGATGCCCGCCCAGCGATCCACGACCGGGGCATCGGCCAAGGCGGGGCAATAGGCGCGCGCCTTGGCGATCAATTCGTCAAGCTGGTGGTCGGTCCCGAGATCCGTCACGTCCCGTTCCGAGGTCGAACCGATCGCCACCGTCCCATCCGAATGCGGCACGATATGCAGCCCGTCGGCAAAGACCTGCGGCTGGTCGCTCGCGTTGAATGCCAGCAGCGCCGACTGGCCCTTGACGCCATTGCCGCCAAAGGGCGCGAGGCCCGCGACTCCGGTGGCCCAGATGGCGGGGGCGTCGGGGGCGGGCGTGCACTCGATGATCTCGCCGCCCTTGGCGCGGATCGCGGCGGCGAGCGCCGCCCCGGCGCGGCGCGGGCTGATCCGGGCGGTCAGGCGGTCGACCAGCCATAGGCCCGAAGGGGATTGAGGGATCAGCTTTCCTTGCGGCGAGTCTGTCAGTTCCATCCCGGCCCAATCGGGCCAGTTCAGATGCGAATCCGCGATGCGCTCGCGAAGGCGGGCCTCGGCCCCTGCGGCGACGGGCTGGATGCGGCCGGTGCGGGCATAGCCGGGGTCCTCGCCGCCGGCCTCGGCGACCTCGGCCCACCAGTCCTTGGCGGCGATCAGGGCGTCGAGTTGAATCTGCTTCTTGGGGTTCCAGTTTTCGGGGGCATGGGGGGCTAGCGCACCGACATGCCCGCCCGAGGAGCCTGCGCCGATGCGCTCGGCCTCATAGACGCGCACCTCGGCGCCGCGTCGGATCAGCTCCCATGCGCAGGACAGGCCAAAGATCCCCGCCCCGGCCACGGTCAGTTTTGCACTTGCCATTCCGACACCCCATGTCCATCTGCCTGCCAAAAGGAGTTAGCGTTTATGGGCGAAAACGACCAGAGCAGCGCCGATCTGGACTGGCGCGACGGGGCGATCCCGGTCTCGCGCCGCTTCGACGATCCCTATTTCAGCCTGAATGGCGGGTTGAATGAGACGCGCCATGTCTTTCTGGCCGGGAACGACCTGCCGCAGCGGCTGTACGAAGGTTTTCATGTCGCGGAGCTGGGTTTCGGCACCGGGCTGAATTTGCTGGCGCTGGCGCAGATCGCGACCGTTCCGGTGCGCTTCACCAGCTTCGAGGCATTTCCGATGAGCCATGATGAGCTTGCCCGCGCACAGGAGGCGTTTCCGGAACTGGCGGAGCTCTCGGCGCAGCTTCGGGAAGGCTGGTCCAAGCGCCGCTTTTCCGTCGGGCAGGTTCAGGCCGAGATCATCGAGGCCGATGCCCGCGATGCGCTTCCCGCTTGGGATGGCAAGGCGGATGCGTGGTTCCTTGACGGCTTTTCCCCCGCGAAGAACCCCGAGCTTTGGGGTGAGGACCTGATGGCTGAGGTTGGTCGTCACACCGCGCCGGGCGGAACCTTCGCGACCTATACCGCCGCAGGCCATGTCCGCCGGGCGCTTGGCGCGGCGGGGTTCACGGTCGAGCGCGCGCCCGGTTTTGCGGGCAAGCGCCATATGAGCCGGGGCGTGCTAGCGCCGGACCTCGGGGATGCGTGAGGGCGTGTAGTTGATCGGCTGATAAAGCGGCCGTCCCTGCGTCAGCTTCCAGAATTCCGGCCCGCCCCGGCGCAGAAAGACCGGGACGGCCAGCAAGATGCCTCCGATGAAACCGGCGGCATGGGCCATATAGGCCACGCCATCATCCTGCCCCATCGCGGTTGAGAAAAGCTGCAAGCCGAACCATGCCAGCAGCAACACCCATGCCGGGATGGTGAAGCGTTTGATGATGATGATGATGATGGCGATGACATCGACCTTGGCCTTTGGGAAAAGCAGCAGGTAGCCGCCCATCACCCCGGCAATCGCGCCCGAGGCCCCGACCATGGGGATGGTGCTTTCTTGCGCGGCCCAGACCTGTCCTGCCGCTGCAGCAAAACCGCAGGCCAGGTAATAGATCAGGAAGCCGATATGCCCCATCTGATCTTCCAGATTATCGCCAAACACCCATAAAAATAGCATATTGCCGCCCAGATGGATCAGCCCGGCATGCAGGAACATATGGGTGAGGAAACCCCATTCATGCTCCCCATGCATCACCGCTGCCGGGTATAGCGCGAGCCTGTCCCAAAGCTCGGTCATGCCGCCCAGCATCGGATCGGTCAGCAGATACAGGACCACATTCAGAAAGATCAGCCCGTTCCGGACGTAAGGCGTGGTCAGAGAGGGATTGTGGTCTCGGATCGGGAACATCGAGGCGGCCCTTCGCTGGTCATGCCTCAAGGTGACGCAAGGGGCCGCGCCGTGCAAGCGGGCCTGTTCCGGCGCGAAGAGCCCTTGTAGCATCGCCCCGATTCCATGAGGGAGAGCGCCATGACCAGCCTGACGGACCGCAAGAACGCTGCTATCTCACGCGGGGTCGGCATGACGACGCAGATTTATGCCGAACGTGCCGAGAATGCCGAGATCTGGGACAAGGACGGCAATCGCTATATCGACTTCGCCGCTGGCATCGCCGTGGTGAATACCGGGCATCGTCATCCTCGCGTGATCGAAGCAGTCAAGGCGCAGCTCGACCGTTTCACCCATACCTGCCATCAGGTCGTGCCTTACGAAAACTACGTGGCATTGGCCGAGCGTCTGAACGCCGCCGTGCCGGGCGACGGGCCGAAAAAAACAGCCTTTTACACGACCGGGGCCGAGGCGGTCGAAAACGCCATCAAGATTGCGCGGCATTACACCGGGCGCGCCGGGGTCGTGGCCTTCTCGGGGGCCTTCCATGGTCGGACCTTCATGGGCATGACCCTGACCGGCAAGGTCCAGCCCTATAAGGCGGGTTTCGGGCCGATGATGAACGATGTCTGGCACCTGCCTTTCCCGAACGAGTTGCATGGGGTCTCGCAGGCCGAGGCATTGTCCGCGCTGGATCGGCTCTTCAAGGCCGATATCGACCCGGCCCGTGTCGCTGCGATCATTATCGAGCCGGTGCAGGGCGAGGGCGGCTTCTACGAGGCCCCGACAGGGTTCATCCAGCGTCTACGCGAGATTTGTGACCAATATTCGATCCTGCTGATCGCCGATGAGGTCCAGACCGGTTTCGCCCGCACCGGCAAGCTTTTCGCGATGGAGCATCACGGCGTCGCCGCCGATCTGACCACCATGGCTAAAGGCTTGGGCGGCGGTCTGCCGATCAGCGCGGTCACGGGGCGCGCCGAGGTCATGGACAGCCCCGCGCCGGGCGGCTTGGGCGGCACCTATGCCGGGAACCCGCTGGCCGTCGCTGCCGCTCATGCCGTGCTGGATGTGATCGCCGATGAGGGGCTTTGCGAGCGCGCGACGCGCCTTGGTCAGCGCCTGAAGCAGCGCCTTGCCGGCCTGCGCGACGATGTTCCTGAGATCGTCGATATTCGCGGCCCCGGCTTCATGAACGCGGTCGAATTCTATGTCGCGGGCAGCGACAGGCCCAATCCCGAAATGGCCAACCGGGTCCGCGAAGAGGCCTTGTCGCGCCACCTGATCCTGCTGACCTGCGGGGTCTACGGCAATGTGATCCGTTTCCTCGCGCCGCTGACCATCCCGGACGCGCATTTCGACGAGGCGCTGACCATTCTTGAGGATGCGATTCGCGCCGCGCGTGGCTGAAGAAACGAGAAGGTCCGACCCAAGGGCCGGACCTCTTCATGTCGATGGGGCGGGTGATCAGGCCAGCGCCTTCGAGCCCATGTTCAGGAATTTCTGGCGACGATCTTTGATGATCTCGGCGGGCTTCTTGCCCTCGAACTCGGCCAGCATCTCGGCGATGGCATTGCCGACGGCGGCAATGGCCTCGGCAGGGGCGCGCTGTGCGCCGCCCATCGGCTCGGGGATGATGCGGTCGATCACGTCGAGTTTCTTCAGGTCCTGCGCGGTCAGCTTCAGCGCATGCGCGGCCTCGCGCATCTTCTCGGCATCCTTCCACAGAATCGAGGCGCAGCCTTCGGGCGAGATCACCGAATAGATCGAATGTTCGAGCATGGCGATGCGGTTCGCGGTGGCGAATGCGACCGCGCCGCCCGAGCCACCCTCGCCGATCACCACCGAGACCAGCGGCACGCCGATCTGAAGGCATTTCTCGGTCGAGCGGGCAATCGCCTCGGACTGGCCGCGTTCCTCGGCGCCCTTGCCCGGATAGGCGCCGGGGGTGTCGACGAGCGAGATCACCGGCAGGCGGAAGCGGTCGGCGATATCCATCAGGCGGATCGCCTTGCGATAGCCCTCGGGGCGGGCCATGCCGAAATTGTGGGTCAGGCGCGACTTGGTGTCATTGCCCTTTTCATGGCCGATCACCACGCAGGGCGCGTCACGGAAGCGGGCAAGGCCGCCCATGACGGCATGATCCTCGCCAAAGGCGCGGTCGCCGGCGAGCGGGGTATATTCGCTGAACAAGGCGGCGATATAGTCGCGGCAATGTGGGCGCTCGGGATGGCGGGCGACCTGCGTCTTGCGCCAGGGATCAAGCTGCTTGTAGAGGTCGCGCAGCATGTCCTCGGCCTTCTTGTCGAGTGCCGCCGCCTCTTTTTCAAGGTCCACACCTTCGCCCTTGCGGGCAAGCACGCGCAGTTCCTCGGCCTTGCCTTCCAGGTCGGCAAGAGGCTTTTCGAACTCGAGATAGGTCATTCAGGGCTCCGCGTCGTCATCCGGTCGGGTTCGCGCCCTATATGATCGTCCAGCCGACGGAATGCAACTTGCGCCTCACCAGCGGGACAGGGCGTCCTCGTCGGTATCCTTGGCCTCGACCCATTGGCCGGGGCCATCGGCGGTGATTTCGCGCTTCCAGAAAGGCGCGCGGGATTTCAGCCAATCCATCAGGAATTCGGCACCCTCGAAGGCCGCGGCGCGATGCCGGGCGGCGGTGGCGACCATCATGATCGTCTCGCCTACCTCAAGCCGGCCGTGGCGATGGATGATCATCCAGTCGCTCAGGTGGAAACGGCGGGCGGCCTCGAGGCCATAGCTCTCGAGCGCCTTTTCGGTCATGCCGGGATAATGCTCGATTTCGAGCCCGGTCAGGCGGCCATCCTCACCCCGGACCAGTCCCGAGAAGGTCACCACCGCGCCCGCACCGCTGCCGAATCCCTGCAACTCGGTGGCAAGGTCGAAGGCTTCTGCTTGCAGGCGCGCAGGCATCTCAGCCCCCGGTCATCGGCGGAAAGAAGGCAATTTCGCGCGCGCCCGCCAGCGGCGCGTCCAGATCGGTCAGTTCCTGATCGACGGCGACGCGCACCGCCTTCAGGTCCGAAAGCGCGCTCGCGTGCCAGTCATCCATGGCCGCGAGCTGGGCCACGAGATCGCGCACGGTCACGGCCTCGGTCTCGATCCGCTCGCGGGGATGGCCGATGCGCTCGCGCAACCAGGCGAAATAGAGCACGTCAATGACCATCGGGATCCCTGAGGAAGGGGCGGGCCTTGTCGAAGTAATCCCAGCCGGTGATCGCGGTCAGCACGGCGGCGATCCAGATCAGCAAGAGGCCGCATTGCGTGGCAAGGTCGGACCATTTGTCGGACCAGGGCAGGCTGGTCTCGCCCACGCGCGGGGGCTGGCCGACGTCGATGTAATTGAGCCCGGTTCCCAGGAACAGCACGGAAATCGCGGTCATCTGCGCGGTGGTTTTCCACTTGGCAAGCTTGGTGACCTTCAGAAGCTTGGCCTTGTCGCCGAGGAATTCGCGCAGCCCCGAGACGAAGACCTCGCGAAAGAGGATCACGGTCGAGGGCAGGATCAGCCAGGGATTCATCCCCGAATAGCCGGTGATGACCACGACGGCGATAATGACCATCGCCTTGTCGGCGATCGGATCCATGGCCGCGCCGAATCGGCTTTCCTGGCTCCAGGCTCGGGCAAGGTAGCCGTCGAACCAGTCGGTGATGGCCGCGACGAGAAACAGCACCAGCGCCGCGAAATCCGCGAAGGGCCGGCTGAGGAACAGAAACATCAGCGGTACCAGCGGCGCGGCCGCAAGTCGCAGAACGGTCAGAAGATTGGGCAAGGTCCAGCGCATGCGCGCAATCTAGGCGCTTGTTCGGGCGGGGGGAAGGGGGCGCGGCCGCAGGAACGGCCTTGTCATCCCATGAGCCACCGCTTAAGGGATGGTGATGTAATAACATTACAAAACTGGAGATGAGAAATGGCAGGCAAGATGACCGCAATCCTGGGCGCGGCTTTCCTGAGCGGCACGGTCTTGGCGGCGGGGCAGGGCATCGCCCATAGCACGGATCACGGGCATGAGCACAGCCACGCGCATGAGCACGACCATCAGCATGGGCAGGATGCGGTTTACCGGGGTCATTTCGATGAGGCACAGGTCCAGAGTCGCGAACTGACGGATTGGGAGGGGGACTGGCAATCGGTCTATCCCTTGCTGAAGGATGGAACGCTTGCTCCGGTCATGGCGCATAAGGCCAAGAAGGGCGAGAAAACAGCCGAGCAATATGCCGAATATTACGAGATCGGCTATCGAACCGACGTCGAACGCATCGTGATCAAGGAGGGCCGGGTGACATTTTACCGCGACGGCGGGGCGCTCTCCGGGCATTACGTCGATGATGGGCACGAGATCCTGACCTATAAGGCGGGCAATCGGGGCGTGCGCTACATTTTCCGCAAAGCCTCGGGAGACAGCGAGGCCCCGGCCTATATCCAGTTCAGCGATCATGCGATTGCGCCCACGGATGCCGGGCATTTTCACCTCTATTGGGGCGATGACCGTGCCCGGCTGCTCGACGAGGTCACCAATTGGCCGACCTATTACCCCAGTGTCTTGAGCGGGGGCGAGATCCTCGAGGAGATGCTTGCCCACTGAGGGCGGTGCTGCCCTAGCCCTTCTGGAAATGGTCGAGGATCTTTTGGGCCAGCGCCGCACTGATGCCCTCGACCGCGACCAGATCGGCAAGGCCGGCGCGGCTGACCGCTTTGGCGCTGCCGAAATGCGCGAGCAGGGCGCGTTTGCGCGATGCGCCGACACCGGCGATTTCGTCCAGCGGATTGGCCATCGTGGCCTTGGCGCGTTTTGCGCGATGCGTGCCGATGGCCCAGCGATGCGCCTCGTCGCGCAGGCGCTGGACGAAATACAGCACCGGATCGTTCATCCGCAGGGCAAAGGGGCGCTGGCCGGGACGGTGGAACTCCTCTTTGCCATGGTCGCGATCCTCGCCCTTGGCGACGCCGACCATGGGGATATCCTCGACCCCCATCTCGGCCATAATCTCATGCACTGCCGAAACCTGACCCGCGCCGCCGTCGATGAGCAGCAAGTCCGGCCAGGCATCGCTCTGGCGGTCGGGATCCTCTTTCAGCAGGCGGGTGAAGCGGCGGGTCAGCACCTCTTTCATCATGCCGAAATCGTCGCCGGGGGTGATCTCCGTGCCCTTGATGTTGAACTTGCGATACTGGCTCTTGATCCAGCCCTCGGGGCCGGCGACGACCATGCCGCCCACGGCATTCGTGCCCTGGATGTGACTGTTGTCATAGATCTCGATGCGCTGCGGGATGGCGGGCAGGTCGAAGGCATCGGCCAGACCCTCCAGAAGCCGCGCCTGAGCCGCAGTTTCCGACATGCGCCGGGCCAGGCTTTCGCGCGCATTGCGCAGGGCGTTTTCCACCAGTTCCGCCTTTTCGCCGCGCTGAGGGACGCCCAGAACCACCTTGCGTCCGGCCTTTTCCGACAGCGCCTCGGCCATCAGATCCGGATCCTCGATGCCATGTGACAAAAGGATCATCCGGGGCGGGATCTTGCCGTCATAGAATTGCGCCAGAAAGGCCTGCATCACCTCATCGGCGGATTCGACGCCGTTGAGCTTGGGATAGAAGTCGCGATTGCCCCAGCTTTGATTGCCGCGGATGAAAAAGACCTGCACGCAGGCTTGTCCGCCCTCGAGATGCAGCGCGATGACATCCGCCTCGGCGACGCCGCGCGGGTTGATCGCCTGAACCGATTGCACGGCGGTCAGGGCCTTGATGCGGTCGCGCAGCGCGGCGGCGCGTTCGTATTCCATGGCCTCGGCCGCCACGGCCATCTCGCGGGCCAGATCGACCTGAATGCGGGTGGACTTGCCGCGCAGGAACAGTTCGGCATCCGCCACCAGCGCGCTGTAATCCTCTAGCCCGATCCGCCCCGTGCAGGGGGCCGAACAGCGCTTGATCTGGTAAAGCAGACAGGGCCGGGTCCGGCTGGTGAATGTCGCGTCGGTGCAGCTGCGCAGCAGAAAGACGCGCTGCAACTGATTCAGCGTTCGGTTCACCGCTCCGGCGCTGGCAAAGGGGCCGTAATAGTCGCCCTTTTCCGATTTCGCGCCGCGGTGCTTCTTGATCTGGGCGAAGGGATGGGACTTGGCGACAAGGATGTTCGGAAAGCTCTTGTCGTCGCGCAAGAGCACGTTGTAGCGGGGCTTGAGCTGCTTGATCAGGTTCTGCTCCAGAAGCAGAGCCTCGGTCTCGGTCCGGGTCGTCAGGAACATCATCGCGCAGGTTTCGCGGATCATCCGCGCGATCCGCGCCGAATGACCCGTGCCGCGGGCATAGTTCGAGACCCGCGCCCTGAGGTTGCGGGCCTTGCCGACATAGAGCACCGCGCCCTGGGCATCGAGCATCCGATAGACCCCCGGCGAGGCGTCAAGCGTGCGAAGATAGTCTTGGATCAGCGGCTGCCCGGTCTTGGCGGGCAATTCGGGAGAGATGGAATCAGTCATGGCCTGTCAAATGAAATGATTCCCATGCGCGGCTGCAAGTTCATCGGGTTAATTTCAAGCAGAATCCTGTCCACGGAATATGTGGATAACTCTGTGGGCGACCTTGGGGGGAAGCTGTGTTGAGCAAGCGTTTCTTGGGGATTCCTCGACTTGCGCAAATTTTACGCAGTTTTGTAACGCGTTATTTTTTCTAGATATTTTTTATCAGCGCAACAATTACATGAATTTGCTGGCAGAATCGTGAACTTATTGCGACGGGCATGGAAAAGGTGGACAACTTGTCGCGCCCGAAAACCCGCGTTCCTTACTCTGCCAGCCCGATATCGGGTGTCTGCCAGGCCAGATGCTGGCCGCCATCGACGCAGATCAACTGGCCGGTGACCGACTCGGCCCGCAGAAGATAGCTCAGCGCCGCGCGGATGTCCTGGGGCGATGCGCCATTCTCGAGCAAGGTCGAGGCCTGCTGCCGGGCGAAATCACCCGGCGTCTGGCGGCTGCCTTGCAAGGTCGGGCCGGGTCCGATCGCGTTGACGCGGATGGCGGGGGCCAGAGCCTGGGCCGTGGTCCGGGTCAGCCACCATAATCCGGCCTTGGCCAGCGAATAGGTCATGAATTGCGGGGTGGGCTTTCGGACCCTTTGGTCGATCAGATTGATGACCTGTCCCCGCATCCCGGGCAGCAGTTGCGCCGCAAAGGCCTGGATCAGGATCAGCGGCGCACGCAGATTGGAACCGATATGGCGGTCCCAGCTTTCGCGGGTGGCGTCGCGGATCGTATCCGGTTCAAAGATCGATGCATTATTCACCAGAACGGTCAGCGGACCCATCTCTTCGCCGATCCGCGGGATCAAGCCCTCGACCTGGTCGAGGTCCAGAAGATCGGCGCGAAAGGTTTCGGCACGCACCCCGAGCGCCCGCGCGGCAGAGGCCGTGTCCTCGGCGGCACCCTCGGAGACGTGATAGTGAATGGCGACGTCATGCCCCTCTTTGGCCAGTTCGAGCGCGAGCGCGCGCCCGATCCGGTGGGATGCCCCGGTGACCAAAGCCGTCATCGGCGCGGGATGCCCAACAGGCGGGCGATGATTCGGCGCACCCCCGGGCCGGCGGCCAGTGCCAGCGCGATGATGATGAGCAGGCAAAGAAGAACCGTTTTGATCATCAGCCCCTCGCCTGAAATTGCGCGAATGCCGCGCGCTCTTCGATCATGCCGATCGCATCCTCGGCGGATAGGCCAAAGCGCTGCAGCAGGGGCTTGCGCTGGCCATAAGTCAGGAAGCGGACCTTGCTGCCGTAAAGCTCGCGCATCTTGGGCACGAGATGTGCGATGCCGTCGGCCAGGCCCAGTTCCACCGCCTCGCGGCCGGTCCAGATCTCGCCGTTGAAGAGGTCGCGCCCTTCGGCCAGCCGGTCCTTTCGGCGGGCCAGGACCTGCTCTTTGAAGGCCGCGTGGATCGGCAGCAGCAACCGGTTCAGACGTTCGACATCCTCGGGCTTTTCGGGGCGGAATGGGTCGAGCATGGATTTCGACTGTCCGGCCGTATGGACGCGGCGCTCGATGCCGTGCCGGGCAATGAGTTCGGCAAACCCGAATCCGGCCGAAATCACGCCGATCGATCCCAGGACCGAACTGTCATCCGCCCAGATGAAATCCGCGCTCGAGGCCAGCCAATAGCCGCCTGAGGCGGCGACATCCTCGACAAAGGCGTGAACCGGGACTTTCTGTTCCTCGGCAAGGCGGCGGATCCGCGCGCCGATGAGGCTGGATTGCACCGGAGAGCCGCCCGGCGAGTTGATGACCAGCGCGACGGCGGCGGGCTTGCGGCGCTTGAAGGCGCGTTCGAACAGCGCGGCCAAAGCGGCATCCGACAGGCTCGCGCCACGCGCGCCTGCGCCGATGACCCCCTGTAGGCGGATAACGGCGACGCGGGGTGGGCGGTTCAGGAATGAAAGTTTCATGCGCTTTCAGATAGGAATGAGGAGCAGGGGCGGCAAGCGGTCATGGCTGCTCGCCCAGAAATCGAAGGACCTCGGCGCGCTCGGGCATGGCGTCACCGGCGCCGTGCTTGCTGACCTGCAGGGCGCTCGCCGCCGCGGCATGGCGCAGTGCCGTCGAAACGTCCTCGCCCCGGGCGAGGCCGGCGGCGAACCAACCGGCGAAACAGTCTCCTGCCCCGGTCGTATCCAATGCGGTGACGGGAAAGGCCGGCTGGCGATACGTCTCGCCGCGCAGCAGATCACGATATTCCGCGCCCTCCGCGCCCCGCGTGACCAGCAGCCCCTGAACCGGAAGCGTGTCCCCCAGCGCGGCGAAGGTCCGTGCGGCTTCGCCTTCGTTCATCGCGAGGATCGAGACATGCGGCAGCACTTCGCGCAGCGCCGTGATCTCGAACGGCGCCGCGGAATAGATCACCGTCGCGCCTGCCTCGCGGGCCTGGGCCGCGACTTCGGCCTGAAGATTGGTTTCATTCTGCATGAGAAGAATGTCGCCCGGCCCGATCCCGGTCAGATCGCGGACCAGTGTCTCGGCATTCAGCGCGCGGTTCGCCCCGCCATGCAGGATGATCGAGTTCTCGCCCGTTTCGTCGACCAGGATAATGGCGTGGCCGGTGGCGGTGTCGGGCAGCCTGGCGATCCCGGTCGTATCTACCCCCGCATCCTGCAGCCGCGCGATCACCCAGTCATCGCCCGGGCCCATCGCGCCCAGATGGACCACGCGGGCCCCGGCACGGGCCGCCGCGACCGATTGATTGGCGCCCTTTCCGCCCAGCCCATGCGACAGCGCCAGGGAATGGATCGTCTCGCCCGAACGCGGCAGTTCGGCAAGCCGGTAGACATGGTCAATGTTGATCGAGCCGAGATTATAGATCGTCATCGCCGTTTCCCCTGGTCTGGCCCGCTATCTGGCCCGGGGCCGCCGGATTTGTCCAGCGGCGGAAATGAAGGACGCGCCCCGAAGGGCGCGTCTCAAAGGCATTTGCGGCAGATCAGTCGGGCTTGCGCCCGTGCTTGATGGGCCACCACAGTTTCTTGTTCGTCAGATAGAGCAGCGAGGCCAGAACGATCAGGAACAGCACCGAGACCATGCCCACCTGCTTGCGGTCCATCATCTTGGGCTCTGCGGTCCACATCAGGAAGGCGGAGACATCGCGCGCCATCTGATCGACCGTCGCCTCAGTCCCGTCCTCGTAGGTGACTTGTCCGTCGCTCAGGGGCGGGGGCATCTTGATCCAGCCCGAGGCAAAGGCGGCATTGTGATAGAAGGTGCTGCCTGCCTCCTCCTTGGTTTCTCCGTCATAGCCGGCCAGAAGGGCGTGGATATATTCCGGCCCGCCTATGCCGCGGAAAAGCTGCGAGATGCCGGTGCCGTAGGGGCCATGAAAGCCCGCCCGGGCCTTGGCCATCAGCGAGAGGTCCGGTCCCATGCCCTCGCCCGAAACGGTGGGGAAATGGTCGGTCGGCGCACGGGGCCGATCTTCGCCGGTTTCGGCATCGGTGATGTCCAGTCCCGCGGCATAGGCGCGAACCTGATCCTCGGGCAGGCCCGGACCGCCGGCATCGCCCAATGTGCGAAGCGGCACATAGCGCAAACCGTGACAGGCCGAGCAGACCTCGGTATAGACCTGCAGGCCGCGTTGCAGCTGGAACTGGTCATAGCTGCCAAACGGCCCCTCGAAGCTGAAGGAAATATCCTCGATATGCGGCGCGGCATGACCCGCCGCAGCCTCTTCATGTGCGCCAGCGGCCGGGTCATGCGCGGCCTCGGCGCTGCTTTCCTCCGCCGCTGCGGCCTCGCCGGACTCGGCAGGGGCCGGTTCGGCCGCAGCCGGGGCTTCCGCGGGCGCGGCTTCAGAGGCCGGAGCGGGTTGCTCCGCGGCAGACGCAGCCTCGGCAGGCACCTCCGGAGCGGGCTGTGCCGGGGCGGTTGCCTCCGTTTCGGCGGTCATCGGCTCGGATGCCGCAGCAGGGGCCTCGGCCTCTGCTGCGGGCGGCTCGGTCGCCGGGACCGGTGCTTCGGTCGTTGCGGCAGGGGCTTCGGCTTCGACCGCAGCCGCCGGTGCTGCGGTCTCGGCAACGGGGGCCTCAGGCGCTGCCTGCGGTGCCGGTGCCGGTTCCGTGGCAGGCTCGGGGGCCGGGGTCGCGGTGACCGCAGCCCCAGCGGGGGACGGCGCGGCGGGGGCCGGGATGCCGGCTGCCGTGTCGGTCGCCGTGCCGCTGTGATAGCTTGATCCGGCCGGCGCGCTGGTGCCGGGCGCGGTCGATGCGTCCTGCGCCACGGCGCCCCCTGCCAAGGCAAGGGTCAGCGCAACAGCCGTGAGCGACGGGTTTCTCAGGGTCATTGTTGCCTCTCCTTACTCGGCAGGATGGGTTTTGGCGCCGTAATGGGCGTCGAAGTCTTCCTCGATGGTCGATGGCATCGGTTCAGGCTTCTCGATAATGCCGAGGAGAGGAAGGATCACCAGGAAATAGGCGAACCAATAGGCCGCTCCGGCCAGCGCGATATAGGGATAGATCCCCTCGGCAGGCATGGCGCCGACCCACATCAGCACGACGAAGTCGACGGCGAGGATCCAGAACCACCATTTGAACAGCGGCCGGAACCGACCCGAGCGCACGCGCGACGTGTCGAGCCAAGGCACGAGCGCCATCACCAAAATGGCACCGAACATCGCCAACACGCCAAAGAACTTGGCGTCGATGATGCCGAAGGACAGCCAGTTCACCAGCTGCACCGCCCAGACATCGGCGGTGAAGGCCCGCAGGATCGCGTAGAAGGGCAGGAAATACCATTCCGGCACGATATGTGCGGGCGTCGCGAGCGGGTTTGCCTCGGTATAGTTGTCGGGGTGGCCCAGATAGTTCGGCATGAAGCCGACGACCGCGAAGAAGATCACCAGAACGATCGCGAGGCCGACGAAATCCTTGATCACGAAATAGGGCCAGAAGGGCAGGGTGTCCTTCTTGGCTTCCTCTTTCGACGTGCGGCGCACCTCGACCCCGGAAGGGTTGTTGTTGCCGGTGGTGTGGAAGGCCCAGATATGGACGACGACCAGGGCCGCGATCACGAAAGGCAGCAGGTAATGCAGCGAGAAAAACCGGTTGAGCGTCGCATTGTCGACCGCCGGTCCGCCCAGAAGCCAGGTCTGGATCGACTGGCCGATGCCGGGAATCGCACCGAACAGGCCGGTGATGACGGTCGCGCCCCAGAAGGACATCTGTCCCCAGGGCAGCACATAGCCCATGAAGGCAGTGCCCATCATCATCAGATAGATCAGCATGCCAACGATCCAGGTGACCTCGCGCGGGGCCTTGTAGCTGCCGTAATAGAGCCCGCGGAAGATGTGGATATAGACGGCGAAGAAGAACAAAGACGCGCCGTTTGCATGAAGATAGCGCAGCATATACCCGCCATTCACGTCGCGCATGATATGTTCGACCGAGGCGAAGGCCAGATCGACATGCGGCGTGTAATGCATCACCAGCACGATGCCGGTCGCGATCTGCAACACGAGGCAGAAAGCCAGCACGATGCCCCAGATCCACCACCAGTTCAGGTTCTTGGGGGTCGGGATCAGGATCGTGTCATAAAGCAGGCTGATGATCGGCAGACGACGGTGCAGCCATTTCTCGGGTGCCGATTTCGGCTCGTAATGGTCGTGGGGAATTCCGGCCATATGCGCCTCCTCAGCCCAGTTGGATGGTGGTTTCGTTGACGAAGGCGGCGACGGGGATATGCAGGTTCTGCGGCGCCGGGCCTTTGCGGATGCGTCCCGCCGTATCGTAATGCGAGCCGTGGCAGGGACAGAACCAGCCGCCGAAATCGCCTGCGCCATCGCCGATCGGCACGCAGCCCAGATGGGTGCAGACACCCAGCATCACCAGCCATTCGCCGGCCTCGTCCAGCGTGCGGTTCTGGTCCAGCGCGGGCTCGTTGGGTTTGTTCTCATTCTCGGCGCTTTGGTCGATGAGCTGGCCAAGTTCGACTTCGCGAGCCTGCTGGATCTCGGATTCGGTCCGGCGGCGGATGAACACGGGTTTGCCCAGCCATTTGACCGTAAGCTGCGTGCCGGTCTCGACGCCGCTGACATCGACCTGGATCGAGGCGAGCGCCTGGACGTCGGCCGAGGGGTTCATCTGGTTGACAAGGGTCCAGGCGGCAGCGCCGGCCGCGACGGTGCCGGCACCGGCGGTCGCGAAATAGAGGAAGTCCCTCCGGGTGGCACCGCTGTCTCCTGCGTGGTCGTCTGCGTGGGACACGGGTCTGATCTCCATTCTTGCCCCGAAAAAGGGGCGATACGACAGAGTGGGGCCGTGATCGTCACTTCCCCCTCCCTCGCGGGTTTGTAGCGGTCAATTTTTTGTCAGTCTAGCGCGGGGGGGAAGCCCCCTTGTCGCAACCCGGCCAATGTGTGGGATTTTCGCTGCGGGTCAGGACGTTTCGCGACGCTCGGGCGCGTGGCCGGGCTCACAAAAGCCCCTCGGCGCGAAAACTCAGTTCGCGCGACTTTCCGATGATGAGATGGTCGTGAATAGTGATTCCCATGACCTCGGCCGCGGCAGCGATCCGTCCGGTCATCGAAATATCGGCCTGTGACGGCGTCGGATCCCCCGAGGGATGGTTGTGGACAAGGATCAGTGCGCTGGCCGACAGTTCCAGGGCCCGGCGCATGATCTCGCGGGGATAGACCGGGACATGGTCCACCGTTCCCCGCGCCTGCTCTTCATCCGCGATCAGCACATTCTTGCGGTCGAGATAGAGGACGCGGAACTGCTCGATCTCGCGATGCGCCATGGCCGTGTGACAATAGTCGAGCAGCGCGTCCCAACTGGTCAGCACGGGGCGGTGCATCACCCGCGAGCGGGCGAGACGCTGCGCCGCCGCGGCGACGATCTTGAGTTCCTGGATGACGGCGGGGCCGACCCCTTGGACCTTGCCGAGTCGTTGGATGGGGGCTGAAAGCACGCGGTTGAAATCGCCGAAATGCGTGATCAGAAGCCGGGCCAAGGGTTTCACATCCTGCCGGGGGATCGCGCGAAACAGGACAAGTTCGAGCAATTCGTAATCGGGCATGGCCTCGGGCCCGCCCTGAATGAAGCGCTCGCGCAGCCTTTTGCGATGGTCGGACAGATAGCTGGGCAGCCGACCTGCGGGAATCGCGGCCAGTCCTGCCTCGTCATCGGCATGCAGGGGCTCTGCCGCGGTGAAAAGCGGCAAGGGGGCTTCGTGAAAGGCGCGATTCGGGCTCATGCCCGCAATCTGCCATCCTGGCGGTAAACGGGCCGTTAATCCGGCCCGTCGCTGTCATTCTCAGCCCTTCATCTCGTCCCAAAAGCCCTTGATCTTCTGGAAGAAGCCTTGGGTCTGGGGGCTGTTATCGGCTTGAATCGCCTCGAATTCGCGCAGGATGTCCCGTTGACGGGCAGTCAGGTTGACCGGCGTTTCGACCGCGAGTTCAATCAGCATATCTCCGGCTTCGCCATTCATCCCCGGCCCGTGGCGCAAGGGCGGCATGCCCTTGCCACGCAGGCGCAACTGCTTGCCCGATTGCGTGCCCGGCGGCACTTTGACGCGCGACCGCCCGCCATCGATGGTCGGAACCTCGATCTCTCCGCCCAGCGAGGCCGTGACCATGCTGACCGGAACCTGACAGGCGAGCATGCGCCCGTCGCGGATGAAGATCGCGTGGTCCTTGACCTCGATGAAGATATAGAGATCGCCCGAGGGGCCACCGCGCATCCCGGCCTCGCCCTCGCCGGCAAGGCGAATGCGGGTCCCGGTCTCGACGCCTGCCGGAATATTGACCGAGAGCGTGCGCTCTTTCTCGATCCGGCCCGCGCCGCGGCATTCCTTGCAGGGATTCTTGACGATCTGGCCCTGACCGTTACAGGTCGGACAGGTGCGCTCGACGGTGAAGAAGCCCTGGCTCGCGCGGACCTGACCCATGCCCGAGCAGGTCGGACAGGTGGTCGGCTCGACCGCGCCTTCGGCGCCGGTGCCCTTGCACGAGCCGCAAGCGACCGAGCCGGGCACGTTGATGGTCTTCTGCGCGCCGGTAAAAGCGTCTTCCAGCGTGACGCGCAGGTTGTAGCGCAGATCTTGGCCGCGGCTCGCCCGCGAGCGCCCGCCGCCATTGCCGCCGCGGCGACCCATCATGTCGCCAAAGAGATCCTCGAAGACATCGGCAAAAGCCGAGCCGAAATCGCCTTGGCCATTGCCGCCACGCGAGAAACCGCCGCCGCCATTTTCAAAGGCGGCATGGCCGAAACGGTCATAGGCGGCTTTTTTCTGGTCGTCCTTCAGGCAGTCATAGGCCTCGTTCACTTCCTTGAACGATTCCTCCGAGACCTTGCAGTCCTTGTTCCGGTCGGGGTGAAGCTGTTTTGCCTTGGTGCGATAGGCTTTTTTGATCTCGTCGGCCGAGGCGCCCCGAGTCACGCCCAGCACTTCGTAATAGTCACGTTTCGCCATGTCGATCGCGTCCGGGGTCCTTCAAGAGAAAGCCGGCCCGCGCGATTCTTGCGCTGCGGGCCGGCCGTTGGGGTTACATGCGCTTACTTACGCTTGTTTTCGCCGAGGTCTTCGAAATCGGCATCAACGATGTCGTCATCGTCACGCGCCCGCTCATTCTCGGCCGCACCGGTTTCGCCGCCCTCAGTCTGGCTGGCTTTGTAGATCGCCTCGCCGAGCTTCATCGAGGCGTCCATCAGGTTCTGGATGCCGCCCTTGATCTTGCCGGCATCGTCGGTCTTGAGCGAATCTTCCAGCGCACCGATGGCGAGCTCGATGACTTCGACGGTCGAGCCGTCGACCTTGTCGCCATGCTCTTCCAGCGATTTCTTGGTCGAGTGGATCAGGCTTTCGGCCTGGTTGCGGGCTTCGACCAGTTCCTTGCGCTGCTTGTCGGCCTCGGCATTGGCTTCGGCGTCGCGGACCATCTTCTCGATATCCTCGTCGGTCAGACCGCCCGAAGCCTGGATCGTGATGTTCTGCTCTTTGCCGGTGCCTTTATCCTTGGCGCTGACGGACACGATGCCGTTGGCGTCGATGTCGAAGGTCACCTCGATCTGCGGCATGCCGCGCGGGGCCGGCGGGATGTCCTCGAGGTTGAACTGGCCGAGCAGCTTGTTGTCGGCAGCCATTTCGCGCTCACCCTGGAAGACGCGGATGGTGACGGCGTTCTGGTTGTCCTCGGCGGTCGAGAAGATCTGCGACTTCTTGGTCGGGATGGTGGTGTTGCGGTCGATCAGGCGGGTGAAGACGCCGCCAAGCGTCTCGATGCCCAGCGACAGGGGCGTCACGTCGAGCAGGACCACGTCCTTGACGTCGCCTTGCAACACGCCGGCCTGGATGGCCGCGCCAAGCGCCACGACTTCATCCGGGTTCACGCCTTTATGGGGCTCTTTGCCGAAATATTCGCTGACCGCTTCGATGACTTTCGGCATCCGGGTCATGCCGCCGACGAGAACGATCTCGTCGATATCGCCTTTCGACAGACCCGCATCCTTCAGCGCGTCCTGCACCGGCTTGATGGTGCGCTTGATCAGGTCTGCGACGAGGCTTTCCAGCTTGGCGCGGGTCAGTTTCATGACCATGTGCAGCGGCGTGCCCGAGTCCTTGTCCATCGAGATGAACGGCTGGTTGATCTCGGTCTGCGACGAGCTGGACAGTTCGATCTTGGCTTTCTCGGCGGCCTCTTTCAGGCGCTGGAGGGCCATCTTGTCCTTGGTCAGGTCGACGCCGTGCTCTTTCTTGAACTCGTCGGCGAGGTAGTTGACGATGCGCATGTCGAAGTCTTCGCCGCCGAGGAACGTGTCCCCGTTGGTCGATTTCACTTCGAAGAGGCCGTCGTCAATTTCCAGAATGGTGATGTCGAAGGTACCCCCGCCAAGGTCATAGACGGCGATGGTTTTCGAATCTTTCTTGTCGAGGCCATAGGCCAGTGCGGCGGCGGTCGGCTCGTTGATGATGCGCAAAACCTCGAGGCCCGCGATCTTGCCGGCGTCTTTCGTCGCCTGACGCTGGGCGTCGTTGAAATAGGCCGGAACCGTGATGACGGCCTGCGTGACCGGCTCGCCCAGATAGGATTCGGCGGTTTCCTTCATCTTTTGCAGGATGAAGGCGGAAACTTGGCTCGGCGAGTATTTCTCGCCACGGACCTCGACCCATGCGTCGCCATTGCCGCCATCGACAATGTTATAGGGGACGAGTTTCTTGTCTTTTTCGACTTCTGCGTCAGTGGTGCGGCGGCCGATCAGGCGCTTGACGGCGAAGACGGTATTCGACGGGTTCGTGACTGCCTGGCGCTTGGCCGGCTGGCCGACGAGACGTTCGCTATCGGTGAAACCGACGATGGACGGCGTGGTGCGTGCGCCTTCCGAATTCTCGATGACCTTCGGCTGGCTGCCGTCCATGATGGCGACGCAGCTATTCGTGGTTCCGAGGTCGATGCCGATGACTTTAGACATTCAATAACCTTTCTTGCGGCGATTTCATGGGTCTCAGGTCCTCAAGAGGCACCCGAAGCCCGATCCCTGGATTGACCGGAGGACATGCCCTCCAAACTCTTGGGGCTATATAGGAAGGCCCGAAACCGCCTGCAAGCAGCGCAGAAGATTGAATTCGGGCCGATCGGACGCGATTTTATCTATCCGAAGGCCGAGGTCAGCGCCCGGCCAGCGAACTGACCGAAATGGATTTCCGCGTCACGAACTCGGCCATCAGGCCGATCATCAAAAGCGCTGCCATGCAGTAAAGCGGATAGGTCAGCGAGGAATTGCGCGGCGAATAGTTGATAAAGGCTACGCCACGTGTCTGATCTATGATGTGAAACAATGGGTTCCACGAGAACGTATGCAGCATTGCTGTGGACAGGGTATTGGCCACGAACATTTTGCCCGAAAAGACCAAGTTCAGGCGCTGATAGACATTCGTCGCGACCAATCCGCCTTGCGGCCACCAGACTCGCAGCGACAGAAACAGCAGGCCGATGCAGCAGCCGCTGAACCAGGAAAGCAACAGCAGCCCGTAGCAGGCAATCGGCTTTTCAATGTGAACCGGCTCGATGAAATAGTGATAGATCGCCAGGATGGTAAAGGCCGCGATCGTCTGCCGATACAGCGCGGCAAGCGCGGCCGCCGACATCAGCACCGCGGTGTTCAGCGGATCGTGCTTTGTCATGTTGTTGATGGGACTGCCGGCCCCCGCGACCGCGCCGATCGCCGTCGTATGGGTCTGGAACATGAAGATGCCGGACATGATATAAAGCACGAAATCGCCACGGATGGGCGAGCCGCGAATGCCCAGAATGGCATAGAAAAGGTAGAAGCCCGCAATCATCGTGACGCCGCGCAAAACGGTCATCACCAGCCCGATGATCGGATTGCGCTCTTGCTTGCGCAGATTGTTGACCGTGACATGGTAGATCAGCGCAAAGGTCGTGAATGCGGCCTCAAGCATGTTGCGGTTGCGACGCTGTACGAACATCTTTGCCTCTGATACGGGAACATGAGGTTGCGGCGCTTGCCCCGCGATTTCTGTGGCATCATAAGAAAACCGGGTATCGCCTTCAATCGTTCTGCACACCCTGCACAAAGGGAAAGCCAATGCCGTTTCATCAAATGATTACCGAGATGCGTCGCCTCGCCCTGAAGGCGGGGGACGAGATCATGCGCATCTATGACGCCGAGGATTTCGAGGTCCGGGCGAAATCCGACGCCTCGCCGGTGACCGAGGCCGACGAGGCTGCGGATGCGCTGATCTCGGAGGGGTTGCGCGCGGCCTTTCCCGATATTCCGCTGGTGACCGAGGAACAGGCCGCCACCCATGGCCAAAGTCTTTCGACCTTTCTGATCGTCGATCCGCTCGATGGCACAAAGGAATTCGTGCAGCGGCGCGGGGATTTCACGGTCAACATTGCCTATGTGGTCGATGGCGTGCCCAAGCTTGGCGTGGTCTATGCTCCAGCCAAGGGCAGGCTGTTCTATACCACGGCAAATGGCGGTGCGGTCGAGGAGAAGGGTCCGTTTGGCGAAAAGCCGGGCGAAGTCCATGCCATCGGCGTCAACTCCATGCCTGATAATCGCGGCCTCATGGTGGTGGCCTCGAAATCCCATCGCGACGCGGCCACCGATGACTATATCAACCGTTATGCCGTGCGAGACATGACCTCGGCGGGATCGTCGCTGAAATTCTGTCTCGTTGCCACGGGTGAGGCGGATCTCTATCCGCGGCTCGGCCGGACGATGGAATGGGACACGGCCGCCGGGGACGCGGTGTTGCGCGGTGCGGGCGGCGAGGTGGTGCGATTTGACGACCATTCCGCGCTGACATACGGCAAGCCGGGCTTTGAGAATCCCTTTTTCATCGCCTTCGCGCCGGGCGTGCTGCTGGTCAAGAACTGAAACATAAAGGCTGAACTGAGAATGTCTGTCGTCATCGTCATCCCGGCGCGTCACGCCTCGACCCGCTATCCCGGCAAGCCGCTCGTCGAATTGCGCGGTGCGACCGGCGAAGGGCTCAGTCTGATCCGGCGCAGCTGGCAGGCGGCCCGCGAGGTCGCTGGGGTGGACCGCGTCATTGTCGCGACCGACGATGCCCGCATCCGCGACCATGCCGAGGCCTTCGGGGCCGAGGTCGCCATGACCTCGACCACCGCGCGCAACGGCACCGAGCGCTGCGCCGAGGCGGTCGCCAATCTGGGCATCTGCCCCGAACTCGTCGTGAACCTTCAGGGCGACGCTCCCCTCACGCCGGCATGGTTTGTCGAAGAGCTGGTCCGCGGTCTGCGCGAGGATGCCGGGGCCGATGTCGCGACCCCCGTGCTGCGTTGCTCTGGCGCGATGCGCTCGGAACTGATCGCCGATCGCGTGGCGGGGCGTGTCGGCGGGACGACGGCAGTTTTCGGCCATGACCGGCGCGGGCTTTACTTCTCAAAGGAAGTGATACCTTTCGCTGCCGCCGAGTTCGGCCCAAGCGACCCGACGCCGGTCTTTCACCATGTCGGGGTTTATGCCTATCGTCCCGAAGCGCTGGCCGCTTATGCGACCTGGGACGAAGGCCGGCTGGAATCCCTCGAAGGGCTCGAACAGCTTCGTTTTCTCGAACGTGGCCGAAAGGTGCTCTGCGTCGAAGTCGAGGCGCGGGGCCGTGAGTTCTGGGAGCTCAACAACCCCTCTGACGTCCCCAAACTCGAGGCAATGATGCAGCGCATGGGCATTGCGTGATGAATGGCGGGGCCGAGGCGCTGTCGGCTTCGGTCGTCATCGTCTCGCGCCACCGGCCGCTTGAGCTGAGCCGCTGCCTTGCGGCCCTGACACGGCAGGACCATCCGTGTTTCGAGGTGGTGCTGGTCGCGGATCCAGATGCTGTCGGCACCCGCCCTGATCTTGACCTCAAGCGAGTCAGCTTCGACCTGCCGAACATCTCGGCGGCCCGCAATGCGGGACTGGCTCGGGCGGCGGGCGAGATCGTGCTTTTCATCGACGACGATGCGGTGGCCGGACCGGGCTGGGTGAGGGCGCTTTGCGCGCCTTTTGTCGACCTGCGGGTTGTCGCGGCCACTGGCTTCACGCGGGGTCCAGATGGCCTTTCCTGGCAGGTCCGCGCCGAGCGGATCACGCCTTCAGGCCGCTGCTATCCGATCGAGCTGACCGAAACGCGGCTGCTGCCCCCCGAGCGTGGCAATCCGGTCAGCACGCTTGGCACGAATTGCGCCTTCCGAAGGTCGTCCCTTGTCGAGATCGGGGGATTCGACCCGGCATTTGCCTATCACCTGGACGAAAGCGACGTGAATATGCGCCTGGCGCGTCATCGGCCGGACGGGCTGACGGCGGTGGTCCCCGCAGCCGAGGTGGTTCATGGCCTGGCGCCCGGCGCGTCGCGCGCTGCGGTCGGCGTTCCTCATGATCTGCGCGCCATCGGTCGCTCGACCTGTTTTTTCGCGGCAAGGCATGGCGGATCGGTCGCTTGGCTGGCCGATGCGCAGCGCAAGCGCCTTTTGCGGCAAATGGTTGCCGGACGGCTGGATCCGTTTCGTGTCGCGCCCATCCTTGCGAGCCTTGAGCAGGGAATGAACGAGGCCCGGTCCGCCGGCCCGCCCCCCGTGCCGATATGGGACAGGGACGAGCCGCCGCCGCTTTTGCCGATTTCGTCGCGCCGCGCGTCTGCCTTGTTCCTGTCTGGTTGGCACTGGCAAGCCGCTCGGCTTCGGGAAAGGGCGGCGCGGGCCGTGGCCGACGGTCAACCGGTCGCGATTATCCTCTTTTCGCCAAGCTTTCTGCCGCATCGTCGGGTCCTGCGGCCCGAGGGCTGGTGGGAGCAGGTCGGCGGGGTATGGGGCAGCTCGCTTCCGGGCGATCCGACGGTCATGCTCTTGTCACGGGAGCAGCGTGCGGAACGGGAATATGTACATTTTGCTGCATTGCAGCGTTGACTGTGCGGAAAACTGCCGGTTCTTCTTGCCACAGAAGATTTTATCGGAAACATGTCTAACTGCTCCGCGTTATTGGGTGTTGTTGTGCAACCGTCGACAAAGGGCGATAATGTTGCCGGACCGGGCAGAAATCAGGAGACCAGATCCATGAGTCGCAAAGTAACAAAGGCAATCTTCCCCGTCGCAGGATTGGGAACCCGCTTTTTGCCGGCGACCAAAAGCGTTCCCAAGGAGATCATGACCTTGGTTGACCGTCCCCTGATTCAATATGCCATTGACGAGGCGCGCGCCGCAGGGATCGAGGAATTCATCTTTGTCACCTCGCGCGGCAAGGGTGCGCTCGAGGATTATTTCGATCATTCGCATGAATTGGAATCCAGTCTGAAGAAATCCGGCAAGATTGATCTGCTGGAATTGCTGCGCTCGACCAATATGGATTCCGGAGCAATTGCTTATGTCCGACAGCACAAGGCGCTTGGGTTGGGCCACGCGGTCTGGTGCGCGCGGCGCCTGGTTCATGACGAAGCGGTTGCGGTAATCCTGACCGATGACGTGATCATGGGCGAGCCGCCATGCCTGCAGCAGATGATCGAGGCCTATCAGGAAACCGGGGGCACCATGGTTGCCACGATGGAAGTCCCGATGGAAAAGACCAAATCCTATGGCGTGCTCGACGTGGCCGAGGATATGGGCGCGATCGTCCGCGCCCGCGGCATGGTCGAGAAGCCCAAGGAGAACCCGCCCTCGAACCTCGCGGTGATCGGGCGCTACATCCTTGCCCCGAGCGTGATGGAAAACCTCAACAAGCTCAAACAGGGTGCGGGCGGCGAGATCCAGTTAACCGATGCGATCGCGGATGAGATCGAGGAAGGCCGCGATGTCTTTGGCCTGCGCTTCCGCGGCCAGCGGTTCGATTGTGGCTCCAAGGCGGGTTTCCTGCAAGCAACGGTCGCCTTCGGCCTCGCGCGCGAAGAACTCAAGGATGAGTTCGGCGAATATCTGGCCGATGTGATGTCGATCCGGAAGGCCGCCGAATAAATGTCTCAAACGGTTCTGGTGACGGGCGGCGCGGGCTATATCGGCTCGCATGCCTGCAAGGCGCTGCGCAATGCCGGGTTCATCCCGGTCACTTATGACAATCTCTGCACCGGCTGGCAGGATGCCGTCAGATTCGGGCCCTTTGAGCAGGGCGATCTGATGGATCGCGCGCGGCTCGACGAGGTGCTGTCCCGTCACAAGCCGGTTGCGGTGATGCATTTCGCGGCGCTGAGCCAGGTGGGTGAGGCGATGCGCGAGCCGGGAAAATACTGGCGCGGGAATGTCTCGGCCTCGCTCAACCTGATCGAGGCGGCGCTGGCCGCAGGCATTCGCAACTTCGTCTTTTCCTCGACCTGCGCGACCTATGGCGATCATGATGGGGTCGTGCTGGACGAAGGGACGGCGCAGACGCCCTTGAACGCCTATGGCGCGAGCAAGCGCGCGATCGAGGACATGCTGCGTGATTTCGGCGCCTCGGACGGGCTGCGCTCGGTGATTTTCCGTTATTTCAACGTGGCGGGTGCCGATCCCGAGGGCGAAGTGGGCGAGTTTCATCAGCCCGAGACCCATCTCATTCCGCTGATCCTCGACGCGATCGACGGCAAGCGGGACGCGCTGACCATCCATGGCACCGACTATCCGACGGCGGACGGGACATGCATCCGCGATTATGTCCATGTCATGGATTTGGTCGATGCGCATGTGCTGGGCCTCAAGCATCTGCTGGGCGGACAGGTTCCGGACGGCACCCAGGAGGTGTTCTGCCTGGGGACCGGGAACGGTTTCTCGGTGCGTGAGGTCATCGATCACTCGCGTCATGTCACCAATCGCCCGGTTCCGATGATCGAGGGGCCCCGTCGAGGAGGCGACGCCGTCAAGCTGGTCTCGGGCAGCGAAAAGGCGATCTCGGTCCTGGGCTGGACCCCCGCGCGCTCGACGCTGCCGCAGATGATCGCGGACGCCTGGCGCTGGCACCAGAACGGCGGATATGAGCGCTGAACCGGCGTTCCTGCTGGATGTATCGCGCCTGATCTCGCGCCTGGGACGAGGGCCAGCCACCGGAATCGACCGAGTCGAGGCGGAATGGCTGGCTCATCTTTCCGTTACCGCGACCCCCCATCTTTTGCTGGCCCGCGCCCGACGGGCACAATTGCTGCTTCCGGCCCATGCAGGTGACAGGATCCGGCAATGGCTGGACGGCGATATGGCCGATCTGCCCAAGGCGGCGATGCTCGACCGCTGGCGTGGCAGAACCAGCGCCGCGATGCGTGCAGAGCCGCTTCTTCGAGAGATGGCGCTCTTGACGAGCGACCGGACCGGGCGGGGGATCGCCGACGAAGCCCTTCGGCGAATGGGTCCGGACCTCGCCTATCTGAATGTCGGCCATAGCAATCTGGACAAGCGGCTCTGGGCAAGGCTTGATCCCTTGCTGCGTGTTCTGATGATCCATGACACGATCCCGCTGGACCACCCGGAATTCACGCGCAAGGGCCAGTCCGAAAGATTTCGCGAACGCTTCGCGGGCTCGGTCTCGCAGGCTGACGGGCTGCTCAGCATTTCAGAGGCGAGCCGCGCCGATCTCATCCGCTGGCGCAAGGCATTGCATCTTGCCGAGACGGCCGCCGTGACGACAGCGCCCATCGGAACGCGGCTCGTGCCGCCCGATCCCTCAGGGCTGCCAGAGGGGCTGGACCTGTCGCGGCCCTTCTTCGTGACACTGGGAACGATCGAACCCCGCAAGAATCATGCGCTGCTGCTCGATGCATGGGAAGAACTGGCCCGAAGGCTTCCCGCTGCCCGTCTGCCACGCCTTTTCATCATCGGCCGCCGGGGCTGGGAGAACCACGAGACATTCGCCCGCCTAGACCGCCTTGCACCGAATGGCGCGGTGCGCGAGCTTTCCGGGCTCGACGACGCTGCAGTCGCGGCGCTGCTTGATCGTTGCCATGCCTTGCTGATGCCCAGCCGTGCCGAGGGATTCGGCCTGCCGCTGACCGAAGCGGCAGCACGTGGCGTACCTGTGATCTGCAGCCCATTGCCCGTCGCACGCGAGATTTTGGGCGATTATGCGCGCTACCTCTCTGCCGACGATCACCGGGCCTGGGCGGGCTCGGTGTCGTTGCTTGCAGGCGCGCTGCCGCTGCGGCTTTCGCCGCTGACTGTGCCCCAATGGCAATCACATTTCGATCTTGTGCGCGGTTGCGTGATCGAAGGATTGCGTGCCCGCCAGCTGCCGGGATATGCCACTCGAAAATAGCGAAGAATGACCGTGTCGCGAATTTTCAGGACGTTTCGCAGAAAGTTCCGCCTTCGCGCCCGCCGACAATGGCTTCTGGCGCGGGCGATCCGGCGTCGCCATCGGCTCAGGCCGATCTCTGACCGTACGAAACGCATTCGCGGCCGGGACATCCTGCTGTTCATGTCGATGCGGAACGAAAAGGTCCGGCTGCCCTATTTTCTGGATTACTATCGCCAGAAAGGTGTCCAGCATTTCCTGATCGTCGACAATGGCTCGACCGATGGCGGTGCCGAATATCTGGCCCAAGAGCCAGATGTCTCGCTTTGGACGACGAATGCCAGTTACAAGGATTCGCGCTTCGGCATGGATTGGCTGAACTGGCTGCTGTTCCGCTATGGGCGCGGGCATTGGTGCCTGACCGTCGATCCCGACGAGTTCCTGGTCTATCCGCATCACGATACCCGCCCGCTCAGGGCGCTGACGGATTGGCTGGATGCCTCGGCGATCAAATCTTTTTCCGCGATGCTGCTCGACATGTATCCCAAGGGAGGGCTGGACGAGCAATCCTATCGCGAGGGGCAGGATCCGTTCCAGATCGCGGCCTGGTTCGACCCGGCGAATTACACGATCCGCAAGAATGCGGAATATACCAATCTGTGGATTCAGGGCGGACCGAGAAGCCGCGTGTTTTTCCGGGACGAGCCTGAAAAGAGCCCGGCGCTGAACAAGATCCCGCTGGTGCGCTGGGAGCGCGGCTATGCCTATGCCAGTTCGACGCATATGCTACTGCCGCGATCGCTGAATGTCGTCTATGATGAGGATGGCGGCGAAAAGGCTTCGGGCTGTCTGCTACATGCCAAGTTTCTTTCGACCTTCGTCGGCAAATCCGCCGAGGAACTGGAGCGTCGCCAGCATTATGCGGACAGTCAGGAATACATGGCCTATCATTCGGGTTTGAACCAGGCGCAGGATTTCTGGTGCCCGGAATCGCGCCGCTACGAGGGCTGGCGCCAACTCGAGGATCTCGGGCTGATCTCGAAGGGGAATTGGGCATGAACCAGCGCCCGTTCGAGATTGCGGCCAGCCCGCAGCAACAGGCCGGCGGCCCCCGCCTTGGCATCATCATGCTGTGTCATACCGCCTTGCCGCTCGCGACGCGCATGGCCGAGATCTGGGCGAGGGGCGGGGCGGCGCTTGTCGTCCATATCGACGCCAAGGTCCATGCCGATGAGGTGGCGACCATGCGCAGCGATCTGGCCGCGCATGGCGACATCGTCTTTTCACGGCGTCAGGCCTGCGAATGGGGCCGGTTCAGCCTGGTCCGGGCGACGCTGGACGCGGCCGAACTGATGCTGGACCGGTTCGAGGACGTGACCCATGTCATGGTCGTCTCTGGGACATGCCTGCCCTTGCGGCCCGTGGCGGATCTGCTGGCTTTTTTGGCACAGCATCCCAACCGGGATTTCATCGAGAGCGTCACGGCCGAGGATGTGGGTTGGACCATGGGCGGGCTGAACGAGGAGCGCTTTACCCTGCGCTTTCCGATCGGCTTTCGCCGCAACAAGAAGCTGTTCGACCGGCTGGTCGATCTCCAGCGGCGCTGGAACCTGTCCCGGCGCATTCCGGATGGGCTGGTTCCCCATCTGGGCTCGCAATGGTGGTGTCTGACCCGGCCTACCCTGAACAGCATCCTGACCGATCACCGCCGCGACGAGTTCGACCGGTATTTCAATCATGTCTGGATCCCCGACGAGAGCTATTTCCAGACCCTTGTGCGGCGCCATTCGACCCGGATCGAAAGCCGCTCCCTAACGCTTGCCAAGTTCGACGAACAGGGCAAGCCCTATGTATTCTACAATGACCACCGGCAGTTGCTCGAGGAATCGCGCTGCTTCGTGGCGCGCAAGATCTGGCCCGAGGCATCCGCGCTCTTGTCGCATTTCCCGCGCCCGCTGCAGGGCGAGCCTTCGCCCGCCGAGCCCCAGCCCGAGCGGGTCGAACGCATCTTTTCCCAAGCGGTGGCACGCAGAAGGCTGGGTCGGCCCGGGCTCTACATGCAGAGCCGCTTCCCGCTCCGGGACAAGGAAAACGGCAAGACCTCGGGGCCTTATGTGGTGATGCAGGGATTTTCGGACCTGTTCCCCGATTTCGAAAGCTGGCTTTCGGAGCGGATAGATGCGGATGTGCATGGCCATGTCATGGCAGCCGAGCGGGTCGAGTTCCTCGGCCGGGGCGAGATCGGACCCGGCGGGCTCTCGGACAGTGCCGCCCTGCGCGATCTCGATCCACGCGGCTTCATCTCGAACCTGATCCGCATCTCGGGCCGGATGCAGGTGATGCAGTTCAGCCCGCGCGACGCGCAAAGCCTGAACTGGTTCATGGCGACAGACCCGAATGCCCGCATCCTTGTGATCACCGGGGCCTGGGCGGTGCCGCTCTTGCATTCCGGGATGCCCTTTGACGATATCCGCAGGGCCGCCGCACGACTGCAAAGGATCGAACTGGCCCAGATCGAGGTCCTGAACTCGGTCTGGCTCAAGGCGCGGACGGGGATCTGGGATCTGGGCGATTTCTGCGCAAGACCTGCGGGCATCCTGCGCAATGTCCTGCGCGAACTCGGGGGTGATCCGGAAGCGGCTGCAAACCTGCCGCAGATGCGCGAGATTGCCGGCATGGGGCGGTTCTTGCAGCGCCTGCGCAATGCCGGGCTGAAACCGCAACTCATGGGCGATTTTCCTGCGGCCGACGCCGCGATGACAAGGGACCGGATCTGATGCAGCCAGGGTTTTCGCGCTTCGTGATCTTTGCCGAGATGCGGACGGGCTCGAACCTGCTCGAAGCCACGCTGAACGGGCTCAAACGCGTCACCTGTTTCGGCGAGGCCTTCAACCCCTACATGATGGGCTGGCCCGACAAGGACGAGTTGAAGGGCGTCAGCAAGGCCGAGCGTGATGCCGATCCGATGGTCCTGCTGCGCGCGATCTTTGACAAACCCAACCATCTGCCGGGGTTTCGCTATTTCCACGATCACGATCCGCGGGTCTTTGACGCGATCATGGATGACCGGTCCTGCGCCAAGATCGTCCTGACGCGCAATCCGGTGGAAAGCTTCGTTTCGACCGCATTGGCGCGGGCCACCAACCAGTGGAAGCTGAACGAGACCGAGACCCCGATCCCCGCCGCCACGCATTTCGATGTCGAGGAATTCCGGCAGGTCACCTCCGAGGTCGAGGAATTCCATCTCAAGGTGCAGCACCGTTTGCAGGTCAGCGGGCAATCGGCTTTCTGGCTCGGTTACGAGGATCTTCGCGACGTGGGGGTGATGACGGGGCTTCTGCATTGGCTGGGCCGCACCGATCTGGAACGGGTCGAACCCGCGAGCGATCAGGTGCCGCAAAACCCGCGCGAACTCTCCGACAAGGTGACGAATTTCGCCGAGATGGAGGCATCTCTTGCCCGGCTTGATCCGTTCATGCTGCGCAAGATCCCGAATTTCGAACCCCGCCGGGGTCCTGCCGTCCCATCGTTCCAGATTTGCGAGGCGGGCAGGGGGCTGATTTTCATGCCCATGCGCGGCGGCCCGACCGAGCGCGTGAGCGCCTGGCTGCGGGGATTCGGTGCGGCGCGATCTGACGTGAACCAGAATGAGTTGCGGCAATGGAAGCGCGACCATGCCGGTCACCGCAGCTTCACCGTTCTACGTCATCCGCTTTACCGGGCATGGCGCGCCTTTGAGACGATGCTGAAACAATCGAACCCGGAATTGCGGCAAACCCTGCGCGAGATCCATCGCGTCGCCCTGCCGCCCGATCCCGAACTTGCAGACCTGACGGACACGCGCAGGGTCGAGCTATTCGACGCCTTCCTGGATTTCCTGCGTCGCAACCTGAATGGCCAGACCTCGCTGCCGGTCCATCCCGGCTGGGCGAGCCAGTCCGAATTGCTGGCCGGATTTTCCCGATTTGGCGCGCCCGACATGGTTCTGCGCGAAGAGGAACTGGCCCGCGATCTGCCCTGGCTCGCCAGCTCGGCCGGGGTGAACGGCCCCGTCGATCCGCCCGCGCCCGAGCGGTTTCCGGATTTCCTTGACGATCAGAAACTGCGGGGCGCGGCGAAGCGCGCCTATCTGCGGGATTACGTGGCCTTCGGATTCGGCGGCAAACCGTAGCCGGGCTCAGCCCTGCGGCGTCATCGCCTTGCGCTGCCGGTTCCGCTCGAGGCCAAGCTGGCGTTCGCGCCAGATGATCAGGATCCCCGCCGTGATCACCAGCGCAGCCCCGGCCAGCATCACCATGGTCGGGGCCTCGTCAAAGACGAACCAGCCGATCAGCAGCGCCAGCAGCATCGAGGCATATTCGAAAGGCGCGACCAGCGAGGCATCGGCATAGCGATAGGCCGAGGTCAGCAGGATTTGCCCAAGCCCACCCAATAGCCCGATGGTGATCAGCAGAGCGAGCGTGCCGGGCGAGGGCATGACCCAGCCAAAGGGCAGGGTAAGCAGGCTCAGCAGCGTCGAGGTCACCGAGAACCAGAAGACGATGGCCGAGGTGCGTTCTTCCTGCACGAGCTTGCGCACAAAGATCATCGCCATGGCGGTGCAGGCAGCCCCGGTCAGCGTAACGACCGCGCCGAGTTGCTGCCCGGGATCCAGTTCCGCCCCTGCAGTCAGACGCGGCGACAAGACGATGACCACGCCCAAGAGGCCCATCACCACCATGCTCAGGCGAAACAGCCGGACCTCTTCGCCCAGAAACATCGCGGCAAAAATTACCGTCATCAGCGGCGCGGCATAGCCGATGGCCGTGACCTCGGGGAAGGGCAGTAGCGATAGTGCCCAGAAACCCATGCCCATCGCCATGGTCCCGACGACGCCGCGATAGAAATGCCCCATCGGGCGAAAGGTCTTTAGCCCGACGCTGAGTTCGCGCCGCCAGATCAGCCAGATCAGGATCACCGGAATGGCGAAAAGCGAGCGGAAGAAGATCTGTTGGCCGGGCGGGACGCCCAAGCCCGCCTCCGAGGTCGCCTTGATCAGCGAGGCCATGATGGTGAAGACCACCACGCTGATGCATTTCAGAAGGATGCCGCGCAGCGGACTTTCAGGCGTGTGATGGATCATGACAACTTTTGGCAGGCCCATTGGGCTGCGTCGGCAACAGTCGGATCGGGATCGTTCAGCAAGGCTTCGGCCACCGGGCGCAGATGTGCAAGCCCCGAATTGCCGATGGCGTAAAGAGAGTTGCGCACCATCCTGTCGCGCCCGATCCGCTTGATCGGACTGCCCGAGAAGCGGGCGCGGAACGCAGCATCGTCCATACCGGCCAACTCGGCCAAAGCCGGCGCGCCATGCGGTCCGTGATAGCGCAGCTCGGTCGCGGCTTGGGCAAATTTGTTCCAAGGGCAGGCGGCCAGACAATCGTCGCAGCCATAGATCCGGTTGCCCATGAGCGGGCGCAGTTCCGGATCGACCGGGCCTTTATGCTCGATCGTCAGGTAAGAAATGCAGCGCCGCGCATCCAGTTGGTAGGGCGCGGGGAAGGCCCCGGTCGGGCAGGCGTCCAGACATGCCCGGCACGAGCCGCAATTGGTCCGCTCGGGCGCGTCCTTTGGCAGGTCGAGCGTTGTGAAGATCGCGCCGAGGAAGAACCAACTGCCAAGCTGACGCGACAGCAGGTTCGTATGCTTGCCCTGCCAGCCCAGACCCGCCGCCTGCGCCAAGGGCTTTTCCATCACCGGGGCGGTATCGACGAAAACCTTGATCTCGCAGCCGGTCTGGCTCACCAGCCAACCGCCCAAACGTTTCAGCCGCTTCTTGACCAGATCGTGGTAATCCTTGCCCTGTGCATAGACGCTGACCGCGCCGCGGTCGGGATATTTCAGCACCTCGATCGGGTCATGCTCGGGCGTGTAAAGCTCGGCCAGCATAATGACCGAGCGCGCCTCGGGCCAAAGCGCGTCGGGGGCAGCGCGCCAATGCGTGCGCTCGGCCATCCATTCCATCTGGCCATGGCGTTCTTGCGCAAGGAATTCCGCCAGCCGCTCGGGCAGTTCGGGGTTGGCGTCAGGCGCAGAAATGCCAAGGGCCGAGAAACCCTCGGCCCGTGATTGTTCCTCAAGCCGGGAACGAATTTCTACGGGGTCAGAAATCCAAGAGGGCATAATGCGGTGCCGGGTGAACCCCCGGCAGATGATCCGCCAGAAGGCTTCGGAAAGCCGGGCGGGATTTGATCTTGGCGTACCATTCCTGCACCTCGGCGGAATGGGTCCAATCCACGTCCGAGATATAGTCGAGGCAGGACAGATGCGCGGCGGCGGCGAAATCTGCCAGCGTCATCACGTCGCCAGCCAGCCAGCGGCGATGTTCGAGCAGGCTCTTCATGTAGTCCATATGGTAGCGGATCGCCGAAAGGCCAGCCTTGACGGTGCGGGAATCCGGATAGCCGAGCCGCATGACCTTCTTCCAGACCCGCTCATTCATCACCGGGCGGGTGCATTCATTGGCGAACTTGTCGTCGAACCATGAGCAGAGCCTACGCACCTCGTAGCGGTCGGCCGCCGAAGAGGGCAGCAGCGCGGGCGTCGGATAGCGCTCGTCGAGATATTCGCAGATCGCCTGACTTTCGGCGAGCAGGCGGCCATCCATGCGCAGCACCGGCAGCTTGCCCGCCGGGTTGCGGCGCATGATCTCGGAGCCGGGCTCCCAATAGCGATCCTCGACAAGCTCGACCTCGATCCGTTTCTCGGCCAGCACCAGACGCACCTTGCGGCAATAGGGCGAGAGCGAGATGTGGTAAAGCCTGATGGTGGAATTCGGAGAGGACGTATTCATCTGGGGGAAACACCGGGGGAAATTCGCGGACTGCTTGTGTGATACGCTTGGAATTTCACGGTTTCAACCAGCTTGGCCCGGCCGCGCCAGCCGCAGGCAGGAATCGCGCCCATCCGCGCGGATCGTGGCCGCGCCCGCGGCGATTGCCCGCGTGCGGGCAGAGCCGGTCTGCGGCTTGCGTGTCTTGGGGGCGGGAAGGATAGCGGCCAGCGCCGCCGCTTGCCTTGTGCCGAGCTTGTCCGGCGTGGTGCCAAAGTGATATTTGGCGGCGGCATGGATGCCGAACACGCCGGGGCCGAATTCGGCGAGGTTCAGATAGACCTCGACGATGCGCCGCTTGGACCACAGCGCCTCGATCATCGGGGTATAGGTCGTTTCCAGCAATTTGCGCGGCCAGCTTCGGCCCTGCCAGAGGAACACGTTCTTCGCGGTCTGCTGGGAGATCGTCGAGGCCCCCCGGCTTGATCCCGAGGCAATCGCGCGGCGGATCTCGATCATGTCGAAACCCCAATGCTTGCAGAAATTTGCGTCCTCGGCGGCGACCACCGCCCGCACCATATTCGGTGAAATCTCGGACAGGCTTGTCCATTCCCGCGCCGTGCCCGGAAACGCGCGCGTGCCCGTCAGGATCGTCCAGCTTGTCGGGGGATTGACGAAGGAGAACACGAAAACCAGCACGAACATCAAGGCAAGGAAGCGCAGGCCAAGCCATCGCGCCCATGCCCATAGCCAGAGGCCAAGCCGACGCAGGGGGCCACCGCGCCGGGCGTTTCCAGCGGCGCGCTTAGGGTTTCCTGCAAGGCTGTCGCTGGACCGGGGCATGAAAGGCGTCCTCTCATGCCCAAATCCATGCGTCAAGCGCTGTGGCTAGATCTGTTCGGGGCCTTCCGTCGCGGTGGGGGCGGCCGGTCGAGGCGCCGGATCTGCAGCTGGAATGCCAAGCGCGCTGCCCAGCTTGCCCCCGGCAAAGGCCTCGCGCAGCTTCTCCTCCTGATCGTCGGGCAGCGAGGTTTGCAGCACCCGCCCGCGCAGCTTGAAACTTTCGAGACGCGCCAGAACCTTGTCCGCGGTCATCTTGCGCAGCAGGACGCAGACTGCCGAACCGCCCGGCGGGATCGACTGGCCAAGCTCGCGCATGAAATCGTCATTGATGCCGATATCGGTGAACCGGCCCGCGATCGCCCCAGAGGCCGCCCCAACTGCGGCGCCGATCAGCGGGTTCAGGAAGATCAGCCCGACCAGTGTGCCCCAGAAGCCGCCGCCCAAAGCACCGGCGGCGGTCAGGTTCACCGCCTGATGCAGTTGGATATCCTCGGCCGCGGGCCGGGTGATAACGACGGCATCCTCGAGCTGGATCAGATATTCCTTTTGCAGTTTGACGAGTTCGCTGCGCAATTCGAAACCGGTCGCCTCGTCGTCGAAGGCAATGACTAGCAGGTCGGACATGAAGGACTCCTTGAAATGGGTCATGCGTCTTCCGCCCTTTCGAACGCGACTGGCCGCCGAGACGTTCCTAGACCCGCATCCCTTCATAGGCCGCAAGGGCGGCGCGGCGGCCCGAGGCCAGATCCTCGGCCGCCTCCTTCGCGTCATAGCATTGCGGCACGATCCAGTCCGAAGGCAGGGTGTCGAAGTAATCGCGCGCCGCGTCGCTGTCGCTTCCGAGATGGCCCAAAAGCCAGCGTCGCTGGTAGCGCGCCTCGGGGTCGAAACGCTTTGCCTGCGTCAAGGGATTGAAGATACGGAAAAAAGGCGCGGCATCCGGGCCGCATCCGGCGACCCATTGCCAGTTCATCGCATTGGCCGCCGGGTCCCAGTCGGTCAGGCTGTCCGCAAAATGCGCGAGCCCCTGCCGCCAGTCGATCAGCAGATGCTTGGTCAGATAGCTTGCGCAGACCATCCGGGCGCGATTATGCATCCGTCCCGTCACACGCATTTCGCGCAGCCCGGCATCGACAAGGGGAATGCCGGTGCGGGCCTGCCGCCAGGCCTCGAAGGCGGGATCCCGGTTGCGCCAGGGAAATGCAGCCCATTCCTCGCGCCAGGGGCGCTGGGCCATCGCGGGAAACGAGATCAGCAAATGCCAGGCAAATTCCCGCCAGATCAGTTCGGATAGGAATTTCTGCGCGTCACCGGAATGCGCATGGGATTGTTGAATGGCGGCCCAGATGCTGCGGGGGCTGATCTCGCCCAGGGCAAGCGCTTCGGAAAGGCAAGAGGTCGCATGACGGTCGATGCGGTCCCGTCCGGCTTGGTAGCCTGCCAGCCGGTCGATGAAATCCCCCAAGGCCTGCCAGGCCGCAGTCTCTCCTGCGGGCAGGGCATGGCGTTCAAGAACTGCCTCGCCCGAATAGAGGTCCGGCGCGAGGTCGAGGGTCTGGACATCCTCTCCGGCGGGCCTGTCGCTTGCGAGGGTCAGCAGGGTCGGCGCGGGGCAGGGGCGATCCGGCCCGATATTGCGCAGGGATCGGGCGAATGCGCTATAGACCCGATATGTCCCGCCCGTGGTACTGCGCAGGGCGGCCGGATGGATCAGCAGATGGCCCGGATGCAGATGCAATGCCACGCCGTCCAGCCGGCTGCTCAGGCGATCCTGGGCTTGCCGCATCGCGGGGCAGGGCCAGTCGCTGGCGTGGATCGTCCGTGCGGCTTGTCGCGCGGCAAGGGCGGGCAGAACCTCTTCGGGCTCGCCGCGCAGCACGAGGACGCCTTGGCCCAATCTGTATCGCAATTCGGCGTCAAAGGCCTTCAGGGCGCGGGCAAGCCGCCATCGGCTGGCCGCGCCCTGAGCCATCAATGCCCGGTCGATGACAAAGACCGGCAGCACGGGCCCCTCGTTTGCAGCGGCACAAAGGGATGGATTGTCACGGATCCGGAAATCCCGGCAGATCCAGAAGAGAGTTGCAGCCATGCCGTTCCCGCTTGCTTACCAGCAAGTGAACCCCGGCAAGGGATAAGGGTTTCCGGCCCGGCTCTGTAAATTGGGCAGCCAGCCGGTCGCGCGAACGGATTTTCAGGAAAGAATGGTGAGCCCGACAGGATTCGAACCTGTGACCCACTGATTAAAAGTCAGTTGCTCTACCAACTGAGCTACGGGCCCACGTATGAAGACACAAAAGGCTCGGGCATCGCGGCCCAAGCCTTTGGTATGTGATGGTGAGCCCGACAGGATTCGAACCTGTGACCCACTGATTAAAAGTCAGTTGCTCTACCAACTGAGCTACGGGCCCACTGCACAGGGCGGCTAACTAGTGTCGGTGGCTGATGGGGTCAAGCGAAAAAATCACGGCCTCTGGAAAATTCTTCCCGCCAAGCGTATGTGACCGGCATGGATCAGCAGCCGCAGTTTACCCCCCGCGCCGCTTTGCCCTTCATGAAAATGCATGGGCTCGGCAATGATTTCGTCGTCATCGACGGTCGCCAGACCGGCGCCGAGCCCGATCGCGATGTGATCGCGGCGATGGCGGATCGGCATTTCGGTATTGGTTTCGACCAATTGGCCGTGATCCTGCCCGCAAAGGATGCCGATGCGCGGCTGGTCTTTTACAATAGCGACGGCTCGGTTTCGGCGGCCTGCGGCAATGCCACGCGCTGCGTTGCGCGCTATCTTCTGGACGAATCGGGGGCGCGGGATTTGCGGCTTGCGACCGATCACGCCGTGCTGATCGCCGAGGAAGCCGGCAATGGTCTGACCCGCGTGAATATGGGGCAGCCGGTGCTGGACTGGGCCCGGATCCCGTTGGCCGAAGATATCGATACGTTGCATCTGCCGATCGCGGGCGACCCGGTCGCGACCGGCATGGGCAACCCGCATATGACTTTCTTCGTCGAGGATGTGGCGGCGGTTCATCTCGAGAATTTCGGCCCGATCCACGAGCATCATCCGCTATATCCCGAGCGAGCCAATATCGAAGTGGTGCAGATCGTCTCGCCGGACGAGATCATCCTGCGCATCTGGGAGCGCGGGACCGGCATCACCTTGGCCTCGGGTTCCTGCTCCTGCGCTTCGGTCGTCGCGGCGGCACGGCGCGGCCTGACGAACCGCAAGGTCAAGGTCAATGTCCCCGGCGGCATCTTGGAAATCGACTGGCGCGAGGACGGGGTCTGGATGACCGGCCCGACCGCGCATGTCTTTGACGGGGTCTGGCGCTCATGACCGATCAGTCTCAGGCCCCGGTCTTTGCGACGCTGGGTTGCCGTCTCAATGCCTATGAAACCGAGGCCATGCGCGAAATGGCCGAATCCGCGGGGCTGAAAGGCGCCGTGATCGTGAATACCTGCGCGGTGACCGCCGAGGCCGTGCGCAAGGCGCGTCAGGAAATCCGCCGCCTCTCGCGCGAGAATCCGGGCGCGCCGGTCATCGTCACCGGCTGCGCGGCCCAGACCGAGCCCGAGACCTTCGCCGCCATGGCCGAGGTCACACGCGTCATCGGCAACCATGAAAAGATGCAGCCCCAGACATGGGCCAGCATTCAGGCCCCCGACCTGATCGGCGAGACCGAAAAGGTGCAGGTCGATGACATCATGTCCGTCAAGGAGACCGCCGGCCACCTGATCGACGGCTTCGGCCGCCACCGCGCCTATGTGCAGGTCCAGAACGGCTGCGACCACCGCTGCACCTTCTGCATCATCCCTTACGGCCGGGGCAATTCGCGCTCGGTCCCGGCGGGCGTGGTCGTGGACCAGATCAAGCGCCTGCGCGATCGCGGCTTCAACGAGGTGGTGCTGACCGGGGTCGACCTGACCTCATGGGGCGCGGACCTGCCGGGCCAGCCCAAGCTTGGCGATCTGGTCATGCGCATCCTGCGGCTGGTGCCCGACCTGCCGCGCCTGCGCATCAGCTCGATCGATTCGATCGAGGCCGATGAGAACCTGATGCTCGCCATCGCCAGCGAGCCGCGGCTGATGCCGCATCTGCACCTGTCGCTGCAAGCGGGCGACGACATGATCCTGAAACGGATGAAGCGCCGCCACCTGCGCGACGACGCCATCCGCTTCTGCGAGGATGCCCGCAAGCTGCGTCCCGGCATCGTCTTCGGCGCCGATATCATCGCCGGTTTCCCGACCGAGACCGAGGAGATGTTCGAGAACAGCCTGAAGCTGGTCGATGATTGCGGCCTGACCTTCCTGCATGTCTTCCCCTATTCGGCGCGCAAGGGCACGCCCGCCGCGCGCATGCCGCGCGTCGCCGGTCCCGCGATCAAGGACCGCGCCGCCCGACTGCGCGCCAAGGGCGACGCCGCGCTGGTCTCGCATCTTGAGGCGCAGGTCGGGCAGACCCGCCTGGTTCTGACCGAAGGCCCGCGCCTCGCCCGGACCGAGCATTTCACCGAGGTCGCCTTCGACCGCGACATGCCCGAGGGCTCGCTGATCGAGGTGGCCATTCTCGGGCATGACGGCCAACGCCTGGTGGCCTGAAGCCTCTCCATCCGATCCTGCGCGCGCGTCCGGCGCGCCGGATCCGGCGGCCGGGCATCCCCCGGCCCCGCACATCCTGCGCGGGTGATGCGTCAGGGATAGGCAATCCCCGAAGCCCGACCCGTCCATTTCGGCAGGTCGCGGAACTATCACTTGCCCGGTCGGGAAGTGCCTTCTAATCGTTTTGGCATGACGCTTCTTTATACACATCCGTCGGGTTTTCGGCATGTTACGCCACCCAGCCATCCGGAACGCGTGGCACGGCTTGACGCCGTGATCGACGCGTTGGCCGGACTCGAGCTGGATCGGTGCGAGGCCCCCGACGCCACGGATGAGGATATCCTGCGTTGCCATCCACCGGCCTATCTCTCGATGGTGCGGCGCAAGCTGCCGAGCGAGGGCTGGACCATGCTCGATGCCGACACCTACCTGTCGCCGGGCAGTCTCGAAGCCGCATCCCATGCCGTCGGCGGCGTCTGCGCGGCGGTGGATGCGGTGCTCGCGGGCGAGGCGGGCAGCGCATTTGTTGCCATGCGCCCCCCCGGCCATCACGCCGAGCGCGCGCGGGCGATGGGGTTCTGCATCTTCAACTCGATCGCCATTGGCGCGCAGCGGGCCTTGGATCATCACGGGCTCGACCGGGTCGCGGTCCTTGATTTCGATGTCCATCACGGCAATGGCACGCAGGACCTGCTCTGGAACGAGCCGCGCGCCTTTTTCGCCTCGACCCATCAATACCCGCTCTATCCCGGCACCGGCGGGGCAACTGAGCGCGGCGCGCATGGCCAGATCCTGAACGTGCCCCTGCAGGCGGGCTCGGATGGGACTGTCGCGCGGGCGGCATGGCAGGAGATTTGCGCCCGGATGAGCGCGTTCCAGCCGCAACTCGTCCTCGTCTCGGCGGGGTTCGACGCCCATGCCGATGATCCGCTGGCCTCGCTTCTATGGGATGACACCGATTTCGCGGCGATTACGCGGATGATCTGCGACGCGGCGCTCGCATGTTCGGCCCCTGTGGTATCGGTGCTCGAAGGTGGTTATGATCTTGCGGCTCTGGGCCGCTCGGCGCGCGCCCATGTCCAGGTTCTGAGGGAGACGTCGCCATGACCGAGATCGAAAACATGTCCTTCGAAGAGGCGATGCGCGAGCTGGAGGCGACCGTCGGCAAGCTCGAGCATGGCGAGGCCTCGCTCGAGGAATCGATCAAGCTTTACGAACGCGGTGCGCTTCTGCGCGCGCATTGCGACAAGGTGCTGCGCGCCGCCGAGGAGCGGGTCGAGAAGATCACCCTCGCGGCCAATGGTCAGCCGGTGGGCACGGTTCCCGTCGAGGGGCTGTGATGCAAGCCCGACTTGAGGATGTGAAGGCGCAGGTCCAGACCGCGCTCGACGAGGCCATGGCCAACCTGCCGCCGGGCGAACTGACCGACGCGATGCGCTATGCCTGCATCGGTGGCAAACGGCTGCGGGCGTTTCTGGTCATGGAATCGGCGCGGCTCTTCGGCCTGTCCGACCGCGATGCGCTGCCGGTCGCGGCGGCGGTCGAGGCGCTGCACGCCTATAGCCTCGTCCATGACGATCTGCCATCCATGGATGACGACGATTTGCGCCGGGGCCTGCCGACCTGTCATATCCAATGGTCCGAGGCGACCGCGATCCTTGCCGGGGACGCGCTGCAAACGCTGGCCTTCGGCCTTCTGACCGAGGCGCAGATCGGCGGCCCCGAGACCCGCATCAGTCTGATCCGCGCATTCGCCGAGGCGGTCGGCGCGCGGGGCATGGTCTGGGGACAGGCCCTCGACATCGCCGCCGAGAACGCCGTTCAGCCGCTCGACCTCGTGGCGATCAAGCGCCTGCAAGGGGCCAAGACCGGCGCGCTGATCGTCTTCTCGGCCACGGCCGGGGCGCTCATGGCTGGTGAGGACGCCGCCCCTCTGACCGAATATGCCCGCAATATCGGTCTGGCCTTCCAGATTCAGGACGATATCCTTGACGTGACCGGCAGCGAAGATCAGACCGGAAAGCGCCTGAACAAGGACGGTGCCGCGAACAAGGCCACCTTCGTGTCGCTGCTGGGGCTGGATGGTGCGCAGGACAAGGCCCGAAAACTGGTCCGTGCCGCCGAGTCCGCCCTTGAACCCTATGGCGAAAATGCCGGAAACCTGCGCGCGCTTGCGCGGTTTATCATCGAACGCGACGCCTGAATTTCCGACGAAAGGGTCAGCCATGAGCCAGACCGATCACCCCGACCGCCCCGCGACGCCGGTGCTTGACCGTGTCAGCCTGCCCTCGGACCTGAAGGCTCTGACCGACCGCGAGCTGATCCAGCTTGCCGACGAACTGCGCGCCGAGACGATCTCGGCTGTCTCTTGCACGGGCGGCCATCTGGGCGCGGGTCTGGGCGTCGTCGAACTGACAGTGGCGCTGCATGCGGTCTTTGAAACCCCGCGCGACAAGATCATCTGGGATGTCGGCCATCAATGCTATCCGCATAAGATCCTGACCGGACGCCGCGACCGCATCCGCACCCTGCGCACCGAGGGCGGGCTTTCCGGTTTTACCAAGCGTTCGGAAAGCCCCTATGACCCGTTCGGGGCGGGGCATAGCTCGACCTCGATCAGCGCGGCTTTGGGCTTTGCCATGGCGCGCGAACTTGGCGGCGATCCGGGCGATGCGATCGCGGTGATCGGCGACGGCGCGATGACCGCTGGCATGGCCTTCGAGGCGCTGAACAATGCGGGCGATCTGGGCAAGCGGCTGTTCGTCGTGCTGAACGACAATGAAATGTCCATTGCGCCGCCGACCGGGGCGCTGTCGCGCTACCTGACCCGGCTTTACGCCGAGCGCCCGCTGCAGGACCTCAAGGCCATGGCCAAGGGCGCGGTGGGCTTCCTGCCGCCGACCCTGCAAGAGGGCGCGCGCCGCGCCAAGGAGATGCTCAAGGGCATGACCATCGGCGGCACGCTTTTCGAGGAGCTGGGCTTTTCCTATGTCGGCCCGGTCGATGGCCATGACCTGAGCCAGCTTCTGCCGCTTCTGCGCACGCTGCGCGAACGCGCGACCGGCCCGGTGCTGATCCATGCAGTGACCAAGAAGGGCAAGGGCTATGCCCCGGCCGAGCGCGCCTCGGACAAGGGCCATGCCACGGCGAAATTCGACGTGGCGACCGGCACGCAGGCCAAGGCCAAGTCAAATGCGCCGAGCTATACCTCGGTCTTTGCCCGCGCGCTGCTGGATCAGGCGTCGCGCGACGACAAGATCGTGGCGGTGACCGCCGCCATGCCGGACGGCACCGGCCTGAACCTTTTCGCCGAGCGCTTCCCGCGCCGCTGCTTCGACGTGGGCATCGCCGAGCAGCATGCCGTGACCTATGCGGCGGGCCTTGCGGCGGGGGGGATGAAACCCTTCTGCGCGCTCTACTCGACCTTCCTGCAGCGCGGCTACGATCAGGTCGTGCATGACGTGGCGATCCAGCGCCTGCCGGTGCGCTTCGCCATCGACCGCGCCGGGCTGGTCGGTGCCGATGGCGCGACCCATGCCGGAGCCTATGACATCGCCTTCCTCGCGAACCTGCCCGGCATGGTCGTCATGGCCGCTGCCGATGAGGCGGAACTCGTGCATATGGTCGCCACCGCCGCCGCCCACGATGCGGGCCCGATCGCCTTCCGCTACCCGCGCGGCGAGGGCATGGGCGTCGAGATGCCGGAACGCGGCGAGCCGCTGGAGATCGGCAAGGGCCGTGTCATCGCCGAGGGCAAGCGCGTCGCGATCCTGTCCTTTGGCACGCGCCTGGCCGAGGTCATGCGTGCGCGCGAGGAACTTCTGGCCCTTGGCGTGCAGCCGACCGTGGTCGATGCCCGCTTTGCCAAGCCCCTCGACCGCGATCTTATCCTGCGCCTTGCCCGCACGCATGAGGCGCTGATCACCATCGAAGAGGGCGCAGTCGGCGGTTTCGGCAGCCTTGTCGCGCAACTTCTTGCCGATGAGGGCGTGTTCGACAAAGGGCTGCGCTTCCGCCAGATGGTGCTTCCCGATACGTTCATCGACCATGCAAGCCCCGAGGCCATGTATCGCGAGGCGCGCATGTCCGCCCCCGACATCAAGGCCAAGGTGCTGGAGGTTCTGAACGTGGCCGTGGCGAAACGCGCGTGAGGTTGAAGATGCTGCGAATCCTGTTGACCGGGCTTGCCCTGAGCGCACCGCTTTCGGCCTTGGCGCAAGACCCCTCCGCGCCAGCACAACCGGCCCCGAACGCGGCAGAACAGCCCAAGGCTCCGGAGGCGGCCGTCGAGGCAAAGCCAGCCGAGCCCGCCGCCGCGGCCCCCGCGCCTGCGCCCGCCGCGGCCAAACCGCCGGAATACCTGCCCAATCTCTATGATGTCACTGTCGTCGAGACCTGGGACACGCTGAATGTGCGCGAGCGCCCGGACGGACAGGCCAAGGTCATCGCGACCCTGCCCGCCACCGCGACCGGGGTCGAGCTGATCGCCCGCGATCCCGAAGGGAAATGGGGCAAGGTCAATGTCGGCGAGAAAAGCGGCTGGGTCGCCTTGCGCTTCCTCAAGCCCGAGACCGGCGTCTGGCAGACCGAAGCCCTGCCGCAAAGTCTGAGCTGCGCCGGGACCGAACCCTTCTGGTCGCTCAAGGCGGCGAAATCCGGCGTGGTCTTTTCCGAGCCGGATCACGAGGATCGCCAGCTTGAACTGCGCCGCGTCATGGATCGCGGCATCGAGGGCGAGCCGACCCGAGGACTGATCGCGGGTGATGACAAGGGTCGCCTCACTGGCTTTGTCCGCCCCGCGCAATGCTGGGACGGCATGTCGGACCGGGCTTATGGCCTTGCGATCTCGGTCATTCTCGACGGCGCGGAGACGCCCTCGCGGATGCTGACCGGCTGCTGCACGCTCGCGCGCTAGGCCTCGGCGGCGAGCAGCGCCGCCAAGCCGCTGCGGTAATCGGGATAGCGCAGACTGATGCCAAGCTCGCGCTTGATCAGTGCGTTCGAGACCCGCTTGTTTTCCGCGTAGAACGATCGCGCCATCGGCGTCATTTCGGCCGTGGCGAAGTCTTCCTCCGGCGGGAGAGGCAGGCCCAGTAGCTCTGCGGCATGGGCGATGACCGCCTCGGGCGGGGCAGGGTCGTCGTCGCATAGGTTGTAGATCGCGCCAAGGCGCGGGGCCTTGATCGAGGCCAGTAGGACCTGTGCGATATCCTCGGTATGAATGCGCGAAAAGACCTGACCGGGCTTCACGATGCGCCGCGCCGTGCCAGAACGTACCTTGGCGAAAGGCCCGCGCCCCGGCCCATAGATCCCGGCCAGACGGAAGATATGCAGCGGCAGGTCATGCGCGTGGGCCAAGGCCTGCCATGCGGTTTCAGCCGCGACGCGCTCATGGCCGCGCTTGGTCGAGGGCGTCAGGGGCGTTTCCTCATCCACCCAGCCGCCCGCATGGTCGCCATAGACCCCGGTCGTCGAAAGATAGCCCAGCCAAAGCGGCTTGGCCTGGGCGATGTCCTCGGCGAAATCCGCCAGGGCGGGGTCGTGGCCCTGTCCCGGCCCGGCCGAAATCAGGATGGCATCGGCGCGGGCAATCTCTTCTCTGATGGTTGCCTCATGGCCGGGCCAAAGCATCGGGCGCGCGCCGCTCTGCGCAACACGCTCGGGATGGGCACGGGTCGTGCCCGTGACCTCCCAGCCTTCAGCCAACAGAAGCGGGGTCAGGAATCCCGCGCTATAGCCATGACCAAGGACCAGCGCCCTCATCCGCGCGCCCGCAGGATCTCGGCGGCGAGTTCGAAGGAACGGTGCCGCGCCTTCTGGTCATAGATATTGCCGACAAGGATCAATTCATCCGGGCGGTAGCGGGCGATCAGGTCCTCGAGTCTCGCCGCCACCGTCTGGGGTGCGCCCACCGCGCTGACCGACAGGGCATGCTCGACGCCGGGCAAAATAGCGGCCGGAACCGCCGCGTGGATGTCATCGACCGGCGGGGGCAGGAGGCCGGGATGCCCGGTGCGCAGCCGGGCAAAGCTGATCATCTGGCTCGTGCGCAGGCGCTGCGCCTCGGCATCGGTCTCGGCGGCGATGACATTCACTGCCAGCATGAAGCGCGGGCGGCTGCCAAAGGGCGTTTCCTGAAAGCGCTCGCGGTAAAGCGGCACGGCCTGATCCAGATCGCCGGGCGCGAAATGGCTGGCAAAGGCATAGGGCAGGCCAAGTGCCGCGGCCAAGCTCGCGCCGTAAAGCGACGAGCCGAGGATCCAGACCGGGACATTGGTGTCCTGCCCCGGATGGGCCGCGACCGTCGCGCCGGGCTGGGCCGGGCCGAAATAGCGCAGAAGCTCGATCACATCATTCGGGAAATCCTCGTTGCGCGACATGCTGCGGCGAAGCGCGTGCATGACCGCGCCGTCCCCGCCGGGGGCGCGGCCAAGGCCAAGATCGATGCGGTCGCCATGGATGGTCGCAAGCGTCCCGAATTGCTCGGCGATCGCCAGCGGCGCGTGGTTCGGCAGCATCACGCCGCCCGCGCCGACGCGGATTGTCTTGGTCTGGGCGGCGACATGGTTGATCAGCACCGCAGTCGCGGCGCTGGCGATCCCCGGCATATTGTGATGCTCGGCCAGCCAGAACCGGTGATAACCCCAGCCCTCGGCGGCCTGCGCCAGCGCGACGGAATTGGCGATAGCCTTACGGGCATCGGAGCCCTCTGCGACAACCGCCAGATCCAGTATCGAAAATTGCATCGGAAATACTCCTTTGGGTGCCAGATAGGGCGGCCCGACGGCGCTTGCCAGTCCCCGGTCGCAATGCCAGAGTTTCTTAAAACAGGAGCAGCGCGCATGATGACCGACCGCCGGCTATTGCCTCTCGAGACGCCGGAACCCGCCGGAAAAGCCTATTTCAGCGATGCGGCAGAAGCTGTCGAGAAGCTGATCGAGCTATACGAGCGGGCCTCGCATTTCTTGCTCGACCGCTTTCTTTCGACGCTGAAAGGCGATCCGCCCAAGGCGCGCTATCGCGCCTTTTATCCCGAATTGCGGATGATCGTGACAAGCCATGCCAAGGTGGATTCGCGGCTTTCCTTCGGCCATGTCGCGCTGCCGGGCAGCTATGCGACGACGGTGACGCGGCCCGATCTGTTCCGCGGCTACCTGACCGAGCAGATCGGACTCTTGATGAAAAACCACGGCGTCGAAATCGCGGTGGGCGACAGTGACACGCCGATGCCGGTGCATTTCGCGGTGGCGACGCAAAGCGACCTGAACGTGCCGCAGGAAGGTGTGCTGGCCTTTTCGCTGCGCGATGTCTTTGACGTGCCGGACCTGAACACGATGAACGATGACATCGTGAACGGCACTTCGGGGCCGAACCCGGATGGCAGCCAGCCGCTTGCGCCCTTCACCGCGCAAAGGGTGGATTACTCGCTGGCGCGGCTCTCGCATTACACCGCGACCTTGCCCGAGCATTTCCAGAATTTCGTGCTGTTTACGAACTACCAGTTCTATGTGGACGAGTTCGAGGCCTTTGCCCGCCGCGCCCTCGGCGACCCGGATTCCGGCTATACCGAGTTCGTCGCGCCGGGGAACCAGATCCTCGAACGCCCCGAGGATCTGCTGGTCACCGGGGCCAAGACGCCGCAGATGCCCGCCTATCACCTGAAGCGCCCCGATGGCGACGGGATTACGCTGGTGAATATCGGGGTGGGGCCGTCGAACGCCAAGACGGCCACGGACCATATCGCGGTGCTGCGGCCGCATGCCTGGCTGATGGTCGGCCATTGCGCTGGCCTCAGGAACAGCCAGTCGCTTGGCGATTTCGTGCTGGCACATGCCTATCTGCGCGAAGATCACGTTCTGGACGACGACCTGCCGATCTGGGTCCCGATCCCGGCTCTGGCCGAGGTACAGGTGGCCCTGCAAGAGGCCGTGGCCGAGGTCACGCAGCTGGATGGTTATGAGCTGAAACGCATCATGCGGACGGGCACCGTCGCCACGATCGACAACCGCAACTGGGAGCTTCGCGACCAGTCCGGCCCGGTGCAGCGCCTGTCGCAGTCGCGCGCCGTTGCGCTCGACATGGAAAGCGCCACCATCGCGGCGAACGGCTTCCGCTTCCGGGTTCCCTACGGCACGCTGCTTTGCGTCTCGGACAAGCCGCTGCATGGTGAGTTGAAGCTACCGGGGATGGCCACGGATTTCTACCGGACGCAGGTCGCCAACCATCTGCTGATCGGAATTCGGGCGATGGAGAAGCTTCGGGCAACTCCGCTCGATCGGATACACTCGCGGAAGTTGCGCTCGTTCAACGAGACCGCCTTCCTGTAATTCCGGGTGGACGCCGGTCCGTTTCGCTGCGTTTGCTGGGGATAAATGGCCAAAATTGGCTTGCACCCACGTCAAAAAGCTTGTGTAGCGGAAATCATGCCGCCAAGGTGGCGTTCGAAAATTTCCCGAACGGGAAACAACGAGGAGACAGACTATGGCTCAGGCCGCTTCGAAACCGATGACCAAGACCCAGCTGGTTGCCACGCTGGCCGAAGAAATGGGCAGCGACAAGAAAACTGCCACCGCTGCGCTGGACGCGCTTTCGGCCGTCGTCGCCAAGACCGTCGCCGAGGGCGGCGCTCTGACCCTGCCGGGCATCGGCAAAGTCGCTTGCCGCGCCCGCCCCGAGCGTCAGGTCCGCAATCCGCAGACCCAGGAAATGATGACCAAGCCCGCCGACAAGGTGGTCAAGATCACCATCGCGAAAGCGCTGAAAGACAGCGTCAACGCCTGATTTCAGGACTGATCCGCTGAGGGGGTCGTGCAGCTTGCGCGGCCCCTTTTTCATGTCCGGGGACCTGCCAAGGAATTGACTTGCACATACCCCCTCGTATGGTAGCCAGTCCGGGGCAGCTTGACGCGGGGGCGGACATGGATTTGCGGGCCATTGCCATGGGGGTGGGATTCGCCCTGTTCTGGTCCTCGGCCTTCACCACCACCCGGATCATCGTCATGGCCGCGCCGCCGCTGACCGCGCTGGTGCTGCGGTTTGCCCTTTCTGCGGTGATTGCCGTCCCGATGGCGCTGGCCATGGGCCAAAGCCTGCGGCTCAGCCGGAACGAGTGGAAAACCGTCATCATCTTTGGCATCTGCCAGAACGCCTTGTATCTGGGGCTGAACTGGATCGCGATGCAACAGGTCGAGGCCTCGGCCGCTGCGATCATCGCCTCGATGATGCCGCTGGCGGTGGCATTCCTCGGATGGCTTTTCTTCCGCGAAAGGCTGCGCCCCATGGCGGTGGCGGGACTGGTGCTGGGGGTGATCGGCGTCTGCCTGATCATGGGGATCCGGCTGCAACATGGCCTGAATGTGCCGGGCATGATGATGTGCCTTGTGGCGGTCGTCGCCCTGGCGGCTGCGACCCTTGCCGCGCGGGGCGTCGGCGGCAGTCGCAACATGATGACCATTGTCGCGGCGCAGATGGCGGTGGGGGCCGTCACGCTGGCTATTCCCGCGGCTCTCATGGAATGGGGCCGACCGATCCAGTGGGATGCACGCTTGCTGTGGGCGTTTCTTTACACCGTCCTTGCGCCGGGGATCGGCGCGACATGGATCTGGTTCCTGCTGGTCGGTCGCGTTGGCGCGGTGCGGGCCGCGACCTTCCATTTCCTCTCGCCGATCTTTGGCGTGGTCATTGCCGCGGCGATGCTGGGCGAGCGCTTTGGTGTCTCGGACGTGATCGGGGCGCTGATCGTCGCGGCGGGCATCCTCATGGTGCAACTGGCCAGGTTGCCGGTCGAAGGCCCTCAGGCGACCGCCTCGGCTGCGCGGGCGATGGCCGGGCGCGAATAGACCCGCTGCACCCATTCCGCGATGGCCGGGGTCGAGCGCATCTGATCCTTGAAGAAGTTGAAAGGCCCCGCGATCAGCAGATCTGCCGCCGAAAACCGATCGCCAAGCAGCCAGGGCTGGCGGCGCAGGACCTCGTCCAATTCGGCGAGTGCGGTGTCGTAATCGCGGAAGGTCGCGGTCAGGACGGGATGCTCCAACTCCGCGAACTGAAAGATTGCGACTGGCTCAAGCACGCCCTGATACCAGAAGAGCCAGGCCAGATAGGCCCCGCGCCTGGGATCTCCGGGCAGCGGGGCAAGGCCGGCCTCGGGGAACATGTCGGTCAGATAGGTGATGATCGCGCCGCGCTCGCGGACATGGTCCTCGCCATTCACCAGATAGGGAACCTTGCCCTCGGGATGCGGATTGGCGGGATCGCGCCCGCCCGAGCCATCCTGACGCGGGATCGTCACCTGCCGGATCGTGACCTTGTCGCGAATGCCCATTTCCTCGATCAGTTCGACGATGACATCCGAGCGGCTCTGCGGCGCATGGTATAGGGTTAGCATCTTGGCCTCCTGTTGCGATAAGGTCAGGATGCGCCGAGCCTGCTGACAAAAGGTGGCAGCATGTCCCGCACCGACCGGCTGATGCGACTGATGGATGCCCTGCGCCGCCTGCCTGCGCCGGTGACGGCTGCGCGGCTGGCGCAAGAGACCGGCGTTTCCCTGCGCCAGCTTTACCGTGACATCGCGACCCTGCGCGCGGGCGGTGCGCTGATCGACGGCGAGGCGGGCGTGGGCTATGCGCTGACCGAGGATCCGGCCTTGCCGCCGCAAAGCTTTTCTCGGCTCGAGATCGAGGCATTGCTTCTTGCGGTCTCGGGCCTGCGCGGGCTGGGGGACGAGGTTCTGAGCCGCGCGGGCGAAGACGCGATGGCCCGCATCATCGCGACCTTGCCCGAGTCGCAGGGACGCCACGCCATGCATGCGACGATGCGCCTGTTCCGGCCCGTGGGGGCGACGCGCCCCGTGCCGGGGGTGGACATGACCCTGTTGCGCCAGTCTTTGTGGGAGGAGCATAGTCTGGTGATCGAGTATCTTGATCTTCGGGACCACCACAGCCGGCGCGAGATCTGGCCGCTGGGGCTAAGCTACAGCGACCAGAGCGTGATGCTGCTCGCGCATTGCCGCCTGCGCGACGATTTCCGCGTCTTTCATGTGCCGCGGATCCGGCTCATGGAGCGTGGCGCGACCAGTTTCCGGCCGCGCCGCGTCGCCTTGCTGCGCGAATATCTTGCGAAAGAGCGCGCTATTCCGCCGCCACGGGCGTAAAGATCGCGGTCGCGCGGTCGCAGGAATATTGTGCAAGATGATCTGGCCCGTGATCCGCGAGGCTGATCACGGCTGCGAGAATGGCCTCGATCTCGGAGCGCGGTGCGGCCCAGCACAGGTTCAGCCGCACGAAGCCCGGCTTTTCATGTTCGTCTCCGGCGAGGATCGCCGCGCGCATCCGATCGGAGGCCGCAGCGTCCAGCCCCAGCAGATCGTGAACATAGGGCCCGGCACAGGCGCAGCCGCCGCGCGCCTGAACTCCGTGCAGATCCGAAAGCATCCGGGTGGCGAGCTGCTGATGGATGAAACCGCCTTGTCCGTCGCGGATGCGGAAGCTGAAAAAGGGCAGGCGGGGGGCATCGGGATTTCCCAGCAACTCGATCCGGGGATGGTCCCCCAGCCGGTCCAGACCCAGCCGCAGCCATTGCGCATGTCTGGCCTCGATTCCGGACTGTCCTGCCGCCTCCTTGGTCAGAAAGACCAGCGCGGCGCGGATGTCTCCGACGACATTCGGTGTGCCACCCTCTTCCCGCGCCTCGAGTGATGTTGCGTAATCTTGCCCGAGGGGCGAGACGAAACGCACCGTGCCTCCGCCGGGCAGGCTGGGCCGCTGCGCCACGACCGCCTCGCGGCGCAGGATCAAGACGCCAGACGCGCCGGGTCCGCCGATGAACTTGTGCGGCGAGGCGACGATGGCATCCATCCCCAGCCCCATGTCAATCGGCAGGTAGGGCGCGCCGCCCGCATAGTCCCAGACCGCGCGCGCGCCTGCCTGCTTGAGGATCGCGGTCACCAACGCCACGTCGGTCAGGATCCCGGTCACGTTGGAAGCAGCAGAAAATGCGCCGATGACCGGTCCCTGTGCCTCTGCCAGCGCCGCCCGCAGGGCCGTCAGATCCGGCCCGCCTGACGGGGCTTCGGGCAGGGCGATGACCTGCGCGCCGCTTTCGCGCCAGGGCAGGATATTGGAATGATGCTCATAGGGTCCGATCAGCACGGTGATGCCCGGCCCAGCGTCGAGCAGATGGACCAGCCTGTTGATGCCCTGCGTCGCCCCCGAACCGGTAAAGATCACGGCATGTTCCGGCCCTGCCTTCGTCAGTCGGGCGATCTCGGCCCGCGCGGCGCGGCGCATCCGGGTCATCATGCCGCCGCAATGACTGGCCTCGGTATGGCTGTTTGCATACCAGGGCAGGACATTCTCGATCACCCAGTCCTCGAGCGGACGCAGCGCCCGGCCCGAGGCAATGTAATCCGCATAGATCAGCGGACGCGGCCCGAACGGCCCCCGGATGACGGCATCGCGACCGATCAGATGCTGATGGATGGTGTTCAGCGGGTCGTTGCCCAGACGTTCGATAAAGCTTTGGAATGGCGGCATGGTTCGTTCTCGTGATCTCACGCCATCTTGATCCTTGTTCCTGCTATAAGCATTTTGCTTTTTGCAGGGTTTTCCAAGAAATGGTTGTCAGATGCGCAGCAAGTCCCAGAATTTTGATGAAATTGACAACAAGCTATTGGCGCTTCTGCAGCAGGATGCCGATCTGTCGCAGCGCGATCTGGCCGATCGCGTAGGGTTGTCGCAGAATGCCTGCTGGCGGCGCATGAGCCGGTTGACCGAGGCCGGTATCCTGAAGGGCAGGCGCGCGGTCGTCGATGGGGCCGCCTTGGGCCTGGACCTGACCGTCTTCATCATGATCCGCACGCGGCATCACGACGATTCCTGGGCCAGACGTTTCCGCGCCCGGATCGAGGCCCAGCCCGAGATCATCGAATTCCATCGCATCGGCGGCGAATGGGATTACATGGCCAAGGCCGTGACGCAGGGCATGGCCGGCTATGACGCGCTTTACAAACGTCTGATCATTGGCATGGACCTCGAGCGCGTGACGGGCGTTTTCTCGATGGAACCGATCTTCGAGGGGCGGCCGCTGGTCGCGCCTGGTTGATTTGCATGACATGCTCTGGACCTTGGAAAGATGCGCGCGCAATCCCTCCTGTGCCCGACCGAAGCCGGCCTCTACTGCCCCGAGGGCGGGTTTCACATCGACCCGCTGCGCCCGGTCGAACGCGCCCTGATCACCCATGCCCATAGCGATCATGCCCGCTCCGGTCATGGCGCTGTCATGGCCACGGCCGAGACGCTGGACATCATGCGGCTACGGATGGGCCCCGATTTCGCCGCCGCCACGCAGATCGCCGCAGGGCCGCAGCGTATCGGCGGCGTCGAGGTCGATTTCCATCCGGCGGGCCATGTGCTGGGCTCGTCGCAGATCTCGGTCACGGCGGGGGATTGCCGCATCGTCGTGTCGGGGGATTACGCGCGCGCCCCAAACCCAAGCTGCGCCCCGTTCGAGCCCGTGGACTGCGACGTCTTCGTCACCGAAGCGACCTTTGGCCTGCCGGTGTTTCGTTTTCCCGATCCGGCCAGTCAGATCGCCAAGCTGATCGCGAGCATGGACGAGTTTCCCGATCGACCGCATCTGATCGGGGCCTATGCGCTTGGCAAGGCGCAGCATGTGCTCGCGCTGATGCGGCAGGCGGGCTATGACGCGCCCATCGCGATCCATGGCGGGTTGCAGGCGATCTGCGACTATTACATCGCGCAGGGCGTGGCGCTGGGAGAGTTGATCCCCGCGACGGCGGATCAGGTGCCCGCCCAGTTGGTTCTGGCCCCGCCTTCGGCATTCGCGAGCCTTTGGGTGCAGCGGTTCCGCGACCCCGTCATCGGCTTTGCCTCGGGCTGGATGGCGGTGCGGGCGCGGGCGCGTCAACGCGGCGTGGAACTGCCCTTGATCATCAGCGATCATGTCGACTGGCCGTCCCTGACCGCCACGCTGAGCGAGCTCGCGCCCGCTGAGGTCTGGGTGACGCATGGCGCGGAAGACGGCGTCATGCGCTGGTGCGAAATGGCCCAGATCCCCGCCCGGCCCTTGCGGCTGGTGGGCTATGAGGACGAGGCGGAATGAAAGCCTTTGCCGCATTGCTCGAACGGCTGGCCTTCACCCCTGCGCGCAACGCGAAATTGCAGCTTTTGCAGCATTATCTGGAGCGGATCCCCGATCCCGACCGGGGCTGGGCGCTCGCGGCGCTGACCGGAGACCTGCAATTGCGCACCGTCACCCCCAGCCTGCTGCGCGGCTTGGCGGCAGAGCGGGTGGACAGCCAGCTTCTGGCGTTGAGCTATGATTTCGTGGGCGATCTGGCTGAAACGATCGCGCTGATCTGGCCCGAAGGGGCGCAGGACGATCCGCCTTTGTCCACGGCCGTCGCCCTCTTGCAGGGCACGGGCAAGGCGGCCTTGCCCGGAGTGATCGCGGCCATGCTCGACCGGCTCGGCCCGTCCGAGCGTCTGGCCTTTCTCAAGCTTGCGACCGGAAACCTGCGGGTGGGGGTCTCGGCGCGCATGGCGCGGATGGCGCTTGCCGGGATGGGCGGTCCGTCGGTCACCGAGATCGAAGAGATCTGGCACGGGCTCGCCCCGCCTTACGGTCCCTTGTTCGGCTGGATCGCGGGCGGCGCGAGACCCGATTCCGCCGCCCTTGCGCCCTTTCGTCCCGTGATGCTTTCCACGGCGACGGATCCGCAGGAACTGGCCGCGCTTTCTCCACAGGATTATTTCGCGGAATGGAAATGGGACGGCATCCGCGTTCAGGCGGCGAGTGAGGGGGGCGTGCGGCGGCTCTATTCGCGCACCGGCGAGGATATTTCCGATGCCTTTCCCGATGTGATCGAGGCGATGGATTTCGAAGGCACGCTGGACGGCGAACTGCTGGTCCGCCGCGATGCCGAGATCGCGCCATTCGGCGATCTGCAAAAGCGGTTGAACCGCAAGGCGGTGGGCAAGGCGCTGCTGGCCAGCCATCCCGCAGGCCTGCGGCTTTACGATGTCCTGCTGTGGGAGGGGCGGGATCTGCGGCCCGAAGCGCTGCATATCCGGCGGAACCTGCTGGAAAACCTCGATCTGGGCGCAAGGATAGACGTCTCGCCATTGCTCGATTTCACGACCTGGGACGAGCTTGCCGCGCTGCGCGCCGATCCGCCCGCCACGGTGATCGAGGGCGTCATGATCAAGCGCCGCGACAGCCCCTATCTGGCCGGTCGGCCGCGCGGTCCCTGGTTCAAGTGGAAGCGCGACCCGATGGTCGTCGATGCGGTGCTGCTTTATGCGCAGCGCGGGCATGGCAAGCGGTCGGGTTTCCACTCGGACTTCACCTTTGGCCTGTGGCATGGCGCGGAACTGGTTCCCGTCGGCAAGGCCTATTTCGGCTTCACCGATGCGGAACTGCGCGAGCTGGACCGCTTTGTCCGCGCCAACACAACCGAGCGTTTCGGCCCGGTGCGCCAGCTTTCGCCAAAATTGGTGGTCGAGGTCGCCTTTGAAGGTCTGAACCGTTCGACCCGCCATAAATCCGGCGTGGCGATGCGGTTTCCGCGCATCAGTCGCATCCGCTGGGACAAGCCCGCCGCCGAGGCCGACCACCTTGCCACGCTGGAGGCGATGCTGTGACGCTTCCGGCCGCATTTCAGGACTGGTTTTCCCGGCAAGGCTGGGAACCGCATCCGCATCAATTGGCCCTGCTGGCAGCCGAAGGGGATCGGCTGCTCATAGCGCCCACGGGCGGGGGCAAGACATTGGCCGGTTTCCTGCCCTCGCTGGTGGAACTGCGCCAGGCCACGACAAGGGGCTCGGTGCATACGCTCTATGTCTCGCCGCTCAAGGCGCTGACGGCGGATATCGGCCGCAATCTGGCCCGTCCCGTCGCGGATCTTGGTCTGTCGATCCGGATCGAGGACCGAACCGGGGATACCGGCCAGACGCAGCGACGCCGCCAGAGGACCGATCCGCCCGAGATCCTGCTCACGACGCCGGAAAGCCTTGCCCTGATGCTGTCCTATCCCGAAGCGCCCAAGATATTTGGCGGGCTGCGGCGGGTGGTGCTGGATGAACTTCACGCGCTGGCCGAAAGCAAGCGCGGTGATCAGCTGATGCTGTGCCTGGCGCGGCTGCGCAGGCTTTCCCCCGGGCTGCGGGTGACGGGACTCTCGGCCACCGTCGAGGATCCCGCATCGCTGGCGCGTTTCATGGCCGGAGAGGCCCCGGTCGAGGTCATCCTCGCCGATCCCGGCCCCGATCCCGATATCGCCATGCTGCCGACGGCGCGGCCCGCGCCCTGGGCCGGGGGAGGGGGGCATTACGCGATCCCCGAAGTCCTGAACGCGGTCCGGCAGGCCCGCACCACGATCATTTTCATCAACACCCGCGCGCAGGCCGAATTGTTCTTTCAGGCGCTCTGGGCCGAGAATGACGAGAACCTGCCGATCGGCCTCCACCATGGCAGTCTGGCCCGTGAAAGCCGCGCACGGGTCGAGGCGGCGATGGCCGCGGGCGAGTTACGCGCGGTCGTCGCCACCGGCAGCCTTGATCTGGGGATCGATTGGGGCGCGGTCGACCTTGTCATTCAGGTTGGCGCGCCCAAGAACGTGAAACGGCTCGTCCAGCGCATCGGTCGCGCCAATCATCGCTACAATGCGCCGTCAAAGGCGCGGATCGTGCCGGCGAACCGGTTCGAGCAGATCGAATGCGTGGCCGCGCTTGAGGCCGTGCGGGCGCGCGACCTGGACGGCGAGCCGCGCGGGCCGGGGCCTTTGGACGTGCTGTGCCAGCATATCCTTTTGACCGCCTGTGCCGGGCCGTTCGACGCCGACAGTCTCTACTCCGAGTTCACGAGTGCGGGGCCTTATCGCGGGCTCGCCCGCGCGGATTTCGATGCCTGCCTCGATTTCGCGGCGACCGGAGGCTACGCGCTGCGGGCCTATGACCGCTGGCAGCGGCTGATGCTGCGCGACGGGCTGTGGCAATTGCGCGACCCACGCGCCGCCCGGCTGCTGCGGATGAATATCGGCACGATCACCGAGGCCGAGATGGTCCGTGTCAGGCTGCGTGGCCGCGGCGGCGCACCTCTGGGCGAGGTCGAAGAGGCGTTTGCGGCCAGCCTCTCGCCGGGCGACAGTTTCCTGATCGGCGGTCGGGTGGTCAGGATGGATGCGATGCGCGAGATGGTGATCGAGGTCTCGCCCCAGCCCAATGCCCAGCCCAAGATCGCGGTCTATTCCGGCGTTAAGCTGGCCATGTCGACCCAGCTTGCCCATCGCGTTCTGGCGCTGATCGGGGATCCGGCGCGACATGCAAGCCTGCCGGTCCAGACCCGCGACTGGTTGTCCCTGCAAAGCCAGATCTCGCGACTGCCCGAGCCGGGGCTGCTATTGTCGGAAAGCTTTCCCTATGCGGGATTGTGGCATTTCGCGCTTTACGGCTTTGCCGGGCGCAATGCCTTGCAGACCCTCGGACTGCTTCTGACCCGCGAAATGGAGCAGGAGGGGCTTGGCCCCTTGGGCTTTCTTTCAACCGATTACGCGCTGCTCATCTGGTCGATGGATCCGCTGCTCGATCCCGCGCCGCTGCTCGAGACGGCAAGACTGCGCGCAGGTCTGGGGGATTGGCTGGCCGGGAATGCGGTGATGAAGCGGACCTTCCGCAATGTCGCGATCGTGGCGGGCCTGATCCAGCGTAACATGCCGGGGCTGCGGAAATCGGGGCGGCAGGCGACGTTTTCCAGCGATATTCTTTACGATACGCTCAGGAAATACGACCCCGATCACCTCATGCTGCGGGTGACCGCCGAGGAAGCCGGGCGCGGCCTTGTCGATTTCGGCCGGATCGAGGAAATGCTCGCGCGTTCCCCACGTCGCGAACACCTCATGCTTGAGCGGGTCTCGCCCCTCGCCGCGCCGCTGCTGATCGAGGTCGGCAAGGTCCCGATCCGGGGCGAGGGTCGCGAAAGGCTGGCCCGGATCGAGGCCGAAACCCTGATGCGTGCGGCAGGATTGATGGAGATTGCATGACTGGCTGGCGCTTTGATTTTCACGGCCTGCGCCTTGAGGCACGGGTTTCGGGCGCGCTGTGGTGGCCCGAAGGCCGCTGGCTGCTGGTCGCCGATCTGCATCTGGGCAAGTCCGAGCGCATGGCGCGGCGCGGCGGTCCCTTGCTGCCGCCCTATGAAAGCATCGCCACGCTGGATCGGCTGGGCCAGGAGGTCGCCGCGCTTGATCCCTTGCGAATCGTCAGCCTGGGCGACGGGTTCGACGACGATCTTGCGGGCCGCCAGGCGGATCCGATCATCCGTCACGCCCTTGGCCGATTGGCCCATGGGCGGGACTGGCTCTGGCTTTGCGGCAACCATGACCCGTCCTGCCCGGAGGGGCATCCGGGTGAGGCCGAGGCGGTGTTTCACCTCGGCGCTGTCCTGCTGCGACATGAGGCGGTTTCGGGCGATGGTCCGGACATATCGGGCCATTTCCATCCCGTTCTACGCCTTGCAGGTGAAAGGAAACGAACATTTCTTGTCGGAGATCAGCACCTTATCCTTCCCGCCTTCGGGGCCTACACCGGCGGCTTGCCCTATGACGACCCGGCATTGCGGCGGCTGGTGCCCGAGGGGCTGGCGCTGGCTTGCGGCCGACAGATCCATGCCTTGCCGATCCGGGGGGATGCGTCCGGTTGGAACACGAAAAAGGGGCGCCAATGGCGCCCCGGCTTGCGGTGATCAGACCGATCAGAACTTGTAGTTCACACCGATCTTGAAGTTGTGATAATCCATCGTGGCCCGGGTGCTCAGGCCCTCGGCCTCGAGAGTTTCCTTGCCGAAATCGGCATATTCCCATTCGCCTGTGACGGACATCCGGTCGTTGATCATCCGTTCCACGCCCAGACCGACGATGTAGCCATCGGCGTCATAGCTGACATCCGTGTCGTAGATCTCGTAATCGACGCTCGCCCGCGCCCAGCCGGCGATACCATAGACCATGGTGTCGGGGCGGACGATGTAGCCGGTCTTGAAGCGCAGGGCCAGGATATTCTCGACCTTGGCATCCGCGCCAATGTTCACGGAATCGCCGTCGACGACGATATCCGCGCTGGTCTCATCCCGGATATCGGCGAATTCATAGCCAAGCTCCGGTCCAAAGGTCCATTTGTCGCGCTGCCAGCGATAACCGACCCGCAGGCCGATATTGGCACCATTGACCTCGACTTCGCCGATATTGCCCAGGAGCGTGTCCGTGCTGTCGCTGATGCCGACCTCATCCGATCCGCCAAATGCATAGCCCAGCGTACCGCCGAAATAGCCGCCGGACCAATCGGCGATCGGCTCTTCGATGACGGGGGCTATGATGGGCTCTGTCACAGGCGGCGTGTAACCACCAGCATAGGCGGCGGCACTCGCCCCGAGAGTGAGGGAGGTCGCCATTACAGTGATCTTCTTCATGCTCATTTTCTTCTCCAGAGGGCAATGCGCCGATCCGTCGACCGGGCGATCCAGAATGCCAGGCGGCAATTCGCGCCAGCTACGAAGAAGAAAACTACCCGTCCGCGCGAAATCCAAGCGTTAATCTTTGCCCGTGCAAATTAATCTTTTGCCGATGTGGCAAGATTGTCGAGAAATGGTGTTTTTGCACAAATCTCGCACTTGATCTGGCCTGCCTCCAGAAAAGTGGTCAATCCTGAGTCACGCCCGAGCACGCGCGGGATTCGCGCTCTGGCTGGCTTCTGATTCAAATTTCCCAGAGGCGAGTGATCCAGGGGAATTTTGAATATCACCCGGTGGATGGCGCCGCGTGAGACACTGCCGATCCGCGAGAACAAGTTTTCCCTGACGTTCGTGACCGCGCATAGCGGCCGGTCCCCGTTGACCAAGGTCAACGCGGATCGCGGTGGCAGGCAGTGAGGTCGATTTCCGCGAAGATCGGCTGTGCGCCCCTGACCTGAACGAGGGAGCCAGGAAGGCGGAGGGCGACAGCGGCAAGCGCGGGCATCCCAACCGAAATGGCCGAGAAGGTGAAGGCGCTGGACGGGGAGAGCCGGGAGTTGCGTCGGGCGCACGAAATTCTTCGTCAGGCGAGCGCGTCGATCTCGCCACTTTAACCGGTGGCATGACGTGATCGCCTTGCGATGGCGGAGCTCGACCGACGGTCGGCGGTTTATTGAGGCGCATCGAATTTCGCATGTGGGCGAGCCGATCTGTGGTTTGCTGCGGATCGCCTCTTCCATCTGCTACGAACGGCAGGATGAAGGATGGCGTTCCGATGAAGAAGTCACGTTTTACGCAGGCCCAGTGAATAGCCTCGAGTTTCTTAGACGCCTTCACGTCTCATCATCTGCTGCCGCTCGAACTCGACAGGCGACAGCATCCCGTTCCTCGCATGCTTGCGCTTCGGGTTGTAGAACATCTCGATGTTATCGAACACGTCCCGCCTTGCGTCTTCGCGGTTCCGGTAAGTCCTGCGCCTGATCCGCTCGCGCTTGAGCAGGTTGAAGAAGCTCTCGGCAACGGCGTTGTCATGGCAGTTGCCACGGCGGCTCATGGAATGCTCCAGATTGTTGGCGCGCAGGAACGCAGCCCAATCCATCCTGGTGAACTGACTGCCCTGATCCGAGTGGATCAGCACCTTGTTCTTCGGCTTTCGCCGCCACACAGCCATGAGCAGCGCCTGCAAAACGACATCTGTCGTCTGCCTGCTTTGCATCGACCAGCCGACCACGCGCCGGGAATACAGGTCGATGACCACCGCGAGGGAAGCGAACCCCTCTTGCGTCCGGATGTAGGTGATGTCGGTTACCCAAGCCTTGTCCGGAACCTCGACATCAAACTGCCGGTCGAGCCCTCGCCGGTTCTCTCGAACCGGTGGCGTTCACCGGCTCGATGTCGACCACGACCGACGGCTTGCCGCCATAGCTGCCGGGGCGGCGCTTGTAGCCGATCTGTGCCTTGATCCCCGCAAGCTGCGCCAGCCGGGAAACGCGGTTCGGACAGATGATTTAGCCCTGTTCGACCAGATCGTCATGCAGCTTGCGGTAGCCATAGACCTTGCCGCTCTCCGCCCAAGCCTTACGCAGTAGCTCGGTCTGGCGCCTGTCTTCCTGCGCCGGCTGGCTCAGCGGTGTCTTCAGCCACGCGTAGAACCCGCTCGGCTGGATACGCAGGCAGCGGCACATCGCCCGCACCGAAAACTGACCTCGATGCTCGGCCACGAACGCGTATCTCACTTTGCATCCCTGGCGAAATACGCGATGGCCTTTTTTAGGATGTCGCGCTCCTCCGACACCCGCGCCAGCTCACCTTCAGCCGACGGATCTCGGCATCCTTCTCCGTGTCACCCGACATCGCCTTCGCGAACTTGCGCTTCCAGGCATAGAGCGCGTGCGTGCTGACGCCGAGCCGCTCCGAAACATCCTTCGCCGGGTAGCCCCGTTCCGTGATCTGCACGACAGCATCGCGCTTGAAGTCGTCAGTGAAATTGCCCGTGCCCATCATGGCCTCCTTGCCTCAAAATTAGCGAAGAAGGCGTCCACAAAATATGGGGCTATTCAAACGGCGACCTCAGCCCCTCGGCGGCGGTGCAGGGAAAGCAATCATTTTCCTGGCTGCGTTAGGACCACGACTTTCCCAAAATGTCGCCCGCTTTCCAGATAGGCATGGGCCTCGGCGATATTCTCCAGACCGAAGCTGCGATCGATTTTCGGGACCACATGACCTGCGGTGATGGCCTTGTTGAGGAAGTCCTGCGCCCGGCTCAGGGCCTCCGGGTCGTCGGTCACCTCGGTGTAGTAATAGCCGCGCAGGGACAGGTTCTTGCGCAGGGCGAGCTTCAGCGGGAAAGGCGTCGGCTCCGGGCTCAGCGCGCCATGAATGACGATGCTTCCACGCGGGCGCATCGCTTCGGCGATCTGTGCGACCTGAGGGCCGCCGACTGCATCGAAGGCCGCGTCGATGCCAACCGGAGAAGCCCAGGCGAGGCCTTGGGCCAGATCTTCACTTTCCATCACGATCACCGCCCCGGCCCCGGCTTCCAGCACCGGCTGGCGCAGGCTTTCGCTGAGGACGGTCGCGATCGGGAAAGCTCCGACCGCGCGGGCAATCTGGATCGCGGCCAGTCCCACAGTGCTGTTTGCCGCGGTGATCAGCACATGCTGGCCTGCGCGGATCCGGCAGATCTCGATCAGCGCGCCGTAGGGCGTGACATAGGACATCCAGAGCGCGGCGGCCTCTGCGTCGTTAAGCCCTGCCGGGCAAGGCAGGACGCGCGAGGCCGGAACATTGACCCAGTCCGCGCAGGTGCCATGGGCCCCGAGCGGCGCGCCGGGTACGACGCAGACCCTGTCGCCGATCTGGAAACCGCCGACCCCTTCGCCAAGTGCCGTCACCCGGCCCGAGGCCTCGAAGCCAAGGCGCGAGGGCAGTTCCGCCTTCTCGATATAATTGTTGCGGCGGAACTGAAGGGTAGCGCGTAAAGTTGCGCGTCGTTTACGTAAAATCAATGACTTAGCCACCCTACTTCGCACATAAAGTTGCGCGGACTTAGCGCATAAAGTTGCGCGTCTATGACCGCAATTTATATGTTAATTATCAATAACTTAGTTTTGCTCAGTTGATTTCTTCGCCCGCGGTCGAACTGACGACTTTGCTTTTGCAGCAATTTTTGAGTTGGGGTCTGGGATTGAACGATCCGGACTAGGTTGGGCAAAATCTGCGGGATCAAGGTCCTCGAAAAACGCGGTGGGCGGCGGCGGCACGATTCCGGCCAGAATTCCGAATTTGACCCGCGCAGTTTTCGGTTTGGTCTCGGGCCCGTACCCTTTCGCTTCGGCAACATGGCGGGCAATGGCTCTGGCATCGCCCTCTTGGATCGCTTGGAACAATGATCGCCCACCCAGCGCGCTGTCGGGGGCGAGCAGGATATTCAGGATCACCCATGGATCGTCGTCTTCATGCGCTATCAAAACAAGGTCGAGGCCCGGAAGCATCTCGCCAAGCTTTGCTATGAGCTCGCGGCGATGTGTGATGGAGCTATCAGCGGCTTTTGACTGGGTCATGTGCCATAGTCTCACAGGGCAAGGCGAGTCGCCACGCTGAACGCACTTCTGGCTGCGTTGTTTTCGCTCCCGGACATAGCCCTTGATGATCATGTAGCCGCCGGTGAAGCCTTGGTCCTCTCGCAACCTGTTGAATACCCGCTTTGCCGTGTGCCGCTGACGTCGGGCGTAAGTGGATCGGACTAGCTGGGTCGGAGCCTGCGGGTTCCGGATCCTCCGGCCTGGATCGGCAGGAATGCATGCCGCCCAGAATCCCGATTTTGCGTGGCGTTCCCTGGCTGCTTAAGCGAACCCGTCGCCCCTCGCTTGGGCGATATGCCGGGCAATGGCTCGCTCATCGCCCTCTTGAATTGCTTCGAGCAATGTTCGTCCACCCAAGGCGCTGTCGGGCGCGAGCAAGATGTCGAGGATCACCCATGGGTCGTATTCCTCATACGCCATCAAGACAAGTTCCAAGCCCGGGAGCATTTCGCCGAGCTTGGCTATGAGCTCGCGGCGATGCGTGATGGAGCGATCAGCTGCGTCTGACAGGGTCATGTGCTATACTGGCACAGCACAAGGGGAGTCGCCATGCTCAACATCCTCGCCGCGATCACCGTAACGGTGCTTTGCTGTTGGCCGCTCGCGCGTCTTCTAGTCGGCCTGTCTCGGGAAAATCGTCACCGTCGCGAGATGCTGGAGGAGTTCATGAGAATGAGCGGCGACGGCGACGACGTCTAACTATCTAATTTCAATGCTTTTAGATGAGTTTCGCCAGATCGGGCATCGCGACCAGATGGCCGCGCCAGGCGGTTCCATCCTGAGTTGCGCCCGTCGTCTGGATCTCCTTTCCCGCGAGCTTCTTTAGCATACTGCGCGATGATGTGTCGGCCTGCTGCGCGAGGACGGATACCGGGACGTAGGCCATCTGGAAGCGGGCAAGTGCGGCGGTATTGATCACGCGCTTCAGCCCGCCAGCATGTTCTGTGGTCTCGTGCTCGATCAGACCCTGCTGGCACCAACCCGAAATACATTGCTCCTTCCAGCCGGTCTGCCGTGCAAGTTCTTGAACGGTCAGCCCGGTGCCGCGTCTGGCCTTGCCCAGCAGCATCTGAACTTCCTCGAGCGGGAACCGGAACTTGCCGAATGCGCCGGAGATGCTGTGAGGGCACGGGGGAAGGGCGCCCTCGGCGATGGCCTGAAAGACGGAGGTGAGACCCGACCGATCGGTCGTGTAGCGCAGGTTGAGGTCTTGCAGCGCGATCGTCTTTCCGGGGACGGGGGTCGCGTTCTTCGCGATGCCAGCCACCATGGCCTCGAGCGCATCGAAGTCATGTGGCCCATCGACCAGCGGCGGCAGCTCCTTCGGTAGGCTCGCGGCAAATATGTCGGCCTCGGCAAGCAGATCGTATTGTTTGCGCGAAATGCCGAGGAAATCCCGTGCGTGGGTCTTGTCGATGAAGCGCTGGCGGTTGGTGATGATGGACTCGACGGTTTCCAGATCGATGGTCGTGTGGCGGTGTCCGAAGCCACTCGTGAAGGTTCTGCCTGCGATGGCCCCTGCCGCGACTGCCTCGACGATGCGTCCGGCCCTGATACCGATCCGCCGCCCTGCCTCGGCAGCGCTGATCCAGCGCCTGTCCACGGAGCGCGAGGCTTGGGGAGCACCAAAATACCTGCCGTCGAATTCCTGGCGAACGACCTGCTCGAAGGCTTGATGGAACACCCGGTAGGCCGGATGCCGGAAGCGCATGAAGCGCTGATACCACTTGCCCAGCCGTGCAGGGGCCGAGGCTTTTTCCTGATCACTCTGTCGCAGGCGCAAGGAGACATCCTGCTCAAATGCCTCGGGCCAGTTGCTTAGCAGAGGCTCGATGCTGCGCAGTTGGCCGCGGGCCTGCTCGACAGTCTTCGGCAGGACGATCTTGCCATGTTTCCCGGTGACGGGTGCGGTCTGGCTTGCGATGAGGAAGAGCAGGAAGGAACTGATATCGGACGGCGTTTGGAAGGTGAGCGAGGGCGGCAGGCTGCCCCGGCTCGGATGCATCTGCCCTGCGATCAACGCGGAAACCGCGACCTCCCAGTCACTGGCGGCTTCGCGCCTGCAGTGGGTCAGATAGTGCCCACAGCGGCAGGTTGCGTGGCCGCCATGACCGGGCTGCATCGTCTCGGCGCAGATCGGGCAGAAATCCACGAGAACCAGCGCATGCTCGGGACAGGCGGTGGCGAAGCAATGCTGCCATGCCTGGTGGCGGGGATTTCCGCTGGCAAGGCATTCGGGACAGACCGGGGCCGAATGCCGCCGCTGGAAGCCCCATGTCAGCCCGGGGATTTTTGAAGATGCCCTTGGCAGCATGGGATCGAGTGTTCCGGCGGGCAGGTCTAGCAGTTGCTCGAGTTCAGAGGCGCGCTCAATCAGGGGCCGGCCAAAGTCGAAGCCGACGCCGCGCAGCAGATCCCCGACTTCATCCCGGAACTCGGCTTCAGCGTGGCGGCGCAGGAAGCCGTCCAGGCTCTCTTCGGGCAGGGGCGTGGTCACCAGCTTCACGACGACATCTCCATGTCCCAATAGGCCTTCAACCCGACATCCGTCGACAGCTCGAAATTCAGACCTGCCTCGTGCATGACGATTGCGTAGGATCGGACGAGATCTGTCTCGTCCGGCTCATTGGACTCGAAGAAGGATGAGACCCGAATTCCCGATTGTTGCATCGCCGCGGCACCACGGCGCAGATCGGCAAGGCGGATCGCTGACGGGGTGTCGGCCAGGCTGGCGCCCACAAGCCTGGTGATGACCGGGATCCTCCCGCCCGAGGCGCCGTACAGACGACGGACGAAGTCCTCGACATCGAGGTCTACCCGGATGCCGGAAGTTTCGAGATTGTTCAGCACCACCTGTACGGTGCCCACGAACGCGTCTCGATCATCGTCGTTCTGCCAGTCATAGGGCTTGAACAGCACGGTGCTGGTGGCCCGGTCACGCAGTTGCTCATTATGATCGATGGCGGCCTGAAACTTCGGAAGCCCGGACAGGATCAGCGAAGCCCCGGTTCCATCGGCGATGGACCTGAACAAGTCCGCGGCGGCGCCGATGCCAAGCTTCGATGCCTTTTCGACGATGCGGCTGCATTCATCGAGTGCGATGACCTCGATGCCAAAGCTGTCGATCACGCGAAACAGCCTGTCGCGAAGGTCGTTCGTCCGCTCCGAGAAACCGCTCTTGTAGCCGAGGGCAGAGAGGATGGCGGCATAGAGCCCCCGCGCAGTGACAGATGCGGGCACATCGACTCGGGCGAACGTCCTCTGCGGCGCCAGAGATTTTCCTTGTGGCGACGTCTCGATCAGGCGGTGAATAAGCTCGGACTTGCCGACGCGCGTCGGGCCCAGCAAGGGGATGATGCTGCCTTGCCCGGGAGGGCACGTGGCGAGATGCGCCCGGATACTCTGTTCCGCGTCGCAAAATGCGCCATGGCGGATGAGCGGGGTGGGGTTCGCAGTCTTCATTTTCTACTCCTGATGGACCTTGTCGATCTCCGGCAGGCTGCTCTGCAGGCGGATCGGCAGTCTCGGGGTAGATCGGTTCGCCTTGTCGATCGCGGAAGTCTTGGATGAATCCTGCCCCGAATTCCGGGTCGCGTTGATTTCCTTGTGCCGCTGCCGGCGTTGCTCGGCTTTGCGGATGTCCTTGAGAGCCCGGGAAGGTTTGGCCTTGCCGCGGGCTTTGGCCATGTTCTGGCCATTGTCCGCGAGATCAGCGGCATACTCACGTGCCTGGCGATCTTTCTCTTTCGCGGCAGGATCGGCTTTGCGGCGCGCCTTGCCTTCCTCCAAGCTGACACCGGTAGCCTCATCGGCCTTTGCTGGAACCGCGAAGTACTGTCCGGTCAAAGGGTCCTTGACCATGATGTGGCCGGAATTCGTGGGGTCATGGAGGATCGTGACGTTGGTCCCGATGCCGTGCTGGCCGATGAGGTCACGTAACTCCGAGGAGTGATAATGGATGCCGCCGACTGCGATACCGTAGGAATGCACCTTTCGATTTCTGGACTCGATCATGAAGATCGCGTCAAGGTCGCGCGGTGAACTGGGATACGTCACCTCCCTGGCCAGCCGATTCCAGCTTGCAGCTGGCGATTCGGCCTGCCGAAGAGGGGAATGGATCAGTCGCCGGATCTTGTGGATGTAGCTGTTATAGACCCAGAGGACGAGCATCTTCTGCAACTCGTCCAGCGTGAGCGTGGCCTCCTTCATGCCCTTGGCGGTTCGCTGCCGGTTGGGCAGATCCTTTGAGTGGCTGGATCCAGGGAGGGTCTGCAGGAATCGGTTCAACTCCCGGAAAAACCGCTCGACGAAGGGCTTCTTCTCCGGGCATCCGGGTATGTTCTTGGCAAATTCGATATGGGCGTTCTCAACGACGACGTTGAGATTGCTGCCGCTGTTTTCACTTCCCTGATCGGTAGAAATGACCTTCGGCGTGCCGAATGCTTCAATGCGATTCTCTGGTGGTATTTCGTGAAAATCAAAGTATTCGCAGCCGCGCATTGTCATCACATCCCTGATCGTCTGGATGACAAGGGTCTCGTTCGGTGCGTCGAGTGAGGCGCGGATCCAAGGAAATCCGGTCGCCGCACATACCGCTGCACAGATGAAAGGCCTGCCGACACAATTTCCCTTCGCATCGGCGAGATGGATATCGCCCTTCGTGCAGTCGATTTCGACAAGGTCCAGCGGCGCATGGACGCGGTGATAGAACTGGGATTGCAGGAGGAACTTCTTGCTGGTCTGCGAATCGTGCCTTGCCGAGACGACGTCATCGGCACGGATCGTCGCAATGACCGCTTCGAGACAGCGTCGATCGCAATTGCCGGGTTCCCGGCCTTCTGCCTTGCAGGCCACCTCGTATTTTCGTCTTACCTGGGGCACGATATTCCAGATCGCCAGCCTGTCATTCTGCAAGTAGTTTCGCTCAAGGACATCGAAGACAGTCTTCCTGTAAAGCTCGTCGTATCGGGCGCCCCGATTGCCACGTTCGGCAAATTTGGGCGTGAGCGCCGCCTTGCCCTCGCGGGCAAGTTTCGTCTTCCAGTTTTGCAGTGTCCGGAGGCTGAACATGGCCGGCGCATAGGCTGCAAAAACTGGATGAGATCTCAATTCTTCGCTGAGGACCCGATGCGCTTCCTTTGCACTTCTACCGCTGCGGCGAAGTTGCTTGTCGCGGGTGATCGCATGCTGGATCATTGCTTGGTAGTTGCGAGCATGCTCGTCATGGATCGGGGGAGAGTTCCCGTCGTCACCTGGCCGAAGGGCTTGGCCATTGGCGATCATCTCGCGGTATCGATCGTACTCGACCTCGACCTCCGCTCCATCGCCACAGCGCAGAAGGACGTGGGCACCCTTGCGCGCGACGAAGGCCATCGGTGCTTGGGAAGTTCCGTCAAAATCAAGCATGGGGCTTCTCCGCAGTGATCGGGAAGGGCAGGCGCATCAGATCCGTTGCAACGCCGGCGGCTGTGATGATGAGGGATCTCGAGTTCAATCGCGCACCGGCAAGATCGGTTGCCAAATGGCCGCTGGCGAGCAGGGAAAGGATGTCCGCCTGAGTTCTTCCGCCCTCGGTGAGAGACGCGAAGCTCCGCGGCTCTCGGCACTCCTCCTGAAGCGCCTGGACGGTCTGGTCGGCGACAGCGTGACCGTACCATGGCCATATCAGCCGCGTATTCTGCACGAAGGTATCGCAGAGCAGGTTTTCATCGACCAGGATGAGTTTCCAGCCGAAGCCTGCGAACATCCGTGGGAGCAGGAGCGTGTCGGGGTACTTCCTGATCAGGGCGGAGTGCTTCACTTCGACATAGACGATGGCCCTGCCCAGCTTGACCTCGAAATCGGGCGTGTAGCATCGCCCTTTACCGCTGGTCGCCTCCGAAAGGGCTTTGGCAGAGCGATATTTTCGACCGGTGGCGAGGTCGAAACTCGCGGGCTGGGGGCGGAAGGATGTGACCCTTGGATCGAGACCGATGGCGATGGCGGCACTCGCCTCCAGCCGGCTCTCGGTCTGGATCAGCCCCTTGCATTTAGGAGGCGCAACCCAATGCGCCTTCTTCTTCATGCCGCGCTTATGGATGCGCCGGGCCACCGGCTCTGCCTTGCTGTCGATGCGCATTTTGCGCCACCCTTTCCGTTAGCGATACTAACACAGATCGCCCGACTCTCTGAGCCGTTTGTTGCTATGCTCACCGCATGATTTCAGACGCCTCCCTTCGCGAGATTGCCTCCAAAACCGATTGGCTCACATTTGCCAAAGCCCTCCGCATTGCGATGCGGAACTGCTCGGGCTACGGTTTCGAGAATCCCGACGACCTGCTGCGTGAAGTCGCGCGATTGCGCGGCGTTCAGGTGGCAAGCCTACGAAACCCTCTCGCGGCAGAACGTTGGTACGCAGCGCACTTCCCGGAAACGGATGTGACGGAAGTTTCGCCTGTGAGTATGGTGAGCCTGCTTTTGTTCGCCCAAATTTGGCGCATTGACAGTGGCTTAGCCAGACGCATGCAGCCGAGGTTTATTTCTGGCCAAATCAACCGCGACGAACTCAAGGCTGCGCTTGAAGCTGCGAAGCAGGAGTCTGGCGGTCGTGGGCTCGCCGCGCACGAGCGTTTCTGGCAGGCGGAACGTTTCGTACGATCGGTACATTCCTATCTTCAAAAAAACATTGAAGTGCTTGGCTTCGGGGCGAATGCCAGGATCGAGGATGCAGGCTCCTCGGGGGATGGTGGCGCAGACCTCCTGGTAATGGTTGGGAGCCAGGTCGTCATGGCAATCCAGATCAAGCAATCGCGTCAGAAACTGCATCGCCGCTACTTGATGGACGTGCTCGGGCGGTTGGGATTATCAGCGCGTCAGTTTCCGGCAATGCTGCTGATCGTTGCAGGATCGTGGCGAGATTCGATGGATGAGTTGGTCGCTCTGCGGGCCGATGCTCACATGATGAATGTCAATTTCGCGCTGTTCGAGGATGATGAGCATGGGGCTGGCGCCCTGACGATGGTTGAGCCGGAATGGCCGCTCCGGAAGGAGCCCCTGACGGCAATCGAACTGGCCACAAGCGCGCGGGCGCGACGGCTCGGTTTCAATCTATCGCAGCAGGACCTGGCGGAACGCAGCGGGGTGCCGTTGTCGGCCATTCGGCGTTTTGAAACCTCGGGCGAGGTTACCCTCGCGAGTCTGCTGGCGATCTGTGATGTGCTGGAGGTCACTGACCGGCTTCATAGCCTCTTTCCGCCTGCACCGCCTCGAACGCTTGACGAGTTGGACGGCCCCAAGTCACGCACTTCCCGCAAGCGGCCCTCTCCACGACGCAAGGTGTGACTTGGTCGCGTTGGTCAACCCCCGGGCTCCGCCAGCCAAGCATCTCGATGCCCTGTTCACCTGCTGCAGCACCCAGCCCACAGTACCTTCCATCGCACGCGCGCACCCGCTAAAGTTGTCAGTGCAGGATCTCGCATCGAGGGCACTGACATGACATCAGAAAGCGCCAAGGAGCGGGCAGCCGCATGGTTTCGTGAGAATGAGGCCGCGCTTGCCGCCGAAGCCAAGTATATCGAAGAAAACGGCATTCCCGGCGCTGATATCGGGCTGGCATCGATCGATCGCCTGCAAAGCGGACGGGGCGGCGCTGAATAAGCGTTTCAGCTGAACATGTATGGCGACGAAGTGTCGGGCGGCGCTTTCGCCTGAGTGACGTCGAGAGGCAGCCCCCCATATGCGCCGCAGGGATGGGTGAAGTTCGCTATAATCTGATCATCCGAATGCACGTGACCCGCTCGAGCGCGCGTCGGTGCCGGCGGCGGGAACTTATCCCCACGACTGCGAGAGCGAGGTGGGCACCTTCTCAGAACTGTCCGCCGCGCGGAAATGGGAGGACATTGTCCCCTTGCGGCACCGCGGTGGCGCCTCTGGGTGTTGGACAAATGGCCGGTCGGGCAAACGATGCCCTTCCCCGTTCACCTTCAGGCAACGGCCTCGATCTCGGCCCTGCCGAGGGCCGAGGCGCGGTTCATGATCGCGATGCGGATGTGGATCTCGGCGGTCTGGCGATCGGGATCACGGGGCAAGGTCAGATTACCCCACGGAACGAAGTATGCACCCGGGGGATCCAAAGCAGAAGGCCACCTCTCCGTCAGCTATGTGCACAAAGAAGGAGATGCCCCGCTACAGCGGCTGACCATCTGTGCGCCAAACCGCTTGACGAAAACACCCCCGTTAGCGAAGCCCTGAACCTAATGCGGTTCATTAGTGACGCGCAAAGTGCGTCACGTTAGATTGCAGCGCAACAAAGGGCTGCGAGAAACCGGCTCATAAGATTCGATAGGGGTTAGTGTTGCTTAGGCCGAAAGTCAAGAATCTGTTGCGTGCGATGCAGGACCGGTCGCACAATGCGTCACAAATCACCGCCCACAATAATCTGCGAAAGCTGATGACCGCACAAGAGTGCGGGGCCGTCGAAAACCTTCTGAGGGAAGCCCCGCTATATTCGCATCTTTCCCTCCCGCCGGAATTCCCTAAGGCGCCGCCGAACTTCGAAAAGTATATCCGCCTTACGCCCCAAGCCATCGAGAACGAACTCACCGCCCTACGGCTACGCGTCACCCGCAACTATGAAGCCATATCCAAGATTCTTTCAGGGCTTAGAGCAATAGACGATTTCATCCTTGCCGACGAGCTCACGTCAGCAACTGAGCTGATGAAGACGATCTATCAGGAGTATGGATACTCGTTCGCGCTCCTGCGGAGGATATCGCTGGTCGCGACCATCAGTGACACGTCCGGCGACGCACACGCATTTTGCGTAGAGCACCTACGCACGAGCGGGATGGAGCGCAAGAATTTGATCGTAGTTTTGCTATTGGACACGCTGGGTGAGAGCTACGAGACGTTCACAATTAAAAAGGGCGTTCACGCCATCAAAGATCGCGGTAAGGATAATCAATTCACAAGGGACATTGCCCGATTCGTCCACACCCCTTTTGCCGAGACATCAGAGGAACGACTCTCAACACTCCAGAGCTTCTCTCAGTATTCCCTCGTAGATGCCGTAATTTACTTCTGCATTCAATATTTGAATGTCAAGCTCAAGCTCTCATCAAGTCGTGAAGAAGCGGCAGCGCAACTTCTAACCGAAACGCTTTCTAGCACATGGCGAAGTCTCTTCGTCGCCCACCGTGCAGAGTTCGAGCCTCTCTGCGCGGACGATTACATGTTCTACAGGCGAAGCATCACGTGGATCGAGCACGAGGAGATCGCTCAGTTCCGGAATGCTGTCGACCCCTACTTCTCCGATAGGGAGATGGCGGCGGATGTCGCTAGAGCGAGTTCGTTTGATGCCGCTTCATACAAGAGTCGATATTTCTCGAGGATAAAATCCGTCCAAGACCTTCTTGTCCCGAACAGTAAAGATCCTCTCCGACTCGACATCTATGATCCAAGTCACGTCGGGACCTTCGTCCGCACCATTGCCTTCCTATACGTTCTTGAGCGGACAGAGGGTCGATCCAAAGCCACCGCGGAAGAGTTCCTAGAGTTGATGAACAAAACTAGAGACCTCGCCAACATCGGAAATAGGCTCTACCTTGAGGCCTTTTCTAAGGAGGAGGAGGACGATCTAAAGTCTTTCATCGTAACCTGCTTGATTTCACGGAAGTCTCGACGTGATTCAGACACATTCGTCCTAAGACGGCTGCTTCAATGTATTTTGCTTTCAAGATTTGATGGAAATCTGGTCAAATTTCTCGACTTCCTTGAGGGAATCGCGCCAGCAGCAGCTGACTTCGTGTATGAACTGTGCGACGAGACATTCTTAAGTCAACTTTTCAGAATCTACAAAGAAACTGACGACTTCTTTGAGGCCAGAGCTGCACTACACGAGTGGTATGGAAAGAACAGAGACCAGCCCGTCTATGCTCAGAGGGCGAATGCGCTTCGCGTCGACCTCAAACTCAAAAAACTTCGCGGCGAGATAGACGATACTCGTATATATGTCGATCCAAGTCGCTTCATTGAATGGGTCCATGACCGACTATTCGTTGAGATAAGTGGCGTCTTGCGGCTTAAGGTTGCGATAGCGTTTAACCTCCTTCTTCTGAAGGAAGCCAGCGCAGAACTGCCGCATCAAGACACCCCGGAGCGCCGACTGGCACTCGTAATTGGCGAGGCCTATAAGGAGTTCTGCGCAAACACAATTTTCGGAATAGCATCCTATCTGGGACGAAGAATACGCCACGGAACACTGAAAGGTGTCATGGCTAGCCCAGTTGCGACACTGAGAGCGGATCAGAGATTTGCCCAACTATTCGAGAATGACGACTTCAAACATGCTTTCGATACTTGGTATCTGAATTACGTTTCGGGAATCGACCACCTCGCCGCTGAGTATCTGCAAGTACATTCCAGCAAGAAGCCAAAGGGACTCTTGGATACTGATATTTTCAGAAAAGACAGAGCCGACATTGTTCGCGCGGCGATGATTGACATAATCGATACCTTTGACAGCACTCAGTCCTATCCCAGCGTCAATGCATTACTTTACAGTTATTGCTGGCGGATGGCAGAGTTGGACTTGAAGCGCATCAGGGACCATGTTGGGAACTGCCGTCACTCTTGGGGCAACGCTTCAGACCTGAGGCGAGTATTGCCAGGAGCAGTCGAGGCAATTGGCCGAAACTTTGTTCGAGAACTAGGGCATCTCGTGGATGAACGCTTTCGCATTGTGGTAAGTTGGTTCAAACAACCGACCAACCTCTCTCCATCGGCCCCACTCCTTCTGCTGTTCGATGCTGTGATGTCTGAGGTCCAAGAGGCTTTCGGCGACTACCAACCATTATATGATAATTCACCCAAGCAAGAGATAACACTTTCGGGTGGGGCATATCAGCTTGTGTATGATGCGCTCTATGTTGTTCTCTACAACGCTGCGAAGCATGGGAAGAAGTCTGGCTCACTCACCTATGATTTCATCGTCACGAGTGCGGTGCAGAATAAGCCAGAGCTAATCGTCTTCGTGTCATCGGAAATTCGCGATGAGGACACGGAGGAAGAGGTCATGGCAAGCATCCAAGCAGCGCTTGAGGGAGACATAGATAATGCACTCGTCACCGAAGGTAAAAGCGGGTTCCGAAAACTTGCGCGAATGGCCAAAGACAAGAGTGAAATGAAGGGCGTAAATGTGGATGTGAGAAGCAGGTGCGTCGGTAATCCTCCCCGTTTTAACGGGGCGCAGAAGTAGACCTCAGGCAGCCATTTTCAGTTTCTGGGCGGGTGTGATGCCGCCGATGCCCATGTTGGGGCGCTCGTTGTTGTAAGTCCATAGCCA
>NZ_SDEB01000049.1 GCF_004522175.1 Paracoccus ravus | reverse complement strand
GTCGTGGATGGGCTCAAGTCTCCGGCAGCTTACGCGGCCCCGCCGGGGCCACGGTCTGCCTTCGATCCCCGAGGCGATCACGGCGGCCTTCCCGGACGCCATGGTTCAGACCTGCGTTCGCCAGCGGGCTCGGACCGATGGCGCCTTCGCTGGCTCACTGCATCTGGTGCGCCATTCCCTGAACTTCTGTTCCTGGAAGGACCGCAAGGGTCAATCGTCGGGAAAACAGTCCCCCGGACTGTTTCTGATCCTCCTCATACCACCGATCTGCGCCGGATTTACAGCGCCCCGACGGCCAATATGGCCGAAGTCGAGCTCGACGCCTTCGAGGAAAAATGGGCGGAGAAATACGCGTCTATCGCCCCGGCCCGGCGCAGGGCTTGGCAGGAAGTGATTCCGTTCTTCGGCTTCGATCCGGCGATCCGCAAGATCATCTACACGACCAACGCGATTGAGAGCCTGAACCGCGTGATCGGGAAATCGATCAAGACGAGGGGTTCCTTCCCGACCGACGAGGCCGCGACCAAGCTGATCTATCTGGCCATCCGCAACTTCGAGAAGGACGGCCGAAATGTCCGGGAATGGTTTGCGGCCCGCAACCAGTTCGCCATGATGTTCGGCGAGCGCTTCGACGCTTGAATATCCCAAACCGCATGGGCCGACCCGGATACACAAAGTTCAGGACACTCCCGAAACACATCCGGACCTCGAATCCAATTGAAAGCACTTTCGCCACCGTTCGACACCGCACGAAGCGCACCAAGGGATGCCTTAGCCGCAGGACCGGACTTGCCATGGCCTTCAAGCTGATGATGTCCGCGCAGCGGAAATGGCGCAAACTCGATGGCCAGAACCACCTGCCGGAAATCATCCAAGCGGTTGAGTTCCGAGACGGCCTCCGCCAACTTCAAGTCGCCGCCTGATCACGCGTCACCAACTTTCGCCCATATCTCCGCTTTGAGCCCCACGGAAATCGCGGACTTTCATCACGACTTCATCAGCTATCGCAAACTCGCCATCGAGGCTGGCCTGACTTGGACCGAACTCGATCGCGTTCTAGGGCGCAACAACATCAGCCCCGTGGCGGGTTGTCGGAGGATCTATCGCCGCGCCCAGGTTTCGGCCCTCATCTCAAGAAGAACAGTCACTCTGCCAGTTTAGGTCTTGACAGGCTTTGCGCACGCTTCTGCTTTCTTTTGCGCACTCATTTTCTTTCTTTGTCTCTTCCTCAACCGCGACAATCACAGCATTGGTCGTCCCGCGACATAGGTCTGGGCCACGGCGCGGTCGTCGCCAATGATCTGCAGGACGAACAATTCTTCGGCCATCGTCTCAGCCTTTTCCATGCGCAGCGCCATTGCGGGTGTCGCGCGGCTGTTCAGCACCACGAGATCCGCGTCTGAACCGGGGGCGAGCGTGCCGATGCGGTCCTCCATCCCAAGCGCAAGCGCATTGCCGCGTGTTGCCCAATGGAAGGCGGCGTAGGGGTGCAGCTTCTGGCCGCGAAGCTGCAGGACCTTATAGCCCTCGTTCAGGGTTTGCAGCATCGAATAGCTGGTGCCGCCGCCAATATCCGTCGCGATGCCAGTGGGGACGCTTGCGGCGCGCAGGCCCGCTTCGTCGAATAGGCCCGAACCGAGGAACAGGTTTGAGGTCGGACAGAAGATCGCGCGGCTGCCGGTTTCGGCCATGCGGGTGATTTCGCGCTCGCGCAAGTGGATGCAATGGCCGAGCAGGATTTTCGGACCGAGCAGGCCGTAATGCTCATAGATATCGAGATAGTCCCGTGCCTTGGGATAAAGGCTTAAAGTATATTCTATTTCGGCGAGGTTCTCGCTCAGATGGGTCTGGATGTGGCAATCGGGATGCTCGCGGACGAGCTGGCCTGCCATCTCCATCTGCTCGGGGGTCGAGGTGATGGCGAAGCGGGGGCTGATTGCGTAGCGCTGGCGGCCCCGACCGTGCCATTTCTGGATCAGCGCCTTGGTGTCGTCATAGCCGGATTGAGGCGTGTCCAAAACGCCCGCCGGGGCGTTGCGGTCCATCATCACCTTGCCCGCGATCATCGCCATGTTGCGGGCTTCGGCGGCGGCGAACAGCGCTTGGGCTGATTGGGCGTGACTGGAGCAGAAGGCCACAGCCGAAGTCGTGCCATGTGACAAAAGCAGCTTCAGGAAGGCATCGGCCATGCGGGCCGCGTGGTCGGTGTCGCTGAACTGGGCCTCGCTGGGGAAGGTATAGGTGTTCAGCCAATCCAGAAGTTGCGCGCCCCAGCTGGCGATGACCTGAACCTGCGGAAAATGCAGATGCGGGTCGATGAAGCCGGGCAGGATCAGGTTCGGGCGGTGGTCGATCTCAGACAGGCCGTCTTCGCGCAGCGCGGAATAATCGCCGATGGCGGCGATCTTGCCATGCTCGACGATGATCGCGCCGTCTTCGAGATAGGTGAAAGACTCCTCGGAGACAGCAGGGTCCGCGTGGAAAGAGAGCGTCCGCCCTCGGATCAGTTGTCGCATGTGATTTGGGCTGCCGAAATAGTTTGGGTGAGCCTGCCGGTGATCTCGGCGGCGGTGAAGGCGGCGATGATCTCGGGACGCTTGTCCGAGGAAAAACCGGCGCCGATGGGGCAGGTCAGGCGCTCGGTCGTGAGGCCCTGTGCGCTGGCAAAGCGGCGGAATTGCGCAAGTTTGGTCTTGCTGCCGATCATGCCGATATAGGGCGCGTCTTTGCGACGCAGCGCTTCGGAGGTCAGCAGGAAATCCAGCGCGTGATCATGGGTCAGGATCACATATGATGTGCCGATGGGGGCCGACCGGATTTCGGCCTCGGGCAGGGGGGTCAGGACCGTTTCGCCACGCGCCATGGCCAGTTCATCCGCACGCTGGTCGATCAGGATCGGGCGCAAAGGCAGCAGGGCCAAGGCGCGAGAGAGCGCGCGGCCGACATGGCCCGCCCCAAAAACCAGCACCTGCGGATGCTCAGGCTCGGCGGGCATCTCGGTGATCCGGGTCAGGGAGAGTTCCACCCTGCCGCCGCAGCATTGGCCGATCTCGGGGCCAAGGGGGATGTCCATGTTGGCCGCATCCTCACCGCGCGCGAGCATCTGCCGCGCGCGGTCGATGGCCATATATTCCAGCTGGCCGCCGCCGATGGTGCCGCTGATCCCGTCGGGCGTCACGATCATCGCGGCGCCGGCCTCGCGCGGGGCGGACCCCCGCGCACGTATGACTGTGACTTTGATCATCTGAGCTTCTCGATTGCCATAAGGACGCGCTCGGGCGTGGCGGGTGCGTCGATGCGGGGATTTTCGCGGTAGTCGTTGAACGAGGCCACGGCCATGTTCAGCGCTTGGAAGACCGAGATCCCCAACATGAAGGGCGGCTCGCCGACGGCCTTGGAGCGCTTGATCGTGTTTTCTCGGTTCACCGACCAATCGGCCAGCGCGACGTTGAAGACCTTGGGCCGGTCCGAGGCCAGCGGGATTTTGTAGGTCGAGGGGGCATGGGTCTTGAGTTGCCCCTTTTTGTCCCACCACAGTTCTTCGCTGGTCAGCCAGCCGGTGCCCTGCACGAAGGCACCTTCGACCTGCCCTTTGTCCAGAACCGGGTTGAGGCTGCGGCCCACATCATGCAACACATCGGCACGCTCGATGACATATTCGCCGGTCAGCGTGTCGACCGAGACCTCGGAACAGGACGCACCATAGGCGTAATAGTAGAAGGGCCGGCCGCGTCCCGTGTTGCGGTCCCAATGAATTTTCGGCGTCTTGTAGAAACCCGCCGCCGAAAGCTGGATACGCGCGATATAGGCGGTCTTGATGAATTCCTCGAAAGGGATTTCCTCGGCGCCGATGCGGACCGTCTCGCCGATGGTGATCAACTCGACGGGGACGCCCTTGGCCTCGGCGGCGAAGGCGGTCAGTCGGGCGATCAACTGGTTGCAGGCATCCAGCGCCGCCATGCCGTTCAGGTCCGAACCAGACGAGGCCGCCGTGGCCGAGGTGTTCGGCACTTTCTCGGTCGTGGTCTTGGTGATCTTGATGCGGTCAATGGTGACGCCAAGAGCCTCGGCCACGACTTGCGCGACCTTGGTGTTCAGCCCCTGACCCATCTCGGTCCCCCCATGGTTAAGGTGGATCGAGCCGTCCGAATAGATATGGACCAGCGCGCCCGCCTGGTTGAACCAGGTCGCGGTGAAGCTGATGCCGAACTTGACCGGAGTGATGGCGATGCCCTTGCGGATCACGCCACCCCGCGCGTTCCAGTCGATGATCGCCTGACGCCGGGCCTGATAGTCGCTGCTGGCCTCGAGCTCATCGAAGATGCGCGGCAGGATCTGGTCCTCGACCTCCTGATGATAGGGGGTGAGTTGGCCGTTTTCGTAAAGGTTCAGGCGGCGGATTTCCAAGGGGTCGCGGCCAAGGGCATAAGCGATATCTTCGACCACCCGCTCGGCCATGATGACGCCTTGGGGGCCGCCAAAGCCACGGAAGGCGGTGTTCGAGCAGGTATTGGTCTTGATCGGGTGGCTGCGCAGCTCGACCGCGGGGTAGTAATAGGCGTTGTCGGCATGGAACAGCGCGCGGTCGGTCACCGGACCGGAGAGGTCCGCCGAGAAACCGCAACGTGCATAGAAATCGCCATTCACCGCGTGGATCTTGCCGGTTTCGTCATAGCCGACCTGATAGTCGATGACGAAGTCATGCCGCTTGCCGGTGATCTGGAAATCGTCGTCGCGGTCGGGGCGCAGCTTGACGGCGCGGTTCAGTTTTTTCGCGGCCAGAGCGGCGATGACCGAGAAGATGTTCATCTGGGTTTCTTTGCCGCCGAAGCCTCCGCCCATGCGGCGAACATTGACGACCACGGAATGCGCCGCCGTGCCCAGCACATGCGCGACCATGTGCTGCACCTCCGAAGGGTGCTGGGTCGAGGTATGGATAATCACATCCTCATCCTCGCCGGGGACGGCGAAGGCGATCTGGCTTTCAAGATAGAAATGTTCCTGTCCGCCGACGGTCAGGCGACCGGAGAGACGGCGCGGGGCGCGCTCCATCTCGGCCATGTCGCCACGGGTAAGCTTGAGGGGCTTCGTCACATAGCCCATCCCGGCATCGCGGGCCGAGATCACATCCAGCGCGAAGGGCAGTTCTTCATAGCTGACGCGCGCCAATTGGCAGGCGCGGCGGGCCTGATCGCGGGTTTCGGCGATCACCGCAAAGATCGGCTGGCCAAGGAATTGCACCTCGGGGAAAGCAAAGACCGGGTCATCATGCAGGCCGTTCGGGCTGATATCGTTGACGCCGGGAATGTCATCCGCGGTCAGAACCAGATGCACGCCGGGGGCCTCGCGCACGGCGGACAGGTCCATTGCCGTGATCGTGCCATGCGCGACCGTCGAGAGGCCCAGATAGGCATGCAAGGTGCCGATGGGCTCGGCGATGTCGTCGGTATAATCGGCGCGTCCGGTGACATGCTTTTCCGCCGAGTCATGGATGATCGAGCTATGGGCCGCTCCCCTCACTTCTACGTCTTGTTTCATTCGACCCTCCTCAGGCGGTGCTCGGCCCCGGATTGTTCAAGCCAGAAGCGGCGGAAGAAATTGGCAGCCAGTTGCTGGCGGTATTCGGCGCTGGCACGCCAGTCGCTGAGCGGTTGGAAGTCATTGGCGACGGCTTTTGCTGCTGCTTCGAAGGTTTCGGCGGTGAAGGGCTGACCCTTCAGCGCGGCCTCGGCACTTGCTGCGCGTTTGGGCGTCGCCGCCATGCCGCCGAAAGCCACGCGGGCGTCGATGATCGTCGCGCCGTCGGTTTCGACACGGAAGGCCGCCGCCGAGGCCGTAATGTCCGCATGCTGCCGCTTCGAGACCTTATAGGCGGCAATGCGGGCATCGCCTTTCAGCGGCACATGGATGCTTTCCACGAACTCGCCGGGGCGGCGGTCCTGCTTGCCATAGGCGATGAAATATTCCTCGACCGGGATATCGCGGGTGCCTTCGGCGCTGCGCAAAGTCATCGTCGCGCCCAAGGCGATCAGCAGGGGCGGCGTTTCCCCGATGGGAGAGCCGTTCGCCACATTGCCGCCGATGGTCCCGGCATTCCGGACCTGCCAGCCACCAATGCGCCGCCAATAATCCAGCGCCTCGGGGAAATGGGCCAGCACGAAGGGCTCGAATTCGGTATAGGTCGCGCCCGCGCCGATGGTGATCTGGCCCGGCGTGATCTCGATACGTTTCAGGTCCGCCAGATGCCCGATGAACACCGCCGGAGAGATGTCTTTCAGGAATTTCGTGACCCAGAGGCCGACATCGGTCGCTCCGGCGACGATGGTGGCCTTGGGGTTTTCGGCCAGAACCAGCGCCAGATCTCCGGCGTCTTTCGGCAGAATGGCGCGGTCATCGCCGCGCGCGATCTCGACACGCTCGCGGGGGATGGCTTGCAGGGTGGCGGTCACGCGGTCGCGTTCGACGGCAAGGGCGTCCATATGCTGACCGCCGGCCTCGCCCGCGGCGAAGGCGGCTTTCACGATCGGTTCATAGCCCGTGCAGCGGCAGAGGTTGCCCTGCAGCGCGGTTTCGATCGCGCCCATATCGGGGCAGGGGTTCTGCATCCAAAGACCGTAAAGCGCCATGACGAAGCCCGGCGTGCAGAAGCCGCATTGGCTGCCGTGATGCTCGACCATGGCCGCCTGAACCGGGTGCAACCCACCCTGCGGGCCGCGCAGATGTTCGATGGTGACGATATGGCAGCCGTGGCAGGACGCGAGGAAGCGGATGCAAGCGTTGATCGGCTCATAATGCAGATGACCGTGATGCAGGCGGCCCACAAGGACCGTGCAGGCACCGCAATCGCCCTCGGCGCAGCCTTCCTTGGTGCCGGTCAAACGGCGGTTCAGACGCAGGAAATCCAGCAATGTGTCTCGGGACCCCGCCTCGGTCAGGCGGATCTCGGTATCGTTGAGAAGAAAACGCAGCTCGCTGCCCATCAAGTCCTCGCTCGGGTCGCTCCGAGGAAAAGCCTAGATGCGAATTGACCTTTGCGAAATCACGGAATGAGCATAAGACTTTCAGCCGTTCATTGAAAGAAGCGGGTTCGAACCGTGCCATATCTTGAAAGTCTGCGGGTTTTCGTCCGCGTCATCGAACTTGGATCCATTACGGCGGGGGGGCGCGATCTGCGCATGTCTCCGGCAGTTGCCTCAAATCGCATCAAGGATTTAGAGACTCGCTTCGGGGTGCGGCTGCTCAATCGCACGACTCGCAAGCTGGTCCCGACCGAGGTGGGGCGCGCCTTCTATGAAAGCGCCCGCCGCGTGATCGAGACCCTGGACGAGGCCGAGGCGGTGGTTTCAGGCTTTTCCGGCATGCCGCATGGCGCGCTGCGGGTGACCGCGCCCCTGGGGTTGGGGCGGCGACTCATCTCGCCCTTGGTGCCGAAATTCTGCGAGGAATATCCCGGCGTCGAGATCCGGCTGCGGCTGTCGGACCGCAATGTGGACATTATAGCGGACGGGATCGACCTCGCGTTCTTCTTGGGCGAGCCGCAGGATTCCGCGCTGAAATGGCGGCGCATCGCCGAGTGCAAACGTGTGCTGGTCGCGACGCCGGATTATCTCGAGAAGCACGGAACGCCCGAAAAGCCCGAGGATCTGGTCAAGCATAATTGCCTGCTGCTGCGCTATCCGCGCAGCCCGGAATATTACTGGGTGCTGCATACGCCCGAGGGTCCGCAGAAGATGTTGGTCAATGGCCATTTCGATGCCGATGACGGCGATGTGCTGACCGAATGGGCGCTGGATGGCTGCGGCATCGCGAACCGTCCGTTTTATGAGGTCTCCGAGCATATTGCCGCCCGACGCCTGGCGCTGGTGCTACCGGACTCCCCACCTTCGCCCGCGCAATTCGGCGTATTGACCCCCCATCGCCGCTTGCAGGACCCCAAGGTTCGGCTCTTTGCCGATTACATCGCACGCGAGTCGAAGCGCTATCTGGGGGCCTAGGTGGTCGGCGGTTTAACGGTGTGACGATAATCCGCGAGGTAGTGGCGCAGGGCTGGAGTATGGGGGCAGACCAGGTTGCCCCTACCGACGGAGAAATGCGCTTCGGACCGCGGCATGATGAGGCTATCTCTGCCCATTTGACCGGCGGGTCCGCCGCTTGCCCTGAAAGGCCGCGAACTCCCGAGCCTGTGCAAAAAACCCTTTTTGTGCTATCCTTTCACGGGGTTGGGAGGTTTTGCATGGCGGGTATCATCGAGGGTGTCAGCCGGGATCAAACCACACTTTTTCCCGAGCGCCTGGATGATTGGGTGGCGGAAGATAACTTGGCTCGTGTAGTCGATATTTTCGTCGATGAACTTGATCTGGCTGCAATCGGTTTCCATCGCCACGCTGCCGCGCGGACTGGCCGTCAGCAAAGGGAAGATCGCCAGCCGCCTTGCGCATCTGGAAGCAGAGGTGGGGCGGTATATCGAGGAAGCCGAACGGATCGACCGTCAGGAGGCCGGCGAGATCAGGGCAGAACGTGCCGCTCATCTGACAGGCCGATATCATGGCATCCGGCGCGAGATCGAACGGCTTCTGGAGATGGAGAAGGCGTTGGACGATGCCCGGACGGTCAGATATCCCGGACCGATCCCGATGCGCGCGCCATGGCGACCCGCGCGTAGCACAGCGGGCATGTCGGCTATAATGTTCAAAGCGTTGTCGATGCCGAGACCCATCTGATCGTGACCCACGAGGTCACCAACCAAGGCCATGACCGGGATCTTCTGTCACGGATGGGCAAGCAAGCCAAGGACGTGCTTGAACTGGAGGAGATGCACATTCTTGCCGACAAGGGCTACTTCAGCGCCCACGAGATCCTAGCATGCCACGAGGCAGGTATTACCGCCACTGTGCCACGCTCGGACACAACGGGCAGCCGAGCCAAGGGGCACTTCGTGAAGGCCGACTTTGCATATGAGCCGGATGCCGATGTGTATCGTTGCCCGGCTGGTCAGGCTTTGACGCATCGCACCACGACTGAGCAGCAGGGTTTGCTCATGCGGCGCTACTGGACCAACGCATGCAAGGGGTGCGATCTCAAGGATCGCTCTGCACATCGGGACACGAGCGCCGGGTCTCACGGTGGGAGCATGAGCATCTTGTCGATGCGTCAAATGCCAGGCGGCGCGGCTCTGGCGCACCGATGAGGGTTCGTCGTTCAACCGTCGAGCATTCCTTCGGCACCATCAAGGCATGGATGGGGCACAGCCATTTCCTGACGCGAGGCCTTAAAAGTGTGGGGACGGAAATGGCACTCAACGTCCTCGCCTACAATATCAAACGCATGATCTCGCTGATCGGGATCGCAGGACTGATGCGCGCGATCCGAGCCTGATCCGGCCGCGCTGCCGCCAGATATGCTGTCGGAAAGCCCGTTTTCGAAGCCGTATTCCGAAATCCAACGACTGGGTTTGAAAAGATGGCGCGATCCCTCAAACAGCGGACATCACCTGTCACGGACAAGCAGTTTTCACACGACCTCTCCCCTAAGCTGCCGTTCCGAGATTGCGGTTTCCCTTGACGGATAAATGTTGCGGGCGGGGCGCGCTTCTCTCAGGTAGCTTTGAAGTCGATCAGGAGTTGCTTCAGACCTTCGACTAAGCTTGCTAGGCTGCAGACTCACTGACTTTCGCAGCCAGCACAGGACGGTTGCGGCGAGCATGATCGCAGAGAAGAACATTTCCGGGCACCGATCGTATCGCGTGGCTACGCGCCGCCAGTCCTTGAGGCGGCCGAACATGATCTCGATACGGTTGCGGCGTTTGTAGCGGCGCTTGTCGTATTCACTGCCTTTTTGCGGGACTTTCGGCCGGGGATGCAAACCTTTATCCCCTTGTCTTGCAACGCTTCTCTGAACCAATCGGCGTCATTGCCCCTGTCGGCTAAAAGCCACCCTGCCTTCGGCAGGCTACCCAGCAGAGCCGCCGCGCCAGTGTAATCGCTGACCTGCCCGGCCGACATGAAGAACCCGATCAGCCGCCCTTTCGCATCAGCAACGGCGTGCAGCGTGGTGTTCCGTTCTCCGGGGAAACTGTCCCCCGGACAGTTTCCTGATCCTACGAACCCTTTGGCGCGCCCGATCTGGCGTCCACGCCCCCCTTTATGGATGGCCCGCCCCTCCCGCCGACCTCTGTGTAGGATGTCGGTGTTCAAAGGAGGAAGGAGCGAACCATGAGCATTTTCATCCTTGGCATCGATCTGGGCAAGAACAGTTGCAGTGTCGTCGGTCTCGACCGGGCGGGGACAGTCGTGATGCGTCGGCGATTGCGTCGGGAGGGCGTTATCGCCTTCGCGTCGAAGCTACCGGCCTGCATCATGGCCA
>NZ_SDEB01000048.1 GCF_004522175.1 Paracoccus ravus | reverse complement strand
GGGCTTCTCGCCGGCCGAGGCCGACCGGCTGCGCCGCTCGCTCGCCACCTTCAAGCGCATGGGCACGATCGGCGGCTTCCGCGACCGCTTCGTCGGCGGCATGCTCGAGCGCGGCTATGACGCCGATTTCGCGGCACGCTGCTTCGCCCAGATCGAGGGCTTCGGGAGTTACGGCTTTCCCGAAAGCCATGCCGCCAGTTTCGCGCGGCTGGTCTATGTCTCGGCCTGGCTCAAGCGCCATCATCAGGCGATCTTCACCTGCGCGCTCTTGAACAGCCAGCCGATGGGCTTTTACGCCCCGGCGCAGCTGGTGCGCGACGCCCGCGATCACGGTGTCGAGGTCAGGCCGGTTTCGGTCAATGACTCGCTTTGGGACTGCACGATAGAGCCGCGGGCGGATGGCACCCATGCCCTGCGGCTGGGCTTCCGGCAGGTCAAGGGCATGCGCGAAGAGGATGCGATCTGGGTCGCGGCGGCGCGCGGCAATGGCTATCCCGATGTCGAGAGCGTCTGGCGCCGGGCGGGCCTGCGTCCCGATGCGCTGGACCGGCTGGCCGAGGCCGATGGCTTTGCAAGCCTCGGCCTGTCCCGCCGCGATGCGCTCTGGCAGGCCAAGGCGCTGAAGGCGCCCAAGCCGTTGCCGCTCTTCGGGATGGACGGCGAGGGCGAGCGCGAGCCGATGGTCGACCTGCCCCGGATGACCTTGGGCCAGGAGGTGATCGAGGATTACCTCGCTTTGCGCCTGTCCCTGCGCGCCCATCCGCTGGAGATCCTGCGGCCCAATCTGCCCGAAAGCCTGCCGCATGCCAAATTGGCCGAGGCGCGGGGCAGGGTGGTCATCACCGGCCTCGTCATCACCCGACAGCGCCCCGACACTGCCTCGGGCGTGATCTTCCTCACTCTCGAGGACGAGACCGGCACCGCCAATGTCGTGGTCTGGACAAAGATCTACGAGACCTGTCGCGCCGCCGTGGTTGCAGGCCGCCTGCTGCGCGTCACCGGCCGGATCGACCGCGACGGGCAGGTGACCCATCTGATCGCCGAGCATGTCGAGGATCTCTCGCATCGCCTCTCGGTTCTCGGGCATCCGTTGCGGATCGCAGCCGAGACCGAGCGGGCAGGCGAGACCGTCAGGCCGATCCGCACCGCCAGCCGCGCACGCCATCCCCGCGAGCAGGCCAGAAAGCTTTTCCCGAGCCGGGATTTCCACTGAGGACGGCGGCGGGGCGGCCTGAGATGGTCAAGGAGGTTCTGGGCACCATGATGAGCCTTGCCCAAGAAGGCATGAGCGGCATCACGCATGAGATGGGCTTTGCGCGCCAGGCGGCCGACGTCTTTTCGAACTCCGCGAGGCTTCCGCTGCTATTGGCCGGCGAAAGCCCGCGACAGGCTCATCACAACTATTTCAGCCGCGCGCGCTGTCCATGTCCGCTAGCTTGCGCACACGGCGGCGGAAATCCTCGTCGGTCGAGAATTCGGCAGCAAGATAGGCGTCTACCAGATCGGTCGCGAGCCAGGCTCCGACAATCTGCGCCCCGATGCACATGACGTTGACATCGTCATGCTCGACCGACTGATGCGCAGAATGCACGTCGTGGCAGACGGCGGCGCGAATGCCCTTGACCTTGTTGGCGGCAATCGAGGCACCGACCCCGGTGCCGCAGACCAGAAGCCCCCGCTCGGCGGTTCCCGCGAGAATGGCCGCAGTCACGTTTTTCGCGATATCCGGGAAATCGACCGGATCGGGGTCGTATGAGCCCACATCCGTGACCTCGTGGCCTCGGGACCGGATATGCTCGATGATACTGGCCTTCAGAGGGAAACCGGCGTGATCCGAGCCGATGACGATGCGCATTCTGTGGTTCTCCTATTTTACTGGGCAATCATGCGGGGCAGCCACAGCGTGAAATCCTTGGCGAAGGTCAGGATCATCAATGTGGTCAGCAAGGGGATGTAGAAGGGTAGCAGCGCCCGCAGCAGTTGCCGGACCGAGACCTTGGCGATGTCCGAGACAAGGAACAGGGACAGGCCCATCGGCGGCGTCAGCAGACCAAGCATCAGGTTGAAGATGGTCACAATGCCAAGCTGGACGGGATCGACACCCGCCAGAACGAGCGGCGGCGCGATGATGGGCACCAGCAGCAGCGTGGCTGTTGTCGAATCGAGAAACATTCCCGCGACAAAGAAGATCAGATTGGCAATCACCAACAGCATCACCGGGTCCTTCGAGAGACCGAGCAGGGCTGCGGCAAATGTCTGGGGCACCTGCTCGACCGCGAGGATCCACCCGAATAGGGCGGCAGAGGCCACGATGATCAGGATCGCGCTGGAACTGCGGGCGGTCAGGATCGCGGAAACCCAGAGGTGGCGCATGCTCAACTCGCGATAGACTGTGGCGCTGATGAGGATCACATAGATTGCCGTCATCGCGGCCGCTTCGGTCGGGGTGAAGGCGCCAGCGGTCATGCCCACGACCATTAGCAGGGGCGCGACGATGGCTGGCAGGGCGGGGAAAAACGTTTGCAAAATCTCCCGCAGGCTCGGCCACCGCTCCGCGCGCGGATGCCGATGCCGTGTCGCCACGATCAGGACGGTCAGCATCAGCAGGATCGTGCAAAGGATCGCGGGCATGATCCCGGCCACCAGCAGCTTCACGATCGAGACGCTGGTCACCGAGCCGTAGACGATCAGCGGGATCGAGGGCGGAAAGATCGGTCCCAGCGTCGCCGAGGCTGCCGTGACCGCCCCGGCGAAGGCGGGATTGAAGCCGCGTTTCTTCATCGCGTCGATCTCAATGCGCCCGAGCCCGCCGATATCGGCAAGCGCCGCGCCCGACATGCCGGAAAAGACTAGGCTGCCGAAGACATTCACCTGGGCGAGGCCCCCCGGCACCCGCCCCACCAGCGTATAGGCGAAACGGAAGATCCGGTCGGTGATGCCCGAAAGGTTCATCAGATTGCCGACGAAGATGAACAGCGGCACCGCGACCAGCGGGAAGGAATCGAGCGCATAGGTGATGCGCTGCGCCAGCAGTCCCAGCGGCAGCCCCTCGATCAGGACATAGGCGATCGAGGGAAGAAGGATTGCATAGACCACCGGAAAGCCGAGGGTGAAGAGCCCGAGGAAGGTAATGACGACCAGAAAACCCATGCGTCTCTCCTCAGACCGCGATGTTCTTGTCCGCCTGCGGCGGTTTGCGCAGGTGGATCAGATGGACGAGCACCGCGCCGGAAAAGCCGAACAAGGTCGCGCCCAGAAATATCCAGAAAGGAATGCCCAGAGTGGGCGTCGCATTGCTGAGATTTTTCGAGATGTTCGTCGCCGTGACCCAAGCGAAGAAGCCGGTTATCGCGATTGCGCTAAGGGATATGCAAACATCGATGATGCGCCGCAGCCGGGCGGGCAGCGCCGCCTTGATTTCACCCATGACGATATTCTCGCCTTTATCGACGACAAGGGGATAGGCGCAGAAAACCAGACAGATCAGCAGGAACCGCGTCAGTTCCTCGGCGCCGATGAAGGGCAGGCTGAAGAGGTTGCGCATGATCACCTGCGCCGTCGGGACCAGGACAAGGCCCGCCACCAGCAGGGCGACAACAGCGGTCAGGACGCGTTCAGAGAGACGCATCGAGCAACTCCTTGAAAAATCAGGAAGAGGGGGGCGGGAAAGATAAGATCTCCCCGCCCGCCCCGCATTATTTGATGGCTTCGATTTGCGCGATCAGGGGCTCGAAGTTCGGGAAATCTTGCTTGACCTGCGCGCTCACCTTTTCGCGGAAGGCCGCGACATCCAAACCGTCCGCCTCGGTGGTGACGGTCATGCCCCGGCTTTTGAGCTCATCGACCAGTTTGGCCTCGGATTCGGAGGCAAGCTCAAGCGAGCGCTTGGCTTCGTCGTCCAGAACCTTGGTGATGGTGGCACGTTGCTCCTCGCTCAGACCTTGCCAGACTTCTTCGTTGATGAAGACCGCCAGCACCGCCCGCATATGGCCGGTCATCGCCAGATGCGACTGCACCTCGTTGAGATTGTTGGCGGCGATCATGGTCAGCGGGTTTTCCTGCCCGACCACGACCCCGGTCATCAGCGCGGTCGGCAGTTCGGCGACCTCGACCGGCGTCGGGATGGCGCCAAACCCCTTGACCATCGAGACCCAAAGCTCGAGCGGCACCGCCCGGAACGGCTTGCCGGCGAGATCCGCGGGGCTCTTGACCAGGAAGTTCGAGGAAATATGCCGGTCGCCGCGATAGATCCGGCCGATGATGCGCACGCCCTGGGCGATCAGCTTCTCGTTCACCGCCTGCAGCGCCGGAGAGCTGTTCGGATCGGTCGCCGCCAGCGCATGCGCGCCGTCGCGATAGATGAAGGGGGCGTTGAACACCGCCACTTCGGGCACCAGCCGGGCCAGCGAGGCAAAATCATGGTGCCCCATCGAGATCGAGCCCATGCGCACGCCATCGACCATCTCGGCGACGCCGCCGAGCTGGCTGGCGGGATAGACGGTCACGCTGACCTCGCTCTTGGTCGCCGCGTCGATCCCCTTCGCCGCCTCGGCGGCAAAGATGGTCTGGATGTCGCCCTCGGCGCCGACATGGGCATAGCGCAGTTCTGCGGCCATGCCGGGAACGGCGGCAAAGGACGTCCCCAGGGCGACCGCCGCGACGGCGCCCAGCTTCAGGATATTCAGCATTTTTTCCTCCTCCCTCCAGGTGATTGACCTGCCTCACTCCTCTTTCGGCAGGTCCTTCTTCGTGAATGCAGCGATGTAGCTCTTGCGCCGCAGCTCGTCGCCGATGGCGAAATGCTCGCGCAGCTTCTGCTCGGCGGCGTCCGGCTCGCGCGAGAGCAGGCAGAGATAGATTTCCCGATGCGCCTCGACGAGATAGTCGCGGATGCCGGCGGTCTCTCGCGTCTCCTCGCGGCGCTTGACATGGCTGCGCTTCAGCAGGGTCGCGATGGACTGGTAGATGGTGATCAGCGCGGGGCTGCGGCTGGCCTCGACGATCGCGAGATGAAAGGCGAAATCGGCCGCGCCACCATCCGTCGTGTCGTTCAGCGTGTCCATCAGCCGGGTCAGCAGCCCGCCGATCCGGGAAAGATCCCCATCGGTCGCCCGCACGCAGGCGAGGCGGATGGCCTGGCACTCGATGGCGATCCGCGCCTGCATGATGTCATCCATCATGTCCGGCTGCTGCGCGAGGCAGAAGGTCAGGAAATCGCCCAGAACGGCCATGTCGGCCTTGCGCACGAACGCGCCCTTGCCGTGGCGGATGTCGAGAAAACCCAGATTGGCGAGCGAGCGCAAGGCTTCCCGCAGCACCGGGCGCGACACCCCGAGGGCAAGACAAAGCTCTCTTTCCCCCAGCAGCCGGTCGCCTTCTTTAAGGCTTCCCGAAAGCAGCTGCTCGCGAAAGAAGGTCAGCACCTTCTCGGTCCCTGCCAGGTCGGTCGTTTCGTCCGAGATGAGCGTGTTCACATCTGGTCTCCAGTGGTAAGACCACTAATCACCAGTTGTGCGAAACTGTCAAGCATGGAGATTGGAACCAGGCAGGCATGATAGTGAACGCCCTTGCGATCAAAACCCGCCGACAGGCGATCACCTCTAATCGTCAACCGTCAGATCCCGCGCGGTCCATCGCGAAGGTGAGCCGCACTCCGCGTGGCCGGAATCGGGATAATTCGGTCACCTTGCGCGCGCAGCCAGACCAGGCCCGCACTTCGGACCGACCAGCCGCGTGCAAAACAGAGATTGCGAAATGGCGTGCTGCGCCATCGCTGCGTCGAAGGCCGGTCAGGCGCGGCGAAGCGAAATCTTAACCATCAAGGCCGAGTTGCGGGACAGACCTGCTGTTCGAAGCAGCAATCGCATCTTGTTGAATCGGGTGTTGGGGCGAAGCGGTCCCGCTGCAGTCAATACGGTCCTCCGCGGAGCATTTGATAAGGGTTAGGGCTTTCGGTCCGGAATGATCAAAGCGGACAGGCCCTTTCGGCATGATCAATGAAGGCGCTCACATAGTCGATTCCGGCGTCCTCGATCCGCGTTCCGAGATTGATGCTCTTGTGCAACCCGGCGGGGCCGATATGTAGAGTGGCGATCGCCATGTCCTGACCGTCGTTGCGCACCAGCCAATCCGGCAGGACCGTCACCCCGCGACCGGCGGAGACAAGCTGCAGCATGAGGTCAGTGCTCTCGATCCCGGTGTGTCGCTGCGGACGGCATCCCGCGGGGACGAGAAAGCGCGTGAAGACGTCAAGCCGGTCCGGTGTGACCGGCACGGTAAGGAGCTCTTCGGTCAAAAGATCTTCGGGCTTGGCAATCGACCTGTCCGCCAGCGGATGATCGGCGGGCACCACCAGCAACAGCTCGTAGTCGAAGACCGGCCGGAACTGCAGTTCCGGCAGATGCACCGGGTCCGGCGTGACCAGCATGTCGATCTCATGGGCCTGCAGTGCCGCGACGCCGTCGAAGCGGAAGGCGCTGCGCACCTCCAGATCGACATCCCGCCAGTCGGCGAGATAGGGCCCGGTGACCCGCATCAGCCATTTCTCGCAGGGATGGCACTCCATGCCGATGCGCAAGGCACCGCGACGCCCGCGCGCGAGATCGGCCAGCACGCGCTCGGCATGCTCGAGTTCCGGGATCATGCGCTCGGCCAATGAAAGCAGGTAGGTGCCAGCCTGGGTCAGATACAGGCTGCGTCCCTTCTTGCGCCAGATCTTCACCTGATGGCGCTCCTCGAGCTTCGCGATGGCGTGGCTGACGGCCGATTGGCTGAGGTTCATCCGTTCCGCGGCGGCAGTGACGCTGCCCGCGCGATGCACTTCCCGGATGATGACGAGATGTTGGCGCTCGAGCATTATGCACAACCTTCATGGATGGATGAATTCATACCATTTCTGTGCATGTTGTGGATCGGTTATCTTGGGGTCAATCTCTGTTGTGTCCGGAGCACGTGATGACCATTCTCTTCCCTGCATTGCGCTTTGCTGAGGTCATCGACCGCCACAGCTGCAACTCGATGAAATGGGTGCGCAAGGCTGGCTGCTCGCGCCCGAGCAAGCTGCCGTCGCCCCGTTGCCGATGTGGGTCGGAGAGCCTCGCCCGGCTATCTTGTAGGCGGCGAACGCAGCGTGCAGGATTCGATTGCCGGATCGCCTTAGGAGCGCACGCTCAATTGCAGCGTGCTCACCGATATGCGTCCGCGCGGCGGCACGCCGCCGCTCGAGCAGGCCGAAGCGGCCTATCACCGAATGCTGTCCGGCGAGGCGACCTTCCGGATGGTGCTGATCTTGGGAGATGTTGACAATGCGGATCAATGACGACCTGAGCATGCCGGCCGCGGTTCACGCCGGGCGGCTCGACTGGGTGCCCAGCCCGGCGCACGGCGTGGAGCGCAAGATGCTCTACCGCATCGGTGAAGAAGTAGCGCGGGCGACCTCGCTCGTGCGTTACGCCCGGGGCAGCGCCTTTCCGGCGCATGTGCATTCCGGCGGCGAAGAGATCCTCGTGCTGGAGGGCACCTTCCAGGACGAGCACGGCGACTATCCGGCGGGCTGCTACTTCCGCAACCCGCCCGGCACCTCGCACAGCCCTGCCGCGAAGGACGGCTGCACGATCTTCGTGCGGCTCTGGCAATACCGCGAGGGCGATGCGGCGCAGGTCGTGCGCCAGCCCGGCGAAGGGGCTGCGGCTCCCCTGCGCGCGGGAGCCCGCGCCGCCCGGGTGCTGTTCGACGACGGCGCCGAGCGGGTGCTCCTCGAGGAGTGGTCCGGCGGCGCTGCAATCACCTTGGACAACCTCCGCGGGCTGGAATTGCTGGTCCTGACCGGAACGATCGCGGTCGCCGGAGAGACGTTTGAGGCACAGAGTTGGCTGCGGCTGCCGGCGGGGCAGGGGCTCATCGCGACATGCGGCCCGGAGGGCGCCGTGGTCTGGATCAAGGATGCGCCACTGCAGCACCCGGACGTGCTGCGCATGCCGGATTGAGATAGGAACAGAAAAAATGACGCATTCCACGGTTGCCGTGATCGGCGGCGGTCTCGCAGGGTTGAACGCTGCGAGACTGCTGCATGCCGCCGGTATCGATGTCCAACTCTACGAGGCGCGCGACCGTCTGGGCGGGCGCATCCTCAGCCTCGCCGCGGATGGCACCCCGGGCGAGGACGGTTTTGACCTTGGGCCCTCGTGGTTCTGGCCAAGGATGCAGCCCGCCATCGCGGCGCTTGTGACCGAGCTTGGGCTGGAAATCTTCCCGCAGGCGAGCGACGGCGACGTGGTCTTCGAACGCATGTCGCGCGAACCGGCGCAACGTTACACGGCACCGCCCCAGGAGCCCGCATCGCTGCGCTTCACCGGCGGCGCGGCGGCACTCATCCGCAGGCTCGCGCAGGAACTGCCGGACGAGCGCGTCCACCTCGGGGTGCCGGTATCGGCGATGGCGCGAGAAGGGTGCAAGGTGACCCTGAGCCTGCCCGATCGCACGGCGACCGCGGATCACGTCATCGCGGCGCTGCCGCCACGGCTGCTGCAGGCAAAGGTTCGCTTCAGCCCCGCGCTGCCGCCGGAGACCGAGCGCCTCTGGCGCGAGACGCCCACCTGGATGGCCCCGCACGCGAAGGTCTTTGCGATCTATGACCGGCCGTTCTGGCGCGACACAGGGTATTCGGGAAGCGCGCAGAGCATGGTTGGCCCGATGCCCGAGATCCACGACGCAACCACCGCCAGCGGTGCGGCGGCCCTCTTCGGCTTCCTTGGTGTGGGTGCGGCGGAACGCGCGCGGATCGGCGAGGACGCGTTGATCAAGGCGTGCCTCGAGCAGTTCGGCCGCATCTTCGGGGCAGAAGCGCTGTCGCCCCGCGCGACGCTCTACAAGGACTGGGCCGCGGATCACTTCACCGCGACAGGCACCGATCTTATTTCCTCCGGGCATGCGGCGTTTTCGCCGACCTGGGTGCGCGGTCCGTGGGGCGATGCTTTGACCCTGGCGGGCAGCGAGACCAGCCCGTCCGAGCCCGGCTATCTTGCAGGCGCGGCAGAGGCCTCGAACCGGGCTGTCGAGACGCTGTTGAACAGGCTCGCGAAAGGGGCTGCATGACCCGCCTCGCATCAAGGCACAAGAGAAGACCGCTTCTTGGCCAGGCTGGCAACGTTGGCGGCATTCTCCGACGCGGCCGTTGAAACGTTGCGCAGCATTCCGAGAGAGTCCTAGGACGCAGATCAGCACACGCACCGAACAACCCGGTGCATGACATCACCGATGTGAGCGATTCACCGTTCACCTCTACAAACACCAATTTTTTCCTGCGCATTTGCCTGCTGTCCGTCATCGCGTGATTAGGGGCTGGTACTCTTGGAGATGGCGCAGATCTGCGCCATGCTTGGTTTCAGGGCCGCGGAGTTGCGGCCCTGCCGAGTGCTTGGCTTCAGGCGGCGCAGCGCGCGGGTTGCAGCGCGGCGGTCAGGTCATCGACCCATTGGTTCATGAAGGCCTGATGCCGTTCGCCCGGCTGCTGCAGATCGACGAAAGCGGCCAGTGGATCGGTCACGCTGGTCGATTGTCCGGACAACGCCTCGAGCACCGCCATGCCGCAGAAGGGCACGTAAGCCTCGGAATAGCCGCCCTCATGGACGGCCAGCAGGCGACCGTCGCAGAGATCCTCGGCGACCTGCACCATCATCTCGGTCATCTCGCGATAGGTGCGGGCGGTCAGCATCATCCGGGCGAGCGGATCGAACGCTCCGGCGTCAAAGCCGCAGGCGATGATGACGGCCTCGGGACGGAAGGCGCGCAGGGCGGGCAGCACGATCCGTTCGAGCGCGCGGATATAGGTGGCATGTCCCGAGCCAGCGGGAAGCGGGATGTTGATATTCGTCCCTTCGCCGGCCCCCTTGCCGCGCTCTTCGGCGCCGGAATAGCCGGCCGGGAAGCAGTTTTCCTGATGCAGCGAGATGGTCAGCACATCAGGCCGCTCTTCGTAGATCGCCTGCGTGCCGTTGCCGTGATGCACGTCCCAGTCGATGACGGCGACCTTGTCGATGCCGTGCTTGCGCTTCATCGCCTCGATTGCGAGGGGGATATTCGCCATGAAGCAGAAGCCCATCGCCTGATCGGGCAGGCAGTGGTGCCCCGGCGGACGCGACAGGGCATAGGCCCGGCGTACGTCGCCTGACAGGATGGCATCCAGAGCTCCGGTGGCCAGCCCCGCCGAGAGCGCCGCGATCTCATAGCTTCCCGGCCCGACCGGAGCGTTCGGACCCATTTCGCCGCGCCCTTCGCGGCTGCATTCGCGAAAGCGTTGCAGGTAATCGGCGGGGTGGATGCGTCGCAAATCCTCTTCGCTCAGGGCGGGCGCGGTGCGCGTCTTGAGATGCGCTTCCAGCCCTGAGACGGCGATCAGGTTGCGCAAACGGCGCTTGCTCTCGGGGGATTCGGCAAGGCTGGCCCCCTCGGGAACCTGAACCCAGCCCCCGGCGGGCATGATTAGGGCATGCGGACCAGCATGGTGCCAAAAGGTCAGCTCGTCGGTGTAAAAGGCGGTGGTCACGGGCATTATGATTTCCTGTTGAGTTCTTGTTGTTCCGGGAGGACATGCGTCTTCCTTCGACCGGCGGCGTTTGGGCCACGGTCGGCACGGCACCGTCTTCGCGGCGCAAGCTCAGCGGGACGGATAATCCGGCATCCGGCTCGGCATTTCGTCTTTTTGTCAGGAGCCGAAAGCGGTCCTGCCAAGCCCAGTTTTCCGGGACATGCCCCGTTGCGATATAGTGCAGATGCACTATCCGCCTTGATGCAGTTTTCGAGAAAGACCCAGACGGTCGCTGACGCCAAGTTTCGCGTAGATGGCGGCGACCTGATTGCGAACCGTATTGGGTGATGTTCCCAGTTCACCCGCGACCTCGCGGGCCGAGGCTCCGCGCAGCAGCGCCGCAGCAACTCTGCGTTCCTGGGGGCTCAGGAGATCCCATCCCCCGCGTGCACTCAGCAGGAGAAGTTTCAGCCCCTTGCCGTATTCCTCGGCGTGCAGGGACAGTTGCTGTCCCTGCCAAGTCCCGCCGCGCGCCACGAGCCGCTCGATGACGCGATCCTCCCTTACGATCCGAACCCCTTCGAGTGCGAGCCGGGACTCGAAGCCGCAGGTCGAGCGCACCAACTGGCGATTCTCGTCAATGATGGCGGCGTCGCCGTTGGATCCGGCAAGGCTGCGCAACTTGGCCTGCAACGACAGCGAAAGGCTCTGCTCGAGATGTTGCAGAATCAGGCGAAAATCCTCGACCTCCTCGCGGGTAAAGGCGGGCTGGCCGCAGCGGCGATAGACCGACATGAAGAAATTATAGGGCGACGCCTGCTCAAGCTGGCAGTGGCCGTTCAGGATTGCGCCGATATCGTATTTCCGGGCGAAGGCGCGATAGCTCTCGGGCAGGCTGTCGCTTTGGGAATCCACGGTCAGCGAGAAGACCGGAAGCCGGCGCCCGTATCGGATGAAGGGGTCGAGCGGCGCGACCAGCCGGACCGAGGTTTCGTAATTCGCCGGCAGCCGATGCAGCGCGGATTGCGCGAAGATGATCCGTCCCTCGGTGAAAGAGCACCAGCCCCACCATGCCATGTCGAACTGGATCAACGAGCCGAGCAGTTCGACCATGCGTGCCTGATGTGCGGCGGGCTCGCCATCTGAAGCGGACGCCATCAAGGCAAGGACGAATTCGGAGAAAGATTTCTTGTTCATCACCTCGGGCTGTACCTTTCAGACGCCCAGATAGCTACAAGTGTCGGAAGGATGAAGAGCAATGGACGCTCCGCCCGCAGCGTTGTGGGCGAACGCCTCAAAGGGCTCGGTGAATCGGCAAGCTTCGAAATGGCCCTTCTGTAGCCCGCCACGCCATCCGCCTCTGCGGATATGTTGTGACGATCATCCATTGTCGCCGGCCGGCCCTTTGTGGATGAGCCTCGCAGATGCCGCACGGCGGCTTCACCGAACCGGTCATTCATGCAAGCCGCAGCATTTTGAACGATCCGATGTCTGCGGAGCGGACCTTCCGGTCATTCGCTGCAACTGCAAACTCCACGCCGTTGCTGACTGGCGGATTGATAAGCAGGGTGTTTTACCTTTGTCAGATCGGTGATCTATGCCGTGTTCACGGAATACGCGCCCGAAGATGTGCTCGAAGGCGCTGGTATCGACGCTTCGATTTGCGAATTGCACGCCATTGACGGTCAACACAGTGTGGATCCGATACGGCACGGCTGCGATCATATCGCGCAGAAACTGGGCCGAAGGAGAGCGTCCGATCTTCTGTGTATGACTGATCCGGTCCATGCTTCCCCGAAAGGAAGCATGCATGACGATCTCCAAGGAAATCCTCGACGAACTGCTGAAGGGTGTTGAGCGCCCTGAGGATCTGCTCGGCGACACCGGGCTGATGAAAGAGCTGAAGATCAAGCTCATG
>NZ_SDEB01000047.1 GCF_004522175.1 Paracoccus ravus | reverse complement strand
ACCCTTGCTCCGGAAACGACCTGCGCCTGCGACGGCGCAGAGCGCCGCGAGATCGATGCGGGCCAAGTCTATCCCGCGCATGAACGGCGGCGGTCCGGCTGAGCGCCTGACTGCCGCTGGGGCGCAAAAATCTTTCCCTATTATCCACGAGAAATAGCAGGAGACGAGCCGGGCTTGTATGCGACAGCATTCGCGGAATGCAGCAGGCATCCGAACAGACCCGGCGAGCAATCTCTTGAAGATCAGCTTAGCTTCTCCACCCAGAGGCCAAGAAAGGTGCCGGTCACGATCAGCGCAGCGCCGAGCAGCGCCGCCGGGGTCGCGGGCTCGGACAGAAGCGCCCAGGCCAGCGCGAAGCCGAACAGCGGCTCCGTTCCCATCAGGAAGCCGACGCGCGTGGGGCTGGTGCGGCGGACCGCCGCGTTCTGCACGTAGAAGGCACCCACCGTGCAAAAGAGCGACAGGAACGTCACCGCGCCCCAGGCAGCGACATCGGCCCGGACGAGGAGCCCCATCGGCCCAGATTGGCCCAGAAGCAGCGCCATGGTCAGCCCCGCGACGGTGGCGGCCTGCACCGCAGTCAGCGCGGCAGAGGAGAGGCGGCTGCCTTCCATCAGGCGCTTGGTTGACACCACCATCACCGCGCGGAGACCGGCGGCGCAGAGAACCAGCAGATCTCCCGCACCGAGCGCGCCCATGCCGCCCGACAGCACCATGACGCCGATCACCGCCACGACCGCTCCCATCATCACCCCTGCAGGAGGTAGCTTTCGCTGTAGTCCGAACTCGAGGAAGGGCGTGAAGATGGTGCAGAGCGAGATGATGAGCGCGGTATTGGTCGCCGTGGTCATCGACACGCCCCATGTCTCAGCCAGGAAGATGGCGCAGAGGATGGCTCCAAGCACTGCTCCCGCCGATAGATCTCGCCGGGGTGCCGCGCGCAGGTCACGGTGGGCCACTGCGGTCATCACCACCGCGGTCAACGCAAAGCGGTAGAAGATCAGCAGAAGCACCGGCATATGTGTCAGCGCTCCCTTGGCCACGGGGTAGCTCGCGCCCCAAACCAGCGCCACGCCGAGCACTGCCAGATCCGCCCAGAGCGTTGTCCGCCGTGCCATGAAACTTTCCGATACCGCCACCTTGACCTCCGTTTCCCGTGTGAAATCACGGTGAGATAGGCCGGCGGGTGCGTCGCGATATAGAACGAAAACGCGGTGTCAGCCCTTGGCGAAGGCGGCGGGGGTGATGCCGACGATGGCCCGGAAGTGGCGGCCCATGTGGCTCTGGTCCGCAAAGCCTGCCTGCGCAGCCGCTGCTGCCGGAGATAGGCCCGTGCGGAGTAAGCGTTTCACCAGAAGGACCTTCCTCTGCAGGTGCCAGGCGTGGGGTGGCAGGCCAGTGACGCGCCGGAAGGCCTCGATCGTTTGTCTCCGCCGCAGACCGGCGATCCGGCACAACTCGCCGAGCGAGACATCCTCCTCGACGTGGCTGTCCAGAAAGTCGACCGCATCGGCGATCCGCCCTTCGCTCTGCGGTTCCGACGCAGAAAGCTGAGGCGCCAGTTCCCGCAGGAGCGCGCGGAGCAGCGTATCGAGCGCCACGTCCCCGGACAGTCGCAGAATCGAAGCGTGCAGGGCCTCGTGCAGGTTGGAAAATCTCTGCGCCAGATCGGGTCGGGCATGGAAGGCCGCGCCGAAATCAAGCGTTCCGGTGGGCACGCGCCCGGTGATGTCTTTCACCAGCGCCCGCATACCGGCTTCGGGAATGTAGAGCATTCGCTGCCGCCAGCCGGTCTCGCTCCCTGCGCCGCCGTGATGAATGTCGCCCGGACGCATCGTGACGACCGAGCCCCGCGGCACCCGGTGCATCTCGCCGCGGCACCAGACGGCATGGACGCCGCCGTCGATCACGCCGAAGAGGTACTCGTCGTGAGCGTGGGGCTTGAAGGTCTGCTTCAGGTAGCGCGCCGACAGGGTCTCGATGCCATAGAAGTCGGGACGCGACCGCAGGGTCACCTCGTCTCTGCGGCTGTGCAGTTCCACCTCTGGCAAGACAGGGCGTTCCTTCCGGTTGACCGCCAGATGTTTATCGCCGGGACTTTGGCAGGTCAAACATGGCAATGTCCTGGATAGGCTCCCATCAGTCCTTCGCCGAGGTCGGGTCATGGCCACCGAAGCCCCCATGAGGGCGTGCGCCTCATCTGGCGGCCGACCGCCACGCAGAGCAGGCCGCGCATCTGATCCACGACGGGGATCGGCTTCCAGACCGTCCTGGTCTCGGTCGACGGGAGGCCAGATGAAGACTTGCGTTTTCGCACTTTTGTCTCTGGCACACGGTGGTTCCACCGCCAGATGATCTTGTCCAGATATCGCTGGAGATGCTTCCGCCCCAGGCGATGATACACACCGATGATGGCTCGCTGGACAACCGCGTTCACAGCCTCCACGGTGTTGATATGCGCGCCGGTCTTTTTGTTGGCATACTGGCGCTTGTTGTGCTGCACAGTCAGATGGTTCGCGAACGACGTGCCAATCTTGCTGTAGCTGGTAGTTCTTGTCATTAATGATCCCTGAGGCCGGATCAATCCAGTCCTCCATGATGGGGCTCATCGAGCGCCCTTGCGTATTCGGGATCAGGACCGCCCGAGCCTGGCCATTCCTCGCGGCAGCGACGAGGGCAATCGGTTTGCCTGTCCCCCGCCCACGCTTGTTCTTGAAGCCATGGCCGAACTTCGGCTTGCCGCCGATGAAGGCTTCGTCGAACTCGACGACCCCCGACAACCGCCTTGCGACCCCCTGCCGATCGTCCATCATCTCGCGGATGGCGTGGCCGAGCTTCCATGCTGTCTTCTGGTTCACGCCCAGGATGCGCGACATCACGACCGATCAGATGCCCTTGGAGGATGTCAGTACGTGGAACATCGCCGCAATCCAGATCCGCAGGTCGAGCTTAGTCGCATGGAGTGGCGTCCTGGTCGTTACGGTGAACTGGCTGCGGCACTCCTTCTCACTGCACTGATACAGACCGGGGCGGACGGACGCTCCGCGAAGCGGGCGTGATCTGAGGCTACCGCAGTGTGGACAGAACCGGTCATCGCCCCAGATGGCGTTCTCGAGAAAGAGCCGTGCGTGGCGCTCGGTGGGCATCTTCTTCCAGACGTCGCGGACGGACTTCAGTTCGGTTATCATGATGTGGCCTCGCTTTGGGTCATAACCCAGAAGATTGGCTGGTGGCTCCGAACAGGAAGCAATTACGTCATGGCGTCGTCGAGGCGGTCGAGAGGCAAGCAGGCACCGCATTCACGACTGCCCTGCTTTTTCTCGTGGATAATAGAGAAATCTTTCGGGCAGGGGGATCTATTCGGTCGCTGTCGGGGAGGTGGAAAGCGGTCGTTTCTTCCCGGTGATCATCGCGCGCACGAGGTTCTCGCCATGCCGCAGGCTCTCGACGAGGACACCGCAGAGATGCCCGGCGAGCAGGACCAGGATCAGGACGGCCAGCGTCTCGTGGATCTCCTCCATCGCCGACGAGCCCCAGAAGCGGTCGGTGGTCTGCAACCAGCCGGTCAGCGTGGTCGCCGCGATCGTCGCGATCAGGGCGACGATCATCCAGCCTCCGGCCGGATTGTGGCCCAAATAGCGCCGCTCTCGCCCGTGCGCGAGGTCGCGCAAATGGGCGATCACCCTGCCGGGACCGCGCACGAAATCGCTGAAACGGGCATGGCGGGGGCCGATGAAGCCCCAGACGATGCGCGCCACGAGCAGGGCCATGATGACATAGCCCGCGCCCTCATGCAGCCATTTCGGCCCGTCCTCGGTCAGCCATGCCAGCCCGATCAGGCTGGCCAGCGACCAATGGAAGATGCGCACGAAGCGGTCCCAGACCCGGACTTCGGCCCCTTCCCGAAGCTCAGTCATCGGAGCCCTTCTCCTCGAAGGTCGCGGGGTCGAAGAAGATCTCGACCCGCTTGCCGCTGGCATCCTTGCCATAGACCTCGTAGCAGCCGTCCTCTTCCTTGACGTTCGAGACGGTCCAGCCCTTCGAGGCCAGCTCGGCCTTGAGCTCCTCGACCGGGCGCCATTTCGCCTTGTCCACGTCGCAGCGATCCGCCGCGAGGGCAGGGGCCGCGGTCAGGACGGCGACGGTCAGGATCAGGAATTTTCGCATGATGTTTTTCCTTTGGATCAGGGTTGCAGCAGTGACTTGGTGCCGGACCCACCTTGCGCGCCGCTTACAATCGGGCGCGCAAGGCGGAATTCAGCGCAGGACGTAATCGATGGTCGAGCCATCCTCGGCGGCGAAACGGACATGGACCAGTTGACCCGCGCCGTCGAACCACAGATCGCGGTTGAGGCCGCCCGACAGCGCGTAATGCGTGGCGCTGACCTTGCCATGTCCGGTCGCGATGCTCTCGCCGCCCAGATTGCGCACCGAGATCGCGTCGGTGCTGGAATCGATCGTGTTCAGCACCTTGCGCGACTTGACGATATCGGCGTTCCACAGGCTGGCCGGGATCAGCGGGCTGGGGCCGACATGGATGTCATGCGCCTTGCCATTGTCATTGGTCTTCGAGCTCAGGGACTGCAGCTTGCCGCCGCTCCAGTTCTCGGTGCTGGTCTGCTCGAAGCGATAGGCCGAGACGCCAATCACCGGCACCTTGACCGCGACATCGGTCCTGACATTGACCACCAACCCGTCGCCCTTCTGCTGGAAGCGCAGACTGTAATCGCCGATATCCTTGCCCTTGCGGATGACATCGAAGCTGAGCCGCCCCGAGGCGGGCACGCTGCCGCCCGGCATGGCCAGCGCCGCGCCGCCCAAAAGCGTGGCGGCAAGGCCGAGGGCGGCGATCCTGCGATAATGTTTCATTCGGTTCTCCTTTGTGCGGCTCAGAGCGAGCCCATGCCGATGAACAGGTTGCGGTCGGCGTCGGCGATGGCGCGGCGGCCATGCATGACGCGGGTATTGTCGAGCACGGCGATGTCGCCGTCCTGCCAGTTGATCTCGTGGGTGACGTCCTCGGCGATGGCGCGGATCTCCTCGATCTCGCCCGCGGTCACCTCGCTGCCATCCGCGAGCCGGTAGCGCGGCGGCTGGTAATTGTGCGACGGCCCCAGCACGGCGTTGGCGAAACCGCGCGCGCCGCTGAAGACCGAGGCCCGCACCGGATCGAGCGTCAGGCGGTAGGTCAGCGAGCCATCCTCGTGCAGCTCGAAGCTCTGGCCCGGAACCGCCTGCTGGAACTGCAGGACATGCTCCATCCGGACCTCTTCGGGGTGCGAGATCGCGGGATGCTCATTGGCGAGATAGCGCTTCCAGAGCAGTTCCGGCAGGACGCGCTCGACCGTCATGCTCTGCGACCAGCGCGCCTTGCGCTCGCCGTCGAAGGCCTGCCACAACATGGCGCCGTCGCAGATCGTGGTCTGCGAGCCCTCGAAGGCGGCGCGCTCGGCGAAGAAGGTGACGATGTCGGGGCAGCGCGGCGTGTTGCCGTTCTCGATATGCAGGCCGATCGGCCCGAGGCCCGCATCCACCATCTGCGTCCGGTCGCTGCTGTGGCTGCGCGCCGGATCGAAGGTCACGCGCGAGCACAGCGTGCCGACCAGCCCTGCGAATTCCGCCATGCTTGGCCCGAAGCCACGCAGCAAGGTCCAGCCGTCGCGGGTCAGGTCGTCGCGGATCGCCGCGAGCAGCCCGGCATCGGCGAGGCCCGCAGCATGATCGGCGCGGCGGAGAATATTGTATTTCATCAGGTTTCTCCTGCTTCAGGATTTCGACGCGCCGCGGCAACGACGGCGGGATCGCCCGCGAGCTTCGCAAGCGCGCGGTCGATCAGCTGTGGCCGCAGCCGCTGCAAGGCGACGAAAAAACGCTCGCGGCTGGGCGGGAATTGCTCACGGCGGCGCGCCGAGATCGCGCGCCAGGCATGCCGGGCGACCGCGGCGGGATCGTCCAGCGTCATCGCCATCGGGCCGACCAGCGCGCCGAAATTGTCGGCGGCGGCGGTTCGGGTGGCGCGGGGGGCGATATAGGTCACCGCGATGCCGCGCGGCGCAAGCTCGCGGCGCAGCGCCTCGGAAAAGCCGCGCAGCGCGAATTTGCTGGCGGAATAGGGGGCGAAATAGGGGAAGGCGATATCGCCGAAGACCGAGCCGATATTCACCACCTGCCCGCGCCGCGCGGTTAGGGCGGGCAGCAGATCGCGGGTCAGCGCGACGGGGGCCGCGATATTCGTTGCGACCAGCGCATCCAATTCGGGATCGGTCAAGGCCTCGATCCCGCCCGAGACGAGCTTGCCCGCATTGTTGATCAGGATGTCGAGGCCCCCCGCCTTGGCCACCGCCTCGCGGATCGCGCGGCGGCCCTCTGGGGTGGTGACATCGGCCTCGACGATCCGGGCCGGGCGGGGCAAGGCATTGGCGGTTTCGCGCAGGGTTTCTGCCCGCCGTCCGGCGAGGATCAGGCTGTGGCCAAGCCGGTCGGCCTCGATGGCGAGCGCACGGCCAATGCCCGCGCCCGCGCCGGTGATCAGGACGGTCTTGCCGCTCATGCCTGCATCCTTTCATGCTGCGGGCCTGTCAGAGGCAGCCATTCCGCGTCCCGCGCCTCGGCCAGTTCGCGCGCCACGCTGCGGTCCATGCTGCCGGAGGGGCGGATGAGGCCCGGCAGACGGGGATCGACGATCAGCAGATGCTCGGGTCGGGCATAGGCGGGCAGATCGGCGAGTCGGGCCATCAGCCCTTGCATCCGGGGGGCGGCGACCGGAGCCAGCACGAGGACCAGCCGGTCGCCCGAGGTTTGCACCAGCGCGGCAAAAGGCACCGAGGGATCGGCCAGAGCCGCGGCCTCGACCCATTCGGGGGCGATATTGCGCCCGCTTTGGCGCAGGATCATCGCGTCGCGGCGGCCAAGGACGCGCAGGCGGCCATTCTCGATCCGGCCCAGATCGCCGGTTCGCCATTCGCCCTGCACCGCCACGCGGTTCAGATATCCCTGCATGACCGAGGAACCCGTGACGACGATCTCGCCCTGATCGATCCTGAGCGCGACCCCGTCAAGGACGCGCATGGCGGACCCTTGGGCGACGGCGTCGGGCGGGGTCAGCGCGACGACCGAGCAAGCCTCGGAAAGGCCGTAACCCTCGGCGGCAGGCAGGCCGAGCTGCCGCGCGGTTGCGAGCAATGCGGGCGAGACGGGCGCGCCGCCCACTGCGACATAGCGCAGGCTGGCGGGTGCGCTTGCCGCGCCCCGCTGTAGCGCCGCCACCCAAAGCGTCAATTGGCGCGGGGCCAGAACGGTGATGGTGGGACGAAAGCCCTCGGCGGCGCAAGCCAGCCCAGATCCGTCGCCCGTGCTCAGGGCCGCAAACCCCTCGGGGCTGATCAAGACCTCGGCCCCGGCGAGAACCGGCAGGAAGAGGCCGCAGACCTGTTCGAGCAGCTGCGCCTGCGGCAGCACCGACAGGTAGCGATCCGCCGCATCCGGTCGCAAGGCCGCCGCCAGCCCAGCGATCGAGGCGTTCAACTGGCGATCCCCCAGCACCACGCCCTTGGGCGTGCCGGTCGTGCCCGAGGTGTAGATGACCCGCTCGGCCCCTGAGGCATAATCCAGCGGCAAAGGCGGAAAGCGCGGCTCGGGCAGGCGGTCGATCAGCGCAGCCCCGGCATCGTGCAGCAGGAATTGCACCTGAGCGGGGGAAAAAAACGAAGGCACTGGAACGATCCGGCAACCGGCAAGGGTCGCGGCAAGATCGGCGATCACATAGTCTATGCCGCTGAGCGCGAGGCCCAGCACCGGCCCGGCCTCGCGAAAGCCCGCGGCCCGCGTGGCGACTTCATGGGCAAGCGCGGCCCAGCTGATGCTGCGTGAAGGTTCGCGAAAGGCGATGTCATCGGGGCGTTCGGCGGCATGCCGGGCCAGCGCGTCAAGGATCGGTTTCATGTCAGGCGGAACTCCGTGGTCAATCCGGGGCGGCGGGGCAGGAAATGCAGCGAGCGCCCCTGGTCGGGCAGGGCGCAGACCCAGGGATCGGTCGCGTAATAGCTGCCCCAGCTTTCGGCTTGCGGCAGGCGGTCGGGGCGGGCTGGGGCCAGCGCGATCAGCGGCACACCGACGCGGCGCAAGAGGCGCATCAACGGCGTGGTCGCGGTAAAGATGCCCCAGCTTTTGCCGCGGCGGCGGCCTTCTTCGGTGATGGCCTCGATCAGGGGAAGGGTGGCGCGGGGCTGCGGGCAGGCCATCGAGACGACTTCAAGGATCTCCTCGGGCGCGACCCTCTGGCCGCTTCTGTCCGAGAGCAGCGTGGCGATCGGGCGATCAAGATAGATCTCCGAGAAGAAGCCCTGTTCGGAACCGCGAATGCCCGCCGCGCCGCCGATCCGGCCATCCTGCAGATGCGCCACCGCCAGAAGGATCGCCGGAACCGAGATCCGGGCGGCATAGACCGAGCTGAAATGCGCCTCGATCAGCGCCGCGCCACGGCGCCATGCCGGGGTATGTCGGTCGACAAACTCGATCCTCATGCGCCTTGCCCCGATCTGCCGGGGCCATTCTCACCACTGTCCATAATCCACCTGTTGCTCTTTCCTTTTGGGGAAATCGCGCGCCAATCTTGCGCCTTCCTTACGACGGCGCGCCTGATCTTCACGAAGGCGCGACGGCGGGCGGAAAATCAGTGGCAAATCATCCGCGCGCCCGGCTAGCATTCGGTCATGCGCCGATGCTGCTGACGGAGAAGCGATGCGGGTTCTGCTGGTCGAGGACACTCCCGATCTTGCCGAGGGGATCAGCCGCTATCTCGAGGCTTGCGGCCATGCGGTGGATATTGCGCCGAGCCTCGCCGATGCCGAAGCCGCGCTGGATGTCGCCGAATATGACGTCATGCTGCTGGATCTGGCGCTGCCCGACGGCTCGGGCCTGACCTTGCTGCGCGCCTTGCGGGCGCGGGGCGAGCGCCTGCCGGTGGTGATCGCCACGGCCCGCGACCAGATCAGCGACAGGATCGACGGGCTGGATGCCGGGGCGGACGACTATGTCGTCAAACCTTTCGATCTGGGCGAGGTCATAGCGCGGCTACGCGCCCATGTGCGCCGGGCGGGGGGCGATCCTTCGGGGCAGATCATGCTGGGCGAGTTTCGCATGGACCGCGCGGGCGGGCGGTTGTTTCGCGGCCCCGAAGAGGTCCGGCTGACCTCGCGGGAATGGGCCGTGCTCGACTCGCTGGTGGCGGCGCGCGGCCGGGTCATGTCGCGCAAGGCGCTCGAGGAAAGGCTCTATTCCTTCGATGACGAAATCGAGGGCAATGCCGTCGAGGTCTATGTCTCGCGTCTGCGTGCCAAGCTCGGCGCGGATCTGATCGAAACCCGGCGCGGATTGGGCTATCTCGTCAAATGAGCCGCGGCTGGTCGCTGCAGAGCCGCCTGTCACGCCGCCTGATCCTAGGGGTCAGTCTGGGCTGGCTGATCGGCCTTTGCATCGCGATCTTCGTCTTTGCGCATGAGATGGCCGAGCTGCTCGACGAGACGCTGAAGGCTTCGGCGCAGGTTGCGGCCTCGGCCTATGTCTCGGGGGGAGACGGGACGGGGATCGGACTCGATGAGGACGCGGCCATCCGGATCATTCGCCAAGGCATTGAGATCAGCGCCGCGCCTTGGCCCCCTCAGGCGAAGGACGGCGCGCATCAATTGCCCGGCTGGAGGGTCTATCGCCTGACACGCGAGCCGGATGCGCTGGTGGTCGAGGTCGGGCAAAGCGACAAATGGCGGCATGACGAGCTTTTGGAAAGCGTCGAGGCGCTGCTCGTCCTGATGCTGCCGGTGCTTCTGGTGGTGCTCCTGACCGTGCGTCACGCCATTGCCGCCGCACTGGGACCGGCCTTGCACTTTGCGGCCACGCTGAAGGACCGGCCCGCCACCGACCTTTCGCCCTTCGACGAAGCGGGACTGCCGCGAGAGTTGCACACGATCCCCGTGGCGCTGAACGGCTATCTGCAGCGCATCCACAGTCTTATCGAGGCCGAGCGACAATTCGCCACGAATGCCGCCCATGAGCTGCGCACACCCCTTGCGGCGGCCTCGGCGCAGGCGCAGCTGATCGCGGCCGGGGCAGGGGATGCGAGATCGGCGCGCAGCATGGTCGCGGCCCTCGACCGGCTGGGGCGCATCGTCGAGCGGCTGCTGCAACTCTCGCGCGCCGAGGCGGGGCTCGACGGTGAGGCAGGCTGCGATCTGGTGCGGATCATCCGCCTGATCATCGCCGAGCATCCCTCGGGCACGGTCACCTTCGACGATGGCGACATCGAGGCCGCGCCCGTCGATGTCCATCCCGACGCCGTCGCCCTGCTGGTCGGGAATGCGCTGCGCAATGCCGTCGAGCACGGGACGGGTGGGGTAAGCCTTGCGCTACGGGCGGGCCCAGTCGTGCAAATCCGCAATCGCGTCGCGCGGGGGGCCGCCTTCCGTCACGAGACCTTCGCCAAATCGGCGCGCTCGGCCGGGGCGGGGCTTGGGCTGACGATCATGGCCAAGACCGCCGAGCGCAACGGCATCGCGATGGAGACGGCGCTGGTCGGCGACATGGCGGTGCTCAACCTTGATTTCCGCGCCCGCAATCCGGCGAGAATATGAGGCGCGGCATAGAGCCGCTGCGAGATGGACTCGACGCGGCATTGCACATGCGGAAGGATGCGCAAGGCCCGCGGATCACCCGGATTGGAGCGTATTCTTCAGGACCGGGGCCTGTGCCCCCGCAACAAGGAAGAGCCGTGCAGCAGAAGGAGCGATCAGACCGCCTGAAGACCCTTCTGCTGGGCATCTCTGTCATCGGCCTGTTTCTGGGCCTCGCTGCGCATCTGGCGCAACGGCCCGAGCTGGCAGCTGCCCTTTGGACTGCGGGCACTCTGCCAGTGCTGGCTGCACTGCTCATCGAGATCCTGCGCTGCCTCGCGCGCGGTGAAGTCGGGCTGGACATCGTCGCGGCGCTGTCCATGTCGGCGGCCCTGCTTTTCGGCGAGACTTTGGCCGCCGCGATCGTCGCCGTGATGTATTCCGGCGGGACTTTTCTCGAAGGCTTTGCCGAAGGCCGCGCCCGCCGCGAGATGCGCGACCTGCTCTCGCGCGTGCCGCGGACCGCGAGCCGATATGGCAAGGGTGGTCTGGAAGAGATCCCGCTGAAGCGGATCGCACCGGGGGATCGCCTGCTGATCCGGCAGGGGGATGTGGTGCCGGTCGATGGTCAGATCGCCTCGGCCGTGGCTTTCGTGGATACCTCGGCCCTGACCGGGGAATCCATGCCCGTCCGCCTGTCGCAGGGGGACGAGGCGCTGAGCGGTTCGACAAATGCAGGCGAGGCCTTTGATCTGATTGCCGAGCGCGACGCAAGCCGCAGCACCTATGCCGGGATCGTCCGGCTGGTCGAGGAAGCGCAGCGCTCCAAGGCGCCGATGTCCCGCCTTGCGGACCGCTGGTCGCTGGGCTTTCTCGCGATCACCGTGGCTCTTGCGCTCGCGGCGTGGTGGCTCTCCGGAGACCCAATCCGTGCCGTCGCCGTTCTGGTCGTGGCGACGCCTTGCCCGCTGATCCTCGCCGTTCCGGTCGCTCTGGTCGCGGGGCTCTCTCGCGCCGCCCATTTCGGGGTTCTGGTCAAGGGCGCGGGTCCGCTCGAGGCGATGGCGCGTATTCGTACGCTGATCCTCGACAAGACCGGTACTCTGACCGACGGGCGGCCGCAGATCGTCTCGATCGAGAGCCGCAACGGCATGGCTCAAGATGAGATCCTGCGTTTTGCGGCCTCTCTCGATCAGGCCTCCAAGCATCCGGTCGCGCAGGCGCTCGTCGCGGCGGCGAAAGCGCGCGGCCTGTCGCTGGCCATGCCACTCCGCGTCACGGAGCACGCCGGAGAGGGGCTGAGCGGTTCGATCGAGGGTCACGACGTCACCGTCGGCGGTGACGGCTTCGTGGCAAACCACGCGAGTGACGTCGCTACCAGACCGGATGTCGCGCCCGGATCGGTGACCGTCGCGGTCGCGGTCGATGGCCGTATGGTTGGAAATCTCGTCATGTCCGACCCGCTGCGCGACGACGCTGCAGAGATGCTGAGGACGCTTCGTAGTCAAGGGATCGACCGCATCCTGCTCGCGACCGGAGACCGCGAGGATGTGGCCCGGCATATCGCCAGAGGCTTGGGCCTGGACGGTATTCATGCGGGCCTGACACCGGAAGGCAAGGTGCAACTGGTGCAGGTCGAAAGTCGAAACGGCCCGGTGATGATGGTCGGAGACGGCGTGAACGACGCCCCGGCATTGGCGGCCTGCAATGTAGGTGTGGCCATGGGTGCGCGTGGCGCCGCTGCTTCGGCCGAAGCAGCGGACGTCGTGCTTCTTGTGGACCTTGTGGAGCGGATCGCCATCGGAATCGCGGTCGCCCGAGGGGCTAGGACGATTGCGTTGCAGAGCGTTGTCGCCGGAATCGGTCTCTCTGTTCTGGGTATGATTGCTGCGGCCACCGGTTACCTACTGCCCGTGCAAGGGGCGCTTGTTCAGGAGGCCATCGACATCGTCGTGATTCTGAACGCGCTTCGCGCGCTTGGGATCTCGCCGCAATTGGCCTCAGTGAGCTCGAACGCTAAGTAAAAATGAAAACCTAAGCTCATGGCTGATAGCCAGAACATGACAGTTGCCGCGAGAATGATGGCCGCCGGCGAAACTTTTGGACATCTGTCGTAGGGGGTGACCACGCGGCGCCCGTCCTTCAGGCGCCTGAAAGTCATCTCGCATCTGGGATGCATGGCGTAATCCCTTTGCTTTTCGGGGCGTCTGCACCGGTCAGCGTCAAGTTTTGCTGGAGTGAGGTTTTCATAGTTACACGGAATGTCGCGAGTACCCCGAACTGCGTGGGATTTGGCTTCAGCTTCGGAGCGATTCAGTGCTGGCCGACATGAGCGGCTGCTTTCTTGGTTATGCCGCAATTGCCATGCCGCAGCGCGGCGGTCGGCTTCCGCCCCTCGGGGCGAAACCAGCTGTGGTCTCGCTGCGGTGCGCCCGAACGGCTGCTCCTATGACTTGCTGCGGCTGCCACGCCGCACAGCCGTCAGTCGGCTCCCCGGCCTGCTTATCAATCCGCCAGTCAGCAACGGCGTGGAGTTTGCAGTTGCAGCGAATGACCGGAAGGTCCGGATGCTGTTGATAAACTCGAGCACGAGCTTTGAACGGAGGCTGGGACTGACGCACTTTTCAGTGCGGTCCTTTCAGGCTCGGCAACCGCGTGATCGGTTTTCTCAACCGCTCGGTGTCGAAGGCACGGTCGCCGGGCAGAGCGTGGTCATTTTCCGGAGGTTTTGGGCGATGGCGGCGAGTGTGAACTC
>NZ_SDEB01000046.1 GCF_004522175.1 Paracoccus ravus | reverse complement strand
CATCCGCTGCTGCGCGACCTTGCTCGCGGCATCACGCGGCGGTCCCCTCTTCACTGTCGATGACTGTCCCATCGGCTGTTCCTCCTTCCCGAAAATAGCACGGAAAGAAGGTTAAGTGGACAGCTTGCGCGCGCCCTCGCGAATAATATCGGTGAACGGGTCTGCGCTGAATCCGGATGGATCGGGCAACTGCATGATGGTAGTCAATGACATGTGGCGTATCCTTTTCTCTGCTGAGAATTGACGGCATCTGAACACCGCCTTGATATGCCACCCTTCAGGCCATCACCAAATTTCGCCCGTTACTCGATGTTCTACAACCCGAAGCGCAAGCATGCGAGGAACGAGATGCTGTCGCCTGCCGAGTTCGAGCGGCAGCAGATGATGAGACGTGAAGGCGTCTAAGAAACTCGGGGCTATTCAGATAGCCATAGCGCATACGCGTCTCGCAGATCTCCCGGATCCGCCTTTTCAACTCTGCCGGATCGGTGCGGCGGAATTTGAAGTGGTAGCTCGAGCAGTCGAATGTCATAGTCCCACACGCCCTGCGGATCGACACCGCCCAGTCTGCGCACATTCCGCGAACCAGTTCACGCGACCGCTCCGGCTTAAGAGCTTTCGCCGAACAACATCCTGCAACATCTGCCGATCCAAGGTCAGGTCTGCCACGATCCGTTTCAACCGCGCGTTCTCATCCTCGAGCTGCTTCAGCCGGCGCATCTCGTCAGGCAGCAACCCGCTATATTTCTTCGTCCAGGCAAAATAGGTCGACTGCCCGATCCCCGCCTTGCGACAGATCTCGGCAACCGATGTGCCTTTCTCGCCCTGCCTCAGGATGAACGCCTTCTGCGCCTCCGTGAACTTCGATGCCTTTATCGTCTTCTGCTCCTCACCCAGCGAGGAAAGGTTAGGCCAAAACGCCAGTTGCAAACGGTCCAGTTTTCAGCGGGCAGAGCGATTGCCGTGCTAACGGAGCTTGATATCAACCACTTCGGTTACCGGCGAAAGTGACACATTTCTGCCCTGCGCGCGCACACCGTTGAATAGCGGGCAAACATAGAATAACCCGCCTCTCGCTTGTGTCGCCTCGTTCTCAATTGCATGCGCCACGGCCCTGAGAAAAACTGTTGCGTTCGCAAAAATATAGGTTCCCGCCGAGGCCTGGGAGGAGATCACTTGCTTCTCGGCAGCCTCGACGAAACGGCCATCTGCATCGCAGCGCAGATAGCTGTATTCTGGCGCATCGCTGTGGAAGGTCAATGCGATGCCGCCGCAATCCGGGCTGTCCGCAAAGACCTTATGCGGGGCGAGCGAACTGCTGTAGAGAATATCGGCGAGGTCAATGACGAACGGCTCATCGATATTGGTATAGCTGCTCACCCCCGCTAGGGCGCTGAATGCAGCACCACGTGTCGGTTGAGACAGAAAGACCACTTGTGATTGCCGATACCAATCAGCCAGCTCAGATTGAGCAAAGCGGCGAGTTTCGGGCCGGTCCAGCATAACGAACACATATTTCGCAGGATCGACGGATCCCGCCCAAGGGCGGCTTTCCAATGCCTTTTTCAGCAGGGGCTCACCGTCGAGATCTAGAACAGCCTTTACTTTGCCATTCGCCAGCACAAAATCTGGACCAGCAAGCGGAACAATGACCCGCATCAATCTGGCGCATCCGAAGAGTGACCCGCACCAGTCTGCTGCATGTATGCTGTCAGATCGTCTGGCGTACCCAAACCATGCATCGCTTCCATCGGAACCTCATAGACACCAATTCGCGCGCCTTTCGCGATCATGTAGTTGTAGACTGGGCAGGTATAGAACTCTCCGTTCACACGTTCGTTTGCAGCGATCATATCGACCGCAGCCCCAACAAAGTCGCGCCCGCGCGTGAAAAGATACAGGCCGACTGTTGCCAGGTCTGATATTGCCTTCTTCTCGGCAACTTCTGTGACCAATCCCTGCCCATCAAGCCGAGCAAAGGACCATTTCGGATCGCGAGCGAGATCGCGGAAGACCAGAATTGAGCCATCAAGTCCGCGGCTCATGCAATCCTCAATAAAATCAGAAACGTCAAAATCGACAAGCTGATCCGAGTTGGCGATGAGCAGAGGCCGATCATTGTCGAAAATGTCCCGTGCCAGCAGCACAGTGCAGGCGGTACCCTCGGTCAGTTTGCTCACAGGAACAATTTTGACGCCGGTCTTCTGGATTTCACGGGTGAGCTCGGGCTCGGCCTCGATATGGTCCGTACGAAGCAATACACTGGCCTGAGAACCCGGCGGACAGACGTTGCCGATGACATGAGACAACATAGGCTTGCCAGCTACATCGATAAAGGGTTTGGGCTTCTTCCAATGCAATTTGGCAAATCGGCTACCCTCTCCCGCCGCGGGAATGATTACATTAGCGGCGGACGTGCTTTTCGATTTTCGACGAATTTCTGAAGCTTCCGGCAAAAGCTCAAAGGCACTGATCCGCGCCGGAGCGTAGAAGCTGTGAAAGTCAAGTGCATCAATGGTGGAATGTTTCACCCTGAGATCTGAGAGGACGATCTCATTCAAGGTAGCACTGATATAAAAAAGTCCATCGTCATGTGCGTCCTTGAGGATCGCCTGCTGGGCCGCCTCTAAAAAGATGCTGGCCGTCCGGTAATAATAGATTCCGGCGATAGCATGGCGCGAGACCACCTTCTTTTCATATGCCTGCATGACTTCATTATTGCCATCATCGACAACATAGGACCAACGCGGATGCACCGAGTCGAATGTCACGACGGCGGCATCTGCCGCCGCTCTGCGGAATCCCTCGATCCTAGAGCCGAGATCGACCGTGATGATCTGGTCGCTATTCGTGATGAGCAGCTCACCATCGGGATCAAGTTCATCTATGGCCAGAAGGCATGAACATAGGGCGCCGGATGTCGCGCCAAGCCGTTCAATCACTTTTGCACCTTTACCGGCGGCGAGCTCCAGCACCCGATCCAGTGAAAAGGCCCGCGCTTCGTCGCGATCGACCACGAAGGTGAAAGAGGCTGCGGAGAAATCCCGCTTGAGTCGCTCGATAACCAATTGGATCATCGGCTGCCCAGCCACTTCGATAAGTGGCTTGGGGAAGTAGAATTCTTCTGCCGGAAAGAAGTTCGAATGCCCCGAAATCGGAACTAGGATCTGCATGATCAGATTTTCCCCGCGTCATTCTCGATTTCGGTGATGCGGGCCTTGATTGCCTGATAGGTGACATCCCGCGGTTGAGAAATTTTCATCAGATGCGCGCCACTCGCCAGAGCCGCCGCAATACCATGTTCATTGTCTTCGAGAACAAGGCACTCGTCAGCCGACACGCCCAGACTGGCCATTGCGGTGCAATACATCTCGGGGTCAGGCTTGCCGTGAACGACATCCTCGTTGGAAATCATGATATCCAAAAACGGGTAGAGCGCCGACAGGCGCATCATTGCCTCGACCGACTGGCGGACAGAGTTGGAGCACACGGCGATTTTGTACTGGTCCCGCTTGAGCCGGGACAACGCATACTGGTGATTGAACACTGGCTTGCAGCGTTGATGACTGATCTCGAGTGTGTAGCTTTGCTTCAGTGCATTCAGAAACTCATGCATGCCTGTCGGAAGTCCTCGCGATTTCGACAGAAGCTTCAGCTTTTGTCGCGTTGGAAGCCCATCAAAAGTCGACAGATGGCTTTCGCGGCTGATGGTGTAGCCGAAATGCTCGAGCGCTCTGTTCAGGGCGTCATAATGCCAATCTTTCGCGTCAATCAGGACACCGTCCATATCGAACAGGATCGCCTTGATCATCTACTCCACCTCAAAAAAAACACAGGCATCGTTCGGGAAGTCGGTACAAATTTCGAAGGCGGGATGTCGGTGCAGTGACGCATCGCGCACGGCTTGCCAAAGCGGTTTATGGGGGCGACCGTGTAGTTCTGGGGAGACAAGTGCAACCCGGTGGCCCGCGTCCAAATAACGCCTTGCCGCCGCAATCTGCGGAAAATCGCCGAGGAAATTATCGACCCAGACTCCTGCAGCCGAGTCCAGGAACGATGGAGCGCTCTCATGCTCGCTGACGCGCGTATAGGTAGGAAGACCGATTTTCAGATAGCCTAGCGCGTCAGGCACCGACATGTCGAAGGCGAAGACCCGCGAAATGGGGATTCCAGCTGCGTGCAGCTCTGCGATGATCTGTCTCTGCAAGCCATCTGCTTTGACGTTCAACGCCAAGCGTCCCGTGACCCCTAGTGCGGCATAGTCGGAGAAAAGCTCCTTCGCGGTGAGGGTGCCTTGCGCAGATACTGGATCATGCGAGACATAGATTTGCTCGGCGGAGTCCCGCAAATCTGTTTCGAGGCCGAATCCCAGCTCTAGCGCTGCCTGCAAGGCTGCACGAGTATTCTTGTCTTCTGGTGAAGACCATAGACCCCGATGTGCAAGAATATTTCCTCGATCCACAGAGATTCTCCGAGATTATATTGCGAGCCTTTTGAGTTTTTGCAATGCATCCACATCGTTAGCCGTCATAGTCGGTCTTTTGAACACCCCAAGTCGTCAATCCATCCCCACGCGAAGTTCACAACGCCGGATGGAAAATATCTGGTAACGCCCTTGTCCCTCAGGGCAAACCAGAGAATTCAGAGCCGACACCAGCTTTATGTTGTTCGCGGGCTGAACATACAGCATTCACGCCATGCCCGGAGGGTGCCAGACCTGGAACGGAATGAAATCCTTTTTCACGGGGCGATTGGCATGGGCTAGTTGTTCAGTCCCGGCATCTGGTGGATCGGGTTTAGGATGAATCTGTCCGGCTCTGATGTCCAGATCTTGCAGATGTATTCGTAGGGCGTGAGGCCGCCGAGGGTCTTGAGCCGACGCGCGAAGTTGTAGGCTGCCATGAAGTCCGCGAGATGCGTGCGGAGCTCGCCATGGCTGGTGTAGTGAAAGCGTTTGACGGTGGCGTCCTTGATCGTGCGGTTCATCCGCTCGACCTGACCGTTGGTCCACGGGTGGTTGGGCTTCGTCAGGCGGTGCTCAATGCCGTTGGCCTCGCAGATCATGTCAAAGCGCATAGGTCTGGAATAGATGGTGTTCCGGTTCCGAGGCTGCTCGGCGAACTGAATACCGTTGTCGGTGAGGATGGTATGGACCTGGTAGGGCACGGCTTCGAGCATGTGCTGCAGGAACTCCCAAGCTGTCTTCCTGTCCGCCTTGTCGACGAGCTGGGTCACGGCAAACTTGCTCGTGCGGTCAATGCCGACGAACAGGTAAAGCTTGCCTTCAGCAGTCTGCACCTCGGCGAGGTCGATATGAAAGAAGCCGATAGGGTATCGCTTGAACTTCGACCGTTTCGGCTTGTCGCCTTCCACGTCGGGCAGTCGAGAGATGCCGTGGCGCTGAAGGCACCGATGCAGCGCTGAGCGTGTCAGGTATGGAATTGATGGCTGCAGGGCATAGAGGCAGTCGTCCAGCGGCAGAAGCGTGTGCCGCCTGAACGCGACGATGGCCGCCTCCTCGGCTTCTGTCAAAACCGTGGAGCGTGGCTCCTTCGGCCCTGTCTTGAGATCATCGACCGTCGCTCGCTTGCGCCACTTCGCCACTGTCTTGGGGTTGATGCCGAGCTCCCGGCTCAGCGTCGCGAGCGAAGCTTGCGATCGTTGTATTGCAGCTCTGACGGCGTGCGTGGTCGTGGCGCTGCCGTGACGAACTTGTCCCATAATGCTTCCTTCCATTCCTGAGAAAGGATCGCACCATCAAACCGTGGGATCAAACAACTAGGTTGAAGTTCGCCACTGGATGGCCGCTAGTATAGGTCCGGAACGAAGGGCTGCGTTTTCTCAAGTAGAACCGGCTCATAGGCCGCAGCGTCTTCGGGCCGAAGATGCCCGGCGTAAAGTTGCATCCAATCCAGGAAGGTCAGTTCTTTTCGATTGGTCAACTTGCGATAATTCGTCGGGTTCTCCCAGAGCGATTGGGATTGCCCTTTGACCCAGTAGAAATCCGTTGATCCGTAGTCGACCGTGCCGAAGTGATCCCGGAAGGCCGCCCAGCTATCCGAAATTGTCCACTCGATTGGTCGTCCCTGACGAGCCAGGAACTGACTGGCGAGATAGGATTCAGGCGAGGCATAGCGGAAGAGTTCGCCAATCGGCGTTTCGCGAAAAACAGTCTCGCGATCTGCGGACCAATCTGCCGGCAGTTGTCCCGTGTCCAGAGGGGGCGTCCAATAGGCGAGCATGTCATCGACATGACCAAAGACCGTCTGATCGCTCAGATGGTAAAGCCCAAATTTCAGAGTACCCTGACCAATTCCGAATATCCGGTGCTTCTGGGTGTCAGAGGCGGCGCCTGACAGCGGCAGGCTTTTCGCAAGCGCTGCAAGACCGCTCATGACGTCGGGCTGGTAGAGCCGCTGATCGGTTCGCGTTTTCAGAACCCATGTTGCCCCCTCTGCCGCTGCTTGGCGAACCCCTGCGGCTGCAGTTGTGATTTGCATGTTGATATTGGCATAGCCCGGGTCTTGGGGCTTTTCGCTCAGAACCAGCTTGATTTTCATTTCCGCAATCGCATCAAGCTGTTCCGGCGGGGTATCTTGCCAGGTCGAGAGGATCAATCGGCAGCCGGGCATGGCGTCGGCGTAGATCCGCAAGGTTTCCAACGTGAAGTCATAATCATTGGCGATGGGGCCTTGCATGAAGATGGCCATCGGTTCGCAACGCAATATCGGGGCGGTCGACAGGGGCGAATGGGCGGGGCCAGTACCGACCAGATCCGAAGTCTTTGGCCGTGCCATGGAGGTGATGAAGAAACGGCCCGATTTCGTCTGATGAGCGGCGCTGCTTCGCACAAGCTTTCGTGAGAGTCTGAGAAGGAGAGTGCTTTTCTTGCTCACAAGTGCGTCACCTTTTTAGGCTGTGCGTCTGGTTGTGTCGCGAATGTCGGGGTGTTCTGCCAGGTAGCTTGCTCGGAATGCGCAAAATTGGCTTCGATCAGATCTTTACGTCAAGAGGGCATTTGAGAATTTGAGTGGCACTTGGGCTCTGTTGCAGAAGTCTGAACCGCCCCGGGTTTGTCGCAGGCTCCAATTCCTGAGTAGGTTGGAGCATCATGAGCAAGACCACGAACAAGCTTTCCCCTAAACTGCGCGAGCGTGCCGTGCGGATGAGCGATGGTCCACTTCTCGGAACCGGTAAGTTTGGACGGCCCGAACTTGCGCGCCCAAAAGACAACATATCCCCCAGACAAGCAGGGCGATTCTGCTCCTTGGCTGCATGGCGCCAGCTGAATTTCGTGACCAAAGCAGGAAAATGTTCGTTCGCCCGCGCCGAAATGCACACTGCGATTTTGGAGTAAATCAAATGCTGCAAAATCACGCTCTCTGGCTCGGCGCATCGGTGGAACATCTCCTTCATTCCACAAATAAACATAAATACTATCGATTCACTCGTTATCTGAGTTGGGCTCAGTGCGGAAGTCCCGTGAATGTCCCGGCCGCCACTCGCGTGCCGGGCCCAGCAGAGGATCGAGGCATGACCATTCCCGCACGCGAAAGAATCAAGGTGCTCTGGTTCCTTCCGACCCAAGGCGACAGCCGGTATCTAGGCACGTCGGAAGGGAGCCGCCCGGTGACCTTGCCCTATCTGCGCCAGATCGCGCAGGCGGCCGATGTCCTTGGCTATTACGGCGTATTGCTGCCTCACAGGGCGCAGTTGCGAGGACAGCTTGATCGTGGCCGCCGCGCTGGCTTCGCAGACCGAGAAGCTGCGCTTCCTCGGGGCCGTCAGACCGGGACTGCAATCCCCGACGCTGACCGCGCGGATGACGGCGACTCTGGACCGGATGTCGGGCGGGTGGCTGCTCGTCAATGTCGTGACCGGGGGCGATCCGGTCGAGAATGCCGGCGACGGCATCCATCTCAGCCATGCCGAGCGCTACGAGGTGACGCGGGAGTTCCTTGATATCTACAAGGCGCTGATGGCCGGGCAGACGGTAAATTACGAAAGCCGGCATTTCCGCGTCATCGACGGCAATCTGCTTTTCGCGCCGCTACAGCAGGGCGGTCCGCAGCTTTACTTCGGCGGCTCGTCGGATGCGGCGAGTGCCGTCGCGGCGAAGCAGGTCGACAAATACCTGACATGCGGTGAGCCACCCGAGCAGGTCCGCGCCAAGATCGAGGGTGTGCCCCGCTTGGCCGAGGCCGAGGGCCGCGAGGTTAGCTTCGGCATACCCTGCATGTCATCGTGCGGAAGAGCCAATCCGAGGCCTGGGAGGCCGCCGACCGGCTGATCAGCAAGCTCGACGACGCGACCATCGCCAAGGCGCAGGAGACCTTTGCGCGGATGGATTCGGTCGGGCAGCGCCGCATGGCCGACCTGCATGGCGGCAACCGCGCCCGGCTCGAGATCAGCCCGAATCTCTGGGCCGGCGTCGACCTCGTGCGGGGGGGGGGGCGCAGGCACCGCGCTTGTCGGCGATGCGGACATCGTGGCCGAAAGGATCGACAAATATCGCCGCATCGGCATCGATACCTTCATTCATTCCGGCTACCCCCATCTCGAAGGGGCCTACAGCTTTGGCGAGCCCGTCCTGCCGCTTCTGCCGCTGGACCATCCGCTGCCCCAGACCGGGCTTTCCGCGAATACGGGCCCCTTCGGCGAGACCGTGGGCGACGATTACCGCCCCGCCGCCAAACCGCGCCCCCATCTCGTCTCCGGAGGCTGAGCCATGACCCTTTTCCCGACGATGGACAGGAATTCGCCCGGGCGCACTTCGAGGTCGAGGTTGGACAGCACCCGGTGATCGTCGAGTGCGCGCGAGACTTTGCGGATCCGCACCGATGCGCCGGAATTGTCGCGCGGCATCGGCGGAAGGGGAAGAAGCTCAGCGCTCTGCATAGGCGGGGATCCATTTCAAGGCGCGGCGTTCAAGCGCGCGGGTCAGCGTAGCGGCCAGCTTGCCGAGTGCTGAGTAAAGCAGGATGGAGAGCACGACGACCTCCAGCACCATGAATTCGCGCGCCTTCATGGCCATGTAGCCCAGGCCCGACGAGGCCGAGAGCGCCCCGGCGACGATCAGCGTCAGCCACATGATCCCAAGGCCATAGCGCAATCCGGTGAAGATCGAGGGCAAAGCGCCGGGCAGCACGATCCGCCGGAAAAGTTGGCGCGGGCCCATGCCATAGGCCCGGCCCATCTCGATCAACTGCGGGTCGATATTGCGGATACCGTGCATCGTATTGAGATAGATCGGAAAAAACACCCCCAGCGCGACGAGGAAGAGCTTGGCCCCCTCGCCGATGCCGAACCACAGGATGACCAGCGGGATCAGCGCAAGATGGGGGAAATTGCGGACCATCTGCAGCGTCGCATTCGGTCAGCGTCTCGGAGAGCCGCGAGACCCCGTTCGCCACGCCAAGGGCGAAGCCGATCCCGCCCCCGACGATCAGCCCCGCCAGCGCCCGCAGGGCCGAGACGCCGAGATGGGTGAAAAGTTCGCCCGAAAGCGTCATCTGCCATGCGCTCGCAAGGATCGCCGAGGGGCGCGGCATGACCCTCTCGGCCATCAGGCCGGTCGCGTCGGCTATCTCCCACAGGACGAGGATTGCCGCTGGAACGGCATAGGGCAGCAGGGCGGCGCCTCCGGGCAGGCGAGGCCGCCAGCCGGGGGCGCGGGCACGCGTCGCGACATAGGATTCGGTGGGGCTCATGTCCTACCTCCTCAGCTTGCGCTTTGCGGGGTCCAGACGACCGAAGCGATGTCGAGCTGGCGAGGAATGATCCCTAGCCGTTGGAACTCATCCGCGACGCCCTGCTCATAGGCGACATGCTTGCGCTCGACGAAGCCCACGAGGCCCAGATCCGCCCCCTTGCGGGTCAGGGCGCGCTGCATGACCGCCTCGCTCAGGCCGGTTTCGCGGGCGAAGGTCCGGATCGACCCGGGCAGGTCGGCCTGCCCCTGTCGCCCGACGGATTGGATGATCTCGATCAAATGCGTCACCAGTGCGGGATTCTCGCGGGCGTAGTCGCCATTGGCCGAGTAGAAGTTGTAATCCGGCTCGATGATCTCGGTCGTGGACAGAACGCGGGTGCCCGGGCGTTCCTGGGCCATGGCGAAATAGGGGTCCCAAATCGTCCATGCACCGATGGCACCCGAATCGAAGGCGGCGATGGCATCGGGCGGCGAAGGTGGTCATTGGTGAGTGGCCCGCGCATCTGTCGGGGGACCGCCTGCGCATCATGTTCCAGGAGCCGCGCCTGCTGCCCTGGGCCAGCATCGTCGTGAATGTCGCGGTGGGGCTGCGGAAGGGGCCGGACCCGCGCGCGGTCGAGGCGGCGCTTGCCGCCGTTTCAACTGACCGACAAGGCGGGGATGTGGCCCGCAGCGCTGTCTGGCGGCCAGCGTCAGCGCGCGGCACTTGCCTGGGCGCTCGTCAGCCATCTCCGCCTTCTCGTCCTGGACGAGCCGCTGGGCGCGCTGGACGCGCTGACCCGCCTGACGATGCAGAACCTGATCCGCGACATGCATGCAGAAGCGGGTTTCACTGCGATCCTCGTGACGCACGACGTGGCCGAGGCGGTGGCGCTTTCGGACCGGGTGATCGTGCTGGGGCAGGGCGGCATCCTGCACCGTGTCGACGTTGTGAGGCCCGCTTCGCTGCAGAATGGCCGGATGAGAACCGCGGGTCTCGAAAAGGAAATCCTCGAAGCGATCTTCTCGCCGCAAGGCGCTGCAGGAACGTAGCACAGTGCTGAAAAACGTCGGGACTCGACGCCAGAGACGGAACATAATCCATCATTCCTGCGATACGAGAGGGTAAAGCGGATGCGGGGATCGGACGGGGCGAGCGAGCGGTTCGCGCTTCAGCCATGTTTATCTTGAGCAGCGCATCCTTCCCCGGCATCCTCTACGCAAGATCCAATTGCTGGCGAATGGTGACGCTCGTCAGCCTCAGTGCGGTTTTCCATCCGCGCTCGTTGCTGCAACTGCGAGCACGCGGGCGGCACCGCGCCCAGTCCTAGTGTCGCTGATGGGCTTAGTATTTCATCGAAGCCCTCTCGCCGAGAATCGCTCGGACGTTCACGAGGTTCCGTGAGCGCATGCAGGCAGATGACCGTCAATCGATCTTCGTCTCAGCTCAACGCATGCAATTGCAATAAAATTGGCGGACTTTTAGGCGGGTGGAATCCACCGGTATGAATGTTATCCCATAAAAGAAATGGTGTGTGGCGGAGATGAAGTCTGCCCGTGCAAATTCTTTGCTGTTCCGAGCAATTCCGATTCATTCAGCTGTTGCGGGCGGTTGATATGAATCCCATGTCCTAAGTGTTCCGGCAGGGTCTGGGACATTCCGCCTTAAAATGGGGGAAGGAATGGGGGAAGCAGTGACAGCACATCTTACCAGAAGGCCGGAAAAAGCTCTAACAACTCAGGCAGTGAAGAACGCCACGACGCCGGGCAAGTATTTCGACGGCCACGGGCTCTATCTTCGTGTTGATCCGAATGGGTCCAAGTTTTGGGTGCAGCGCATCGTTATTCGCGGGAAGCGCTGCGAGATTGGACTGGGTTCCCCTGCGCTGGTTACGCTGGCAGAGGCTCGCGCAAGCGCGCTCGACAATCGCAAGTTAGCCCGTGCTGGCGGCGACCCGCTCCGGGCCAAGCATGAGGCGCAAGCGGTGCTGACGTTCGAGGAAGCGTCTCGAAAGGTTCACGAGATGCACAAGCCGACATGGCGCAACGAAAAGCATGCGGCCCAATTCATTGCCACGCTCGAAACCTATGCTTTTCCTCGGCTGGGCAAGTTGAAGGTCCAGGAGGTCTCTACCGCTGATGTGCTGGCCGTTCTCATGCCGATCTGGACCGAGAAGGCAGAGACGGCGCGCCGAGTTCGTCAGCGCATCGGCATGGTGATGAAATGGGCCATCGCTCAAGGATGGCGGCAGGACAATCCCGCTGAAAACATCAGTCAGGCTTTGCCGAAGACTTCGAAAGTGAAGGAGCACCGCAAGGCGCTGTCCTATGCTGAGGTTGCGGACTGCATGGAAACCGTGAAGGCGTCCGGGGCGGGGCAATCAACCAAGTTGGCGCTTGAGTTCCTAGTGCTATGCGCTGCCCGCTCGGGCGAGGTTCGGGAAGCCCGTTGGGCTGAAATCGACATGAAAGCAAAAGTTTGGGAAATTCCCGCCGACCGGATGAAAATGAAGCGCCCGCATCGCGTTCCGCTCTCGTTACGAGCGATTGCCCTGTTGAAAGAGGCCGAAGCGTTTAACGACGGTGCAGGGTTTGTTTTCCCCGGTAACAAGGCGGGCCGCCCGCTATCGGACATGACGCTTTCCAAGCTGGTCAAAGAACTAGGCTTCAACGTCGATGTTCACGGTTTCCGTACTTCGTTCAGAACATGGGCGCAGGAAAGAACGAACTTCCCGCGCGAGGTGGCAGAGGCGGCACTTGCGCATTTGACCGGCGATGCCGCAGAGCGAGCTTATGCCCGCAGCGACGTGTTCGAGAAGCGGCGCAAGATGATGGATGCTTGGTCCGCATTCTTAGCCGAGACACACGGCAATGTCGTGAGGCTTAATGCATGAGTTCAGAAGAAGATTCGACCGCGAAATGGATTGAAGGTCTTCAAGGTGCAGATGCACTCTTTGTGAGCCAGGTACGACTAAAGCCGGAATTTGTGCTTCAAGCGCTGATTGGCGCTCGCGAGCAAGGAAGTGCGCAGGACGTTGCTAACATAGTCGAGGCAGGTTGGCCGCTAATCTACTTTGGGCTGTTATCTATGATGAAAACGTTCAAGCATGGCCCATACCAGCCCAAGCCATCGGGCAGAAAAAGGGTGCCTCAGTTGCAGTCTTTAGACGCTCGAAGAGCCTTTCGTGTTTGGGGTACTGCGCGCGCCTGTTCTCGCGCCCAAGACAGTACGCGCGATTTGATCCAACTAACCAGGGAAATAGAGAAATTACTCTTCCCAAAGGACCCGCGTGAGTCGTTGTTCGCCGCAGGGGTTTCGGACGAGACTGCCGAGCAATCAGTTTCGCGAGGGAGAGCTATCTTGAAGATTTCAGATGGTTGGCAATCCGCGCTTTGCGAAGAACTAGCTGAGTAGTTTAGCGCAAACGACATTCCACAGGGTACCGGCGAGATTCACTGCATGCCCAACATGCAAAGTGTCCACTTAACCTTCTTGGCTAACGAATTTCATGACGGTTTCGATCGGTCTGCGCCCCATGTTGCGGTAGCCGAGATGGGGCCTTTCGGTGTTGTAATGGACGAGCCACGCATCGAGATCGGCCTGCAACGCATCGACGGTTTCGTAGAAGGTCTCGCGCATCTTCACCCGGACAAACTCGTCCAGGACCGTACCG
>NZ_SDEB01000045.1 GCF_004522175.1 Paracoccus ravus | reverse complement strand
CCACCGGTTCGAGCGAGCGGGCGAAGGGCATCAAGCGCGAGGGTGAAGGCGCGTGGCACGCCCGCAGCCATGGCGGCGCGAAACGGCGCGTTTGCCATGGTCGCTCGGGCCTGATCACAGAAACCCACTTCGGCGATGCCCCGGTGTGACCCGACCCGCACAAGCAGATCCCGGCGCAAGAGCAGATCGGCAGCGTCACCGCCGATGGTGCCTCCGACACCCGCACATGCCACGATGCCAGTGCTGACCGCGGTGCACAGGCTGTCAACAGTGGAGGTTAATCACCGCCGGCGCGGTCGCGGGTAACGAACCACTGCAGGCATCAAAATACTTCGGTCCGGCCCTGCGGCGACGATGGAGCGGATACCACAGCCGAGGCAGCATCGAGATATGAGGAGGCTCAGAAAACGATCCGGGGGATCGTTTTACCGAGGACTGGATGCACTGTCTGAAACTGCTGGGACAGCGCCTCAAGGCACGAGACTCCGACCGAAAGGTTGGTCCGTATCGCCGTTCTGAACGGACACACCGTGCTCGGCCTCCCCGTCACAGAGGCCGTGGGAGCGATCCGTCCGCGACAAGGGGAACCCCCGCCATCAGCCCTATTGGACAACAGACTCGGCAAGGATCGACAGGACCACCGAGACAGCCGCATTGGGAAAATCGGGCCAGTTGAGGATCACGCGAAATGTCAGTTTTGCACCGATTCCCCGCCAAGGCCACTTTCGCGACTTGACCCCTTGCGAGTGAATGCGGGGGGTGATACGGGCTTGAATCGATCAAAAGATTTTGCCTCAGTTCTTTTTTATTTAGACCCGTGGGTCAAGAAGTGAGAGGTAAGGAATCCGAAGATCACGCCCCTATAGCTCAGCTGGTAGAGCAGGAAATTTGTAATTTCAAGGTCGGGAGTTCGAGTCTCTCTGGGGGCACCATTTCGCAATAGAGTGCTGATTTATCTCGCAAACCATCGAGTGACGACGATATTTCCGGAGGGCAATGGGCCTGATTTCCCCGGAACCTGAGGCGCTTTGAAAGGGCAAGTTGTTCGTCACGGTTAGCCGAGCCCGTCAAAATCAAGCGGATCAGAAAAACGGTCATGTGGACCGTTCCCGGTTGAACGAAGCCGTTGTGGGTCATGTGGTTGGCCAATCGCCCCTGCTTTCCTCTGCGGGTTTCGGTTACCGGCCCGTTTTCCAGATCGACGACGTTGGACAAGCGTCTGCTGCTGCCAGAGTGGAGTGAGCCATCGAGAACAACTTTGGTGCGGGCCCAATGGCCCGCGCTAGTGCAAAAAGGCGATGGCGAGATGGGTCTTACGGAGTCCCGTTCCGTGGAACAGCACGACGTTGTGCTGATCCGCTACAAAGATGCCCGTCGCCAAGTCCTGGATCACGCCCACGTTCTCGGGGCGTCCTGAGATGAGCGTTGCCTGGATGCTCTCGAACCGGTGGCGATGCTCGCACTGCTCCGGAAGCGTCCGGATCACGTGCTCGACCATGCCGTTATCCGGCATGATGCGGGCGGTGCTTCTGGTCTCGGATCTGTTATCGCGATGGCATCCGGGGCTTGGGGCATCGGGAGCACGTGAGTGCGGGCAGGCCGAGCTACACCACTGGGCCGTGAGCCCGTTCCGTTATATGGTCGCCCCTGCGGCTCGCCCGGATGTGCCGAGAGCACGGATCTGTAGGTGCCGCGTGGCTGCCTGCTCCCTCCTTGCCAACAGGAGGAGGTCGCAATGCGCATCATCGGACTGGATATCCATCGCGTCTTTGCCGAGGCGGTGGCCCTTGAAGACAGAAAGGGCGACGACTTGGGCGCGTGGACATGACACGGGACAAGCTGGCGGCCTTCGCCGCCAGCCTCCGGCTGACAGACCATGTGGTCGTCGAAGCGACAGGCAACGCCGCGGCCGTCGTTGAGATCATCGCGCCTAATGTGGCAAGGGTAGCGGTCGCCAACCCGCTTCAGGTCCACCTCATCGCGCGGGCAAAGACGAAGACGGACAAGATCGACGCCCGTGTCCTGGCGCAGATCCACGTCGCCGGGTTCCTGCCCGAAGGTATGGATCCCGGATGCCGAGACGCAGTCGCGGCGTCGTCAGGTCACGCTGCGCAACCAGCTGGGGAAGAGCCGGGTGCGCCTAAAGGCCATCGTGCAGTCCATCCTTCATGCGCATCTCGCACCGCGTTGTCCGCACCTGGATCTCTTCGGGGGTAAGGGACGCGACTGGGTTCTGGCGCATGAAGTGCCGCCGTATGGACGCGCAGCGAACCTCCGGCACATTGAGGAGTATGATCGACAGACGGCGGCGCAGCGGCTGGTCGAGCAGGACAGCGCCCGTGCGGCCATGCCGGATGCGGATGTCCGGCGGCTGGTGACGATCCCGGGTGTCGACCTGGTGGTGGCGGTCGGGGTCATGGTCGCGATCGGTCGCCTGGACCGCTTCGCTTCGGCCGATCAGCGCTCAGCCTAATTAGGGCTGCATCCGAGTGTGCGGCAATCCGGCAACGGCCCAGCCTATCACGGGCTTATCACCAAGCGCGGCCGAAGCGACGCGCGTCACCTGCTGGTAGAGGCTGCCTGGCAGGCCGTGTGGAGCCCCGGGCCGCTCCGCGCCATCTACGAACGGGTCAGGGCGCGCCAAGTTGCGCATGTGGGGGCCGTCGCCGTGGCACGCAAGCTCGCCGTTCTGATCTGGGACATGCTGTCCAAGGCCGAGGAGTATGCTTGGGGCCGCCCCACGTTGCTGGCGCGCAAGATGCGTAAGCTGGAGTTGGCGGCCGGCGCGCAACCCGGGCGCGGTCAGCGCGGAATTGCTTACGATTACAACAAACTGACCTTGCCCCGTGATCCCCTGCGCTGGGAGTTAATTTACTCTCAGCGCAGGGGATCAAGGATGAGCAAGGGACCACGTCGCCGTTTCACGGCAGAGTTCAAGGAGCAGGCGGTCGGACGTCTGTCAAGATCTGGGGCCACGCAGGCCAGCGTCGCGCAGGAACTTGGTATCATCTCGTCGCAGCTGAAGGGCTGGCGGCTTGAGCTTGAGGCCGCAGGCTCCGCGGAGGCCGTTCGGCGCCAAAAGGCCGAGGCTGCGGAGTTGGCCGAGCTGCGCCGCGAGAACCGCCGCCTGAAGGAAGAGGTGGAGGTGATGCGGAAAGCGCATCGGCCTTTTTCGCGCAGTGGGCGGCGAAACCATGAGCGCGAAACTCGCCTTCATTGCCGCCCGTGCTGCCGAACACGGCATCCGTCTCATGTGTCGGCTTCTGCGTGTCAGCCCGAACTGGTTTCATGGCTGGCGCGCCGCCACCCCGAAACGGGCGGCGTGCCAGGCGGCAAGGGACGTGCTTGCCGCGAAGATCCGCTCGATCTTCGAGGGGCGCAAGCGCTGCTACGGCGTCCCACGCATTCATGCCGAACTGCGTGCTAACGGCTTGCGTATCGCGAAGAAGACGGTCGCCAAGCTCATGCACCTCGCCGCGCCCGTGTCGTGCCTCGGACGACAGATCGCCGTCATCAGTTCGGCATTGCCCCGAACCTGCTGAAGCGGAACTTCCGGGCGACGGCGCCCGACCGGATCTGGCTCGCCGATATCAGTTACGTTCCGACCGACGAAGGCTGACTTTACCTCGCGGCAGTCAAGGAGTGAGCCATCGCAGGCGCCATCGGTCCGAGCGCGATGGCGAACGCTACGATGGAAATCGTTGGCTGGTCCATGTCGGACCGGCTCAAGAGTAGCCTTGCCATCGACGCGATGCGCATGGCATTGCAGAGCCGCCGTCCCGCTCCAGGCCTGATCTGCCATTCCGATCGCGGCGTGCAATATGCCAGCGGTGACTACCGGAACTTGGTGGACGCCTGGAAAGCCCAAGCCTCGATGAGCGGCAAGGGCAACTGTCTTGATAACGCACCGATGGAAAGCTTCTTCGGCTCGCTGAAGAGCGAGTTGGTTCACCGCACCCGTTTCAGATCACGCCGCGAGGCCAGGGCCGCGCTCTTCGAATACATCGCCATCTTCTCCAATCGCCGTCGCAGGCACTCAAGCATCGGCTATCGCACGCCCGAACAAGCAAGGATCGACATGACCATCGCAATGGCCGCATAGTGAAAATCGGCCCAGTCCGGGATCACGGGGCAAGGTCAAACCTGAGCTGAGGCAGGCCAATCGTGCTGGAGCTGAGCACACCGAGCAGGCCTACTGGCGGATCATGCAGCACTGGCAGAGAACAGGGGGACATCGCCGGCATGCGGGACGGGACCTCCCCGGATAAGGCCGCATTGTGACAGAAAGGGGCTGTTCAATTACATCCGTTCGCTTCGGGCAGTGCGGTTGATGACCACTTGGTGAAGGCCGTTTCTGCTGACCAGTGCCGTGTAGTGGCGGCAGGTAAAGACCGGGCCGATGCAAGGCCGCATGCCGATGAGGCGCTTGCGCATCTGCCAGGTATTCAGCTGGAATATGGGTGTTCTTGTTGAAGCCAGCAGAAACGCCACGATCCGATAGCCGAACGAAGGAACTCCTCGATCATGGCCTTGACCGGCTCGGCCAAGCGCGGCTCTACTTTCGGTAAACCTCGGCCATGTCGGACAGGAAGGTGAGGCGACTTCGTGGGATGCCTTTCGGCCGAGCGAGCTCCTGACCTTCGTTCGACGTAATGGCCTGTCGTGCCAGCGGGTGCGTGGGTTGCGAGGCGGGGCGCAACTACGGATGAACGCTGCCGACCGCGTGGCATTCCACGATCAGTTCATCAGTTTTCGAGCTCTGGGCGTTGCGGCCCGTCTGGGGTGGAGCGAGCTTCATGCGCAGCTTGACGCAGACGGTATGCGCTCCGCAGGCGGCAGCGCGACGATCTGTTCCCGCGCCGACATCGCCCATATGTTCACCTAATTCAGCGACCCGCGCAGATTTCGCTTGATGGCACAGCGCACGCTATTGCTTGCATGCTTTCCCTTTTTTTTGAGAAAACGAAAGCAAAAGAGTGCGTAGGATCTCCTCTGCGCCCGATTCGTCGCTTTCGGAGTGGGAATGCAATCAATCGGTTAGCAAGGCTCTCGGAGATTAAGAAAAGACAAAGCATGCGAAAGAAAGCAACAGTGTGCGCATGCGTAATGAACTGATATTAAAGCAAATATCAACATGAACTGTCATGATCTGATGCGAGGCAGGTCAGATTTTGTAACCTGCACCTGCACCTGCACCCGGCCACAGCCGAGCCACGGGGCCTATCCTACGCTATCCACAGGGCGGAACTCTTCATAGCTCAGCCCACCCTCCAGCCTTCACGCAGGATGATGGCACTGTTACTGCTTTGAGTTCACCGATCGACGGGGGCGCCCGCTACCGCTGCGAGAAGCGCCTGATCGCCAGATGCGAGGATCGGATGTCGAGATTGATGGCGTGCCGCGCCGCCGCTCGATCTCGCTGGGCAACTGCGTCGATGGCGTTGCCGTGGATCCGGATGCCGGTTTTGAAGAGACGAGTGAAAAGCGCCTCGTCGCGGCGAGCAGAGGCGACAATTGGGCCGGTCCGAAGCCAGAGACTGGAGATGATATCGAGGATCTGGGGATAGCCGGCGGCGCGATACAACTCGAAATGGAACGCCTGATTTCCTGCAAGCGCGGCGTCGAAATCCTTCACGTTCAGGGCTTCGGCAATATCGTCATTGTGGCGTCGAAGGGCGTCGATCAGGGCCGGGTTCTTTGGCGCGCTTGCAGCGCGTTCAGCCGCATAGCCTTCGAGTTGCATGCGGATCCGGATATAATTCTGATGCTCGGTCGCATGATAGGGCGCCACGCGTAGGGTCCGAGGCCCTGATTGCTCGATCGCATGTTCCGCGATAAGGCGGGCGACGGCTTCGCGTACCGGCATGGCGCTGGTGCCGAGCACCTCTGCCAAGCCGCGGATCGTCACCTGCTCGCCGGGCAAGAACTCACCCCTGAGAAGGCCGAGCCGGATGCTTTGATAGACCCGCTCCTGAATCGTGGTGACATCCACCGGCACCAGCGTGCGGGCGCGAGGCGCGGTCATATCTATGGTTTTCAGGTGCATTGAGCCTCGCTCGGCTGGGTAGAAGATATCTCAAGCCGCTGCGCCGGCGTTGCCGCATGAGGATGGGCTTGGGGAGCCATTTTCATTGCATCCTATTGCGAAGTCTGGAGCCAAGGCAACGGTTCCGAGGGGAATATGACGGGTTATGATTTATGAGATCACATATATCATATCTTTACGAAGACCAACTCCTATGCTTACTGTGCGGCAAGTGCCGGAGGAGGGCGCCGCGCAATCTGCAAAGCAAGGCGGCGGATCGGCACGCAAATAGATCGTCTGGGAGGAGAACCAGCTTGAAACGATTCGCCATGATTGCGGCCACGTCCGCCGCTGCCCTGAGCGCATCCGCGCTTCACGCCGAGCCGCTGAAGATCGGAATCATCGAAAGCCTGTCGGGTGCACAGACCTCGACGGGCCGGCTTTATGCCAATGCCGTCGCCTACGGCGTCGCGCAGATCAATGCGGCCGGCGGTTTCAACGGAGAGCCGGTCGAGGTCATCGAATATGACAATGCGGGCGGCGCTCCCGATGCCGCCAACAAGTTTCGTCAGGCGGTGGCCGACGGCGTCGACATCATCTTCCAGGGCGCATCCTCGGCGATTGCTGGCCAGCTGACCGAAGATGTGCGCAAGCACAACCTGCGCAATCCCGGCAAGGAGGTCATGTTCATCAACCTTGGCGGCGAGGCGATGGAACTGACCGGCGAGAAGTGCCAGTTCTACCATTTCCGCTTCACCACCACCGCTCCGATGCGGGTGAACGCCCTGGTCGGCGCGATGAAGAAATCGGGCGATCTGGGCGAGAAAGCCTATTCGATCAACCAGAACTATTCCTGGGGACAGGACATGCAGGCGGCCGTCCAGACCGCTGCAGCCAATGGCGGCTACGAGATCGTCGGTGAAGTCCTGCATGACGTGAACAAGATCCAGGATTTCGCGCCTTTCGTTGCGCGCCTCAAATCCGCGGAACCCGATACAGTCTTCACCGGCAACTGGTCCAATGACCTTCTTCTGCTGATGAAGGCGACGGGGGATGCCGGGCTGAACGTGAAATTCGCCACTGCCTATCTGGACCAGCCGGGCAATATCGCCAATGCCGGCGCGACCTCGCTTGGCCATTACATCGCCAACAATTACGAGAACGCCGCCACGGATGGCGCATTCGCCGAGGATTACAAGAAGGCCACCGGCCACTATCCGATCTTCGTCGAAGGCCATTCCGCATTTGCCGTCGGTGCGCTGCAGCAGGCGCTTGGCACGCTCGATTTCAAGGGCGGCGACATCAACGTGACCAGCATCGCGCAGGCGCTGGAGAACACCACCTATGAAACTCCGGTCGGCCCGGTCTCGGTCCGCAAGGAAGACCACCAGACCATCCGCCCGGTGGTCGTCTCGAAGGTCGTCAAGAACGCCAAATACCCCGCTGACGGCACGGATATGGGCTTCGAAACCGTCGAGGTCATTCCCGGCGAACAGGCGATCTACCCGGTGCAGGACAGCTGCAAAATGCAGCGCCCGGATAGCTGATATTCGCGCCTTGGGCCGGTGGTCTCCGCCGGCCCATCCCGTCTCCTTGCTGCAATCGGAACTCCCATGGAATTCGCGATCATCTCCGCGCTGAACGGAGTGACCTATGGACTATTGCTGTTCATGGTCTCGGCCGGCCTCACGCTCATCTTCGGCATGATGGGAGTCCTGAACTTCGCCCATGCCTCGTTCTACATGCTGGGTGCCTATGTCGCCTATGCCGTGTCCTCGATCTTCGGCTTCTGGACCGGGGTCATCGTGGCACCCATCGTCACCGGCCTCATCGGCATGGCGGTCGAGCGTTTCCTGCTGCCGAAAGTCCACAAGCATGGCCATGCCCATGAATTGCTGCTGACCTTTGGCCTTGCACTGATCATCGAGGAGCTCGTCAAGCTGTTCTTCGGCGACTTCCCGGTGAACTACCAGATGCCGGCGTCGCTGCGCTTCTCGGCGTTCCACATCTTTGGCGCGGATTACCCCTTCTATCGGCTGTTCATCGGCGGCGTGGCCGTGGTCATGTTCACGGCGCTCTGGCTGCTCTTGACGCGGACCCGCACGGGCATCGTCGTGCGCGCGGCGGAACGGCTGCCGGCAATGGCCGAGGCTCTGGGTCACAATATCCCGATGGTCTTCATGTTCGTCTTCGGCACTGGTGCGGCGCTTGCGGGTCTTGCCGGCGCGGTGGCGGGGGCCTTCTATCCGACCAATCCGAACATGGGCCTTGAACTGGGCGTGATCGTCTTCGTGGTCGTCGTGGTCGGCGGGCTTGGCTCGCTGAAGGGCTCGCTGCTGGCGTCGCTGCTCATCGGGCTGTTCTCGTCCTTCGCAGTCGGGCTCGACTGGTCGCTGGCGAAGCTGCTGGGCCTTGTCGGGTTGGGAGAATGGGCGCGCTCGATCGGCGGGCTGATGACGCTGGAGCTCTCCTCGGTCAGCGCCACCATTCCCTTTGCCCTGATGCTGATCGTCCTGCTGGTGCGTCCTGCCGGCCTGATGGGGGAGCGCAACTGAAATGACGAACATGCGAAATCTCATTCTTGGGGCCGTTTTTCTGGTCCTGCTGATCGCGGTGCCGCCCCTGCTGGATCTGGCCTGGCAGAACGCGCTGGTGAACATCCTGATCGCGAGCCTGTTCGCGCTCGCCTTCAACCTTCTCATCGGGCAGGCCGGGCTGCTGTCCTTTGGGCACGCGGCCTATTTCGGGATCGGCGCCTTCGCGGCGCTGCATCTGATGATCGCGGTCGAGAACGGCCTGCCTTTCCCGACCCCGCTTCTGCCGCTGGCCGGAGCCGCGGCGGGGCTCACCGTCGGGCTGATCGCGGGCTACTTCGCGACCATGCGCTCGGGCGTGTATTTCGCGCTCGTGACGCTTGCGATCGCCGAGCTTTTCCATTCCCTCGCGCCGCGCCTCGAAGGGATGTTCGGCGGCGAGGCGGGCATCGCTTCGATGCGGATGCCTTGGGCGAGCTTCACCTTTGGTTCGATGCTCAGCGTCTATTATCTGGTGCTGGCATGGGTCGTGATCTGTGGCCTTGGCCTTTGGGCCTATACCCGCACGCCTTTTGGTCGTCTCACCCTTGCGCTGCGCGACAATGAGCAGCGGGTGCGTTTTCTCGGTTACAATGCCCATGCCTCGAAGGTGATCGTGTTCGCGATTTCCGCGATGGTGACGGGGATCGCGGGGTCGCTGCTGGCAATCTCGAACGAGACGGCGAACTATTCGCTCTTTGCCAGCGCGGTGTCGTCGCAGGTGGTCCTGCAGACCTTTGTCGGCGGTGCGACCGTCTTCCTTGGCCCGGTTCTCGGCGCGGCGGCCTTCGCGCTCTTCTCGTTCCTCGTCTCGGACCTCACCCGGTCCTGGGTCCTCTATCAGGGTCTGATCTTCGTTCTGGTCATGCTTTATGCCCCCAGCGGCATCGGCGGCGTGGTCGAGCATCACATCCGCAATCGCAAGAACCTCGACTGGTCGCGTCTTGCCGGACCCTATCTGCTGGCGCTGGCGGGCGGGCTGCTGATCGCGGCGGGCGTGGTTTTCCTGACCGAAAGCGCCTCGATCCTCTTTGGCGAGGAATATGCGATGGCGCGTCAGGGCGCGAATGGCGGTCTTCCGGCCTATGAACTTTTCGGCCTTATTTGGAAGCCCCTGTCATTCGTCACCTGGACCGTCCCGGCGGCCCTGCTTGCGGGCGGCGGCGTAGTTCTTATGCGCGCCCGCCGCGAGATCGGCGCGATCTGGGACAGCAAGGGACACGGCGCGCGCCCTGCGGCGAAATCCGCATCCATGGGAGGTGCAGCATGAATGCGTCCACGACAGAGCAGGCTGCCTTGCGGCTTGCAGGCGTGACCAAGTCCTTTGGCCCGATCGAGGTGCTCAAGGGCGTCAACCTTGATATCCGACGTGGCGAGCGCCATGCGGTGATCGGGCCGAACGGGGCAGGCAAATCCACGCTGTTCAACCTGATCTCGGGCATGTTCTCGCCCTCTGCGGGCGAGATAGCGCTGAACGGGCGAAGCATTGCGGGGCTCTCGCCGCATCTGATCAACCGGGCGGGGCTGTCGCGATCTTTCCAGATCACCAATATCTTCCACCGACTCAGCGTGTTCGAGAACCTGCGCATCGGCATCCTCGCGCGGCACGGCATGCGCTACGGGCTCTTCCGGCCCATCGCGCGGATGCGGCAGGTGAATGACGAGACTACCGAGGTGCTGGCGCGCGTCGGACTCGAGGCCCGCGCGCATGACCTTGCCGGTGATCTGACCTATTCCGAGCAACGCGCGCTCGAGATCGGCATGACGCTGACCACCGGGGCCGAGATCATCCTGCTGGACGAGCCGACCGCCGGCATGTCCCGCGAAGAAACGGCGCAGGCGGTGGATCTGATCCGCACGGTCACCGAGGGCAAGACGCTTCTGATGGTCGAGCATGACATGAGCGTGGTCTTCAGCCTCTGCGATCGGGTCTCGGTGCTGGTCTATGGCAGCATCCTTGCGACGGACACGCCCACGGGCATCAGCGCCAACCGCGCGGTGCAGGAAGCCTATCTCGGCGAGGAGGCAGCATGAGCCTGCTGGAAGTCAAAGGGCTGCATGCCCATTACGGCAAGAGCCATATCCTGCATGGCATCGACATGGAGGTGCCCGAAGCGGCGATCGTCTCGCTTCTTGGGCGCAACGGTTCGGGGCGATCGACCCTTCTGAAGGCCATGATGGGGCTGGTTCCACCCAGTTCGGGCAGCGTGACGCTGGCGGGACGCCCGGTTGCCGGACAGCGCCCCTTCGACATCTGCCGCCAAGGCCTTGGCTATGTCCCCGAGGAGCGTCTGGTCTTTCCCAACCTCACGGTCGAGGAAAATCTTGCCATCGGTGGACAGAAGGGCGCGCCCGGCGCGCCGCGCTGGACGCTTAAGGAGATGTTCGACTATTTCCCCCGCCTCAAGGAGCGCAGGAACATCCGCGCGGGCTACCTCTCGGGTGGCGAGCAGCAGATGCTGACCATCTGCCGCTCGCTTCTGGGCAATCCCCGCGTGCTGCTGATCGACGAGCCGACCGAGGGGCTGGCCCCGCGCATCGTCGAGGTGGTGATGGAGGTGATCCTTGATATTGGCCGCCGCGGCGTCGCCGTCGTGCTGGTCGAGCAGAAGCTGACCATCGCGCTCAAGGTCGCGCAGCAGGTCATGGTCATGGGCCATGGCGAGCTGGTTTTCCGCGGCACCCCGGAAGAACTCGATGCCGCGCCCGATGTGCGCCGCAATTGGCTTGAAGTGGCCTGAGGCCGCTTCTGCGCAGGAATTTCGATTGGACAGAAAATGAACATGATCAGGCGGATGCTTCCGCAACCGGGCCTGCGGGTCCTTGTCACCGCCGGAGCCTCGGGCATCGGGGCTGCCATCGCGCGCGGCTTCATCGAGGCCGGGGCAAAGGTTATGGTCTGCGATATCGACGAGGCGGCGCTGGTGCGCTTTGCCGCCGAACAGCCCGGGGTTCTGGCGCAGCGCGCCGATGTATCCGACGCAGCGCAGGTCGAGGCCCTGATGGAGGCCGCGGCCAAGGAACTTGGCGGGCTCGACGTGCTGGTGAATAATGCCGGCATCGCCGGGCCGACCGGCAAGATCGACGAGATCTCGCTCGATGACATCCGCCGCACGCTGGACGTGGATCTGATGGGTCAATTCCTGGTGCTGCACCATGCCGTCCGTCTGCTGCGAGACAGCGAGGCCGGCGCGATCATCAACATCGCCTCGGTGGCGGGGCGTCTTGGTTATGCGCTGCGCACGCCCTATGCGGCCGCGAAATGGGGCATCGTCGGGCTGACTCAGAGCCTTGCCAAGGAAATGGGTCCCGAGGGCATCCGGGTGAACGCGATTCTGCCCGGCGTCGTCAGGGGCGCCCGCATCGAGCGCGTGATCGGCGATCGCGCCACCGCCGCCGGCGTCAGCTATGCCGAGATGGAGGAACAATATCTTTCCAACATCTCGCTGCGCCGCATGGTCGAACCCGAGGATGTGGCCGGCATGGCCTTGTTCCTGTGCTCGCCGGCCGGGGCCAATGTCTCGGGGCAGGCGATCAGCGTCTGCGGCAATGTCGAAACCATCTGAATCTCGGAGATAATCATCATGACAAAGCCCTCTCGCAAGGTGATCGTCACCTGCGCCGTCACCGGCGGCATCCACACGCCCAGCATGTCGCCGCATCTGCCGGTGACGCCCGACCAGATCGCCGAGCAGGCGATCGAAGCAGCCGAGGCCGGCGCCTCGATCCTGCATTTGCATGCCCGCAACCCCGAGGACGGCCGCCCCACGCAGGACCCCGAGGCCTTCATGCGCTTCCTGCCGCGCATCCGGCAGGCGACCAATGCCGTCCTGAACCTGACCACCGGCGGCAGCCCGACCATGGAGGTCGCCGAACGGCTGCGCCCTGCCGCCGAACTCGCGCCCGAGGTCGCCTCGCTCAACATGGGGTCGATGAACTTTGCGCTGTTCCCGATGCTGGGCCGATACGGGTCGTTCAAATATGATTGGGAACCGGCCTATCTTGAAAAAACCCGCGACGTCGTCTTCCGCAACACGTTCAAGGACATCGAATACATTCTCGAAACCTGCTCGGGCAATGGCACGCGCTTCGAGTTCGAATGCTACGACACCAGCCATCTTTACAATCTTGCGCATTTCCGGGATCGCGGGCTGGTTCAGGGACCGCTCTTCATCCAGACCGTCTTTGGCATTCTCGGCGGCATCGGCACCCATCCCGAGGATGTGGCGCATATGAAGCGGACCGCCGATCGGCTGTTCGGCGATGATTACGTCTGGTCGGTGCTCGGTGCCGGGCGTCACCAGTTGCCGATCACCACGATGGCCGCCGCGATGGGGGGCAATGTCCGTGTCGGTCTCGAGGATTCGCTTTGGGACGGGCCGGGGCAGCTTGCGCAGTCGAACGCGGCGCAGGTGCGGCGCGTCCGCAAGGTGATCGAAGGGCTGGGCCTTGAAGTCGCAACCCCCGATGACGCCCGCGCGATGCTCTCGCTGAAGGGCGGCGACCGGGTGAATTTCTGAGCCCGCGCAGCGAAAGATACGGAAAATGACAAGCGAATTCGAGGGTCAGGTGGCCATCGTCACCGGTGCGGCTACAGGGCTTGGCCGGTGCCACGCGCTGGCACTTGCCCGCGCCGGGGCGCGGGTGGTGGTCAATGACATCGCCGGACCCGATGGTGACGCGGGTGGGGCGGCGCAAGCCGTTGTCGCTGAGATCCGAGCCTCGGGCGGAGTGGCCGTGGCAGAAGGCGCCGACGTCGCCGATCATGCCCAGGTCGAGGCGATGGTGGCGCGGGTCCTTGCCCGCTGGGGGCGCATCGACATCCTCGTGAACAACGCGGGCATCCTGCGCGACCGCTCGTTCGCCAAGATGGAGATGGCGGATTTCGAGAAGGTGCTGGCCGTTCACCTGACCGGCTCGGCCAATTGCTGCCGCGCCGTCTGGGAGGTCATGCGCCAGCAGGGATATGGCCGGATCGTGCTGACCACCTCCTCCTCGGGGCTCTACGGCAATTTTGGTCAGGCGAATTATGGCGCTGCCAAGACCGGCATGATCGGGCTGATGACCACCCTTCAGGAGGAGGGCGAGAAATACGGCATCCGTGTGAATACCCTCTCGCCATTCGCCGCGACCGGGATGACGGATGGGCTGCTCTCGCCCGAGGATGCCGCGCAGCTGACTCCGGAAGCGGTTTCCCCGGCGGTGGTCTTTATGGCCTCCGGTCATGCGCCAAGAAAGACGATCATCGGGGCCGGAGCAGGCGTGTTCTCGGTCATCCATGTGGTCGAGACCGAAGGGGTCTACCTTCCGCCCGAGGGGCGCAGTCCGGATGATTTCCACGCCGCGTTCGAGCGCATGTCGGATCTGCACACCGCCCGGCAGATCAGGACGGGGTTCGATCAGGCATCGAAATTTACCGGGACCGCCAATCGGGCCCGTGCGGTATTTGCCTGACGTTTGACCAATGAGCGGGACAGGACCGGCGCACGGACGCCGGACCTGTTCCTTTTTTGGGGTAGCTAGTTTGCCTAGACGGCCCCGGCCTTCACCGCGAGGATCTGGCGCAGCCGCCTGTCGCGCTCTTCGACGATCGCATGAACCGGGCGACCCGCATAAGATTGCTCGACGGCTGCGGTGACCCTTTCCTGCAGCCCCGCATCCGGGCGGGGCGTGCCCAGCTCGGCCCAGAGCTTTTCCTGCATTGGCGCGAACATGTCCCAGAAACCCGCCATGCCCTTGTCGCCTCCGGCCAGGCGATAGGTTTGCAAGGGTCCCATCAGTGCCCATCGCGCGCCGGGTCCCTCGGTGACCGCGCGGTCAATGTCCTCGGCAGATGCGACCCCGCTTTCCAGCAGATGAATCGCCTCGCGGAAGATCGCGGCCTGAAGGCGATTGGCGACATGGCCATAGACTTCTTTCCGCAACCGGATGGTGACCTTTCCCAACCGGGCATAAAGTGCCTCGGCGCTGGCGAGGGCGATTTCGGCGGTGCGTTCCCCGCCCGACAATTCGACCAAAGGCACAAGATGCGGCGGGTTGAACGGATGTCCCAACACGATGCGCTCGGGATTGACGCAGGCGCTTTGCATGTCGCTGACCGAAATGGCGGAGGAACTGGAAGCGATCACCACATCGGCAGGGGTCGCGGCGTCGATGCGGCGCATGAGGTCAATCTTTGCGTCGACCCGCTCGATGGCGTTTTCCTGAACGAAATGCGTGCCCACGCATGCTGTTTCTAGATCGGACGAAAAGCACAATTTACCACGCCTGCCTTTGGCCTGCACCGCGTCCGGAAGCGTCGACCAAAGGCGCTCGACGGCCGCGTTCAGCTCTCCCTCGGCGCCTTCGCGGATGTCCGTTGCTGCCACGTCGATCCCATGGGCAAGGAAGAGGCAAGTCCAGCTTGCACCTATAATGCCGGTCCCGACAACCGTGACTTTCTCGATTTGTTTCATCCGCCAGCGCCTCCTCGCGCGTGATTCCTGCTATTGACCCGGCATCGGCAGATACCATCCTGCTTGAGCCGGGTTTCCGCAGCTTGGCTAGCATGCCGGCTGAGGATGTCTAAGTAGGGAAACACGCACTAGCCTAGACTGATGACGTTTCGAGGGCAGGTCATTGGGATTGGCTCGCGGCGCCGATCTTGCGCCGGTCGAACACCTTTGAGACTGCCTCTTCAACAAGGCGCTTCCAAAGGTTCCGGGACCCGCGGATCGTAAAGGAATGCCGAAACAATCGAAGGCTACCGCCCGAAAGGTGCTGACCTTCCCCCCGGAAGTTCCCTCGGTCTGATGTGGAGTCTGCCCAACCTGAAGGAGCAGACGAGATGAGGAAAAGCCGTTTCACTGAAGCGCAGATTATCGGGATGCTCAAAGAGCAGGAGGCTGGCTTGCCGACGGCTGAGCTGTGCCGCAAGCATGGGCTGAGCCCTGCGACGTTCTACAAGCTGAAGGCCAAGTATGGCGGAATGGACCTGTCCGA
>NZ_SDEB01000044.1 GCF_004522175.1 Paracoccus ravus | reverse complement strand
CCCGGGGCAGCCGGTCCGGGCTGCGATGGCGGAGGTCTCCGCCCTGCCCGGCTGCCCGCCAATGCCGCGCACGGTGACATTTCTGAATGGCCAGAACTGGGACAGTTCTGAATGGTTGCTACAAACACAAGCTGGCAGGGAGCCCGCCAGTGATATGCCCCATATCGCCCGCATCGTCGCCAAGGTCACCCTGCTGCTGGACCTCAATTTCTCGCGCGTGGGCTTACACCTCACCCAAAATGTAAGGGAGGGGTGTCATGCAGATACGCGCGCCAACGACCAGAGCGTAGCTGCTCCCCACAGAATGGTGCCGCCACCCATGTGATCCGGGGCGGGCTGAACGACAATATGGAACTGCGCTGGGATGGGGTTCCCTCGCTCACTGACGCGATGGCCATGCTGAAAGCGCAGGTGGACCGCACCCACGCGCCACAATGGGTGCGCGTCGTCGACGGCTTACCGAACTGACCTTGCCCCGTGATTCCGGACTGGGCAGACCGCTCAGCCTGTTCGTCACCGCAGGGGCAGGTCAGTGACGACATCGGGGCGCGGGCGCTGCTCAGCAGCCTCCCAAAGGTCGATTGGCTACTCGGGGATCGCGGCTATGACGCCGACTGGTTCCGGGAAGCGTTGCCGGACAAGGGGATACGAGCCTGCATCTCCGGCCGAAAGCAACGCAAGACACCCCTCAAATACGACAAGCGCTGATACAAGCGGCGCAACCGCATCGAGATCACGTTTGGCAGGCTCAAGGACTGGTTGCGCGTGGCAACCCGATACGACAGATGTCCGAAGGTTTTTCCTTCGGTCATCGCCCTCGCGGCAACCGTCATCTGTGCATTTGCCGCGTGCGTTCGGCGCGACCTCAGCCACTCCGTGTCCGCTCGAGCTGCGCGTGACGTGCCGTGCTGATCGGGAATCATGCTCAGCACGGCACATCACGCTCCGGCGAGGTCCGCACCCTGCCGAAGTTTCGGACTTCCCCGGCCCGCCAGACATCTAAATGAGCAGTTTCCGCACAAACGTCAAAAATGTGGCGAAAGTGATATTTGTAATTTTAACTAAAATGCCAGTGTGACCCAGGAAACATTCCTCAAGGGACACCGGCACATGACCATTCAAAGACGTCAATTCCTGAAGTCCACCGGCGCGGCTGCGGCGCTGTCCTTGGCGGCGCCGCTGGTCGCGCGCGCCGCCACCGACACGATCAAGGTTGGCGGCTTGCACGACCTCTCAGGCGCGCTGGATCTGGTCGGCATCCCGATGAACCAAGTCTTCCAAATGGCCATCAAGGAGATCAACGAGGGCGGCGGTCTCTTGGGCAAACAGGTCGAGCCGGTGGTCTACGACCCGCAGTCGAACATGTCGCTCTATTCGCAATATGCGACCCAGATGGCATTGAAGGATCGCGTCTCGGTCGTCATGGGCGGCATCACGTCGGCCAGCCGCGAGACGATCCGCCCGATCTTCCACAAGTACAAGACGCTGTATTTCTACAATACCCAATATGAAGGCGGGGTCTGCGACCGCAACGAGATCACCATCGGAACCACCCCGGCCCAGACCGTCGCCCGGATCATCCCCTATGCGATGAACCTGTTCGGCAAGAAGGTCTATGCCGTCGCCGCAGATTACAATTACGGCCATATCACCTCGGCCTGGATCAAGCGCTACGTCGAGGAGCAGGGCGGCGAGGTGATCGCCACCGAGTTCTTCCCGCTGGACGTCGCGCAGTTCGGCTCGACGATCTCCAAGATCCAGGCGGCCAAACCCGATTTCGTCTGCTCGGCGATGGTCGGCAGCTCGCATCTGGGCTTCTACCGGCAATGGGCGGCGGCCGGGATGAAGGCGCAGATCCCGATGATCTCGACGGTGCTCGGGGCGGGCGGCAATGATCAGGTCATGCTGACCGCGGCCGAAGGCAACGGCATCCTCTCGGCCTTCGGATATTTCGAAGGGGTCGACAACCCGGTCAACAAGGCGTTCCTCGAAAGGGTGAAGGCGGAATATCCCACCAACACCCCGATCGTTTCCGAGATCTCGGAATGCACCTACGAGGGCATGATGATCTGGGCGGATGCGGTGCGCGAGGCGGGTTCGGTCGAGCGCGACGCGGTGCTCGAGGTCATCTCGCAAGGCAAGACCTATGACCTGCCGGCAGGCAAGGTGAAGATCGATCCGAAGACCCATCACGCCATTCGCGACGTCTACATCGCCGAATTGCAGGACCAGACCTTCGTGATCAAGGAAGCCTTCCCGGAATCGCAACCGGCGGACACGCAGATGGTCTGCGACCTGATCGCCCAGCCGAACTCCAACAAGCATTTCGAGATCAGCCTGTAAGCCAGAGGGGGGCCGACGCATGGATTATGCGGTCATCGTCGCGCTGGAGATGATCCGGGCAGTCGCCTGGCTCGTCCTTCTGGCGGCGGGGCTCGCCATCATCTTCGGGATGATGCGGGTCATCAACTTCGCTCATGGCGAATTCCTGATGCTCGGGGGCTATACGGTCGTGGTCTCGACCGGGGCGGGTGTCAACGAATGGTTCGCGATCCTCGTGCTGGCCCCGCTCGTCGTCGGCATCTTCGGCGTCATCGTCGAGCGGCTGGTGATCCGGCAGCTCTACGGCCGGATGCTCGACAGCCTGCTCGCGACCTGGGGGCTGTCGATGCTGATGATCGGCGGCGTCACGCTGATCTTCGGCAATACGGTCCAGGGCGTCGCCACGCCTTTCGGCGGCGTCCGGATCGGCAGCTACCAGATGCCGGTCTACAACTTCGTGCTGATCTTCTTCGCGGCGGCGATCCTGCTCGCGGTCTGGGCGGTCCTGAAATTCACCCGGGTGGGCCTGATCGCCCGGGCCACGATGCAGAATCCGAACATGGCCGAAGCCCTCGGGATCCGCACCACATGGGTCTACATGGCGACCTTCGGCATCGGCTCGGCGGTCACCGGACTTGCCGGAGGGCTCCTCGCGCCGGTGACCGGGGTGGTGCCGACCATGGGCGCGAGCCTCGTCGGCCAGAGCTTCATCACCGTCATCACCGGCGGCGCCGCGGTGATCACCGGCACGCTTTCCTCGGCCACGGTGCTCGGCTCGATCAGCCAGGCCACGACCTTCTGGGCCGGGCCGGTCTATGGCGATGCCGCCTTGCTGGTGGTGGCGCTGATCCTTCTGCGCATCCTGCCGCAGGGCATCACCGGCCGCATCTTCAAGCGCGCGCTGTAAGGAGTGAATCGCATGGAAAAACCCCTGACGCGCGATCCGGGTTTCTGGATCATGGTCGGCATCGGGCTGGCCCTGCTGGTGCTGGGCCCGATCTTCATCGACATGTTCACGATCATGCAGATCACGCAATATGTCGTGCTCTCGGTCTTCGCCCTGTCCCTTGCCTATATCTGGGGCTTCGGCGGCATTCTGAGCTTCGGGCAGGCCGCCTTCTTCGGGCTGGGCGCCTATACTTTCGCGGTCTCGTCGATCAGCATCGGCGACACGACCCTGCCGCTCGTTTTGTCCTTTGCCATTCCCGCGGCTTTCGGCGTGGCGCTCGGCTACTTCATGTTCTACGGCAAGCTCTCGGATGTCTACCTGGGCGTGGTGACGATGGTCGTCACGCTGATCTTCTGGAAGCTCGCCAATCACACCGCGGGCCCGGAATATTCCATCGCCGGGGTCAGGCTTGGCGGGTTCAACGGCATTCCCTCGATCCCGACGATCAATTTCCCCGGCCAGCCCGATGCCTGGCTGGACCCGGCGCAGCTGTTCCGCTTCTTCATGGCGGTGCTGGTGGTGGTCTACGTGGTGCTGCGCATCCTGATCGCCTCGGATTTCGGCCGCATCTCGATCGGCATCCGCGAGAACGAGACCCGCGCCGCGCTGCTCGGCTATGACATCCGCCGCCACAAGGTGATCGTCTTCGCTTTGGGATCGGGCATTGCCGGCCTGTCCGGGGCGATGTGGGCGACCTACCAATCCTTCATCGACCCGAACGCCTTCAGCATGGAGATGTCGGCCAAGGCCCTGATCTGGGTCATGGCAGGCGGCGTGGGCACGCTCCTGGGCCCGATCCTCGGGGTGATCGGGTTGCAATGGCTGACGCTGAAGCTCGGCATGATGGAGCTCCTGAACAGCCTCGTCGTGCTGGGCGCGATCATGATGGTGCTGGTGCTCGCCCTGCCCAAGGGACTGGTGCCGACGGTGAAATCCGCCTGCCTCGCAGGCTGGGCGCTGTGGCGTCGCGGCCGCGGCGTGTCGGCCTCTGCAAAGAAGGTGACTTCCGATGACTGAGACGCCCAAGGACGAGGGCTACCGCATCCTGCGCACCAGCGGCCTCACCATGCGCTTCGGCGGCGTGACGGCGGTGGACAATGTCGATTTCGAGCTGCGCGACGGCGAACTGCGCTGCCTGCTCGGCCCCAACGGCGCCGGAAAATCGACCTTCTTCAAATGCCTGACCGGGCAGCTTGTGCCGACCGAGGGGCGGGTGCTGCTGAAGGAGCAGCCGATCACCGGGCTCAACACGCATGAGATCGTGAACATGGGCGTCGGCATCAAGACGCAGGTGCCCAATGTCTTCGACGGCATCTCGGTCTATGAGAATGTCCGTCTTTCGGCTCGCCGCAAGCACACCGTCCGGATCGCCAGGGACGTGGCCGAGGCCACCATCGAGAAATGCGGCATCAGGCACCTGATCCGGCGCGAGGTCGGCCAGCTCGCGCATGGCCAGCGGCAGCTCGTCGAGCTGGCCATGGTGCTCGCGGCCTCGCCCGACCTGATCCTGCTCGACGAGCCGGCGGCCGGCATGACCGGGGACGAGCGCGATCGTCTGGCGCAGCTGGTCCTCGAGGCGGCGCGCTCGGCGGCGGTGATCGTGGTCGAGCATGACATGCAGTTCATCCGGCAGATCGCGAAATTCGTCACCGTCTTCAACCGCGGCGCGATCTTCCGCGAGGCGATGATCGACGACATCATGCGCGACCGGGCGGTTCAGGAAATCTATCTGGGGAAACAGGCCGATGCCGCTGCTTGAGATCAAGGGTTTGTCCGCCGCTTACGGCCTGGTTCCCGCGCTGCACCGGGTGGATTTCTATGCCGAGCAGGGCGAGGTCGTCGGCATCCTCGGCCATAACGGCATGGGAAAGACGACCCTGATGCGGGCCATCATGGGTTTCGTGAAGGTCACCGGGGGCGATATCCGCTTCGATGGCCAGGCCCTGCTGGGCCAATCCGTGAATGCCCGCGCGCGGGCCGGGATAGGGCTGGTGCCGCAGGGGCGCGAGATCTTCCCCAACCTGTCGGTCGAGGAAAATCTGCAGGTCGGCATCGCGGCCGGGCGCGCCGACATGGCGGCCACCCTCGCCGAGGTGCTCGAGCTGTTCCCGCGCCTGAAACGCCTTCTCGACCGGCGCGGCGGCGCCTTGTCGGGCGGCGAGCAGCAGCTTCTCGCGCTGGCCCGCTGCCTCTGCCGCAGGCCCAAGCTCATGCTGCTCGACGAGCCGACCGAGGGGATCCAGCCGTCGATCAATGACGAGATCTCGGAGACGCTGCAGGAACTGACCCGCCGGCTGGACATCACCATCGTGCTGGTCGAGCAGAATCTCGATTTCATCACCGGGTTGGCGCAGCGGGTCTATGCGATCTCGAACGGGGTCCTCGACCGCCAGATCCCGCGCGAGCAGCTGACCGACAGCCGCGCCGTCAGCGAATTCATGGGTTTCGTCACCGCCTGACCGCATCCCAGCCCTGAACCCGACCGGAACCGATCCGGGGCCAGCCGGCTCCGGCCCAGACCCTTCTGCCCATAACGGAGAACGAAATGCCCGTGAAACTGCCCAATGACGCGCAATTGGCCAAGGTGCCGAAGGGCTCGGCTTCAACCTGTCGCCCGAGGACGTGGCCTCGTTCAAGGGGCTGATGGGTGGCTATGTCGATGCCTACAACCTCGTCGACCGGCTGCCGGGGCGCGGCGCATCCATGGCTTCGCCGGTCTGGTCGAGGGACCGGCCGAGGAATGCCGCGAGGCCGCCATCGCCCGGGCCAGCGAAAGAGGCTATCTATGAAGATCGGAAGACGCGAATATGCCGCGCTCTACGGCCCGACCACGGGCGACCGGGTCCGGCTGGGCGACAGCGCGCTGCTGGCCCGGGTCGAGGCCGACCTGACCCATTACGGCGACGAGCTGACGACCGGCGCGGGCAAGGCGATGCGCGACGGCGAGGGCTTCTGCACGACCGGCACGGCGTCCTCGGGGGCGCTCGACATGGTCAGCCAGAATGCCGTCATCATCGATGCGGATCTGGGCATCATCAAGGCCGATATCGGCATCCGCGACGGCCTGATCTCGGGGATCGGCAAGGCCGGCAATCCCGACATCATGGCCGGGGTGACGCCGGGCATGGTGACCGGCCCGAACACCACGGTGGTGCATGGCGACCACCATTTCGTGACCGCCGGAGCGGTCGAGACCCATGCGCATTTCCTGTCGCCGCAGCAGGCTCATCACGCCTTGGCCGGCGGCACGACGACGATGATCGGCATGTCGCCGGGGCCCAATTTCGACGTCTCCTGCTCGGGACCGCTGACGCTCGGGCGGCTGATCCTGGCGGCCGACGAATATCCCTTGAACTTCGGCTTTCTCGGCCGCGGCTGCTCGGACCCCGCAGCGGTGGCCGAAAGCGTCGCGGGCGGCGCGCTGGGGGTGAAGATCCACGAGGATTTCGGCGCCTCGCCCGCGGTCATGGACGGCGCGTTGCGGGCGGCGGATGCGGCGGATTTCTCGGTGCATCTGCATACCGACACGATCAACGAGTTCGGCTTCTACCAGGACACCATGGCGGCCATCGCGGGCCGGACCATCCACATGTACCACACCGAGGGGGCGGGGGGCGGCCATGCGCCCGACATCCTGGCGGTGAACGGTTTCGCCAACATGCTGCCCTCCTCGACCAATCCCACCAACCCCTTCACCGCCCCCGCGCTGGAAGAGGGGGTGCCGATGACCATGCTGGCCCACATGATGAGCTTCGACCTGATCGAGGACGTGGCCTTCGCCGAGGCCCGGATCCGTCCGCAATCCATGGCCGCCGAGGATCTCCTGCATGACATGGGCGCTATTTCCATCTTCGCCACCGACACGCAGGGGATGGGGCGGCTTGCCGAGAATGTCGCGAAATGCTGGCAGCTGGCGAGCGTGATGAAGGACCGCGTCGGTCCGCTGCCCGAGGAACCGTTTGCCGGGGCCGACAATGCCCGCATCCTGCGCTACATGGCCAAGCTCACCATCAACCCGGCCATCGCCGCCGGGATCGACGCGCCTGTCGGCTCGCTCGCGCCGGGGAAGATGGCGGATATCGTGCTCTGGCCCTTCGCCTTCTTCGGCGCGAAGCCCGCGACCGTCATCAAGTCGGGAACCATCGTCTGCTCGACGATGGGCGACGGCAATGGCAGCTTCTCAGGATCCCAGCCGATGATCCATCGCCCGATGTGGGGTTCGCTCGGCTCGGTCTAGCATCGGCTCGGCGTGACCTTCGTGAGCCGGCTCGCCATCGAGGCCGGAACCCATGCGCGGCTCGGCTGCCTGAAACCCTTCGTCCAGATCTCCTCGGTGCGCGGGCTGACCAAGGCCGACATGCGCCGGAACGACGCGCTTCCGCATGTCGAGGTCGATCCCCGCACCTTCGAGGTGCGCGCCGACGGGCGGCTGCTGACCTGCGAGCCCGCGCGGGAGGTGCCGATGTCGCGTCGGTATTTCCTGCGTTGACGGCGGCGCGCGTGTGCATCGGCGGGCCGGTCGGATCGGGCAAGACCGCCCTGATCGAGGCGCTCCTGCCGCATCTCGCCGCGGGCGGGATCGACACGGCGGTCATCACCAACGACCTGGTCACCGAAGAAGATGCCGAACGGCTGCGGCGCGGCGGGCAATTGCCGCCCGAGCGCGTCCTCGCCGTCCAGGCGGGGGCCTGCCCGCATACCGTGATCCGCGAGGACCCGACGCTGAACATCGCCGCGGCCGACCGGCTGGAACGGGCGTTTCCCGATCTCGACCTGATCCTGATCGAATCCGGAGGTCGACAATCTCGCATCGACCTTCTCGCCCGATCTCGTGGATTACTGGATGTTCGTCATCGACGTGGCGGGCGGCGACGACATTCCACGCAAGAAGGGGCCGGGGATCATGCAGGCGGACCTGCTGGTCATCAACAAGGTCGACCTGGCGCCGCATGTCGGCGTCGACATGGCGAGGATGCTCGAGGAGGCGCACCAGATCCGCAACGGGCGGCCGGTGATCGGCACGGTCTGCCGCCGCGACCGGGGCCTGGTCGAGATCCTGGACCTGCTGCGCCGCGAGGTGCTGTTCCGGTGAGGGATCACGCCGCCGCCGGGCAGGTCCAGTTCGAGCTGCGCACGGGCCTCGGCCCCGATGGCGGCACGGCGATCCTCGGGCGTCATGTTGAATGGCCCTGGCCGCTGCCGCGCGGGTTCCGCCTCGCTGGCCGCGAGGGGCCGCTGACGATCCTGCCCCAGGCCGCGGGCGCGGCCCTGCTGCCGGGGGATCACTGGCGTCACCGGCTGGTGCATGAGGCCGGGCAGCTTCACCTGGTCACCGCCGGGGCGGGGCTCGCCCATGGCGGTGGCCCGGCGCGCGTGGATTGGCAGGTGACGGTCGGCGGCGGCACGCTGGCGATGCTGCCCGATCCTTGGGTGCTCTCGCCCGGGGCCGACATGGCGCAGCGGCAGGAATTCGATCATGGCGCGGATGCCGCCCTCGCGCTGATCGACGGCTTCTGCCTGCGCGACGGCCCGGCGGATTGGCGCTCGCAGACGCAGATCCGGCGCGCGGGCAGGGTGATCCTGCGCGATTGCCAGCGGGCCGATCGCGCGCAGCTGGCGCGGATCGCGGAATTGCCGGGGGCCATGCGGGCCTTTGGCCAGGTGATCGTGGTCGCGGAACCGGCGCGCCTCGCGGGCCTCGGAATCGTGCCGGGGACGCAAGGCGGCGACGGGCTCTGGAGCGCGGCAGCGGCCCTGCGCGAGAATGCCGGCGTGATCGTCCGGATCGCCGCGATCTCGGGCGGCGTCCTCGCCGCCGCCCTGGACCGGTGGCGGGTCCTGCTGCGCGAGGCCCTTTAGGCCGCGGCCTTGGCGGCAAGCCGCGCCAGCAGGGTCTCGGTCTCGGTGACATCGGCAAACAGCGTCATCATGCTGGCCAGCGCGGCATTGTGCTCGAAATCCGTGAGCGTCGCGGTCGCATCCGAGACGTAGATGACCTCGTATCCGGCCTGCATCGCATCCCGCGCGGTGCTTTCGCAGCAGCAGTTCGACAGGGTTCCGGTGATGATCAGGGTCCGGATGCCCCTGGCCTCGAGCCAGCCGGGCAAGGCGGAGGTTCCGGGCGTGAAGGCGCTGTAGCGCGTCTTGTCGAGGACGGCATCGCGATCCTCGACCTCGATCCCGGGCCAGAGCGGCAGATCCTCACCTTCGGGCGAGAAGCTGGCGCGCTGGCTGTCGGATTTTTCCGCGTTGAGGAAGCCTCGGTAGAAGAGCCGCCATTCCAGCGGGTCATCCGGCAGCCAGGCGAAGCGGGTGAAGGCGACATGCCCGCCCGCCTGCCGCAAGGCAGCCGAGATGCGATTGACATTCCCCACGATGTCACGCGCGACGGGCACTTCCAGCAGCGCGCCGGGGCGCAGGAACCCCTGCTGCATGTCGATGACGACATGCGCGGTGCGCGCAGGGTCCAGCGCCTCGGCAAAGCTGCGCCCGCCGCGCGTGGCGCGGGCGCGGGCGAGGATGTCCGGCGGAAGGTCGACCCGGTGCATGGCTCAGCCCTCGCGCCCGGGGCGGCGGGTATGCCAGTCGGTGACCGACTGGAAGGCATGGCCCGCGCGGAAGAGCAGGGCCTCCGACAGGTGCTTGCCCATCAGCTGCAGCCCCATCGGCGCGCCGCGCAGGTCGAAGCCGCCCGGCAGGGTCAGCGCCGGCTGCCCGGTCAGATCGGCAGGGGCGGTGTATTTCAGCAGGTCGCCCAGATCGGCATTGGCCGGATCTGCCGAAGGCGCGCCGATGGCATTGTCGAGATAGGGAAGGGGGGCGCCCAGGACCGGCAGCAGCACCATGTCGACCGCAGCCATCGCGCCCTGCATCATGCCGCTGAAATTCAGCCTCCATTGCATCGCGCGCCCGACCTGCCCGGCACTCAGCCCATGTCCGAGCTCGAGAAGGCCGCTCAGGCTCGGGCCGTATTCGGCGGCCCGGGCGGGGTAGGTCCTGTCATGGGCGATGGCGACCTCGATGCCGCAGATGGCGTTCCATTGCTCGGTCATCTCCGCCGGGAAGGGCAGCGTGACCGGCACGATTTCGGCCCCCAGCGCCTCGAGCGCGGCGATGGCCTGCGTCAGCATGGCGAGGGTTTCCGAGGAGACGCTGCCCATCACCTTCGCATCGACCCCGATCCGCAGATCCCGGATCGGCGCCGAGATCCCGGCCAGGTAGTCGGGCACCGGCGCCTTGAGGCTGGTCGGATCGGCGGGATCATGCCCCGCGATCGCCGAGAGCATCACCGCGCAATCGGCCGCGCTGCGCGCCATCGGGCCGATATGATCGAGGCTGTCGGCCAAGGCGAAGACGCCGTGCCGGCTGACCCGGCCCCAGGTGGGCTTCATCCCGGTGATGCCGTTCGCACCCGAGGGGAAGCGGATCGAGCCGCCGGTATCCGAGCCGAGCGCGCCGAAACACAAACCCGCCGCCACCGCGACCCCGGAGCCCGAGGACGAGGACCCGGCCCAGACCTGCTCGTTCCACGGGTTCTTCGGGGTCGGCATGTCGGGATGATGCCCGGCATAGGCGCCCTCGGTCATCGCGAGCTTGCCGAGGATCACCGCGCCGGCCTGTTCGAGCCGCGCCGCCACGGTCGAATCGCGGCCCGTTTCATTGCCGCGAAGGATCGCCATGCCCGCGGCGGTGGGGGCGTAGCTGGTCTCGCAGAGGTCCTTGAGGGCGAGGGGCACGCCATGAAGCGGCCCGCGGTCCAGCCCCGCCAGACGCTCGCGCGTGGCATGGGCGGCCTTTTCGCGCGCCCGGTCCTGCAGCACGAGCTGATAGCTGTTCAGGCGCGGCTCGAGGCTTTCGATCCGCGCCAGCACCGCCTCGGTGACGTCGGTCGGCGTGACCGTCCCGGCGGCGATCAGGGCCGAGACCTGGCTCAGCGACATATCCGCGATCTCGCCTTCGGGTTGCTCGATCGGCACGTGCTTGTTCATGGGAACCTCCTGTCATGTCCGCTCTATTCGCGAATCCAATAGTCGTAATTTCAAGTAAAATGCGACATGCCCGGAGACGCAGCCGGTTTTTACACCTCGCTGCCCGCGGAATGGGCAAGTCGGCACATTTCCTTGCGGGGGCCGTGCGAAACTGGCGCGGTTCGGCCCGCCGGCAGTTTAAAAGACGCCATGCGCATTGGTGTCATCTTGTCTCATGGTGGATTGGCCGGTCTGTGGACGCCGGGCTGCCAAGGCGCGGCCTCGATCGCCGCGGCCGAGATCAACGAGGCCGGCGGGGTCCTCGGCCAGGATGTGCAGATCGTGCATCGCGATTCCGGCGAGACGGTGGCCAGCGCAAGATCCGCGGCCGAGCATCTCCTGCTCGAGGAGCGCGTCGATGCGGTGATCGGCCTGCAGGCCTCGCATCTGCGCTCCGCCGTCCGCGACGGGCTGCATGGCCTCGCGCCCTATGTCTATACTCCGCATTTCGAAGGCGGATTTTGCGGTCCGGGGGTCGCCGCCTTGGGGGTGACGGATCACGAGGTTCTCTCGCCCGCCATTCACTGGCTGGCAGAGCATCGCGGCGCGCGGCGCGTCTTCTTCATCGGCAATGACTACATCTGGCCGCGGGTCGCCTATGGCACCACGGAAAGCGTGGTGCGCCGCAGCGGTGGCCGGATGATCGGGCATGCGCTGATCCCCCTGCACCAGAGAGATTACGACGCCGTGCTGGAGGGAGTGAAGGCCGCGAGGCCGGACCTCGTCGTGATCGCATTGCTGGGAGAGGACGCGATCGCCTTCAATCGCGCCTTCGCCGAGGCGGGCCTCTCCGGCGCGGTGCTGCGGCTGACACTGGCCTTCGAGGAGACCCAGCTGCTCGGGGTTGCGCCCGGCAATGCCGAGAACCTGTTCGCCGTCGCCAGCTACTTCAACGGCACGCAGGATCACGACCGCGAGACTTTGCTGGAAGGCTATGGCCATGCCTTCTCGGGCAGATTGCCCGATGTGACGACGAACTCGCTGAACTGCTATGACGCGATCCATCTGGTCGCCGGGCTTGCGCGTCATGTCGGCCATGTCGACGGCCACCTGATGGCCCGCGTGCTGCGGCAAGGACTGCCCCGCAGCCTGGCCTACAAGATCATGGGCAGGTCCGTAATCGGCGCGCGCGTGGCCCTGGCCGAGGCGGATGGAACCGAGTTCCGGGTCTGCGAGAACTGGAAGTCATGACGCCCCCGAGTTTTCAATGGCAAAAGTCATCAAAATTACGATAATCTGATCTGACAGCATTAATGGTAAGCGCGATGAACGATGCAGATCTGAGCCAGCAACTGAGTTACCTCATCGCCCGCGTCAATCGGATGATCGAAGACGACCTGGCGCGCCGCCTGCAGCCCGGCGGTCTCGCCATCGAGCATTTCCGCATCCTCAAGGCCCTGGAGCAGGACCGGCCGCTTCCGATGGGAGAACTGGCGGCGCGCATTCTTGTCGAACCCGCCACGCTGACCAAGATCATCGACCGCATGATATCCGACGGGCTGGTATTCCGGCTTCCGGACCCGAACGATCGGCGAAGAGTGCTGGTCTCGCTGACCCCTGCGGGCGAGGCAACCTGCCGCGATCTGCTGAGCATCGGCAAGGAGCATGAAGAGCACATCCTGCACGCCCTCTCGGGAAAAGATGTGCAGCACATCAGACGGATATTCAGCGAATTGAAGCTGGAGACACGGTGAATCTTGCAGGCATGGAGTCTGCGAAACCCCAGAGGCGCAAGGCGGCGTTCCAGGGCAATATCAAGGGAATCGCGCCTCTGAGGCGTTCAGCACCCGATTCTGCTAGCTTGATCCGCTTTAACACGCCGCTGAGAAACGTGCGGGAGGTGCAAGTTTCATCTTCAGTATCCAGCGAGAGCTGCCGCAGCCGACGATTGGCCCGCGGAACTGGCGGGCTCCGCCTCATGAAGCGATCATTCCGGGCAGGCGCGCAAGATTGCTGGCTGCGATCGTTAGACCCCATGATCGTGAGGTGAGCTGACTGGGTCGGTGGCCTCTCCCGCGGCATTCTCCGTTCGAGGGTTGCGCCAGGTTGGCTGGTGCCGAGCCTCAAGAATGGGGGAGAGACCAAATGCAAAGTATCATTTTCATCGGGCTGGATGTCCACAAGGCGACGATTTCCGTCGCGGTTGCGCAGGGGGAACGCGGTGGCGAGGTCCGGCATTGGGGCACGATCCTCCATCGCCCCGACGATGTGCGCAAGCTGGTCGAGAAGCTGCGTACGGGCGGCCGCAAACTTCACTTTTGTTATGAGGCGGGGCCCTGCGGATATGGCCTCCATCGTCAACTGCTGGAGATGGGTCAGGACTGCATCGTTGTGGCTCCGTCGCTCATCCCGGTGAAGGCAGGCGATCGGGTGAAGACCGACCGCGGGGATGCGATTATGCTGGCAAAGCTACACCGTGCCGGCGACCTGACAGCAGTGTGGATGCCGGACACGGCGCATGAGGCGATGCGCGATCTGGTCCGGGCTCGGGCAACTGCAATACGGGTGAGCGGCAAGGCGCGGCAGCACCTGCAGGGGTTCCTGCTGCGTCATGGTCGCATCTATCCCGGCAAGAAGGGTTGGACGGTGGCCTATCGCCGCTGGCTGACAACGGTGCGATTCCAGCATCCCGCCCAACAGATCGTGCTTCAGGATTACATCGACGCGGTTGCCGACGCCGAGGCGCGCGTCGCCAGGCTGACGGCACAGATCGCGGAGTTGCTACCGGAGTGGAAGCTCGCGCCCGTGGTGGAGGCAGTCCAAGCCATGCGAGGCGTCGCTTTCATCGTTGCCGTGACGGTGGCGGCCGAGGTCGGAGATTTCCATCGCTTCTACAGCCCGCGCCAGTTGATGGCCTATCTCGGGCTCACGCCCTCGGAACATTCCCGCGGTTCAAGCCAGCGCCGAGGCGGCATCACCAAGGCCGGTAACAGCCTCGCGCGGCGGGCGCTGATCGAAGGGGCCTGGAGCTATCGCATGCAGGCGCGAGTCACCCGCAGCGGCACTGGCCTCGGTGTGCGGCTGCCACGCGCCCGTTTGCGGCCACGCCGGCGGCGCACCGACAGCCCTTCTTCCCGGTAAATCCGGTAGAGCTTCTTCTCGTTCATCACCATGCCCATACGCTCCAGCATGACACCGATGCGTCGATAGCCAAACCGGCGCCGCTTCTCGGCGATCTTGTGCATTTCCAACCGGATATCCGGGTTGTCGGGCGGATGCTCGCGCCGCACGGTCTTGGGATCGACACCGATCAGGACGCAGGCCCGGCGTTGAGAGATCGGATGACCTCTCATCGCCCACAGCACCGCGTCCCGCCGTTGCATCGGCGTCGTCAGGGCTTTCCCAGAAGATCCTTCAGAACCACATTGTCGAGCATGACATCTGCCACTAGGCGCTTCAGCCTGGCGTTCTCGGCCTCGAGCTGCTTGAGACGATTGGCATCGGACAGGTCCATTCCGCCATACTTGGCCTTCAGCTTGTAGAACGTCGCAGGGCTCAGCCCATGCTTGCGGCACAGCTCAGCCGTCGGCAAGCCAGCCTCCTGCTCTTTGAGCATCCCGATAATCTGCGCTTCAGTGAAACGGCTTTTCCTCATCTCGTCTGCTCCTTCAGGTTGGGCAGACTCTACATCAGACCGAGGGAACTTCCGGGGGGCAGGTCACCGGAAGTGGTCGAGTATTACGCCTCTCTCATGCAAAAATTCGCCGAGACACCGGAGTTCAAGGACTACCTCAAGGCGACCTCGCAGACGCGCCGAATTCCTCGCGGTGGAAGAACTCACGGCCTTTATCAGCACCTCGGAATCCATGCGATGAAAGTCTTCGAAGCCGAAGGCTGGAACCTCACGAACTGATCCTTCCCGGACCGGGTGTCCCGTTTGGCGCGGAACCCTCTTCCGGGATTGACGGAGACCCCCATGACTTCACGACGCTCGATGGAAATCGTCACCGCGGCGGCAACGGGCATTACCGGGCTAGTCGCCGTCCTCGGTTCGCTCGAACTCGGCACGGCTGGAGCGAGCACGGCCCCGAGGCCGGATATTTCCCTTTCTGGGTCGGGCTGATCCTGTTCGCGGCAAGCCTGTGGAACGGATCCAAGGCCAGCCTGTCGGGCGATGCCCGCGAAGAGTTCGTGTCGTGCGAACAGGCGATGCGGATCCTGTCCTTCGTCGGGCCGATGGCCGTCTTTGTCGTCGGCAGCGTGCTGCTGGGCTCTTACGTGGCCAGCACGATTTATCTTCTCGGGATGGCCTACCGTCAGGGCGGCCTTTCCCTGCCGCGCGGCATCGCGCTTGGGCTAGGGTTCAGCATCGCCCTTTACGTCATCTTCGAGATCGTCTCCCAAGTCCCCCTTACTCAAGGGCCTGCTGGAAAAAATGCTCGGCATTTACTGATCCTGTTGAATTTCAGAGTCTTGGAAAACTTTGCTTATCTGCTGCACGGCTTCGAGATCGCGCTTCATCGGCGTCATTCTGGTGCTTGCCACCGTTCCGATGTTCGCGGCGCTTCTGCGCATCCCGTTCTCGATCATTGCGCCGATCATTGTCTCGAGCTTCTTCGTCGGGGCCTATACCGTCCCGAATGCGATATTCGATCTGTGGCTCGCATTGCTGTTCGGGCTGGTCGGCTATGTCTTCAGCAAGCTCGACTGCCCGCTGGCGCCGCTGGTTCTGGCCATGGTGCTGGGCCACAAAGCCAAGAATGCCTTCCACCAGTCGATGATCCTGTCTGATGGCAATCTGGGCGTCTGCTTTTCGAACGGTCTCGTCGGCGGGATCATGGTCGTGGCGCTTCTGGTGCTGGTCGCACCGGGCCTGCTGCGCCTGATCGGTCGGATGCGTGCCAACCGTGCCGCTGGCTGAACCATATCGGCCGGGGCCTCCCCGCCGCCTCCCCAAACCCTACTCCCAAAAAATCAGGCCAAGGAGTCACCAAGTGACCAAGATCAAATCCGTTCGCGTGCGCGTCTGGAACTGGACCGGCCTGACGGTTCCGCCAGCTGGCAATTTCTGCACCAATGCGTCGGACGTGCTTTACGAACGCGGCGACGCGATGGGCAGCTTCCGTTTTCACCAATGGCTGACCTGCGAGGTCGAGACGGAATGCGGCGCGATCGGCATCGGCAACGCGGCGCTGTGCCCGCCGCTGGTGAAGCGATCGCGTGGAAGGGCACGTTGGCGCAATATGTGGGCAGGTTGCATAGGCGGCATTGTGAAAAGAAGGACGTGCTCGTTGTCGATTACGTCGACAGTTCCTCCACCTCACGCGCCACCGCCACGCGCGACCTGCATGATCTGGTTGAGCAAGGTGCGCTTATCCGAACCGGCGAACGCCGACATACACGCTACCGGCTGAACCTGCCGAACCCCACGGAGAGGGCATAGCGGGAAGGTATCTACGGCCCTAACCGGCTGGTCGGTCATCACGGGGGCTGCCCCGCCGCAGGCGTCGAAGCGGCCGCTCAAGCTTCGTGCAGCGAGATCGTATGCGCTAATGCAGGCTTTCGGGACAGTGACGGCGCCTCGAACACTTCCCAAGGCCGAGCAAGACGCTGTTGACAGCGTTGACGTCCGAAAATGGGTCGATTGGGCGGAAAAGATTACCGCCTCTATTCTCGATCGGGGCGGCATGGTGGGAAAGACGACGCGCGTTTCCGCCGAGGGTATCGCCCCGGCTTGCAACTCGATCTGCTGCGATTTGGTGGTCGAGGCCGAAACTGTCGAGGCCACAGCGCTGCTTTTCCAAGATCGCCCCCATTCTTCCGTCTTTCAGGCGATAGCGTCGATTTCATGCCCTTCGTGACCTGACTCGGACCGGATAGCCATCGGCCTGCGGCACGTCCTTGTCGAGCCACCAGTTGCGCTTGACCTCGCGGGTGATCGTCGAGCGATTGCGGCCGAGCGTCGACGCAACTCTCGTCTTCGGCACCTTGGCCTGAAGG
>NZ_SDEB01000043.1 GCF_004522175.1 Paracoccus ravus | reverse complement strand
GTGTTCCGAAAACCTCCGGTCAAAAATGGCCCTCTGAGGCCGGCCCCTTTATGAGGATCGGGACGCGCGGATCTCCATCTTGGCAGCGGTCATCTCGCCGACATGCCGGATACGTTTGTGCAGACTGCTCACGTCGAAATCCAATCGGCGCTTGCAACGGGGCAGGCCATACGTTTTGCCCATCGCCGAAAGCGTCGGAACACGCTGTTCCAATTGCCGAAATCCGCAGGTAGATCGCGCCACGGCAGGCCCGTCCGCACCCGCAAAAGAACGGCTTCCAGGAACAGGCGGTTATCCTTGCCCGTCACGCCGCTGTCGCTCTTCTTTCCGGGCAGGTGCGGCTCAAGGCGCAGCCAGACCCTATCCGACACCACAAACCGCTGTTCGTCCATTCAGGCCTCCCTTTGGAAAGCTTGAATCAGAAATCAGCCGCAGCAGGAATCCTGATTGTCCACGGGACCTAGGTCATGTTTACAAATGGCGGAGCCAAAGGCGGATCGACGTGATGTCGATGAAGCCGAGGAAGCTCTCGGCGGTCTTGTCATAGCCTGTGGCGACGCGGCGGGCGTTCTTCAGCTCGTTGAAGCACCGCTCGACGAGGTTGCGCAGCCGTTAGAGGGTGCGATCCACGGCCACGCGAAGCTTGCGGGTCTTGCGCATAGGGATGACCGGGAGCACATTGCGCGCCTCGATGGTTTTGCGAACGTTGTTAGCGTCATAGCCCCGGTCCGCGAGCAGGACGGACGGCGCAGGCGGGTTGTCGGCCATGACCAGATCAAAGCCCAGTTAGTCCGATGTCTGCCCCGGCGTGATCTCCGACCTCATGGGCAGGCCTGCGCCGTTGACGCGGAGGTGGATCTTGGTCGTGAAGCCACCTCGCGAACGGCCAGAACCCTGTCGCGGAGTCCCCCTTTAGCGCCCGCTGCCTGATGATGGGCGCGGACCACGGTGCTGTCGATCATCTGGAGCGCGTGCGGCACCGCCCCGCTTTCGTTCAGGGCATCCAGGATCCGCTCCCAGAGCCCGATTAGGGTCCAGCGCCGGAATTGGCGGTAAACGGATGACCACTTACCGAATTCTTCCGGTAGGTCACGCCAAGGCGAACTGGTGCGCGTTCGGCATGGCCTTGAACCAATGGCTCATGCCTCACTCCAGAAAATCCCATCCAGAACAAGGCGATGGTTCGTGGGCTTGCGTCCGTTCGTAGCGCGGGTGGCAAGGATGAAGCGTTCATGAAACGCCCACTCCTCGTCCGACATCAGGTCTCGTGCCAAGCTGGTCTCCCTCGCAGATACCAGCTTGAATCACGATCAGCCCGCCCTGTGAATCCCTTTTGGCAACACCGCCTAGCGCTCATCGACGTAACCACTCCGACATGCCGAATTCTATTCAACACGATCGACGCAAGCGCGGCAGCGGATCGGGCTCGGAAATTGCCCGGAGCGACTCGTTGGAGGATCAGTTTCTCAAGCATCAAATCTGAACCCGCCTTTCGCATCCATCGTCGCGACCCGTGGTGCAGCTTTCGAGACTTCCGAATACGCCACGCTGGAACGGGTGGATTGGTTCAAACCTCTCTGCCGGCTCGAGCCGATTGGGAAAATCGCAACTGCGGAAAGCCGCGCAACGAACGACCATCGTCCGCCCCCGCGCGGTTCAACTTGTCAACTCCGGATATTACGAGACAAGAGTGCCACCGGCAGAATACCGATCGCGATGATCAGCAGCGCCGCGATCGCCGCATCCTCATAGGTTCCGCGCGCGGCCTCGCCGTAGAGATGGGTGGCCAGGGTCTCGACATTCAGGGGTCTCAGCAACAACGTCGCGGGCAGTTCCTTGACGCAATCAACGAAGATCAACAGGCCCGCCGCCGCCATCGAGGCCCGGCTGAGCGGCAGGTGGACATGGCGGAAAACCCCCGAGGGCGAACGCCCCATGCTGCGCGCGGCATGGTCGAGGCTGATGGGAATCCGCGTCATCCCGGCCTCGATCCCGCCGCTGGCAATGGCGAGAAACCGGGCGACATAGGCATAGATCAGCGCCGCGCCCGAGCCGAGCAGGATCAGTTGCGGTGCCTCGGCAAGAAACAGGCCGAGGACATCGCTGATCCGGCGGTCGGCAAAGGTGATGACCGGCAGGAGCCCGATCGCAAGGATGGTTCCCGGCACGGCATAGCCCAGCGTCGAGATACGCGCCGCCGCCCGCGCAAGCCATGTCGGATACAGGCGCGGCGCGGCGCTGATCACCAGCCCGAGCGCGACGGCCACCAGCGTCGCGACCAGCGCCAGCGTCGCAGTCTGCGCGGCCTCGCTCCAGATCCGCGGCGGAATGCCCGCGAAAGCGATTCTCCTCCACCCTTGTCGGATCAAATAGGCGGCAGGGGCCGCAACGCCGATCATGACCGGCATTGCGCAGAAGCCGGTGGCGGCCCATGCCGCTAACCCCCGCAGCCGGACCCGCGCCAGCGGCAAGTGGCGGCGTGCACTGGCGGCATATTGCTGACCGCGACGGGCGCGGCGCTCGATCAACACCAGCGAGATCACGATTAGCAGCATGACCAGCGCGATCTGCGCCGCGCCCGGCAGGTCGGTGCGGTTGATCCATGTCGAATAGACCGAGACGGTGAGCGTCCGGACGCCCAAAAATTCGGCCGCACCGATATCGTTCAGGGTCTCCATCAGGGCCAGCGCCATGCCGACCGCGATGGCAGGACGCGCCAGTGGCAGGACAATGCGCCAGAACACCCGCAGAGGCCCCGCGCCCAACGTGCGCGATGCTTCAAGCTGGTTCGCGGCCTGGGTCGTGAACAGCGCCCGCACCGGCAGGTAGACATAAGGATAAAGCACGAAACCCAGCAACAGGATGCAGCCGGTCATCGAACGGATATCGGGCAGACGAAAATCGCGCGGGCTGTCATGGCCAAGGATCTGGCGGATGACCGATTGCACAGGCCCCACCGGATGCAGCAGGTCCAGATATGCATAGGCGATGATATAGGTGGGCACCGCCAAGGGCAGCAGCAGCGCCCATCCGAAAAAGCGCCGCCCCGGGAAGTCGAAGCCCGCTACCAGCCATGCGGTCAGCGTGCCGATCACCGCGACGATGATCCCGACCCCGATCAGCAGGATCGCCGTCTGTGCCAGCGCATTGGTCAGGACATTGCGGAACAGATGCGGCCAGAGGCCGACACTGCCCTGCAAGGCAAAGCAGAGCAGCGCCGCGACCGGCAGCAGGACAAGCGCCGCGATCAGGATGGCAGAAGTCTGCCATCCCGCGCCGGATCTGGGATTCATGGGTGCCTCCTCAGGGGCGCGCTCTGTCGACAGGACGCAACGCCACGGGTCAGTTGTCGAAGCCGACGGTCTCGGCCAATTCGCTGGCGGTCTTGCGTTCGCGTGCGATCGCGGTCAGGTCGGTGGCATCTACTTGCAACTCGCCGAATTCGCCGACCAGCGGGCTGACCGGAATGCCCGGCTTCACCGGATACTCATAATTCGCCTCGGCATAGATCTTCTGCGCGGCGTCCGAGACCAGATATTCCAGCAACTTGACCGCCTGATCCTTGTTCGGCGCGTTTTTGGCCACGGCAGCGCCCGAGACATTCACCTGCGTCCCGCCATTCTCGAAGCTGGGCAGGATCAGCTTGATGGCCTTGGCCCATTCTTCCTGCTCGGGACCGCCTGCGCCGCTGCGCATCAGACCGACATAATAGGTATTGGCGATGCCGATCTCGCAGATGCCGCCCATGATGTCGCGCGCCACGTCGCGATCTCCACCCCCGGCGGTGCGGGCAAGGTTCGCCTTGACGCCTTCCAGCCATGCCTTGGTTTCATCTGCGCCGTGATGGGTGATATAGGCCGCCGTCAGGGCGACGTTATAGGGATGCTGGCCCGAACGTATGCAGACCTTGCCCTTCCATTCGGGCTTGGCCAGATCCTCGTAATGGAAGCTTGCTAGGTCCAGATCCTTGGCGGCGTAAAGGGCCCGCGCCCGCAGCGACAGAGCGAACCAGTTGCCGTCCTTGTCGCGCAGGTTTTCGGGGATGGCGGCATTCAGCGCCTCGGAATTCACCGGCTGGGTCAGGCCGCGATCCACCAGATCGACCAGATTGCCGATATCGACCGTCATCAGCACGTCTGCGGGCGAGGCCGCGGCTTCCTGCTCCAGCCGTTCGGGCAGGCCATCCTTCAGGAAGATGGTGTTGACCGTGATGCCGGTCTCCTTGGTGAAGGATTCGAGCAGCGGCTCGACCAGTTTCGGTTCGCGCGTGGTATAGAGGTTCAACTCTTCCGCAAGTCCTGCACCGCCCGCCAATTGCGTCAGGACTGCCGCCCCTAGAAACGTCCGGATTACTGATTTCATGCGTCTTATCCTCATTGGAGAGTGAATCGCTTTTATGATCCCAAGAAAATAAGTAAACATTGATTCAGCGATCCAAGCCAGAGACTAACAGCCAGGACGGGGGCGGCGCGTGGAACACACTGATTTTCTAGGGATAAGGACGCAGGGGCGTCACGTGCGCTCGGTGCCGATGCTGGAAATCAGCGGGATCGAGAGACACTTTGCCTCTGAACCTGCCGTGCGCGGTGTGTCCCTGACGGTCTGGCCGGGTGAGGTCACCTGCCTGCTTGGTCCCTCGGGATGCGGAAAATCCACCACTTTGCGCATGATCGCGGGGATCGAACGGATCGATGCGGGCGAGATTCGCATCGCGGGACAGGTCGTTGCCGATGCCCGAACCGACCTGCCGCCGGAGCGCCGTCCGGTCGGCATGGTGTTTCAGGATCTGGCCCTGTTTCCGCATATGACGGTCGCAGCCAATGTCGCTTTCGGTCTGCCGCGTGGGAAAGACTCGGCGGCGGTGGTGACGGGGCTTCTGGACCGCGTCGGCCTTGGCCATTGCGCACAAAAATACCCGCATCAACTGTCCGGAGGCCAGCAGCAGCGCGTTGCCTTGATCCGCGCGCTAGCGAGAAAACCACGGGTGATGCTGCTGGACGAGCCGTTTTCCAGCCTCGATCAGCGGCTCAGGGTCGAGATGCGCGAACTGGCACTGGACCTTCTGCGCGAGGAAGCTACCGCCGTCCTGCTCGTCACACATGACCCGGACGAGGCGATGATGATGGCCGATCGCATCGCGATCATGCGCGAGGGGCGTATCCTGCAGGAGGGCGCGCCACTGGACCTATATCACCGGCCCGTCGATCTGGCCGTGGCAGGATTTGTCTCGGATCTCAACATATTTTCCGGACGGGTCCTGAAGGGCCACCTCCGGACGGCTATAGGGGACGTGCCCGCCGGATCATTCAGCGAAGGGGCGAGTATCTGTGTCGCCTTCCGCCCCGAGCATCTCGCGCTTCGGCGGAATGCGCGGGCACCAGCTCATGTCATTCGGGTGCAAAACCTTGGCCGCGAGAATCTCGTCGAGGTGAAGATCCCCGGTCATTTGCCATATTTGCGCTGCTGTGGCGCAGGGCACAGTGACCTGAAGCCTGGTGAACATGTCGAAATCACATTTGACACTGCAACAGCGATGCAGTTCCACCAGTAAGGCAACGCCCGTCAAAGAACCCCAACGGCATCTACCGATGTCACACCCGGCAGGACGCCCGGCAAGGCCATTTTCGACCACCCTGCTGACTGTCATGGACAAAACGCATGCGTTGAGCCACGCGTCACTGCGGCAGCTCGGTGGCGATCGACGTTTCAATGGGTGGCGTGGCTGAGTGGCGGCCCAAGAGAACGGGCGAGATCAATGGATGGTCGACCTTGCCGCGCGCGTTCTTGAGGGCGTCCGCGACGATTTCCCAGGCGAGATTGTCCTGCCCGCCTCCAGCGGTCTAGGCGACAACCCGAGGGCTGTCGTCGATCTTCTCAAGGCCCGTGGTCGGGGCTTCCCAGCGATCACGGCCCTTCCAGATATGGATCTCGTTGGCCCGCGCGAAGCGGGCGTGCGGCCCTTCTGCGGCGCGCCGTCGCCCCGGATCACGTCAAGAGACGATGCCTCCTTGCGATAGAGCAGCTTTTTCGGCGCGCTTTGGGCATCTTACATACCCATTGCCGAGACCAACTTTTTGACCTCGCGGATGATGCCCGCCACCTCGCGAAAGCGCATGCCCACCTGCTTATGCTCACCCCTGTCAGCTCACCGCGCTCAGGGAAACTAAGGCCGGGTCATGCGATGCGCCGCCCGCTCGATCCGGGCAATACCTGCGGCGATGGCGCCGTCAGAGATCGTTGCATAGCCAAGGCGAAAATAGGGGCAGGGATCGGGCGGGGTTTCGAAGAATACCGCGCCCGGCTCGATCAGCACGCTTTCCTGGCGCAGCCTTTCGGCCAGCCGGGTGCTGTCGAGATCGGCGACGGTTCTGACCCAGATGCTCGAGCCCCCGGCTTGCGGCGCACCCGCGATCACGAGATCGCTGCTGCGCAGGGCGTCCTCGATCAGCCCGCGCCGGCGCTTGAGCGCCTCACGCAGGCGGACGATATGCGCATCGTAATGGCCGAGCGCCAGGAAATAGGCGGTGATGCGCTGCAGATGGCTGGGCGGATGTCGCAGCATGATCGAGCGCAGCGCGCGCGCCTTGCGGATCATCTCGGAGGGCGCGACCATATAGCCGATCCGCAAACCCGGGAAGAGTGACTTGGAGAAGCTTCCGACATAGATCACGCGTCCCGCGTCATCCATGGATTTCAGCGCCGGCAAGGGCGGCGCGAGATAGGACATCTCGAAATCGTAATCATCCTCGATGATCAGGAAATCCTGTGCGGCGGCGCGCTGCAGCAGTTCACGGCGGCGCGCCAGAGGCATCGTCCCGCCCGTGGGAATGTGATGGCTGGGCGTCGCGATCACCAGACGCGTATCCGCGGGCAGTTCGGCCGGGTTCATCCCGCCGTGATCCACGGGCAAGAAGGCCACGGGGCTTTGCGCCCGGCGCAGGGTTTCCGCGAAATCGGGATAGCCGGGGTCCTCGGTCACGGCCAGCCGGTCGGCGCGCGCCAGCAGTTCGACCGCGAGGAACAGCGCATTCTGCGCGCCAAGCGTCACCAATACCTCATCCGGACGCGCCCTGATGCCGCGCCGCGCCAGCGTATTCGAGCAGATATACTCGATCAGAAGCGGGTCATCCGCACCGTAGCGATCCGAGGCGAGATCCGCGAAATCCCGCGTCCCCAACGCCTGCCGCGCACAATCGCGCCAAGCATTGTGGTCGAACAGACTGGGATCGGCCTGGCCATAGATGAAGGGATAGCGGTACTCGCGCCAATTCGCGGGCTTGCGGATGACGCGGCGGGGAAGAGGATGATCGCCCAGCCAGGTCTCCCAGTCGGGGCTGCAGCCCTCGCCTTTCTCGCGCACGCCCGAGGCGCGCAGACGGCGATGCGGCACCGTGGCCGCGACCGCGATGCCCGAGCGTGGCATGGTCTCGAGATAGCCCTGACTGACCAGTTCCTGATAGACCAGCGTCACCGTCAACCGCGAGATGCCAAGCGCCTCTGCCAGCCTTCGGCTTGACGGCAGACGCGTGCCCGGCCGCGCGTGAATTTCCAATATTGCCCGTACGATAGCGGCAGCGAGACGGCCTTGCAGCGTCGGTGCCTCGTCTTCGCGCAACAGGATGATTTCGGGCGGAATCCGGCTTTGCATCTGGACCTAACATAGGGTGAATCTGGACATATCCCAGGCATCGGTCATCTGCAACAAATTGTCACATTCAACATCGCGACCAACGCGAGTTCACCCTCAGGGAGCCTTAAGATGACCTATCTGAAAAGAATGCTCGCCGGATCAGTAGCCGCCCTCGTTCTGGCCTTGCCCGCCGCGGCCGCGGAATACCGCATCGCCGTGGGCGACGGTGCCGGCGGCACGCAGGAAGCGCTTGGCAAGGCCTTCATCTCTGCGCTGGAAAAGGAAACCGGCGGCAAGATGACCGGCAAGCTGTTCCTGAACGGCCAGCTTGGCGACGAGCAGGACACCGTGACCGCCGCCTCGACCGGCACGCTGGATTTCTCGATCCTCGCGATCAACAACATCACGCCCTTCTCGCCCACCGTGGGCACCCTGACGCTGCCCTATGTGATCCTGTCGCTCGAGGATGCCGAGAAGGTCACCCAGGGCGAGTTGGGCCAGAAGATGGTCGATCAGACGATCGAGGATGCCGGCGTGCGGATCATCGGCTGGGCCTATTCGGGCTTCCGCGTGCTGACCAACTCGAAGAAGCCGATCTCGACCGTGGCCGATCTGAAGGATCTCGTGGTGCGCGTGCCCAAGAACGAGATCATGATCGAGACCTACAAGTCCTGGGGCATCAACCCGACGCCCATGGCCTGGACCGAGACCTTTGCCGCCCTGCAACAGAAGGTCGTGGACGGTCAGGACAATCCCTACATGACCGTCTATTCGATGAAATTCGACGAGGTGCAGAAATACGTCACCAACCTGCGCTACATCTTCTCGATCGAGCCGCTGATCGTCTCCGAGCAGCTGTTCCAGGGGATGAGCGCGGAAGAACAGAAGCAGGTGCTTGCCGCAGGCGCGGCCGCGACCAAGGCTTCGGGCGAGTTCCTGCGCGCCGAAGAGGCCAAGATCCGCGACGAACTGGCCAAGCGCGGCATGGAGATCCAGGATCCCGCCGATGGCGAGAAGGAGTTCATCGAGCTTGCGACCAGCGCCGTCTGGCCGAAATTCTATGACAAGATCGGCGGCAAGGATGTCCTGAACGGCGTCCTGACCTCGCTCGGCCGCGAAACGGTCCAGTAACACGCCTTGCGCGGGGGCAACCCCGCGCCACCCCGCCCTATCGCCATTCCCCTTCGCGCCACCATTCCGGAGGCCCAAATGCCTGCGCTCTGGTCATTCCTCGACAAGTCCGAAAGCCATGTCTGCCGCGTGCTTTTGGCCGCATTCGTCTCGCTGCTTTTCGTCCAGATCGTCGCCCGCCAAATCTTCGGCTTCTCGTTCACTTGGATCGAGGAACTCTCGGTCATCCTTTTCGTCTGGTTCGCCTATTTCGGGGCGTCCTACGCTGCACGAATGGCCGCGCATAACCGCGTCTCGTTCCATCTGAACGCCCTGCCCCGCCGCATTGCCCGAATTGTCGAGGCCATTGGCGACCTCTTCTGGATCGGCTTCAACATCGTCTTCATCTGGCAGGCCACGATCTTCATCGCTCGCCTCAAGCCCTTCGTGAAGGCCCAGACACTGGGCTGGGAGATGCGCCATGTCTACCTGATCCTGCCCATCGCCTTCACGCTGATGACGATCCGCATCCTGCAGGTGAATTATCTCAAGCTGGTCAAGGGCATCGACCCGCGCGATCCCGACAGGGTCGAGGTCGAGGAAATGATCGACCTCGAGCGCGACGACCAGCCCCTTGCCATGCGGGAGCAGCTGCAATGAACGCCCATCTCGTCGAAATCCTGTTCGGCAGTTTCTTCGGCCTCTTGATCCTCGGTGCCCCGATCACCGTGGGGCTGGGCGTCTCGGCGCTGGCCGCGATGCTTTATCTGGGCGACAACCCCATCAAGATGGTCCAGATGGCCTGGTCCTCGGTCGGAAGCTTCCCGCTGATGGCGCTGCCCTCGTTCATTCTGGCGGGAGCATTGATGGAGGCCGCGGGCCTGTCGCGCCGCCTGATCAATGTGGCCGAAAGCCTGGCGGGTCCCTTCACGGGCGGCCTCTCTGCCGCGACGATCATCGCCTGCCTGTTCTTCGGCGCGATCTCGGGGTCCGGCCCCGCCACCACCGCTGCCGTCGGCATGCTGATGATCCCGGCGATGGCGCGGGCTGGCTATGGCAAGGGCTATGCGGCCTCGGTTACGGCGGCCTCGGGCGGCTTGGGCATCATCATCCCGCCCTCGATCCCGATGGTGATCTTCGGCATCTCGGCCATGGGGCTGCTGCCCCCGCCCGAAGCCGTCGAGGCGCATGGTTCCTTCCAGACCGTCTCGATCTCGAAGCTCTTCATCGCGGGCTTCCTGCCGGGCGTGGTCATGGCGACGGGGCTTCTGACCATGAACTACATCCGCTGCCGGATGCGCGGCTTCCGCGGATCGGTCGAGCCGCTGTCGCTGGCGAAATTCCTGACCGCCTGTTATCAGGGCTTCTGGGCCCTGCTCGCGCCGCTGGTCATTCTGGGTGGCATCTATGGGGGCCTGTTCACGCCCACCGAGGCCGCCATCGTCGCGATCTTCTACACGCTCTTCGTGGGCGCGGTGATCTATCGCGAGTTGAACTGGGCCGAAATCGTCAAGGCGCTTGAGGCCACCACCTGGCTTTCGGGCCGCGTCCTGCTGGTCTTGTTCACCGCGACCATCTTCGGCCGCATCCTGGTCGAGAACGGCGTGCCCGCCATCATCGCCGGCGGCGTGCTGAACCTGACCACCAATATCTATGCGATCTGGGCGCTGGTCATCGGTCTTTTGCTGATTGTGGGCATGTTCATGGAGACGCTGGCCGCGATCATGATCCTTGTGCCGGTGATGCTGCCGGTGGCCTATATGGTCGGCATCGACCCGATCCATTTCGGCATCGTCATGATCTGCACCCTGTCGGTGGGCTTCCAGACCCCGCCTCTGGGCGAGAACCTCTTCATCGCCTCGGGCATCTCGGGGGTCTCGATCGAGCGGATCAGCCTGCGCGCCCTGCCCTTCGCCTGCGCCTCGACCGCCGCGATCTTCGTGATCGCCTGCTTCCCGCAACTCACGCTCTGGCTTCCCCGAGTGATGGGCTACTGAACCAAGGAAACGACCCATGTCCTACACCCTGACCGCCGCCCGGCTGACCGCCGATCATCTGAAGGCCACCTTCGACGCCTTCAACCGCCATGACATCGACGGCGTGATGACCCATTTTGCCGATGACTGCGTCTTCTTCACCGTCGCAGGCGAGCACGAATACGGCAATCGCATCGAGGGCAAAGAGGCCATCGCCCGTGCCTTCGTGAATGTCTGGACCACCCTGCCCGACGTGCAATGGGCCGATCATTCCCATTTCCTGTCCGAGGACGGCACGCGCGGCGTCAGCCAATGGACCTTCCGCGCCACCAATCCCGACGGCACCCGCACCGAGGCGCAGGGCGTCGACCTGTTCCGCATCCAGAACGGCCAGATCGTCGAAAAGCAGGCGATCCGCAAACAGCGCCCCGCGATTCCGTCGAAGTGAGGCCATGATGCTGGATATCGCAAGACGCATGGGTTCGGTCCCCTTCGATCCGCTCTACGACCCGATGCATGCCCGCGCGCTGGGGCCGCATAGCGATTACGCGCCGACCTATTGGATCGGCACCGCCGGCCCCGCGCCGCAGGATGACGGCCCCGTCATGGGCGACATGGAGGTGGACGTGGCCGTGATCGGCTCGGGCTATACCGGGCTTTCGACAGCGATCCATCTGGCCAAGATGCATGGCATCAAGGCCACGGTGCTGGAAGCGAACGGCGTCGCCTATGGCTGCTCGACCCGCAATGGCGGGCAGGCCCAGCTGAGCGCCGGTCGCCTCAAGCGCAGCCAGTGGATCGAGCGCTGGGGCATCGACACCGCCCGCGCGCTGCATTCCGAGATCACCGAGGCCTTCGACTTGTTCCGCGGGCTGATCCGCGACCACGCGATCGATTGCGAGCCGCAGGAGGGCGGGCATTACTACATCGCGCACAAGCCCGGCCTGATGCCCGCGCTGGCCAAGGAAGTCGCGGTCCTGAACGAGCGCTTCGGCTACGCTGCCCGGATTCTCTCGCGCGAGGAGGTGCTGGAAACCGTCGCCCGCGACCACGAGGCCCAGGGCGCCATGTGGGAGCCTGACGGCACCGGCATCCATGCCGCGAAACTGGCCTTCGGCTATCTGCGCGCGGCCCGAGAACTGGGCGCGACGGTCCATACCGACAGCCCGGTGCAGGGCTGGGAATATAAGGGCGGCGTGCATCACCTGCGCACCCCCGGCGGCACGGTCCGCGCCCGCCGCGTCGCGGTGGCGACGGCGGCCTATGCGCCGCGCGGGCTGCATCCGCGCGTCCGCGACCGGCTGATGCCGATCATGTCGAACAGCGTCGTGACCCGCGTGCTGACGCCCACCGAACTCGACGCCATCGGGATCAAGAAACGCTCGCCGCTGACCGATACCCGCACCCTGCGCCATTACTACCGCCTGTTGCCGGACAATCGGCTGCAGATCGGCTCGCGCGCCGCGATCACCGGTCGCGATGCCGCCAATCCCGCGCATCTGGCCGGGCTGCGTCAGGGCATGGAGCGCAAGTTCCCCGCCCTCAAGGGCATCGAGCTGGATTACAGCTGGTGGGGCTGGGTCGATGTCAGCCATGACATGATGCCGCGCATCACCGGCCTGCCGGACCTGCCCGGTGCCTTCTACGCCTTGGGCTATGGCGGCAATGGCGTGATGTATTCTGCCATGGCCGGTCGACGCATGGCGCAGCTGGTGGCGGGGGAAAGCCTTCCCGACCTGCCGATTTTCAATTCCGAGCTTCCCCACGAGGGCTGGAAGACGCCCTTCCGGCGTCTTGGCCAATGGGGCCTCTATCATCTCTATCACTACCGCGACGAACGCGCATAAGGAGCCGACCCATGAAAATGACCACCGAAGAAGCCTTCGTCAAAGTGCTGCAACTGCATGGCATCGAGCATGCCTTCGGCATCATCGGCTCGGCCATGATGCCGGTCTCGGACCTGTTCCCCAAGGCGGGGATCAAGTTCTGGGACTGCGCACATGAAACCAATGCGGGCCTGATGGCCGACGGCTTCACCCGCTCGACCGGCAAGATGTCCATGGCGATCGCCCAGAACGGACCGGGCGTCACCGGCTTCGTTACCCCGGTCAAGACCGCCTACTGGAACCACACGCCGCTGCTGCTGATCACCCCGCAGGCCGCGAACAAGACCATCGGTCAGGGCGGCTTCCAGGAGATGGAGCAGATGCGCCTGTTTGCAGATTGCGTCTGCTATCAGGAAGAGGTCCGCGACCCCTCGCGCATCCCGGAAGTGCTGAACCGCGTCATCATGCAGGCATGGCGCAATTCGGCCCCGGCGCAGATGAACATCCCGCGCGACATGTGGACGCAAGTCATCGACGTGGACCTGCCGCAGGTCGTCGCCTTCGAGCGCCCCTCGGGCGGGGAAAAGGCCGTGGCCGAGGCCGCGAAGCTGCTTTCCGAGGCCGAGTTCCCGGTCATCCTCTCCGGCGCGGGCGTCGTCCTTTCGGGCGCGATCCCGGACCTGATCAAGCTGGCCGAGCGGCTGGATGCCCCGGTCTGCTCGAATTACCAACACAATGACAGCTTCCCCGGCTCGCATCCGCTGGCCATGGGGCCGCTCGGCTATAACGGCTCCAAGGCCGGGATGGAGATCATCCAGAAGGCCGATGTGGTGCTGGCTCTCGGCACGCGGCTCAACCCCTTCTCGACCCTGCCGGGCTATGGCATCGACTATTGGCCCAAGGACGCCAGGATCATTCAGGTCGATATCAATGCCGACCGCATCGGCCTGACCAAGAAGGTCACCGTCGGTATTCAGGGCGACGCGGCCAAGGTCGCCCGCGGCATTCTGGGCCAACTGTCCGAGACGGCGGGCGATGCCGGTCGCGACGACCGCAAGGCGCTGGTCGCGCAGACCAAGTCCCGCTGGGCGCAGGAATTGTCGAGCCTCGACCACGAGGATGACGATCCGGGAACCGAATGGAACTCGGGCGCGCGCGAGAAGGACGCCGACCTGATGAGCCCGCGCCAGGCTTGGCGCGCCATCATGCAGGCGGTGCCCAAGGACGCCATCGTCAGCAGCGATATCGGCAACAATTGCGCCATCGGCAATGCTTACCCGAGCTTCGAGGGTGGACGGAAATACCTGGCGCCGGGCCTGTTCGGTCCCTGCGGTTACGGCTTCCCCTCGATCCTCGGCGCCAAGATCGGCAACCCGGACACCCCGGTCATCGGCTTCGCGGGCGACGGCGCCTTCGGCATCTCGATGAACGAGATGACCGCCTGCGGCCGCGAGGACTGGCCGGCGATCACCATGGTGATCTTCCGCAACTATCAATGGGGCGCGGAAAAGCGCAATACGACGCTGTGGTATGATAACAACTTCGTCGGCACCGAGCTGGACCGCGGCACCACCTATGCCGGGATCGCCAAGGCATGCGGCGCGAATGGCGTGCAGGTCCGCTCGGCCGAGGAACTGACCGCCGCGCTGCACGAAGCAGTTGAACGCCAGCAGAAAAACAAGGAAACGACCTTTATCGAGGTCATCCTGAACCAGGAACTGGGCGAGCCCTTCCGCCGCGATGCGATGAAGAAGCCAGTCGTGGTCGCCGGCATCGATCCGGCCGACATGCGCGCTCAGGCCGCGATGGCCTGATCCCTGCGATGAGAGGTCCGGCCGGCGCAGCCCGGCCGGGCTGCCGAACCCGTCCCGAACCTTCGGGGCCTTTGCCCGCCGTTCCGGCACTGGCCACCCCGCGAGGAGATACCATGTCCGCGCCCCCTTCCTCCACCGCCATCCCCCAGGTCAGTGTCAGCGGCTCATCGCCCGACGCGGAGCCCGGTCCGCGTCTTGCCGAACGTCTGGGGCTGCCCAGCCTCGAGACCTTGCGGGAGGCATTTCCGGGTTTCGCCGTCTCGGTGCTTGTCGCCGCCACCGCGCAATTCCTGTCCGAGCATTACGGCGCGCCCGCCATGCTGATGGCCCTGTTGTTGGGGCTCGCGCTGAACTTCCTGGCCGACGAGGGCACCAAGACCGCCCCCGGCATCGCCTTCACGGCGCGGACCGTGCTGCGGCTGGGCGTGGCGCTGCTGGGTGCGCGGATCTCGGTCGACATGCTGGCAGCACTCGGCCCCCGGGCCATCGGCCTTGTCGTTGCGGGCGTGGTCCTGACCATCCTGTTCGCGCTCGTGGTGACGCGCCTCATCGGGCGGGACTGGCGTTTCGCGCTGCTGACCGGCGGCTCGGTCGCGATCTGCGGTGCCTCGGCCGCAATGGCCATCGCCGCCGTCCTGCCCAAGCATGAGAAATCCGAGCGCGACCTCGTCTTCACGGTGCTTTCCGTCACCGTGCTCTCGACCGTGGCCATGGTGATCTATCCGATGCTGGCGCAGCTTTTCGGCTTTGACGCCCGCGATTCAGGGGTGTTCCTGGGCGGCACGATCCATGACGTGGCGCAAGTCGTCGGCGCGGGCTTCTCGATCGGACCGGAGGTGGGCGAGACCGCGACGCTGGTCAAGCTGATCCGGGTGTCGATGCTGGCCCCGGTGGTGCTGGTCTTTTCCCTTGCGATCCGCTCGCGCGGCCTCGCCGATCAGGTCGAGGGCAAGCGCCCGCCCTTGCTGCCGGGCTTCGTGCTGGGCTTTCTCGTGCTCGCCACGGTCAATTCGCTGGGCCTCGTGCCGCGGGCGCTGGCCGATGCGGCGGGCGTTCTGAGCCGCTGGGCGCTGCTCATCGCCATTGCCGCCGTGGGCATCAAGACCTCGCTCAGGAAGATGCTGGAAGTCGGACCCGGCGCGATCGCCCTTCTGGTGATCCAGACGCTGTTTCTGGGCATCTGCATCGTCGCCGGCATCCACTGGATCGCCTGAGCCATTGCAAAGACAGGTCCCGGGCGGCTGGTCGCCCCGGTCCGGACCCTTCCTCACATGAGCCGCAGATGAAACCGCTCGACCTGATCTACCAATCCGCCCGCGCCAATCCGCGCCACATCATCCTGCCCGAGGGCCGCGATCCGCGCGTCGCCGAGGCCGCCCTGCGCATCACCGGCGAAGGCCTTGCGCGCGTCACCCTGATGGACGGGCCGGAGCTGCCCGGCGTCACGTCGATGATCTCGGCCGAGGCACCGGATCTCGTCGAGCTGTCTATCCACTGGCACCGACTGCGCGAGGGCCGCGGCATGACCGCCGAGCGGGCGCTCGAAGAGATGCGCGACCCGATCCGGCAGTCCGCAATGCGAGTCAGACTGGGCCAGGCAGACGGCACGGTGGGCGGCGCGGTCGCGACCACCGCCGACACCGTGCGCGCCGCGCTGCAGATCATCGGAAAGGCCCCGGATGCCGGCATCGTGTCGAGCTTTTTCCTCATGCTGTCCTGCGGGTCCGAGGCCAAGCTCAAGGGCGGGATGATCTTTGCTGATTGCGGGCTGGTGATCGAGCCGGATGCCGCGGGCCTTGCCGCCATCGCCCGTTCGGCCGCGCAATCCTGCCGGCAAGTGCTGCGCGAGACGCCGCGCGTGGCGCTGCTTTCTTTCTCGACGGCCGGCTCGGCCGAGCATCCCAGCCTCGGCCGCATCCGCGAGGCACTGCGCCTGATCCGCGAGGCCGAGCCCGATCTGGAAGTCGATGGCGAGCTGCAATTCGACGCAGCCCTCGACGATGCCATCCGAGCGAAGAAGGCTCCCGGCAGCCGGCTGACGGGGCGCCCAAATGTTTTTGTCTTTCCCGATCTCGCCTCGGGCAATATCGGCTACAAGATTGCCCAGCGGCTGGGTGGGTTGACGGCCATCGGTCCGATCCTTCAGGGACTCGCGAAACCGGCAAACGACCTGTCGCGCGGCTGTTCGGCGGATGACATCGTCGCCGCCGCCGCGATCACTTCGGTTCAAGCCTCGGGAGCAGCGCCGCAACTCGTCGCACATGCCACCTTGCCGGACAGCCGAGTGGCGAGCGGCGCGGTCTGAACAGGCACGATCCCACGCGCGACTTCAGAAATAGGCAGGCCGCCCCTGAACTCGGCGGCCTTAGGGTCAGGCCTCGTTCTCGATCATAGCCAGAAGATAGCCGCTGCGGCGAAAAGGATCGCGGAGCAGCACGTTTCCGGGCATCGGTCGGATAGGGTGGCAACGCATGATGAGGATCAGAAAACAGTCCGGGGAACTGTTTTCCCGACGTTGGGCAGTCTTTGAGGCGGCCCAACATGATCTCGAAGCGGTCGCGCCGTTTGTAGCGCCGCTTGCCACATTTTAACATTTTTACGTCCCCTGCATTCCGGAATGCTGGCCTTTATCTCTACGTTTTTCAACGCGTCACGGAACAAGACGGCATCAAATTCCCGATCTGTCAGCAGCCAGTCTGCCTTTGGCAGGCTGCTCGGCGGCGCCGCCGCGCTTTTGTAATTGCTCCCCTGTCCGGCCGGGATGAATAACCATATCGGGCGGCCCTTCGCATCGGTAACGGCCAGAGTTCTGCATCGCACCGGTTTGCCGGAGGCTCCTACTCCTGAGTAGGATGGAGCATCATGAGCAAGACCACGAACAAGTTTCCGTTGAAGTCCGCGAGCGCGCCATGCGGTTGGTTCTCGACGGCGCGGGTCCGCAGGGTTCTCGGTGGCAGGCAATCACATCTATCGCGGCGAAGATCGGCTGTTCAGCGAACACGCTGCACGACTGGGAAGAGGCCGAGGTCGACAGTGGCAAACCCGAAGGCATTCCCAGCAACATGGCCGAGAGGATGACGTCACTCGAGCGGGAGAACCGTGATCTGCGCCAGGCTAATGAGATACTGCGCAAAGCCAGCGTGTCGATCGCGCCACTTGAACCGGTGACGTGCTCGCGATGGCCGAGCTCGACCACCGGTCGACGTGATGGCGGATTTCATTGAGGCACATCGTGAGGCGCACGGGGGTCGGGCCGATCTGCGCGGTGCTGCAGATCGCCCGTCCACCTCCTACGATCACCTGGCGAAGCGGGCTGGGTAGCGTCCACGGACGTGGTGTAATTTCAGCGGCGCTGCCGGTTTAATCGGAGGTGGCCATCGAGGTCTATGGTCAGGTGGAGTTTCGACGCTTCACCCACGAACCAAACGAAGACCCCCGATGACCAAGACCAACATGGACTTGTCCGAGCTTTTGGCAAAGCAGGATCAGGGTGATTTTCTGCGCAGCATCGCCGAGGTTGTCCGGGTAATCCTCCCCATGGTTAAGGGGCTGCATAAGTAGAATTTTCTCGTAGCGTGAGCTGAGGAGATTCGAATGAGAAAGAGCCGTTTCACGGAACCGCAGATCATGGCTGTGCTTCGTCAGGC
>NZ_SDEB01000042.1 GCF_004522175.1 Paracoccus ravus | reverse complement strand
GCGGTACAGCTTCTGCTGGGCCACACCAAGATGGACAGCACTGTCCGATACCTCGGCGTCGATCTCGACGATGCGCTGACGCTGTCAGAGGGGATAGATCTGTAGTCCTGAAGCCGGCCGGCACGTATCATGTCGGCCGGCCCTAACCGGTCGGTCAGTATGACAAACGCGTCGCGGCGGAGGTTCCCCACAGCGGCCACTCGTGCTCGTCGCGGCGAGCATCGCTGCGTCGGCTAACTTGACGCTGTCAATCAACCTCCCGGAACAGGTGATCCCGCACGAATCCTACTCGCGGGGTTTTCTGGATTCAGGCGTCCACTCCCATCGGCAAATGTCGACGCCGCTCGCCGGTAGCCGCGAAGAGTCCGTTCGCGATCGCGGGAGGGACCGGCGGCACGCCTGGTTCGCCCACTCCGGTTGCATGGACCGAGAAGGGATGCGACACGATATGGGTGACGACCGAGGGGAAATTGTCCGAGCGCACGACGTCGTAATCATAGTAGTTCGACTGCTCGACCGCACCCTTTTCGAAGGTGATGCCAGAATGCAGCGCCACCGTCATGCCCATCACCGCCGCGCCTTCCAACTGGCTGCGGATCCGTTCGGGGTTTGCCGCGAAGCCACAGTCAATCGCCATGTGCATCTCGGGAACGGTAATCTTGCCCCCGGTCACCTTCACCCGCGCAGCACAGGCGACATAGGAGACGAAGCTTCTATGGACGGCTAGGCCGATGCCCTCGCCTTTGGGCAGGTCCTTTCCGTAGCCGATGCCGTCAGCGGCAATGTTCAGGACATTGATGAGCCGCCCGGTATCGATCGGGAACTCGGACATCGGCTCGCCGTAGTTCCAGAAGTCATCCGGCAGACCAGCCGCCTTGGCATCGAGAACCCGCGGCGCGCCGATCAGTTCAAGCCACATGGCCCTCTGATCCTTGCCGAGCTGCGCCGCCAACTCGCCCACGCAAGACCCGATCGCCCAGGCATGAGGGATATTCGACACCGAACGGAACCAACCGATGCGGGTATGCGCCAAGGCCTTGCCGCTTTCACAGCGGATATTCGCGACGCCGAAGGGCAGGTCGCTCATGCCCATCCCCTGTTCCAGCGGCATGACATTGCCTTCGTCCGGGGCAAAGGTGGACAGGATCGAGGGCGCCACCGAGCGATGCCGCCAGCCGGTGACCTTCCCGGCCGCGTCCATCGCGACATCGATCCGCTCGGCAGACGTCGTGTGGTAGAACGAGTGCTTCACATCGTCCTCGCGCGCCCACTGGACCCGGACCGGCGCTCCGACCGCCTTTGAGAGCAGCGCCGCCTCGGTGACGAAATCGGCTTTCGATTTTCGTCCGAACCCGCCGCCGAGAAGGGTGACATTCACCTTCACCTTCGCAGGATCAAGCCCCAGCGCCGCCGCTGCATCCACGCGCGCGGCATAGGGGCTCTGGACCGGGGCCCAGATCTCCAGTCCCTCCGCGGTATAATGCGCAATCGCTGCCGGGGGCTCCATCGGGATATGCGCGATGTGGTCCTGCGTATAGGTTCCGGTGAAGGTCTTTGCCGCGCCGGCGAGGGCCGCGTCGAAATCTCCCTGATTGCGTGCGACCGTTCCGGGTTGCTCGGATGTGGCGATCATCTCGGCCATATAGGCGGGCGAACTGTAGGCGCCATGCGGCCCTGCCTCCCACGCGATCTTCAGCCGCTCGCGACCATCCAGCGCCGCCCAGGTATTGCTTGCCACCACGGCGATCCCGCCAAGCGGCGCGAACTTCGTGGGCATCGATGCATAGGGTAGCTCGTGGACGCTCTCGACCCCCGGCACGGCGAGCGTCTCGGTCGCATCGTAGGAACTGGCCTTCCCGCCGACCACGGGTGGTCGGGCGATCACCGCGAATTTCATGCCGGGAAGGACCACGTCGGCACCATAGATCGCGGCTCCGGTGGTGATGTCGTGAAGGTCGGTGATCTGCACCTGACCCTTGCCGATGTAGCGGAACTGATCCTCGGTCTTATAGGTGATCTCGGCATGTGACGGGACGGGCTGCGCCATCGCCTGGACGGCCAAATCGCCGAAGCCGACGCTTTGACCGCCGGGTCCTGTCACTTGATGCATCTCGACCTTGACCGCCGTCGGCTCGACGCCCCATTGCTGGGCCGCCGCCCGCTGCAGCATGGTGCGAACCGATCCTCCGATCTTGCGCGCAACCTGAATATGGTGGCGCATGGAGCGCGAGCCGTCCGTGTCCTGATTGCCGTAGGTCGGCTCGTCTCCCGGAGCCTGCACGATTTTCACCCGCGTCCAATCGGCCTCCATCTCGTCGGCGATGACCATGGGCAATGAGGTGCGACTGCCAGTGCCCATTTCGGAACGATGGGCGACAAGGGTGACGGTGCCGTCCGCATCGATCGAGACGAAGATGAGCGGGTTCTCGATGATGCCATGTGGCATGTCCGAACCGCCGACCGCATAGGTGTCGAAGGCACGGGCCGGAACGGCATAGGCCGCAATCGCGAAACTGCCGGCTGTCCCAAGAAACCCGCGGCGCGTGACCTTGGCCAAGCGCACGCGTTCCTGCGCGCTTGCCAGATGGGGCTGGATATATTTCAGCATGGCTCAGGCTCCTGTGCTGGCGAGGCGAACGGCCTCGACGATCCGCTGGTAGCAGCCGCAACGGCAAACATTGCCGGACATCGCCGTCAGGATCTCGTCGTCGGTCGGTTTCGGCGTTTCGTTCAGGAAGGCTGCGGCCTGCATGATCTGGCCAGTCTGGCAGAAGCCGCATTGCGGCACGTTCCGGTCGCGCCAGGCGACCTGAACCGGGTGATTGCCGGCAGGGTCCAGTCCCTCGATCGTGGTGACACTCTTGCCGGCAACCTCTCCGAGGGTTGCCTGGCAGGAGCGGACAGCCTTGCCGTCGACATGCACGGTACAGGCACCGCAAAGCCCGACGCCACAGCCGTATTTCGTTCCCGTGAGGCCAGCAATGTCGCGGATCGCCCACAGGAGGGGCATTGCCTCACTCTCGCCGAACTCCCGCTCGACGCCGTTCAGGGTGAATGTTGTCATGGCTTCCTCCCGCTACTGACAACTTGGCGGTAGAAATGGAATTTAGAATCGCAAAACCTGAGCCGACGCAGCCTTCTGGCTCGCCGCCACCACGATCATACCACGATTGCTCATTTGGAGCAGCGCGGAGCATATCTGTATCGGATTAAACTCGGACACGAGCAAAATGGGCTATCGCGTACGCGTCGTGCAGTCTGGCAGAGGTCGAAACACACAGGGAGTATGCAGTCTGGTCGCCGCTGCTGCCGGAGAATCATTTTCTACAGCCTGATTTGCCGACAACTCCAATCTCAGGGGATCATTCACGAACTGATCTTCCGCGCGCGATCCCTCGAAGAGCTCTAAGCCAGCCCTTCGCCGGGCCTGCCGCACCTTCACCCATAGTCGGCCCACTCCGGCCATTCGATCGCGGCGCACGCTGCGCGGCGGCATTCGCCGAAGCGGACGCTCAAACGCCTCGCAGCGAGACCGAATATGACTCTGGCTATGATGCGGAAAAACCGACCTTCGTAAGAGGGAAATCACTGACGGTCTTGAGCAATTGTGTGCAAGCAAGATCGTCATGGCTTCGGTTGCACGACCAGCAGGGATGAAAAGATGGTCATGTAAGAATCCGGATATATCCCACCGCTTCCAGAAACGAATGCACCGTCATGGTGATCATTCGACATGAGAATTCATATGCAAGGCCCTGCGCCTCGACCTCTTCCCGCAGTAGGATCAGCGTCAAGCCTTCCGCTTCCTGAAAAATCATCCGGGGCGACAGACCAGCCGGGACGTTCTCAGGCTCGACCGTCACGAAAACGAATACGCCTCGCACCAGTTCTGCCGAAAGGCCGCGCAGCAGGTCGTCCAGGTTATTTTCTCCACTCGTGGGTTCTTCTTTTCAGCCTGCTTCACTGGGTGCTGGAAAGTTTCTTCGTGGTGATGCCGCTAACGATCAGGCTGGCATAGCGGGCCCAATTAGCGGCGAATAGTGCATTGCGGCGCAGAAACCAAAACCGAGTTCCACCCCTACAAAATTTCACTGATGTGTCGCGCAGCAGCCTGGGCGGCATTCAGCAACGATGCCTCGTATTCCTGAGAGATATCGGCGAAAAACGGAATGCTCAAAGCTGCGGTGACCTGCCCTTGCCGGTTCCTGATGGGGGCGGCGCAGGCTCGGATGGACAGGTCGAACTCGCCGGGGTCGATCGACCATCCTTGCTGGCGTATCTGGTCAAGTTCCGTCAGAAGTTCCTGCGGGTCGCTCAGCGTGCGCTCCGTGTAAGTCGGCAGCTTGCTGCCCAGAACGCGATCGATCTCGTCCCGCGAGGAATGCGCAAGAAGGACCTTGCTGCCAGCCCCGGCGTGGATCGGCAAATGTTCCCCGAGTTGCGCCTGCAAGGCGCGGGCCTTCCGCCCCAGGCTGATTGCGACGACGACGACCTGCCCGCGATCACAGACTGAGACCTTCACCGTCTCTCCGATCGTGCGGCTGACCTCGTCGATGATGGGCTGAGCCGCGTTCGCGACTCGCGTCCCCAAGGCTCCGACCGTCACGGAATCGGCGAGACTCAGCAGCCTGCTTCCGAGCACGAAATGGGCATTGTCGAGCTGGCGCAGCATGTCATGCGCCAAGAGGGAATTGAGGATCCGATAGGCGGTCGAGCGCGTGACGCCGGCTGCCTCGGCGACCCTGCCAAGGGGCAAGCCATTGGGCTGGCGCTCTATTTCCGTGAGGATCGCCATCATCTTCTCGATGGCCGGATTGCGGTTGGCAGACAGTTCGCTTTCGTCGGGCATGGCTTGACAGCTCGCAAATATGGACTTTATAAGTTTATAATGTGAACTCTGAAGTGTCAAATATGAAACTACAGAATTCGTGAGGCGAAGGAGGATCAGGCCGGCCCCATGGGATCGACCTGCTCGCAGGGCCGCTGTCGGGGAGGACCGCGTCGTGACGAAAGAGAATTTGGCCGCGGGCTTGCCCGATGGCTTCACGGCGCCGCCATTGCCGCGCCGGATAAGGAAGCATCGACCGGACTGGCTCGTCGCCTATCTGTTCCTTGCGCCGGCCGCGGCCGTATTTGCCACCTTCGTCGCCTATCCGATGGTGGATGGCGTCTCGACGGCCTTCTCGAACCAGATGGTCGGGCAGGACAGCGCCTTCGTCGGGTTGGCGAATTTCAAGAAGCTGTTCTCGGACCCCCATTACATCCGGGCCGCCTGGAATTCGCTCGTCCTGACGCTGGGAGTGGTCGCGGTGAAGCTGGTGCTGGGGCTTGGCTGCGCGGTGGCGCTGTCGCAGCCCATGCCGATGCGTGGCCTCTTGCGTGCCCTTGCCTTCCTGCCCTGGGCGGTTCCGGGCCTGATCGCGGGCCTGTCCTGGAAATGGATCTTCGACGAGCAGGCCGGCATCCTGTCCTATCTTGCCATGTCGCTGCACCTGTCGGACCGGCCGATCTACTGGCTGTCGGACCCGAGCTGGGGCCTGTGGTCCATCGGCATCGCGATGATCTGGCACGGCCTGCCTTTCTTCACCATGATGTTCCTGGCCGCGCTCAGCTCGATCCCGTCCGATCTCAATGAGGCGGCGGCGATCGACGGGGCAAAACCGGTCCGGCGGTTCTTTTCGGTCATCCTGCCGCAGCTGAAAGAGGTGATCTTCGTCACCGTCATGCTGTCGACGATCTGGACCTTCAACTCGTTCCACATGGTCCATGTCCTGACCGGCGGCGGGCCAGCCATGCGCACCCATATCCTGCCGACGCTCGCCTATCACTACGGCATCGCCCAGAGCAAGCTCGGCCTCGGTTCCGCCGTGCTCGTCTCGGTCATCCCGGTCTTCCTGATCCTCATTGTGCTGCTGACCCGCCGCATGCTGAAGGACGAGAACTGAAAAGGGAGGGGTGGAAAATGGTCCGTTCGAAATCTGAAAAATCGGCGCGCAGGATATTCACGACGCTGGGCGTTGGGTTCTCGGTGATCTGGGCGCTGGCGCCGATCTACTGGGTGGTCGTCACCTCGCTTAAGACCTCGCGCGAGATCTATGCTTACCCGCCGACGCTCTATCCCCACAAGCTGACATGGTCGAATTTCGAGGCCAGCATCTGGGGCTCGCAATTCATCCGCTATGTCTGGAATTCGGCGCAGGTCGCGGTGGCGGTCACGATCATCTCGGCGGTGGTGGGCGCGCTCGCGGCCTATCCGGTGGCCCGGATGCGGTTCAAGGGCAAGGCCATCGCCGCGCGCACCATTGTCACGGCCTATCTGCTGCCGCCGTCCCTGCTGTTCATCCCGCTGTTTCTGGTGCTGCAATCCATGGGCCTGATGAACACGAAGACCGGCCTCGTCGTGGCCTATCTGACCTTCACCGTCCCCTTCTGTACCTGGATGCTGATCGGCTATTTCCGCACCATTCCCGCCGAGCTGGACGAGGCGGCGCGGATGGATGGCGCGAGCCGTATCCAGACGCTCCTGAAGGTGATCCTGCCGATCGCGACGCCGGGCTTCGCTGTGGTGGCACTATTTGCCTTCACTCATGCCTGGAACGAGTTCCTCTACGCGCTGGTCTTTGTCCATTCCAACGAGACCAAGACCTTCACCGCGGGACTGAACGGTCTGATCATGGGCGACACCTTCATCTGGGGCCAGCTCATGGCCAGCTCGGTCATCGCCATCATTCCCATACTTGCCATCTACATCGTCGCGCAACGGTACATCGTGGAGGGATTGGCCGCCGGCAGCGTCAAGGGGTGATCCCCAGGAAATCAATAGTTTGGAGGAGGAAAACACATGAAGAAGCTTATGGCCTCGTTGACGACTTCGGTCGCATTGCTGTTGCCCGCGATGTCCCATGCACAGGATCTGACGATCTGGGCGATCCAGGCATTCAACCAGCAGGCCGATGACCTGATCACCCAGATGGCCGAGGAGTTCGGGCGCGAACGCGGCATCTCGGTCGAGTACAGCATCGTTCCGGCCAATGTCCTGAACGAGCGCCTCGCCGCCGCCATTCAGGGCGATGCGATGCCCGACGTCTTCATGAATGTCGGCCAGCAGGTGCAGTACTTCGCCAAGCTCGGGGTGACCCAGCCACTGGACGATGTTCTGGCCGATATGCGCGCCGTGGACGGTGGCATCTATGAAAGCACCGTTCCTTCGGTCATGCGCGATGGCAAGGCCATGGCGCTGCCGCTCGAGGTCGATGTGGTGCCGATGTTCGCGCGCAAGGATCTGCTGGAGGAGGCCGGACTTGGCCTGCCCAAGACCCTCGACGAATTGCGCAGTGCCTCGCAGGCAATCCTCGCCAAGAACCCGGCGATCACGGCCTTCGGTCTTCCGACGAGCGAGGCCAATGATGCCGAAACCATGGCCCGAATGGTGGTCTGGTCCTTTGGCGGCCAGATGTTCGACGAGACCGGGACCAAGGTGACATGGAATTCGCCCGAAACGGTCGCGGCCTACAAATACATCGCCGACATGTTCGCCGAGGGCACGATCCCGCGCTCGACCCTGACTTGGGACGATGCCGGCAACAATACTGCCTATCAGACCGGACGCGCCGCTTTCATCATGAACCCACCCAGCGTCTACAGCTGGCTCAAGGAAAACGATCAGGACCTCCTGGCCGACACCGCCTTGATCCCGATGCCGGTCGGACCGGGCGAGAATGGCCGCTCGGCCACGCTGCTTTCGACCTTCTCGTGGATGGTCAGCAACAAATCCGACCGCCAGGACGACGCGAAGGCATGGCTGCGCTATTTCTTCGCGCCCGATCACTACCAGAAGATCATCGAAACCGTCGGCGGTCGCTGGATCCCGATCTATCCGAACATGACGAAATCGATGCCGCTCTTTGCCGAGAACCCCGATTTCGCCAATTTCGACGAAATGGCGCGCAATGGGGTCGTCGACGGCTTTTCCGGTCCCCCGACTCCTTGGGCGGCGACCGTCAGCACCTCCAAGGTCGTGACCCAGTCAATCCAGCGCGTGCTCGTCGATGGCGAGGCGCCGGAGGATGCCGTGGCCTGGGCCGCCGCCAAGATCGACGAACTCAAGGTCGAGTGACCCTTCGGGCTCCCGGTCGAGACTGGCCGGGAGCCTCGCAGCGGATACCAAGAAAACTCTTTTCAGGATCAAGATCGTGACCCACACCCCTGACATCAAACGCCCGCCGCGGGCACTCTGCGAGGCGCTCGCCGCGGTGGGCAGCGCGACTGCCGCTGGCGAATTGAACCAGATGGGCCTGCGCGACACCTTCATTCGCGGCCCGGTGCCTTATACGCGCGGGCGCTCGATCGCCGGCCCGGCCCTGACGCTGCAATTCATGCCCAAGCGCGAGGATGTCTACGGGGCCAACGAATATGATGACCCCGAGGCGCAGCTGCACCGCCATGCGCTTTACCACACCCAAGAGGGCGACATCATCGTCGTCGACGCGCGGGGCGACATGACGAGCGGGATCTTCGGCTCGATGATGCTGAGCTATTTCGCGGGCAAGGGCGGCAAGGGCGTCATCATCGACGGCTGCATCCGGGATTCGGCGCAATGCCTCGAACTCGATCTTGGCTACTGGATCAAGGGCGTCACGCCAAACTACCACACCCAGACCAACATCATTCCCTTTGCCGTCAATGTCCCGATCGCATGCGGCGAGGCGCTGGTCTATCCCGGCGACATCATCATCGCGGATGACGATGGCGCGGTCGTCGTGCCTGCCGCGATGGCGCAGGAATTGCTGGAGCGCGCCACCCATCACGTCGAATGGGAAGAATTCACCCGCATGAAATTGCTGCAGGGTGCGGACCTGCGCAAATATTACCCGCTGCGCGAGGACGCGCGTGGCGAATATGAAGCCTGGCGCACCGCGCAGGCAAGTCACGGCTAAGCGGGAGCATGTCATGGCTGATGTCCGTCTGAACCAGATCCGGAAGACATTCGGTGGCCATCAGGTCATCAAGGGGATCGATCTCGATATCAAGAGCGGCGAATTCATCGTCTTTGTCGGCCCCTCGGGCTGCGGCAAATCCACCCTTTTGCGGCTGATCGCGGGGCTTGAAGAAATCTCGGATGGCACGCTGGATATCGGGGGGATGCGGGCAAACGAGGTGCCCCCGGATGCGCGCGGCATCGCGATGGTCTTCCAGTCCTACGCGCTCTACCCGCACATGACCGTGCGCGAGAACATGGCCTTCGGCCTGAAGCTCGCCAAGATCCCGAAGCCGGAGCGCGACGCCAAGGTCCGCAAGGCCGCGGCCATGCTGCAACTGACCGACTATCTGGACCGGTTGCCCAAGCAGCTTTCCGGCGGTCAGCGCCAGCGCGTCGCCATCGGCCGCGCCATCACCCGCGACCCCGACGTCTTCCTTTTCGACGAGCCGCTGTCCAATCTCGACGCCGCCTTGCGGGTCGCGACCCGGATCGAGATCGCGAACCTCAAGGATGCGATGCCCGGCACGACGATGATCTACGTGACGCATGACCAGACCGAGGCGATGACGCTCGCCGATCGCATCGTCGTGCTGAATGCCGGTCGGATCGAGCAGGTCGGCAGCCCTATGGAACTGTATCACCGTCCCGCCAATGTCTTCGTCGCCCAATTCATCGGCTCGCCGGCGATGAACGTGATTCCGGTCGAAAGCTCGGGCGATCGCATCCGCTTTCCGGGCGGCGGCGAGAACGATCTTCCGGCTCATGCGCGCATCGTCGGCGAAAGCTTGCAATTCGGCATTCGCCCGGAGCATCTGCGCGAGGTTCCGCAAGCCGAGGCCGCGTTCAGCGGCACCGTCACCAATGTCGAGCGCCTCGGCGAGCAGGCCATCGTCCATGTCGAGATCGGCAATGGCACCATGCTGGTCGCCAAGATCGACAACGACACCCCGGCGCGCAAGGGTTCCGTGATCCATTTGGCCTATGACCCGGCGCGCGCGCATTTCTTCGATGCTCGGGACCAGGCCATCTGCGCCGCCTGACATCCATTCTTACGGAGACATCATGATCCAGATCGCCGAATTCATCGCGCCGACGCCCAACAAGATCTGGCGGCTCGCGCAGCAGGCGGGCGTCAACCTCGCCGTGGGCGGCCTGCCCCCCGAGGATCTCGTCCATGCGGGCGAGACCTCCTGCGACCTCGGGCCGCTGACCCGCCTCAAGCAGCGCTACAATGACGCGGGTTTCGAACTGCGGGTGATCGAATCCCGCCCGCCGCTGAACCTTGCCAAGCGTGGCCTGCCGGGCCGCGACGAGGAGATCGACGAGGTCTGCAAGCTGCTCGTCAACATGGGCAAGCTGGGCATCCCGGTCTGGTGCTACGAATGGATGACGGATTTCAACTGGCTGCGCACGGATTTCGCCCGTCCCAGCCGCGGCGGTTCGGTGGTCACCGCCTTCGACCTGTCACAGGTGCCCGAGGATCTGACCGACCAGCCGCCGATCAGCGAGGACGCGCTTTGGGAGAGCCTCGAATACTTCCTTCGCCGCGTGATGCCGGTGGCGGAAAAGGCCGGGGTCACGTTGTCGATGCATCCCGACGACCCGCCGACCTCGCCGATCCGCGGTGTGGGCCGGATCATGCGCACCGTCCCGAATTTCGAGCGCCTGCTGGAGATGATGCCGTCGGAGTGCAACACGATCACCATGTGCCAGGGCAACTTCACCCTGATGACGGGGGACTTGCCCGCGACCATCAGGAAATTCGGCAAGAAGATCAGTTTCGTGCATTTCCGCGACGTCGAAGGCGATCCGATCAGGTTCCACGAGACATGGCATGACGCCGGCAAGACCGACATGGTGGCCTGCATGCAGGCCTACCGCGATATCGGCTTTGACGGCGTCCTGCGCCCCGACCATGTCCCTACCGTCGAAGGCGACAGCAATGACGATGCCGGTTACTCCGCCTTTGGCCGACTTTATGCCATCGGTTATATCCGGGGCATGCAGGAAGTCGTCTATCGCGACTGATCGACTAAGGGCGGGGAGGATTCGTAATGCGGGAAGAGCAGGGGCAGGTCGTGCTGGTTACCGGTGCCGGCGGCAATCTTGGCGCGAAGGCGATCAAGGCGCTGCTTGCGACCGATTGGTGTAGCCGGGTCGTGGGGCTTTATTGGCCTGCACTGCCCGCGGACCTGCCCGCCCATCCCAAGCTTGAGCCCGTCATCGCGGACTTGACGCTTGCGGATGGGCCGTGGCGTAAGCACATGCAGGGCGTCGATTGCGTTGTGCATTTTGCTGCTGTCAATCCGTTTCCTGACGCGTCCTGGAAGGAGGCAACTGCTTCCTTCGACATGACTGTCAACCTGGGTCTTTGCGCTGCAGCCGAGGGCGTCTCGCGTTTCATCTTTGGTTCGTCGAACCATGTCATGGGTGGCTACAAGGATGGCGAACTTGCGGCTGCTCTGCGGCCCGGAGGTCTATCCGAAGGCCTGCCTCCCGCGCCCGGCACGCGTTGGCATGATGGCCAGAAGTTCATGGATTCTACAGTCTATGCCACATCCAAACTGATGGGCGAGCGCTTTCTTGCGGGGCTGGCAGCCGGAGCGGGTGGGCGAATGTCCAGCATCTCGATGCGGATCGGATGGATATTGCCGGGAGAAAACAATCCGAGCCATATCAGCGTAACAGGCTCTCATGGAAGTGGTAGCAAAATGCATCCTCATGCCGGCGCAGATGATGTACGAAACCTGCAATGGTTTCGTGGGATGTGGCTCTCGAACGAGGATTTCCGACGGTTGATTTTGGCGGCGATTGGCGCGGGATCGCAATCCTGGTCACGGCCTAGCATCGTCGTGAATGGCGTTTCGGCAAATACGGGGATGGATTGGTCGCTGGCCGGCGGCGCGGAACTGATCGGCTACCACCCGGAAGACAATCTATTCACTCAACTTTTTCTCACCAATTAGCCGCAAGAAACCCAACAGGAAAAGGACGTTTGCCCAACCGCGATAGCGTTGCAGAGTTGGGTACACTTCACGCTTCAAGTAGTTTCGGCCCACAGCTGCCGCTCGCGCCTAGCCAATGCCGCATGGCGGCATTCTTCGAAGCAGCCATTTGAACGTGGCGTGGCATTTTGAGCCGACGAGCGTCAGCGGCGAGAAATCCGCTTGCCTTATCCAACGAAGTAAGCAGCTATAACATATTGGGAATTCAAAATTAAAAGCCAATTACATGAGCAACGACACTGCTTCGCATATTTTTTGCAGTCGCATCCACGCCAAACTGGATGAAGACTATCGAAACACGACCTCGGACTATACCCAGCAACTCCGACAGAATATCACCCTCTTGGCCTATCCGTATGATGCTGAGGTGAAGTTAGAACTTTGCTTCCAGTTCGACATCACGCGAATTGATTGCATTCCAGACAAGACGCTTGAAGAAGCCAAGGCTGAGCTGGATGTGGTCATGAACGAGCGAATTTCGGCACCTTGGGTAGAACACTGGGTCCATGACAAAGCGTCGGATTCCCAGGGTACCTTTGACACCGCCTCGCGCCATTACCGTGCCATTTGCGACCATTGCGACGGTGAGAGGATCGAAGATTGTCCAGATTGCAATGCCAAGGGAAAGGTTCGATGCACGGGCTATGGTTGCTGTTCTGGTCAGGTTTCCTGCTCATCCTGCAGAGGTGAGGGTACTGAAAAGTGCACCGGCTGTTCCGGTAGGGGCAGCGTCACGAAGCAAGTACAGGTGAGCTATTTCGTGCACTATGCGAGTGGAGGCTTCGAACAGAAATTTCGATACGAGAACAGGGATGTCACGTGCTCGGTTTGCGCCGGAAGGGGGCGAAGTGGGACCTGCTATTCCTGTTTGGGAGCCAGGACCGTCTATTGCTCGACCTGTATCGGAAAGGGCGAGATCAATTGCTCGCGATGCAATGGGAGATGCAATATTACCTGTACATCCTGCTATGGTCGCGGCCTGAAAGGCTTTGAGCTGTCGATGTCGCCCAAGGTCGACCGGAGCTACATCTACTTCCCGACCGAAGCGCAGGCGCAGGCGTTCAATGCTCATAAGGAAAATCTGCCGGGCTTCATCACTCAGGAATCCGCCTTCAAATGGAGCAATGTCAAAACCAAGCAGGAATACAATACCGGCTCGGCGACCTATAGCGCGACGGTCTATGTGGCTGGCGCCAATGCTGGCAATCAAGAGGGTCAGTTTCAGATCGCCGCCGGCCATGAAACTGAAAGAATGTTGGTCGACAAGGCTTATCTGCTTGAACTTGTTGCGCCGACGCTAAGGAACCTTGAGGCCGCGGATTACCCAGCGCTGCTGGCCTATCCCTTGGGGCGCGACCTGCTGCATCGCGTGGTCTCGGCAGAAGATCCCTCAGAAGATATGGTGACACGCTACGGCGCGCTCGAACATGTGGGTGAGGCCCTCGGCAAGGCGCGCGCCAGCATGCAGCTTTATCTGCGGAAGGGCGAACGAGATTATATCCTTCTGTTTCTTTTGGTTGGCTTCGTCTTGGCTTTGCTGCGTTTCTCTCCGGACGGGTTGAAGATGTTCAACGAGCTAGGTGTGCCACCTGGCCCTTATTACTCGCTTCTGTTCTGGTCGCCCTGGCTTTTAATGACCTTTTGCGTCCTTGCCATGTCGCGCAGGCGGCGCATTCGGGCAAGCGAAATCATGGGGGAAGGCGCTAGAGCTAAATCCGCAAGTTGGATCAAAAATGCAGGGATGCTTCTTGGGGTTCAGCTTTGCGGGCTGCTCCTTGCGGCTGTAGTGAATACCCCGATTTCCACGGCTCCGACGAAATGGGATTGGGCGAACGGAAGCGCATCGGATGTGGGAGAGTATATAGGTGAGACGCTGCTTGCTCCGCTGCTGGGTTTCGCCGTCTCGTCTCTTAGGGTCGAAAGAGAGATGAAAAACCTCTGGGGTGTGGAAGGAAAATCCTGACAATCTTATTCTCTGGGCCAACGTTTGCCGCGCTGGTCTTATGCTTTTTGTACAATCACGTTTCCATTTCGAAAGACACTGCATGAATATCTTCCACTGCCTGCTTGCTGCCGGAATCATCCTGCTTTCGGTCACATCCGCGAAGGCCGAAACCTTTCGTGACATCCAGCTCTTCGGCGTGCAGCCGGGCATGTCCTATGATGAAGCTAAAACGGCGCTGGAGGGACAGGGATTCAAGCTCGTGACGCAGCATCAGAATGGCAAGGAGGTCGAGTTCACCGCGCGTCAGGTGAATGTGATTGACGCCGCGCTTGGCTGGGCCGCCAAGGTCGACATCTGGAGCCGATCGGAATTCCTCAAGGATCATCTGTCGATGACCTTGGACACATCCGAGCATGATCGCGAGGTGCTCGGCGTTCTCTATCAAGGCCCCAAAGCCGCGCTTTCAGATAAAGACGCTCTTCCGGGCCTCCCAAGCTGCGAAACGCGCGCTTACCACATTTCTGGCCAGGGTGCGGCGCGTGAGGCGCATTGGTTCTACGATGCGGCCGGTGCGCAGATCGATGCCAAGGCATTGGCCGATGTTTGCGACTTGCACGAACAATCCGCCATCCCGGAAATCACCTGGTATGTGCGGGAAGGAAAAACCCCGTCCCATTCCTATTCCCTGACCGCCCGCGAAGCCGTGTCAGAGAGCGATATCTTCTTGCAGCTGCAGGATGATACGATGCTGTATCGCCATGGGCGTAACCAGATCATGAAGGAAAAAGCCAAGGCGGAATACGACCTCATCCGAGAAAGAAAGTGATCCACATTCTTGCTCGATGATTCCATCTGAATTCAAGGCGCTGTGCTGTGAAACAAGGCGTGGGGCGGCAAAGGTTGTTGCACCTGTCGCGCGCCGTGTCCCTGCAATGGTCAGATCGCTCAAGTTTATTTTTTCATCCACGGATAACTCCCATGTCACATAAGACCTTCCTTATTCCGCTGCTTCTTTCGGGTAGCATGGCAGTCTCAGGCTGCAATGATCCGCTGGCCCAGCAGAAGTACGACGAGTTTTCGAAGACCGGGCATCTCCAAGTCTCGGCGATGGATCTCATTGCCATGGCGACTCCTGATGCGCCGGCGGCCCAGCCAGCCCCCGTGACGCAAATGGCCCGGACGGCGGTGGTGCAGCCCGCCACCCGTGCGACGACCGCCCGCAGGACGACCGCAGCCGCACCGAAAAAGGTCGCGGCGGCCTCTCCGTCCGCCGCCAAGCGCAAGCGTCTTGTCGTTCCGGATACAGCCAAGCGGCAACTTTCTGTCGAGGGCGGCAGCGCCCCGAAAGTCGTCGAACTTGATCTAATGAATGATTGAGCCCAGTCATGAGTGACGGATATTTCAGCGAAATCAGGGCTGGGCAGTCGGTTTCGGCCCGGCAACCCTCGGGGCAAGGCCGGTCGCGGGACAAGGCGATCTTCCTATTCACCCTGACGGCGGCCTATCTGGTCTTTGAACTGGCCTTCAACGCCCGGCTTCTGGATGTCATCGGCTCATCCGTGAACGAGGATGAGATCGACCGCATCGAGTTCTGGGGTCGCATGATCAGCGGCTGCGCGCTGACGCTGGGCTTCTGGTCGCTGGCGATCGACCATCGCAAGCCGGTCTCGGCCTCTTGGCCAAGGATGATGATCGTCGCGATCCTGTGCTTCATCGCAAGCTACTTCATCCAGGAACGGATCCTGCATTTCATTTCAGACAATGCGACGGCCGGGCAAAAACGCTCGGCGGCGCTTCTGGTCTTCTCGGCCGATGCAATTCACTCCGAGGCGGCGACCTTGAGGGGGATGGACTTCGATCAAGTTGACCGGACCAGCCCGTCCTTCAAGACCTTCATGGCGCTTTTCCCCGCGATGGCCCTTTATACGGACAATGTCGAGGGCAAGACCGAGCGCGAGGTTCGTCAGCTTGTCCGCAACCGTGCCGAACGCGAGATGGGCGGGCTGAAGCATATGACGGAGGATGTCTATGCCGACAGCGAGGCCGCGATCAAGGAGAGCTACAAGTCCTATGCCGAGGGGTCGAACGCCTACCTTGCGGCGCTCGACAAGATTCCCGGTGAGCAGCAGCGCGCCAACGCCAAGTATAAGAAAAAACTGGGCCGGCGCCGTCCCGATCAAATCCCGAGGCATATGCATGCAAAGGTGGCGCGGGATGTTCAGAATGCAGGCGTACCGGTGCCGAACAACTGGAAGCCCACGGACAAGGCGGGCTTCGACAAGGCGGTGGCAAGCAAGATCACTGATCAGGCCCGCGCCGAGTTCGATGTCCGCATGAGGCGTGATGCTGGCTTCGCCATGACGCCGGCGCTCGAGTTCAAGGATTATGTTGCCCATGACATGATTCAGTCGAGATGGCGCGAAAAGTTGGGCATGACGCACAAGATCCCGCTTCGCACCGACCTGTCCGAAACCCAGTTCCGCGATCAGATATATCTTCCCTGGCTGAACGCGATTGAGGAAGACGAAACGGCGAAGCTGCTCGCGCCCGTCCCGGACTTCGAGCCCGGCGGCAAGCATGAAAAGGACGGCAACCTCGCGATCCGCATCGCCTTCGTGCCTTTGGTCGCCTTTACTTTCTCGATTGCGGGCGCTCTGTTCCACATCGTGAAAACCAGTTGGCTGGCCACCAAAGTGCTCCGCGCTGAAAAGCGGAGCCAGCTCCTAGTCTGTGCCTTGGCATTGGTCGTCACGCTTGGATATTTTGGGCCGATCACTCTGCGAGCCGACGAGATCACTCAATCCGAGCTTTACATGAAATTGGAAGCTGATGTTTCGTCAAAGGCCGGTACTGTCCTCGCGACCGGCATGCGTTTGCTGATCCAGTTTCAGCGCGGCTTCTATCCTATAGCTGAAGGGCTAAGAAGCGGGCCACTTCAGGGGCTTAGTTTCGGGGTCAACGAATCGAACAGTTAACATTGAAAGGGCATTGTTGAGAAGGTAGTCCACAGAACTGGCGGCTTGGAGATGCTACGGGCGGTACGAAAGTCGTCCACTTTTCCCTTTATGCAACGATCATTCCGCCCCGCCGAAATGCCCGGCCTTGGAAGCCGGATACGGCAGGAGCCCGCACACGCAACGAGATCCTGCGAGCATGGAAGCACCTGGGCCGTGTGCTCTGGCGGAACTGGAGCGGCTACCACCGGGGCAGCAGGGCCGAGGCGAAAGTAAACTGCGTGAAGCTGCTCGGCCAGCGGCTGATGTCCCGTGATTTTGACCGCCAGGTGGCAGAGGTCCAGATCCGGGTGGCAGTCCGCAACCGCTTCACGGCCCTCGGCATCCCGGTCACCGTGGCATTGTGATAAGTGTGTCCGGGGAAAGGGGAACTGCGGTCATCAACTGATTTGTAAAACAGCGCCCACACGAGACGCAAAAAACATTCTCTATCCGCAAGGTGCTGTTTTGAAAAAATTTTTGTTGCTGACCCAGTTGGCGTTGGTAAACGCGTCCTTGCAATCTGCAAACGACACGGAAATTGAAATGCGCAAGATTATTTTTGGAATAATCACTTCTTTCCTCATCTCGACGCCCGCTCTGGCATTGGAGCCGATTCAGACCGATGCCGGAATTCTCAAGGTCAAAGAATTGAAGGGCGGCCAATACGCACTTTCGATCGGCAAGCAGATGGTCAAGCTCGATTACTACGAGCCGAGCCGTGCCCAAAAGTTTGGAAACAAGATCCTACTGAGTTTCAACACCGGCGGGTCTGCCTGCGCCATGCTTCTGCGCTGGGTCAATGTCGAGCAGAGGAACATCAGCGTCACCGACGACTTCGGCACATGTAGCGAACGAGCTGATGTCAAGGAAAAGGACGGCCTTCTCATCGTTACCCAACAAGGTCGCGGCAGCGAAGGTGAAGTCGCTTTCGACTATGACGGTCATCGCGTCACGAAGCGTATTGTCGGCCTGGGAAGCTCGGAAACCGCCCAAAAAGCAAAAAATGACGTCTCTGCGTGGGTCGGCAAGTCGCCCTTTAAGATGCTGACCGCATCTGAAACCGAAGCTGATCTCATTGCCCAGATAGGCTGGGATGCCCTCGACGAGGCCCGGACAAGTATCATGGTCGGATCAAACAAGATGGTCGAAGATGGCGACTGGATTACCGGAGCCGGCTGCCGTCCGCATATGTGCAATACCGATTTCGGAGCAATAGCGATCCATCAGAAAACCGGCAAGGTTATTGTCGCACTGAAAGCCGAGAAGGGAAAGGCTCGCCTTTACGGCAAACCTGAAGCGTCTCTGCCAAAAGACATTCGCGAGGTCATGACAAAAAAATAGTCTCTTGTCAAATACGAGACCCAAAAACGGCGTCCGCATGGGGTAATCCTCCCCGTTTTAACGGGGCGCAGAAGTAGACCTCAGGCAGCCATTTTCAGTTTCTGGGCGGGTGTGATGCCGCCGATGCCCATGTTGGGGCGCTCGTTGTTGTAAGTCCATAGCCA
>NZ_SDEB01000041.1 GCF_004522175.1 Paracoccus ravus | reverse complement strand
GAGGTCGCCGGTCGGCCTTGATGCGAGGGGAAGAAACTCGCCCATTCCCGTTCGAAGAAATCCCAGTCGATCAAGGCAGCGAGTCTCACCAGTTCATGCCGGGCGTCGATCATGTCCACCAGCTGCGGGCGGAGCAGGTCATCTTGTTCAGGGGCGCGGGAATGGGGCTTCATTGGCGACCGGGAATTGCAGGGTTTCTGGCCAAAGCATACGAAACCCTGCAATTCAAAGCGAACAAAACCGCAGATTCGTTACGAAAAATCAAAGCGTTCTTGGTTGTTCAGACCGGACTAAGTAACGTTGCGATGAGCCGGCCCGGCACGCCGCTCCAGCCCCCGCTGTGCGCCAACCACGCCGAATGAGGCGCTTTCGCCGGTCGCCTCGATGACGCTGGTCGGGGCGTCCAGCGCCTCTGCAAGTTGCCGCGCAACGCGACTTTTCCGATGCCCGGCAGGCCAACCAGCAGCAGGGGTGGCAGCCGCAGTCAGGTGCAGCCCACGCGGACCGAGCGACGAATCGCGTGCCAGACGATCTCGGTGGCCGGTGCCAACCAGAGCATCTCCGCGTGCGGGGTGGAGGCCACGTGATCGGCACGATTTTCGCTGGGGATTCGAATCAAACGAACGCTGTCACGCAGCAGCTCCAGTGGCTCGCGTTCTTCGCGTTTGAGGTGGCCGGCTCTGAGGCTGCCTCGCGTAGGTCCAGCAGGCGCCTGGCGCGGCGGCTGATCTCGCGCCGGTCGTCGTCGCGCGGGGCAAGAGAATGGCAGGGTGCATGCTCGTCATCCTCGTCGCTTTCCGGGATCGGAGCCGAAAGGTCGGCCACGCGCAGTTTGCGCAGAAATGCGATCAGGCGCTCTTTGACCATGTGCGACGTTTCTTGAGGATCGAAGAACCGGGCTTCGTTGAAGGGTATTGCCGTCATGGCGGGGCCTGAACCGGACGGCGCCGCGATACGTGGCCAAGTGGACGGACCATTGGCGGCGTGTTGAAATCAGAAACCCGGCTTTGCCGAGGGGATGGAGCGAAGCGGCGCAGAGGTCAAGGGCGCGGCACCGCAGGCAACGAACGGCGCTGTCACGCCGCTCGCGTTTCTGGTCGATATGCACATTGCATTGATTTTATTGCGATAAGGCGGCTCGGGTTCAATTGGCAGCTTTATGCTTGCCAAAAAGGGAACCAAACCCAGCTGAAAGGAAGTTTTATGCTGGCCGCAACAATCACACCGTGTCGAGATAAAGTTCCACGGTCTCCTCGTCGGAAAGCTCGGCCATGTAATGCAGTTCCTGACGTTTCGTCATGACGAAATTCTCGATCAGATGCGCCGGGAAAATCCGCTTTATCTGGGGACAGGTGGCGAAGGACTCGATGGCCTGGCCCCAGGTCGTCGGAAGCTGAGCGAGCCCTTGCTCATAGGCGTTACCCTGAATCGGGGGCGGCGGCTCGATCCGGTCTTCGAGCCCGTTCAAGGCTGCGCCGAGAACCGTGGCGACGGTCAGATAGGGGTTCACGTCTCCTCCGGCGACACGATGTTCGATACGTCGGGCCTTGGGCCCGGAAGAGGGGATTCGGATCGCCGATGTCCGGTTCTCATAGGCCCAGCCGATCCCGGTCGGGGCATGCGCATTGGGAACCAGCCGGTCGTAGCTGTTCTCATGCGGGGCAAAGAGCAGGGTCGAGCCGGGCATGGCCGCGAGACAGCCGGCAACCGCATGGCGCAGCCGCTCGGATCCCTCTTCGCCGCCATTGTCGAATATATTCTCGCCCTTTTCGTCGAGGATCGAGAAATGCATATGCATGCCCGAGCCATTGAACGTGTCATAGGGCTTGGCCATGAAGGAGCCTGCAAAACCGTAGCGCCGTGCCAGACCTTTGACCAAGAGCTTGAAAAGCCAGGCATCATCGGCGGCCTTCAGCGGATCGGCCTGATGCATCAGGTTGATCTCGAACTGGCCGGGTGCGGCCTCCGAGATCGCCGTGTCGGCAGGAATGTCCATCGCCTCGCAGGCGTCGTAAAGCGCGGTGAAAAACCGGTCGAAAGCATCAAGCGCGCGCAGGGACAGCGTTTCGGCCCCGGTGCGGCGCTTGCCGGAACGCGGGCTGGGGGGGACGCGCAACTGCCCGCCGGAATCGTCGATCAGGAAAAACTCGAGTTCGGTGGCGACGACGGGTGTCAGCCCCGCAGCCTTGTAGCGGTCGACCACCCGGGCCAGAGCCTGGCGCGGGTCGCCTTCATAGGGACGACCATCGGCATGAAACATCCAGAGCGGCAAGAGCCCGGTCGGAGCCTCGAGCCAGGGCATCGGCATGAAGCCCCGCTCGGTCGGCAGCAGAAGACCGTCCGGATCACCGGCTTGAAAGACCAGCGGGCTGTCCTCGACATCCTCGCCCCAGATGTCCATATTCAACACTGAAAACGGAAATTTCGTCCCTTCGATCAGCAGCTTATCGGCAAATCTTGCGGGAATGCGCTTGCCGCGCGCCACGCCGTTCAGGTCGGCTGCGGCCACGCGGATGGTCTTGACTTCGGGATGCTCGCGCAACCAGTCCATGATTCACCTGATCAGATTGGGCCGATAGCGGATCTTTCGGACCGCGCCCGGCAGATGGCGGTTCAGCCGCCGATTGAAGACCCCGAAAAGCGAAATCAGGCACAGGGTCAGAAGGATGAAGTAGCCCGCCACGATAGGATAGGCGACGAAGGGGTTGAAGGTCTTGTCCGCGAAATAGCTCGCGTAATAGAGGCTGTCGCCCTTTTGCTGGAAGGCGGGAAAGCCCGAAAAGAAGACCAGCGTCGTGGCATGGAAGAGAAAGATTGCCTCATTGGTATAGGCCGGCCAGGCAAGGCGCATGGCGGTCGGCCAGATGATGCGCCGAAAGCGTGTCCAGCCGCTCATGCCATAGGCGTCTGCGGCCTCGATCTCTCCTTTCGGCACGTTGCGAAGTGCGCCGTAAAAAATCTCGGCGGAATAGGCGGCGGTGTTCAGCACCAGCACCAGGAGGGCTCCGGCCCAGGCGCGCGTCATCCAACTGGTCTGGACGGTGAGGCCAAAGATCTCGATCCCCGCCCGCGGCAATTGCACCAATGCCTCATAGGCCACGAAAAACTGGATGAAGAGCGGGCTGCCGCGAAAGAGAAAGATGAACCATTCTGCGGGCTTGCGCAGCCATGCGCGGTGGCCCAGCTTGGCCATGGCCAGCGCATTGGCCAGGAAGAAGCCGATGAACAGCGCGAAAGCCCCGAAATAGATATTCCAGATCATCCCCGATCCGATCAGCACGAATTGCTGGCACAGGTCGAAATCGGTGCGCGGCAAGAGGCGCTCGCCGATGCCGATGGCGCGCAGACCGTAATCTTGCAGGGTTTGCAGGCATTGGCTCATGTCGCGGCCTTTCGCATGGCCTCACCGGCCATCGTGGCCTGCCCGGCAGAGAGCCGCAGGCGAAGCCGATCGAAAATTCGTTCCGAAATCCAGGTCACAAGCAGGTAGAACACGAGAATTCCGAGGAAATAATAGATCCGCCAATCGCCATGCGGATATGCATAGGCGCTGGTCTTGGAGCCGCCTAATTCGCGCGCCCAATAGACGATATCCTCGACTCCGAGTACGAAGAGCAGCGGCGTGGCCTTGACCAAGATCATCCAGAGATTGGCGAGGCCGGGCAGCGCATAGGTCCACATCTGCGGGATCAGGATCCGGCGGCTGACCTGGCGCGGGCTCATGCCATAGGCCTCTGCGGTTTCCAATTGCGCCTTCGGCACGGCATTCATCGCACCGTAGAGCACATTCGAGGCGAATGCGCCAAAGACGATGGCAAAGGCGATCACCGCGAGGAAAATCCCGTAACTCTGATGGACCCATTCCGCGGATGTCGACAAGGGCAGCTTGGCGGCCGGACAGACGACGAAGTCATTGCCCTGTCGGATCGGTACTGCAGGGTCGCAAAGGACCTTCGCACGCAGATATTCAAAGCCCTGATCCAGCGCGATGGGCACGAACAGGAAAAAGATGATGTCGGGAACGCCCCGCACCATCGAGGTGTAGATCTGGCCGAACCAGCGCAGGGGCGCGATGCGCGACCGCGAGGCCAGCGCGCCGCCAAAGCCAAAGAGCAGGGCCACGGGCGCGGTGATGGCTAGAAGAAAGATCACCGTTCCGAAAGACAGGTAGAACAGCAGGTGCTTGCCTGAGGTCAGGTAGCACATGAGCCATGCGAGCCCTTCGAGCGTCTGGGGATCGGCGCAGGTGGCAAACATCGGGCACTCCAATCGGACCCGCGCGGCGTCGTCGCGCAGGCCATTCGTTTCATCCAGCGCAGTTTAGAACTGCAGGGCCTTCTCGCCGAACCATTTTTTCAGCATGGCGTTCAGCGTCCCGTCATCCTTCATCGACTGGATGGCTGTATCGAACTTGGCCTTTAGCTCACCATCCGACTTGCGCACGCCCATGCCGATGCCTTCGCCCAGTTCGACGGTGTCATGGCCTTCGACCCAGACCAGTTCACCATTGGATTCGGCTTGCGCCGGGGCAAGGAAATCCTTGTCGGCAAAGACCGCATCGGCCTCGCCATTGCGGACTGCGGCGATGGTTTCTTCACCGGTGGCGAATTCCAGAAGCGTCGCGCCGGTCGAGGCGACATGGCTGGCCTGAATGGTGTTGGTCTGCGCCGCGACGACGCCATTCTCGATATCGGCGTCGGAGGTGAGCGCCATATAGGCCGAGGGCATCGGCGGCGTATAAGGTGCGCTGAAATCGATCGCCTTCTTGCGCTCTTCGTTGATGTTCATGCCCGCCATGATGGTGTCATAGTTCGAGCTGACGAGGTTCGGGATGATCGAATCCCAGTCATTCTTGACCCAGGTGCAGTCGAGTTCGGCGCGTTTGCAAAGCTCGTTGCCCAGTTCGATCTCGAACCCGTCCAGATTGCCTTGGTCATTGACGAAGTTATAGGGAGGGTAGGCACCTTCGGTCGCCATCCGCACGGTCTGAGCGACGCCCATGCCGGACGTCATGGCCAGAACTGCCACTGCAAACATCAGTTTTTTCATTTTTGTCTCCTGTTGGACTTTTAGTTGGCCATGCTCGCGCTCAGAAACTGGCGCAGACGCTCGGACCGGGGCGCGGAAAAGAGTTGCGCCGGCGGTCCCTGTTCCTCGATCCGGCCTTGATGGAGGAACACGACCTGGTCACTGACATCGGCTGCAAGGCGCATGTCATGCGTCACCAGCAGCATTGTGCGATGTTCAGCGGCGAGATCCTTGATGACCCGGACCACCTCTTGTTGCAGTTCCGGATCAAGCGCGCTTGTCGGCTCGTCGAGCAGCAGCGCCTTGGGCTCCATGCAGAGCGCGCGGGCTATCGCGGCGCGCTGCTGCTGCCCACCTGAAAGCTGGGCGGGCCAGGCATCGGCCTTGTCGCCGATCCCGACCTTAGCCAGCAATTCGCGAGCGCGCGCCTCGACCTGGACGGGATCGCGTTTCAGGACGTGAATGGGCGCTTCCATCACATTCTGAAGGATCGTCAGATGGGACCACAGGTTGAACTGCTGGAACACCATCGCCAGGTTGGTGCGCAACCGCGTCACCTGGGCGCGATCGGCGGGAATGCGGGCAAGCCCGGTGCCGCGCCATTTGACCGGCTCGCCCTCGAAGAGGATCTCGCCCTGCTGGCTGTCCTCGAGCAGGTTGCAGCAGCGCAGCAAGGTGGATTTACCAGAGCCGGACGAGCCAATCAGGCTAATGACATGGCCACGCGGCGCAATGAGGTCGACACCCTTGATCACCTCCAATTGCGCATAGGCCTTGTGAAGATTGCGGATCTCGATGACGGCTGCGCGGGATCCGTCGGGCCGGGAGGGTGATGCAGGGGAAAAGTTTGTCTCGCTCATGCGTCCGATCAGGCTTTATTTGCCTGGCGAATGCAACGATTTCCTGCGTGACGCAAGGGCAGAAGCAGTCCTGACTGATTACAGGCCCGAAATCCCCAGATCCGTCAGAACGCGCTGCCGGACCAAGGCGGAATCGCGATCATTGACTCCCAGAAGTCCCGTTACCAGACGAATCATGCTCTCTTCTTCAGCACTGCGATTGCCATCGGAATAGGCAATCTCCCACATCGCGGCGATGACCGCCCGTCGATCCTCAAGCGCGACACGCTCCTTGACCAGACGGGTGAAGCGGACCGTGTCGGGCGCTTCGGCCTCGATCATTTCGGCGGCGACCCGTCTTTCGGCGGCCTCGTCCGGACCAAGACCGTCCCGCCGGGACAGGACGGCTTCGATGCGGCGGCGCTCGACTTCGGTATAGCGGTCATCGGCGCGGGCGATCCGGACGAACAAGGCGGCAATCGCCACCTCGCCATCCGTCGCGATCAGGCCGGGAGCTACGATGCTGTCGGAAAACAGGCGGCTGAGGAGATTTCGGAACATGCCACCATACTAGTCCAGAAAGGCCAAGGACCAAAGCGAATAACGTCGCGCCGTGGGGTTAGTATCGCTGAGGCACATACAATTCCTCGGGAAGGACAGATCGTTCGTAATCCGGATTGAAGACGCGATCAGGCAGGCTGACCTGCTCATGCGGGACATCCGCATATGGGATGAGGTCGAGAAGATGGCTGATGCAGTTCAGCCTTGCGCGCTTCTTGTCATTGCCCGGCACGATATACCAGGGGGCCTCGGGGATATTTGTGCGCAGGAGCATTTCCTCCTTGGCGCGGGTGTAATCCTCCCAGCGGATGCGCGATTGCAGATCCATCGGCGAGAGCTTCCATTGCTTCAGCGGGTCATGGATGCGGACGAGGAAGCGCATCTGCTGTTCCTCGTCGGTGACCGAGAACCAGTATTTCACCAGCCGGATGCCCGAGCGCACCAGCATGCGCTCGAATTCGGGCACGTCGTCAAAGAATTGCTCGACCTGTGTCTCGCTGGCAAAGCCCATCACCCGTTCGACCCCGGCGCGGTTGTACCAGCTGCGGTCGAAGAGCACGATTTCACCGCCCGCGGGCAGATGCGAGACATAGCGCTGGAAATACCATTGCGTCTTTTCGCGGTCCGAGGGCGCGGGCAGGGCGACGACGCGGCAGACCCGGGGGTTCAGGCGCTGGGTGATGCGCTTGATCGCGCCACCCTTGCCGGCGCTGTCCCGACCCTCGAAAATGACGACGACCTTTTCCTTGTGATAGCTGACCCAGTCCTGCAGCCGGATCAGTTCGGATTGCAGGCGCAGGAGTTCGCGAAGGTAATCCGGACGCGGCATCTGTTCGGGATGTTTGTCGCGATAGATCCGGGCGATTTCACGCGACAGGACGGCGTCTTCGAGTTCGATCTCGAAATCCTCGTCCAGCGTATCCTGAAGCTCGGCCCGCAACCAGTCGCTGTTCATATTGTCGCGCATCCTTCGCTCCTCGATAGTTACGCGCGCGATGTAGCGCAGCGATGTGACGGCTATGTGACGAAAATGCAGCAATCAGAAGAGATTGGCGCAGGTTCTGATAATTCCGAAGGCGAACCCGCCGCCCTGGGCCGCGGCCACTGTACCGCACCATTGGCCCTTGTTGGAAAACAGGCTCTTGCTGCCGCGGGGACGATAGGCCACGCGATTGCCCGAAAGATCGAACAGATTCAGGGTTCCGGCGGTGCTGGATGCGTAATAGCCGACGACCGCGCCGTCCTGGGTAAAGATCACCCGCTTTTCATTGGCGGGATTGCGCGGCGAATTTGCGTAGCTCGAAGATGAATTGGCCGAGTTCGCGGCGGAGTTCGCCGCCGCATTCGGCGAATTGCCCTGCCGAGCCGGCGCGTTTTGCGGCGCGCCCGGTCCAAGGTCAAAGGGCAGGCTGGATTGCTCGATCACGAAAAGCGGCGCGTCGGCCCAGACAGGGCCAGCGCAGAGAGCAAGGATCAGGGCAAGGCGCATGGTCGGGACCTTTCTTCGGCCCCGACATCATGGCGTGAATGCCTGGGTCAGACCAGACGTTCGTTATCCATCGCGGCGCGGACGAAACCGGCGAAAAGCGGCGCGGGTTCGAAGGGCTTCGATTTCAGTTCCGGATGCGACTGGACGCCGATGAACCACGGGTGGCTGGCATATTCGACGCATTCCGGCAGGCGGCCATCGGGCGACATGCCTGAGAAGTTCAGCCCGACCTCTTCAAGACGCTCGCGATACTTCGCATCGACCTCGTAGCGGTGGCGGTGGCGGTCCTCGATCTCGAGCGCGCCGTCATAGACTTCCGAGATCTTCGAGCCCGGCTTCAGCACGGCGGTATAGGCACCAAGGCGCATGGTGCCGCCCTTGTCGTCGGAAAGCTTGCGCTGGACGGTGTAGTTGCCCTGCACCCATTCCTTGAGGTGATAGACGACCGGGGTGAAGCGGCTTTCGCCGGCCTCATGGTCGAATTCCTCGGAGCCGGCATCGGGCATCTCGGCGAGGTTGCGGGCGGCCTCGATCACCGCCATCTGCATGCCGAGGCAGATACCCAGATAGGGAACTTTCTTCTCGCGGGCATATTTCGCCGCCGCGACCATACCCTCGGTGCCGCGCTCGCCGAAGCCGCCGGGCACGATGATGCCGTTGAAGCCATCCAGCAGATGCGCGCCTTCGCCTTCCAGTTTCTCGCTGTCGACCCATTCGGTCTTGACGCGGACGCGGTTGGCCATGCCGCCATGGGTCAGGGCTTCCGAGATCGACTTATAGGCATCTTCGAGCTGGACGTATTTGCCGACGATCGCGACCTTGACCAGACCTTCGGCATTGGTCAGTCGGTCCATCACGTCTTCCCAACGCGACAGATCGGGGCGCGGCGCGGGGCTGATCTGGAAGGCGTCGAGAACCGCTTGATCCAGACCGGCACGGTGATAGGCCAGCGGGGCCTCATAGATGGATTTCAGGTCGTAAGCCGGAATGACCGCATCGGGGCGGACGTTACAGAAGAGCGCGATCTTGGCGCGTTCTTTCTCGGGGATCGGCTGCTCGCTGCGACAGACCAGAACGTCGGGCTGCAAGCCGATCGAGCGAAGCTCTTTGACGCTGTGCTGCGTCGGCTTGGTTTTCAACTCGCCTGAAGCCGCCAGATAGGGCAGCAGGGTCAGGTGCATGAAGACGCATTGGCCGCGCGGACGTTCTTGCGCGAATTGGCGGATCGCCTCGAAGAAGGGCAGGCCCTCGATATCGCCGACCGTGCCGCCGATCTCGCAGAGCATGAAATCGACCTCGTCCTCACCGACCGAGAGGAAGTCCTTGATCTCGTTGGTGACGTGAGGAATGACCTGAATGGTCTTGCCCAGATAGGCACCCTTGCGCTCTTTCTCGAGCACGTTGGAATAAATCCGGCCCGACGAGACCGAGTCGGTCTTGCGCGCCGAAACGCCGGTGAAGCGCTCGTAATGGCCCAGATCAAGGTCGGTTTCCGCGCCGTCATCGGTGACGAAGACCTCGCCATGTTCAAAGGGCGACATGGTGCCCGGATCGACGTTCAGATAGGGATCGAGCTTGCGCAGACGGACGGTGTAACCGCGTGCCTGAAGAAGCGCCCCCAGCGCCGCCGATGCCAGCCCCTTGCCCAGGGAAGAAACCACACCGCCGGTGATGAAGATGTAACGCGCCATCGAGGCCCCCGTGAGTTCAGAAAAATAGAAAACGCGGCCCGAATCTGGCCGGCTCACGGGACTCAAGTTATAACTGAAAAGTCCTGTGGCCGCAACGGACCGCTAGTTGTCGTGGAGGGGTGCATGAAGCACCCCAATTTGTTGTGTCAGTTGGAATTCGCCGGGGCGTCGCTTGCCGCCGGAGCGGGCGTCGCCGGGGCTGCGGGAGCAGCGGGCGGCGTCACTGGGGCGGTTGCCCCCGGAGCCGGGGTGGCCGGCGCTTCGGCGGGCGCGCTCGCGCCGCCCGGAACGGGCGGAAGCACCGGCTGCCCGGCCGCGGGCGGCGGGGTATATTCACCGATGCCGGGCAGGTTCGTCGCCGGCTGTTCTTCCTGGCCGCCACCAATATTCAGTTGGTCGACGATCGAGCCGCCGGCCGAGTTGCGTGCCGCAATGATGGTGAGCGTCAGCGAGGTGACAAGGAAGGCCCCGGCGAGGATCCAGGTTGCGCGCGACAGCGCATTCGCGGCCTGACGGCCGGTCATGACACCGCTGCCACCGCCACTGCCCATGCCAAGGCCACCGCCTTCGGACCGCTGCAACAGCACGACCCCGATCAGCAAGATAGCAAGGATCAGATGCACGGTAAGGACGACGTTTTCCACCACGGGGCCTTTCATTCTGCGACGCGCCTATCTAGTCACCAGCGGCGCGATTGGCAAGCGGGCGTGGCGGGTCGCGGGTCTATGGATTGCGGTCTTGCGATATTCCCGGACGAAATGCCGCAAGCCAAGGGTTTGGTCTCAGAGAATCCCGGACAGGATACGCTCGGCCTCGGCCTTGCAGGGCGCGAGTCTGGCGCGGTCCTCGCCGGGGAAGAATCGCGCGCGCGTGGCCGTCGGCATGGGGGCGGGCTCGGCAATGACCACATGGGGGCCGACATTCTCGGTCTCGGCCTGCCAGCTGCGCGCCAAAGCGATCTGCGCCGCCTTGGTTGCCCCATAGCTGCCAAAGAATTTCTGCCCTGCCCGGGCGTCGTCGAAGAAAAGGGCCGTGCCTTGCCGTGCGCGCAGGAGCGGCTCGAACAAGGTGATCAAGCCGCGCGAGACCACGACATTCAGATCGACGGATTTCTGAAAATCTTTCGCATCGACATGGCCTGCCGGGGCCAGAGGCGCGGCATGGATCGCCGTATGCGCCCAAAGATCAAGGCCGCCCCAGCGCGAAGCCACGGCCTCGGCCAGTTTCACCATGGGCTCGGCCTGCCCGACATCCAGAGGCGCGAGGGTTGCGCTGCCGCCCGCCTTCCGGATGCGGTCGTCCAACTCCTCCAGCGCGCCCACGGTCCGGGCCACCGCGATGATATGCCAGCCGCGTGCGGCAAGCAGTTCTGCCATTGCGGCGCCAAGGCCGCGCGAGGCGCCGGTGATCAGCGCGATTTTCGATGCGTCACTCATGGCGAGTTGTGTGGCATTGGCAGGCATCCCGCGCAAGTGGCTGAAAATGCGAAACGGCCCCAGATTGCTCCGGGGCCGCTTGCAAAGGGTAGGGATCAGCGCTTGGCCAGATCGACATAGTCGCGCTTGTCGGCGCCGACATAAAGCTGGCGCGGACGGCCGATCTTGTTTTGCGGATCGCCGATCATTTCTTTCCACTGCGAGATCCAGCCGACGGTGCGCGACAGCGCGAAAATCGGCGTGAACATCGAGGTCGGGAAGCCCATCGCCTCGAGGATGATGCCCGAATAGAAGTCCACGTTCGGATAGAGCTTCTTCGAGACGAAATATTCGTCCTCCAGAGCGATCCGTTCGAGTTCCTTGGCGACTTGCAGCGTCGGGTTGTTGGCGACGCCCAGCAGCTCGAGCACTTCGTCCGCCGATTCCTTCATGACCTTCGCCCGCGGGTCGAAGTTCTTGTAGACGCGGTGGCCGAAGCCCATCAGGCGGAACGGATCGTTCTTGTCCTTGGCCTTGGCGATGTATTCCGGGATGCGATCCACCGAACCGATCTCGCGCAGCATCTCGAGGCAGGCTTGGTTCGCGCCGCCATGAGCCGGGCCCCAGAGGCAGGCGATGCCCGCCGCGATACAGGCGAAGGGGTTCGCGCCCGAGGAACCGGCCAGTCGGACGGTCGAGGTCGAGGCGTTCTGTTCGTGATCGGCATGCAGGGTAAAGATACGGTCCATGGCGCGGGCCAGTGCCGGATCGACATTATAGGGCTCGGCCGGGACGGCGAAGCACATATGCAGGAAGTTCGACGCGTAATCGAGATCGTTGCGCGGATAGACGAAGGGCTGACCGATCGAATATTTATAGGCCATGGCCGCAATCGTCGGCAGCTTCGCGATCAGGCGGATCGAGGCGATCTCGCGCTGCAGCGGGTCCGCGATATCGGTCGAGTCGTGGTAGAAGGCCGACATTGCGCCGACAACGCCCACCATGGTCGCCATAGGATGTGCATCGCGACGGAAACCACGGAAGAAGTTGTGCATCTGCTCATGCACCATGGTGTGGCGCGTGACGCGAGTCTCGAAATCGGTCAGCTGGGCTTCGGTGGGCAGTTCACCATAAAGCAGCAGGTAGCAGACTTCGAGATAATGCGACTCGGCGGCCAATTGCTCGATCGGGTAGCCGCGATACCACAGCTCGCCCTTGTCGCCGTCGATGAAGGTGATCGTCGAATCGCAAGATGCGGTCGAGGTGAAGCCGGGGTCATAGGTGAAAACATCCGCCTGACCATAGAGCTTTCGGATGTCCAGGACATCCGGGCCTGCCGTCGGGCTGAGGATCGGAAGATCGATCTCTTTTCCCTCAACCAGCAGTTTTGCGGATTTGCTATCTGCCATTTCCCTCTCCTTCTTTTCACCTGTCTCCGGTTGGGACCCGGATGATGGTTGCGGGCAAATCAGCCCGCGTGATCCTGCAGCCGGGCCAGGGTCTCCTCCCGGCCAAGTGCCAACATCATGTCAAAAACGCTCGGGGTCGAGCTGCGGCCAGCAAGGGCGGCCCGAAGGGGTGCAGCGATCTTGCCAAGGCCCAGCCCGTGCGTCTCGCCAATCTGCTTGGCAGCCGCCTCGAGCTCGTCGCGGCTCCAGCTAACATGCTGCAATGCGGCAGTCAATTCACTCAGTATACCACGGGATACCGGGTCGAGTGACGTTGCGGCTTTTTCCTCGATGGTGATGGGGCGGGCGGTCAAGGCGAAATGCCCCTGATCGAGCAACGCGGGCAGGGTCTTGGCCTTGGCCTTCAGCGCGCCAAGCGCCGGGGCGAGCCGCGCCGCTTGCAGCTCGGTCAGCGCGGGCGCGCCGGTTTCGGCCAGATATCCGCTGATCTCACGCATCAGGTCCGCATCTTCCATCCCAGCGATATGATAGCCGCTGACATGTTCCAGTTTCTTGAAATCGAGCCGGGCAGGGGCCTTGCCGATCCCCGAAAGGTCAAACCACTCTTTTGCCTGCGCGTCACCGAAGAGTTCGTCGTCGCCATGGCTCCAGCCGAGCCGCGCCAGATAATTGCGCATGGCGGCTGCGGGATAGCCACTTGCCGCATATTCATGCAGGCCGACCGCGCCGTGGCGTTTCGACAATTTCTTGCCATCGGGACCGTGGATCAGCGGGATATGGGCAAAGACCGGAATCTCCCAGCCCATCGCCTGATAGATCTGGATCTGGCGCGCGGCATTGGTCAGGTGGTCGTCGCCGCGGATGATATGGGTGACCCCCATGTCATGGTCGTCAACCACGACGGCATGCATATAGGTTGGCGTGCCGTCCGAGCGCAGCAGGATCATGTCGTCAAGCTGGTCATTGCCGAAGGTCACGTCGCCCTGGACCGCGTCGCGCACGACGGTCTGGCCCTCGCGCGGCGCGCGCAGGCGGATGACATAGGGCGCATCGGGGAAGGACGCCGGGTCGGCATCGCGCCAGGGCGACAGGAACAGCGTCGAGCGGCCCTCGGCGCGGGCGGCCTCGCGAAAGGCTTCGATTTCCTCGCTGGTCGAGAAGCACTTATAGGCCGTGCCATTGGCGAGCATCTCGCGGGCGACCTCGGCATGGCGGTCGCGGCCCTCGAACTGGCTTACCGGCTCGCCATCCCAGTCGAGACCGAGCCAAGTGAGGCCCTTGAGGATGGCCTCGGTCGCCTCGGGGGTCGAGCGCGCGCGGTCGGTATCCTCGATCCGCAGCAGGAACTTGCCGCCGCGACCGCGGGCATAGAGCCAGTTGAACAGCGCCGTCCGGGCACCGCCAATATGCAGATAGCCAGTCGGAGAGGGGGCGAAGCGGGTCACGACGGGGCGGGGATCAGTCATTGCGAAGCCAGTCACTCAAGAAACAATGGAATGTCGGGACGCCGTTAAGCCTTTTGAAAGGGAGGCGTGCCTAACTTGGCAACAGCAATACGCAAGGCGTGGCACGAGGACAAGTTTTGCCGACCGATGGGATGATCTATGCTGCAAGCGGCCGGGGCATGGACCGACTGGCCAGGCAGGTGTTGGAGATGCTGCGGGACCAGTCCCGCCAAGCAACGCGCGCCGGCATGTTGCCCTGGGCACCTGTTTTCATGGCATTGGGCATCGGGGGCTGGTTCAGCCTTCTCGATGAACCGGGCGGGATGTTCTACCTCACCTGCGGTCTTGCCGCGGTCTATGCTTTGATCTGGTCGCGACGGGCGCGCCAAACGGCTTTCAGCCCGACCACGGATGCGAATCTGCGCATATTCGCGATGGCGGTGTTTCTGGTTGCGCTGGGGGCCTGCCTCGCGGGGCTGCGCGCGCATCTCGTCGCCGCCCCGATTCTGGATTTTCGCTATTATGGTGCCGTCGAAGGGCGGGTGGTCGAGATCGATCGTTCGTCGCGCGACCGGTTGCGTCTGACACTCGACCAGGTCGTCCTCGGAGATATGCCGCCAGAGCACACGCCAAGGCGCGTGCGCATCTCGCTGCTCTCCGATGAACGCTTGCCCGTGCAGGGTCAAAAAGTGATGCTCTCGGCGCATCTGGGCCCGCCGAGCGGCCCGGCCGAGCCGCGCGGTTTCGACTATCGTCGCGTGGCATGGTTCGAGCGGCTTGGCGCCCTCGGCTATACGCGCAGCCCTGTCGTGACGACCGAACCCGCGGCGCCGGGGGGGTGGCTTGCCCTGCACCGCACCAGGCTTGCTCTTTCAGCGGCCATCCAGGCACAAATCGGGGGGCAAGCCGGAGCGGTTTCGGCCGCGTTGATCACGGGCGACCGGTCGGGCATTTCGGAAACCACGAACCAGGCGATGCGGGACTCGAATCTCTACCACATCGTGTCGATCTCGGGTCTGCACATGAGCATGCTGACGGGATTCATCTATGTCTGCCTGCGATGCATGCTCGTGGGAATTGCCGGCCTATGCCATCGACCGACAGGACGTCTTCACAAATGGTCGGCGGGGGGCGCGTTTCTGGGTGCTGCCGGCTATCTCTGGCTTTCCGGAGGGGACGTGGCGACCGAACGGTCGTTCCTAATGATCGCGGTCATGCTTCTCGCGATCATCCTCGATCGGCGCGCGGTGTCGCTGAGAACCCTCGCTTTGGCTGCGGCGGTAATTCTCGCCCTCACCCCGGAGGCCCTTCTGAGCCCAGGGTTCCAGATGAGCTTTGCCGCGACTTTCGCGCTCATTCTTGTCATCCGGCCTTGGCAGTCGCTCGCGCCCAGCCTTCCGTTCTGGCTCAGGCCCGTCGCGATGCTGCTGATCTCGTCGCTCGTCGCGGGCTTGGCGACAGCGCCCATCGCTGCCGCGCATTTTGGACGGCTGACGCAATACGGGCTGATCGCCAATCTTCTTGTCGTCCCGGTGGTCGGCACGATTGTCATGCCCGCCGCAGTCGTGTCAGCGATCACTGCGCCGTTTGGCCTATCCGCCTTGCCCCTCTGGCTGATGGGACTCGGCACGACCTGGATGCTGGAAGTGGCCCGTTGGATCGCGGCACTGGGCGGCGCGGTCTATCTGGTGCCTGCCCCACCCGCCGCCGTTCTTCCGCTCTTCGCGGTGGGGGCTTGTCTCTTTTGCCTTCCCGCCCTTGCATTCGGATCCAGCCCGATCTGCCTAAGCTTTCGTAAGGCGGCCTCTCTCTGCATGGTCATTGCCTCGGGCTTCCTCTGGCATGGCCATGTGCGGCCTTTCCTTCTTATCTCGGCCCAAGGGGATGCAGTGGCCATGATGACAGGCGAGGCCCGGGTTCCGTCCAAGGCGACCGGAGGCGCATATGTGGTCTCGCAATGGCTCGAGGCTGACGGAGACCGCGCCAATCAAGCCGTGGCGGCCGGTCGCCCCTTTTGGACGGGTCCCCCGAATTTGCGCAAAGGAGCGCTTGATTTTTCCGGTGGTCGCCATGCGATCTACCATCTGACGGGCAAAAAGTCGGCTCTGGCGGTGCCCGATCTCTGTAAGGAAAACACGATCATCGTGGCGAACACGCCTCTTGAGGATCTTGCCAGAACTGAAAGCCCCTGCCTCATGTTTGATTCAAAGGCGCTTCGCAAAACCGGCGCCATCGCCATCACGGCGTCCGGTCGAAGCGAGACCGCAGCCGAGCTCTCTGGATCCCGAATGTGGTCAAACGCACGGCCCATGCAGAGATTGCGTTAGAGCATGCACCAGCTTGTCGTTCTTTCGGTCGAAAGATTTTTCAAGGAATGCTATGGCGAGGAGATCTGGGACGACATTCTGTTTCGAGCAGGGCTCGATCATGGGAATTTTCTCTCTCCGCAAGGGCAGCGTCGAACAGCCCGCAGAATCATCGTCGCGGCAGCGCGTGGCCTCGATCGGCCTGCACAGGAAATTCTTGAGGATATCGGTGGCTGGATCGTGCGTAGAGAGGATGTTCGCCGACTCTTTCGCTACACCGGATCGACCCTCGTGGATTTTTTGACCTCGCTTGGTCAGTTGCCCAGCCGAATGAGTTTTTTCGCACCGGGGACTACGCATTTTAGCATAAATGTTCGCCAAATATCTCGTGACGAATTTCAATTGTACTACCAAGGCCTGCCCGTTTATTGGGGCTGGGTCTTGTCAGGGTGTATTCGTGGAATGTCAGATGATTACGGTAGCTTGACCACATTGGAAGTCACTAGACACCTCATAACAATAAACATTGCCTCGGAAATGCATGAGGAAAGTCGCCCGTTTACCTTGTCAATTCATAATTGCAGAAGTCAAGCCTAGTGTCCATGGCATTCGAACATCTTTCGATTTTTCCCATGCATCTTGTCATATCGCGAGATGGACGCATTTTTTCTGCAGGGCGAACGATAAGCAAAATGATTGGAGATCAAAAATTTTTTCAACACGTATTTGGAATTGACTCGGGGATAGAGCTTTTTAATGCAGGCGATTTTGATGCCGAGCGTTTGAGCGGCCCTTCGATCTGCGTACGGTCACTCATGTTCAATGACTTGTGCTTGCAGGGGAGTAGCTCAAGATCTGGTAATTTTTACATTTTGAATTTTGGTTTTGGAATGGGTTTGAGGACTGCGGTTGAAAGGTTGAATCTTGTGCGCGGTGATTTCGCACCATCAGATCCTTCGCTTGATTTTCTTCTTATTGGCGAAGCAATGCGTGCCGCAACTGCCGAGATCAATCACCTCGCGGATCGGGTAGACACGGCGCGCATCTCGGCGGAAAAACACGCTGTCACAGACCCGCTGACCGGGATTTTGAACCGTCGTGGTTTCGAACTGGAGATGGCGCGTGCCATTCGGAGATTTGGCACCTCACCATTTTCACTGTTCCAGTTGGATGTCGACGACTTTAAGCAGATAAATGACGCGCATGGCCATCTATTCGGCGATCTATGTCTAAGACATGTTGCAGATGTACTGCGTGTTAATTTGGGTGAGAAAGGAGTTTGTGGCAGGGTAGGTGGGGATGAGTTTTCAGCCTTAGTTTTTGGAAACTTCACGCTGGATCAACTTGGAAGACTGAAGGAGAAAATTCTTCTTGCGATTTCCTCCCCTCTGTACAGTCAAAAATCAAAGGTGCATATTTCGGCATGCATTGGCTATTGGCGCGCAAATGATTTGGTAAATCTGGATGCTGCATCTCTTTGGCACGCCGCAGATCTGGCGCTTTACTCGGAAAAAAAGTAGGCGGGTGTTGCTTTAACAAAGGCGATTGCTCCTTTGTCAATCTGCGGTAGTAATTTTTCGTTGATCCAAAGCGGACCGAGAATTTTTTGCCCCACCTGACTCGTCTCCATACTCATTGAGTTGCTTAGCCAGAATAAGACGGTTGCGGCGTGCATGATGGCTGAGAAAAACGCTTCCGTACTCCGGTCGTATCATGTGGCCACGCGCCGCGCTAGCTTGAAGCTACCGAACATGATCTCGATGCGGTTGCGCCGTTTATGGCCCGTCTTGTCGTATTTGATGGTCTTCTTGCGGGATGTTCGGCCCCGAGAAGCAGACCATTACCCGTTGTATTTCAGGATTTTCTTAACCAATCATCATGGCCCCGATCGGCCCGAAGCCAATCGGCTTTCGGGAGTGTACCTAGAAGCGCCGCCGCGCCGGTGTAATCGCTGACCTGGCCCGCCGGCATGAAGAACTCTATCGGTCGCCCTTTAGCATCTCTTACAGCATGCAACTTGGTGTTCATGCCACCTTTGGTTCGCCCGATCTGGCGTCCGCGCCCCCATTTTTTACGGACAGGCTGGAAGCCGTGCGGTGGGACTTGAGATACGTTGTATCGATCATGATCGTCTTGTGTTCGGCCCGCTCGGTGGACAGACCCACCATGATCCAAACAAAGACCCCGTTGTCGCTCCAACGCTTCCAGCGATTGTAGAGAGTCTTCGCAGGGACGTTTTCCTTCGGCGCCAACGCAATCCGTTGCGATTGATGAATATTATGCCCCTGAGGACGCTTCGATCATCGACGCCAGGTTTGCCATGGCTCATCGGGAAAAACGGCTTCAGCAGCTCCATTTGCGCGTCCGTAGCCAGGTGAGGTTGCTCATCAGGTTTCCTTGCTGAGCCTGAATCACGCCAAAAACCCCGAAATCAATGGGTGCTGACCTTAGCACTTTCGGTCTCGATCTGGCGAATAATGTGTCAGGCGCACGAGGCTGATGCCTTTGGGCGTGCAGTTATGCGCAAGAAACTGCGGCGGGATCAGGTGCTGGAGTTTTTACGTGGTTGCCGCCCTGCGTCGTGGCGATGGAAGGCTGCGGCGACGCGCATTTTTGGGTTCGAGAGATCGGCAAGCTGGGCCATGAGGTGCGGCTCATTTCGCCCGTCTATGTGAAGCTCTTCGTCAACCGGCAGAAAAATGATGTTGCAGATGCAGAGGCGATCTGTGAAGCGGCCCAGAGGTCAAGCTTGCGCTTCGTTGCGCTTCGTTGCGGTAAAAAGCAAGGAAACGTAAGGCGCCGCTAGCGTTTTCCGTGTCTGCGAGCTTCTGATCCGGCAGAGGATGCAGGCGATCGATGCGCTGCGCGGTCAATCGCACGAGCAGAATTCAGGCTAGCTGGGCGCTCCAGCAGCAGTTTGAAGGTCTAACACTTTATGATCGAGCCATCCTCTCAGTGCCGGGTGAGTGCATCATCCTACGAGGTGACCATGACATGAAGCCAGTCGAGTACGATGACAGCGACGAGACCAATCGTATGCGGGCTGACCTGACAGCCGATAACGAGCTCCTATGAAGATGGCGTTTCAGAACCACCTACAGGCGGATTCGTCCTGTTAGATTAGCGGCTTATGTCTGCCACGCTTGTCTCTGACGGGCTTTGTTCCGTGATCGAACCTTTGTTGCCTTCCACGTCACGGTCCGCGAAAGGCGGACGACCTCCGATCTTCGACCGGGCCGCTCTGGCCGGGATCATGTTTGTCCGGCGGAGCGGCATTCCGTGGCGCATGTTACCAGCAGCATTGGGCTGCGGTTCAGGCGTGGCCTGCTGGCAAAGGCTCAGGGATTGGCAGCTCGCCGGGGTATGGGAGCGGTTGCATCAGGTCTTGCTGAGCCACTTGCACCGCGCCGGTCACCTCGATTGGAGCCGGGCCTGCATGGACAGCGCGTCCATCGCGGCGAAAAGGGGGGCGAAGTGACCGGGCCAAACCCGACTGATCGCGGGCGGCCATGCCGAACGGGAGTGTCCTGAACTTTGTGTATCCGTGCCGGCCCATGCGGTTTGGGATACTCAAGCGTCGAAGCGCTCGCCGAACATCATGGCGAACTGGTTGCGGGCCGCAAACCATTCCCGGACATTC
>NZ_SDEB01000040.1 GCF_004522175.1 Paracoccus ravus | reverse complement strand
CGGTACGGTCCTGGACGAGTTTGTCCGGGTGAAGATGCGCGAGACCTTCTACGAAACCGTCGATGCGTTGCAGGCCGATCTCGATGCGTGGCTCGTCCATTACAACACCGAAAGGCCCCATCTCGGCTACCGCAACATGGGGCGCAGACCGATCGAAACCGTCATGAAATTCGTTAGCCAAGAAGGTTAAGTGGACACCCTGGGTTTGCCGGAGGCTCCAACTCCTGAGTATGATGGCGTATCATGAGCAAGACCACGAACAAGCTCTCCCATCAAGTCCACGAGGGCGCCGTGCGGATGGTTATCCACGGCGCTGGTCCGCAGGGTTCTAGGTGGCAGGCGATCACGTCTATCGCGGCGAAGATCGGCTGTTGCGCGAACACGCTGAACGACTAGGTCAAGAAGGCCGAGGTCGACGGTGGCCGCCGCGCAGGCATTCCCAGCGACATGGCCGCTGACCTGCCCCCTTCTGGTCCCTCATTCATCACGAGAGTCTGCAGGTTGGTGCTCCGCTCCCCAAGGCTGGACGGCTGGATCTTGGAGTTTTCCGGCTCTGATCTCGATGGCGGGCTGGCGGCGCCATCGGGATAATGCGTGGCGATCGGGACGTTGTATCCGATCGCGCTATGGGGTCGGTCCTCGTTGTAGTGCCTGCGCCAATCCTCCAGTTTTTCGCGTGCGTCGGCAAGGTCCATGAACCAGTGGGCGTTCAAACACTCTGACCGGAGCTTGCGGTTGAACGCCTCGATGAAGCCGTTGTCGGTGGGTTTGCCGGCCCGGGAGAAATCCAGCGTGACGTCTTTGGCATAGGCCCAGAGATCGAGGTCCCGAGAGGTAAATTCGCTGCCGTTATCGACTCGTATCGTCCTGGGATAACCAATCCGCCCGCAAACCCGTTCGAGCGTCTGCACGACATCGGAAGTTCGCCGTCTTGGCGCTCTGGCAGACGACTGGCTTCGTAGAGCCTGCTGGAGCGGGTTGGCCTCGACTGGGGGCTGCCCGACTTCAGCACGCTGTCTCGCCGCCAGAAGACCCTGGCCGTGAACATACCGTATCGCGGGTCCCAGGGAATGCTGCTGGGCCTGCGCCGGGTATGTTCCGGTCGGGTGCTCATGTTGGGCGACCTCTGATCCAAGACCACGCCTGTGCCGAGTGTTTCCGGCGCGGGTTGCAGAAGACATTGATGTCTTCGAAGAGGACGATCTCGACATCACGTCGGGTGTGCCAGTCGCAGCGCCGGACCAAATCGGCCTTCAGCGGTTTGATGAAGCTTTCGACGGTGGAGTTATCGTAGCGATTGCCCTTGCCACTCATCGACACTGTGAACTCGTGCCTGCGCAGGATCTTAGGTCGCTGACGCCGTTGATCTGCTGGATCTATCATCGGGCGGAACACACTAGCCGAGGCTGATCCTAAACGAGGCCACCCCGTAGGGCGCGCGCAGCAAACCTTTGGTGCCGCTTTCGCGCACCGCCGAAGAGGCCAGGACTGCCGACACATCGCACTTGCCTGACCGTATGGCCTTGCAGCTACTGCCGTATCGCGGTGCTGCTTGCGGGAACGGGTGGGGCGGCGAGCCAGCTGCGCCATCGGTCCGATGCGAGAGAGCCGGTTCAGGCCCTAATCGGCACGCCATCCTCCCGCCCTCCGTCGGTCCGAGCCGGGGAGTTCGGCCCGGCTTACCACGACCATGTCACCGGGGCCAAGCGCATCATCCAGCCCTGCCTCTGGTCCGGACGCCTGACCGGGAGGGATGCGCCGGATCGCAAGCCCGCTCTTTTCGGTCTCATGCAACTCTCCGGGCTGCGCCAGATAGGCGCGCGCCACAGAGAAAGCCCGCGCGACGGCGGGCAGTTCAGCCCGCGCCAAAGCCAGGTCCGTACGCACGCTTTCCAGCGCCTCGGCGGCGGCTCGGCGGGACTCCATGCCAACGCTCTGGATCGACAGATCCTGGCGCTGCGTCTCTTGCTCATTGGTGGCAAGGCTGGTCAGCAGTTCCAGCTGCGAGCTTTCGGCGCTGGAAAGAGCGGTCTGCATCTCGACCACCTCCTGAGTGCGGATCAAACCCGAGCGGGACAGGGTGAGCAACTCTTCGAGCCGTCCACGCAGCAGATCGACGGTGCTCTGGTTGACATCCATGCGCCGCTTCAACAGCTCATGCGTGCGGGTCAGCGCCTCCCGCTGCAACCGCATCGAGCGGATCGAGGCGAGGTGAAGGGCGGATTGGTGATCCAGCACATCGGCCTCGGCCTGTCGGAGGGCGACGAGCGCGGGTAGCGCCAGAATATCTTCGGGAAAACGGATCGGCCCGGCCGTCTCGGGCAGGACGTCCCGAGCGACGACCAGCTTTTGCGCGAATTCGATCTCGGCGAGATGCCGGGCCTCGCGCGCGCGCAGAATGTCAATTCGCGTCAGCAATTCGCCATGGGTTTCCTGCGCCCGATAGGCCTCGAGCGTGGTCGACAGCTCATCGGGGCGCGCGCCCGCCATCCCGCCCGCCAGCGTGATGGCATGGCGCACCGTCAGGCCCGGCCGCCATTCATAGGCACCGGGCGCGGCAACGTCGCCATCGACAAAGACATCGGGACGGCGCAGCAGGTCGATGGCGACAGAGGCACCCTGCACGAAGCCCTCGTCATCAAGACCCTCGGAAATGCGCGCCTCAAGCGCCTCGGGCGCCAGGCCCTGCGCCTCGACGCGGCCCAGGAGCGGCACCAGAAGACGTCCTCCCTGATCGATCCGACGCTGACCCGACAGATCGTCGCGGCCATAGATCCTCAGGTCCACGAGGTCGCCGGGCATCAGCCCCGGCTCCTGGGCCTCAACTGCCCCGGCGCAGAAGGCCAGTACCAGCATGATTTTCGTAAGACAGTTGAACAGCATGTGCGAAAATGGACCCCGAATCATGCGCCCGGAATGCGGCAATCTTCTCATATGGGCGTCCCTGATGCATAGCGGCCCGTACGGCCCTTGCGCGCAAGAGAGGCTGCCTTGACCGATGTTCCCCTGCATCAGCACTGGCGCGACATCTACCGCTGGCGGGGTCTGATCCTTGTGACCGCCGCCTGTGCGGGCCTCGCGGCCTGGCTTTTCAGCATCAGTGTGACCCCGATCTATGAGGCCAAGACGACATTCTATCTCGCAAGCAATACGCAGGAGCCGCATTATCTCGGTCCTGCCCCGGATGCGCCGCCGGGCGTGCTGTACCCGACCCCCGAGGAAAAGGCTGCATCGCTCGACGTGGGCATCCTGCGCGGGCGCGAGATCATGGAGGCATTGGCCCGCCGTCTCGACATGCCCTTGGGCGAGGTGCAAAAGCGGGTGGATGTGACGGTCAGCGGCGAATTCATGCTCGATGTTTTCGCCCGACATCCCGATCCGCAACGCGCCGCCCGGATGGCCAATGAGGCAAGAGACCTCTATCGCGAATTCCATGAACGGTCGATGCGGCAGCGGGCCGCGGATCGCGCTGCGGCCTTGGAGGCGCAAATCGCGGCGCTGCGCGAAGAGCGCGCCGCGCTTGACGCGAGGCTGCTCGATTTGCGCATGGGCAGCTTGTCGACGGCGGATGCGGCCGCGCTCGCGCAATTGCAAGAGAGCCACCGCGCCGCCGAGACCCGGCGCGACGAATTGCATGGGCGGCTTGCCGAGACCTCGGCCCGTATCGCGTCGCTCGATGCGGCACTCGAATCCGAGGCCGCGCATTACAGCCGGGGCGAGACGCTCGACACCACCGCGCTGCTGGCCAGCATGCAAGAGATCCTGCTGCAACTCCGCGTCGATCTGGCCTCGAATACCGAGGGTCCGGCCAGCCCGCGTCGTCAGGCCCTGCAAGGGCAAATCGAGGATCTCGAGGCTTCGATCTCCCGTGAGACGGCCCGGATCGAACAAGCCCAGACCCGCCCGCCCGGCAGCATGCATGAGCAGATCCGGCTGGAACGCGCGCTGGCCATCGCGTCGCAGGACGGGCTGAACGCGCTTCTTGCCGCTTCCGAGCAGGCGCTGGACAAGGCCGCCGCTTCCTTTCGCGCAGCTTTGGCGGAGACGGGAAACGCCGAAGAGCGGGGGCTCGAAGCCGACCGGCTTGATCTGCAAATCTCGACGGCAAGCGCGAACTTGGCCTCGGCGCGGCTGCAGGCGAACCATGCCACACCGCCCCTTGTGCTGGTCGAGCAAGCCTCGGCGCCACTGCGCCCGATCTTTCCGCTGGTCACCCTCAATATCATTGTCGCAGCCTTGTGCGGCCTGATCTTTGGTGCCTATTACGCGCTTTTCGTTGCACATTCCCATCGCGCGGCCCATCGGATGAGGGTCGAGCACGCGCCGCTTCCGCTTTTTGACGAACACGAGATGGCGCAGCTTCGCGCAGGCAATAGCGATGCGGGCTTTCCCGCCGCGCCGCGGGGGACGGTATGAACGAAGCAGAGACACAGCCGTGGACCGCGCGGATCCGCAGCCATGCGGCAGAGTTCCGCACCACGCTCGAGCGCGAGCTGGGGCAGGATGCCGCGCGGCGCGAGCAGACCCACGACCTGCTGCTGCGGCTTCTCGGGGCGGCCTGCATCGGCATCTTCGCGGCGGCCTTCGCGATCTTTGCGCTGGTGGTCGTCCTGAACCTCGTCTTTCATTTCAGCCCTGAATGACCCGGCCAGCGGTCCCTTTGTCCGAAGAAGCGGGCGAGAACCCGCATATCCGCGAAATCACGCGGCAGGCGATCCGCCGCGAAACAGTCGCGGCCTTGCGACGCGGCGAGCGGCTCTTCGAAGGCAGGTGGCTCGAGCCGCAGGAATATGAAACGGCGCTTCGGCGACGCAGAGGCGCGCGGTTCGGCAAGACGATCGAGGCGCTTCTTTTCTGGATGCTGGTGCTGATCGTCTCATTGGGGCTGCTGGGGCTGACGACCGTGATCCTGTGACCTTGCCGCCGTCAGGATCACGGCCTGCGCGAGGGCAAGAACCAGCCAAAGATTGCTTTGCTGCAGGTTCGGCTCGGCCTGAGAGGCGACCAATCCGCCAAGCACCATCATCAGGCTTTGCGCGGCCGCCGCACGGTCCGGGCTGCCGCGCATCAGGACAGCCCCGAGGTCGAGCGGCAGGACCAGAAACACCGACAGGATCAGGAGAAATCCCAAGATCCCGAGTTCGGCGGCGGACTGACCAAAGATATTATGCACCGGGCGGTCCCAGAAATTGCCGTCGACCGCGCCGAATCCCCCCAGCCCGGTCCCGAACCACGGGTTGCGCGCCACCTGCTCCAGCCCCAGTTGGAACAGCATCCGGCGCTGGTCCACGCCCTTGGCGACACCGGAATCGCCGAATGTCACATCATGGATCAACTCGGCAAGTCCGGCATAATAGGCGGTCACAAGCAGCGCCATGCCGAACAGGACGATTTGTATCGCCCGATCAGGCCAACGCAGCAGCGGAAAGAGCGTGAGGATCAGCGCCGCCCCGAATATCGCCGCGAAGTTGAAGGCAACGGTAATACCCGCCAGCAGCAGCAGACAGACCAGCAGATCTCCCAGCCGCATGCGGTCGGAAAGCCGCCAGAGCGCGGCGGGCAAGGCATAGAGCAAGAAGCTCGAGTAATGCTGCGCCGTTTCGCAAAAACCCGAGGCCCGCATGACAAAGCCGATCGGGGTGGGCTTGAATGCGGTGACCGGAGGATCGATGAGGGTGAAGTAATAGAGCCCGAAATAGGCCAGACCGAACTGGACCACCCCGACCGCCGCGCTGCAAGCGGCCACGACGACCAGCGCAAAGAGCGTGTTGTCGATCACGGCCCGGCTGCGCAGCATGTCCACGATCAGCAGGGAAATCAGGCTGATACGGATCACGCCCACCAGACCGACCAGCCATTTGACCGGACTCATCACGGGCAGATGGGCCAATGCGAGTAGCAAAAATCCTCCGGTCACGAAGAACAGGAAGGAAAGGCGCAGCGGTCTGTCGGCATCCAACGCGAAACGCGCGATCCATCCCAGAAAGACAAGCCCAAGCGCAAGATCGAACAGGTCGAGCGGCCCCGCCCCGACGCCGTTCACCTGCGCGGCGGCCAGCAGGGCCGCGAGCGCGCCGGTCGCGAAATCGGGCATCGCGCGCAGGACATGCAGACCCAGTCCCGCAGCGATCAGCCCGGTCAGCGCCAGAGGAAGAAAGCGCAGCGGCGCTTCACCCAGACCCAAGGCGATCCAAATCTGGCGTGGCAGCACCTGCCTGAGCGCGGGTTCGGCAAGAACCAGAACGCCCGCAGCAAGTCCGAGAACCAGCCAGGGCCAGATGCGCAAGGGCCGCGTCACCCGGCCCGGTCCTTGCCATCGCTTCTGCGAGACAGCCGAAGCCGGACCATGGCCGCAAGGATCACGACACTGCGCAAGATGACATAGGCCGCCGCGATCAGATAGGCCTTGGGGCGGCCGACAAGATCGGCGAGGCGATCTCCTGCACCGGCGACAAGGGGCCAACCCAAGCCCACAGCAGCGGCCAGAAGCAGCGCGAGCAGCCCGAAAATCCGGGCGTCAAAGAGCAGTGCGGCAAGTGCGACAGGCAGGCTCAGCGCCACCAGCGCGAATTGCAACTTGAAGGCAAGCGGCGTCCAGCTGTCATGCCGGCGTTTCTCGGGATGCAGGTCAAAGACCCGTAGCCTGCCCAAGGCGCGGCGGTATTTGACGGCGAGATATTCGCGCCATCCGGTCTGATGCAGATGGGCGACGGGAACCTCGTCGACAAAGGCGATGCGCCCACCCGCGGCGGTCAGCCGGTAGGCGATCTCGACATCTTCGGCCTGTCGCAGCCGGGCATCAAATCCGCCGATCCGTAAGAATACCGCGCGGCTGAATCCGCAGGACGGGGCGGCGATGAAATCCACCCCATTCTGGGCGGCGGACATGCCGCGATAGCGGTCCTCGATCTCGAGTTGCACGAGGCGGGGAACCACGCCGTCATTCGCCGCGCGGATCGTTCCCATGACCGCATCGAAGCCGCCCTCCAGGATTGGCAGGGCCATCCGCGCCACCCATCCGGGCGGGGGCGTGCAGTCGGAATCGAGGAACAGAATGACCTCGCCCATTGCCTCGGCTGCGCCACGATTGCGGGCCGCGGCGGGGCCTGCGTTTTCCTGCCGGATCAGGCGGAAGGGCGGCTGGACATGGTCCGGGCCGTCATCACTGGAGCCATCATCGACAACGATCACCTCGAAATCCGGCGCGTCACGCTGCAACCGAAGCGCCTCCAGAACCGCGCCGATCGCATGGCCGTCATTGTAAAGCGGCAAAACCACGCTGACCCGGACAGAGGTCATCGCGCCACCTCGCGCAGAATGCCTGCCATGCGCGCCGCCGCATCGTCCCATGAAAACTGCGCAAGCCGCGCATAGCCCCGGCGCTGCAACTCGCCAAAAAGCCTGTCATCACTGGCGATGCGCTCCATCGCATCGGCCAGCCCCACCTCGTCATCTGGCTCCACCAGCAGTCCCGCATCGCCCACCACCTCGGGCAGCGAGGTGGCGCGGGCGGCAATGACCGGCGCGCCCCGCGCCATCGCCTCGAGCACGACCAGCCCGAAACCCTCGGCCACCGAGGGAAAGACGAAGGCCCGGCAAGAGCGGTAAAGCCCTTCCAGCGTCGCGTCATCGACATAGCCCAGCCGCTCGATCCCCCGGGATTGCGGGCCCATCGCCGCCCGGATCTCCGCCGCGGCATTGCCCTCGGGACCGACGATGCGCAGACGGGCGCCGCGCTCGAACAGGGTCTCGCGGTCCAGAAAGGCCCGGACCATGGCGACAATCCCCTTGCTGCGTTCGAGCTTGCCGACGAAGAGGAAACTGCCGTCGTCCTCTGCCCCCGCCGGGCGCGGCTCGGGGGCCGGGCCTCCATTCGGCACGACCGCGAGCCGGCTTTCCGGGACCCCCGCGAAACGGACCGCATCCCGGGCGGTGAAGTCCGAGACCGCAATGATCCGGTCCGAGCGGCGCAAGGCGAGCCCGATCACCAGACGCAAGAGCCGGGCCTTCATGAGGCCGAATTTCTCGGGACTGCGGAAATGCAGAAGATCATGCGCCGTGATGACCGAGGGGATGCGCAGGCCCGGCGTCCAGATCAGGTTCGGCAGAAACACTACATCCGGCGCGACATCCCGCGCCAGACGCGGAAAGACACCGGCCTGCCACAAAAGACGCGCAGCCGGGGCGCGGGGTGGATCGGCAAGCGCCGTCTCGACCCCCGCCGCGGTCAGCGCGCTGCGCAGCCGCTGCTGCCAAGGGGCGAGCAGAACCGTGAGCGACAATTCCGCGTCACAGAGGGTCATGCGCGGCAACAGCGCCATCAGATAGCGATCCGGCCCCCGCGGTTCGGCATTGTCATTGATCGCGTTGACCAGCACGCGGATGCGGCCCTCGCCCCGCGTCAAGACAGGGCCTCGCCGGGCCGGTGACCGGGCAAGCCCAGGCGGCCCATCTGCAATTCCGCAAGCATGCGCTGCTCGGCCGCGAAAACCGCCGACCAATCCTGCCCGGCCGCGGCCCGCGGCCCGGCTTCGGACATGGCCGCAAAGCCCGCAGCATCGCCGAGCATCCGCTGCAGCGTCTCTGCAATCGCGACGGGTTCCGCCGCACAGGTCAGACCGGCGCCGCTGCGCGTGACCAGATCGCCGGCCTCGGAGCCTGAGAGCGCGAGAACCGGCAATCCTGCCGCCAGATATTCCCACAGCTTGAGCGGGGCGGCATGGATGCGCAGCGGATGCGGGCGAAAGACCGCAAGCCCGATCCCGCCCCGTTCCAGAGCCGCGAGAACCGCCCCGCGCGGCTGGCTTCCATGCAGGACCACATGCGCCCTGAGCCCCGCCAGCCCGATCACGCGGTCCAGTTCAGCGCGATACGGCCCGATACAGGGGCCATGAATGTCCAGAGACGCATCCCAGCCGCGACGCCGCAAAAGCCCAAGCGCCGCGATCGCCTCTTCGATGCCGCTCCAGGGGGCAACCTCGCCGGAAAAGATCAGCCGGGGCAGCGGCTCGCGCTGGATGACCGGGCGAAACCGCGCCAGATCGACGCCGGTCGGAGACAGCCGGACATTCGCGCCCGAGATGCCGCGAAAGCGATCGGCAAGACGGCCTCCGATGCTCAGGGTCAGATCGGCACGGGCCGCCGCCCGGGATTCGCACAAGCCCGCCCAGCGACGCCTGAGCGGCGAGACCATGAAGCCGGGCTCGTAATCCCGGTCGATATAGACATGGTGGCGGATCAATCCCTCGCGGCGCAATCGGCCTGCCGCCGTGCTCGCCCAAGGGCCAAAGGCCTCGACAAGCGTATCGGCGGTCCGGATCCGGCCGCGCGCCGCCGCTGCAAGGGCCGAGATCGTGCAGAGATCGCGCAGTATGCCCGCGCTGTCGAGAAGCCCCGCCAGCAGGTGCCGCAAGCGCGCTGTCCGCCCGCCCGCATGGGCATGAAGGCGCACAGCGCCATCCGGCGGATTGAGCGCAGGCAGGACCGCCACGAAAGTCACGCCATCTTTGACCGAGATCCGGGTCTCGGACCTCAACATTGCCCAGCCAGCGCGCCCCCCAGTCCCGCGCCTGCGATAGACGACGGTCACCCGGTCGTAATGGCTGCGCAATGCCTTGATCGCGTGATGTTCGCGGTTGTTGTTGCGGCCCTCGACATCCAGCGTGGTGATGATGAGCAGATCCGTCATGCCAGCGCCCCGATTGCCCCAACGGTCATCGCCAGCAGGCCGCGCGCCACGGTTTCGTGGGAAAATCTTTCACTGACATGGTCATGGGCAGACGCCCCGAGTGCTTCGGCGAGCCCGTCCAGGCAAAGCAGCCGGTCGGCGGCGGCGGCAAGCGCGCGGACATCCCCGGGCGGCGCGACCAGCCCGGTCCGCCCGTCGATCAGCCAATCCGAGGTCCCGCCCAATCCGAAACCGGCGACTGGACGTCCGGCCTGCATGGCCTCGATCCCGGCAAGGCCGAGCCCCTCGGCGACGAGCGAAGGATGCAGGACCGCACGGGCCCGGCCAAGATGGTCCGGGACGGTGTCGGGCGGGATCTGCCCCAGAAAGGCGACCCGCTGGTCCAGTCCAAGCCTTGCCACCTGCTGCTTCATCCGCTTTTCGGCCGGCCCCGCGCCCAGGACGATCAGCCGCGCGCCGGGCGTTCCGATCCGGGCAAGGGTTTCGGCCAGCAGGAAAACCCCCTTCTCGGGCGACAGGCGGCCGGCGTAAAGCAGGACCGGATCGGATCCGAGCGGCATGGCTGGCGCGGCCCGCGCGGCAAGCGGATGCGGAAGATGCAGGACGCGGCCCGGAACGGCCCCCGCCGTGACCGCGAGCCGGGCGAGATAAGCGCTTGGCGCGACCAGAAACGCGGCGCGATGGATCAGCATCTGCCACAAGGCGCGGCGCGTGCCTGCGCGCAGCCGCGCCATCACGCCCTCGGGCAGGGATTTCCAGCCGCCCGCCGATGTTCCCACGCCCAACTGATCGCGAAAGGGCGACACATCATGCAGAAAGGCCAGCACCGGCGCGACCTGCGCGGCGATCTCGACATGCCACGGCGCAAGGGCGTGAAAGCCCAGATGCAGATGGATGACATCCGCCCCCACAAGCGCGGCGCGGAAAGCCTCAGCCTCTTGCGCGCTAGGGCGTGCGCCCCAACCGGGCCGAACCGGCAGCGCCGCTTCGGTGCTGGCGGCCCCCGGCCCCAAGAGCCGCAACCGGCGCAGATCCAGACCGGCCCCGGTCAGAATCTCGCCATGCAACTCGACGACGCGCCGGATGCCGCCGCCTCCCGGCCCCTTGTCGGTCAGTTGCAGGACCACCGGCACGCGCTTCAGACCCGCAGCCGATTTGCGAGCGCCCGATAGTCGGACAAGGCAGCCAGATGGAATGCCTCGGCCGTCCCCGGCCCCATCCCGGCGGTGATCGCGCGATACGCGCCGAGCCCGCGTGCGGCGCTGACGTAATCGGTGGTGGCGACCTGAGATTCATGGGCGGCAATCGCCTGCCATTTGGTCTCGGCGACGGGGGTCACATCCAGAACCGCATTGGCCGGAACCGGGCTCCAGACTTCGTAACCCAGCATGACGAGATCCGCGCGCAGCGCGCGGCCAGCGGCATCCGCCACGATCCGCGCCGCCGCGGCATGGTCGCCATGCCGGTCGGCGGGAAAGGGTGCGGCCAGCAGATCTGGCGGATGTGATCTCCAATGCGCGGCCAGGCTTTCAGTCAGACGGGCGGCATCGGCGGCAAGGTTGCCATCCCTTCCGCCCAGCCATTGCGCGCTGGCCCCCAGCAGTTCCAGCGCGACCCGAGCCTCGCCGCGCCGGCGTGCCGCGGTGTCGCGCTGCGCGGCCGCGCGCATCTCGGCAGGCAAATTCCGGTCCCGGCTGGCCCGCGATCCCAATGCACCATCGGTCAGGAACAGCACTTCGGCGCTGCGACCGGCCAAAGTCCAGAGCCGCAAAAGCCCCCCGCAACCGATGCTTTCATCATCAGGATGAGGCGCGATGACGCAAAGCCTCTGGCCTTCCGGCAGGTCCATGCGGCGCAGGGGTGCGAAACGTTCATAGCGGTCTAACGCCACGGCGAGCGGGTTCCGGATCCAGCCCGGCCGCAGCCGCCGGATCAACCAGTCGATCTTGTCTGCAGCGGCCAGATCGGTGGAGGACATCTCTGCATCCCGATGACGGCAGATCCCTTCGCCGATGGAACAGTCGCCCCCGACCCGGCTCGGTCTCCGATGGGACAAGACTATTCGCTTGGAGCAATCCGGGCAACTCCTGTATAATTCCGATTGCTTGCACCCCTAGCGGGGCAAGAGCATGCGGCGCGGGCGAGCGTCCGGCCTGACCGATCGGAATTTTCGGATCCCCTGCGTGAGCGGGCGATGGGCACAGGGTCTGGACATGGGTGTTTTTCACGAGTTGGGTCGGCCGCCCTTTGCCGGGGCCACGGAAATCGGCCTTGGCGGCGGCGGGATCGCGGCGCCCTCGGGCGCGATCTGGCATCTCAAGACCGCGATCGAATGGTTGGCGGCAATGCTCATGCTGCTTGCGCTGCTGCCGCTTCTGGCGGTGATCTCGGTCGGGATCATGATCGATTCCCGCGGCGGCCCGCTTTTCGTCCAGCCGCGTTTCGGCCGTGGTGCCCGGCCCTTCGGCGTCCTGAAATTCCGCACCATGGCCGCCGATCGCGCTGATCGCTCGGGCGCGGGGCAGACCCAGGACCAGGATCCGCGCATCACCCGAATCGGCTGGCTATTGCGGGTGAGTTCGCTCGACGAACTGCCGCAGCTCGTGAATGTGGTGACCGGGCAAATGGCACTGATCGGTCCGCGCGCCCATCCCTGCGGCATGGAGGTCGAGGGCCGGCTTTGCGCCGATCTGATCCCCGAATACCATCTCCGCCACCTCGTTCGGCCCGGCATCACCGGCTGGGCGCAGGTCAATGGCTCGCGCGGGGCGGTCAAGACGCGCGAGGCGCTTCAGGCGCGGCTTGATCTGGACATCGACTATATCACCGATTGGTCGCTGCGGCGCGATCTGCAGATCCTGCTCCGGACCGTCGCGGTGGTGCTGAGCCGCGAAGGCGCCCGCTAGGCAAAGCGCCGAAAGGAGAACATCATGGCCGCTATGTCCCGAATTCTCCGCCACTGCGCCCTTGTCCTGAGCCTCGCCGCCGCCGCGCCCGCAAGCCTGGCGGCGCAGGGCCGGAATTCGCCCGATCCCCAGACAATTCGCGCGGCGGTCGCGGAATGCCGCGCCGGGGGGGCGCGGCTGCCGCCGAGGCCGGTCGGGATCAGTGATCCACATGCCCTGGACCCCGCGGTGATCGACCTGATCGCCCAGACCGGAGTGAAATGGGTCCGGGCGGAATTCCACTGGAGCCGGATCGAACCGAAACCCGGTGCCGGCTATCGCTGGGCGGCCTATGATCGCATGGTTGCGCAATTCTCGCAGCGCGGGATCCAGGTTCTGGCGATCCTGACCTATATCCCCGAGGGCTATGGCCGGAACTGGGCCGCCATCGATAAGGGATTTCAGGCCTTTGCCACGGCAGCCGTGCAGCGCTACGCGCGGCAGGGCGTGCATCACTGGGAAATCTTCAACGAGCCGAACCTTCCCGGCTATGGCTGGCTTTCGAAATCCGACAGCGCCTCCGCGCATCTCGGGGCCTATGCCCTGCTTTTGGCCCGGGCGAACCGGGCGATCCGCCGGCATGACCCGGCGGGGGTGGTGGTCCTTGGCGGCCTTGCCTCGGACCAGCATCGCGGAATGGCGGCCGAGTCTGTCATGCGCGAACTCTACGCCCTGGGCATCGCGCGCTGTTTCGACGTGATGGCCTATCACCCCTATGGGTATCAGAACCGCTTTCCAGCGGCACGGGCCAGGATAGACCGCATCCTCGAGGCCGCTGGCGACGGCGGCAAACCGGTATGGTTCACGGAATATGGCTGGACCGATTTTCACGCCATGGATCAGCGGGCCAATGCGACGGCGCAGACCAATCCGATGATGGCCGCATTTTCCCAGCTGGGCGCATCAGACGGTTTTTTCTGGTTCGCGGCCAAGGATTACAGCGCGCGCCGAAATGCCCCGACCTTCGGTCTGGCCTCCTTTGACCTTGAAAAGCGGCCAAGCTTCGAGACTTTTCGCCGGCTTGTCTCTGGGCTCGACCGATAGGATGCGCCTGCTGTTCGAAAGGCTCCGCAGATCTGCCGAATTCCGATATGACCGGCTGACCGCTGCGGCGCGCAACCGGCGGCTTGATGCAATCTACCGGGCCGAACCGATGCGTCATCTTGACGCCATCGACGAGGCGGTGACGCGCGCCTGCCGCTGGTTCGATCCGCAACAAGACGTGTCGATGTCGGTGCTTCATTGCGCCCGGCAGACCCTCCTTCGGACGGGCGACGCCAGGCTGGGTTTCGTGCAGTCGCAGATGGAGCAGTACCGCGCGACCATCCGAGACCCCGCATTCCGCGTCCTCGATCCGCATTATCGCGATGACAGTCCCGAGATTCTGGCCCTGCCCGACGTGATGGAGATACGGCCCTATTACCCGGTCGAACTGATGATGATCGAGACGGCCTGGGCCGATCTGCGACCGCGTCCGGGCCTGCTTGAAAGGCTCGCAGGGTTTTCCGATGAAGGGGGCTATGGCAGCACCCATGTGATTGTGGGGGGCCTCATTCTGCTGGAAAATGCCGGTGCCGACAGAGACGCCGTCACTGCGCTGATGGCGGGCGAAATCGGACCGATCGCCCGGGCCAATGATCTGACCGCCAGGGCCGAGGACCTCTTCGCCGAGCGTTGCATGGTCCTGCAATGGCTTGGTCGCCACGATCTCGTGCGCCCGGCCTGGATCATGCGCCTTCTGGCCAGACAACGCCCCGATGGCGGCTGGACGGCGCGCAATATCCCCCCTCTCGGGCAATCGAACCAGCATACCAGCATTCTGGCCTTGGCGAGTTTGGCCGGATTTCTCGCGTATGAGCGCCGCGCGCTCTCACTCGGAGGCAACCCGGCCCGCGAAGCGGCCCTGCAGGGATTTGGCCAATAGGCGGGCCGCCTGCAAGGCCTGCCCCCTGACGCCCGGCCGATAGAGCCGCAAGCTGACATGCCGCCGCTGTCCCGTGGCCCAGCGGGCAAAGAAATCGGTGGTGCCGTGCATGTCGATCTCGGTCAGGCCGCGGGCGCAGCCATCGCGCAGCATGGCGTCAAAAGCGATCAGGCCGGGTGCCAGTTTCCGGCAATCAGCATCGAAATGCATCGTATGAACCGCCGTCCGTCCCGGACCGTCGATCATCCTGAGCGCCGAGACCGCGATGCCATCGAGATAGACGAGCCAGAGCGTGCCGACCTCGTCCCGGGCCAGTCGTTCAAGCAGCAAGGCATGGAACCGGCGGTCGGCATCGCCCATGGCCGCGCCGGGCGTCTGCCCCTGCCAGCTGCGGCGCTCGACCGCGAACCATTCGTCGAGCCGTTCGCCGATCTCGGTTGCCCCCCTCGCGGCGACGATGCGCAGCTTTCCCGCCTCGGACGCCTTGCGCAGAGTTTTCTTGATCTGCCAGCGATGGTCCCTCGACCGGGTCGCCATATAGGCCGCATGCCCGCCGCTGATATCGGCGAAATACAGCCCCCGGCTTTCGCGGGGCAGGTCGCTGCGCGCGCCGCGAAGGCGCGCCCCCTCGATCAGGGCCTGTGCCTGACCGCCGGAGACCGGCAGATGGTCAAGGATCAGCGTTTCGAACCTGCTGTCGAACGCGGCCCCGATCAGGGCCGATGCAATATCGGATGCATGCGCCCCCATGATCATCGGATCATTGAGGATGGTGTTGGGATTGAACGGAAATCCCCCCTCGCGCAGCGTGAAACCCCCACGGGTCAGGGGCCGTCCCACCAGCGGCAAGAGCCCGCAAAGCCGGCCCTCGGCTGTTCGGGCCACGATCAGCCGGGGATCGTCCGCCGCATGATAGGCCTCGAACAAGGCCAGAAGGAAACCGGGGCTGGAAAACGGCCGCGATTCGCTTTGCGGAAGGTCGGTGCCTTCAAGCTGACCCAGAGCGGCGCCGATCTCGGTCAGGCCGCGCAGCACCTTGATCGTCAAGACGTCTTCACGCGACGCGGCCATGAACTGGATTTCCCGACTGAAATTGAGCATGATGCAACTGGATCATAGCGGATGCCGCAGGATATGGGACGGCAATCTGATGCGAAGCCCGGCACGCTACATTTTCGCGGCCATGGATCCCATGAAGGGGATTGCGCGGGCTGTTCTGCCGCAAGGCACGATCGCGCGCCTTGAGATCCTTTACAAGAGATTGCAGGCGCGCCGCATTCTGGCCGAGCCCGACCGGGTCTATATGCGCGAAAAAATCATCCCGGCGCTGCTAGCAAGGCCGTCGCCCACGATTCTGTTCATCGGCGTCCGCAGCTATACGTTGCCCGTCCTGAAGCAGCTTGAAACGGGAGGGGCAACGGTCTGGACCGCCGATCGGGATCCCGCGGCGCAACGCTACGGTATCGCGGGGCGGCATGCGGTCGCCGATATCACGGATCCTCCGCGCCCTCCGCTGGACCGGGTTTTCGATGCCATCGTCATGAACGGTGTTTTCGGCTATGGCGTGAACGAGGCCCGGACCTGCCGCTTGGCCTTTGTCCAATTGCGGCGGCTGCTTGCGTCTCGGGGCATCCTGGTCGTCGGCTGGAATACCGATCGCTGCCCCGCCCTGCCGCTGCTGGCCGAGGGGCTTGCACCCGCCCCGCTATGCGGCCCGCCCTCGGTCACCTTTTCCGGCAGCACCCATCGTTACGATTTCTTCCGGCGCGCCGCGCCAGCCGGATCAACGGAGTGATGAATCCGTTTGCGAGAGCAAGGGCAGCCTGCATCGCAGGCTTGTTTCGCCATGAAACGCGTGGACAAAAGCGTCATTTGCACTTTCTTTTGACCGGTCTGCGCGTCACAGTGACCCCAGTCAGGTGGGGTGCATTGTGATTGACCTATACCGCAAGATATTTTCTTTGTTCGACGACCGAGAACGGCGGCAGTTCTGGCAGCTGACCGGGATGATGATCATCGCCGCGCTGATCGAGGTCGTCGCCATGACGGCGGTGCTCGTGCTGCTGAAGGTTCTGGCGGATCCCTCGGCCGTGGACGATAGCGGCACCCTGACAAAGATTCGAAGCGCGCTTGGCTATGAAGATCCCTTTGCGTTCCAGATCGCCATGGCGGTGGCGGTCACCGCCATTGTCATCGGCGGTCTGATCGTCAGGGCCCTAGGAAGCTATGCGCAGATCCGCTTCGCCGCCATGCGCGGCTATACTATTTCCAGCCGGTTGCTGGGTGCCTATATGCACCAGCCCTACACCTGGTTTCTCGCGCGCAACAGCGCGGATATCGGCAAGAACGTCTTGAACGAAACAGACAATTTGATCCGGGGAATGATATCGCCGGCCTTGCGGCTGATCGCCAATATCCTGCTGGTCCTTGCGATCATCGCGTTCCTGATGCTGGTCGATCCGCTCGTGACGCTTCTTTCGGCGGGGATGCTCGGCGGCAGCTACGCGCTGATCTATCTGGCGCTGCGCGAAAGACTGCGGGAAGCGGGAGAAGCCGTCATGGAGGCCTTTGGAGAGCGTTTCCGCGTCTCGCAAGAGGCCATGGGCGGGATCAAGGACGTCAAACTTCTTGGCCTCGAAGATGTCTATCGGCGTATCTATGAAAAGTCGGCAAAGCGCAGCGCCCGGTCGAGCGCGGCGATCGGCCTGATGCTCGAACTGCCCCGCTTTATCCTTGAGGCGATCACCTTCGGCACGCTCCTGACCGTCATTCTGGTGCTCCTGCTGCGCAATGGCGGCAATATCGCCGATATCGTGCCGACTATGGGCATTTTCGCCTTTTCCGTCATGCGGCTTCTGCCTGCGGTCCAGCAGATCTATCATGGGCTCTCGTCGATGCGGGGCAGCATGCCGGTGCTGAACACGATTGCCGCCGATTATGCCGAGGCCATCCGCGTGCCCCGCCCCGCCCAGATCATGTCGCATCCCCTCCGCCTTGAGAACCGGCTGGACATGGCCGGGGTCCGCTTTCGCTATGCCAATGCGATGCGGCCGGCCCTGTCGGGTCTCGACATGAGCATTCCCGCGCGAACGACGGTCGGGATCGTCGGCGGGACCGGAGCAGGCAAGACGACTCTCGTCGATCTGATTCTTGGCCTTCTGGTCCCGGACGAGGGCGAAATTCGCGTGGATGGCACACCCATCACGCTGGAAAATCAGCGCAACTGGCAACAGTCCCTGGGCTATGTTCCGCAAAGCATCTTCCTGACCGATGAAAGCATTGCCGCCAATATTGCCTTTGGCGTGCCAAAGGATGAGATCGACATGGCGGCGGTCGAACATGCGGCGAGAACTGCGGCATTGCACGACTTCGTGGTCTCGGAGCTGCCGCTCGGCTATTCAACGCTGGTCGGAGAACGGGGCGTCCGCCTTTCAGGCGGGCAGCGCCAACGCATCGGCATCGCCCGGGCGCTTTACCGCGATCCGTCTTTGCTGATCATGGACGAAGCCACCTCTGCACTGGACAATATTACCGAGCGGGTGGTGATGGAAGCTGTGCAGAATATCCGCAACGACAAGACAATCATCCTGATTGCCCACCGGCTGAGCACGGTCCGGACCTGTGATCGTATTTTCCTTATGGAACATGGAGTTCTTGCTGCGCAAGGCAGTTACGAGGAACTGGTCGCAAAAAGCGACACCTTCCGCCAGATGGCTGGGGGCCATTAGCTCGGTTGAATCCAAGGGTAGTGCATCAACCACACTTGCATAGGGCTTGCTATTATCACGCACTCGTATTCTCATCCCCGTTAGAAAACACGAGCTGCCGCATTTAACCATTGTGAGGTTTTTTATGTCCGCCCCTGTTCTACCGATTGATCCAGAAACTCTGCTGCTGCCCATCGAGGCCGCCCGCGAAGCCGGGCGCGCCGCAGCCGAATCCTACCGCAGCAACCAACCTTATCCGCATGGCTCTTTCGAAGGCTTTCTGCCGCCGGAAATTCTGGAACGCGTCAGGAACGAATTGAAGGAATTGCCCGAGGCAGAGAGCATATTCAACCGGCCGCAGGAAAAGCAGAAATCGAGCTACATGCCGGAACGGTTGAAACCCTATACGCGAAGCCTGTTCCATACGCTTAACTCGCGGGCCTTTCTGGCTTTTCTCGAAGAGCTCACGGGCATCGAGGGATTGATTCCAGATCCGTATTTCGCCGGCGGCGGCATCCATGTCGTGGCGAATGGCGGTCATCTGGATATTCACGCCGATTTCAACCACAATGGAAAATTGAACCTCGAACGCCGGATCAATGTCCTGATATATCTCAACAAGGACTGGCGCGAGGAATGGGGCGGTTCGTTCGAGATCTGGAACAAGGATATGAGCGCAAAAGCCGCGAGCTTTGTCCCGATCTTCAACCGGATGGTCTGTTTCAACACCGGTTCGGACACCTGGCACGGAAATCCGGGGCCGGTCGCGCATCCCAATGGCGAGCCCAGGATGTCCATCGCACTGTACTATTATACCGCGACCTGGGATTCGTCCCGCAAGGCGCATTCCACGCTTTTCAAGCCGCGCCCCGGAACCGCGGACAAGGCGGACCGGCAGGAAAACCGCCATGCGGTCTTGCAGAATACCCTGCCGCCCTTTGTCTATCGCCGCATCGCGAACCGACTGCGGCGGATCGGAATCTGAACCGGCCTAGGGCGAACGTGCCGCTTCGGGCCGCCATGCCCCTCGCAGGGTCGCTCGAACCGGTGGCACTTAGAGGATCGATATCGATCAGCAGATGCCAGGGTCATCTGACGGCGAGACAGCGTGCTGAAGTCGGGCAGCCCCAGTCGAGGCCAACCCGCTCCAGCAGGCTCTACGAAGCCGGTCGTGAGTGCCGTGCCGAATAGCATTTTCATCGAAAGCCACGTCTGAATGGCGCTCGTCGGGAAATCAGTCCCCCGAACTGTTTTCCTAGCATCCTCACCGCTGTAGATCTGCTGGCGCCCACGCCTGTCGGCGCGGCCTGCCAGTTCATCTCGGGGTCGAACCAGATCGTTACCGTGCCTCGGCGCTTGAAAGCTTCATTGTAGGTAGGCCAGTTCAGGCTCTTGTAGGGCGGGGATGTGGGTCTGCTCATGAATCCAGGCTATCGCGCTGACTTCACGAGATGAATCCTACACGTGATTTGTGTAAAAAGGGCCTTCTCGCTTCGAAAAAGCGGCCTGCAGTTTCGCCAACGTGCCACCATCGTCTCATCGGATCGACGCTTCACGGGTAATCCTCCCCATGGTTAAGGGGCTGCATAAGTAGAATTTTCTCGTAGCGTGAGCTGAGGAGATTCGAATGAGAAAGAGCCGTTTCACGGAACCGCAGATCATGGCTGTGCTTCGTCAGGC
>NZ_SDEB01000004.1 GCF_004522175.1 Paracoccus ravus | reverse complement strand
TCAGCGCCCAGACAATCCGCGCCATCTTGTTCGCTGGGGCCACGCGGACCAGCATCGTCGGCTTCCGCTCCAGCATTCCCGCCAGCCAAGTGCCCGGGCGCGCCGACGCGTGGCAATGGCGCTTGATGATGACGCTGTTGGCACCGATGATCAGCAGACGCCTCAGCGAGCGCTCGCCCATCTTTGTCGTGGCCCCGAGCCTCTGCTTGCCGCCTGTCGAGTGCTGCCTGGGGGTGAGCCCAAGCCATGCCGCGAAGTCTCGGCCCTTGCGAGACATTTCCGGTGGCGGCGCCAACGTGGCGATGGCCGTGGCGATCAACGGGCCGATGCCCGGGATCGTCATCAGGCGCCGGGCGACGGCGCTCTCGCGGGCGCGGCGGCCGATCTCGGCGTCCAGCGTCTCGATTTGCTCGTCGAGCTGGGCAAGCGTTGCAGTCAGGACCGTCAGGGAGGCCCGGGCCGAGGCGGGCAGGCCCGTTTCCTCGTCCGCGACAAGGGCAACCAGGTGCCGGGTATTTGTCGCACCCTGAGGCACGACCCAGCCCTATTCGGTGAGCTGTCCGCGAAGCGCGTTGATGGCTTGGCTGCGCTGCCGGATGGGCAATTCTCGGACGCGGAAGACGCTGGCCGCCCCTTGCGTTTCCTCGCTTTTCACGGGCACGAAGCGCATGTTCGGTCTCTGCGCTGCCTCGCAGATTGCCTCGGCGTCGGCCGCATCATTTTTTTTGCCGCTTGATGAAGGGCTTCACATAGGCGGGCGGAATGAGCTTAATGTCGTGGCCGAGCTTGGCCAGCTCCGGACCTCAGAAATGCGCGCCGCCGCAGGCTTCCATCGCCACCGGGCAGGGCGACAACTTGGCGAAAAACTCAAGCGCCTGAGCCCTTCCGAGCTGCTTGCGCAAGAGCGCACTGCCTTTGCTGTCAGCACCGTGGACCTGAAACACATTCTTCGCCAGATCCGGTCCGACCGTGATAATCTCCGACATGACCGCCTCCCAATATGGATTGTTGCGATCCCACCTTGGCACGTCGATGCCGGCGGGGGGCGGTTACACCATCAAAGCCGGGTATACGCCAAAAACGAAAACGCCGGGCGCGCGTGGCGGCCCGGCGTCTGTCTCTCTGGCGAAAGGCGGCCCTGCCTATTTCTCGGGGACCAGCCCGCGCGGCGCGAAGCGCAGCACCAGAAGCAGCGTCAGGCCCATGGCGACAAAACGCATATGCGGGGCGCTGGCCAGCAGGTGATCGCGGAAGGCCCCATCGGGCAGTGGCGCCGTGATCAGGTTCATGAGTTCCGGACCCCAGACCTCGGCCTTGATCCAGAGGAACCAGATCAGCACCGCGCCAAGGACCGCGCCCCAGTTATTGCCCGATCCGCCGACGATCACCATGACCCAGACAAGAAACGTATAGCGCAGCGGGTTGAAGCCGCCCGGAGACAGAAGCCCGTCCAGCGTCACCATCATCGCGCCCGCAAGCCCGATCACCGCCGAGCCGATGACGAAGATCTGCAGGTGGCGGCCCTTGATGTTCTTGCCCATGGCGCTCGCGGCGGTCTCATTGTCGCGGATCGCGCGCATCATCCGACCCCAGGGCGATTTCAGCGCAAGCTCGGCCAGCAGGATCAGGCCCAGAAGCACGGCTCCGAAGAGGCCCGCGTAAAGCAGCTTGACCCAGATCGCCGAGGCGGTCGAGGGATCCATCCCCCATTCCGCCGCCTTGGCGACGAAGCCCGGATCGTTCTGCAGGTCCAGCTCATAAGGGACAGGACGCGGAATGCCCGACATGTTCTTGACGCCGCGCGCGAGCCATTCCTCGTTGCGCAGCACGGCGACGATGATCTCGCCGATGCCCAGCGTCGCGATGGCCAGATAGTCCGAGCGCAGACCCAGCGCGACCTTGCCGACACCCCATGCGGCGGCGGCGGCGAAAAGCGCTCCGACCGGCCAGGACAGCAGGACCGGCCAGCCAAGCCCGCCAATATTGCCCGCCGAAGCAGCATTATTCGCCTCGATCGCCACGACCGCAGGGTCAAAGACCGCGCGATACAGAACGAAGCCCAAAAGCAGCACCAGCGGCATGGCGATGAGGTTCAACGGTGCTTTCACGCGTTTCCAGATCTGCGTGGCCAAGGCCAGCGTGCCCAGTCCCACGGCCAGCGCCAGCAGGACACGCGGACCGCCTGCGGCCCAGGCGCCCTCGACCGGAGCGGTCGAGACCAGCACCGGACCCAGCGCGCCAAGCGCGAGGAAGCCCACAACGCCCGCATTGAAAAGGCCCGCATATCCCCATTGCATGTTCACGCCCAGGGCCATGACAGCGGAGATCAGGCCCATGTTCAGGATGGCCAGCGCCGAGTTCCAGCTGCCCGAGAAAAGCGCGTTGCTGGTCGTGCCTTCCAGCACGAAAAGTGCTGCGATCAGCAGGAAGACCACCGGAGCGTGCCAGCGGCTCGAGGCGTCGGCTTGACGAGTATTCGACATGTTTCAGCCCCTCCCGTTAGTAGGCTTTGCCGCGGAACAGGCCGGTGGGCCGGAACAGCAGGACGACGATCAGGATGACGAAGCTGACCGCGAATTTATATTCGGTGGACAGAAGTTGCAGCAGACCCTCGGGCTGGAAGCCCAGATAGGTCGCGATCTTTTTCCACGGATAGGTCACCGCGACTTCCGAGAAAGCGACGATGAACCCGCCCGCGACTGCGCCGAGCGGGCTGCCAAGACCACCCACGATGGCCGCGGCAAAGATCGGAAGCAGGATCTGGAAGTAGTTGAAGGCCTTGAAGCTCTTGTCGAGGCCGTAAAGCGTTCCCGCTGTCACGGCCAGCGCGGTCGCGATGATCCAAGTCAGGCGCACGATACGCTCGGGGTCGATGCCCGAAAGCAGCGCGAGATCCTCGTTATCGGCATAGGCGCGCATCGCCTTGCCCGAGCGCGATTTATTCAAGAAGCGGAACAAAGCCCAGCAACAAAGCGCGGTCACGACCAGCGTCAGGGCTTGACTGAGGCGCAGGGCCAGACCCTCGGTCAGACCGGTCCAGGCCTTGAAGTCCTGCACGCTGATCAGGAAGCGCGCGCCGTCGTCAAAGCGGATCTCATCGACGCCGATCAGCAGGCGGGTCAGGCCGTTCATCACGAACATCACGCCGACCGAAGCCATGACCATGATGATCGGCTCGGATTTCTTCTTGCGATAGAAGCGATAGACCACGCGATCCGTGCCGAGAACAAAGACCGAGCACAGCACGATGCCGATGGGCAGTGCCAGCAGGGCGACGGGCAGCGGTCCAAGGCTGATGCCAAGCGCCTGCAATCCCCAGGTGACAAGGATCACCAGACCCGTGCCGAAGGCCATGGTGTCGCCATGCGCGAAGTTCGAGAAGCGCAGGATGCCATAGATCAGCGTCACCCCGAGCGCACCGAGCGCGAGCTGCGCGCCATAAGCGGCGGCGGGGATCACCACGAAGTTGAGGATGGCCACGAGGGCGTTCAAAAAGTCCATGTCAGCCCCCAAGGAACGTGCGTCGGACCTCGGGATCGGCCATCAGGGCCTTGCCAGAGTCGGTGTAGCGGTTCGTGCCCTGCACGAGGACATAGCCGATATCGGCAATTTCCAGCGCCTGACGGGCGTTCTGCTCGACCATCAGGATCGAGATGCCGGTGCGGGCCACCTCGATGATGCGGTCGAAAAGCTCGTCCATGACGATGGGGCTGACGCCCGCGGTAGGCTCGTCCAGCATCAAAAGGCGCGGCTTGGTCATCAGCGCACGTCCGACGGCGACCTGCTGGCGCTGACCGCCGGAAAGTTCGCCCGCATTCTGCTTGCGCTTGTCGGCGACGGCGGGAAAGAGGTGATAGACCTGCTCGATGGTCTCGCGGTAATCATCCGTCCGGATGAATGCGCCCATCTCGAGGTTTTCCTCGACCGTCATGGTCGGGAAGATATTGTGGGTCTGAGGGACGAAGCCCATGCCTTTGTGGACCCGCTGCTGCGGCGTCAGGCCGGTGATGTCCTCACCGCCCAGTTTCACCGAACCTTCGCGTAGGTTCAGCATGCCGAAAACGGCCTTCATCGCGGTCGATTTGCCAGCGCCGTTCGGGCCGACGATCACGGCGATCTGGCCTTGGTCCACGGTCAGCGTGCAGCCGTTCAGGATATCGGCCTTGCCATAGCCGCCGCGCATCGCGCTGGCGGAAAGATAGGGTTCAGCCATCACAGATCTCCCGCGGGCTTGCCGTCGCCGCCAAGGCCCGCCTCGGCCCCGAGGCCGGGCTGCGCGCCATGGCTCTCGCCGAAGCTGGTCTCTTCGGCGACTTCCGCCGCCACCTTGTTCTTCAGGCCGGTGCCCAGATAGGCCTCGATCACGGCCTCGTTCTGCATGATGCTCGAGGCCGAGCCCTGCGCCAGCACCTTGCCCTGCGCCATGACGATCACCGGGTCGCAAAGGCGGCCGATGAAGTCCATGTCATGCTCGATGACGCAGAAGGTATAGCCGCGCTCCTTGTTGAGGCGGACGATGGCATCGCCGATCGTCCCCAGCAGGGTGCGGTTCACGCCCGCGCCGACCTCGTCGAGGAAGACGATCTTGGCATCGACCATCATCGTGCGGCCCAGTTCCAGAAGCTTCTTCTGGCCGCCCGAGAGATTGCCCGCCTTTTCATCCGCGACATGGGTGATGGTCAGGAATTCCAGAACCTCATCCGCCTTCATGCGCAGCGCACGCTCTTCCTCGCGGATGCGGCCGCGGCGGAACCAGGTATTGGCGAGGGATTCGCCGGTCTGCGCGCCGGGAACCATCATCAGGTTCTCGCGCACGGTCATCGACGAAAATTCATGGGCCAGCTGGAAGGTGCGCAGCAGGCCCCTATGGAAAAGCTGATGCGGCTTGAGGCCGGTAATGTCCTCACCATCCATGATGACGCGACCGGAGGTCGGCGGCAGCACGCCAGCGATGACGTTGAAAAGCGTGGATTTCCCTGCGCCGTTCGGGCCGATCAAGCCGGTAATCGAACCGGTCTCGATCGTCAGGCTGGCCCCGTCAACGGCGCGGAACCCTCCGAAATGGCGGTGCAGGTCATGGACCTGAATCATGTAGTCTCCCCATTTCTTCGCTGTTTCCGCGAAGATTGCCCCATGCGGGGTAGTGATATTAGTCAAATATAGCAGGCAAAAAGGCCCGGATCGAATCCGGGCCTCTCCGCATCAGGCGAAACGGATCAGCGATAGCCGATGACGTTGAGCTTGCCGCCCTTGAAATCGACCTCGCGATAGACGCCGGCGCTCTCGCCCGGCTCGACCAGCTCGACCGAGGTCGCGCCGACATAGTCGACGTCCTGGCCGGCAGCGATCAGTTCCAGGGCCTTCGCCAGCTCGCCCGGATAGATCTTCTCGCCCGGAGCGTTGGCGACGTCCATCACCTTGTCCTTGTAGACCTTGGCGTCGGTCGACTTGGCCGCCTGCATGGCCAACATGATCAGAGCGCTCGAATCGTAGGATTCACCGGCATAGGCCGAGGTGCCGTCGAAGCCGGCGTCCTTGGCCAACTCGGCGAACTTGTCATGGCCTTCACCCTCGGCCGAGGGGTTCTGGCCGAACGAGGTCTCCAGCTGGTCGCCGAATTTCTCGACCAGCGTGTTGTTCACCATGCCGTCGGGCAGGACGAAGGTCGAGAAGGCGCCGGTGTCCAGCGAGCCCTGGATCACGCCCGAACCGCCCTGGTCGGCATAGCCCGCAACGACCAGCGCGTCGCCACCGGCAGCAGCCAGCGCCGCGACTTCGGCCGAGTAATCGGCCTTGCCGTCGTCATGCGCGGCGACGATGGTCACGGCGCCGCCCTTGGCCTTGTAGGAATTCGCGAAGCTATCCGCGAGGCCCTTGCCATAGTCGTTGTTGGTATAGGTGATCGCGACCGACTTGATGCCTTTTTCCAGCACGATATCGGCCATGACTTCGCCCTGACGCGCGTCCGAAGGCGCGGTGCGGAAGAAGAAGCCCTTGTCGTCGATCGTGGACAGCGCCGGCGAGGTCGCCGAGGGCGAGATCATCACGATGCCGTTCGGCACGCCGACCTTTTCCAGCGAGGCGATGGTTTCGCCCGAGCACATGCCGCCCATGATGCCCTTGACGCCTTCGCTGACCAGGCGCTCGACCGCCGCGACCGAAGCTGCCGCATCGACGCAGGTATTGTCCGCGACCGCCGAGGACACCGTGGACCCTTCGAGAAACTTGCCGCTCTCCGAAACTTCCTTGATCGCCAGTTCCGCGCCTTTTTGCATCGCCGGAGAGATCGATTCCAGCGGCCCGGTCAGACCCAGCGAAATGCCCAGCTTGATCTCATCCGCGCCCGCAGCCCCCGCGAAAACCGCCCCGGCAACACTGGCCAGAAGAAGCTTTTTCATTGTCCGTCTCCCTGTTGGACTTTTCTTCTGTGGGGCAAGCTATAATCTCGACGCGGAAAAGAAAAGTGCGCAACTGCGGCAAGCATGCAAACTATCTGCGCAAATTTTACGCGACAAACGAAAGGAAATGCCCGCGATTCGAGCGCGGCGCGGATTCACCCGCTTTCCCTTGACTTTGGAGAGCCGCTAGAGTCCCAGCCGATCGCGCAGGGAATACCAGGACATACCCGCCACGAGCATCGGCCAGCGCAGCATCGCGCCGCCCGGAAAAGGTCGGGAGGGCAGCGCCGCCATGGCATCGAAGCCCTCGGAGGCACCCTGCACCGCCTGAGCCATCAGTTTCCCCGCCAGCGTCGCAAGGGCAAGGCCGTGACCCGAATAGCCGCTGGCGGACAGGCAATTCGGCGCGGGGCGGATAAAGCAGGGCATCCGGTTCATGGTAATCGCCAAGGTCCCGCCCCAGGCATGGGTGAAATCCAGATCCGCGAGGCCGGGATAGATCTCTAGAAGCGGGGTGCGGACCTTGGCCGCGATATTCGTGGGAAAGGCGTAGCTGACATTCTCGCCGCCGCCAAAGATTAGCCGCCCCTCGGGGTCGATCCGCCAATAATTCACGACGAATTTCGTGTCATGGACGGCAATGTCCCGCGCCAGAACCTCGGCGCGCCTCGGGCCAAGGGGCTCAGTCGCGACGATGAAATTGTTGATCGGCATGACCCGCGCTGCGACGCGCGGTTCCAGATCGCCAAGATAGCCATTCGCCGCGAGGATCAGGTGGTCGCAGCGCACCCGACCCTGTGCCGTGCGCAGAATGGTCGGATCCCCTGCCCTGACGCCATGCTCCAGCCCTGTCACTTCGGAAAGCTCATGGATCCGGGCCCCGGCCGCCTCGGCCAGCCGGGCCATGCCCAAAGCCAGATTGAGCGGATGCAGATGCCCCGCCCCGTGATCGATCTCTCCCGCGAGATATGCGTCCGAGGGAACCAGCGCGCGGAATTCCTCCCGATCCAGCGCCTCGATCCGGTCATAGTCATAGTCTCGCGCGAGTTTGTCGATCATGCGCCGGGCATGGTCGAACTCGTCCCGCTTGCGAAAGGCATGCGCGACGCCGTCCGCCACCGGAACCCCCGCCCGCGCGGCCAAGTGGCGGGTCAGGGCCTTGGCCTCTTCGGCGAGGTTCCACAGACGCCGCGCGGCGTCTTTCCCCGCCATCTTCTCAAGCTCGTCCACCTCGAGACGCTGGCCCGAGCCCAGCTGCCCGCCATTCCGCCCCGATGCCCCGAAACCCACGCGATGGGCCTCGAGAAGGATGACGCTGCGGCCCGCCTCGGCAAGGTGCAATGCGGCGGAAAGACCCGTGTAACCCGCCCCGATGACGACGACATCGGCCCGCGCCTCGCCGACCAGCGCGGGAAAGGGGTTAAGCGGGTCGCGTGTCGCGGCGTAAAGGCTGGGGGGATATTCCCCCAGCCGGTCGTTGGCATGGAGCAGGTTCATACGTTCAAGAGCAGGTGCTCCCGCTCCCACGGGCTGATGACCTGAAGAAACTCCTTGTATTCATTGCGCTTGACCGCCTGATAGACATCAATGAACTCAGAGCCCAGCACCTCGCGCATCGGCTGGCTCTCATCCATCAGATCCAAAGCATCGCCCAGATTATAAGGCAACTCGTCCTGCGAGATATAGGCGTCGCCCAGACATTCGGCGCGGGGGTTTTCCTGCTCGAGAAGGCCCAGATAACCGCAGGCAAGGCTCGCCGCGAGACCCAGATAGGGGTTGCAATCCATGCCCGCGAGCCGGTTCTCGATCCGCCGCGCCTCGGGACCCGAGATCGGCACGCGCAGGCCCGTCGTGCGGTTGTCCCTTCCCCATTCCAGATTGATGGGTGCCGCGAAATCAGGGACATAGCGGCGGTAGCTGTTGACATAGGGTGCCAACAGCGCGACCGCAGCGGGCAGGTGCTTCTGCATCCCGGCGATGAAATGCATGAAGGCCGGGGTCTCGCTGCCCTGCCCGTCCGAAAAGATGTTCCGCCCGGTCTCGAGGCTCACCACTGAATGGTGGATATGCATGGCGCTGCCCGGCTCATTCTCGATCGGCTTGGCCATGAAGGTGGCAAAGCAGTCGTGGCGCAGGGCAGCCTCGCGGATCAGGCGCTTGAAGTAAAAGATCTGATCCGCCAGATGCACCGGATCGCCATGGTTCAGGTTGATCTCGACCTGCCCCGCGCCGCCCTCTTGCAGGATGCCGTCGATCTCGAATCCCTGCGCTTCGGCGAAATCGTAGATGTCGTCGATGACCTTGCCATATTCATCCACCGCCGACATGGAATAGGCCTGTTTCGCGGCGGCGCGGCGGCCCGAGCGGCCCATCGGCGGGATGATCGGCTGGTTCGGGTCGATATTGCGTGCGACGAGAAAGAATTCCATTTCCGGCGCGACGATCGGCTTCCAGCCTTTTTGCCGATAAAGCTCGACCACGCGCTTGAGCACGTTGCGCGGCGCGGTCGGGACCGGATCGCCGGATTGCGTCGAGACGTCATGGATCACCTGCAGCGTCACATCGGCCGTCCAGGGCGCGGCGGTCGCCGTCGAGAAATCCGGCGTCAGGATCATGTCCGGCTCGGTAAAGGCCCCAGAGGGATTGTCGGCCCAATCGCCGGTAATGGTTTGCAGAAAAATCGAATTTGGCAGGTAGAAACGTTCCTGATGCGCAAATTTCGAGGCCGGCATGGCCTTGCCCCGCGCCACCCCTGCAATATCGGCAACGATACATTCGATCTCGTCCAGCCGACGTCCCGCGACGTAATCCTGCGCGGCCTGCGGCGCATCCTCAATCCAATGCGGTTTCATGCGGCACCCTGTTCGCGCGCGGCCGCGCGAGGGGCCTTGAAAAACACTTCGATCCGGTCAGCGATGCTGGCGGATTGCAACGGAACGCCGATGCGGGCGCGCGCGGTGTCCAGCACCGTCTCGGGGACGATGCCTTTTGCGCGGGTCTCGATCAGACCTTCGACGAAATCGTCGCGAAACTCGGGATGAGCCTGGACCGTGAAGGCACGGTCGTCATAGACCAGCGCCGCATTCTCGCAGAATTCGCTTGAAGCGGCGACGCGGGCAGCCTCGGGACGCTCGACGACCTGATCCTGATGCCAGGCATTCAGCGTGATCCGCTCGCCGTTGAAATCGTATTCCTGCGGGCCGACCGACCATCCGCCGGCATATTTGCGGACCTTGCCGCCAAGCGCCTGAGCGATGGCCTGATGGCCGAAGCAGATCCCCACCAGCGGCACATGCGCGGCATAGGCACGGCGGATGAATTCCTCGAGCGGGGGAATGAAGGGGTGATCTTCGTAGACGCCGTGTCGCGAGCCGGTCAAAAGCCAGCCTTCGGCGTCATGGATGCTGTCGGGAAATTCCATCTTCTCGACGTGGTAGCTGGAAAATTCGAAACCGCGCCCGTCGAGCAGCTTTTCGAACATGTGGTCGTAATCGCCTAATTCGCCACGAAGAGTTTCGGGCGATTGTCCGCATTTCAGAATGCCGATACGCATGATTGGCCTGTTGATTGTCCGAATCCAAGCGTAGTCGCGCGGCCGGGTGGGAACAAGTCCCCCCTTCCTGATCGGACTGGCGGTCGCGCGAGCGCCGCGCTACGGTCCCGGGAAAATCCAGAGGAGGAAAGGAAAGCCGATGCCCGGTCTTCGCCCTGATGTCGATCCCGATGGCCTGCAGGAATTCTCGGTGGTCTTTACCGATCGTTCGCTGAACCACATGTCGCAGAAATACCAGCAGGTGATGCGCGACATTTCCGCGACCCTGCGCGAGGTCTACAAGGCCGAGGCCGTGGCGCTCATCCCCGGCGGCGGAACCTGCGCGATGGAGGCCGTCGCCCGCCAGTTCGGCCGCGATGCCCATGCGCTGATCGTGCGGAACGGTTTCTTCAGCTTCCGCTGGAGCCAGATCTTCGAGATGGGCGGCTTTGCCCGCGAGACGACCGTGATGATGGCCCGCCCGCAAGGCAATGAGCCCCTGCCCCCCTTTGCGCCCGCCCCGATCGACGAGGTGGTGGCCAAAATTCGCGAAACCCGCCCCGATGCGGTCTTTGCACCCCATGTCGAGACCGCTGCCGGCATGATCCTGCCCGACGATTATATCCGGGAGATGGCCGAGGCCGCGCATGAGGTCGGCGCGCTGATGGTGCTGGATTGCATCGCCTCGGGTGCGATCTGGGTCGATATGGAAGCCACGGGCGTGGATGTGCTGATCTCGGCCCCGCAAAAGGGCTGGTCGGCCTCGCCTTCGGCGGGCATGGTGATGCTTTCGGCCCGCGCCGCCGGGCGGCTCGAACAGACCGTGTCGAACAGCTTCGCGCTGGATCTGAAGAAATGGCGTGCGATCATGCAGGCCTATGAGAATGGTGGTCACGCCTATCACGCGACCATGCCGACCGACGCTCTTCTGGGGCTGCGCGAGGCGATGGACGAGACCCGAGAACTGGGCTTCGATGCCGCATGTGACGCGCAATGGCGGCTGGGCAATGCCGTTCGCGCCGAACTGGCGCAGCGCGGGTTGCGTTCGGTCGCAGCAGAGGGCTATGCCGCGCCGGGGGTGGTGGTCTGCTATACCGAAGACCCGGACATCCAGAACGGACGGAAATTCCTGGAAAACGGTTTCCAGATCGCGGCCGGCGTTCCCCTGCAGGTGGGCGAAAGCGACGGGTTCCGCAGCTTCCGGATCGGGCTTTTCGGGCTCGACAAGCTCAAGGATGTCGAGGGCACCCTCGCCCGCCTGAAGGCGGGCCTCGACGCCGCCCTGCGTTAGGATTCCTCGCCCGGGATGGCCAAACTGTCCCGGGCGCAGGTCTGGTTGATCCGGTCAGACCGCGCCGAATGCGTTTTCCAGAATCTCAACGCGGCCGAACCGATCGACCAGCGCGAGATCGAAGCGCATCGGCGTCATCAGGCCCGCCGGCAGGTCGGCACAGAATTCCTGCGCCGCCAGAGTGATGCGCCCGATCTGCAATCGCCCGAGCCTCCGGGCTGCCAGATCATGCGTCGCCGCTTTCTTGACCTCGACGAAAATGACCTCGTCCTTCCCGCGGAAGATCAGGTCAATCTCTCCGGCCGCGCCGCGCCAGCGCTCGGCCAATGCCTCATGCCCGGTGTCCAGATATGCCCGGCTGACCGCATCCTCGGCCATGCGCCCGGCGGAGCAGGCGACAAGCCCGCGTGACGTCCTTTGACTGGAGCCTTGGGCAGCGGGCAGCCCGATCACGACATTTCCTTTTTCATCGCCACCGCCAGCGCATAGATTTCGCGACGCGGCAGATCGAACCGCGCCGCAACCTGGCTTGCCGCCTCTTTCACCGGCATGTCGCCCAGCAACCCGGCCAGGGCCGCGCGCAGGTCATCCTCGCCGATTTCGCGCGGCTCGGGATGGCCGAAAAGCACCACGACTTCGCCGCGCAAACCCTCTGCCGGGATCTGATCGCGCAACTCGGCCACGGTTCCACGCATCACCTCTTCGAATTTCTTGGTCAGTTCCCGGCAGATCACGGCCGTCCGGTTCGGCTCGGTTTCGCAGATATTCTCTAACAATTGCCTAACGCGTCTGGGGCTTTCAAAGCAGATCACCGTCGCCTCGACGGATGACCAGCTTTCGACCCATTTCCGCCTTGCCCCTGCGGCCGAGGGCGAAAACCCCACGAAAAGAAAGCGGTCGCTGGGCAGGCCCGAGACGCTGAGACCGGCCAGCGCCGCCGAAGGTCCGGGCAAGGCGCGCACGGTCAGACCGGCCTCGGTCACCTCGCGCGCCAGCCTGTAGCCCGGATCCGCGACCAAAGGCGTGCCCGCATCCGAAGCATAGGCGACCGAGAGGCCCTGTTCGAGCGCGTGAAGGATCGCCGGTTTCGCGCGTTCGGCATTGTGATCGTGATAGGCGATCATCCGGCGCCCCCGCAGCGGGATGCCGTGGATATCCAGCAAATGGCGTAGATTTCGCGTATCCTCGGCCGCCAATACATCGGCGGTGTTCAGCACGTCGAGCGCCCTGAGCGTAATGTCGCGCGCGCTGCCGATCGGGGTCGCCACGAGGAAAAGCGCGACCTCGGGCGCGCGGTCCGAAATCGTGAGCGCGATGCTGCGCGGCCCCATGCCCGATGCCTGTCCGGTTTCGCTCATCTTGCTTTCCTTTGCGCCTGCCCGGATCCGGCCGGGTCCGTTGCCAACCCCCGGATATGCCAATAACCTGTCATGGTTAATACCTCAGCTCGCAGGAACAGGGAATCACGCCATGACCGTCACGACAATCCGGCGCGGCCGCGTCGATCTGCGCCGCCTGTCCGCACGCATGACCGCCTTTGCCTCGGCGCTTCTGCTGGCCGCATGTCAGCCCTTCGAGACCGGTGTTTCCGGCGCATCGACCGGCCAGATGATCGACCCGTCCCAGCCCGTTCAGGTCGCCCTGCTCGTTCCCGGCGGCACCGGCAGCGCCGATATGGACTGGCTGGCGCGTTCGCTGACGAATTCCGCCAAGATGGCTGCCGCCGACGCCCAGGGCGCGACCATCGACCTGCGGATCTATACCGCCAGCGCCGATCCCGCGGCTTCGGTCGCGCAGGCCAATCAGGCGGTCGATCAGGGCGCCAAGATCATCCTCGGCCCGCTTTTCGCCGATGCCGCGAATGCCGTCGGGCTGGCCATGGCGCCGCGCGGCGTGAACGTGCTGTCCTTCTCGAACAATTCCGACATCGCAGGCGGCAATGTCTTTGTTCTGGGCAATACCTTCGCCAATACCGCGAACCGGCTTGCAGAATATTCGGTCAGGAACGGCAAGCGCCGCATCCTCGTCGTGGCCGAGGACGATGCCGCGGGCCAGATTGGCTCACGCGCCATTCAGGCGGCGGTGCAGCGCAATCGCGGTGCCGTCGCGGGGATCATCAACCATCCGCTTTCGCAAGAAGGCATTGACGGGATCATCCCCGGCGTGACCCAGACCACCGCCGCGGGCAATGCGGATGCGATTTTCATGACGGCCAATCAGGGCGCGGTCCTGCCCTATCTGACCGATGCTCTGGCCAATGCCGGGATCACCTCGTCGACGGTGCAGCTGATGGGCCTGACGCGCTGGGACCAACCGGAATCGCGGCTTGGCCTGCGCGGCGTTCAGGGTGGCTGGTTCGCCATTCCCGACACCCGGATGCGTGGCCAGTTCGAGCAACGCTACCGCGCCGCCTATGGCGAGGAGCCCCATGAGCTGGGCTCGCTGGCCTATGACGGCGTTGCCGCCATTGCCTCGCTTGTCCGCGCCGGGAAACGCAATGCGCTGACGACCGCCGGCCTGACGCAGAACTCGGGCTTTGCCGGCGTGAACGGCGCCTTCCGCCTGCGGCGCGACGGCACGAACGACCGCGCGCTGTCGATCGCGACGATCCGTAACGGTCGGGTCGAGATCCTCGACGCCGCGCCCCGTGGCTTTGGCGGGATCGGGTTCTGATCTTGGACGACGCGACCACCGAAAGACTGCCCCAAAGCGCCCCGGCCCTGCCCGGGGCGCATTCCCTGTTCGCCCCCGAGGAATTCCTGCCCTGGCTCAGCGAAGCGCTGGCCGAGGCGGCCGATGCGCGCGAGATACGCCGGCGCACGGTCTCGATTCTGGCCGAGGCGCGCGCCGCCGCGCTGGCCGATATCGTGGCCGGCTTTCGCTCGCATCCCCGCGCCGCGCGCGAGACGGTGCGCGCCATCGCCAGCCTGACCGATGCCACGGTCGTGGCGATCCATCATGTCGCCACCACGATCCTGCATCCCCAGACCAACCCGACCGATGCCGAGCACCTCTCGGTGCTGGCGATCGGGGGCTATGGCCGGGCCGAGATGGCCCCGCAATCCGATGTGGACCTGCTGTTCCTTACGCCGTGGAAGATCAGCGGCTGGGCGGAAAGCGTGGTCGAGTCGATGCTCTACATGCTTTGGGATCTCAAACTGAAGGTCGGCCAATCCACCCGCTCGATCGATGATTGCCTGCGGCTGGGCGCGGGGGACATCACGATCCGGACCAGCCTTCTGGAACATCGCCTCGTCTGCGGCTATGCGCCCACGGCAGAGACGCTGCGCGAAAGGCTCTGGGGCGAACTGTTCGAGAGCAGCATCCCCGAATTCATCGAGGCCAAGCTTGCCGAACGCGCCGAACGCCATCGCCGTCAGGGCGGCCAGCGCTATGTGCTCGAGCCCAACGTGAAAGAGGGCAAGGGCGGCTTGCGCGACCTGCAGACGCTCTACTGGATCGCGAAATACATCCACCGCGTGGACCGCGCGGTCGAACTGGTCGATCTGGGCTTTTTCACCAAGGAAGAGCATCTGACCTTCTGGCAGGCCGAGGATTTCCTCTGGGCGGTGCGCTGCCATCTGCATCTTCTGGCCGGGCGTCCGAGCGACCAGCTGACTTTCGACATGCAGGTCGAGGTTGCCCGCGCGATGGGCTATCGCGATCAGGGCGGCCGCCGCGCGGTCGAGATCTTCATGCAGGAATATTTCACCCATGCCACCCGCGTGGGCGAATTGACCCGTGTCTTTCTTGTCGCGCTCGAGGCGCGCCATCTCTACAAGGCCCCGCTGCTCAACGGGCTGTTCGGGCGGCGCAAGCGGTTCAAGCCCGGCTTCCGGATGGATCGCGGGCGGCTGAACTATGTCGATGAAAAGCAGTTTCTGGCCGATCCGCTGAACATCCTGCGGCTCTTCGAAGAGGCCCTGCGCACCGGCATCCTGCTGCATCCCGACGCGATGCGCGCCGTGGCCGCGAATCTGAGCCTGATCGACGACCGCGTCCGGCAGGACCCCGAGGCCGTACGGATCTTTCTGGGCCTGCTCTTGCAGCACGGAAACCCGGAACGCTCGCTCAGGCGGATGAATGAACTGGGCGTGCTTGGGGCCTTCATCCCGGAATTCGCCCCGGTCGTCGCGATGATGCAGTTCAATGTCTATCACCATTACACGGTGGACGAGCATCTCATCCAATGCGTCGCCGCGCTTTCCGCGATCGAGCGGGGCGAAGAAATCACCGACCTGCCCACCGTCAGCCGGATCATGAAAGGCAAGATCAACCGCCGGATCATCTATCTGGCGGTGCTCTTGCATGATATCGGCAAGGGCCGGGCCGAGGATCATTCGATCCTGGGCGCGCGGCTGGCGCGGCGGATCTGCACCCGTTTCGGCCTTGATCCGGACGAGACCGAGACCATCGAATGGCTGATCCGCAACCATCTGCTGATGTCGGACGTGGCGCAAAAACGCGACATCTCGGACCCCCGCACGCTGCGCGACTTTGCCAAGCTGGTCAAGACGCGGACCCGGCTCGACCTGCTGACCGTGCTGACCGTCTGCGACATCCGTGGCGTCGGCCCGGGCACCTGGAACAATTGGAAGGCCGTGCTGCTGCGCCGCTTGCATGGCGAGACCGATCTCGCCCTCAGGAACGGGCTCGAAGAACTGAACCGCGACCGCCGCTCGGGCGAGGCCAAGCGCGCGCTGCGGCATCTGCTCTCGGCCAAGGGCTGGGAGCCCAAGGCAATCAAATCCGAGTTGGGCCGCCATTACGAGAATTACTGGCCCAGCCTTCAGACCGAGACGCAGTTCATCTTTGCCGATCTGCTGAATGGTCTTGGCGATGACGAAATCCGGATCGACCTGCATCAGGATGTGGACCGCGACGCGACCCGCGCGGCCTTCGTGCTGACCGATCATCCGGGGATATTCTCGCGCCTCGCCGGGGCGATTGCTCTGGTCGGGGCGAATATCGTCGATGCCCGGACCTATACGACCAAGGACGGTTTCGCGACCGCGGTCTTCTGGATGCAGGACCGGGACGGCCATCCCTATGCGGCCGAACATCTGCCGCGCCTGCGCAAGATGATCGAGCGCACGCTCAAGGGCGAGGTCGTCCCGCGCGAGGCCCTGGCCGGGCGCGACAAGCCCAAGAAACGGGACAGCGCCTTCCGCTTCCCGACCCATGTCACCTTCGACAATGAGGCATCCGACGTCTATACCGTCATCGAAGTCGATACCCGCGACCGACCCGGCCTGCTTTATGATCTGACCCGGACTTTGGCCGAGAACCATATCCAGATCTCCAGCGCGGTGATCGCGACCTTCGGGGCGCAGGTGGTCGATACCTTCTATGTCAAGGACATGTTCGGGCTGAAGCTGCACCAGCAGCACCGCCGCGACGCCTTGTCCAAGAAACTGCAACAGGCGATCAAGGACGGGGCCGAGCGGGCAGAAAAGGCCGAGCGCACCCTTGGCGGCTCGTTCTGAGATCACGGAAAGACATTCATGCAACCGATCAGATTAATCCGGGGCTTCCTCTCGGTGGGGGCCTGGACGCTGGCGAGCCGCGTCGTGGGTTTCGTCCGCGACGTGATGATCGCGGCCTATCTGGGCACCGGCCCGGTGGCGCAGGCCTATCTGGTGGCCTTCACCCTGCCCAATATGTTCCGCCGCTTCTTTGCCGAAGGGGCGTTCAACACGGCCTTCGTGCCAATGTTCGCCAAGCGCCTCGAGGCGGGCGACAACCCGCGCGGCTTTGCCGAAGAGGCCTTTTCGGGCCTTTTCTCGGTGGTGCTGGTGGTGTCGCTCATCGCGCATCTCGCCATGCCCTGGCTGGTTCTCGCCATGGCGGCCGGTTTCAGGGGCGACGAGCGTTTCGATCTGGCGGTGGTCTATGGCCGGATCTGCTTTCCCTATATCCTGTTCATCTCGCTGACCGCGCTCTTGTCGGGGCTGTTGAATGCGGGTGGCCGCTTCATCGCCGCTGCCGCCGCGCCGGTGCTGATGAACTTCATCCTGATCGCCGCGATGCTGATGGCGGATCATTACGGCTGGGACATGGGCAAGGCCATGGCCTGGTCCACGCCGGTCTCGGGCCTGGCACAACTGGCGACGGTCTGGTGGGCCGCCAAAAAGATGGGCTTTCCGCTACGCCTGCGCCGACCCCGACTGTCGCCAGACATGCGCCGCCTTCTGGCCGTCGCCGCCCCCGCCGTTCTGGCCGGAGGCGTCGTGCAGATCAACCTGCTGGTCGGGCGCCAGGTCGGTTCCTTCTATGACGGCGCGATCGCCTGGCTGACCAATGCCGACCGCCTGTATCAACTGCCGCTGGGAGTGGTTGGCATCGCGATCGGCATCGTGCTGCTGCCGGACATCTCGCGCAGGCTCAAGGCCGGAGACAGCGATGGCGGACGCCATGCCTATAATCGTGCCGCCGAATTCGCCCTGTTCCTGACCGTACCCGCCGCCGTGGCGCTGGTCATGGCGAGCTATCCGCTGATCTCGGTCCTGTTCAAGCGTGGCGCGTTCCTTGAGGCAGATGTCGGCCCGACGGCACTGGCGCTGGCGATCTATGGGCTGGGCCTGCCCGCCTTCGTGCTGCAAAAGGTCCTGCAGCCCTTGTATTTCGCGCGCGAGGACACGCGCAGCCCGTTCCGCTTTGCCGTCTGGTCGATGGTAGTCAATGCCGCCGTGGCTTTGGGTCTGGCCCCCATCATCGGTTTTTCGGCAGCGGCTTGGGGGACGACCATTGCGGGTTGGACGATGGCGGCGCAGCTCTGGCGCGGCACGCAGGGTTTCGGCGAGGCGGCTGCGCTGGACGCAAGGCTCAAGCATCGCCTGCCGCGCATCATCCTGGCCTCGGGCGTGATGGGGGTTGCGATCTGGGGCATGATGGCCCTGCTCGGAGAGATGCTCTACCAGCCGCATCAGCGCTATCTGGCCCTGGCGCTGCTGGTGGTGGCGGGGATCGCGGCCTATGGCATTGCCGCGATCCTTCTGGGGGCCTTCCGTCCCGCGGATCTGAAGGCAGGGTTGCGCCGTCAGCGCTGACGGATCTGGCGCATGACCCGGGCGACCCCGCCCGGGATCAGCACGAAGGACATGAGAAACCCGGTGGCAAAACCCGCGATCTCGGCGATCCAGGTCTTGCTGCCGTCCTGAAACAGAATGCCAAAGACCAGTTGAAAGGCGAGCAGCATCCCGATCAGGGTAAAGGCCCGCATCCGGTTCGCGTTCTCCTGCCCGAGCCGGGTCCAGAGCAGGAAGGTAAAGGCCCCGACCAGCCCATAGACCGCCGGATAGCCGCCGATCAGCGGCTGGAAACGGAATTGCGGCAAAAGCCCCGCGACCAGCGTATAGACCAGCGCGCCCCCGATGGCCGAGCCGAAAAACAGCGCCGCCACTGCCCAGGCGCGGAACTGGCTGGCCACCAGATTGCCGAGTGCAAGACAAAAGACGATGACAAAGATCGCATGGGTCAGCGACAGATGGACAAAGGGATAGCTCAGGATGCGCCAGCTCTGATCCCAGATCAAAACCCGCATCTGCCAGAGTTGCAGCATCATCTCGGGGATATAGGCGGTGCGCTCGGCCGCGACCTGCCGCATGGCAAGCCCGGCCCCCGGCCCGCCTCCGCCCGCAAGGCCCAATTGCCCCAGCCCAAAGACCGCTTCGCAGGCGATCATCGGCAGGACCAGAGCCCAGACCACGGCGGGAACGGGGTTCAGCGGGGATTCATCGTAACCGGGACGCATGCTCTACCTTCTCTCTGAGCGGGCGGTTGCGCCCGGACGGGTCAAGGGGTAAGCCAGCCTCCGGGAATTTCCAAGCAGGTAGTGCCATGACCACGAGCTTCGCTCCGCGCATCTTTTCCGGCATCCAGCCCTCGGGCGGGCTGACGCTGGGCAATTACCTTGGCGCGTTGAAACGCTTTGCCGAGTACCAGGGCCAGGGAGCCGAGACGATCTATTGCGTCGTGGACCTGCATGCGATCACCGTCTGGCAAGATCCCGAGAAGCTGCGCCACAATACGCGCGAGGTCGCGGCGGCCTTCATGGCCTCGGGCGTCGATCCCGAGGTCTCGGTCCTGTTCAATCAAAGCCAGGTCTCGCAGCATGCCGAACTGGCATGGCTCTTCAACACCGTGGCGCGGGTCGGCTGGATGTACCGGATGACCCAGTTCAAGGACAAGGCCGGCAAGAACAGCGAGAATTCCAGCCTCGGCCTGCTCGCCTATCCCTCGCTGATGGCCGCCGACATCCTGGCCTATCACGCCACCGAAGTGCCGGTCGGCGAGGATCAGAAGCAGCATCTGGAACTGACACGCGACATCGCGGCCAAGTTCAACCATGATTACGGCGTGGATTTCTTCCCGATCACCAAGCCCATGATCGAGGGCACCGCGACCCGCGTCATGTCGCTGCGCGACGGCTCGAAGAAGATGTCGAAATCCGATCCCTCGGACGCCACCCGCATCAACCTGACCGACGATGCCGATGCGATCGCGCAGAAGATCCGCAAGGCGCGGACCGATGCCGACCCGCTGCCCGGCTCGATGGAGGGCCTGCAGGACCGCCCCGAAGCCAAGAACCTCGTCAACATCTTCGCGGCACTAACGGGCGAATCTGCTGATCAGGTTCTGGCCCGTTTCGAGGGTCAGGGCTTTGGCGCGTTCAAGCCGGCACTGGCCGAGGTCGCGGTGGAAAGCCTCGCGCCGATCACCGAGAAGATGACGCGCTTCATGGCCGACCCGGCCGAGATCGACCGCATCATGGGGCGCGGCGCGGATCAGGCGGCGGCGATTGCCCAGCCCATCGTCGAGCGCACGAAGGAAATCATGGGCATGATCCGCTCGCGCTGAAGCGACGGAAAAATCAGCCCTTTCCGCGCGGGATGTGCTAGGCTCATCCCGTGCGAGAACGGATATTCAGATGACGGACATCCTGTCCCGGCTCTTCGGGACGCGCCCCTGGCTCTTGGCCGATGGCGCGACCGGGACCAATCTTTACAATATGGGCCTTCAGCCCGGCGACGCCCCAGACCTGTGGTGCGTGACCCATCCTGACCGGGTGCGCGAATTGCACCGCCAGATGATCGCGGCAGGAGCGGATCTGATCCTGACCAATAGCTTCGGCGCCAATGCCAGCCGCTTGCGGCTGGTGGGGGCGGAGGGTCGCGTGGCCGAAATCAATCACGCCGCCGCGCGCCTCGCCCGTGAGGCTGTCGCGGAAAGCGGCCGTTCGGTCATCGTCGCGGGCTCGATCGGACCGACCGGCGAGATCATGGCCCCGGTCGGTCGCCTGACCGAGGCCGATGCCGTCCGGTTGTTCACCGAACAGGCCACGGCCCTGAAAGAGGGCGGCGCGGATATTCTCTGGATCGAGACCGTCAGCGCCATCGAGGAGCTGCGCGCCGCCGCCCGCGCCGCGCAATCGACCGGCCTGCCCTGGTGCGGCATGATGAGCTTCGAGCCCGGCGGGCGCAGCATCATGGGCGTGAGCCCGGCGCAGCTTGCCGCTCTGGTCGAGCGCCTGCCTTATCCGCCGGTCGCTTACGGCGCGAATTGCGGCACCGGCCCCGCGGAATTGCTGCTGGCCGTTGCAGGCTTTTCGGCCACGGGCTGCGAGCGCCCGTTGATCGCCAAACCCAATGCGGGCGTGCCGCGTTATCAGGATGGCGGGCTGATCTATGACGGGACGCCCGAGGTCATGGCGGAATTCGCGGTCCTCGCCCGCGATCTGGGGATCCGCATTATCGGCGGATGCTGCGGAACAACGCCAGAGCATCTCGCCGCGATGCGAGAAGCTCTGGAAAGCCGCAAGCCCGGGGCGCGACCGACCAGCGACGCGATCTCGACCCGGATCTCCGGGCTGATGGTGGATCGTTAGAACAGCGAGAGTTGGTCACCCGCCCGTGGCGGCTGCGCGAAAAGGCTGCAATCCAGCACCGGCTCGGCGCGGTCGAGGCCAAGGCGCTTGCGCGCCAGTCGGAAGCGCTGATGCAGCAATTCGGCCTCGGGTCCCTCGCCGCGAAATCGGCTGCCGAAACGCGGATCATTGTCGCGCCCGCCCCGCATCGCCTGAATGCGAGACATGACATGCGCGGCCTTGCCCGGATGGCGGCGTTCGAGCCAGTCGCGAAACAATGGCGCGACCTCCAGCGGCAAGCGGACCGGGATCATCGAGGCGGCGCGCGCGCCAGCGTCCCGCGCCGCTTGCAGGATCCGTTCCATCTCGTGATCGTTGAGCGAGGGGATCATCGGCGCCGCCATGACCCGGACCGGAACGCCTGCCTGCGCCAGCCCCTCGATCATCCGCAACCGGGTCGCGGGAGCGGGGGCGCGCGGTTCCATCTCGCGGGCAAGCTTTGCGTCGAGCGTCGTGATCGAGACCCCGACCCAGACCAGCCGCAAAGCCGCCATCCCGCCCAAGATGTCGAGGTCGCGCAGAATTTGCGCGCCGCGCGTCACCACTGAAAGCGGATGATGCCAGTCGCACAGCACTTCAAGGCAGCCGCGCATGATCCGCAGGCTGGATTCGGCGGGCTGATAGGGATCGGTATTCGTTCCGAAGGCGATCGGGGCGACGGCATAGCCGCGTCGCCCGATCTCTTGCGCCAGAAGCTCGGGCGCATTGGGCTTGGCGGTGATTTTCGTCTCGAAATCAAGGCCCGGCGACAGGCCCAGATAGGCATGGCTGGGGCGTGCGAAACAATAGATGCAGCCATGCTCGCATCCGCGGTAGGGATTCACCGAGCGGTCGAAGGGAATGTCGGGCGAGTCGTTTCGCGCCAGGATGGATCTGGCCCTTTCCAGCGTCACGTCTGTTCGCAGGGTTGCGGGTTCGATCGGGCTGTCCCAGCCATCATCCTCGCGTACGGATTGATAGGGTTCGAACCGCCCTGCCGGCCGCGCGGCGGCGCCACGGGCCAATAGGGCTTCATCCGGATTGCGAGGCGGCAGTGTCATGATCCGATCATATCGGTCGAACGAGAACATAGCAAGAACGCCTGCGGAGTTGCATCCCGCCTCGACCCGATTTCCTGCCTCGCTGGAACCCGAAATGCGGCCTTTCCGTTTTGCTGATCTCAACTCATAATGGGATCATGGGAGGTCGATATGCCGCTGCCGCGTTTTCTCATCCTGATTCTGGCCGTGATACTTGCCGCCGCGCTGACCATTTGGGCCGCCAGCAATATCGGTGTTCCGCTGCTGATCCTGGGTCTGGCCGCCCTGACGGCAGCCGTGATCGTCCATTTCGCGATGCGCGAGCAAGGCTGATCGGAATGCCGCCCTAATCGGCCAGCAGTTCGGTGTCCCAATAAAGGAAGTCCATCCAGCTTTCATGCAGGTAATTCGGCGGGAAGCGACGTCCAACCGCATGCATTTCCTCGGAACTGGGACGGCGCGCCGGGCGGCGCAGGCGCAGACCGGAATTCCGCAGGGACTTATTGGCTTTTTTCAGGTTGCAGGGCGAGCAGGCCGCGACCACGTTTTCCCAGCTGGTGACGCCCCCGCGCGAGCGCGGCACGACATGGTCAAAGGTCAATTCCCCCTTGGCCCCGCAATACTGGCAGCAGAATTCGTCCCGCAGAAAAAGATTGAAGCGCGTGAATGCCACGCGCTTCTGAGGTTTCACATAATCTTTCAGCACAACGACCGAGGGGATGCGTATGCTCTCCCGCTGGCTTCGCACCACCGCCTCATATTCGGCGATGATCTGGACCCGATCGAGACATACCGCCTTGATCGATTCCTGCCAGGGCCAGAGGGACAGTGGAAAATAACTGAGCGGACGGAAATCCGCATTCAGCACCAATGCCGGATGGTGGCGCAGGCTCGAGGGCTCGCGCACGAATTGGGTACGAAAATCGCCATGATCGTCCAGCATCGGCCCTTGCCTCGCCTGACAGGAACTTGTCGGAACTTTCTTCCGGCCGACTATATATCGCGACCAGCATCTGACAAGACCCTGAATATATGTCTCGCCGTCGCTTTACCGTGGTGAAGTGACATCTGCGTGACATAGCGGCACGCCCGCTTCGTCCTTGCCCTTGCCCGATCAAGCTGACAGGATTCAGGCATGAGCACAGCCCCTGCGGTCCTTGGCACCTTGGAATCTGCCCTGTATGCAGAAGATCTTGTGCTGGCCGAGACCTTCTGGACCGAGATCATGGGGCTAAGGGTGATCGGGCGCCAACCCGGCCGGCATGTCTTTTTTCACTGCGGGGCGCAGGTCCTGCTGGTTTTCGACCCGAAAATCACGATGGAACCGCCCCGCGACGCCCGCCTGCCTGTGCCGCCCCATGGCGCGACAGGGCCAGGGCATTTCTGCCTTGCCGCAGCATCCGGGCTGATCGACGCATGGCGTGCGCATCTGGAACGAAGCGGCGTGACAATCGAGGCGGATTTTGTCTGGCCTCAGGGAGGCCGGTCGATCTATTTCCGCGACCCGGCGGGAAACTCGATCGAGATCGCCGACCCGGCGATCTGGGACAAGGCCGGAACGCTCCGGCCCTGAAGCGAAAAAAGGTCAGCGACGGGCGCGAACAGCCAGTTTCCGCAGTTGCGGCCGCGGCATCACGAGAATGGAAACAGCGCTGACGCCGATTGCCGCAAGTGTCATCCAGATCAGATCCATCGCAACCACTCCTCATTACCTGATTTGAACCTAGGGCCTCAATCGAGCACTTCAAGCCCCAATTCGCTGCGCCGCCTATGACCTCGCGGCAAATCGCTCACGCAGGAATTGCAAGGCCACGGTCAGCCCGTCGGGTGAAATGCCATGCGGCGTGCCGCGCATCACATGGGTGCGGACATCAAAACCCGCCCGGGTCAGCCCCTCGGACGCCAGCCCCATGCTTTCGAAAGGCACGACCGGATCCTGATCGCCATGCGCGAGCAGGACCGGAGGCCGAGACCTGACATCGCGCGCCAGCGCATCGGGGTCCAGAAGCCTGCCGGAAAAGCCCACGACGCCGGCGATCTTCTCGCTTCGGCGGGGCGCAACCTCCAGCGACATCATGGTGCCCTGCGAAAAACCGACCAGCGCCAGCCGCGACGGGGAAAGCCCCTCTGCCGCGAGCACCGTGTCGAGAAAGGCATTGATGTCGTCAAAGGATTGCTCGGCCGAGGCGCGGGCCTGCTCAGGTGTCGATCCATCCATCCAGGGGATGGGGAACCATTGAAAACCCATCGGATTGTTGACGCAGCGCTCGGGCGCATCGGGCGCGTAGAAGGCCGTGCCCGGCAGATGCGGGGCCATCGGATCGGCAAAGCCCAGCAGATCGGCCCCATCGGCCCCATAGCCATGCAGAAAGACAACGATCTGCGAGGCCTGCTCGGGTCCCCTGCGTTTCGAATTCAGCTGTCGCGTCATGACTTCACCCCCTCGCGTCCTTTTGCCAGCCGGTAATAGGCCCAGAGACCCCGGGCCGCAACCGCACGCCAGGGCCGCCACGGCTCGGCCATCTCGGTCAGCGCCTTGGGGCTAGGCCGCGCGGGCAATTCGTAAAGCAGCCGCGCGGCCTCGGCCAAGGCAAGGTCGCCCGAGGCAAAGACATCCGCCCGGCCAAGGGCGAATTTCAGATAGATTTCGGCGGTCCAGCGCCCAATGCCCGGCAATGCGGTCAGCGCGGCAATGGCCTCGTCATCGGGCAGATCGCGCAAGCCCTGCCAGTCAAGCCCGGCCTGGGCGATGCCCCGCAGATAGCGGATCTTTGGGCGCGAGAGCCCCACGGCACGCAGGGCCTCGTCCTCGGCCCCGGCAATCGCCGCCTCTTCGCCCAGCCCAGCCGCAACCAAGCGCGTCACGATGGCGTTGGCGGCATGGGTCGAAATCTGCTGCGAGACGATCGCATCGCGGATCGAGACGAAACCCTCGTCCCAGCGGCGCAGCGGCAACGGGCCGATTTCTGGCAAGGCCCGCGCCCAGACCGGACAGACCCGGGCAAGATGGGCCGCGCCCTCTTGCAGATCCGCCTCGGCCCGAATCAGCCGCATCAGACCTCCGGGCCGGATTCGGCTGCGATCCGCGCCTCTTCCTTGAGGCGGGTTTCATAGGCCATGGAGATATGGCGTCGCAGCGCCGCCTCGGCGCGCGCGCCGTCATGGGCGGCAATGGCGTCGACGATTTCCTGATGCTCGTCCAGCGTCACCGTGTCGCGGCCCTTGGCCGCCAATGTCGTGCGCGCCATCAGCGCCATGCTGCGATGCACGATTTCCAGTTGCTGCACGAGATAGCGGTTATGCGAGGCCAGATGGATCTGGTGGTGAAAGCGGCGATTGGCCCGCGACAATGCCTGCGGATCACCAAGAATTCTGTGATCCTCTTCGACCATGCCCGCCAGGACGCGGATTTCTTCGGGCGTGGCATGGCGAGCGGCGAGGCGGGCGGCAAGCGCCTCCAACTCGGCCCGCACGGTATAAAGTTCGGCAAGCTGGTTATGGTCCAGCGTCGCGACGATCAGGCTGCGCCCGTCGCGCTTGAGCATGGATTGCGTCTCGAGCCGTTGCAGCGCCTCGCGGACCGGGGTGCGCGACACCCCGAAGCGCTCGGCCAATTCGGATTCCACCAGGCGGTCGCCGGGGCGGTATGTGCCATTGTCGATGGCGGAAAGGATCAGGGAATAGGCATCTTTCATGGCGGCACGATCCGCCGTCCCGCGCGGGATTGCAAGCGCCCCGCCTCGGGCTTAGGCAGGGCGCATGGATTTTGATCATGTGACGACCTGGATCTTCTGTTATAACGTTAAAGTCACTACTCGAAACGATAAGAAATATACCCATAAACATAGGAACTTAGCGAAGCGATTCGCGCCACGAACTGCACCTTACTGTATCGTGGTGGACAAAGAAAAGGTGGACAGATGGTGGACAATTCGACCGCACCCCAAAAGCCAAAACGGGGCGGATTGAGGTCTTCCGAAATACCCAGACTCAAAGACGGAAGGCATTCGGACGGCAACGGCCTAATTTTCGTGGTGCGGGGCGGTTCCCGACTCTTCGTCTATCGACATACAGACCCGCTGACAGGCAAGCGGCGGGAAGTTTCCCTTGGCTCGTATCCCGATCTCACCCTGACTGAAGCCCGCCTGAAACGCGATGCTGCTAAGTTACAGGTGAAGTCCGGCAAACGCGCCTCGCCCCGGATTGAACGTGCCGACGCAGAGCGTTCCCTGTCGATCTGGGCAAGTCGCGCCCATGAGGCAAACGCCCGACGGCTCAGGCGTGGTGGGCCGACATGGCTTCGCTGCTTGGAAAACCATATCCTGCCCCAACTTGGCGATGCGGACATAACCAAGGTGACAGCGCGGGATATCGTCGCCACGATTAGACCGATCTGGACCGAAAAGCCGTCGTCGTCGACCGAAGTCGTGTCTCGTCTCCGGGCGGTATGGCGGTATGCCGCAGCAGAGTTTCCGAATCTTGACCTGACGGTAATCGACCGGGCGGTGATCCAACTCGGCCACCAAGGACACAAGGTCACGAATTATGAAGCCCTGCCCCATGCAGATATCCCCGCCGCCTATCAGAAACTCGGCGACGACTCCCTCGGGGCATTGGCCGCGCGTCTCTTGATATTGACCGCCAGCCGAAGCCGACCGATCCGCATGGCAAGGATCGCAGATTTCGACCTTGAAGATCGGGTGTGGACTGTTCCGGGTCCTGATATGAAATCTGGCCGCCCATTCCGCGTTCCTTTGAGTGATGAGGCAATTCATGTGATCGGCCTCGCAAAGATACTGACCCGCAGTAACACACTCCTTTTTGCGGCAAGACACGAGCAGAACATCGAGAGTTCAACGATTTGGACAATCATCCGAAGAAACGGCATCAAGTCGACCGCCCATGGCTTCAGATCAAGTTTCAGGTCATGGTGTGCGGATAGCGCCATTGACTTTGCCACCGCCGAAGCAGCCCTAGATCATGTGGTCGGCAACGCCACGTCGCGGGCGTATCAACGTAGTGACCTGCTCGACCTTCGCCGCCCGGTCATGGCCGATTGGGCGAAATATGTGACAACGGCGCATGTGTGAAAGACAGAAGGCGATCCTCGAAAGGATCGCCCCCTTTTAATCCGGACTCCGGTCAACCTTCGCTTTCTGAGCAAAGATCGGCGGCCCATTCCAGAACGTCGACCTCAGTGAGCGTGTACGGGTTCCGACCCTCATCACTTCCAGGATGGACTGGCAGACCATCCATATCCGTAAGAAGGTAAAATCCGCCCCACTCACGCAGGATAAATCCATGCCGGGAAAACCTTTCCGACAAGGCTTCGAACACTTCAGCAGTCATCTGATCTCTCCTAGCAGTCGAGCGAAAATGCAAGACTGCCAGGCCTCACCAAGACGGCCCAAGCTTGACTAGCCTAGCCAACCCCGACTGCCGAGCCACACCTTCCGCGACCATCGTCGGCGAGTCTGTGGTCACTCTCCCCGGCGATGCATTCCAACTTGAATCCTAGCATCGGATCGGGCGGCGTGACTATGCATTTGTTAAGGTGTAATCCTGAAGTATTATTCCCCGATCCGTGGATAATCCGGTTTGCCCGGATCGAAGATGCGGAGTGCGCCCCCGTTCCAGAGGCGGGGGCGTTCGCATTTGTGGAACTCGGATTCACGATATCCGCGCCGCCAGTGCGCCGGGGGGCGAACTGAGTACACCCAGGCATAGTGGACAAACTCAGGCAATTTGCCTGACTGACTTCAGTCTTCGACCCGCGCCAATGCCTTCAGGCTCGACCAGACTTCGCGCGTCTGCTCGGCGTTCGGACAGGCGGCGGCGGTGATCAGCGAGCCGCCGCGATCATACCGAAACCAAAGCAGACGATGCGAAAGCCAAATGCGGACGGCATCACGCGACCAGCTTTCGCGCGGTACCTCTCTGGCGAAATGTTCAGCGGCTCTGACGTAATCGCCACGGCGGGCAAGATTCCTGCCAGCGGCGCGGCGGATCGGCTCAGTGATCAGGCGATGATTGTGATCGCGGATCGCGTGATCGGTGATTGTGCTATGGTGCATTCGTCGCTTCCCTTTCCCGACAGCGACAAGCGCCCTTCGGCCCCTTACACGGACCGGGGGCGCGTCAAGTTTCGAAGATCAGCGGGCCTTCCCCCGCATGTTTCGCGTCGGGCAGATCGGCCAAGGAATGCCCCCCGCGCAGAACGGCCAGACGCTTGACGGGCAAGCCCCGGTCGTCGGCGGTGACAAGCAGGACCGGGGTATCAGACTCGGCCAGCCCGCGTATCTCGGCGTCGAGACTGTTCGGCCCTTCGTCGAGGATCGGGGCGCGCCAATATGCGCCGCCATGCAGCTTCAGGGCGGCGCGATCCATTTCGATCACGGCCAGCGCGCGACCGATCTCGAAACCCTGTTCCCGCCCCGCCGCCTTGATCGTCGGCACCAGCGCAAGAACAACTTCCTTCGCAAAGTCGTACCGTTCCTGAAACGTCATCATCACGCGATTTCCCCTAATTTCACCGTTGCCAAAGCCCGCCGCGCGAACCGGGGCGGGCAAAGCGTGTCGAGCATCAACCCGCGATCCGTGCGGGTCTTTCCGAGCGCCGTCACGACGCGGCAAAGCTTCGCGCGGCCCAGCGTTCCGAGTCTGGCATCGAGCGCCCGCGTTGCCGCGACGACTGTCGCCGCCGCCGTGAATGAGCCCGTCCATTTGGCGCGCCAGCGGGCATCGTCATCGGACAGACCCGCCTTGAAATAGACGGGTTCGAGCGCGGGATGATCGATTGCCCCCGCCTTCAGGATCGCCAATTCGGCCTTCGGATGCGCGATGCAGGGGCCAAGGCTGGCAAGCGCCATGACGCTTTCGAAGGACTCGCGGGACATGCCGACGGGGATGATCGTGAAAGAGCCGTTGCCGTCGCCTTCGTCGGCGATGACGGTTTCGAGCCCCTTCGTCGAGACGCCAAGATATTGCGATGCGACTGCCGCCGCCAACGCATGCCGGACCTCATGCAGCGCGGCGACGGTCATGGCGATACCGTCAATTTTCGGATGATCTGCCCCGACTCTGCCGCCTGTTTGCCGCCGTTCTCGTCGCGGGGGGCATTGCGTTCGCCGCCGATCACGGCGCGGATGAAGGGCGAAGGCTCGCCCCGGATGATCGCAGCTTTGCGAAGTTCGATCTGTTCTGCCACGCGAGCCAAGGCGGCAAGGTTCGCGGCGATGACAGCGCCCCCGGCAGACTTGATCAGATGCGCGCCGTCGATCCGGTCGAGGCGGTCAGACAGGTCGGCAACCTGTTCCTTGATCACGGCCCCCGCCGCGTCTGTGACCTTGACCGCCAGCGCATCCGCTTCGGCCTCGCGGTCGGCGGCGACGGCCTGAAGCACGGCGTCGAGGATATCCGCCAAAGCCTTGCCAGATACGGCCCTGTCGCCGACTTCTGTTTTCAGCCATGCGACAAGTTGCGCGACGCGGGCGCTTTTGACTGTGGCGCTCATGCGTTCCCCCATGCATCTTGTGCAGCGGATTCCAACTCGCGGCGGGCTTCGGCCCTTTGCGCTAGGCGCTTGTCGGCGACCTCTTTTCGCTTTTCGCCAAGGGTCAGACGGGCGACCGACCGGATATGCTCAGGCAGAAGCGCCCTTTGCCGTTTCATGGCGCTTTGCAAGCGCGGCGTCGGGGTGAACTCGGACAGGATCGCTGTCGCGTCTGTGCCTTCGAGGCTCAGGGCGGTGTCGACCGCCTCGGCCAGCAAGTCTTGAACCATTGCCAGCCGCTTGCGGGCGGTGCTTACGTCCTCGGCGACCAGATGCGCGACGGCCCGAAGATGCTCGGCGGTTTCCTCGGCCTCTGTCTCGTCGGCGTCAGGCACGGCAGCGCGGATGAAAGCAAGGCTCGCGCGGGTTTCGAGCGCCACGCCGATCAGCGGCGATGCCCCGTCGGCTTCGCCCGTTTCCAGCGCGCGGGCGGCGGCGCTGAGTGACTTGCCCGCCTCGGCGCATGCCCGGATCAGGGCGACCGCCTCGCGCACGACCCCGCGCATTTCGCGTAGGGCTTCGATGACTTTGGCGGGGGCGGTATCGGGCAAACGCTTGGCGATGGTGCCGACCATACCCGTCGCGGTTTTGACCCCGCGCGATGCGAGATAGCGGCTCAGGCTCACTTCAGCCCCGCCGATGCGGAGCACGGGGGTGGATAGGCTTCGGGTCAGCATCACGGCGTCTCCTTTCCGGCGACAAGCCGCAGACGGGCGGCGATCCGGTCATCTGGCGGCGGCAAGGCGCGTACTTCGCTCACAGGGGCCGCTGGCAGGGACACGACGGCATCGGGCTCGGCCACGGCCCCCGCCGCGCTGAGTGGCACCATTTGGCTTTGTGCGCGCGGCTCATCGCCAAATGGCGTATCGGGCAAGCCTTCGCGCAAACGGGCTTCGTTTGGCGACAGGATGCCATTGATCACAAGCTTCGCCAGAACTTCGGCGCGCGCCGCCTGATCGGCCCGCAGAAGGGCCGACTCGTCCAAGTCGAGGCGCTGCGTCGGCGGCAGATTGAAGAAGCGCGAAATGCCTGTCTCGATCAGTTCGAGGGTATGGCCGAGTCCCATCGCTAACCAAAGCGAAGCAAGCGCCTCGGTCGTGCCGTATTGGCTCGCGCCAGACTGATCGCCAATCAGGGGCAGCGGGACTCTGAAGGCGCGGGCGATCTCTTTCGCGCCAAGTTCGTAACTGGCGATCAGTTGCGCGTCGACCGAATTGATCGACAGGCTTTGCCACTTCAGACCTGAACCCAGAATAGGGACGCGGCCAGAGTTCAGCGCGGCGGATTGGCTCTGCCAAGTCTCGCGCAGGACCGCCATTTGCTCTTTTGTCAGACGTTCGTCGGTCGTGATGACGCCGCTCGGACGGCTCATGTTTGAGAAGAATGTCGCCCCGTTCTGCATGATCGAGTTCGTCATCTCGATACTTGCGGCCAGATGCGCGACGGGGCTTTGGCCGACCAGCGGGCTTCGCGCCGATGTGTGAAGCCGCAGATGCAGCACGTCGCGGGCGGGCAGGATCGCCCCGGCAAGGGTGCGCGGCAGATGCGCTGAAGTCGGCAGTTGATAGAATACCGCCGTGCCGCCGTCGTCATCATAGGCAACATGCAGCGGCGTTTCGCGGGCGGGCAGCGGGTGAAGTTCGGCGATCTGATGACGGTCGTCGCGGATCGCGGCGCACATTGAGTTGCCAGTCGCGTAAAGATCGCGAACCAGACAGTCGAGAAAATCAACGCCGCTTTGATATTCATTCGGCGATCTCAGGATGCGCGACAGGGGCGAAGTCGTGACAACCTGGACTCCTTGCCCCGGCACTTCCGAAACGTGGCGGGCGGGCAGACTGGCGACAGTTTCGGCATAGGTCGAGACGCATGCCGCGACGATGGGGGAAACCCCGGCGCTGACCGGATCGCGGCCCTGTTGCCACCAATTCCAAGGCCAGCTTTCTGGGATGAATCCGCCTGTGATCGGCAAGGGATAACCCATCGCTGTCGGGGGTGCGCCCTTGACGGCGGGGGGCCGGATCGCGGCGGCGAGACGTTGAAGCAGGTTCGTTGGGGCGCGGGACATGGCGACGGCCTTTTGTCTCAGTTGTCCGACCAGCTTCCGCCCCGATACCGGTCCCTGTCAAGCGATTCCTTCTGAATTATGAGGTCCTATCAATTACTTAGTGTAGTACACTTTCGCGATTTCGACTTTTTTCGGACGGCGCGCGGTGTCGCATTTATCCAGCCAAGTATGTCGGACTCTTCGACCTCGAACCCCAGAACCGCCAGCCATTCCGCCGCGTTGCGCCAGTCCCGCGCCGTTAGGGGGCGATCCTTCGCCAGCGCATGCAAATAGCCCTGTTCAACAAACAAAAGCGCGGCGATCAAATCGCGACAGGCGCAGGGGTCGATTTCATGGGGTGGAGTCAGCCGCGCCGTCAGAACCCCTTCGAGATCGGCAAGCAAGGGGTCGGCAAGGTGTCGGACCTTTGTCGGGTCGGACAGGATGCGCCAGACCCAAGTATCAGTCGGCGGCTCTTTCGCGGGTTGGCGGTGGAATGTCATTGGCGGCGCTCCTACGGCTGATCTCTGCTCGGATCATGTCGAGGGCTCGGCGCGCCTGACTTGGGGTCGGGGTGAACGTCTCAGGGCGTTCGGTCGTGGGCTCAGGATCGGGGCTCATGGGCGATGGCTCCGGGGTTGAACGCAATCAATGATAGGTAAGCCGGGGGCAGAATCCAGAGAAAAGCCGTGCTAATTACGGGGGCGCAGAGGTCGTTTTGAGCCCATCGCCGACATTCGCGGGGCACGCGGAATCTCTCTCGGTTTGCAAGCGCAGTTCAATCTCGACATTGCCGAGGATTTCAGTGGTCGACGACAGGGAATTGAAAGCCGCGATCAGCCGCTATGCGCGCAAGCCCACGGATCGCCATGCTCGCCTTCACTTGGGACATTGGGGTTGGTCTCACGATAGGCATCTCCCCAGTCCCGCAATGACACAAGGATGGGCGCTAGGGTTCGACCGAAATCCGAGATCTCGTACTCTACCTTTGGCGGGACTTGCGGATAGACGTGTCTGAGGATCACCCCGTCAGTTTCAAGCTCGCGGAGTTGCAAGGTCAGCATCCGCTGGGTCGCGCGGGGGACGAGACGGGACAGTTCCATGAAGCGCTTCTTGCCTTCGAGCAAGTGGAACAAGATCACGGGTTTCCATGCACCGCCGATGACCGAGAGGGTAACCTCAACGGCGCAGCCGCTCTTGGGGTCAAAGCGCTTGGTTCGCATCTGTACGCTCATTTTTGATAGTACCTATCATAATTGTACATTCTTGCTGCAAGAGTGTCTACTATCTAGATCTCGGCCCTAAGCAACAACTATGGGCTATCAACATGACCTTCAGAGCTTTACTCGCCACCAAGCCCCATGACGCGATCTCAACCCAAGTCGTGGAGTTCGACGAAGCTGATCTTTCGCCCGGCGATGTCACCGTCGCGGTCGACTACTCGACGGTGAATTACAAAGACGGACTGGCAATCACCGGTCGGATGCCCATCATTCAGAGCTTCCCTCTGATCCCCGGCATCGATTTTTCCGGCACCGTGATCGCGTCGACCAACCCCGACTTCGCGGTTGGCGACCCTGTATTGGTGAACGGCTGGGCGCTTAGCCATGATCATCACGGGGGATACGCGCAGCGCGCCCGTGTGAAGAGTGAATGGCTGGTGAAGATTCCTCAGCCGCTGTCGACACGAGACGCGATGGCCATCGGCACGGCTGGTTACACCGCGATGCTCAGCGTGCTCGCGCTGGAGCATGGCGGTCTGACCCCGGATCGCGGCGACGTACTTGTCACAGGTGCGAGCGGCGGGGTTGGTTCCGTCGCGGTCGCGCTTCTGTCTGGCCTCGGTTATCGCGTGGTCGCTTCGACCGGACGGCTTGAGGAAACCGATTACCTGAAAAGCCTCGGCGCAACTGAAGTGATCGACCGCCGAGAGTTGTCTCAAGCTGGCGCGCCCGTGGCAAATGAGCGATGGGCCGGTGCTGTGGATTCGGTTGGAAGCCACACTTTGGCCAATGTCTTGGCTCAGACCAAATACCGTGGCGTGGTAACGACCTGCGGAATTGCCCAAGGCCCAGACCTGCCGGGTTCCGTATTGCCGTTCGTTCTGCGGAACGTGACTTTGGCAGGCATCGACTCGGTCAATGCGCCGCAGAAGGTCCGGCTAGAGGCGTGGTCGAGGCTCGCCAAGGATCTGGACCTGAACAAGCTGAACAGCACGACCAGTACGATTGGTCTCGCTCAGATCGATGACGTTGCGCGGCTTGTTCTGGACGGGAAAATTCGTGGGCGTACGCTGGTTGATGTGAACGCTTAAAACTCAACTGAAGCAATAGAGAATTATTCTCGGAGCCCGAGGCAAAAAGGCATACGGGCTCCGAGTAAAGAAGGAATTCGACAATCTCCATTTAGCATTAATCAGGAAGCGTCCACTTTTTGCCCTGCAGGACGATCTTGCCACGACGAAAGTCGTTGGCATGCTGCATCTGCGAACGTCTGAAGTGTCCGCATTGCCGACATGCGGGGCCTGACCAATTTCTTCGACTGCGCGTGATCAGTCGAGGGATGTTGTGCGGGGGCGCTGTGGTGGAGTGTCATTGGCGGCTCTCCTTCGGCTGATCTCGGATCGGATCACGTCGAGGGCGTAGCGCGCCTGACTTGGGGTCGGGGTGAACTTCTCAGGGTGTTCGGTCGTGGGCTCAGGATCGGGGCTCATGGGCGATGCCTCCGGGGTTGAACGCGATCAATGATAGGCCAGCCGGGGGTAGAATCCAGCGAAAAACCTTACTTTTTGCGGGGGCGGCAGGGCGCGCGATCCCCGCATTTTTTACGCGGGAAGCTCCGTGGTGCGGTCCCGACGGGGCAAGGGGCAGAAAAAAGCGGATAGGCCCCCAGAAAGAGCCGATTCCCCCGGAGTCCAGCGGATTCGACACGGATTCGCGCCGATCTCGTCGCTTTTCTGGGGATAAGTCGGGGGTGTCCCGTCGGGACAGGCGCGGGGCCGTCGAGTGTTTATTTAAGCACTCGGCGCGGGGCCGGATTCCCAGGTTGTACTACGCTTCGGGCTCAGGCTTCGCCCGATGCCCATCGCTCGACCTGTGATCGGCTCACACGTCGCGCCGCCACCATCCGAACGAACCGCTTGCCGCCCGGAAACTCGACCAGCCCCAAATGCACCATCCCGGCCCCGCAAGGTCGCGTTCCTGCATGCCAGCCCGCCGCCCCCCGTGCCAGGTCGAAGCGTAAGGTAGCGAAGGCGGGTTGATCACCGTCGTACCAGACAAGCCCCGCTTGCCCGTTGCAGGTCGTGCCTGTCCATTGAAGCGCGGCCCATCGGCCAGCCCATAGTTGACCGGATGAGCTGTCAGGCGCTCGATCTCGGCAATGCGGGCGCGCTCTGTGTTGTCGAGCGCATGCGAAAGGTGGAACATCTGGCATCACCATCGGGCCGTTAGCCTTTAGCCGCCCGTTTAGCTTCCCATCTTTTTTGGGCGGCATCACGTTCGGCTTTTTCCTCGGCGAGAATGTCAAAGACCTGATCGGCGCTCATGCCCGTATACTGGACGTATGCCCCTGACTTGCGGACATAGATGTTCACGCCGATGCGGATCACCTTCGCCCGCTCGACGGGGGTGAAGGCCGATGACGATATGTATTTCTCATCATCGAACGGGATTACGACTTTCCATGCGATGATGGGTTCTTCGACGATTATGCGCTTTCCGTCCTGCTCCATCACATCGAGCCCCACGCCCCCCAGATGATCGGGAAATACCGACACATAGGCGTTGTAATCGTGAATGCCGCCGTAATTGTCTATCACGTCGATACGTTCACCGTCGGTCGTGACAGCATAGGGTTGCAATGACCCCATACCTTCGAACCGCAGGATATGCGTGGGGTTCAGACACGTTCCGTCGGCACCTTGAATGAATGGCTTTTGCATTCCGTGGTTCTCCAACTGTTCACCAAGTCCGACCCACGGGCAGAGTCGCATGTCCGATGCCCGCGCGGCAAGTTTCTCCTGCTGGACGAGCGTTTTTCACTCGGCGGTAACGATGCATTTGGCGGTAACGATGGGCCAAACGTATCGTTACCGCTTTTTTGTTAATGAAATCATATACTAACGCGCTTCGGTAACGATGGTAACGATGGTAACGCTGTTTTCCAATCGTTAGGAAACGAGTGAAAAGTGAAAAGTGAAATTCACTTTTCACTTTTCACTGACTTCCCATTGGTTTGTCTCCATTTCTATCGTTACCATCGTTACCGGAAGATCAAATCATTGAAATAATTTATATAAATGCGGTAACGATGCCGGTAACGATACTTTTGGCATCGTTACCATCGTTACCGTTGTGAAAAGAGTGAACTACGACAGAGTATTGAAAAGGCGAGGTTTTTTTCCGCGCTTGTTTTTCACTTCGTCTCAGGCGGTAACGATGCCGTCGAGCATCCGCCGAAAACGCCAGATCGGTGAAAAAAGTGAAAAAGGCAGGTGAAAAGCCAGCCGGAAGTCGTAAATTACTGTTTTTTATGTGAAATACGGGCTCATTGGCGTTTTTCACTTCGTTTTTCACTCATGCGCCTCGACGCGGTAACGATGGAAACGCGGGTTGCTCAAAGTGAAAAGTGAAGTGAAAAATCCCGACGCCTACAAAGGGCGATCAGGCATATCATTGATATCACTCAAAAAAGGTGTTTCCCGTGACCGTTTTTCACTTTTTCACTCGCGGGTCAGCGTGCGGTAACGATGCAAATCCATCGTTACCGCACGGTAGTCGAGGCGGTGAAAAGTGAAAAAACCATCGTTACCCGACCCACCTTCTAGGCGGTAACGATGGTATCTCTCATGTCGAGCAGGGCTTTCTCACGGTGAAAAGTGAGAAAACCGGACCCTTCAGACATACGAGATCAGCACGCCGCATGGGGCATGCTGATCGCCGCATTGCCTGTCAGGTCAGTTGGCGGGTCGCCGTCGCCGTCGGCCTGTCCCCTTGGGTGGCACCGGATCGGGGTCGGTCGAGGGCATCGTTACCGATGCGCGCTCGCTCAATTTTTGCTCTTGCTTTGCTCGACCCGACAAAACCCGCGAGATCTCGTCATCCTGCCTTGCGCGTTCCTGCCGCGCCTCGTCGAGATCGACGACTTCACCCTTTGGCTTTTTATAATCGCTCGGCTCTGCCAGCCAGCGCAGATACTCGGCCTTCTGATCTTCGACCCTCTCGATCCTGTTGCGATCCGCGAAACGGTCGAGGACACGCGGGCGATGGATTTCGCCTTTCACCTTCAACTGGCCGGTATTAGGGGAAGCGCATGCGGCAACTGTTGAGCGGTTCGTTAACCAGTCGCGCGCGATATAAAGAAGCTTACTTTCGTCGGCGGACGGTTCAAGCCTAAGCATCCTCTCGGCAATATATGGTGCCGAAACAATCCAGCAGGGATCAGGTTCGCCGAGACGAAGAATTTCCTCGATCATCTCGTCATAGCGGCTTTTCCCATCCGAGATCATGGCGCGTTTCGCACTCGTCTCGCGCGGCTCACGGGGGTTGAAGTTCGACAGGTCAACTTTCTCGGTCAGGTACCGATAGACCTTTGTCAACTCGATCTCATCGCCGCCTCGGATTCTACCCTGCCAAGTGACAATATCCGGCATCACGTCGTGCAGCATTTGCGTATTACCGCCAAGGACGCTGAAACGGCGATCTCCTTCGACCAATGGCAGCGCGCCAGAACTATTCGTTGCGATCATGAACGACGTGAAAATCTCCGCCGTCTGGCCGTCATAGCCTTTGCGCTCGACGAGAACTGTGCGTTCATCGGGGTCGACCAATTCTTTCAGGCGGCCAAAAACGGCGCGACTCACACGGTAATTCTCATTGCCAGCGTCGCCTTCCTCGACCTCGCCGATGGTCAACAACAAGTTATCCGCCAGATGCGAGTTGAATTGACTCGCTTGCTTGCCGAATAGACGATTGGCCATGATCGTCGAGCAATTGCCACCGACAAGGCGGCGCATGATCTCGAAAACCGTGTTCCTTCCGCTTCCCATGACCGTCGCCACTGAGACGAGTGCGGTCATACGAGCATGCGGATTCCGCAATTTGTATCCCATCCATTGCATCACCCATTCGGCATCGCCCTCGTGCGGGAAAACGTGGCGGATCAGCCGCAGGAAGTCTGTCGGCTCGGCATCATCAACATCGGCCAGCGGAACAAAGGGCGCAAAGACGTTGATCCATCCGAGCCCGTCACCAGTCGGATTCCAACCCGGCGAGTATCTCGGATCAAGGGCGGGAAGGCGCAAGGTCTTGTTCTTTGCCCGCGTTCGCATCCATACATCGACGGGGTTTTTCACGCTGTCCCCGTCATAGACTTCATGTCCGTCCCAAAGTCCCCGCGCCCCGTCGACGGTCATCATGACCGCGCGCCCCTTGGTATCGAGGGCGATTATTTTCTCCTTCGGCGCGTACCAGACATAACCCGCGACAGTCGGAAGTGCGGGGGGCATTTCATTCTTGGGATTGCTCGCCAGCGCCGCGTCTTGTTTGCGACGTGCATGCGGGATTTCATCATCCCCTCTCGCGGCGGTTCCTTTGACCATGGCCGCGCCGCCCGCCGCGATGATCTTGGATAGACGTTGCGCAAACATCATCTTGTCGTCATCACTCAGGTCGACAGCCAAACGGATGATCAGTTCGGCATGGCGGGCCGCTGCCATAGCGGCCACCGGATCGGCAATCCCCTCGGCCTCGGCCAATGCGCGGGCAGCATCCTCGGCATCTGGCAGGACACGGAAGTTCTGCCCGCCATGGGCATAGGAATGGATAAACCAACCGTTAGGGCCGTTGTCATAGATTTGCGCTTTACCTCGGCGATCTGGTTCCAGAGGATCGGCCAGCGTTTCCCCTGCTCGATCACAGTCCGGTCGGAACAGGTCGCGCACGGGCATCACCATGCCGTCGTCGAAATGCAGCACAAAATCGCTAGAAAGGATTTGCGTCTGGCGCGCCCGGTCGAGCGATGCCTTGACGCGCGTCCTGATCTGCTCGGCCTGAGCGTCGGTTAGCGCCGGGTTCTTCGCCCGCTCGGCCTTCACATAGTCATCGGCCTTTGCCTCATCATAGGCTTCGCGAATGGCCTTTGCTTCGGCTTCCCTTTTCTCCTTGGCGTAATCGACACGGTCATCGACCGATTTTTTCTGCTTCTTCGTCAGATCAAGAATCAGCGTCGTGTCGAGAGTCGGCGGCTGATCAGGGTTCATCAGGATCGGCTCGCCTCGACGCTGTACAAGCCCATCAAGGCATGTTGCGCCAGCCGCATAGTCGACACGCTCGGCTTGCCAAACTAAAGCATCGAGCAAGGTGCGTACCAGCAAATTCCCGCTTTTTGATATGTCGATGCGCCCATACTTGGCGAGCCAGAGATGACCGATAGCGGCTTTCATCGCGCGCGGAATATCAGCGGCATTGTCGGCGATGATATAACCACGCCAGCCGCGTTGGCCTGTCAGGTTATTCCCTTCGGCGTCGTGGATATGCGACGAAGATGACGGCCACCAAAGACTCTGGCATTGCCCAAGAGCCGGAACCGCGCCTACCAGCTTCGCCAGCAGGTCTTGCGCGTCCAGACCCTCCGCACCTTCAGCCGGGTCGTAGTCCAGTAGGACGAGCCCCCGGCCTTCCGGCCAGTGGAAGTGTCCTTTCGTGCGGGGAATTATCGATGCCGCACGGCCACGGTTCATAAGCTTCTTATGCCGCGCGTCTGTGACGATCCCCCATCCCGTGTCGGGCTCCGATCCTTTTGGGATGCCAAAGGTCAGCACGTCGCGACCGGGCCGCAGGTCCTTCAGAACTTGGGCGAATTCAGTCAAATTCTCGACCTGAACTGTCCTTGCTCGGCCCCGGATCAGAGCGCCCGTGTTTTCGGTGATCAGAGCGCCAGCGGGCATCTTGGCGGTCTTGCCGACCGGACGCGGATCGGAATAGGCGATCCGCGTGAAACTCGCGGCTCCTGCCCTATTCTCAGCTTCGCCGCATACAGCATTGACGGCATTACAATCTTTTGCCATTCTTGGCCTCGATCATGGGACCCCGCTCGTTCACTCGACGCGGGGTTTCTTTGTGCCGCGTGAGGCTTAGCGGCTTCGGGGTGACATGCGCGGGTCGCAACCATCATCCCCCGACAAGCGGCGGTGACGATCACTCTCATGTTCACAGGTTTTCACAGTTTCCGTGGGTCGCCGCGCCGCCTCAGACGCCTAGACCCGACCGCCCACATGCGGCGGATGCCCTACCTCAGCAGGGCTTCTCATCTCGTCGTCACGCTACTGCGCGACCGCAGGGGGCAAGCGTCTCCCTCCGCTTGCAGCGGGCCAAAATCACTTGTCGGAACGGGGATTGCGGCCTAGATTCTAGCCAAAGCGATCCGCCGTTACGGTTCGTTTTTTCGGGGGTTCGTTGTTCGTCGCGTCGAACCCCCCTCGCCTTCCAGCTTACCCGAAGCACAAGACTGATCAAGCGGCATCTCTTGCCAGATTTGGCGAAAAAGCCTTACAGATCAAACTTGTACCACACCCCAGAAGGACCGAACCGAACTTGCCACATACCGAATAAGATTGTGTAACAAGTTCAACGCGAATTGACTCGCTCTGTACTACAGTGCCGTGCTAATCATTTCTCGATCTCCATTCCTAGTGGGTTCAAAGGCCGTCGCGCTCGACCAAAAGCCGCGACGGCCATTCTCCGAATTTCCCTCAGTCAGCGCCGAAACATGTCGACCCCGATGCGAATCGCACGGTTTCATCATGCGTCCTTCCGCCGCTTGTATGCGCGCCGACGGCGCTCGGCTTCATGGCCGATTGCGGCAAAGTTGACTTCACCAACACCGCCGAGCGTCAGCGCGAGATCGGCAGGAAGGTAGCGAATTGCACCACCGATCCGCACGAAGCGGGGTCCTTGGTTTTCCTGCCGCAGCCGGAACAAGGTCCTTTCGCTGACCTGAAGTTCACGCGCCTTCTCATCCGTGGTCAGAAAGCGGACCTGACCCGTGTCGTGTTCCTGCATGCATCCTCCTACCCCGCTTCGGGGGTCGCTACAGATTTCGGATTTGCTATGTTGCAGACGTTGAGCCCGCTGGACTTCCCGTCTAAAAATGACACTAGAAACAATGTCCTACCCTGTCAATATTGGTGGTTAACGTGGTGGCCTTAAAGCAAGATATTTCTACGTTATCCTTGTTTAACAGTAACTTATTTGACGGCGTATCAACTTGGATCTTCGATCTGGACAATACGCTCTATGCGCCCGAGATGAAGCTTTTCGACCAGATCGAACGGCGGATGACGGCCTATGTCATGCGCGAATTGGGCCTTTCAGAGGCCGAGGCCGACCATCTGCGCCAACAATACTGGCGCCTGCACGGCACGACCCTGTCCGGGCTGATGGTGGAAAGGCAGATCGACCCCCTGCCCTTCCTGCGCGAAGTCCATGACATTGATTTCTCGCATCTCGCGCCGGCACCGGAGCTCGCCGCGCTCATCACCGCTCTTCCGGGCCGCAAGATCGTGCATACAAATGCCGATACGGAATATGCCGCAAAGGTGCTTCACGCGCGCGGCTTGGATATTTTCGACGAGGTCCATGGCATCGAAACGACCGGCTTCCTGCCCAAGCCCGACCCGCGCGCTTATGCCGCAGTCCAGCAGAGCGCCGGTTTCCAGCCCAATGCCGCCGCCATGTTCGAGGACGACCCGCGCAATCTGGAAATCCCGCATTCGCTGGGGATGCGCACGATTCTGGTCGGCAGCGGACGGCACGGACCGGATGTCCTGGCCGCCGGGCAGGACCAGGCGGGACATGTTCACCACCGCACGATGGACCTGACCGCCTTCCTGCGCGCGCTTGCCGAGACCCGAGGTCACGGGCAGAATTAGGCCAACCCGTCTCGAACCCGCGCAAAGGAACGCAACATGGCGACCACTCATGCCGATCCGGCCGAAACACTTGCCGAGGCGCGCATGACGCGTGTCCTGTTTCTCTTTGTCCTTGCGCTGGTCGCGGTCGCGGTCATCGCCACCACGCTCTGGGGTCTTCCAGCCTTGGCGATGATCGGGCTGATCGGAACCCTGGCGGTTTTTGGCATGCTTCTCGCCTATGCGGCAGGTTTTTGAGCGCATGGAACGGACGGAAATCCTTGTCTCCGGTGGCGGCATTGCCGGGCTGATCGCGGCGGCGGCCTTTGGCAGCGCCGGACATGAGGTCACCTGCGTCGATCCCGCGCCCCCCATCACCGACGAGGCCGCCGACGGCTCGGATCTGCGCAGCACGGCCTTTCTGCATCCCTCGATCGCGGTGCTTTCGGCGGCGGGCCTCTGGGATCGTCTTGCCCCCCATGCGACGGCCTTGCAGGTCATGCGCATCATCGACGCCGGCGGGAAGCTGTCACAAGCGCGGCTGACGCGGGATTTCGACGCCTCCGAGATTTCCGACCAGCCCTTTGGCTGGAACCTGCCCAACTGGCTGCTGAAACGCGAGATTTCGGCCCGCCTCGCATCGCTGCAAAATGTACGTTTCCTGCCCGGAACCGGGACCGCCGATCTGGTGGCGCGAGACAGCGAGGCGCTGGTGACGCTGACCGACGGCAGCCGCCTTGCGGCGAAGCTGGTCATCGGCGCGGATGGCCGCAATTCCCCGGTGCGTCGCGCCTTGGGGATCGGGACGCGGACCCTGCGCTATGGCCAAAAGGCGTTGGCCTTCGCCGTGACCCATGAGCGCCCGCATGAGAATGTCTCGACCGAAATCCACCGCTCGGGCGGGCCGTTTACGCTGGTCCCTCTGCCAGATCGCGACGGCAAGCCCTCTTCGGCGGTGGTCTGGATGGAGCGCGGCACCGAGACCGCCCGCCTTGCCGCCCTGCCCCGCGAAGATTTCGAGGCCGAGTTGAACCGGCGCTCGGCGGGTGTGTTGGGGCATCTGACGCAGGCGACCCGTCTGACCGAATGGCCGATCATCAGCCAGATCGCTGACAGCTTTACCGGCCCGCGCACGGCGTTGATCGCCGAGGCCGCCCATGTCGTGCCGCCGATTGGCGCGCAGGGATTGAACATGAGCCTTGCCGATCTCGCCGCGCTGGTCGAGCTTTCGGCGGGCAATCCGGGCAGCCAGTCCTCGCTTGACGCTTACGCCCGCCGCCGCCGCCCCGAGGCCATGGCGCGGCTTCTCGGCATCGACGCGCTCAACCGCGCCAGCATGATCTCGGCCCGGCCCCTGCGCGATCTGCGCGCGGCGGCGCTTGGCAGCCTTTATGCCGTGGCCCCGGTGCGCCGGGTGCTGATGCGCGCCGGACTCGGCATCAGCTAAGCATTTGGCGTCGCGCCATTCCCAGTGGCGCGCCCCTCGGCAATCTGCCATTCAGGGCGCATGGCAAGATCGATCACCGCTTTCACCTGCACCGCCTGCGGCGCCAGCCACAGGAAATGGAATGGCCGCTGCGAAGCCTGCGGCGAATGGAACACCATCATTGAGGAAGCGCCCTTGTCGCAGGGGCCGGGGCGCGGCCTTGGCACGCTCAAGGGCAAGGCGATTGCGCTTTCCGGCCTTGCGACGCAAGAGACCCCACCCGCCCGCGCCCATTCCGGCATTGCCGAATTCGACCGCGTCTTGGGGGGCGGGCTGGTGCCCGGCTCGGCGATCCTTGTTGGCGGCGATCCGGGGATCGGGAAATCGACCCTGCTCTTGCAAGCCGCCGCTGCTTTTGCCCGCGCGGGCCAGCAGGCGATCTATATTTCCGGCGAGGAGGCCAGCGCACAGGTCCGGCTGCGCGCGCAGCGTCTTGGACTTGGCGATGCGCCGGTGCGGCTGGGCGCGGAAACCGCCTTGCGCGACATCCTGACCACGCTAGACGCCGAGCGGCCCGATGTTGCGATCATCGACTCGATCCAGACCTTGTGGTCAGACCAGATCGAGGCCGCGCCCGGCTCGGTCAGCCAGGTCCGCGCCACCGCGCATGAGCTGACGACCTTCGCGAAACGACGCGGTACCTCGGTCATCCTTGTCGGCCATGTCACCAAGGAAGGCCAGATCGCCGGACCCCGCGTCGTCGAGCACATGGTCGACACGGTGCTCTATTTCGAGGGCGAGCGCGGCCATCAGTTCCGCATCCTGCGCGCCCATAAGAACCGCTTCGGCCCGGCCGACGAGATAGGCGTTTTCGAGATGACCGGAGGCGGGCTCTCCGAGGTCGCGAACCCCTCGGCGCTGTTCCTGTCCGAGCGCGGCCAGCCAAGCGCCGGGTCGGCGGTCTATGCGGGGATCGAGGGCACGCGCCCTGTCCTGACCGAAGTTCAGGCGCTTGTTGCACCTTCGACACTGGCCAGCCCGCGCCGGACGGTGGTAGGGCTCGACTCGGGCAGGGTCTCGACCATCCTTGCGGTGCTCGAGGCGCGCTGTGCCATCCCCTTTGCGGGGCTCGACGTTTTTCTCAATGTTGCCGGGGGGATGCGCGTCAATGAACCGGCCGCCGATCTGGCCATAGCGGCGGCGCTTCTGAGTGCGCGCGAGGATGTTGCCTTGCCCGCCGAAGCCGTGCTTTTTGGCGAAATCAGCCTGTCCGGCGCGCTTCGCCCGGTGGCGCAAACGGAAAACAGGTTGAAAGAAGCACAAAAACTTGGTTTTTCACGCGCAATCCTGCCTACTTCCAGCAAGGTCGAGGGTATGGGCGGGATGCGGCTCGACCGTGTCCCGGATCTGACAAAATTCGTGGGCGAGACATTCGGGGCCGGATGAACTTGCCACTCAATCGCGGCGCGAACCGCAAAAGGGCGTGACATGGACGGTTTCACCATCATCGACGGCATTGTGGCGGCCGTGATCATCCTCTCGGCGATCCTTGCCTATGCGCGGGGTTTCGTGCGCGAATCGCTCGCCATTCTGGGCTGGATCGGCGCGGCGGTGCTGGCCTTCATCTTTGCCCCTTCGGTCCGCCCGATGGTGGCGCAGGTTCCGGGCCTGAACAAGTTTCTCGCCGATAGCTGCGAGCTTTCCACCATCGCCGGTTTCGCGGTCGTTTTCGCGTTGGCGCTGGTCGTCTTCTCGATCATCACCCCGCTTTTCTCCTCGGTCGTGCAGCGCTCGGCGCTTGGCGGCATCGATCAGGGCATGGGGTTCCTGTTCGGCGTGGCGCGCGGCATCCTGCTCGTGGCGGTGGCCTTCATCGTCTATGACCGGGTGATCTCGTCGCAACCGGTCGCGGTGGTGGACAATTCCCGTTCGGCGCAGATCTTCTCGCGGATGACCGGCCAGATGGACGAGCAGATCCCGCAGGACGCGCCGGGCTGGGTGGTCGCCCGCTACGAGCAACTCGTGCGCGGCTGCATGGCGACCGAACCCGTTGACGCAAACACGCCGACCCCCGCCCCGGCGACGACGCCTGCCCCTGCAAATTAAGCGTTTTCGACGCCGAGTGACCCTTTCGTGACATAAAATGCGCCCTGCCCGGCCGGCAGGGCGTGACTTCACCCGAGCGAGTCCCTATGTTAGCGGCGAAAAGCGCCACATATTCCTCCCCTCCCCTAGCCTTATGAGCCGGTGATGATGCAGCCATTCCTTGCCCATCCCTTCGATTCCGACCGATTGCATGAAGAATGCGGTGTTTTCGGCGTAATCGGTGTCGCGGATGCGGCCAACTTCGTCGCCCTCGGGCTTCATGCCCTGCAACATCGCGGGCAGGAAGCGGGCGGCATCATCTCGCATGACGCGGAACAGGGCTTCAACAGCGCCCATCGTTTCGGCTACGTGCGCGACAATTTCACGAAACAAAGCCTGATGGAAACCCTTCCCGGTTCCCTCGCTATCGGCCATGTCCGCTATTCGACCGCAGGCACCAAGGCCGCGACCGCGATCCGCGACGTGCAGCCCTTTTTCGGCGACTTCTCGATGGGCGGCTGTGCCGTCGCCCATAACGGCAACATCACCAATGCAATGGCTTTGCGCAAGGAACTGATCGAGCGCGGCTCGATCTTCCAATCGAGCAGCGACAGCGAATGCATCATCCACCTGATGGCGCGCTCGATCCAGCGCAACATCCCCGAGCGGATGAAGGACGCGCTGCGCCGCGTCGAAGGCGCGTTCAGCGTCGTCGCCATGACCCGCACCAAGCTGGTCGGCGTGCGCGACCCCTTGGGCGTGCGTCCGTTGGTGCTGGGAAAGATTGGCGACGAGGGCTATGCGCTGTCATCGGAAACCTGCGGCCTCGACATTATCGGCGCTGAATTCGTCCGCGAGATCGAGCCGGGCGAGATGGTCGTGATTTCCAAGGGAGAGATCGAAAGCTCGCGTCCCTTCGGTCCTTCGACGGGCCGCTTCTGCATCTTCGAGCATGTCTATTTCTCGCGCCCGGATTCGATCATCGGCGGCCGATCGGTCTATGAGACCCGCCGCCAGATCGGCGTGGAACTGGCCCGCGAAGCACCGGTCGAGGCCGATCTGGTCTGCGCCGTCCCTGATAGCGGCACGCCCGCTGCCATCGGTTATGCACATGAAAGCGGCATCCCCTTCGGTATGGGGATCATCCGCAACCAGTACATGGGCCGGACCTTCATCGAGCCGACCGAGCAGATCCGCAATATGGGCGTGCGCCTGAAGCTCAACGTGAACCGCGCGCTGGTCAAGGGCAAGCGGGTCGTGCTGGTCGATGACTCGGTCGTGCGCGGCACCACCTCGCGCAAGATCAAGGACATGATCCTCGATGCCGGTGCCGCCGAGGTGCATTTCCGCATCGCCTCGCCGCCGACTTCCTGGCCCTGCTTCTACGGCGTCGACACGCCCGATCGCGACAAGCTCCTCGCCGCGCAGATGTCGGTCGAGGAAATGCGCGAGTGGATCGGCGTGGACAGCCTCGCCTTTGTCTCGCTTGATGGACTCTACCGCGCCGTGGGCGAGGCCGAGGGCCGCAACAAGTCCTGCCCGCAATATTGCGACGCCTGCTTCTCGGGCGATTATCCCGTCGCGCCCTTCGACCAGCTTGAGCGCGGCTTCCGCATGAAGCCCGACTCTGAAACCGCTGGCGCAGCCATTACTGGCCACGCTGCGGAATAGGGCCCGTTCGGCGGGGCCGAACAAGAAAGGCGGGGGCTCGATGCCTGACGCATTCCGTGTGGTGGGAGGTAATGACCGTGGAATGTTCAAGTTAGACCCATGATCGAATAAGCTGCGCCCTTGCTGGGGCGCAGCCATATATAGTGGCACATGGCCACGAAGTGGCTTAATCAGGTGCCTGGAGCGGGCGCCCTCAAGTTGAGGTCGCACAACCTGCACTTCCAGCAAGTCTCCAATCACTTGCCGCTGCCCCACAATTTGGGCGACTTGCCGAAGCATCGCGCTGAGCTGAGGGCGACGACGCGGATTTCGACTGGTTATCTACCGTGTTTCATTGTCGTGAGCCGAGATAGCTGCGACAAGAGCATTTTCACTCACAAATCGAAGCCGGTGACCTTCCTGGATCAGCTCCATGCCGCGCTCGATTTTTGTTCCGAAGTGAGTGGTCCGCCAGTGCTTTGACGCACTTGATGAAACCACAAGGTAGTCTGTTCGTTTGGTCGTGCGCGGATCAAAGATGCCTCCGACGCGCTCGATTTCCATCTTGATGAATGACCGAGGTCCCATCTTCATCGGGCCAGTCAGAACAAAATGCGATCCGGCAAGGCGGATCTTATCCGGATCGGTGATCGGGTCATCCAGCTATGCAAGGGAGCCGATGTTTGGAATTCCAGTGTCAATGAAGCCGTCTCCGACAAGTTGTGCTATCCACTCCTGAACTTCTTCCGCCTCGTCACTCGTCAATACTTGATCTGCCATGGCCGCTTCGACAGCGCGACGAACCCGAGCAAAGGGCGCGGCAGACATCAAGACATTTGAGCTCCGGAACCTGTCCAGAATGGCCTGCGCTTCCCGCTCAAGAATTTTGCCATCACAGATTATTCCTGCGCAGAAGCCCAGGAACTCGTTCATTTCGTCGGATTCTGAGTATGCCGCTCGTGCTTCGACTTCGTCGCGTTTTGCTGTAATCACCACTGAAATCTGCGCCATCAGATCGTCTTCTGATGAAAAGCACCTGGCCCGCAGATCTTCGGCAAGGTCGTCTGCGTCAGGATCTTCAAAGAATTCCCGAAACTTGTCTGCCTCGGCCAGAAGCGCGATCTCCTCGCCGTCCTCGATCCTTCGTGAAGCGAGCGCTCCGTCGAGGAACCCGATCCAGTAGACCGTGCGCTTACGATCGTTGGCCGTCTTGCGGAATGCGTTGTTCCGCTCTTCCTCTTCGCGTTCCAAGATGTGCGCGGCTGCGCGATCCGACAATTTCATAGGGCAAACCTCCGCCAGTTTCATCAATACATTAGGGAAAGTAGTGGTCTTCTGGGAGAATATTGGCTGTATTCCTTGAAACAGAAGAAAAAAGTCCCGGTGATCGGGACTTTTTGTGCCTCGGAAGGGTGGATCCGCGGCTTCGAGAAAATTTTCTCGGGCGCATCACGCTCAGATCAGGCGTCGGAATCGGTCAATCAGCGCATAAAATCAAAGACCTGCCGCGCTGAGCCCGACAGGCTTTGGTGTAGGAAACTCCCACCATACGGAATGCGTCACTCGATGCCCCCGCCTTTCTTTCTTTCCCAAAGCCGCGTCAGGCCCGACCGGCGCTTTCGGGCAGCAAGACCAGAAACCGGCTGCCCTTGCCCCGTTCGCTCTCGATCTTCAGCCGCCCGCGATGACGGTTGACGATATGCTTGACGATCGCGAGGCCAAGCCCGGTCCCCCCCTTCTCGCGCGAGCGATGGGTGTCGACACGGTAGAAGCGCTCGGTCAGGCGCGGCAGGTGGATATGCTCGATCCCCTCGCCCTCATCCTCGACGCTGATCTGCCACGCCGGACCGCGCAGCACCGGCTCATGCTCCAGCCGCTCCAGACCGACGCGCACCACGCCCCCGGAGCCGCCATATTTCATCGCATTCTCGATCAGGTTGTGAAACACCTGCATCAGCTGGTCGGCGTCGCCCGGCGCCATGACCTGACCCGTGATGCCCGCCGCCTCGAGCCGCACCCCCGCCGCCGCAGCAGCAGGCGTAAGCGTGGTGACGACGGCGCGCAGAAGCGATGCCAGATCAATGCTTTCGACCGGACGGCGGCGTTCGTCCTGCTCGACCCGGCTCAGCGACAGAAGCTCGCCGATCAGCCGGTTCATCCGCCCGGCCTCGCGCTCCATGATGCCCAGAAAGCGATCCTGCGCCGCCGGATCATTGCGCGCAGGTCCGCGCAAAGTCTCGATGAAGCCCATCAGGGCGGTCAGGGGCGTGCGCAATTCATGACTGACATTGGCGACGAAATCGCGCCGCATCTGCCCGGTTTCCTCATCTCGCGAGCGGTCCTCCAGCGTGATCCCGGCGGCCCGCGCGCCCGCGAAGACCAGAGGCGTCACCAGCACATCGCAAGAGACCTTGCCATTTCGGCTCGCCATCGAGGCATTCAGCCGCGCCTGCCCGCCTCCTGCCAGCACCGAATCCAGCGCGGCATTGATCTCGGGATGGCGCAGCAGGTGCACGAAGGGCCGTCCGGCCTCGACCGGCCCCAAGAGCGCCTCCATTGCGGCATTGCCGCCCATCAGGCGCGCCTCGTCATCGACCACGACCATCGGCACGGGAACCGCGGTCAGAAGCTGATCCAGCAAGGCCTCGGTCATTCACCCGCCGCAGGTTTCAGCCCGGCCCGGAAGCGTGCCGCATTGGCGCGGTAGCCTTCTGCCGATTTCAGGAGTTTCAGCCGCGCCTGATCATCCAGTTCCCGGACCACCTTGCCCGGAGACCCCATGACCAGCGAACCGGGCGGGATCACCTTGCCCTCGGTCACCAGCGCGCCTGCGCCGATCAGCGAGCCCGCACCGATATGCGCGCCGTTCAGGATAATCGCGCCCATGCCGATCAGCACGCCATCCTCGATGGTGCAGCCATGCAGCATGGCGCGATGCCCGATGGTGCAATTCGCGCCAATGGTCAAAGGATGGCCCATATCGGTATGGCAGACCGTCAGTTCCTGCAGGTTCGAATTCCGGCCTACCCGGATCTCCTCATTATCGCCGCGCAGCACCGAACCGAACCAGACGCTCGCGCCGGGCTCCAGCACGACCTTGCCGATCAGTTGCGCGTCGGGCGCGACCCATGCATCCTCGGCCAGTTGCGGGGAAATCCCGTCCAGATCCCAGATCACTCTTCACCCTCCTCCATAAGCCCGCGCACAAAGGGGCCAAGCCCGGTCTGACGCGCCCGGCGCAGCCTTTCCGCCGTCAGAATGGTTTTCAGCGCCTCGGCGCTCTGGTCAATGTCCTCATTGACGATGACGTAATCATATTCGGCCCAATGGCTGATCTCGTCGCGGCTTTTCTGCATCCGGCCGGCAATGACATCGGGCGCGTCCTGCCCGCGCGAGATCAGACGGCGTTCAAGTTCGGTCAGGCTCGGCGGCAGCACGAAGACCGAGACCACATGCGCCCCCAGCGCCGAGGCGCGGATCTGCTGCCCGCCCTGCCAGTCCACGTCGAACAAGGTGTCGCGCCCGGCCCGCATCGCCGCCTCCACCGGCTCGCGCGGTGTGCCGTAGAAATTGCCGAAGACCTCGGCATGTTCGAGCATATTGCCCGCCGCCACCATGGCGCGAAACTGTTCGCGGTCGCGGAAATAGTAATGCTCGCCCTCGACCTCGCCGGGGCGCGGCTTGCGCGTCGTGGCCGAGACCGAGAAACGCAGGCTCGGGTCCCACTCCATCAGCCGCCGCGCCAAGGTCGATTTCCCTGCGCCCGAAGGCGAGGACAGGATGATCAGAAGCCCGCTGCGTTCCATGGTTCCGATCTCCTTCAGGTGTTTTCGGGAATGCCAGTCGCGGGCTGAATGGCGCAGACCGGGCCGCGGGGTCAAGCCCCGGCCCGCCTCGCTTAACCCTTTGTCAAGAAATTCCTCGGTCACGGAGCCAAGTCGCGCTAATCTTGCCGGGTATCACGAGTATTTCTGGTTAGGTTCGTCATATGCCCGAGGATTCCGGCCGCGATTCCGGCCCCGAGAAAAATGCCTCCCTGCGCCCGCTACATCCGGTCGCGGGTAAACTTCTGCATCTCGGGGATCATGGCAAAATGGGCGCGGATCGGATTCTGCACGAGGTGCGCAGCTACTGGAACGGGTTGCGCGACGGCAGGGCGGTTCCCTGCCGGGCCGATGTCGATCCGCGCGGCATGCGGCGGGCGCTCGATCATGCCTTCATCCTCGAACGGATCGCGCCGGGTGCCGCACGCATCCGGCTCGCCGGTCGCCATCTCGTGGATCTGATGGGGATGGAGGTGCGGGGAATGCCGATCTGTGCGCTTCTGAGCACGACATCGCGCGGGCGGTTCTCTGATGTGCTGGAAAGCACGTTCAAAGCACCGCAGATCGCCGAGATGACGCTGTGCTCGCAGGCGGCCTATGGACGGCCCGAATTGCAGGGAAAGATGCTGCTCTTGCCGCTGCGCTCCGATCTGGGCGATGTCACGCGTGCCTTGGGTTGCATCGTGGCCGAAGGAACGCTGGGGATTGCGCCACGGCGTTTCGACATGACCGCCGATGCGGTCTTTCCAGTCATCCGCGGCGCGCAGGTGCTCGACCCCTCCCCCTCGGCAAACGGCCTGACGGGCCGGCCGCAGGACGCGAAACTTCCCGCCGCGACGCGTTCCAACCCGGCGGCCAGCGCGCCACTCACGGAACCCGGTCCCGAGGAACGCCGCGCCCGCTTTCGCGTCATCAGCAACGAGCCTCAGACCTGGAGCCCACCCCACAGAATGTAAAAGAGCGGCAGACCGGATCTGCCGCTCGCTTGGCTTCGGTGCCAATCTTGCTTAGCCAGCCCTGACCCGGCGCGAATTGTCGACGCGGCGATTGCGCAGCTCTTCTGCAACCAGGAATGCCAGTTCCAGCGACTGGCTGGCATTCAACCGGGGATCACAGGCGGTGTGATAGCGGTCGGACAGATCCTCATCGGTGACGGCGCGGACCCCGCCCGTGCATTCGGTCACGTCCTTGCCGGTCATTTCGAAATGCACGCCGCCGGGGATGGTGCCCTCGGCGCGATGCACGGCAAAGAATTCGCGGACCTCGCGCAGCACCGATTCAAAGGGCCGGGTCTTGTAGCCGGAGGGCGATTTGATCGTGTTGCCATGCATTGGATCGCAGGACCAGACGACCTTGGCGCCTTCGCTTTCCACCGCCTTGATCAGGCGCGGCAGGTGGTCGCCGACCGAGCCTGCGCCGAAACGCGCGATCAGCGTCAGGCGGCCCGGCTCGTTTTGCGGGTTCAGTTTCCACAGCAGCGCCTTGAGGTCGCTGTCCGAAATCGAGGGACCGCATTTCAACCCGATCGGGTTTTGAACCCCGCGCGCGAATTCAACATGCGCGCCGTCGATCTGGCGCGTCCGGTCGCCGATCCAGATCATGTGCCCAGACCCCGCCACAGGCAGGCCGGTGGTCGAATCGATTCGGCACAGCGCCTCTTCATATTCCAGAAGCAGGGCCTCGTGGCTGGTATAGAAATCGACCGTGCCCAGCCCATGCGCGGTTTCCGAAGTCACCCCGGCCGCCGCCATGAAGGCCATGGCATCGCTGATCCGGTCCGCGATGTCGCGGTAGCGCGCAGCTTCCTCGCCGCCGGTGAAATCACTGATCCAGCTTTGAACGCGATGCATGTCGGCATAGCCGCCGGTCGAGAAGGCGCGCAACAGGTTCAGCGATGCCGCAGCCTGGGTATAGGCGGCAAGCATTCGCTGCGGATCGGGGATGCGGGCCTCGGCGGTGAAATCGAAGCCGTTGATAATGTCGCCGCGATAGCTCGGCAATTCGGTGCCGTTCAGCGTCTCGGTCGCGGCCGAGCGGGGCTTGGCGAATTGGCCCGCCATGCGACCGACCTTGACCACGGGAAGCTGCGCGCCCCAGGTCAGCACGATCGCCATTTGCAGCATCACCTTGAAGGTGTCGCGGATATTGTCCGCCGAGAATTCGGCGAAGCTCTCGGCGCAGTCCCCGCCCTGAAGCAGGAACGAGCGCCCCTCTGACACGTCGGCAAGCGAGGCCTTGAGCCTGCGCGCCTCGCCGGCAAAGACCAGCGGCGGAAATTTGGCCAGTTGGGTCTCGACGGCATTCAGGGCGGATTGCTCGGGATAGTCTGGCATCTGGAGGCGCGGATAGGCGCGCCAGCCGCGCTTGTCCCAAGCCTGGGTTGCGGTAGCGGTTTTCTGCGATGCCATGATCCTGTCCTCCTGACGATGGTGAAAGGGGTATAGTGCTTCAAGCTGGCGCTGAAAAGCCTTGCGCGCGACGGCGGGGCCTGCTGATCTGCGCCCATTATCGCATAATCCCACCCATGCCAGATTCACTTCGAGCCCCATCCGCGACTTCCGCCCCCGGACAGACCCGTCCCAGGCGCTATCATTTCCTGCTGCTTGAACGCTTTACGATGATCTCTTTCGCTGCCGCGATCGAGCCTTTGCGGCTGGCGAACCGCATGGCCGGCCAGAGGCTCTACGACTGGCGGATCATCGGCGAGGCGGCGGATTTTGCCATGTGCTCGAATGGCGCGCGCATCGCCTTGGATGCCGGACTGGGAGAAACCGGGCGCGAGGACACGATTCTGGTTTGCGGCGGGCTCGACATCGTGCGGGCGGGCACCCGCGCCATCCTCGCCTGGCTCCGGCGCGAGGCGCGGCGCGGGGCGCGGATCGGCGCGGTCTGCACCGGGGCATGGACACTTGCCGAGGCCGGCCTGCTCAATGGCCGTCGTGCGACAATCCATTGGGAAAACCAGGACGGGTTCGCCGAGAAATTTCCCGATATCCTTCTGATCCGGACGGTATTCGTCGAGGATGGCAACCGCCTGACGGCTGCCGGAGGGACCGCGGCCATCGACCTCATGCTGCATGAGATTGCCCGCGATCATGGCAGCGCGCTGGCCAATCGCGTCGCCGATCAGATGATCCATACCTCGATCCGGGGCACGGACGATCAGCAGCGCCTGTCGATCCCGACGCGCATCGGCGCGCGTCACCCCCGGCTTGCCCAGGTCATCGCCCGGATGGAGGCCAATATCGAAGAGCCTCTCAGCCCCACGCGGCTCGCGCTGGATGCCGGCATGTCGCCCAGACAGCTCGAACGGCTTTTCGCGCGCTATGTCGGACGCACGCCCAAGCGCTATTATATGGAGTTGCGTCTGGAACGTGCCCGCAATCTGCTGGTCCAGACCGAGATGAGCGTGATGGAGGTCGCGCTTGCCTGCGGTTTCGCCTCGGCGTCGCATTTCTCGAAATGCTATCGCACGACCTTTGGCAATTCGCCCTATCGGCGAGGATTTCCCGAAGGGGACGAGGCGAAGACCGGCTGAGACATCCCCTTCAGGCCGCAGTTTTCAGCCCTCTTTCGGCTCGACGATCGCGCCCTCGCGGACAAGATGGGCAAACAGCCCGTCCTGCCCGGCAAGTTCGCGGAAAGTCCCCCTTTCGACGATGCGACCGCCATCCAGAACCAGAATCTGATCGGCCGAGGCCACGGTCGACAGGCGATGCGCGATGATCAACGTCGTCCGGTTTGCCCTGAGCTTGTCGATCGCCCGCTTGATCCTGGCCTCGGTGGCGGGATCCAGGGCCGAGGTCGCTTCGTCGAGGATCAGGATCGGGGCGTTCTTGAGCACGGCACGGGCAATGGCGATGCGCTGGCGTTCGCCGCCGGACAGCGCATTGCCGCGCTCGCCGATGACGAAGCCATAGGCACCGGGCTTGCGCAGGATGAACGGATGGGCTTCGGCAAGACGGGCCGCCTGCTCGACCTCGGCATCCGTCGCATCAGGACGGCCGATTCGGATATTCTCGGCGATCGACCGGTTGAACAGCCCCGCCTCTTGAAACACCACAGCGATATTGGCGCGAAGCGAGGCCAGCGTCACCGCGCCTATGTCCTGCCCGTCGATCAGGATCGTCCCGGCATCGGGCTGGCGCAGGCGCTGCAGCAGCGCAAGCGTCGTCGTCTTGCCCGAGCCGGTTGGACCCACCAGCGCGATGGTCTGGCCGGGCAATGCCTCGAAGGACAGGTCGAACACACCCTGCTCGCTTGCCGCAAAGCGGTAGGTCACGTCGCGATAGGCGACATGGCCCAGAACGGGCTGGGCCAATGCCTCGGCATCGGGCCTGTCATCGACTTCGGCAGGGGCATCGAGCAGGTCGAAATAGCTGCGGATGACAGGTGTCGCACGAAACACGTTCCCGACAAAGGCCGAGAGCCGGTCAAGCTGTCCGACCATCAGCCCCGCGAATGCGCCGAATGAGACGATCTCGCCCACGCTGATCTCGCCCCGCTGCGCGAGGATCGCGCCTGCGGCAAAGATCACCACCATTGTGATGGTCGCCGCGGCGCGCGTCAGGACGGTCAGCAGCCCCCACCAGGTCAGGACGGGATATTGCGCCGCGAGCAGCTTTGCCGTCATCTGCCGCATCGCCTGCATCTCGCGGGCAAAACGCGAATAGCTCTGCACCACCGTCACATTGCCAAGCACATCCCCGACCCGGCCATAGAGCTGGCCGGAATAGGTCTCGACCTGGGCCTGACCTTCGCGGGTCTTGCGGATCACCAGGATATTGATGGCCAGATAAACCGCGCCCAGCACCACGAGGATCATCGCCATGCGCGGGTCGAGGCTGATCGCGGTCGGGATCAGCAGCACGATCCCTGCCAGAGCCGTCAGCTGCTCGCGCAGGATGCCGAGCCAAAGCGCGAAAAGCGCATCCGTCCCGGCAAGGATCGCACGCACGACCGTGCCCGTCCCTTTTGAGGCGTGATAGGCGATCGGCAGGGTGATCGCGCGGCTGTAAGCTTCGCCCAAAGCGGCAAGACGCGCCCGATGCGCCAGCCGGTCCGAGGCGACCGCGGTGACCGCCGAGGCAAAGATCCCGAACAGTCCGAACGCCGCCCAGAGCCCGATCAGGGCAAAGGCCCCGCTGCCCTGCGCAAGCCGGTCCACCATCCGGCCAAAGATGACGGGCTCGGCCAGTTGCACCACGGCAATCGCAACCCCGGTCGAGGCAAGCAAGGCCGCGCGCAGTTTCTCGCGCCCCAGCAGCGTGACCGTCCGGCGATAGACCTCGGCCGTCGCCATGCCGCCTTGCCTCATGCCCGCAGCCTCTTGCGTTTGAAGGGTCGCAAAAAAGACTGGGGTAACCTGCCGTCACGTCAAGAGGGAATTCTCAGGGCAGCCAGGACAGGACTTCGTCGGCCAGCGCCTCGATCTCGCCCCGGGCGATCGGGCTGCGCGCCGTGTCGGCGGCCCCGAGGCCCATGCCCAGCGTCTCGGCATAGGCGACACGATTCGCGATCTGGACTGCGGCGACCTCGGCCCCCAGTTCGCTCGCCTTTCCGGCGATCTCTCCGACAAGACGCGTGTTCGGGCGGGTCCGGTTCAGCACGATCAATGTCTCGCATTTCTCGCGCCTGGCCAGGTCGAGAACGCCTTCGGTCGCCCAGAGATCCACCTGACTGGCCGCGACGGGCACGATGACCAAGGCCGCCACGCGCAGGGCCGGGCGCAGATCGCTGTCGATCTTGGGCGGCGTGTCGATGATCACGAAATCATGGTGCTTCTTCAGCTTCTCGGATTCGTAGCTGGCGCCCCAGGCCGAGGAGGTGCTGAACTCAAGCCCGGCATCCTCGCCCAGCCGCTCGAGCCGCTCCAGAAACCAGCGCCCCATGCTGCCCTGCGGATCGGTGTCGAGCAGCGCAACGCTATGACCCCGCCCACGCAAGGCGACCGCCAGATTGACCGCGATCGTCGTCTTGCCCGAGCCGCCCTTTTGCTGCGCCACGGTGATGATGCGTCCCGCCATGATCGCCCCTCGCCCTTGCCCTTGTCGGTTCAGGACAGACTAGGGGCGGCGTCCCGGCATTGCACGATCAATTCGCAACTGCAGCATCGGGATTCGCAGGCAACTGCCAGGTTTCGACAACTTCATACATCACCGGCTCGAAATGGCGGCACATGGCATGGATCAGCCGGTTGCGCGCGCGCATTTCGGGACTGCGCAGCATCGCCTTGTAATCGTCGCGGTCGCGCCATTGCGAATAGGTGGCGATCCGGGTCTGTGCGTCATTGAGATGCACCGCACCCGAGACATAGCCGGGCTGGCGGCTGATCACCTGATCATAAGCCTCGTTCAGAGCGTCGATCACGTCATGGGCCGTTCCGGGCGTCACCTCGAAGGTGCAGATCACCGTCTGGCCGGGGAATTCCTTGGCGATCTTGGTCATGGCTGGGTCTCCTCACCTCGCTCTTTCCAGATTACGCCGAAATCCGCCCGGTTGAAGGTCTTTTGCCGAACGCGCATGTTGCGCCCGACAATTCAGGAGACCGACATGATTCCGGTATTTGACGGGCATAACGATTTTTTGCAGCGCATGGTCGATGCAGGTGCGGCACGAGACAGCCTTTGGCTCAAGGGTGACGGCACCGGCCATATGGACCTGCCGCGGATGCAGGCAGGCGGGCTTGCGGGCGGTTTCTTCGCGATCTGGACGCCCTCGCCGGAATCGGATCTGGATGCGGCATTAGCCGTGATGAAGGAAAACCCGCCCTTCTCGCTGCCCCTGCCCGATGAGGTCTCGAACGCCGATTCCCTGCCCCGCGCGCTGGCGCAGGCCGGGCAATTGATGGCGATGGAGCGCACGGGCACGCTGGCGATCTGCCGCAGCGCCGCCGATATCCGCGCCGCGATGGAGGCGGGCAAGATCGCCGCGATCCTGCATATCGAAGGGGCCGAGCCCATTGCCGACATGGATGCGCTGCATGTCTGGCACGCGATGGGGCTGCGCTCGCTGGGGCCGGTCTGGTCGCGCCCGACCCGCTATGGTCATGGCGTGCCCTTTGCCTTCCCCGGCTCACCCGATACCGGGCCTGGCCTGACCGAGGCGGGCAAGGATCTGGTGCGCGAATGCAACAAGCTTCGCATCATGCTGGACCTGTCTCATCTGAACGAGAAGGGCTTCGACGACATCGCCGCGCTTTCCGACGCGCCGCTGGTCGCAAGCCATAGCTGCGCCCATGCCGTCGCGCCCAGCACGCGCAACCTGACCGACCGGCAATTGCAGGTGATCGCCGAAAGCGGCGGCCTTGTCGGGCTGAACTATGCCGTGGGCTTCCTGCATCCCGAGGGCCGCCGCGATCCGATGCAGGGCTTCGAGGTCATCCTGCGCCATCTCGATCACCTGCTGAACGTCCTCGGCGAGGATGGCGTGGCGCTGGGTTCGGATTACGACGGCGCGCAGATGCCCGAGGACCTGTCGGACGCCTCGAAGGTGCAGAATATCGTGCAGGCCATGCTGGATCACGGCTACGGGCCGGAACTGACCGCCAAGATCGCCCATCGCAACTGGATAGGCGTGCTCGAGCGGACCTGGGGGGCCTGAGCCCCCTTCAGGGGGCGATGACCACCGGCTCCGCCCCCAGTGCCGAGGCCAGCGAGTTGAAGCGTGCGAGCGCCACCTCGCCCATCAGCGCCTGCCCGGTTTCGGTCAGGCGCAGCTCGACCTGTTTCTTCTTCTGCGAATATTTCAGCCTGCCGGCCTCGGCCGGATCCTTGATCGAGAACATCGCGCCAAAGCGCATGGCCTTGCCCAACACCTCGGCATCGCGGATCTCGGCCTCGCTCAGCAGGCTGAAGAGCGGTGCCATCGCGGAATTGGCGCGGCTGTTGCGATAGCGGTGCAACAGCGAAAGCCCAAGAAAAATCCGTTCGTTATGCGACAAAGCTGCCATGTTCGAACGAGTGACATTGTCGAAACAGGCATCCGCCCGGTAATCGGGATGCGTGCGCCAGGTCGTGTCATGCAAGAGGCAGGCCGCCTTGATCAGCCTTTCCCGCGAGGGTTCAGGGTCTTTGAAAAGCGGCTCGAGGAACTGGTAAAGCTTCTTGCCAAAGCCGGGCATCCGGGCCATCTGGCGCTCGGCAAATCGCGCCGCCTCGATCAGCGGATCGCGCGCGCGCAGGTTTTGCGGCATCTGTTCGTAAAGCAAGCCCTCGCGGATCCCGTAGGACGACACCGCCAGCGAGGGCGGCGCAAAGGCCTTGACCAGTTCCCGCAGCACCTGGCTGGCCAGCGGGACAAGCTCCATCCGGCTGGACGAGATCCCAAGCTTGCCGCGCAACTGGCCCAGATCCTGCTTTGCGATCCAATCCACCGTATCGGCGACGCTGTCGGGCGTCATGCGATATTCATGCAGCACCGTCATCGGATAATCGGCGCGCTGCATGTCCAGCCGCGCAATCGCCCGCCAGGAACCGCCGACAAGATAGATCTGCTCGTGCTCGGTGCCCATCTTGCGGGCCGCGTCCTCGATGATGGCGCGGATATGGTCGCGCAGATCGGCCGGCTTGACCTGTTGCAGTCGGAACGGCCCGAGCGGAGTGGTAATGCGGCGGCCAACCTTGCCATCGGCCAGTTCCGCGAGTTCCATCGAGTTGCCGCCGATATCGCAGACCAGCCCCCTCGCCTCGGGCCAGCCCAAGAGCACGCCCTGGGCCGAAAGACGGGCCTCTTCCTCGCCGTCGATGACCCAAAGGCGCAGCCCGGTCTCGGCCTCGACCGCCTTGCGAAAGGCGGGGCCGTCCTCGGCCTCGCGCACGGCCGCCGTGGCGACGCAGGTCAGGGGCTTGATCCCCATGCCATCGGCCAGGGCCGCGAACCGCTTCAGCGCGGCCATGCCACGGCGCGCGCCTTCGGGATTGAGACGGCCCGTGACGGCTAACCCCTGCCCCAGCCCGGCCATGACCTTTTCATTGTAAAAATAGGCGGGCGAGCGCGCCGCGCCGTCAAAGACCACCATTCGGATCGAGTTCGAGCCGACATCGACCACGCCCACCCGGCTCAACGCCCTTTCGGTCAGCCGCTCGAAAAGAGAGCGACCAAAGGGTTCGATGGTCTGTCCGCTTGTGGTCATGACACCGTTCATCGGCTTCCTTTCGTTTCCGTGCCCGTGCTGCGGCGGCAAGAGTTGGATGGGGCATTAACCTTTCAAGGTCAATCCGCCGAATGGGTGAGGGCGGGCACATCCTTGGCCCCCTTGGTACCCCGGCCGGAAAGTGACGGATTCTCCATGAAGAATTTATGACAATTGAACAGGTCCTCACGGCCGGCGGGCAGGTATCTGAGATATCGGCCATCGGGCTGCAAAAGCCAGCTTTGCGCCTCGTCGGCCAGGTTCGCCGCCATGATCTGGCTGGTGATCTGCGCCTTCACCGTCTCGTTATGGCATTCCACCAGCGTCTCGACCCGGCGCGAGAGATTGCGCCCCATCCAATCCGCCGAACTCATGAAGACCCGCGCCTTTTTCGACGGCAGCCCATGGCCATTGCCGAAGCACACGATCCGGGAATGTTCGAGAAAGCGCCCGACGATGGATTTCACGCGGATATTCTCGGAGAGGCCCTTGATGCCGGGGCGGAGGCCGCAGATGCCCCGGATCACAAGATTGATTCGGACCCCTGCCGCGCTTGCCTCGTAGAGCGCCTCGATCACGTCCTTTTCGATGACGCTGTTCATCTTGGCCCAGATCTCGGCGGGGCGGCCACGCCGGGCATATTCCGCCTCGCGTCCGATCAGCTCGATCAGGGTTTCCTTGAGGTCGATCGGCGAGATGGCGAGGTTTTCCAGCCCGTCGGGCTGCACATAGCCCGACAGAAAGTTGAAGACCTTCGAGGCATCGCGCCCCAGCGCCGCGTCGCAGGTGAAAAGCGACAGGTCCGTATAGATCCGCGCCGTGATCGGGTGGTAATTCCCGGTGCCGAAATGGGTATAGGTCACCAGCTGATCGCCCTCGCGCCGGACCACGGTGCTGATCTTGGCATGGGTCTTGTACTGCATGAAGCCATAGACGACATGCGCGCCGGACCGCTCCAGCCGCCGCGACTGACGGATATTCGCGGCCTCGTCGAAACGGGCCTTCAATTCCACGAGCGCGGTGACCGATTTCCCCGCCTCAGCCGCCTCGCACAGCGCATCCACGATCGGACTGTCCCGCGACGTGCGGTAAAGCGTCTGCTTGATCGCGACCACGTTCGGGTCCAGCGCGGCCTGATTGAGAAAACGCACCACCATGTCGAAAGTCTCATAGGGATGGTGCAGCAGCATGTCCTTTTGCCGGATGGCCGCGAACATGTCGCCCTCATGGTCCTGCACGCGCTCGGGAACGCGCGGGAAAAAGCCCGGCCATTGCAGGTCGCGGCGGTTGTCCAGCACCAACTCGCGCAGATCGGCCATGCCCAGCAAGCCTTCGACCTCGACGACCTCCTCGGGGGTGACATGCAGTTCCTGCATGATCAGGCGGCGCATCCGGTCGGGCGCGCCCGCGGTAATCTTGAGCCGGATCACCGAGCCACGACGGCGGCGCTTCAGCGCGGTTTCGAATTCGCGGACCAGATCCTCGGCCTCTTCCTCGACCTCCAGATCACTGTCGCGCAGCACGCGGAAGGCGCAATGGCCGATGTCGCGATAGCCCGGAAAAAGGCTCGGCAGATGCATCAGCAAAAGGTCTTCGAGCCGCAGGAAGCGCTTGCCGCCCGGAAGTGCCACGAAGCGCGCGATCTGCTGCGGGATCGGCAGAAGGGCCTGCATCTGCCGCCCGTCGCTTTCCCGCGCCAGTTCCACCGCTAGCGAAAAGCCGAGGTTCGGGATGAAGGGAAAGGGATGGGCCGGGTCGATCGCCAGCGGCGAGAGCACCGGAAAGACCTGCTCGGTGAAATAGCGGCGCAGGAATTCCTCTTCGGCGCGGGTGACGCGTGAGCGCGACAGGATCGAGATCTCGGCCAGTTCCATCTCGCGGCGCAGCCCGTTCCAGACCGCCTGCTGCGCGCCCATCAGCCGGCGCGCATCGGCATTGACCAGCGCAAGTTGCTGAGAGGCGGTCAGCCCATCATCGGAAATGGACGCATTGCCTTCGCGGACAAGCTCGCGCAGGCCCGCAACCCGGACCGTGTAGAACTCATCGAGGTTGGTGGCCGAGATGGACAGGAAGCGCAGCCGTTCCAGCAAGGGCACGCGGGGATTGCGGGCCTCGTCCAGAACGCGCCAGTTGAAGCTGAGCCAGCTTATCTCGCGGTTGAAGAACCGGGCCGGACCCTCGGGCGTGCCCTCGGGCAGTTCGCGGGGTTGCGGAAAGGGATTGCGAAGGTAATCGGCCTGGGTCATCGGGTCTCAATCGGCAAGGACAATGCAGAGGTTGGATCTGGCGGCGAGAGCTTGTCCAGAAGCTCGGCGGCCAGACGTCGGGTGACGGGACGGCGGTCGGCAAGCGACTTGCGGTCGATCGCCGCGACGAGATGACGGGCAAGGCCGAGGTCACGCTCCATCCGCAGCGCGAGCCAATCCACCACGTCGGGCGCGACCTGGATCTGGCGGTCGGCGAAGAGCTTGACCAGCACCGCGGGCAGAAGCGCGTCATCGGGCGGGCCCAGCACCGCCTGCGCCGCGGATTCAAGCCGCGACAGCAGGTCCGGCAGGGCGATGCCCCAGTCCCGCGGCGGCATCCGGGCGGTGATCAGCAAAAGGGCCTTGCGCGCTCCGGCAAGGTTCCACAGGTGAAAAAGCGCGTCCTCGGCCTCGGAGATCCCGGCAATTTCATGCGCGCTCTCGACCACCAGCGCGCCGCCCCAAGGGGCCAGCATGCCGACACCGGCGGGCGAGATCGTCGCGGCCCGGATGACCCTCGCGCCATGCTCTTCGGCCCAGAACCGCGCTAGATGGGATTTGCCCGCCCCGGCCCCTCCGATTAGCAGAAGCCGGCCATCGGGCCAGCGGTTCGGCGCGTCGAGCATCGCGACCGCGTCACGATTGGCGGCCGTGGTCAAGAAATCGTCCCGCGACAAGGCGGGCGGAATGGTCAGATCCAGGGCCAGTTGGCGCTCCAAGGATCAGCTATCCTTTCTCGGTCTGGTCATCGTCATTGCGCCGCGCCTCGCGGAAAAGTTCGGCGGGCGAAGGCGGCCCCGCGGTTTGCGAGACTGAGGCTCCGGGATGGCGCATGCGCATGCGGGCCTGATGCTCTTCGAGCATATCCGCCAGTTCCTGCTGGTGATGCAATTCGGCGACGCGCCGGTCATGGGAAAGCTGGGCCATGCGGCGCTCGCGCTCGACCGTGCCGCGCGGCACCAATTCAATCATCGTGGGCGGGGGCGGCGGTGGGGGAACCTCGCGCCCGGTGTAAAGCGCGCTCTCTTTGTAGCGTCCGACGGCATAGCGCACCACGACGCCAAACCCTGCGGCCAAGGGCACCGCCACGAGCAGGCCGACAAAGCCAAACAGCGTCCCAAAAACCGTCAAAGCAAGCATCAGCCAGACCGGGTGCAGCCCGACGCTGCCGCCCACGATCTTCGGCTGGAGGTAATTCCCCTCGACCATCTGGCCGATGACAAAGATCGCGATCACCGCGGCGATCCAGATCGGCTCGCCCCAGAAGCTGAACAGCGCGACCCCGATGGCGGTCGCCCCGCCGATCAGCACCCCCACATACGGAATGAAGGATAACGAGGCCGCCAGCACGCCGATCGCGATCCCAAAGGGCAATCCCACGAGCCCCAGCCCAAGGGAATAGAATGTTCCCAGAATCAGGATCACCAGCCCCTGGCCGCGCACGAAGCCGGACAGCGCCTCGTCGATCTCCGAGGCCAGCCGGCGGATCGTAGGTGCGTGCTCGCGGGGCAGCAACTCATCGAGGCGCGCCACCATCTTGTCCCAGTCGAGCAGCAGATAGAAGGCCACGACCGGCACGATCACGATCAGGGCCAGCATGCTGACCACCCCCATGACCGAACCAAGCACGGTGCTGACCAATTGTCCGCCCTTGGCGCTGACATTCTTGGCCGCATCGGCAAGGGCGGTGTTCAGTGTGCTGCCTTCGGTAAAGATCTGCGGAAACCGCGCCATCAGGAATTGCTGCAACCGCTCGGCCATTTCGGGCGCAGTGTTGATCAGGGCGGTCGTCTGTCGCACGAGCACCGGCATGACGACAAGCACGGCGACGACCACGATCAGGATCGCCAGAAGCGTGATCACCACGACCGAAAGCGTGCGCGACAGGCCCAGCCGTTCAAGCCGGTCCGCCACCGGGTCCAGGAGATAGGCCACGCCTGCCCCCAGGATGAAGGGCAGGATCGCATTGCCCAAAGTCCAGAGGATCACGAGCAGCGCAAAAAGCGCCCCGGTCCAGTACCATACCTGCTTCTGAGCCGGCAACCTCATGGGCGTTCTCTCCGTAACCCCGCGTCACCGACTATTTGGAACGTCCTGACGCGGCTTGCAAGGAAGGTTGCCCCGTCAGTCCTGCTGCGGTAACTCCCTGAACGCCAACATGAGGATAACACCATGCGTCTGTCGCGCTATTTCATGCCCGTTCTGAAGGAAGACCCGAAGGAGGCCCAGATCGTCAGCCACCGGCTGATGCTGCGCGCCGGCATGATCAAGCAGCAGGCAGCGGGCATCTATTCCTGGCTGCCGCTGGGCTTCAAGGTCCTGAACCGGATCCAGCAGATCGTCCACGAGGAACAGCAGCGCGCCGGCCATATCCCGATGCTGATGCCGACGCTGCAATCGGCGGATCTGTGGCGCGAAAGCGGCCGCTATGACGATTACGGCGACGAGATGCTGCGCATCAAGGACCGCCACAAGCGCGACCTGCTTTACGGCCCCACCAACGAGGAAATGGTCACCGACGTGTTCCGCAGCCATGTGTCCTCCTACAAGGACCTGCCGCTGACCCTCTACCACATCCAGTGGAAGTTCCGCGACGAGATGCGCCCGCGTTTCGGCGTGATGCGTGGCCGCGAATTCCTGATGAAGGATGGCTACAATTTCGACCTCGACCGCGACGCCGCGCTGCACGCCTATAACCGCCATCTCGTGAGCTATCTGCGCACCTATGAGCGCATGGGCCTGCAGGCCATCCCGATGCGCGCCGATGGCGGGCCGATCGGCGGCGATTATACCCATGAATTCCTTGTTCTGGCGGAGACCGGCGAATCCGAGGTTTTCTATGACAGCCAGATCACCGATCTGAAATTCGGCGCGCGCGAGATCGACTATGACAGCGTCGCTGAGTGCCAGGCGGTGCTGGAGGAATTCACCAGCCGCTACGCCCGCACCGATGAGACCCATGACGAGGCGATCTTCGCCGAGGTCCCCGAGGAACGCCGCCGCTCGGCCCGCGGCATCGAGGTGGGCCAGATCTTCTATTTCGGCACGAAATATTCGGAAGCCATGGGCGCCACCGTGGTCGGCCCCGATGGCAACCGCGTGCCGGTCGAAATGGGCAGCCACGGCATCGGCGTCTCGCGCCTCTTGGGTGCGATCATCGAGGCCAGCCATGACGACAAGGGAATCATCTGGCCCGAGGGCGTGACCCCCTTCCATGCCGGCATCGTCAATCTGAAACAGGGCGATGTGGCGACCGACAGCGCCTGCGAGGCGCTTTATGCCGAGCTGAAGACCCAGGGGCTGGACGCTCTCTATGACGACCGCGACGAGCGCGCGGGCGCAAAATTCGCCACCATGGATCTGATCGGACTGCCCTGGCGCATCACCGTCGGTCCGCGCGGTCTGGCGAATAACAAGGTCGAACTGACCTCGCGCCGCAGCGGCGAGTCGGTCGAAATGTCGCCGCAAGAAGCCGTGCTGCGCTTGAAAGAGATCTACAAACCGGTGTTTGACGCGGCCTACTGACAGCGCCGCCCAGTTGCGGAGGCGCGTGACCTCCTGCCGCAACCGGGCGGAAACCTGCCGTTTTGGTGCAGTGGACAGCGGGTATCCGCCTACCCCATCATCCCTCGCGTCGGGGAGGGCCGATGCGCAGGGCACGGAGAACACTTGTCTTTCTATTGCTCGCGGGGGCGATCGCCACCGCGGCTGCGGTCTGGGCCTGGCCCAAGCCCGCCCGACCGACCATTCCCGTGCCCTCGGTCGCCCTTGCGCCCGGCGAGGGCGGGACCTGGCTCGACGCCGCCCTCGTGCCCGAACAGCCCGATCTCGTGGCGCTGCCTTTGCTGGTCACGGGACGCGCCTCGGCTGGGCCCAAGGGCGCGCTCTTGCAGGAATGGCCTGGTTTCCATGCCGAGGCGCGGTTTTCGGGCACATCCGTCTCGGTGCGGTTTCAGGACAATGTCAATCGCTGGCGCGTGCTGCTGAATGACGGACGCGCCGGGCAGGTCGAAATCTCGCGCCCGGGCGTCACGGATCTGCGTATCCGAGGCCTCACGGCCGGAGAATACCGCATCCGGGTGGAAAAGATCAGCGAATCCTCGATGCCGACCAGCTTTGGCGGCATTCTCATCGGCGCGGATGCAGCGCCCCTACCCGCCCCGCAACCGGCCCCCCGGCTGATCGAATTCATCGGCGATTCGGACACGCTCGGTTTTGCCAACGGCGCCCAATTGCGCGACTGCAGCGAGGAAGAGGTCTTTTCCGCGACCGATACGAGCCGCAGCTTCGGCCCGCAGGTCGCCGCGCGTCTGGGGGCGGATTACCGCATCATCGCACGCTCCGGGATCGGGCTATTGCGCAACTTTGGCGGAGCAAGCCCGATGGCGCGCATGCCGGGGCGCTACCCGCTGGCCCTGCCCAGTGAGCCAAGTGCCGCGCGCCAACCCGAGCAGCCCGCCGATATCGTCGTCACGGCGCTTGGCTCGAATGATTTCGGCTCGGACCTGACCGAAGGCGAACCCTGGCCCGACCGGGCCAGCCTCAGCCGCGATTTCGGCCCGGCGCTGCTTGAGTTTCTGCGCGCCCGCGTCCGCGACAATCCCGCGGCGATGCAAGTGCTGCTTGCATTCGGGGAATATGGCAGCGATCTGATCCGGCCCCATCAACTCGCCGCCGAGGCCCTGCGCGCCGAGGGGGTGCGGACATTGCTCGTCCCGCTGCCGAAACTCCAGCGCACTGCCTGCGCCTGGCATCCCTCGGACGAGGACCACAGGATGATCGCGGATTGGCTGGTCGACGCGATAACCCGGTAAACCGGAAAAAAACGCTGCGAGATAGATGCATTCGTCTTGGTCTGGCGTCGTAATATTCCGCGCCGAACTGGAGGAAATGCGCCAAACCCTCGATCTGTTCGGCTCGGAAATTCATCGCGACCGGGCGCAGGACGGCGCCAGATAGATCAAAAATCACACGGGACTGACCATTCCACCCGCCAATGTGACCTTCGGGAGTTTCGATACAGTCGGACGCATCCAAGCCTCTGTCGCAAGCCTTGGATAATGCGCGGCGCAAATCAGTTGCTGATCGAGGCCGCCGCGCGATACGGGTTCCCGCCCTATGCCCAATCCACCGATGTGATCGAGGTCCGGCTGGCCGCGCAGCAAGCGACTTCGGAAAATGGATCGACATCAGTTTCGCGGTCAAGAGCAATCCCAATCCCGCCCCCTCGACTGGAGGTGAAACCTGCCCGGTCAACCCGACATCACTTCGGGGGGCTCTCCCCTGACCTTGCGCTGGCGGCGGATTGGCTCCCCGCCCACATCAACTTTACCGGTCCGGCCAATTGCGAGGCGGAACTGCGCGCCGCGATCCAGGCGGGTATGGGCGGGCTGGTGGACGAAAACCTGCGCGAGGCGCGGCGCGCCGATGCCATCGCCACCGAGATTGGCCGGATGCGGCCCCCCATTTGGGTATCGCGCCCGACCGCATGCCAAGGGATTTCGGCGACCAGATGGCGGCGCGCCCCAGCGCCTTCGGCCTCGATATCGAGGAAGTGCCCGAGAGCCTGCCCGTCTTCGCCGCCCCGCCCCATCTGCGCATCGTCGGGCTGCACATCCATTGCGACACGCAATGCCTGCGTGGCGAGGCGAACACAACGATCTCGGGCCCGTCGCTGCCGGGATCAGCCCCGACCCGGATCGGCGCAAGGCCCATCCGCGGATGGCGACGACGAAGATGGTGCTGGACCTCGGCCGCAGCGGCGGGCCGAGCGGCAATCTGGCGGCCTCGGGCAATTTCGGCATGATGATCCGGCGCACCCCGCTGATGCACCGGATCGGCCCCAGCGCGGCGCTCGAGGAAAAGCACGATATATCCCGGCCCGCTCTGCACCTCGATCGGCAAACTTGGCAGCGGGGTCATGCTGCCCCGCATGGCGATCTGCTCGCGGTGCATGGCGGGGGAGCCTATGGGCCAAGGGCAAGCCCGCTGCGTTTTCAGCACACATCCGCTGCCCACCGAGGTCATGGTGAGCGGCGGCCAGATCCGGCAGGTGACCCGGCTGCGCCGGGAATGGGCGTAAGAAGCGCCTCAGCATTGGCGCGAAAACATTTGCAAACGCGATAAAAAAGCGGTGATCGCATCCACTGATGCCAGGTTTTTCCCGAGTTGATCAGTTGTGTTTTCCCATGCCGGTCCTTTACAGTGAGGCATAGCTCCCCAGCCCCCGAAGGACGTCGATGGTCGAACAGAACCTGTTGCTCTTGCTTGTTCTGACGCCCTTCATCTCGGCCGCCCTGGCGGCGACATTGCCCGTTCAATCCCGCAATGCCGAAACATGGCTCGCCGGGCTTACCATGGCGCTCGCTCTGGTGATCCTCGCGGTCCTGGCCCCTGCCGTCACCGGGGGCGGCAAGGTCATCCGCCATGTCGAATGGGCCAGCACCATCGGGCTGGATCTGACCTTCCGTATCGACGGTTTCGCCTGGCTCTTCATGGTGCTGGTGGCGGGGATCGGGATGCTCGTGCTGGTCTATGCGCGCTATTACATGGCGCCCGAAGATCCCGTGCCCCGGCTCTACGCCTTTCTTCTGTGCTTTGCCGGATCGATGGCCGGGTTGATCCTGTCGGGCAATATCATCATGCTGGTGGTATTCTGGGAGTTGACGAGCCTGGTCTCGTTTCTGCTGATCGGCTATTGGCACCATCGTCAGGATGCCCGCGATGGTGCCCGCATGGCGCTGATCGTCACCGCATCGGGAGGGCTGTGCCTGATGCTTGCGATGATCCTGCTGGGCCAGATCGTCGGCAGCTACGATCTGGACGAGGTTCTGGCCGCGGGCGAGCGGATCACCAGCCATCGGCTCTATCCCATCGCTCTGATCCTGTTCCTGCTGGGTGCATTCACCAAATCGGCACAGTTCCCGTTCCATTTCTGGCTGCCCAACGCCATGGCGGCCCCCACGCCGGTCTCGTCCTATCTGCATTCTGCGACCATGGTGAAGGCGGGGGTATTCCTGCTCTTGCGCTTTCACCCGGCGCTCGGCGGAACCGATGAATGGTTTCAACTGGTCACAGGGGCCGGATTGATCACCCTGCTGATCGGAGCCTTTGTCGCGCTGTTCAAGCATGACCTGAAAGGGCTTCTGGCCTATTCGACGATCAGCCATCTGGGTCTGATCACGGCGCTGGCGGGGATCGGCACACCGCTCGCGATCATGGCGGCGGTCTTTCACATCGTGAACCACGCCGTGTTCAAGGCCTCGCTTTTCATGGCCGCGGGGATCATCGACCACGAGACCGGCACCCGCGACATGCGCCGCCTGTCGGGGCTGGCCCGGGCCATGCCGGTGACCGCGACGCTGGCGATCATCGCCTCGGGCGCGATGGCGGGCGTGCCGCTGCTGAACGGGTTCCTCTCGAAGGAAATGTTCTTCGAGGCGACCTATGTTTGGAACAATGGCAGCCCCATCGACAATGCGGCGCCCTATGTCGCGGTGCTGGCGGCGGCGCTTGGCGCGGCCTATTCGCTGCGCTTCATCGTGACGGTGTTTTTCGGCCCTCCCGCGCGCGATCTGCCGCATGAGCCCCATGAGCCACCGGCCCTCATGCGGCTGCCGGTCTTTGTCCTCGTGGCGGCCTGCCTTTGCGTGGGTATCGCGCCACATGCCTTGTTGGGGGGCTGGCTCGAAAACGCCGGGATCGCACTTCTGGGCGACGACCTGCCCGAATTCAGTCTCAAGATATGGCACGGCGTAAATCCGGCCCTGGTGATGAGCGTGATCGCCATGATCCTGGGGATCGCCATCTATCTGGTGCCGCGGCGCTGGATCGACCGCGGCGAAGAGGGTCTGGGGCTCTTGTCCCTTGTCGCCTTCGGCCCCGCCTTCGAGGCGATGCTTCAGTTTCTGACCCAACGCCTGCCGCGAAGCCTGTTGCGGATCGCCAACGCGCCGGGCCTTCAGGCCCAGATGCGGGTCATGGTCCTGATCGGCATGGCGGCGGCCTTTCTGTCGCTGCAGCCGCTGGAATGGAACATCAGCCCGCCGCCGATCGGGGCCCGCGAACTGGTCTTTGTCCTTTTGTGGCTGATCGGCGGGACCTGCGCGATCGGCGCGGCCTGGCAGGCCAAATACCACCGTTTCGCAGCGCTGATCCTGACCGGAGGCGCGGGGCTGGTCACCTGCACGACCTTTGTCTGGCTTTCAGCCCCGGATCTCGCCGTGACCCAGCTTCTGGTCGAGATCGCCACCACCGCGCTTCTGCTTCTGGGACTGCGCTGGCTGCCCAAGCGCGACGAAGAGATCGCCGCGGACGAGACCCCGCGCGCCCGCTTCCGCCGCTTGCGCGACCTGTTGATCGCAGTGACCTGCGGCGGCGGGATGACCGCGATCGCGCTTGCCGTGCTGCTGACCCGGCCCGGAAATTCCGTGGGCGACTGGTTCCTGCGCCATTCCTATGTCGAGGGCGGCGGCACCAATGTCGTCAATGTCATCCTGGTCGATTTCCGCGCCTTCGACACTTTCGGTGAGATCGCCGTTCTGGCCATCGTGGGCCTGACCGTCTATGCCCTGCTGCGGCGTTTCCGCCCCGCGCCGGAAAGCGTCTCGCGTCCCCGCCCGCAGCGCGAGGCCGAGGAACAGGCGCTCGAGGCCTATCTCTTTATCCCGGCCATTCTCATGCAATGGCTCTTTGCGCCGATCATCGCGCTGTCGGCCTATCTGTTCTTTCGCGGACATGACCTGCCGGGGGGCGGCTTTGCGGCAGGGGTGACCTTTGCGATCGGGCTTCTGCTTCAATATGTCGCCTCGAACGTGCGCTGGATCGAGGCGCGGCTGACGATCCTTCCGGTGCGCTGGATGGGGGTCGGCCTGATCATCTCGGCCTCGGTCGGAACGGGATCTTGGATTTTTGGCGCGCCGTTCCTGACCACGCATTACCGCTATCTGGATCTGCCGCTGATCGGCAAGGTCCCGGCCTCGACCGCCATGCTCTTTGACCTGGGGGTCTTTGCGGCGGTGGTCGGCGCGATCGTTCTGGTCCTGATCGCGATTGCCCACCAGTCGCTGCGCATCGCTCCGCGCGCCCGCAATACCGAGCCCGAGGAGACGCTCTGATGGAACTGGTCCTTGCCCTGGCCATCGGCGTGCTGACCGGATCGGGCGTCTGGCTGCTGATGCGGCCCCGCTCGTATCAGCTCATCATCGGGCTTTGCCTACTGGCCTATGGGGTCAATCTGTTCATCTTTTCGATGGGCCGGCTCTATGTCGGGGCCGCCCCCATCATGCCCAAGGGCGGCTTCGTCGATCCGACGGCCTATGCCGACCCCTTGCCGCAAGCGCTGGTCCTGACCGCCATCGTCATCAGCTTCGCCACCACGGCGCTGTTTCTCGTGGTGATGATCGCGGCGCGCGGCACGAGCGGCACGGATCATGTCGATGGCAAGGAGCGCGAGCAATGAGCGCGGATCTGCCAAATCACATGATCATAGCGCCGATCCTGATCCCGATGGTCGCCGGCGCGATCATGCTGTTCTACAATGACCGCGACCGCCAGACCAAGCTGGTGATGGGGCTGGTCGCGGCCGGGTTGACCTTCCTTGCGGCAAGCGAACTGCTCGCCGATGCCAAGGCCCTGACCGATCAGGGCGCGCCTGTGGTGACGCTCTATCGGCTGGGCGATTGGCCTGTCCCCATCGGCATCGTTCTGGTTCTGGACCGGCTTTCGGCGATGATGGTGATGCTGAGCGCGCTTCTGGCGGCTCCGGCTCTGATCTATGCGGCGGCGGGATGGCACGGCAAGGGCCAGCATTTCCACAGCATGTTCCAGTTCCTGCTTGCCGGGGTAAACGGCTCCTTCCTGACCGGAGACCTGTTCAATCTCTTCGTGTTCTTCGAGGTGATGCTGGCCGCGTCCTACGGTATCATGCTGCACGGATCGGGCGCCGAGCGGATCAGGGCCGGGCTGCATTACATCGCGATCAACCTCGCCGCCTCACTGTTTTTCCTGATCGGCGTCGCGCTGGTCTATGGCACGACCGGCACGTTGAACATGGCCGATATCGCCCGCAGGCTCGCGGATCTGGACGAGGCGCAGCGCCTGCTGTTCCATGCGGCCGCGGGCTTTCTGGGCGTGGCCTTCCTGACCAAGGCGGCGGCATGGCCGCTTTGCTTCTGGCTGCCTCCGGCCTATGGCGCGGCCTCGCCGCCCGCGGCGGCGATCATGGCGATCATGACCAAGGTCGGGCTTTATGTGATCCTGCGCATGTCGCTTTTGGTGCTCGGCCCCGAGGCTGGGCCATCCTCGGGGTTTGGGGCGGCGGTCCTGATGATCTGCGGGCTTCTGACGATGAGCTTTGGCGCGGTGGGCATCCTCGCCACGCCGCAACTGGTGCGCAAGGGCGGCTATCTCGCGATCATCTCGTCGGGTACGGTGCTGACCGCGATCGGCTTCGTGCAGGCCGGAGGCGGTGCCGATCTGCTGGGTGGCGCGCTATACTATCTGATTGCCTCGACCGCGGCGATCTCGGCGTTTTTCCTGATCGCAGAACCCGTGTCGCGCGATGACGAGACGGCCGAACAATCGCCCGATCAACCAAGGCTCGAACCCGCCAGCGAGCGCTGGGAATGGACGCCGATGGGGCTGGACACGGTCGATGACACGGCGCTTCCGGCCAGTTCGCGCACAGTCTCATGGCTGACCATGGCGATCTGCTTTGCGCTGATTTCGGCCATGCTGGCCGGGTTGCCCCCGCTGCCGGGCTTTATCGGCAAATTCGCGATGCTGCGGGGCATGATCGACACCAATATCGGACTGTCGGGCGCGCTGCCGACCATGCTGTGGATTTACGCGGCGCTGCTGATCCTGTCGGGCCTCGCAGCGCTGATCGCACTGATACGCTTTGGGCTCAGGCGTTTCTGGGCCGAGGCCGGCCCCTCTCCGCGCATCCTCGCCCTCGAGGTCGTGCCGGTTCTCTTGCTGCTGGGTATGATCCTGCTGCTGACGGTGCGGGCCGATGCCGTGCTGTCCTATGCGCGCGAGACGGCGCAATCTCTGCTCAGCCCCGCGGTCTATCGCGAGGGCGTCCTGGCCCATGCCGCCCGTGTCGATGCCGCCCCGCCGCAGAACCACGCCCCCTATGAGCCGCCAGCCGAGGAGGAGCCATGAGGCAGTTGATCCCTCATCCGCTGCTGTCGGGCAGCCTGGTGCTGATGTGGCTTCTGCTCACGCGGTTCTCGCCAGGCCATCTGGTCCTGGGCAGCATGATCGCGCTGCTCGCGGGATGGACGGTCGAGCGCCTGACCCTGGCCCGGCCGCGCATCCGGCGTTGGCAGGCCATTCCCCGCCTGGCCGGGCTTGTGGCATGGGACATCCTGAGATCGAATATCTCGGTCGCCCGCGTCTTGCTGCTGGGGCCGAACCATCCGGATTATCATTCCGGCTTCATCGAATTGCGGCTGACGCTGCGCGACCAGAACGCGCTGGCGCTTCTCGCCATCATCCTTGCCGCGACGCCGGGAACCGCATGGCTGGAATATGATCGAGAATCCGGGCGGCTGCTTTTGCATGTTCTGGACCTGCGCAGCGAGGATGACTGGCAGGTGCTGATCCGCGACCGCTATGAACGCCTGCTGGGGGAGATTTTCGAATGAGCGCTGGCCTGATCCTGCAATATGCGCTGAGCTATGCGCAGATCGCCCTGATCCTTTCGATCGCGATGACCTGCTGGCGGATGCTGCGCGGACCGCGCGCCCAGGACCGCGTGCTGGCGATAGACACCATGTATATCAACGCGATGCTGCTGTTTCTGCTGATCGGGATGGGCAATGGCAATGTCTTCTTCTTTGAAAGCGCGTTGGTCATCGCCATCCTGGGCTTTGTCACCACGGTCTGCGCGGCGAAATTTCTGATGCGCGGCGAGGTGATCGAATGACCCATCTGGAAGCGCTTCCTCCGCTCGCCGCCCTGCTCATCGCGCTGCTCGTCGTCTGCGGATCGAGCCTGGCGCTTTTGGGCAGCGTCGGGCTGGTCCGGCTGCGCAGCTTTTATCAACGCATCCACGCGCCGACCCTGTGCTATAGCTACGGGACATTTCTGATCATCCTGGCCTCGATGGCGATGTTCTCGCTCGCCGAGGCGCGGCCGGTGCTGCATGAATTCGTCATCGGAGGCTTCATGCTGATCACGCCGCCGATCAGCCTTCTGATGCTGGGCCGGGCCGCGCTACGGCGCGACCGGGATGTCAAGCTGGGCCATGACGAAGTCGTGCCTCCGCATATTCCCGCCAGCGAGGCGCCCGAAGGGGCGCCGCGCGACCTGACGCGCTATGGCGCCGGGCCAAGCGACGAGGGCTGAACCCGCCTAGCGTCGGGAAGCGCCGAGCACTGCGTGCAGCATCGCGGGATCGACCGCATCCGTGACAAAGGCCTGTCCGATCCCGCGCGCGAGGATGAAGCGCAGCTTGCCGTCCTGAACCTTCTTGTCCTGCCCCATCAGTTCCACGAGCCGCGCGTCATCGGGCAGATCGCCCGGAATATCCGCGATGCGCGAGGGCAGCCCCATCGCCGCGAAATGCGCCGCCACGCGCGAGGGCGCTTCCTGACTGCAAAGCCCCATCCGGGCCGAAAGATCGAATGCCAGCGTGCAACCGATCGCGACACCCTCGCCATGCAAGAGCCGATCGCCATAGCCGGTCGCGGATTCAAGCGCATGGCCAAAGGTATGACCCAGATTCAGCAGCGCGCGTTCGCCCTGTTCCGTCTCGTCGCGCTGGACGATCCCGGCTTTCATCGCGACGGAATGGCGCACGGCGCGTTGCAGCGCCGCCTTATCCGCAAAGATAGCCGGTCCCGCGGCTTCCAGCCAGTCAAAGAACCCTTCATCCCCCAGCAGCCCGTATTTCGCGACCTCGCCATATCCGGCCCGCAGGTCGCGCGGCGTCAGCGTCTCGAGCACGTCGATATCGGCCAGAACCAAGGCGGGCTGGTGAAAGGCGCCGATCAGGTTCTTGCCAAGCGGGCTGTTGATGCCGGTCTTGCCACCGACCGAACTGTCGACCTGTGCCAGAAGCGAGGTCGGAATCTGCACGAAACGGACCCCCCGGCGCAGGATCGCCGCCGCAAAACCCGCGAGATCACCGATCACCCCGCCGCCAAGCGCGATCACCAGATCCTTGCGCTCGATCTTCTGCGCGATCAGCCATTCGACGGCCTGGCCCAGTTCGGCCCAGCATTTCGTCGCCTCTCCGGCAGGGAGGGTCAGGGCGGGGGCGTCGATCCCCTCGCGGGCCAGCGCGTCTTGCAGGCGGGCAAGATGCAGCCCTCCGACATTCTCATCGGTCAGGATGGCCGCGCGGCGACGGCCGATCAGCGCGGTGATCTCGCTGCCCGCGCGGTCGATCAGTCCGGAGCCGATGCGCACATCGTAAGAGCGCGGGCCAAGATCGACATGGACGGTTTCAAAGGTCATTTCGGCTCCAGGATCGAAGGGTTGCGGGCGGCGATGGCGCGCAGGACCTGATCTGTCGTCGATTCGACGGTATCATCCTCACGCGCGATGACCTGAAAATCGGCCAGGGCATAGACGGGGCGGCGTTCGGCCATAAGCCGTTCCAGCGTGCCGCGCGGATCGGAGGTCTGCAACAGCGGGCGCGTCGGACGGCTGCGCACCCGATGCCACAGCGTGTCGAGATCGCAATCCAGCCAGACCGAGACGCCATTCGCCGCGATTCGCGTGCGGTTCGGCTCACGCATGAATGAGCCGCCTCCGGTCGAGATGATCGCATTACCTTCATTCAGCACGCGCGACAGGACCTCGGATTCGCGGGCGCGGAAAAAGGCTTCGCCGTCGCGGGCAAAGATTTCGGGGATCGTCATCGCGGCGGCGCGCTCGATCTCGGCATCGGTATCCCAGAAAGGACGAGCCAGTCGGCGCGATAATTCCGCACCGATCGCACTTTTCCCTGCCCCCATCATCCCGACCAGCACGATGTTTCGCCGCATCAATCCCTCGACTGCCCCCGTTTGCGCCCTTTTCCGGGCAAGTCTGCGACCCGGCCCAAGTTTGGAGGCACTGAATGGCGTGATCTTTGCGGAATTGCCATATATATTTCGAACGCGCCGGCGTAAGACCGGCCGCAAGAGGCAAGACCGAGGCTGAAAGGACGGGCGATGAGGCTATTGTGGGTTGTGGTAGGATTGGTGATTCTGCTGCTGGGCGGTCTGACAGGATATGCCTATTTCGGCGACATGAAGGCGGACCCGCGCGAAACCCGGCTGCCCGTGGAACTGGATCTGGGCAGCGAGCCCACGCCGACGCCGGCGCCGGTGCTCGGAGATGCCTCGGTTTCCGCGCCTGCGAAAGCTGCGGAACCTGAGCCCGCTGGCACGGTTTCCCCGGATGCGGAGCAAAATGACCTCGATTGAACGCGGCTTTCTTGTTGGACCGGGTCTCGCGGCGCTGATCGCGGGACTTCTGCTGGCGCCCGCATCTGGACTGGCCCGTCCGCCGCTTTCGGCGAGCGACTGGCTTTCGGGCAGCATCCGCGAGCCCGGCACGGTCTCGGCCTGGCGTCCGGGTGATCCGCGACCGCCGGATGCCCGTCCGGGCAAGGGACTTAGCGATGTCGCGAAAAGCGGCGCGGTCGAGCCGGTCGGGGTGACCCGGCTGGGCGAAGGCAACCCCGACAGCAAGGGCACGGTGTCGGCACGCAGCGCGGGGCTGCCGCAGGATCTCTGGGGCGAAAGCGATGCCGCGACGCTGGCGCGGCTGATCGGCGGTCTCGATCCCCGCCTGCCCGCCTTGCGCCGGCTGACCCGGCGCATCCTGGTGGCGCAGCTTGCGCCTCCGACTTTGGGTGACGGGCCGCAGGGCCAGTTTTTCCTGTCCCGCGTGGACAAGCTGCTGGACATTGCCGCGACCGGCGCGGCTCAGGATCTGATCGAGGCCGCCGGTCCCGCCGATCCCGAGAGGTTCCGGCGGCTCTTTGACATCGCACTGCTCTCCGGAGACGAAAGCGAGGCCTGCCGGATCATGGATCTGACGCCCGGCGTCGCGCCCAGCTTTCCCGCGCGGATCTTCTGTCTCGCCCTTGGCGGAGACTGGGCTGCCGCGGCGCTGGTGTTTCACGGCGCAGACAGTGCCGGCCTGATCGACCCGCGCATGGCAGCGCTGCTCGCGCATTATCTGGACGACGCCTATTCCGATGACAGCGCTTTACTGGATCCGCCCGAACGGGTGACGCCGCTGGATCTGCGCCTGCATGAGGCGATCGGCCAGCCGCTGCCGCTGGCCAATCTGCCCCTGGCCTTTGCCCTGGCCGATCTGGGCGCGAATGGGGGATGGAAGGCCCGGCTTGACGCGGCCGAGCGGCTGGCGCGCGCGGGTGCCATTCCGGCATCGCAGTTGCGTCAGATCTATCTGGAACAGCGCCCGGCGGCCTCGGGCGGGGTTTGGGATCGCGCCGAAGCCATCCAGGAATTGGACCTTGCTTTGACCTCGGGTGATGGCGCTGCAATCGGCGAGGCCTTGCCCGCCGCCTTCGAACAGATGGTCGCGGCCGGACTTGGCCCGGCTTTCGCCGATATGTTCGGCACCCAGCTTGGCCGCTTGCCGCTTGACGGCAAGGCCGGCCAAATCGCGCTATGGCTGGTTCTGGAATCCGGCAGCTGGCGCAGCATCGGGACGCCCCCCAGCGATGCCGATCCCTTCGACCTGTGGCTGCTGGATTTCGCCAGTGGCCTTGCCGCCTCGACGCCGCCCGCAGCGGCGGGCGCCGAACGCGCGCAGGTTCTGCTTGCGGCCTTTGGCGAGGCGATGCTGCCCGAAGAGGCCCGTCGGCTGATCGCCGGAAAACGGCGCGGCGAGGCTTTGCTTGAGGCGATTTCCGACGCGGATGCGGGGCTCGACGGGGATCTCGCCCGGGCGGCGCGGGGCCTGCGCGTGCTGCGCGCCCTGGGTCAGGGTGAAACCGCCCGGCAGGCGGCGGTCGAGTTGATGCTTTCCCCCATGCTCGGCGCCGCGCCGGGCCTTGCGGCGACGGCACCCTGATGAGCACGGGAAACAAGGCAGGCGACTGGCGGCGGATCTCGGCCTTTCTTGACGCTCAGGCCGCCGAGGCAGGATCCGCCCGCAACACGCTTTTGGCCTATGGCCGGGACCTGCGCGATTTCTCGGAATGGCTCGACGGGCACGGGCTGACCCTGCTCTCCGTCGGCAGGGATGACATCGACGATTATCTGGCCCATTGCGACCAGCTCGGCCTGTCCCGCGCGACCCGCGCGCGGCGGCTCTCGGCGATCCGCCAGATCACCCGTTTCGCGCTGGAAGAGGGCTGGCGGGACGATGATCCCGCCGGCCGCATCGCCGGGCCGGGACGGGCGCAGCGGCTGCCCAAGACGTTGGACCGGGCCGAGGTCCTTGCGCTGCTCGCGGCCTTGCCCCAGGTCGGACGGACGCCCACCGAACAGGCGCGCAATCTTGCCTTGCTGGAACTGCTCTATGCCACGGGGATGCGGGTCAGCGAACTCGTCGCCCTGCCTGTCACGGCCTGCCGGGGCAACCCCGCCGTCCTCCTGATCCGCGGCAAGGGCAATATCGAACGCATGGTGCCGCTGAACCAGCCCTCGCGCCTGGCGCTCGCGGATTGGCTCAAGCTGCGCGACGCCGCACCCGAAGACTCGCCGCTGGGACGGCTGATCGCGGGACGCGGGGGGCGCTGGCTGTTTCCCGCCGCCTCGCGCGAAGGGCATATGACCCGGCAATCGGTGAACGGGCTTCTGGACCAATTGGCAATGGCGGCCGGGATAGACCCGTCACGCGTCTCGCCGCATGTGATCCGCCATGCCTTTGCCACCCATCTTCTCGAAGGCGGTGCCGATCTGCGCGCGATCCAGATGCTGCTGGGCCATGCCGATCTGGGCACGACCGAAATCTATACACATGTCATGGATGCAAGGATGCGCGATCTGGTCCTGAACCACCACCCGCTGGCCAATCCGCGGCGCAAGGAGGACAAGGAATGATCGCCCCGAGCACCGTCGAAGCCGCCGCCGCGACGGCAGAAGGCATCGGCGCGGCAGGATCGGCCGAATTCCTCGATCCGGCCTTCTGGATGACAGTCGCCGCGATCCTGGTCCTGCTGGGCCTGTCGGGGTTCTTTTCCGGCTCCGAGACCGCGCTGACCGCATCGAGCCGTGCCAAACTGCGCGCCCGTGCCGATCGCGGCGATGCGGGGGCGCAGGCCGCGCTTTCCGTGACAGAGGATAGCGAAAGGCTGATCGGCTCGATCCTTCTGGGCAATAACGTCGTCAATATCCTAGCGGCCAGCCTTGCCACCGCGCTTTTCACGCGGATCTTCGGCTCGGGCGGCGTGGCGCTGGCGACGCTGGTGATGACGCTTCTGGTGCTGATTTTTTCCGAGGTCCTGCCCAAGACCTATGCCATCCTCGCCCCCGAGGATCTGGCCAGCCGGGTCGCCCGTCCGGTCCGCGCGCTGACCGTGGTGATCGCGCCGGTCGTGGCGGTGGTGCGGATGATCGTGCGCGGGATCCTCGCGCTGTTCGGGCTGCGCTCGGACAGCGGAGATCACGTGTTTTCCGTGCAGGAAGAAATCGCCGGGGCGCTGGCGATCGGCCATTCCAGCGGCACCGTGCAGAAAGAAGAACGCGACCGGCTGCTGGGGGCGTTGGATCTGGGCGACCGCTCGGTCGAAGAGATCATGCTGCACCGCTCGCGGATTGAGATGATCGACGCGGAACTGCCAACGCAAGAGATCATCGACCGCGTGCTGAAGAGCCCGCATACCCGCCTGCCCGTCTATCGCGGCGAGCGCGAGAATGTCATCGGCGTCGTCCATGCCAAGGATTTGCTGCGCGGCGTGAGCCGGATCGTGCGCGAAGCGGGCGAGGCGGGCGTCGAGGGTTTCGACGTCCTCAGCGTCTCGATGCCGCCCTATTTCGTCCCCGAAACCACGCCGCTGGACGAGCAGATGCGCGAATTCCTGGCGCGTCGCACGCATTTCGCGCTGGTCGTGGACGAATATGGCAGCCTGCGCGGGCTGATTACGCTCGAGGACATCCTCGAGGAGATCGTCGGCGAGATCACCGACGAGCATGATACAGAGGCCGCGCAGATCCTCACGCCCAATGCGGCGGGCGATTATCTGGTCGAGGGGGCGATGACCATCCGCGACCTCAACCGCGCGCTGGACTGGGCATTGCCCGATGACGAGGCGAACACGATCGCCGGTCTGGTGATCCATATGGCCCAGTGCATCCCGACGCAGGGGCAGGTCTTTTCATTTCACGGCTACCGCTTCGAAGTGGTCAGCCGGCGTGAAAACCGGCTAACCCGTCTGCGCATCCGCCCCTTGGGCGAGACCCCTGCCCAGGCCATGGCCGATCAGTGATCGGCCATGCTGGCGGCGCGCTTGGCCTCTTCGATGCTGGCGCTGTCAGTCCCGTTGAAAAACGCGTTCAGCCCCACCGCCGAGATCGTCGCAAGCAGGATGCCCGATTCCACCAGCGGGTGGATCGCATGCGGCATCCATTGCTTGAAATCGGGCGCGATCAGCGGGATCATCCCGAAGCCCAGCGAGACCGCGACGACGAACATATTGTTGCGGTTCACCGCGAAATCCACATTCGAGAGGATGCGGATGCCGGTCGCCGCGACCATGCCGAACATCACGAGGCCCGCCCCGCCCAGCACGGCTGTCGGTAGCGATTCCACCGCCGCGCCCATCTTGGGGATCAGTCCGAACAGGATCAGGATCACCCCGCCCGCGACGCAGATATAGCGGCTCTTGATGCCGGTGACGCCGACAAGGCCCACATTCTGGCTGAAGGACGTATAGGGAAAGGTGTTGAAGATGCCGCCGATCAGCGTGCCGAGGCCGTCCGTACGCAGGCCCGCGCTGAGGCGTTCTTGCGTGACCTCGCGGCCGGTCATCTCGCCGAGGGCAAGGAACATGCCGGTCGATTCGATCATCACCACGATCATCACGAGGACCATGGTCAGGATCAGTACCGGATCAAAGATCGGCATGCCGAAATGAAAGGGCGTGACGACGCCGAACCACGCCGCCTCAGCCACCTTGGCAAAGCTCATCTGGCCCAGGGCAATGGTCAGGACGGCACCGATCAGCATGCCCAGCAGCACCGCGATATTGGCCACGAAGCCTTTGCCATAGCGCGCAATGGCTAGGATCGCGATCAGCACCACCGCCGAAACGCCGATATTGATCGGCTTGGCATAAAGCGGGTTTTGCAGGCTGGGAGCAGGCGCGAATTTCTCGGGCAGTGCCGGGACGACGCCGGTATCGGCCATTTCTTTCAGCTGGTTCAGCCAGCCCGTCGCGACCGGATCGACGATCTTGGGCGCGGTCGAGCCGACCGGATTGCCGAAGATCCAGTTGATCCCGATCCGCATCAGGGTGACCCCGATCACGAGGATAATCGTCCCGGTCACCAGCGGCGGAAAGAAACGCAGCATCCGCCCGATGAAGGGCGCGATCAGCATGGCGATGATCCCTGCCCCGATGATCGCGCCAAAGATCATCCTTGCCCCGTCCGGTCCCGGATAGGCATTGGCCATCGCCACCATCGGCCCGACCGAGGCGAAGGTCACCCCCATCATCACCGGCAGTTGGATGCCGAACCAGCGCGTCGCCCCCAAGGACTGGATGATCGTCGCGATGCCGCAGCAGAAAAGATCCGCCGAGATCAGGAAGGCCACATCCTCGGGCGAGAGCTTCAGCGCCCGCCCCACGATCAGGGGCACGGCGACCGCGCCCGCATACATCACCAGAACATGCTGAAGTCCCAGCGTCGTCAGACGCAGAGGCGGCAGGATCTCGTCCACCGGATCCACCGCGGAAGGCGCGGGATGTGCCATGATCTCCCCCGTTTTTGTCGAATTGTCAGAATATCTTCAGATAACGACCGTCATGGCGGCCAAGGCAATGAATTTATGCGCCTTCCCGCTGAGAACCCGGCTTGCGCCGACTGGAAAGGCACAGCGCCAGCTTCGCGACGAAACTGTCGCTTCGTCAGGCGCGACATATCCGCCCACAGGTTTTTTCCCCTTCGGCCTTGCGGTTTGCGCATAATCGCGCCAGCTTGCGCAGGCAGTCGCGCGGGTTCGGGATTGGAAAAGAGCCCCTTTCGCACAGGATAGCCAAGCAATCCCAGAAGGTTGCACCGCTATCCCAGATTGCACAAAGAAGACCGGGCGCGCTATGGCCCGGATGAACCGGCAATCCCCCGATCTGCCGGGTCTTTCGTCATTTTGAGAGGTTCGGGTTGCAACCTTGCGCCTGCCTGAATATCAGGACTTCGCCCGCATCCACAGCACGGAACTCCGAAAATGGACATCGCTGAACGCCGCAAGGCAAATCCCGATCACTGGCGCCTTGCCGCCGCCATTCGCGCCCTGTCGATGGACGCGGTCGAAGCCGCGAATTCCGGCCATCCCGGCATGCCGATGGGCATGGCCGATGTCGCCACCGTCCTGTTCCGCAACCACCTGAAATTCGATGCATCGGCCCCGAACTGGTTCGACCGTGACCGCTTTGTGCTGTCGGCGGGCCATGGCTCGATGCTGATCTATTCGCTGCTGCACCTGACCGGCTACGAGCAGATGTCGCTCGACCAGATCCGCAACTTCCGCCAATGGGGCGCGATCACCGCCGGCCACCCGGAATACGGCCATGTCGAGGGCGTCGAGACGACGACCGGCCCGCTGGGTCAGGGCATCGCGACCGCCGTCGGCTTCGCCATCGCCGAGGAAGCGATGCGCGCGCAATATGGCGCGGATCTGTGCAGCCACAAGACCTGGGTCATCGCCGGCGATGGCTGCCTGATGGAGGGCATCAGCCAGGAAGCCATCGCGCTGGCGGGTCACCAGAAGCTGAAGAACCTGATCGTCCTTTGGGACAATAACGACATCACCATCGACGGCCGCGTCTCGCTGTCGGACAATACCGACCAGCTGAAGCGCTTCGAGGCCTCGGGCTGGCGCGTTCTGGCCTGCGACGGCCATGACGCCGCCGATATCGACCGCGCGCTGACCGATGCCGCGAGCGGCGCGGACGACCGCCCGGTTCTGGTCTCGTGCAAGACCATCATCGGCTATGGCGCGCCGAAGAAGCAGGACAGCTCGGGCGCGCATGGCTCGCCGCTTGGTGCCGAGGAAATCGCCGCGACCCGCGCGGCTTACGGCTGGGAGCATGGCCCCTTCGTCATCCCCGAGGACATCCTCGCCGATTGGCGCGCCATCGGCGCGCGCGGCAAGACCGAGCGCGAGGCATGGAATGCCCGCGTCGACGCGGCCGAAAACCGCGACGAATTCGCCCGCCGGATCTCGGGCGAGGGCAATGAAAAGCTCGCCCCCGCCATCGCCGCGCTGAAAGAGCAGGCGATTGCCGGCAAGCCCAAGGTCGCGACCCGCAAGGCCAGCGAAATGGTGCTGGAAGTCGTGAACCCCGAAATGCCCGAGACGCTGGGCGGCTCGGCCGACCTGACCGGCTCGAACAACACCAAGACCAAGGATCTGGGCATCTTCTCGCCCGAGAACCGCACCGGCCGCTATATCCATTACGGCATCCGCGAGCACGGCATGGCTGCGGCGATGAACGGCATCTGGCTGCATGGCGGATTCCGCCCCTATGGCGGCACCTTCATGTGCTTCACCGACTATGCCCGCGGTTCGATGCGCCTTTCGGCGCTGATGGGCCTGCCGGTCGTTTATGTCATGACGCATGACTCGATCGGCCTTGGCGAGGACGGCCCGACCCACCAGCCGGTCGAGCATCTCGCGATCTGCCGCGCGACGCCGAACACGCTGACCTTCCGCCCCTGCGATCTGGTCGAGACCGCCGAGGCATGGGAAATCGCGCTGAGCGAGGAATCGACCCCGTCGATCCTCGCGCTGTCGCGCCAGAACCTGCCGACGCTGCGCGAAGTTGCAGGCGAGAACCTGACCGCCAAGGGCGCTTATGTCCTGCGCGAAGCATCAAGCGAGGCTAGGGTCGTGCTGATGGCCACCGGCTCGGAAGTCGAGATCGCCGTCACCGCCCGCGAGACGCTCGAAGCCCAGGGGGTGCCGACCCGCGTCGTCTCGGTCCCGTCGATGGAACTGTTCCGCGCGCAGGACACCGGCTATCGCGCCGAAGTGCTGCCCGCAGGCACGGTCCGCGTCGCGATCGAAGCCGCCGTGCGCCAGCCCTGGGAATGGCTGCTTCTGGGTGAGCGCGGCCGCGAAGAGACCTCGGGCTTCATCGGCATGACAGGCTTCGGCGCTTCGGCTCCGGCACCGACGCTCTACAAGGAGTTCGGCATCACCGCCGAAGACACCGTGGCGCTGGCCCGCAAGCTTCTGGGCTGATCCCATTTTCATGAGATCGACGGCCGCGCCCTTTTGCGCGGCCGTTTGCCTTTCCAGGCATGGACCTTCCTGCATGGCGCGGGCATAAGCCGCCCCGAGGGAGTTCCCAGATGAGCCAGCCAGATACCGCCCCGCAGATCCTCGCACCCGCGGGCAGCCCTGCACGCGCCACGCAGCTTCAGGGCATCCTGCTGCTGCTTGCCTCGATCTTCATCTTCACGCTCATGGATGCGACGGCGAAGCATCTCGCCCAGAACTATCATCCGGTGCAGATCGTCTGGGCGCGATTCATCTCGAATTTTCTGATCGTGGCGGTGATCTTTGCGCCGCGTCTGCGCAGCACGATGATCACGAAGCGTCCGGTGGTACAATTGTTCCGGGGCTTGGCGCAGCTTGCGTCCGGGGCGCTCTTTTTCACTTCGCTGCAATGGATCGGGTTGGCCGAGGCCACCGCGATCATGGATATCAATCCGGTCCTGATCACATTGGGCGCAGCGCTGTTTCTGGGCGAAAGCATCGGCATCCGCCGGGTTTTGGGGATCGGCGCGGCGCTTTGCGGTGCGATGATCATCATCCGACCGGGCGCGGGCGTATTTCAGCCCGCCGCAATCCTGCCGCTGATCGCCGCCTTCACCTATGCGGCGGGCGCGGTCCTCACGCGGATCGCGCGCGAGGATTCGACGGCGACCTCGATTCTATGGTCGGCAAGCGTCGGCACGCTCATCACCTCTTGCGCCGTGCCGTTCTTTTGGCAACCCATCGCAAGTGGCGACATCTGGGCCTTTGTCCTGATCGGGCTGCTTGGCACGGTCGCGCAAGCGCTGCTGATTCGCGCCTTCGCTCTGGCCGAGGCGGCCGCCATCGCGCCTTTCGGCTATACCGGCCTGATCTGGGCAGGGCTATGGGGCTGGCTGTTCTGGGGCACGCTCCCCGATCAATGGACGGTGATCGGCGCGTTGATCATCGTCGGCGCGGGCCTATATGTGTGGATGCGGGAAGCGCGCGCCATGCATAAAGCCGGATGAAAAGCAGGACATAGATCTGCGGGATGAGTGACAAAGACGAGGACAAGGTCGAATTGATCGACCGGATCGCCAATGGCGCCTTTCTGGCGATCATGGGACTGGCGCGCATCCTGCCTTACGCGCGGCGCGTGCCCGCGACGGGCTGGTTCTTTGCCCATGTCATCGCGCCGGTGGCAGGCTGGCGCAGACGCATCCGCGCCAATCTGGCCAAGGCCCGGCCCGACCTGACCGAGGCAGAGATCCGCGACCTGACCCGCGCCGTTCCCGACAATGCCGGTCGCTCGCTGGCCGAGATCTATTCGGGCGAGGAGTTCATTCGCCGCATCCATGATGCCGACCCGCTTTGCGGCCCCGGCCTGCCTGCGCTGGAACAGGCCGCCGCCGAGGGTCGCCCGGTCATCTTGGCGGTCGCCCATTTCGGCAATTACGACGCCATGCGCGCCGCCCTGACCGGGCGCGGCTGGCCGGTCGGCGCGCTTTACCGGCCAATGAACAACGAGGCCTTTAACCGTCACTACATCCCTGCCATGCAGGCCATCGCAGAGCCGATGTTCCCGCGTGGCCGCTCTGGGCTGGCGGCGATGCTGAGATTCCTCAAGGGCGGGGGCTGGCTGTCTCTGGGCTATGACCAGTTCGACGGCAATGGCGCGAGCTTGCGCTTCTTCGGCCTGCCCACGAAAACCGTGCTGACCCCGGCAGAGCTTGCGCTGCGTTATGACGCGCTGATCCTGCCGATCGCTGGGATCCGCCAGCCCGACGGGCTGAGCTTCCGGGTCGAGGTCGGCGAACCCATTCCCCATTCCGATGCCGAAACCATGATGCAAAGCCTGAACGACCATCTGGAAGCGCAGGTGCGCGACCATATGGAGCAATGGTTCTGGATCCATCGGCGCTGGAAAACCCGGGGGTCCCGGTGACTGCGACAGGTGAAACCCTTTCCCTCGGGTCACCGCACAGGCTATAAGCTGCGCAACCGCCGTGCCAAAGGGTGCGGCCTTAAATGAAAAACTCCAGAGGACGGCATGAGCGACGATAAAAATCACGCAGGTCAGGACGAACGTACCAGCGAAGGCGATGTGGCCTTCATCCAGGCCCTGGCCGAGCTGCTCAACCGCAATGAACTGACCGAACTGTCGGTCAAGCGCGAATATGGCGAGAATGACCGTCTGACCGTGAGCCTGTCGAAACAGAGCAAGCAGGTCATCCAGACCGTGGCCGCCGCTGCCGCGCCGCTGGCCTCAGCCCCTGTCGCAGCCGCGCCGGCTGCCGCCGCAGCCGCCCCCGCGGCCAGCGAGGATCCGGCCAGCCTGCCGGGCATCGTGACCTCGCCCATGGTCGGCACCGCCTACCTGTCGCCCGAGCCGGGCGCGGCAGCATTCGTCACCGTTGGCAAACAGGTCAAAGAAGGCGAAACGCTGCTGATCGTCGAGGCGATGAAGACCATGAACCACATCCCGTCGCCCCGCTCGGGCACGGTCAAGCGCATTCTCGTCGATGACGGCAGCCCGGTCGAATTCGGCGCGCCCCTGATGGTCGTCGAGTGAGGCCGAGATGTTCGACAAGATCCTGATCGCCAATCGCGGCGAGATCGCCCTGCGGGTGATCCGCGCCTGCCGCGAGATGGGCATTGCCTCGGTGGCGGTCCATTCGACCGCCGATTCGGACGCCATGCATGTGCGCATGGCGGACGAATCGGTCTGCATCGGCCCGCCCTCCTCGTCGGAAAGCTACCTGTCCATGTCCGCGATCATCGCCGCCTGCGAGATCACCGGCGCGCAGGCGATCCATCCGGGCTACGGCTTCCTCTCGGAAAATGCAGGCTTCGTGCAGATGGTCGAAGACCATGGCATCGCCTTTATCGGCCCCTCGGCCGAGCATATCCGCATCATGGGCGACAAGATCACCGCCAAGGACACCGCGAAGGCGCTTGGCATTCCGGTCGTTCCCGGCTCGGATGGCGGCGTGCCCGATGTCGCGGCGGCGAAACGCGTCGCGGCCGAAATCGGCTATCCGGTCATCATCAAGGCAACCGCCGGCGGCGGCGGGCGCGGCATGAAAGTCGCGGTTGACGAAGCGGGTCTTGAGACCGCCTTCCGCACCGCGCGTTCGGAAGCCAAGGCCGCCTTCGGTAATGACGAAGTCTATATCGAGAAGTACCTGCAGCGCCCCCGCCATATCGAGATTCAGGTCTTTGGCGACGGTCGCGGCCGCGCGGTCCATCTGGGCGAACGCGACTGCTCGCTGCAGCGCCGCCACCAGAAGGTCTTCGAAGAGGCCCCCGGCCCGGCGATCACCCCCGAGCAGCGCGCCCGCATCGGCAAGATCTGCGCCGACGCGATGTCGAAGCTGGGCTATCGCGGCGCCGGCACGATCGAATTCCTCTTCGAAGATGGCGAGTTCTATTTCATCGAGATGAACACCCGCCTGCAGGTCGAGCATCCGGTGACCGAGGCGATCTTCGGTGTAGACCTCGTCCGCCAGCAGATCCTTGTCGCGGCTGGCGAAGAGATGGAGTTCAAGCAGGAAGACCTGCAAATCCGCGGCCATGCCATCGAGGTGCGGATCAATGCCGAGAAACTGCCGAACTTCACCCCCTCGCCCGGCAAGATCACCCAGTACCACGCCCCCGGCGGCCTGGGCGTACGCATGGATTCGGCGATCTATGACGGCTACAAGATCCCGCCCTATTACGACAGCCTGATCGGCAAGCTGATCGTGCATGGCCGCGACCGCCGCGAGGCACTGGCGCGGCTTGACCGTGCGCTTGGCGAACTGATCGTCGACGGCATCGACACCACCGTCCCGCTGTTCACGTCGCTTCTGCAGAACAAGGACATCCAGACCGGAGATTACTCGATCCACTGGCTGGAACGCTGGCTCGCGCAACTGGCCAATCCGGACAACTGACGCGAGATGACAATGCTGACCGCGGAAAGATTGCTTCTGGCATATGCGCAGGGCGTCTTTCCGATGGCTCAGTCGGCCGAGGATCCGCAACTCTACTGGTTCGACCCGCCGGACCGGGGCCTGCTTCCGATCGGAGGCGTGCATGTCTCGCGCTCGATGCGGCGCTGGCTGCGGCAATGCGGCTGGCGCGCCACGATCAACCGGGACTTTCTGGGCGTGGTGAACGGTTGCGCCGATCGCAGCGAGACCTGGATCAATGCCCCGCTTGTTGCGCTATACCTTGAATTGCACAAGCTGGGCCACGCCCATTCGCTTGAAATCTATGAGGGTGACGCGCTTGTCGGCGGGACCTATGGCGTCTCGCTTGGCGCGGCATTTTTCGCCGAAAGCATGTTTTCGCGGCGGGACAATGCCTCAAAGGCCGCACTGATCTGGATGTCCCATCACCTGCATCAGGCGGGCTTCACCTTGTGGGACACGCAATACGGCACGCCCCATCTGGCCTCAATGGGCGGGTTCATCATTCCGCGTCAGGAATATCGCCGCAGGCTGGGCACCGCGATCCGCCGCCGCGCCGATTTCACCGCAGCCGAATTGCCCGATATTCAGCTTTTGCTGCAGGACATGACCCAGACATCGTAACGCGGGTCGTCCATGGCCGACAGCGCCGGAGAGGATGCGATCATCCAGCCGGAAAACACCGTGTTGTTCGCGCGCTTGTCGAACACCGTCAACTCGGCATAGGCATCTGATTCCGGGTCATCGGCAGGAAAGCGGCACTCGGCCAGAGTGACGCGCAAGCGCCCGAATTCCGCCTGCTCGCCCGCCGCCATGGTGAAATCGAGAAGCTGACCCGTCACCTTGTCCAGCCCGCGCAGGTTCGCGCCCTGCGCGCGCGCCGTCTCGGGTCCGCGGGCCGCATCAATGGCGGCTTGGCGTTCGGCCGCCGAGGGCTCGGCGACCACCGTCGTATTCGGATCGTCGCTAAAGGCCGGATCCATCTCAAAGTCGATGATCGGTCCCTCTTCGGGGATCTCGCCATCCTCTTGCGCGCGGACAGGAGCCGCGCCAAGGATCAGCACGGCCAGACAGAATCCCTGCAGCAGGCGGATCATTCGCTTTCCTCCCCGGCCTGAGCATCCACGAATTTCATCATCAGCGAAAGCAGGCTGACGGCACCCTGCACATCCTCGATCTCGTCGCCGGGACCCAGATTCTCGGGCGCACCTCCGGGCTGCAGTTCGATATATGCACCCCCGAGCAGGCCATCGGTCTGGATCAGGGCGGCGCTGTCCGTGGGCATGAGGATGTCGCCCGGAATGCGCAGCCGGGCCTCGGCCATATAGGTCCCTGGGTTCAATTCGACTGCGCTGACCCGCCCGACCTTGACGCCCGCGACACGGATATCGGTGCCAACTTCGATTCCGTCGACATTCGGGAAAGCGGCATAAAGCTCATAGCTGTCCCCGCCCAGCCCGCGCGAGGCAGAGCCACCGGTCGACCACAGCAAAAAGCCGCAGGCCAAGGCGAGTATTGCGGCCCCGACCCAGAGTTCAGTCCGTTCCGCGGCGCTTTGCATGGCTTATTCGGGCTGCCATGCGTCATAGTCACGACGCGCAGCGGGCTCGGGGCGATAGAGCGACCCGGCCGGGTGATAGGCCGAGGCGGTACCGGTCTGGTTGGGTTGATGCGGCTTTTCCCAGGATTTCCGGGCCAGCGGGTCGGTCGTGGGCGGCTGCTTATAGGTATGGTGCAGCCAGCCATGCCATTCAGGAGCGACACGGCTCGCCTCGGCCTCGCCGTTATAGATCACCCAGCGGCGCTTGCCGCCACCGGATTGGTAGTAGATGTTGCCCTGATCATCCTCGCCCACCTTTTCGCCATAGAGCTTGGTCCAGACTTGGGTGTTGATGGTCTGGCTGTTCCACCAGGTCAGTACGCGCAGCAGAAAGGACATGGATGCGAACCTCGTCATTATTTGGCCGAGATATGGCGCAATCCGCGGTCGAGGTCCAGTGATTGCGGAGAATTCCCTTGGCCCAGTGGCGGCAATGACCTCAGGCCGCGCATGAAAAGGGGCCGACGCCTGGCGCCGGCCCTCGGATTTCTGCGGGGGGACGGGTTCAGCCCGCCGTCGCAGTTTCCTTTTTCGCATCGGTATGGATCAGGAGGGGCTTGGCATTGCTGTTATCCACCGCCTCTTCGTTCACCACGACCTCCTCGACACTGTCGAGGCCGGGCAGTTCGAACATCGTGTCGAGCAGGATGTCCTCCATGATCGAGCGCAGCCCGCGCGCCCCGGTCTTGCGCTTGATGGCGCGCCGCGCGATGGCGACCAGCGCGTCCTCGGTGAAGGTCAGCTTCACATCCTCAAGATCGAAGAGGCGCTGATACTGCTTGACCAGCGCGTTCTTGGGCTTGGTCAGGATGGCGATCAGCGCATCCTCGTCGAGATCGCCCAGCGTCGCGATGACCGGCAGACGGCCGACGAATTCCGGGATCAGGCCGAATTTCAGCAGATCCTCAGGCTCGAGCTGCTTGAAAAGCTCGCCCACGCCCTTGTCGTTCTCTTCCTTGACCGCTGCGCCGAAGCCCATCGCGGTGCCCTTGTTGCGCTGCGCGATGATGCGATCCAGACCGGCAAAGGCCCCGCCGCAGATGAACAGGATGTTGGTCGTGTCCACCTGCAGGAATTCCTGCTGCGGATGCTTGCGGCCACCTTGCGGCGGCACGCTTGCCACAGTGCCTTCCATGATCTTCAGAAGCGCCTGCTGCACGCCCTCGCCCGAAACGTCACGGGTGATCGAGGGGTTGTCGGATTTGCGGGTGATCTTGTCGACCTCGTCGATATAGACGATGCCGCGCTGCGCCCGCTCGACATTGTATTCGCTGGCCTGCAAGAGCTTCAGGATGATGTTCTCGACATCCTCGCCGACGTAGCCGGCTTCGGTCAGCGTCGTCGCATCGGCCATGGTAAAGGGCACGTCGAGGATGCGCGCCAGGGTCTGCGCGAGCAGCGTCTTGCCGCAGCCGGTCGGTCCGATCAGCAGGATATTCGACTTCGCCAGTTCGATATCGTTCTTCGAGCTGTGGTTCAGCCGTTTGTAATGGTTATGCACCGCGACCGAGAGCACGCGTTTCGCATGTTCCTGCCCGATCACATAATCGTCGAGAACATTGCAGATCTCGCGCGGGCTCGGGACGCCGTCGCCGGACTTCAGCGCCGAGCTTTTCGTCTCTTCACGGATGATGTCCATGCAGAGTTCGACGCATTCGTCGCAGATAAAAACGGTCGGACCGGCAATCAGCTTGCGCACCTCATGCTGGCTCTTGCCGCAGAAGCTGCAGTAAAGCGTGTTCTTGCTGTCGCCGCCGGTCGGATTGGCCATCAGTTCGATCCTCGTATTGCGCCAGATGTCCGGCAAGATCGCCGGGCATCCGCTGCTTCATCGCGCGAATTTGCCCGCGCCTTGCCTTTCTCCGCATGTTACGGGCCGGTTTGGCCCGTCACAATCCCAAAAACGGAACGTTCCCTTGCGGCGGGCCCGTGTCAGGCCGTGGGATCGGCCTTGCCGCGCGCCACGAGAATTTCGTCGATCAGGCCCCATTCCTTGGCCTCTTCGGGCGACATGAAACGGTCGCGTTCCAGCGCTTCTTCGACCTCTTCGAGGGTCCGGCCGGTATGCTGGACATAGATCTCGTTCAGGCGGCGCTTGAGCTTTTCGGTCTCGCGCGCATGGATCAGGATGTCGGTCGCCTGACCCTGGAACCCGCCCGAGGGCTGGTGCACCATGACGCGGCTGTTCGGCAGCGAGAAACGCTGGCCCGGCTGGCCCGCGCAGAGCAAGAGCGAACCCATCGAGGCCGCCTGCCCCACCACCAGCGTCGAGACGCGCGGCTTGATATATTGCATCGTGTCATAGATCGACAGGCCCGCGGTCACGACACCGCCGGGGCTGTTGATATACATGCTGATGTCTTTGTTGGGGTTTTCCGCCTCAAGGAACAGCAACTGCGCCGAGATCAGCGTCGCCATGCCGTCATGCACGGGGCCGGACAGGAAAATGATCCGTTCCTTGAGCAGGCGCGAAAAGATGTCATAGGCCCGTTCGCCCCGGCTGGTCTGTTCGACGACCATGGGGACGAGCGTGTTCATGTAGAATTCTGCCGGATCTTGCATGTCTTTCCTTGCTTTTATCCCTGCCTGCCCGCACCGCGATTCGCCCGGGGAAACCCCATTCGGACCGTGATAACCGCGAAACCTTGAGAGAGTCTTAGTAACGCCTGACCGCGAGGACAAGAGAGCGTTAGAAATTGCTCCCGCCCGCCGGGACCGGTATCCTGCCCGCAATCGACGGAGAAACTGATGAAACTGATCGTCGGCCTGGGCAATCCGGGCACGAAATACGAAAAGAACCGCCACAATATCGGCTTCATGGCGCTGGACCGGATCGCCTCGGATCAGGGATTTGGGCCTTGGCGGGCACGTTTTCAAGGCGAGACCGCCGAAGGGCGGCTGGGGGATATGCGCGTGACGCTTTTGAAGCCCGCGACCTTCATGAATCTCTCGGGGCAATCGGTCGGCGAGGCGATGCGCTATCTGAAGCTCGAGCCCGGCGATGTGATCGTGCTGCATGACGAATTGGACCTGCCCCCCGGCAAGGCAAGGCTCAAGCTTGGCGGGGGACATGCCGGGCATAACGGGCTGCGCTCGATCCATCAGCATATCGGCGAGGCCTATCGCCGCTTGCGCATCGGCATCGGCCATCCCGGCCACAAGGACCGGGTCGCGCATTACGTGCTGTCGGATTTCGCCAAGGCCGAGGAAGCGGGGATGGACGATCTGCTGCGCGGGATCTCGGACGGCGCAGCGGCCTTGGCCTCGGGCGATGATGCGCGTTTCATGAATGCGGTTTTGGCCCGCGTCGCGCCCGCGCGCAACAGCGGCACGCGGCCTCGGGGCGATGCCCCAACCCAATCCAAGCCGACAGCCCCTGCGGCCAAACCCGCCCCCCAAACCGAGGAACCGCAAAGCATCAGCGACCGCCTGCGCGCGCTGAGCGAGCGTTTCCGCTGAGCGAAAGGAGCGCGCAATGGACAGCAAGATCAACGTGCTGGGAGGTAAACTTGAACTTTGTTCGAATACACCTCTGACCGAGTTCTACCGCGACGGATGCTGCAATACCGGGCCCGAGGATGCGGGGCGCCACACGGTCTGCGTCATAGCCACCGCCGAATTCCTCGCTCTTTCGAAATATCTCGGCAATGACCTCAGCACGCCCCGGCCCGAGTTCCGCTTTCCCGGCCTGAAGCCGGGGGATCGCTGGTGCCTTTGCGCCTCACGTTTCCTGCAGGCGGCGCAGGAATTCGCTGCACCCAAGGTCGTGCTTGAGGCCACGCATGAGCGCACCTTGGATATCGTGCCGCTGGAACTGTTGCAGGCGCATGCCTTTCAGCCCTGAACCTCGGCAAGGTAATGGCGCGTGGCATCGACGACATGTCTGAAGCGGTCGCCGCCCAGATGCTTGCCGCCGTACCAGCGCGTCACGACCACGACATGATCGGTGAGACCGGCGCGTTCCAGCATCTGCAGGATGATCTGGCCTGCCCCGGATTCGCCGTCATCATCCTTGACCCCCTCGCCCGAGAGGATCGCGGCCCAGGTGTTATGCGTGGCCTTGGCGAATTTCTTGTTGCGTTTCAACTCGGAAATCAGCGCCTCGGCCTCGGTGCGGTCCCGCGCGGGCCCGCCCGAGACGGCATAGCGCGAACCCCGATCAGAGATGATCTTATCGAAGATGCGCAGGGTCATGGCTTGCGGCGGACGTAAAGCTCGAGCCGGTGGCGGACGATCTCATAGCCCAGTTCGGCTGCGATCTCGGCCTGCAATTTCTCGATCCGCTCGCTGACGAATTCCATGACCTCGCCGGTCTCGACATCAATCATGTGATCGTGATGCTTGCCATCGGCAGGCTCGAAACGGGCGGCGGCCCCCTCGAATTCCAGCTTGTGGATCACGCCCTGCGCCTCGAGCGCGGCGAGGGTACGATAGACCGTGGCAAGCGACACGCCCGCGCCCGCCTCGGTCGCACGGGCATAGAGCTGGCTCGCATCGGGATGGTCATCGGTCGAGGCAAGTACCCGTAAAAGCGCCGCGCGCTGCCGCGTGATGCGGATTCCTGCGCGGCGAAGGGCAGTCTCGAAGGTCTGGGCGCGGCTTTCAATATCCATGTCGGTTTTTCACCCAATCGGCGAAGGATTTCAATTCCCGCGACATTCCGCCGCTCGCGCGGGCGCGGTCTGGCCAATCGGCGCGCGCTCTGCCTATCCTGCTGATAGCCGACCCGTCAGATGGAGTTCGAGGTGATAGAGCGTCATTTGCCAAGCGCCCATCCCGATGATCCGCATTTCATGATGCGCAGCGGCTGGCTGCGCGCGGCGGTTCTGGGGGCGAATGACGGCATCGTTTCGGTCGGCGCGCTGATCTCGGGCGTCGCCGCTGCCAATCCGGACCGCGAGGCGGTGCTGGTCGCGGGGCTGGCCGGGCTGGTGGCCGGCGCGCTGTCGATGGCAATGGGAGAATATGTCTCGGTCAGTTCGCAGCGCGATACCGAACATGCCGACATCGCCCGCGAGGCCGCCGCGCTGCGCGACATGCCCGAAGACGAATTGCACGAGCTTGCCGCGATCTATGAAAGCCGTGGCATGGCCCCCGGAACGGCCCTGCAAGCCGCGCGGGAAGTCACCGCGGCGGATGCATTGCAGGCCCATCTGAGGGACGAGATCGGGCTAAATGAAATCTCGCGCGCCAATCCTTATCTCGCCGCCGCGGCTTCGGCCGCGACCTTCAGCATCGGGGCGGCCCTGCCGCTGGTCGCCGCCGCCATCGCGCCCGGAGGCGCGGTCATCCCGGCGGTGCTGGTCTCGGTGGTGATCGCCTTGGCGCTGCTCGGTGGGCTTGGTGCGCGGGCGGGTGGCGCGCCTGCCCCCCGCGCCATCCTGCGCGTGGTGCTGGGCGGGGTGCTGGCTCTGGCGATCACGGCAGGGGTCGGGCGGCTGTTCGGCGTCGCTGTCTAAACTGGCTCGCGGCGATAGGATTCGCTCGCAGCCAGCAGGTTGCGCGCGTAATCGCTGGTCGCCGCCCCCGCGCGCAGGCTCGCCTGCGGCATTTCCTCGACCACCTCGCCGCCGCGCATCACCGCCAGCCGGTCGCACATATGCGCCACCACCGCGAGATCATGGCTGACCATGACGAAAGTCAGGCCGCGTTCCTTGCGCAGATCCGAGAGCAGGTTCAGGATCTCGGCCTGCACCGAGACATCCAGCGCCGAAGTCGGCTCATCGAGAAGCAGAAGCTGCGGCTCGGCAGCCAAGGCGCGGGCAATGGCGACGCGCTGACGCTGCCCGCCCGAGAGTTGATGCGGATAACGAAAGCGGAACCCCTTGCCGAGCCCCACCGAATCGAGCAGCCGGGTGATGCGCGCATCGATCTGGTCCATGCCCTGCAGATGCAGGGTCTCGGACAGGACCCGATCGACGGAATGGCGCGGATGCAAGCTGGCATAGGGGTCCTGAAAGACCATCTGCACCGTCTTGTGGAAGGCACGCGAGCGGTGGCGGCCATGGACCGCCTCGCCCGCGACCTCGATCCGGCCCGACCAGCTGCCCGCGAGGCCGGTGATGGCGCGCAGGATCGTCGACTTGCCCGAGCCGCTTTCACCGACCAGTCCGAAGCTTTCGCCCTTGGCGACGGTGAAACTGGCCGATTTGACCGCATCGACGCGCTCATGCGCCTCGCCGAACCAGACGTTCAGCGCATCGACTTTCAACATCTGCGCCATTTCAGGCCCCTTTCACATCGTTGCGCCAGCTGTCCTGACGCTGCAAGACCGCAAGACGCTCGACCGGGTGGTCAAGCCGCGGCAGGCTTTCCAACAGCCCCTGCGTATAGGGGTGGCGGGCTTGGTGCAGGTCTTTGGCGGCGATCTCCTCGACCACCTGGCCCGCATACATGATCAGCACCCGGTCGCAGAATTGCGCGACGAGATTCAGGTCATGGCTGACGAAGATCAGCCCCATGCCGCGCTCGGTCACCAGCTTGTCCATGATGCGCAGGACCTCGTTGCGGACCGAGACGTCCAGCGCCGAGGTTGGCTCATCGGCGATCAGGATCTCGGGGTCCGGGGCCAGCATCATGGCGATCATGATGCGTTGGCCCATGCCGCCCGAGACCTCGTGCGGATAGGCGTCGAAGACCCGTTCCGGGTCGCGGATCTGCACCGCACTGAGCATCTCGAGCGCCTTTTCCCGCGCGGCCTTGCCGCCCTGGCCGGAATGCAGGCGATAGGCCTCCATGATCTGCTGGCCGACGGTCATCACCGGGTTCAGGCTGAACTTGGGGTCCTGCATGACCATGCTGATACGCGCCCCGCGCAGGGCCCGCATCCTGCGCTCCGGCAGGTTCAGGATGGTCTCGCCATTCAGGTCCAGCCGGTCCGCCGAGACCTTGCCCGGCGGGCGGACGAGGCCGAGGATCGCGCGGCCGGTCATGGATTTCCCCGAACCGGATTCGCCCACCACGCCGAGCCTCTCGCGGCCAAGGTCGAAGCTGACGCCGCGCACGGCCTCGAAGGTGCCCGAACGCGTCGGGAAGCTGACGCGCAGGTTGCGGACGGAAAGAAGCGGAGCGCTCATTCTTTTGCCCCTTTCGGGTCCAGCACGTCGCGCAACCCGTCGCCCAGTAGGTTGAAGGCGAGGCTGACAATAAAGATCGCCATGCCCGGCACGGCGGCAACCCACCAGAAATCGAGGATATAGGTCCGCCCGTCCGAAATCATCGCGCCCCATTCGGGCATCGGCGGCTGCGCGCCGAGGCCAAGGAAGCCCAAGCCCGCTGCAGAAAGGATGATCCCCGCCATATCCAAGGCCACCCGCACGATCAGCGAAGAGACGCAAAGCGGCCAGACATGGCCGATCAGCAGCCGAAGCGGCCCCGCGCCTTGCAACCGGGCGGCAGCGATGTAATCGGCATGGCGGATGGTCAGGGTCTCGGCGCGGGCGAGCCGGGCATAAGGCGGCCATGAGGTGATCGCCAGCGCCAGCACCGCATTGCCGATCCCCGGCCCCAAGGCCGCGACAAATGCCAGTGCAAGGATCAGCTTCGGGAAGGCGAGGAAAATGTCGGTGATCCGCATCAGCACCTGATCAACCCAGCCGCCCGCGAAACCCGCGACCGTGCCGACGAAAAGCCCAATGACCGGCGCAATCAGCGCCACGGTGCCGACGATGAACAAAGTGATGCGCGAGCCATGGATCAGCCGCGACAGGATGTCCCGTCCCAAAGCGTCGGTGCCCAGCCAATGCGCGGCGCTTGGCGGCTTCAGCCGCTCGGCGAGGTTCTGCGCAAAGGGGCTTTGCGGCGACAGCCAAGGCGCGAAAATCGCCATCAGGACGAGCAAGATCAGGATCGCCAGCCCGAACATGGCGAGCCTGTTGGCGCGGAAAGTCAGCCAGCCCTGGTAGATCGCGCCCAGCCGGGCCTGCCTGCGGGTCTGGGGCGCGTCGGTCAGAAGCCATGCGCGTGTCGTCATCTCGGTCATTTCGCCCTCGGGTCCAGCACGCGGTAGAGGATGTCCGAAAGCAGGTTCAACAGGACGAAGCAGGTCCCGACCAGAACCGTGCCGCCAAGGACCGCGTTCATGTCCCCCGCCAGGAGCGCCTTGGTGATATATTGCCCGATGCCGGGCCAGCTGAAGACGATCTCGGTCAGCACCGAACCCTCCAGCAGCCCGCCGAAACTCAGCGCGATCACGGTGATCAGCGGCACGAGGATATTGCGGAAGGCATGACCCCAGATCACACGGCCCTCGCTGAGGCCCTTGACCCGCGCGGTGGTGACATATTCCGCCGAAAGTTGCTCGAGCATGAAGCTGCGGGTCATCCGGCTGATATAGGCAAGGCTGAAATAGCCCAGAAGGCTCGCCGGCAGGATGATGTGGCTGAAGGCATCGGTGAATGCGCCCCAGTCTCCGGCCAGAAGGCTGTCGATCAGGATCATGCCAGTGACATTCGGAACCATGCCGTCATAGATGATGCCCTGCCGTCCCGGCCCTCCGACCCAGCCGAGCATGCCGTAGAACAGCAGCAGCCCCATCAGCCCGAGCCAAAAGATAGGCATGGAGTAACCGACCAGCGCCACGACGCGGGCGATCTGGTCGATCCAGCCGCCGCGCCGCGCCGCCGCGATCACGCCCAGAGGCACGCCGACAAAGACGCCGATCAGCGTGCCCAGCAGCGCCAGTTCCAGCGTCGCCGGGAAGACCCGTTTCAGATCGTCGAGGACCTGGTGACCGGTCGAGATCGAGCGGCCGAAATCGCCCCTCAGCACCTCGCCCATATAGCGCAGGAATTGCTGCCAGAGCGGCTTGTCGAGGCCCATGGCCTGATAGGCCGCGTCATATTGCGCCTGCGTCGCGCGCTCGCCCACCACCTTCAGGACCGGGTCGATCGGCATGACCCGCCCGATGATGAAGGTGACGAGCAAAAGCCCCAGCAGCGTCAGCGCCAAGGACAGGGCAACCCCGCCCACGCTGCGCGCCCTGCGTCGAAAACGAACGCGCCCAAATCCGGGCGCGCCGCCTTGCGCCGGAGGCAGGCTGCCCTGCCCCGGCGCTTTCACCAAATCCGTCTCGGTCACCTATTATTCCTTCGTGACCTGACGATAGAAGACCGAGCTGACCGCCCCGCCCGCATTCCAGTTCTTGACGTTCTTCTGGATACCTGCCTGCTCGATGCGCTGGAACAGCGGGATGATCGGCGCGATCTCGCGATATTCCTTCTGGATATCCAGATACATCTGCACGCGCTTCTCGGTATCGCCTTCGATGGTGGCGGCGATGGTCGCTTTGTTCATGTCATCCGGAACGGCGAAGCTGTTGCGCCATGCCAGATAGGACAGCTTCGCGTCATCGGCATTGTTCGGGTTATAGGCGAAGGTCGAGGCATTGGTGTTCGGATCGGCATAATCGGGGCCCCATTCGCCGATGAAGATCGGCACCGAACGCGCACGATAGGCGTCCAGAACCTGCGCGCCGGTCATCTGCTGGATCTCCAGCGTCAGCCCGACCTCGGCCATCGAGGCCTGCAGGGTTTGCGCCACGTTCACATATTCCTGAATGTCGCGCACGGCGGTCTTGACCGTGCCCGAGGTGATCCCGGCATCGGTCAGGATCTTCTTGGCCTTGGCGATATCATAGGTCCAAGGGTTCTCGTCCGAGGCGCCCAGATAGCCCTCGGGCAGGAAATTCTGATGGATCTTGAACTGACCCTTCAAGAAGCTGCCTTCGATCCCCTTGTAATCGACGAGGTATTTTATCGCCTCGACGACTTCCGGCTTGGAGAGCAGCGGGTCTTTCTGGCTCAGGCCCATATACAGGATACGGCCGCGCGGCTCGGTACCGATGACCAGATCTTCATCGCCCGAGATGCCATCGACATCGGTCGGCGTCAGGTTGCGTGCCACATCGACATCGCCCTGCTCCAGCAGCAGACGCTGCGCCGAGCTTTCCTGAACATGGCGCACGATCACGCGCTTCATGCTCGGCGCGCCCTGCCAGTAGCCGTCAAAGGCCGTCAGCTGCACAGCCTCGTTCGGACGCCATGCCTGCAGCGCATAGGGACCCGAGCCCGCGGCGTTGGTCGAAAGCCAGGTATTGCCGAAATCCTCGCCCTCGACATGGGCCATGACGGTTTCCTTGTCGACGACCGAGGCCACGTTCGAGGCCAAGCAGTTCAGCACGAAGGATTGGGCATAGGGCTGATCGAGCTTGAGGATCAGCTTGTTGCCGTCGAAGGTGACCTGCTGATCGACGTTTTCAGGGGTGAAGCCGAACTGGTTCAGGATGAAGGCAGGAGATTTGTTCAGCTTGACCGCGCGCTGCAGCGACCATGCGGCATCCTCGGCCCGGACCGGATTGCCCGACTGGAATTTTACGTCGTCGCGCATCGTCAGGGTCAGGGTCTTGCCCTCGTCGGTGACCTCCCAGCTTTGCGCGAGGCTCGGTTTGAAGCCCGCCGCCATGTCCATCGGGTCGAAATCGACCAGACGGTCATAAAGGTTATTGTCGACGTCATTGCCCGAGAACTCGAAGCTTTGTGCCGGATCGAGGCTGATGATGTCATCGATCTGCGCCGCGACGACCAGCGTATCGAGGGGCGTTTCAGCAAAAGCGGCGGGGGCCAGCGATACTGCGGTCGCCAGCAGAATCGCACGAAGCGAGAATTGTTTCATCATATCTTCCCTGTTGTCGCACCCCGTCGTTGCGGGGCTTGAATGGCAGCAGCTTGGCCCGAAGGATTTGATCCGGCAAGCCCCGCTTTGCGCCGCCCCGCCGGTGGACTGCCGTGACGGATCGCCGCTGCCCTTCGGGGTTGCACAAGAGGCAGCGCTCCTCCATCTCGGGAGGCAAGGAGAAAACATGCGCAAACTGACCCTGCCCGAGCGTCCCGACTGGCGCAGCGAGGCCCAGCGTCTGGGCTTCACCTTCGCCGATATGGGCGGAGAACCTTACTGGGACGAGACCTCTGCCTATCATTTCAGCCTTCGTGAAATCGACGCCGATCTGGAAGGCCCCTCGAATGAATTGCATGCCATGTGCCGCGAGGCTGTCGGCACCGCGATCCAAAGCGAGGAATGGCTGGACCGCCTTGCCATCCCGCCCGAGCATCGCGACCTTGTCGCCGCAAGCTGGGTCGCGGGTGAGCCCGAGCTTTATGGCCGCTTTGATCTGGCCTATGACGGCAAGGGTCCGGCGAAGATGCTGGAATATAATGCCGATACGCCGACCTCGCTCTACGAATCGGCCTCGTTCCAATGGCTCTGGTTCGAGCAGCAGCAGGCGCTCGGCGTTTTGGGCGGCGACACAGACCAGTTCAACGGCATCCACGAGGCGCTGGTCGCCCGTTTCGCCGAAATCTTCGCCCCCGGCGAGAACGTGCATTTTGCGGCAGATGCCGAAAACCCCGAGGATTACGCAACCGTCGAGACCCTCGCATGGGCCGCGCGCGAGGCAGGCCTCGGCGCGCATTTCACCGATCTTGCGCAGATCGGCCTGACCGAGGACGGCCAATTCGCCGATGCGGAATCCCGCGTGATCGGCGCATTGTTCAAGCTTTACCCGTGGGAGGACATGCTGCGCGACGATTTCGCGGCGCATCTCGCGCCTTCGGGCGCGCGCTTCATCGAGCCGCCATGGAAGGCGATCCTGTCGAACAAGGGGCTTCTGCCGCTGCTCTGGCAGATGTTCCCCGGCCATCCGAACCTGCTGCCCGCCTTCTTCCTCGACGACGTGCGGGACGCGATCACCGGTGGGGTGCCCGCGTCGCAGGTCGCCAAAGCATTCGAGGCGGCAAGGCCGCTTCTCGCGGCGGGCCATGTCACCAAGCCGATCTTCTCGCGCGAGGGGGCCGGGGTCACGATCTTCGAATCCGGTCATGCCACCGCCCATACGCAGGACGAGACCTATTCGCATCATCCGATGATCCTGCAGGGCCTCGCCCCCCTGCCCGAATTCGAGGGCTTCCATCCGGTCATCGGCGCATGGATGGTGGGCGAGAGTTGCGCGGGCATCGGCCTGCGCGAAGATCGCGCCCGGATCACCCACAACCTGTCGCGGTTCAAGCCGCATTTCATCGAAGGCTGACCCATGACGACACGCAAACGCTCGCGCCATGTGGCGCTGGTACTTCTTGGCACCGCGACCCTCGCCCTTGCCGCCTGCGAGGATGACCGCGTCGATGCGCAGGCCTTTCCAAATCTCGAAAGCTGCATCGCCGCGAGCAAGGAAAACGGCCTCTGGTTCACCGAAGACGACTGCCGCAAGAATTTCACCGCAGCCCAACAGGAACTGGCCGAGACCGCGCCGCGCTACGAATCGAAGGAGCTTTGCGAACAGCAGCATGGCGTGGGGAATTGCGGCGGCGATCAGGCGGCCCAACAGTCGGGCGGCGGCTTCTCCTTCATGCCGCTCTTGATGGGCTACATGATGGGCTCGATGATGTCGCGCGGCGGCGGGGTCTATTCCCAGCCGATGGTGCGCACCGCGAATGGCCAATATTCGACGCCCAAGGGCGATACGAGTTTTGCCAGCAATTCCGGCCGCGGCAAGGTCGCGCCCCAGACCTTCCAGCGTGCGCCGACGACGCTCGGCAAGCCGCCGATGTCGGCGGCGCAGGTCAGCCAGAGGGGCGGCTTCGGCGCGGCCCGCACGGCACGGCCCTCGGTCGGCGGCGGCGGGCGGCTCTTCGGCGGTTAGCGCAAACGCGGCAGCCTTGCGCCGGCGGCGGAAAAAGATCAGTCTGCCCGCGAAATTGCATTGCCCCCGAGGAGATCCGCCCATGACGCCTGAGACCCAATCCCTGACGAGCCGCGCGCTTTGTGAACTCGCCCCGGTGATCCCGGTTCTCGTCGTCAAGGACGCGGGCAAGGCCGAGGGCCTCGCCACCGCCCTCGTCGCGGGCGGTCTGCCGGTGCTCGAGGTGACCCTGCGCACGCCCGCGGCCCTCGATGTGATCCGCGAAATGGCCAAGGTGCCGGGCGGCCATGTCGGCGCGGGGACCGTCCTGACCCCCGATGACGCGAAGCGCGCCAAGGATGCCGGCGCGAGCTTCGCCGTCTCGCCCGGCGCGACCGAGCGTCTGGTGCGCGCCTGCGAGGAGATCGGCCTGCCCCTGCTGCCGGGTGCCGTCACCGCCTCGGAGGTGATGCGGGCGATGGAATATGGCTATTCCATGCTGAAATTCTTCCCTGCCGAGGCCGCGGGCGGGGCGAAATCCCTCAAGGCGCTGGCCGGGCCCCTGCCGCAGGTCAGCTTCTGCCCGACCGGCGGCGTCAGCCTTGGCAATGCCCGCGACTATCTGTCCTTGCCGAATGTGATCTGCGTCGGCGGAAGCTGGATCTCGCCCGATGAGGATGTCGCCTTGGGCAATTGGGACGCGATCGAGACCCGCGCCCGCGAGGCCAGCGGCCTGCGCTGAGCCATGAGCGCCGCCCCCGATCTGCGCCGGGCGCGGCGCAATGTCACCGTCCTTCTGATCGCGCAGGCCGTTCTGGGCGCGCAGCTGTCGATGATCTTCATCGTCGGCGGTCTGACCGGCCAGATGCTCAGCCCAAATCCCTGCATCGCCACCCTTCCCTTGTCGATGCTGGTACTGGGCTCGGCTTTGTCGGCGCGCCCGCTTGCGGGCTTCATGGCGCAATATGGCAGGAGAGCAGGTTTCCTGCTCGCATCGCTTCTGGCGGCTCTGGGCGCGGCGCTGTCTTCCTATGCCGTGATGGCGGGCAACTTCTGGCTCTTCACCTTCAGCACGCTGCTGATCGGCGTCTATATGTCGGCACAGGGCTTTTTCCGCTTTGCCGCTACGGATTGCGCGCCGCCCGAGTTTCAGTCCCGCGCCATCTCATGGGTGCTGGCCGGAGGACTGGTCGCGGCCTTTACCGGACCTATCCTTGTGCGGCTGACCGCCGAGATGACTGCCGTCCCCTTCCTCGCGACCTATGCCACGATCATTGGACTGAACCTGCTCGCGCCGCTGATCTTCGCCTTTCTCGATATCCCGAAACCCGAGCCGCGCGCGAGCGACGCGCCGCGCGGACGCAGCCTTGGCGCCTTACTGCGCGATCCCCGGATCGCGGTCGCAGTGATCTGCGCCATGGTGTCCTATGCGCTGATGAATCTGGTGATGACCTCGGCCCCATTGGCAATCGTTGGCTGCGGATTTCACACCTCAGACGCGGCCAATATCGTCTCTGGCCATGTCGTCGCCATGTTCGCGCCGTCCTTTTTCACCGGTCACCTGATCGCGCGTTTCGGCACGACGCGCATTGTCATGCTGGGCCTCGCGATCCTCGCGGCAGCCGGGGCTGTCGCGCTCTCCGGTGTCGATCTCGCGCATTTCTACGGCGCGATGATCCTTCTGGGTTTGGGCTGGAATTTCGGCTTCATCGGCGCGACCTCGATGCTGACCCGCGCCTATCGCCCGGAAGAGCGCGAGCGCGTGCAGGGACTGAACGATGCCGCTGTCTTCGGCGGGGTGTTTCTGGCCTCGCTGTCCTCGGGCGGGCTGATGAACTGCTCGGGAGGGACGCCGCGCGAGGGCTGGTCGGCGGTCAATCTCGCGATGCTGCCTTTCCTCGTGCTGGCGGGGGCGGCGCTTCTATGGCTGGCCCTGCGCCCGCGCGAGACGCTGCGCTGAAGGGCGGGGGCGCTGCCCCCGAACCCCCGGGATATTTCAGCAAGAAAGAAGCTCAGAAGAGAGACTTCTGGTCCTTCGAAGGTTTCTCCGCCCGCGCGGGTTTGCCCGAAGGGCCTTCGGGGCGGACCGGGGTGCGACCATCGGCGAATTCGATCTCGAAGCGCGGGGTCTCGGCGGCCTGCTGCGCCGAAGTGATTAGGCCCGAGGGGCCATGCACGACCGCATAGCCGCGGCGCAGTGTCTCGGTATAGCCCAAGGTCAGCCGCAAGCGGTCCAGCTTCTCGAGGCTTTCGCGGCGCGGCGGCAGGATGCGCGCCGACGTCCCGTCGAGCCTGCGGGCAAGGGTCGCCACTTCCTGCTTTTGCCGGGCAATCTGTCGCGCCGCATCGGCCAAAGCGCGGCTGCGCGAGCGGTCGAGACGCGCGGCGAGATCGGTCAGTTTTTCGCGGCGACGCAGGCTGTCGCGCGTGCTGCCAATATGCAGGCGGCGAGTCTGGTCCCCTAGCCGATCCTGACGGTGACGCAAGCCGCTGCGTAGCGCCGAGAGCGACAAAGGCATTGCACTCAGCCGGTCGCGGCGGCTGCGCATGAAGGCCCGCAGCGCGGGCTCAAGCCGCATCGAGATCAGATCGAAGCGTTGCCGCGCCGGATCGGTCAGGGCCTGAGGGCGGCCAAGCGCGCGCGCCAGATCCGTCAGGCGGTGGCGCTGACGCTGCTGGCGCTGTTGGCTCGCGCGCATCATGCGCGCCGCGCTTTCGGCCAGACGCGCCGCCAGATCGGCGCGGACCGGCACGGCAATCTCGGCGGCGGCGGTCGGCGTCGGGGCGCGCCGGTCCGAGGCGAAGTCGATCAGCGTGGTGTCGGTTTCATGCCCCACCGCCGAGATCAGCGGGATCTGGCTCGCGGCAGCCGCGCGGACGACGGATTCCTCGTTGAAGCCCCACAGGTCTTCGAGGCTGCCGCCGCCCCGCGCGACGATGATCAGATCGGGGCGCGGGATCGGGCCATCGGGGTCGAGCGCGTTGAAGCCTTGGATCGCGTTGGTGACCTGCGGGGCGCAGGCCTCGCCCTGCACGGCCACGGGCCAGATCAGCACGCGGGTCGGGAAGCGGTCGCGCAGCCGGTGCAGGATGTCGCGGATCACCGCGCCCGAAGGCGATGTCACGACGCCGATCACGCGCGGCAGATAGGGCAGCGGGCGCTTGCGCGCCTCGTCGAACAGTCCCTCGGCGGCCAACGCCTTGCGGCGCTTTTCCAGCATCATCATCAGCGCGCCCGCGCCTGCGGGCTCGATCTCATCAACAATCAGCTGGTATTTCGACTGGCCGGGGAAGGTGGTCAGGCGGCCTGTGGCGATGACCTCGATGCCCTCCTCGGGACGCGTAGCAAGCTTCGCGGCCTGCCCTTTCCACGACACCGCGGCGATGACCGAGCGGTCATCCTTGAGATCGAAATAGACATGCCCCGAGGATGGGCGCGAGACGCGGCCGATTTCGCCCCTGACGCGGACGCGGCCAAACTCGCCTTCGAGCACGCGTTTGACCGCACCCGAGATCTCGGAGACGGTGAATTCGGGGGCGTTGCTGCCAGCGGGGCTGTCTTCGAATAGTTCCATATGCCGGTTCTGGCGCGGGTTCGCGTGGGGTTCAAGGGAAGTTTCGGATTGATCCGAAGCACGCCAGTTCCTATCAGGCGCGTGACATCCGCAGAAGGGGCCTTCACATGAACATCCTGATCCTCGGCAGCGGCGGGCGCGAACATGCGCTGGCCTGGGCGATCCGGCAGAATCCGAAATGCGACAGGCTGTTCGTGGCCCCCGGCAATCCCGGCATGGCAAGCCTTGCCCGTCTGGCCGATCTGGACATCCTGTCGGGCCCCGCCGTGATCGGCTTTTGCGAGGAAAACGCCATCGACCTCGTGGTGATCGGCCCCGAGGCCCCCTTGGCCGCAGGCGTCGCCGATGACCTGCGCGCGGCGGGCATTCTGGCCTTTGGCCCGTCCAAAGCGGCAGCGATGCTGGAGGCATCGAAAAGCTTCACCAAAGAGGTCTGCGACGCATGTGCCGCGCCGACCGCCGCTTGGGCACGTTTTGACGCCGCCGAGCCCGCCCGCGCCTATATCCGCGAAAAGGGCGCCCCCATCGTGATCAAGGCCGATGGTCTGGCCGCTGGCAAGGGCGTGACTGTGGCCATGCTTGAGGCCGAGGCCATCGCCGCCATCGACGACGCCTTTGGCGGGGCCTTTGGCGCTGCCGGGGCGGAAGTCGTGATCGAGGAGTTCATGGCGGGCGAAGAGGCCAGCTTCTTCATCCTTTGCGACGGCAAGGACTGCCTGCCCATCGGCACCGCGCAGGACCACAAGCGCGTCGGCGACGGCGATACCGGCCCGAATACCGGCGGCATGGGGGCCTATTCCCCTGCCCCGGTCCTGACGCAGGAGATCCAGGACGCCGTCATGGCCGAGATCGTCCGCCCGACCGTCGCCGAGATGGCGCGGCACGGAACGCCCTTCCAGGGGGTGCTTTACGCGGGGCTGATGATCGAGAATGGCCGCGCGCGTCTGGTCGAATACAATGTGCGTTTCGGCGATCCGGAATGTCAGGTGCTGATGATGCGCCTTGGCGCGCAGGCGCTCGACCTGATCCTTGCCTGCGCCGAAGGCCGTCTGGCCGAGATGCAAGTGAACTGGGCCGACGATCACGCCCTGACCGTGGTGCTAGCCGCCAAGGGCTATCCCGGCAGCTATGAGAAAGGCACCGAGATCCGCGGCCTCGACACCCTGCCCGAGGATTCGGCGCATATGGTCTTCCATGCCGGAACTTCGGAACAAGACGGCAAGCTGATTGCCACTGGCGGCCGTGTTCTGGCCGCCACCGGGCGCGGCGCTAACCTTGCTGAGGCGCACGCTGAAGCCTATGCGCTGGCCGATGCGATCGACTGGCCGGGCGGCTTTTATCGCCGCGACATCGGCTGGCGCGCGCTTTAAGCTTCTGCCAAATTTTCGAAAGGCGGCGCAGGTTTGCGCCGCCTTTCTCGATTCTCGGGTAGAAAATGACAGTCCGCAGTCATTTCCATCTTTTCAATGACGCCACGTCGGTTCTATAGTCCGCGCCATGACTCGGATGCGACACATCGCCACGGCCCAGAACGCGCAGATCGGCGCGCGTTTCGCCGTGAATCTCCGCGGTCTCCTTCTTCTTACGCTGCGCTGAGCGGGTCTCCGGGCCACCGCTCAGTTTGGCTGCGCCCGGAACAGCAAGCGTAACGAAGGATTCCCCAAAAATGACCGACAAGAACCGCGTCTGGATTTTCGACACCACCCTGCGTGACGGCGAGCAGTCGCCCGGCGCCACCATGACCCATGCCGAGAAGCTGGAAATCGCCCAGATGCTCGATGAGATGGGCGTGGACATCATCGAGGCCGGCTTCCCGATCGCCTCGGAAGGCGATTTTGCCGCCGTCAGTGAGATCGCCAAGCTGTCGAAAAACTCGGTGATCTGCGGTCTGGCCCGTGCCCAGCTGCCCGATATCGACCGCTGCTGGGAGGCCGTGAAACACGCCCGCCAGCCGCGCATCCACACCTTCATCGGCACCTCGCCGCTGCACCGCGCCATTCCCAATCTGGACATGGACCAGATGGCCGAGCGCATTCACCAGACCGTGACCCATGCCCGCAACCTCTGCGACAACGTGCAATGGTCGCCGATGGACGCGACCCGGACCGAACATGACTACCTGTGCCGAGTCGTCGAGATCGCGATCAAGGCCGGTGCCACCACGATCAATATCCCCGACACCGTGGGCTATACCGCGCCGCGCGAATCCGCCGCGCTGATCAAGATGCTGCTCGAGCGCGTGCCGGGTGCGGACGACATCATCTTCGCCACCCATTGCCATAACGATCTGGGCATGGCGACGGCGAACTCTCTGGCTGCCGTCGAGGCTGGTGCGCGCCAGATCGAATGCACGATCAACGGTCTGGGCGAGCGTGCGGGCAATACCGCTCTGGAAGAGGTCGTCATGGCGCTGAAGGTGCGTCACGACATCATGCCCTATGACACGCAGATCGACACCACCAAGATCATGGGCATCTCGCGCCGCGTCAGCCAAGTTTCGGGCTTTGCGGTCCAGTTCAACAAGGCCATCGTCGGCAAGAACGCCTTCCTGCATGAATCGGGCATTCATCAGGATGGCGTGCTGAAAAACGTCGAGACCTTCGAGATCATGCGCCCCGCCGATATCGGTCTGAACGAGGCCAATATCGTTCTGGGCAAGCATTCGGGCCGCGCAGCCCTGCGCTCGAAGCTGAATGATCTGGGCTACGAGGTCGGTGACAACCAGCTGAAGGACGTCTTCGTCCGCTTCAAGGCCTTGGCCGACCGCAAGAAAGAAGTTTATGACGACGATCTGGTCGCGCTGATGCAGGACAGCGCCGCCAATACCGACAGCGACTATCTGCAGGTCAAGCATCTGCGCGTGGTCTGCGGCAGCGACGGCCAGTCGGCCGACCTGACCATGATCGTCGGCGGCGAGGAAAAGACCGTCCATGCCGAGGGCGACGGCCCCGTCGATGCCTGCTTCAACGCCGTCAAGGCGATCTGGCCGCATCATGCCGTGCTGCAACTCTATCAGGTCCATGCCGTGACCGAGGGCACGGACGCGCAGGCGACGGTCAGCGTCCGCATGGAGGAAGAAGGCCGCATCGCCAACGGTCAAGCCGCCGATACCGACACGATCCTTGCCAGCGTCAAGGCCTATGTCGGCGCGCTGAACCGACTGAAGGTTCGTCGCGAAATGGTCGGTGAGAATGCCGACGCCAAACAGGTCAGCATGTATTCGCATTGATCGAATACCGGATACCGGCCCCAAAAGCGGGCCGGTATCCCACGGCGAGACGCCGCCGCAGGGCGGCCTAGCCGACCTCGGCTTTCTCGACGAAACTTAGGTTAACGCCTTGTAAAAACGGAAAATCATCGGCCAGAAGCTTCTGGAAGTCATCCGCCCCGACTTCGCGGAACCAGCGCGGCCATTGCTCGCGCAGGACGCTGGCTGAATCTCCTTCGTCCCAGCGCGTCTGAACATAGCCAAAGCCGTTCACATCGGTGAAGGCGGGAAAATGCTTCGGGAGCTGGAAATGGTTCATCGCATAGATGCATCGGGCCGGAAGTCGCATCCGGACCGCCGCGCCCGCCCCGACAAAGGCCTGATGTCCCCGCCAGAAGCTGACGGGCTGGCCGTCATAGCTGCCAAAGATCAGCCCTTCGGGATAGCTGATGCCGAATCCCGGCAGATCCGAGAAACGCTGCGCATTGCGGCGGATGCGCGCGACATGATGGCGGCTGAAGGCGTCATCGTCATCGACGCGGAACTGGATCACCGGACGCCCGGCCTCGTCCGCAGCGGCAGAGAGCTTCTTTGCCAGCGCTTCCATCGGACTGCGCTTGTCGGACACGATGATTTCGATCTGGGGCACTTCGGCACACAGATCTTGCAGCCGTTCCAACCAGGGTCCGGGCATTTCCGGAGAGGTGAGAATCCAGAAGCGGAAATCCGGATCGGTCTGCGCCTTGATCGAGGGCAGGCAGAGGGTCTCGAAGGCCTTGAATCGCCGGATCAGCCTGGTCTCGGCGTAAAGCATCGGGGCGCGGGCGGCCAGAATTTCGGGCGAGCCGCCCTCTTTCGGACGCGTTTCGACCCAGTCGCATTTCCCAAGGAAGGAAAAGCGACATATCCCCACGATTGCGTCTTGCAAGACTCGTCTCCGATGTCACTGGCTAAGCTTGGTTTTCACTGTTAGGCAGAGCGTCAGATCGGGTCAAGCCATGCATCCGGGCGGCGCAATCGGCCACAGCCGGACGGGATCTTGCCACCTGCGCATATTCAGGGTTTCCGAGAACGATGCCGCGGAATATACGTCCGGCAACCTGATGAGTCATTCATCGGCAAAATCGGACAATGGCCGTCGGCAAACGACGGCAGGCAGGGCCGTCAACGGCAGGGACGGCAGAAGGGATAATCAGATGGCCTTTGGCGGGTTGTTTTCCACCGACATCGCGATCGACCTCGGCACCGCGAACACGCTGGTCTATGTCAAGGGCAAGGGGATCATCCTGAATGAGCCCTCGGTCGTTGCCTATCATGTCAAGGACGGCAAGAAGCAGGTCCTGGCCGTCGGCGAGGATGCCAAGCTCATGCTCGGCCGCACCCCCGGCAGCATCGAGGCGATCCGCCCGATGCGCGAAGGCGTCATCGCCGATTTCGACAGTGCCGAAGAGATGATCAAGCATTTCATCAAGAAGGTGTTCCGTCGCACGACCTTCTCGAAGCCGAAGATCATCGTCTGCGTCCCGCATGGCGCGACCCCGGTCGAGAAACGCGCGATCCGCCAGTCGGTCCTGTCCGCAGGCGCCCGCAAGGCGGGCCTGATCGCCGAGCCGATCGCCGCGGCCATCGGCGCGGGCATGCCGATCACCGAGCCCACTGGCAGCATGGTCGTCGATATCGGCGGCGGCACCACGGAAGTCGCGGTCCTGTCGCTGGGCGACGTCGTCTATGCGCGCTCGGTCCGCATCGGCGGCGACCGCATGGATGACGCGCTGATCAACTATCTGCGCCGCAACCACAACCTGTTGATCGGCGAATCGACTGCCGAGCGCGTCAAGACCCAAATCGGCACCGCCCGCATGCCCGATGATGGCCGTGGCGCCACCATCATGGTGCGCGGTCGCGACCTGCTCAATGGTATCCCCAAGGAAATGGAGATCACCCAGGCCATGGTCGCCGAGGCGCTGGCCGAGCCGGTGCAGCAGATCTGCGAGGCCGTCATGGTCGCGCTGGAAGCTACTCCTCCGGATCTGGCTGCAGACATCGTCGATCGCGGCGTCATGCTGACCGGCGGCGGCGCGATGCTGGGCGATCTGGATCTGGCGCTGCGCGAGCAGACCGGTCTCTCGATCACGCTGGCCGACCAGCCGATGAGCTGCGTCGCGCTTGGCACCGGCAAGGCGCTGGAATTCGAGAAGCAGCTGCGCCACGTCATCGATTACGACAGCTGATCGGGGACAGGCTGTGGCACGCAAGGGCCCTGATTATGTGGCTCCGGTCCGGCGCATCCTCGTTTCGCTGCTGATCCTGCTGCTGCTGTCGATCTTCCTGTTCTGGCAGATCGACAGCCCCCGCGCCGAACGGATCCGGTCCATGGTGATCGACCGCTTCGTGCCCGGCTTCGAATGGGCCATGGCCCCGGTCACGCGGCTCAGCCGCATGGTCGCCGGCTTCGAATCCTATGCCCGGCTCTATGAGCAGAACCAGGAATTGCGGCGCGAGTTGCAGAAGATGTCGGCCTGGAAAGAGGCCGCCGTCCAGCTTGAACAGGAAAATGCCAAGCTGCAGGCGCAGAATAATGTCCGCATCGACCCGGCACTGACCTCGGTTTCGGGGGTGGTGCTGACCGATAGCGGCACGGCGTTCCGGCAATCGGTGCTGCTCAATGTCGGCGCGCGGGACGGCATCCTGGACGGCTGGGCCACGATGGACGGGCTGGGACTGGTCGGCCGCATTTCCGGCGTCGGCCAGACCACCAGCCGGGTCATGCTGCTGACCGATCCCTCGAGCAGGATTCCGGTCAATATCCTGCCTTCGGGGCAACATGCGCTGCTGAGCGGCGATAATACCGCCTTCCCGGCGCTCGATTTCATCGAGAGCCCCGAGAACCTGCGCCCCGGCGATCGGGTCATCAGTTCGGGCGATGGCGGGGTCTTTCCGCCGGGCCTGCCCGTCGGGCAGGTCGCACAGGCCAGCGATGGCAGGCTGCGGGTGCGGCTTGCCGCCGATTACGGGCGGCTGGAATTCCTGCGCGTGCTGCGCAGCCACCCCTCCGAGCGGCTTGCCGATACCGGGCTGTTGATCCCGCCGCCTCCGGCGGAGTTCATCGGCCCGCCGATGCCGCCTGCCATGGATATCGACCCCGCCGCGCAAATCCCCGCCGAGGCCACCGCCCCGGAACCTCCGATCCTGAACACCGAAGCCAACCCGGACGGGCAGGACAATGATTGAGCAGGCCCGCCGCCACCGTCTGGCCGGGCTGATCCTGTTCATCCTGCTGTTTCTCGCCCTTCTCTTTCTGCGGCTGATCCCGCTCAATCCCGGCCGGGTGGTCTGGCCGGGCCCGGACCTCGCGGTCTGCCTGACCCTGGGCTGGGTGCTGCGACGGCCCGAGCAGGCTCCGGTCCTGCTGATCGCCCTTTTGTTCCTGCTCGAGGACGTGTTGCTGTTGCGCCCGCTCGGGCTTTGGGCCGCGATCGTCGTTATGGGCACCGAGGCCGCGCGCCGCCGCGAGCAGCATTGGCGGGAACTGCCATTCATGGTTGAATGGCTGCGGGTGGCGATCTTGCTGGCGCTGATGCTGCTGGCCTATCGCTTTGCCCTTGCGCTGTTCTTCCTGCCCCGGCCTCCGCTGGGTCAGGCGATCCTGCAATTCATCGCCACGACGGCGGCCTATCCCGTCGTCGTCGGGCTGATGCGCTGGCCTTTGGGCCTGCGCCGCAGCCTGGTCGATACCGAAACGAGGCAACGCTGAGCCATGCGCAAGTCGCAAAAGGAAATCGCCGAAAGCAGCCGGCTGATCTCGCGTCGCGTTCTCATGCTGGGCGTGATCCAGGCCGCCGTCATCAGCACGCTGGGGCTCAAGCTGCGTTCGATGCAGCTTGAACATGCCGACCAGTATCGCCTGCTCTCGGACGGAAATTCGATCAAGATCCGCCTGCTGCCTCCGGCGCGCGGGCTGGTCCTGGACCGCAATGGCACCATCATCGCCGGAAATGAGCAGAATTACCGCGTCACCCTTACCCGCGAGGATGCCGGCGAGATATCGACCGTGGTGGCCCGGCTGCGGCGGATCATCCCGATGAGCGACCGGCAGGCCGCCGAGTTGCTGGCCGAGATCCGCCGCCGCAGCGCGGTGACGCCGGTCATGGTGGCCGATCGCCTGACCTGGCAGGAATTCTCCTCGATCGCGTTGAATGCCCCGGCTTTGCCCGGCGTGACGCCGGAATCCGGGCTTTCGCGCAGCTATCCGCGCGCCGGGGATTTCGCGCATGTTCTGGGATATGTCGGCCCGGTCTCGGATTACGACCTGTCCAAGATCGAGAATCCCGACCCGGTTCTGCGCCTGCCCGAGTTCCAACTGGGCAAGATCGGGCTCGAGGCCAAGCTCGAAGAGGAATTGCGCGGCAAGGCCGGAAACCGCCGTGTCGAGGTCAACAGCGCCGGGCGCGAGATGCGCGAACTGTCCCGGCAAGAGGGCCAGCAGGGCGCGACCATCCAGACAACGCTGGACGCGCGGCTGCAGAATTTCGCGGCCCAGCGACTGGGCACGGAAAGCGCCGCCGCGGTGGTCATCGACGTGACCAATGGCGATATCGTCGCGATCTCCTCCTCGCCGAATTTCGATCCGAACAAGTTTGTCCGCGGGATCAGTTCGGTCGATTACAAGGATTTGATGAAGCACGATCACCGCCCGCTTGCGGATAAGACCGTGCAGGGTGCCTATCCGCCCGGCTCGACCTTCAAGATGGTAACGCTGCTCGCCGGGCTGGAAGCCGGGGTGATCAATCCCGGTTCGCGCTTTTTCTGTCCCGGATATACGCAGGTCGCGGGCCGCCGCTTTCACTGCTGGAGCAGGGGCGGCCATGGCACGGTGGATGCCATCCGCAGCCTCGAGCAATCCTGCGACGTCTATTATTACGAACTGGCGCAAAAGGTCGGCATCGACCGCATCGCCGCGATGGCGCGGCGCTTGGGCATCGGCGTGCGCCATGACCTGCCAATGTCCGCGATCACCGAGGGGATCGCACCGGACCGCGCCTGGAAAATGGCGCGATATCAACAGGAATGGCAGGTCGGGGACAGCATCAACGCCTCGATCGGACAGGGCTATGTGCTGGCCTCGCCCTTGCAGCTTGCGGTGATGACGGCGCGCGTGGCGACCGGGCGGGAGGTCATTCCGCGCCTTGTCCGGGCCATAGACGGGGTGGTCCAGCCCGTTCCGGATTTCGCCGATCTGGGACTGAACCCGCTGAACCTGCGCACCGCGCGGGGCGGGATGGACGCGGTGATGAATGGCAGCCATGGCACGGCGCGGCGCGCCCGGATCGTCGCGCCGGAATGGCAGATGGCAGGCAAGACCGGCACCAGCCAGGTGCGCAACATCACCGCGGCGGAACGTGCGCGCGGCGTGATCTCGAATGACCAATTGCCCTGGAACCGGCGCGACCATGCCCTGTTCGTCTGCTTTGCTCCCTATGACATGCCGCGATACGTGGTCTCCGTCGTGGTCGAACATGGCGGCGGCGGCTCGGCCGTGGCCGCGCCCATCGCCCGCGATATCATGCTGTTTGCGCTGGCCGACGGGCTGCCTCCGCTTTCAGCCTATCCGGACAGCGAACGCGCCAAGGTCGAGGAAATGTGGTCAAAGATGAACCTGATGCCCGAACCGACCAGCAAGACCGCCCGAGCGAAGGCCTGACATGAGTTACCTCGATTACACGGTCGAGCGTGTCCCGACCGGCTGGCGCAAGATCCTGTTCCTGAACTGGCCGCTAGTTTTTCTTGTGACAGCCGTTAGTTGCATCGGCTTCCTCATGCTCTACTCGGTCTCGGGAGGAGAGATCGACCGCTGGGCCATGCCCCAGATGGAGCGGTTCGCCGCGGGCATGGCGATCATGTTCGCTCTCGCCTTCGTGCCGATCTGGTTCTGGCGTTCGATCTCGGTCGTGGCCTATGTGATCTGCGTGCTGCTGCTTGTCGCCGTGGAGCTCATGGGCCATGTCGGCATGGGCGCGCAGCGCTGGCTGGTGCTTGGCCCGGTCCGGATCCAGCCCTCGGAACTGACCAAGATCGCCTTCGTGATGACGCTCGCCGCCTATTACGACTGGCTGCCGGTCGAAAAGGTCTCGCGCCCGCTCTGGGTGCTGATCCCGGTCCTCTTGATCCTGACCCCGACCGCGCTGGTCCTGATGCAGCCCGACCTTGGCACCTCGATCATGCTGATCGCGGGCGGAGGCATCGTGATGTTCGTCGCCGGCGTCAGCCTGTGGTATTTCGGCGCGGTCATCGCCATCGTGATCGCCCTGATCACCACGGTGATGGAAAGCCGGGGAACCGACTGGCAATTGCTGCATAATTACCAATTCAAGCGGATCGACACTTTTCTCGACCCCGGTTCGGACCCTTTGGGCGCGGGCTATAACATCATGCAGGCCCAGATCGCGCTGGGTTCCGGCGGCTGGTCGGGCCGGGGCTTCATGCAGGGAACGCAGTCGCGGCTGAACTTCCTGCCCGAGAAGCATACCGATTTCATCTTTACCTCGCTGGCCGAGGAATTCGGCTTTGTCGGCGCGGGAACCCTGCTTCTGCTTTACGTCCTGATCCTGGGCTTCTGCCTGCATTCGGCGCTCACCAACCGGGACCGTTTCGCCAGCCTTTTGACCATCGGGATCGCGGGGACGTTCTTTTTGTATTTCTCGATCAATATGGCGACGGTGATGGGGATGCTGCCCGCCAAGGGCTCGCCCCTGCCGCTGGTCAGCTATGGCGGGACTTCGTTGATGATCCTCTTGATGGGCTTTGGCATCCTGCAATCCGCCCATGTCCACAGGCCGCGCTAGAATGCGGGTGCTCTTCGCGGCCCCTACCCGGCTTTGGGACGATTGGGCACCGGCCTTGCAGGCCGCCTGCCCCGAGATCAAGCTTTGCCGCAAGGGCGCGCCCGAAAGCTTCGACGCGCTGATCTATGCGCCCGGCTATCCCGAGGATGGCACGCCACTCGATTTCTCGGCCTTCGTGAATGCGCGGCTGGTCCAGAGCCTCTGGGCCGGGGTCGAGCGCATCGTGACCAATTCGAGCCTGACCCAGCCCTTGTGCCGCATGGTCGATCCGGGCCTTGCGCAGGGTATGGTCGAATATTGCACCGGCTGGACGATGCGCGCCCATCTGGGCATGGATCTTTACCCACAGGACGGGATCTGGCGGCAGGGGCAGACCCCACCCTTGGCCACCGAGCGGCGGGTGACGGTGCTGGGCATGGGCGAGCTTGGCAGCGCGGTGGCGGGGACGCTGTCGGATCTGGGCTTCGCGGTCACCGGCTGGTCGCAATCGGGCCGCCCTGTCGCGGGCATCGAGGTGTTGGCGCAGAACCGACTGGGCGAAGCCCTATCCCGCGCCGATATCCTGATCTGCCTTCTGCCCGACACGCCCGCAACGCGCGATCTGCTCGATGCAAGCCGCCTTGCCCTGCTGCCCAAGGGGGCCACGCTGATCAATGCCGGGCGCGGCACGCTGATCGACGAAACTGCCCTGCTCGCGGCGCTGGAACAAGACCGCCCCGGACATGCCGTGCTGGATGTCTTCAAGACCGAGCCCCTGCCCCCGGATCATCCCTTCTGGTCGCATCCCCGCATCACCGTCACGCCCCATATCGCCGCCGAGACCCGGCCCGCCACGGCGGCCCGGATCGCGGCTGAAAACCTGCGTCGCGCCATGCGCGGCGAGACGCTGCTTCACCTCGTCGACCCCGCGCGCGGCTACTGATCGGGGCAAGGATGCTTGCCCAAAGGATTTTCCCGTCGGATAAGATGCCTGACGGGAAGAACGAGACCGCCACGAGGGAGTGATGGCATGCAATTGACCCCTGTTCTTTTGGCTGGCGGATCGGGCACGCGGCTCTGGCCCGTCTCGCGCAAGAGCTTTCCCAAGCAATTCGCGCCGCTGATCGGCGAGGAATCGCTGTTCCAGGCCTCGGCCCGCAGGCTGTCCGGGCCGCGCTATGGCGCGCCATTGGTGATGACCAATGCCGATTTCCGCTTCATCGTGGCCGAGCAATTGGACCAGATCGGGATTGCCCCTTCGGCGATCCTGATCGAGCCCTCGGGACGCAACACCGCACCCGCCATCCTCGCCGCCGCCCTGACCGTGGCCCGGACCGATCCCGAGGGGCTGCTGCTGGTCGCCCCTTCGGATCATGTCGTCCCCGATGCCGAGGCCTTTACCCGCGCGGTCGAACTGGGCATCCCGGCGGCGCAGATGGGCCAGATTGTGACCTTCGGGATCACCCCGACCCGACCCGAGACCGGCTATGGCTATATGGAGGCCGCCGCTTCGGGCGAGGGTCCGGTGCAGCTTCGCCGTTTCGTCGAAAAGCCGGATCTCGCCACGGCTCAAACCATGCTCGCCGAGGGTAATTACCTGTGGAATGCGGGCATCTTCCTGTTTTCCGCATGGGCCATGATCGAGGCTTTCCGTGAATACGCCCCAGAATTCATCGAGCCCGTCGAGCAAGCTCTGGCCGAGGCCCGGACTGATCTGGGCTTCCTACGCATCGCATCCGCGCCCTGGGACGCGCTGCCCGATCTGTCCATCGACTATGCGGTGCTGGAAAAGGCGGACAACCTGTCGGTCGTGCGCTTCTCGGGCCATTGGTCGGATCTCGGCGGTTGGGACGCGGTCTGGCGCGAGGCACAGGACGGCGCGCCCGCCCCGCGCGGCAATGTCACCGATCCGCGCTCGACCGCGATCGAATGCGACAATGTGCTGCTGCGCTCGCAGGATGAGGGGATCGAGATCGTCGGCATCGGACTTCAGGACGTGATGGTGGTCGCGACCAATGACGCGGTGCTGGTCGCGGGCATGGATCGCGCGCAAGAGGTCAGGAAGGCTGTCTCGGCACTGAAATCCAAAGGCGCGCGTCAGGCCGAGACCTTCCTGCGCGATCACCGCCCTTGGGGCTGGTTCGAGACGCTGGCTCTGGCCGACCGCTTTCAGGTGAAGCGCATCGTCGTCAATCCCGGCGCGGCCCTGTCGCTTCAATCGCATTTCCACCGCTCGGAACATTGGATCGTGGTCAGCGGCACCGCCAAGGTGACCGTGAACGAGACCGTGACACTGGTGACGGAAAACCAGTCGATCTATGTGCCTCTGGGCGCGGTGCATCGCATGGAAAATCCCGGCAAGGTGCCGATGGTGCTGATCGAGGTCCAGACCGGCGCTTACCTGGGCGAAGATGACATCGTGCGCTACGAGGATGTCTATTCCCGAGGCTGAGGCGTCAGCAGGCGCAAGTAAAGCTGGTCCAGAAAGATCTGAGCCTCGGCAAAAGGATCGTGATCGGGGCCGAGTACGGCCCTGACCTGTACCTCGAAATCGGCATAATGCTGGGTCAGCGCCCAGATCGAGAACAGCAGGTGATGCGGATCGACCTCGGCGATGCGGCCCTCGGCGATCCAGCCCGCGATCAAAGCGGATTTCTCCTCGACCAGTTCTCGCAATTCGCCACCCAAGATCGGCTGCAACCGGTCCGCGCCTTGCAGCACCTCATTGGCGAAAAGGCGGCTTTCCTGCGGGTAATCGCGCGACATTTCCAGCTTGCGCCGGGCATAGGCAAGGATCTGCTCCCTGGGGTCGCCCTCTGCCTGCAAATCGCGCAAGGGGCCAAGCCACAAGTCCAACAGCCCGCGCAGAAGAGCGCTGTGGATCGCCTCCTTGGATTGGAAATAATACAGCACGTTGGGCTTTGACAGTCCCGCCGCTTCGGCGATCTGGTCGATGGTCGTGCCGGCGAAGCCGCCTGCCGAAAATTCGCGCAACGCCGCCGTCAGGATCACCTCGCGGTTCCTTTTCTGGATGCGGCTTTGCCTGCGGGGCTGTTCCTGCATGGGTTTTCCGTGAAAGGCGCGGATCGTCCGAAAGGCGGGTATCGCGGCGCTTGACTGCCTATAGACCCGTGCTAGCCTGATCCTGACCAAATGGTCAATAATTTGCGAAAGGGTCGCAAGGCTGTCGCCGTGGCACATCGCCGACCGATCCACCGACCGCCCAAAGAAGGCGGCGGTCAGACAGGAAGGAAGACGAATGACCGGAACGGATACCGCCGTCATGCCCGCAGCCAATATGAAGGTCGATGGCGACAGGCTTTGGGACAGCTTGATGGAGATGGCCAAGATCGGCCCCGGCATCGCGGGCGGCAATAATCGCCAAGCTCTGACCGATGAAGATGGCGCGGGCCGCCGCCTGTTCCAGTCATGGTGCGAAGAGGCTGGCATGGTCATGTCGGTCGATCAGATGGGCAGCATGTTCTTGCGCCATGAGGGCTCTGATCCAAGCCTCGATCCGGTCTATATCGGCAGCCATCTCGACACCCAGCCGACGGGCGGGAAATATGACGGCGTGCTGGGGGTTCTGGCGGGGCTGGAGGTCATCCGCTCGATCCGTGATCTGGGGATCAGGACGCGCCGTCCCATCGTGGTGACGAACTGGACCAATGAGGAAGGCTCGCGCTTTGCCCCGGCCATGCTGGCCTCGGGGGTTTTCGCGGGCGTGCTGGATCTGGATGACGCCTATTCGCGCAAAGACGCCAAGGGGAAGAGCTTCGGCGAGGAACTCGCGCGGATCGGCTGGAAGGGCTCGGAGACACCGGGCGACCGCAAGATCCATGCCATGTTCGAATATCATATCGAACAAGGCCCGATCCTTGAGGCCGAGGACAAGCAGATCGGCGTCGTGACCCATGGTCAGGGCCTGCGCTGGATTGAATGCACGGTGACCGGAAAGGGGCAGCATACCGGCTCGACGCCGATGAAGATGCGCCGCAATGCCGGTCGCGGATTGGCGCAGCTGACCGAGCTGGTCCATGAGATCGCGATGAAGCATCAGCCCGCCGCCGTGGGCGCGATCGGCCATATCGACGTCTACCCGAACAGCCGCAATGTCATTCCGGAAAAGGTCGTATTCACGGTCGATTTCCGCAGCCACCTGCTTCCCACCCTGCTCGCCATGGCCGAGGAATTCGCCGCCCGCGCGCCGGCGATCTGCGAGGCTTTGGGCTGCGAATTCTCGTCGCAGATCGTTGGGCAATTCGATCCGCCCGCCTTTGACGAAGGGCTGGTCGGGAGGGTGCGCTCGGCCGCCGACCGTCTGGGCTATAGCCGCATGGATATCGTCTCGGGCGCGGGGCATGACGCCTGCTGGGTGAACAAGGTCGCGCCGACTGTGATGATCATGTGTCCCTGCGTCGACGGGCTTTCGCATAACGAGGCCGAAGAGATCAGCCCGGAATGGGCCGCAAGCGGGGCCGATGTCCTGCTGCATGCGGTGCTGGAAACCGCCGAGATCGTGGCGTGAGCCAAAGCCGGGGGCGCTGCCCCCGGACCCCCGGGATATTTAGATACCAAAGAAGGGAAGAGACATGGGCACGGTCATCAGGGGCGGCACCATTGTCACCGCGGATCTGAGCTATAAGGCGGATGTGCTGATCGAGGATGGGCGCATCGCCGCCATCGGCGAGGGGCTGGTCGGCGACAAGGTTCTGGACGCGACCGGTTGTTACATCATGCCAGGCGGGATCGACCCGCATACCCATCTGGAAATGCCCTTCATGGGCACCTATTCCGCCGATGATTTCGAGAGCGGCACGCGGGCCGCGCTGGCGGGCGGAACGACGATGGTGGTGGACTTCGTGCTGCCCTCGCCGGAACAGGGGCTTCTGGACGCGTTGAAGATGTGGGACAACAAGTCCGGCCGCGCGCATTGCGACTATTCCTACCACATGGCGGTGACCTGGTGGGGCGAGCAGGTCTTCGACGAGATGGACGAGGTGGTGCAGCGCGGCATCACCAGCTTCAAGCATTTCATGGCCTACAAGGGCGCCTTGATGGTGAACGATGACGAGATGTTCTCGTCCTTCCGTCGGGTCGGCGATCTGGGCGGCGTGGCTTTGGTCCATGCCGAGAATGGTGATGTCGTTGCTGAATTGTCGGCGCGTCTGCTGGCCGAAGGAAATGTAGGCCCCGAGGGTCACGCCTATTCCCGCCCACCTCAGGTCGAGGGCGAGGCCACCAACCGCGCCATCATGATCGCCGACATGGCGGGCGTGCCGCTTTATGTGGTCCATACCTCCTGCGAGGACTCGCATGAGGCGATCCGTCGTGCGCGCCAGCAGGGCAAGCGGGTCTGGGGCGAGCCGCTGATCCAGCATCTGGTTTTGGATGAGAGCGAGTATTTCAACCGGGATTGGGACCATGCCGCGCGGCGGGTGATGTCGCCGCCCTTCCGCAACAAGCTGCATCAGGACAGCCTTTGGGCGGGGCTGCAATCGGGCAGCCTGTCCTGCGTCGCGACCGATCATTGCGCCTTTACCACGACCCAAAAGCGTTTCGGCATTGGCGATTTCACCAAGATCCCGAACGGAACCGGAGGGCTTGAGGATCGGATGCCGGTGCTTTGGACGCAGGGCGTCGGCACTGGGCGGTTGACGCCGAATGAATTCGTCGCCGTGACCTCGACCAATATCGCCAAGATCCTGAATATGTATCCGAAAAAGGGCGCGGTTCTGGTCGGCGCCGATGCCGATCTGGTCGTTTGGGACCCCGAGGCCGAAAAGACCATCAGCGCCGGAACCCAGCAATCCGCCATCGATTACAACGTCTTCGAGGGCATCACGGTCAAGGGCCTGCCACGCTACACCCTGACCCGCGGTGTCGTGGCCGTGACCGAGGGCAAGGTCGAGAGCCACGAGGGCCATGGCGAATTCGTCCCCCGCGACGCACGTCCGGCGGTGAACCGCGCGCTTTCAGCCTGGAAGGAACTGACCGCGCCCCGACCGGTCGAGCGCTCCGGCATCCCGGCCACCGGGGTCTGAATTGGCGGTCATCGAAGCACAGGGCGTCAGCCTGACCTTTCAGACCAATGACGGCCCGATCCACGCATTGAAGGACGTGGATCTGACCATCGACAAGGGCGATTTCGTCAGCTTCATCGGCCCTTCGGGCTGCGGTAAGACCACCTTCCTGCGCACCATCGCCGCACTCGAGACCCCGACCTCGGGCCGGATCGGCGTCAACGGTCTTGGTGCGGATGAGGCCCGCCGCGCCCGCGCCTACGGCTATGTTTTTCAGGCTCCGGGGCTTTACCCGTGGCGCACGATTTCGGGGAATGTCTCTCTGCCGCTTGAAATTATGGGGTTTCCAAAGGCGGACCGAGAGGAACGCATCGCCCGCGTGCTGGATCTGGTCGAGCTGTCGGGCTTTGGCGGCAAGTTTCCTTGGCAGCTTTCGGGCGGAATGCAGCAGCGCGCCAGCATCGCGCGGGCACTGGCCTTCGACGCGGATATTCTCTTGATGGACGAACCCTTCGGCGCGCTGGATGAGATCGTCCGCGACCGGCTCAACGCCGCCCTGCTGGAGCTTTGGGCCAAGACCGGCAAGACCATCGGCTTCGTCACCCATTCGATCCCCGAGGCGGTTTACCTGTCCACGAAGATCGTCGTGATGTCTCCGCGTCCGGGCCGGATTACCCGCATCATCGAAAGCACCCTGCCGCGCGAACGCCCGCTCGAAATCCGCGACACGCCGGAATTCATCGCCATCGCCCAGCAAGTCCGCGAAGGCCTGCGCGAGGGGCACAGCTATGACTGAGGCGCGGCCATGAAACATGCCCTGCCCGTGCTGACCGTTCTGCTGGCGATCGTGCTGGCCTGGTATCTGGCCGCCGTCGCGCTGAACGCGCCTTGGGCGCAGGATCAGGCCGCGCGCGCTGGCACCAACCTGACCCCGACCGCGCTGCTTCATGCGACTATGGTGCAGGAACGCCCCGTCCTTCCCGCGCCGCATCAGGTGGCGAAGGGGCTTTGGGACGGGATCGCGGGGCAGAAGATCACCTCGAAGCGCAGCCTTGTCTGGCACGCGGGCATCACGCTTTCCGCGACGCTGGCGGGTTTCGCGATTGGCAGCCTCGCGGGTATCCTGCTGGCCGTGGGGATCGTGCATAGCCGGGTCATGGACCTGTCGGTGATGCCTTGGGCCATTGCCAGCCAGACGGTCCCGATCCTTGCCATCGCGCCCATGGTCATCGTGGTCTTTGCCAGCATGGGGGTGACGGGGCTGGTGCCCAAGGCGATGATCTCGGCGTGGCTCTCGTTCTTCCCGGTACTGGTCGGCATGGTAAAGGGACTGCGCACGCCCGACCGGATGCAGATGGACCTGATGCGCTCATGGAACGCCTCGCGCGCGCAAATGTTCTGGCGGCTGCGCCTGCCCTCGGCGCTGCCCTACCTGTTCACCAGCCTCAAGGTGGCCATCGCGGCGGCTCTGGTTGGCACCATTGTCGGAGAACTGCCCGCAGGCGCGACCGCAGGGCTGGGCGCGCGGCTGCTTTCCGGCAGCTATTACGGCCAGACGATCCAGATCTGGGCCGCGCTGTTCACGGCCGCCGCCTTGGCCGCCGCCTTGGTCGCCATTGTCGGCGGGATCGAGCGGGTCACGCTGAAGCACATGGGCCTTGCGCGATGAGTGCCGCCCTGCCCCTGATCGCGGTCTGGCTCGGCGCGCTTGGCCTGAACAGCTGGATCGCCCGGCATCGCGGCCCTATCCCTGCAGCGCTGGTCCCCTTGGTCTTTGGCGCAACCATCGTGATCCTGTGGGAGATGGCCTGTCGCAGCTTCGCGGTCCCGCCCGTGATCCTGCCCGCCCCCAGCCAGATCTGGACGGCCATCGGGGCCAATCTGCCGTTGCTTTGGGGGGATTTCATCCAGACCATCCTGAAGGGCGCGCTGTCGGGCTGGTTGATCGGCGCCGCCCTGGCCGTGGCCACCGCCATCGCGATAGACCGCTCGCCCTTTTTGCAGCGCGGCTTGTTGCCGATCGGGAATTTCGTCGCGGCGCTGCCCATCGTCGGGATCGCTCCGATCCTTGTCATGTGGTTCGGCTTCGACTGGCAGTCCAAGGCCGCGGTCGTCGTGGTCATGGTCTTCTTCCCGATCCTCGTGAACATGGTCGCGGGGCTCAAGGCCACCGATGCGCTGGCACGTGACCAGATCGCGACTTGGGGGGCGAGCTATGCCCAGGCGCTGGTCAAGCTGCGCCTGCCCGCCGCAATGCCCTTCCTGTTCAACGGCCTCAAGATCACCACGACTTTGGCGCTGATCGGGGCCATCGTCGCCGAGTTCTTCGGCAGCCCGACCCGAGGCATGGGCTTTCGCATCTCGACCGCCGTGGGCCAACTCAACATGCCGCTGGTCTGGGCCGAGATCCTTGTCGCGGCGCTGGCCGGGACCGCCTTCTATGGAATTGTCGCGCTGATCGAGACAAAAGTGACCTTCTGGCACCCCTCACAGCGCCAATAAGCCGGGGCCAATGCCCCCAACAGTGGAGAGAGTGATGAAGAAATTCCTGATCTCGGCGGGCATCATGTCGCTGATGGCGGGTGCTGCCTCGGCGGCGGATGACCTGACGCTGCAACTGAAATGGGTGACGCAGGCCCAGTTCGGCGGCTATTACGTTGCCAAGGACAAGGGCTTCTACGAGGAAGAGGGCCTGAACGTCACCATCAAGCCGGGCGGGCCCGACATTGCCCCGGTGCAGGTGCTGGCCGGAGGCGGCGCGGATGTCACGGTCGAATGGATGCCCGCCGCCTTGGCCGCGCGCGAAAAGGGCCTGCCCATCGTCAATATCGCCCAGCCCTTCAAGAAATCGGGCATGATGCTGACCTGTCTCAAGGAAAGCGGCGTGGCCGACCCCAAGACCGATTTCAAGGGCAAGACCCTGGGCGTTTGGTTCTCGGGGAACGAATATCCCTTCCTGAGCTGGATGAACCATCTCGGGCTCAAAACCGACGGCAGCCCCGAGGGCGTCACCGTCCTGAAACAGGGCTTCAATGTCGATCCCATCCTGCAGAAGCAGGCCGCTTGCATCAGCACAATGACCTATAACGAATATTGGCAGGTCATCGACGCCGGGTTGAAACCCGAGGACCTCGTGACCTTCAAATATGACGATCAGGGCGTCGCCACGCTGGAAGACGGGCTTTATGTCCTTGAAGAAAAGCTGAACGATCCCGCCATGGCCGACAAACTGACACGCTTCGTACGCGCCAGCATGAAGGGCTGGAAATACGCCGAGGAGCATCCCGAGGAAGCCGCCGAGATCGTTCTGGAAAATGACGAAACCGGCGCCCAGACCATCGCGCATCAGGCTCGCATGGCCGGAGAGATTGCCAAGCTGACCGCTGGCTCGACCGGCGCGCTCGATGAGGCCGATTACAAGCGCACGGTCGATACGCTCTTGTCGGGCGGATCAGATCCGGTGATCTCGAAAGCCCCGGACGGGGCATGGACCCATGCCATCACAGACAAGGCGCTGAACTAAATATCTTCGTTAGAGAAATATCCTTGGGGGGCGGGGGGCAAAGAGCCCCCCTTCTTAATCAGGGGTGGTCCGGCAAGGCTGGCAGGCTGCGTAAATAAAGCAGGATCGCGTCCAGATCCTCGGGGGTCATCTTCGCGAGATAGGGATAAGGCATGGGCGGCATCATCGCGCTACCATCCGGGCGCTTGGCCTCGATGATCATCGCCTTGATCTCGGCATCGGAATATTCGGCCAGCCCGTCCGCTCCATTGGTCAGATTCGCCGCGACCGAGACGCCCCAGGGGCCATGAAACTCGAAGCCCCCGGCGCCCAGACGCGTATCGACCATTGGACCCTGCGGCCCCATCGGCGTGTGGCATTCCATGCAATGGCTGACCGGCCCGGCAAGATAGGCGCCATATTCCACTGTCACCCCCGCGGGCGGAGGCGTGACGCTCGCGACCGGGGGGCCATAGGCTGGCGGCAGCGGAATGAGATATTCCGACTTGCCGGGATCGCCCTCGACGGCGGGCACACTGCGCAGATACATCACGATCGAGGCCAGATCCTCATCCCCCAGCCCGCGATACATGGTGAAGGGCATGGGCGGCCCGATCAGGCTGCCATCGGGGCGCAGCCCCTCGCGGATGGCGCGGGCAAGATCGGCATCGCTCCAATCCTTGATGCGGCTCGCCGGCGTGATGTTCGGCGCGATCATCTTGCCGGCGGGACCGTCCTCGACCAGCCTGCCACTCAGGTCGCGCGTCATGTCGAATCCATTCGGGCCGAACGGGGTGTGGCAATTGCCGCATCCGGCAGGGCCTTGGACGAGATAGGCCCCGCGCTCAAGGCTGGGCGCGGCCAGCGCCATGCTGGGGGCAAGGGAAATCAGGAAAAGAAAATTGCGGAACACAGGCATGATGGCTTCCAATCGGTGGCTCCGCGCGAAAATTATCACGAATCACGCATGCGTGAAGCCTGTCTCTTTCGAGAGGCAACGTCGCAGGTCGTCATGTCACGAAACGGGGCAATCCGGGGTGGCGTGACACCCAAGCAAGCGGCGGCGGCAGCCCCCAAGAAGAGTGAGGGTCGAGAGCCGCCACCGCTTCGAGGCACGGCCCGAATGCCGGAAAAAGGATGGGCAATTCTGCGCCACTGCCCCAGGCGACAGATTGCAACCGACCAACGATCCTGTACGGGCGAGCGTCCGCGACACCCTCGCGGCGCTGGTCGAACAGGAACGCGCTGCACATCTTGGTCGGTTCCGTTTCGGGCGGAATGTCGTCCGGCGAATGCTCACTGCCGGCTACAGGGATCGGCAACTGACCGGCACATTCGGGACTGAAACCGAGCGGTTCCCCCGACTCGGATCAAGGATCAGGCTGGCAAGATCGCCGAGTGGCGCACGTAGGCCATGCCGTGCTGTCTGCGATTGAGCAGTCGAACGAGGCGCTGATCGCGGGACCAAACGGGTCAGAAAGGCATGAGCGCGTGAACGCCACCGGGCCGAAACCTGCTCGCTCATGCGCCCAAGCGCCTGCATGACGGGTTGAGTGAGCGCTATCGCGACATGATCGCCGCAGCCATCGCCGCCGATGTCGATGTCGATGTCGATGTCGATGTCGATGTCGATGTCGATGTCGATGTCGATGTCGAGAAGCGCCACGGGCTCTTGCCTCCCGCAAGTGGAAACTCATGTGAAGCTCCCTGGCAAACAGCCCTGAGGAAGCGGGCGCTGGGGCCTTTGGCTTCACCCGCCTTCATCTTTGCGGCGAAAATCGGCGCGCTCCGCCGCTGGGATCGAGCCTCTGACCCAGAAATTCTGCCCTGCGCCACAACCATGGCGATGTTTTGGGCTCTTCCGACATCAGGCCAGATCCGGAGTCGAGAGTTTGACGGCTGGAAGGCTCTTTCTTTCCCATGCCCCGCGCCCCTGCCGCCTGACCGGAGCCAGTTCCACCTACCCGGCACGCGTTGCCAAGGAATTTCCACAACATGCGCGAGACGAGCTTTCAGCCCCTTGCCTCTGTCCTCAGCCTTGGGCAGAGCGAGGCCATGACAGAGAAACACGCGAAACACGGTCTGACCGACGATCTTCAGGGGCTCGCCTATGGCAGCTTCATGGCTTCGGTGGGCGTCCTGCTGATGACACATATGGGATTCGTGACCGGCCAGACGGCGGGCCTCGCGATCCTGATCTCCTATGCCACGGGATGGGGCTTCGGCCCGGTCTTCTTCGTGGTCAACCTGCCTTTCTACTGGCTCGGCTATAAACGCTTCGGGCTGAATTTCACGCTGAAGAGCTTTGCCGCCGTCGCGGCCCTGTCGGTGCTGGTCCAGGTCCTGCCAAAGGGCCTGCATTTCGGCGCGGTCCATCCCGCCGTCGCGGCGGTTCTTCTGGGCTGCATGACCGGATCAGCGCTGCTCGCGCTGTTCCGGCATGGTTCGTCTTTGGGCGGGATCGGGATCGTGGGGCTTTACATTCAGGACCGGACCGGATTCCGAGCCGGCTGGACGCAGATGATTTTCGACGCCTGCCTGTTCGGCTGCGCCTTGCTCCTGCGCGACTGGCAGACCGTGGCCTGGTCCTTTCTGGGCGCGGTGGTGCTGAACCTCGTCATCGCGATCAACCACCGCCGCGACCGCTATATCGCCTGAAGGGCGGCCGTCAGGCCGCCACGCCCAATGCGCGTTTCACATTCGCGGTCCAACCGAGAAGGCGGTTCTCGCCCTCGACAATGGCCGGGCGCTTCATCAGCGAGGGCTTCGCCAGCAGCATGTCCAGCGGCGAGGCGGCGCGCTCGGCCTCGGTCATGCCGCGCCAGGTCAGGCTGGCGCGATTGACGATTTTCTCGCCGAATTCGGGGATCATGCGCTGCCAATCCTCGGCCGCCAGCGGTTCGGTCTTCACGTCGCGGAAGCGGACATCCCAACCTGCCGCCTGCAATTCGGCCTGGGCCTTCTGGCAGGTCGAGCAATGGGCCAGCCCATACATGGTGAGGTGCCGGTCCATCAGACGAAGGGGACCAGCGGGACGTTGCAAGCGCAGAGCGCCAGCAGGGCAAGCAGGGACAGGGCAGTTTTCATATGCGGCTCCGGGGGATGGGTTTGCGGTCTTTATCGCGCCGCCACGCACGGGGGGCAAGAGCGCGGAGGCGTCTCAATCCCCGTCATGCAGCCTTGCCCGGATCCGCCGCATGCCGAACCAGACCCCTGCAATAACCAAGGGTGTCAGCACCGCGATCAGCACGGATTTGTCGATCCCCAAGGCCTGCCCGACCGGATAGAGCGCATAGCCCGCCAGCCCCACGGCATAATAGCTGATCGCCACGACCGAGAGCCCCTCGACGGTATGCTGCAACCGCAGTTGCAGATCGGCCCGGCGATCCATGCGCTCCATGATTTCCTGGTTCTGCGCGCCGCGCCAGACATCGACCCGGGTGCGCAGAAGCTCGCCCGCGCGCTCGGCCCGGTCGATCATCGCGCCCAGCCGACGCTCGGCGGATTTCGCGGTCCGCATGGCCGGAGCGTAGCGCCGGGCCATGAATTCGGTCAGCATCTGCCCTCCCATGAAGCGGCTTTCGCGCAAGGCCGCCACGCGGTCCATCACGATCGCCTCATAGGCGGCGGTCGCGCCAAAGCGGAAGCCATGCTGCACGGCCTCGGTTTCAAGCTTGGTCGAGACCGCCAGCAATTCATGCAGCACGGTCTCCGCAGGCCGCCCCTCATCGGCCATCCCGCGCACGATATCGCTGAGCAGCGGGTCAAGGGCATTCATCTGTTCGGTCAGTTCGCGCGCACGCCCCAGCCCCAGCATGGACATCGAGCGATAGGTTTCGAGTTCAAGAAGCCGCTGGACGATGCGCCCGATCCGGCCCGACCCCGTACCGGGCCGGACAAAAACGGCAAAACGCATCCAGCCGGCCGGATCTATGCGGAAATCCCCCGCCACGACCGCCGATTCGTCCAGCACCCAGACCGCCGCCAGACTGTCCGCCGCGAACCATTCGGAAAGCCGCGGCAGGACATCTTGCGGTTCCTCGGGCAGCAGATCGACATGGATGATGACCGCGGCGACCCTCTTGCCGGGGGCGGCGAATTGCCATTCTGCCGGGAACACCTCGCCCACCGAAGGATCGAAGGGCCGCGGCGGCAGGCCGCGGGCGAAGGCCGCATAGGTGACGAACTCGGTATGGCTTTCCCAACGCAGCTTGTGGCGGCCCATCTGTGCGGCGTAATGCCCGGCCTGCGGATCGGGACTTGGCGCGCCGTGGCGGCGGCAGAGCTCGGCCAGATGGGCCACATCGCGGCCACGGTCGCGATTGGCGGCGTCGCTCGGTTCCTTGAATGCGACGAAAACCGCCGTGCAGGGCGCTTCCAGCCGCGGCGAGGGCCTTGCGTGTAGCTCATTGACCAGCGCGTAGCGCAGCGGATGTTCTGCATCATTCGTCATGGCGGCATGATCCGCGTTGCGCCCGCGCATCGCAAGGGGGCAGGTTCCGGCTGCTCAGGATTTCGTGATTGGCCGCGCATTGCCCCACAGGCCCAAGGCAGGCAAAATCGGACAAAACGAAACCTAGGGGACAGTGATGAGAAACTGGATCTGCAGATTGGTCCTGCTTGGAGTGATCGCCGGTGTATCCGCCTGCGCTCCGAGCAAGTTCAAGAAATATTCCGGCCCGCCCGTGACGCAGGTCGTGGTCGAGAAATCCGACCGCAAGATGTATCTGCTTAGCGGGAACCGGGCGATCAAGGTCTATGATATCGGGCTGGGCAACGAGCCGATCGGACATAAGCAGTTCGAAGGCGACGGCAAGACGCCCGAAGGGATCTACTATATCGACCGGCGCAATCCCAATAGCCGCTATCATCTCTCCATCGGGGTCTCCTATCCCAATGTGATGGATACCGCGAATGCCTTTGCCTCGGGGCAGCGGCCGGGCGGCGACATCTTCATCCACGGCCAGGGGCCCGAGGGGCGCGCGCTGTCGCAATCCCGCCGCGACTGGACGGCCGGCTGTATCGCGGTGCGCGACGAGGAGGTCGAGGATATCTATGCAATGGTGCGGAACGGAACGCCGATCCTGATCGCCCCCTGAGCCACCTGTTCAAAAGGCCAGATGGGCATTGCGCGGTGTTCGCGATAGCAGTTTGCCGCAACAATCATGGCAATCCGAACTGGCACTATGTTCCTGTCTCCGCTTAGCCTCGATGAGGTGATCGATTCATCCGAGACTCAGGGTTACGTCCCCGGCGCAATCGAATCGGTCCTGAAGTTCGGCCCGAAATCGCGCTGGAGCGCGGGAGCGATCGTCACCGGGTCGCATGACCGCTCGCAAGCCGTGGCGACGCGCTGCGCGCTGCTGATCCCGCGCCGAGGCAAGCAGACCCGCAAGCTGGCGCTACATCCCGCCTTGCCGGTCGAAGTCGTGAAATCCATGCTCAATGCCCTCTGAGATGCGGGCCTAGTCGCCGCCCTGCCCGGCCTGCAATTCGATAAGGGCGCGCATCGCCTCACCGCTGTGGCTTTCGGGTACGAAGACATGATCATGGTGATAGGCCGCAACCATGTTGCAGGGAATGCCCTGCCCGGCGAGCGCCGCCGAAACAGCCGCCGTCAGCCCCACTCCCTGCAGCGCCGAAAAAACCTCCAGCGTGATGCAGATCATTGGTAGATCGCATGCCAGCCCCTCGCGCGAGGCAAGGGCAAGCGGCAGGATCAGCGAAAGGCCCTCGGCCTCGCGATAGATGCAAAGCGCCTCGGAGATCAGCCGGGCGGCTTGATCGGGGTCGGTGGTGGTGGCGAAAACAAAGCGCCCCGACCGAAGCCGGGGCGACATGCCTTTGATCATTTCACTGGCCGTGTGTGCGAGCGCCATCTTCACCACTCCTGACCAATTATCCCTTCTGCGGGTGACAGGCGCGGGCAGGACAGGCCCGCCGGCGCGAGATCACTCGATCATCGGCAGAAGCGCGTCGATCGACTTCTTGGCATCGCCATAGAACATGCGCGTGTTTTCCTTGTAGAAAAGCGGGTTCTCGATGCCGGAATAGCCGGTGCCCTGCCCGCGCTTGCTGACAAAGACCTGCTTCGCCTTCCAGACCTCAAGGACCGGCATCCCGGCGATCGGGCTGTTCGGGTCCTCTTGCGCCGCCGGGTTCACGATGTCGTTCGAGCCGATGACGATGGCGACATCGGCATTCGGAAAGTCCTCGTTGATCTCGTCCATTTCCAGAACGATGTCATAGGGCACCTTGGCCTCGGCCAAGAGCACGTTCATATGCCCCGGCAGGCGGCCCGCCACGGGATGGATCGCAAAGCGGACATTCTTGCCCCGTGCGCGCAGCTTGCGGGTCAATTCGCTGACCGATTGCTGGGCCTGCGCCACGGCCATGCCATAGCCCGGAACGATGATGACCTCATCGGCATCGTTCAGCGCGGCGGCCACGCTTTCGGCATCGATCGCGATCTGCTCGCCGGTGATCTCCATCGCGGGGCCGGTTTCTCCACCGAAGCCGCCAAGGATGACACTGACGAAATGCCGGTTCATCGCCTTGCACATGATATAGCTCAGGATCGCACCGGACGAGCCCACCAGCGCACCGACCACGATCAGAAGGTCGTTGCCCAAGGTGAAGCCGATGGCCGCCGCCGCCCAGCCCGAATAGCTGTTCAGCATCGAGACCACGACCGGCATGTCCGCGCCGCCGATGCCCATGATCAGGTGATAGCCGATGAACAGCGCGCAGGCGGTGATGATCAGCAGCCACAGGACCGGCGCGCCGACCGTGCAGTAAAGCACCAGCGCCAGAGCCGACAGCGCCGCCGCGCCTGCGTTCAGCATATGTCCGCCCGGCAGTTTCTTCGGCTTGCCGTCGATCTTGCCCGCGAGCTTGCCGAAGGCCACGATCGAGCCGGTGAAGGTCACCGCACCGATGAAGATGCCAAGTGCGACCTCGACCTTGAGCATGGCGATCTCGGCGGGGGTTTTATGCGCCAGCACGGCGGCGAAGCCGTGGAACTCGGCGCTCGCATCTGCGGCCTTGGCGCGCAGGACGCGGCCCAGTTCAAATTGCGCGTTGAAGCCGATCAGCACGGCGGCAAGGCCGACAAGGCTGTGCATCGCGGCGACAAGCTGCGGCATCTCGGTCATCTGGACGCGCTTGGCGACCACCCAGCCGATGCCGCCACCAATGGCGAGCATGACCAGAGACAGGAACCAATTGCCCGAGCCGGGACCGAACAAGGTCGCGACCACAGCCAGGGCCATGGCGGCAATGCCGTACCAGACCGCGCGCTTGGCGCTTTCCTGTCCCGAAAGCCCGCCCAGCGAAAGGATGAACAAGACGGCCGCGACCACATAGGCGGCGGTGGAAATTCCGAACTCCATCACCCTCTCCTTACGACTTCTGGAACATGGCGAGCATCCGGCGCGTGACCAGGAAGCCGCCGAAGATGTTGATCCCCGCCATCAAGACCGACAGCGCGCCCAGGATCACGATCAGCCACGAGCCAGAGCCGATCTGCAAGAGCGCGCCGACGATGATGATCGACGAGATCGCATTGGTGATCGCCATCAAGGGCGTGTGCAGCGAATGGCTGACATTCCAGATCACCTGGAAGCCCACGAAACAGGCCAGCACGAAGACGATGAAATGCGACAGGAAGCTCGCGGGCGCGAAGCTGCCGACGAGCAGCATCACCGCCGCCCCAACGGCCAGCAGCGTGACCTGCGATTTGGTCTGCGCCTTGAAGGCGGCGAGTTCGCTCGCGCGCTTTTCCTCGGGGGTGAGTTCGCGGGCCTTCTCGCGCGGCTTCTGCGCCGCGATGGCCGCGATCTTGGGCGGCGGCGGCGGCCAAGTCACGTCGCCGTCATGGGTGACAGTCGCGCCACGGATGACGTCATCCTCCATGTTCTGGACAAGCTTGCCATCCTTGCCGGGTGTCAGGTCGGCCAGCATGTGGCGGATATTGTTGCCATAAAGCTCGGAGGATTGCGTCGCCATGCGCGAAGGGAAATCGGTGTAGCCGATGATGACGACGCCGTTCTCGGTGACGAACCGCTCATCGGGCACGGTCAGGTCGCAATTGCCGCCGCGCTCGGCGGCGAGGTCCACGATCACCGATCCGGGCTTCATCGCCTCGACCATATCGGCGGTCCAAAGTTTCGGGGCATCGCGGCCGGGGATCAGCGCCGTGGTGATGACGATGTCCATCTGCGGCGCAAGCTCGCGGAACTTCTCAAGCTGCTTTTCGCGGAATTCGGGGCTCGAGGGCGCCGCATAGCCGCCGGTCGCAGCACCGTCCTGCGCCTGTTCCTTGAAATCGAGATAGACGAATTCCGCGCCCATCGATTCGATCTGCTCGGCGACTTCGGGCCGCACGTCAAAGGCATAGACCTGCGCGCCAAGGCTCGTCGCCGCGCCGATCGCGGCCAGCCCCGCGACGCCCGCGCCGACGACCAGCACCTTGGCCGGGGGCACCTTGCCCGCCGCCGTCACCTGGCCGGTGAAGAAGCGGCCGAAATTGTTCGCGGCCTCGATCACCGCGCGGTAGCCCGCGATATTCGCCATCGAGGACAGCGCGTCCATCTTCTGCGCGCGGCTGATCCGGGGCACCATGTCCATGGCGATGGCGGTGATGCCCTGCTCGCGCGCGACCTCCAGAAGATCGGAATTCTGCGAGGGATAGAAATGCGCGATCAGGGTCTGGCCATGGCGCATCTCGCGGATCTCTTCCGCGCTTGGCGGCCGGACCTTGACCACCACGTCCACGTCGTTGATGAGCGCCGAGGCGGTCGGCTCGACCGTTATCCCCGCCGCCTCATAGGCGGCATCGGTAAAGCCAGCGCGGGTGCCAGCGCCCGTCTCGACATAGACCTCATGGCCGAGTTTCTTCAGGTGGGCAGCCGAAGACGGTGTGACCGCGACCCGCGCCTCTCCCTCGTAACTCTCCTTCAAAGCGCCGATCTTCACGAGAGCACCTCCCCTGTTAGCGTGCTACAGGCGAGTTGATAGCATCGCGAAATTATCTTTCACAAGGGCGTGACGGCCGGAGTCATCCGGAAATCCGACGCCACGTTACTTGATGCATTGCTGCCAATCGTCCGCGCCTGCCATGAAAAAGGCCCCGAAAGCAAAGCTTCGGGGCCGGTCGAGACTGGCGGGAATACGTCAAGCCGCCTGCTCGGCCTTGGCTTGGAGGCGACGGGCATGCAGCACCGGCTCGGTATAGCCCGAGGGCTGGACGCGGCCCAGAAAGACGAGATCGCAGGCCGCCTGGAACGCCACCCCGTCATAGCCGGGTGCCATCGGACGATAGAGCGGATCGGCAGCGTTCTGGCGATCCACCACCAGCGCCATCTTGCGCATGGCGTTCATCACCTGCCCCTCGCCGACCACGCCATGATGCAGCCAGTTCGCCAGGGACTGCGCCGAAATCCGCAGCGTGGCGCGGTCCTCCATCAGGCCGATATCGTTGATATCGGGAACCTTCGAGCAGCCGACGCCCTGGTCGATCCAGCGCACGACATAGCCCAGAATGCCTTGGCAGTTGTTTTCAAGCTCGCGGCCTACCTCGGCATCGCTGTAATTGCGCCCGCCCGCCAGCGGGATGGTCAACAGATCGTCAAGGCGCGCAGGACGGTTCAGCGCCGCAATCTCGGCCTGGCGGGCATGGACATCGACCTTGTGGTAATGCGTGGCATGGAGCGTCGCCGCGGTGGGACTGGGCACCCATGCCGTGTTCGCGCCCGACATCGGATGGGCGATCTTCTGCGCCAGCATATCGGCCATCCGGTCGGGCATCGCCCACATGCCCTTGCCGATCTGCGCCTTGCCGGCAAGGCCGCAGGCCAGACCGATATCGACATTGCGATCCTCATAGGCCGAGATCCAGGGCTGCGATTTCATCTCGCCCTTGGCCAGCATCGCTCCCGCCTCGATCGAGCTATGGATCTCGTCGCCGGTGCGGTCGAGGAAGCCGGTATTGATGAAGGCCACGCGATGTTTGGCGGCACGGATGCATTCGCGCAGGTTCGCGCTGGTGCGGCGCTCTTCATCCATGATGCCCAGCTTGACGGTATGGCGCGGCAGGCCCAGAACGTCTTCGACATGATCGAAGATGGCGCTCGCGAACGCCACTTCCTCGGGGCCGTGCATCTTGGGCTTCACGACATAGATCGAACCGGTGACCGAGTTCCCCTCGGTCCCGCGATCAAGGTCTCGCTTGGCGCAAAGCGCGGTGATCATGGCATCCAGAAGTCCCTCGAAGACCTCATTGCCCTCGCGGTCCAAAACGGCGGGCGTGGTCATCAGATGGCCGACATTGCGCACCAGCATCAGCGCGCGGCCCTTATGGGTCACGGTCGATCCGTCGGGCGCGGTAAAGCTGACATCGGGGTTCAGGCGGCGGGTAAAGCTCTTGCCGCCCTTTTCGACCTCTTCAGTCAGCGAGCCATCCATCAGGCCCAGCCAATTGGCATAGGCGAGCGCCTTGTCCTCGCCGTCGACGCAGGCGACCGAATCCTCGCAATCCATGATCGCAGAGAGGGCGGATTCCAGAATGATATCGGAAATCCCCGCCTTGTCCTGACCGCCAACCGGGGTCGAGGGGTCGATCACGATATGGATCAGCAGGCCATTGTTCACCAGGAAGACATCGCTCGGCGCAGCCGCATCGCCGCGATAGCCCGCGAAACGCGACGCATCGCCCAGCGCAGGGGAAAATTCCCCGCCCGCGACCGAAAAGCCCGCGAGATCGGCCCAAGAGCCACTGGCCAGCGGCACAGCCTGATCTAGAAAATCGCGCCCCCATGAAATGACGCGCGCGCCGCGACCGGCATCATAACCCTTGCCCTGTGGCAGGTCGCCCAGCGCATCGGTGCCGTAAAGCGCATCGTAAAGGCTGCCCCAGCGGGCATTCGCGGCATTGAGCGCGTAACGGGCATTGGTGATGGGAACGACAAGCTGCGGCCCGGCCACCTTGGCGAATTCCGGATCCGTGGCCTGGGTTTCGATCTGGAACTCATCGCCCTCGGGAATGAGATAGCCGATCTCGGAAAGGAACGCGCGATAGGCCTGCATATCGACAGCCTGTCCCCTTCGGGCGATATGCCAACCGTCGATCGCCGCCTGAAGTTCGTCCCGCTTTTCCAGCAGGGCGCGATTTCTTGGCCCGAATTCATGGATCAGGGTCGAAAGCCCCTCCCAGAAGCGGCGCGGCTCGACGCCACTTCCCGGCAAAGCGCGATCATTGATAAAATCGGCCAGCGTCTCATCGACCCGCAATCCCGCCTTTTCGACCCTCGCCATCGTCCTGCTTTCCTTCCATATCCCTAAGTTCGGTACACTTTGGTATGCCAAACGCAGCTACCATTCAACCTTGGCCACTATAGAGCAAATTTTGAAGGTGTTTCCCGAACAAATAGAAAAACCGCCGCCCGGATGAGGGGCGGCGGTTCGTTTGCTCGTTGCGCGATCAGTTCGACGGCGCGGTTGCCGGCGGTGGGGTGGTGGTCGAAGCAGGCGGCGTGGTCGGCTCGACGGTCACGGCATCATCTACTGCCTGTTCCGCATCCTCCATCGCCTCGCCGGCAGCGGTGGCCGCGTCGCTTGCGGCCTCTTCGGCGGCATCAACGGCCTCCGAGGCAGCCTGACCCGCAGCATTGGCGGCGTCGCTGGCCGAATTTGCCGCATCCGAGGCAGCCTCGCCGACGGCAGCGCCTGCAGCCTCGGTGGCATTCTCTGCCGCGGTTGCGGCATCGCTTGCCGCCTCGCCAGCGGCATTCGCCGCGTCATTGGCTGCGTCGGCGGCGCTATTGGCGGCGTCGGCCGCGGCTTCCGGCGCGGTTGTCGCAGGTGCGGTCGAGGTCTCGGCGGGGGCCGTCGTGGTCACCGCAGGCTCTGTCCCGGTGGTGACCTCATTGCCATTCATGAAATACTGGACGACGAAATAGGCGATCGCCAGCGCGAGAAGGATGCCGATGATCAGCGGCAAGGGCGAGGCGCGACGCTCGACCGGTTCGACATAGGTCTGGTTGACCTGACCCGGATAGGGATCGACGGGATCATTCCTTTTCGGATCATTGGGATCGTAATTGGCCATCTTGGCTCTCCTCAGCACAAGGTTCCGGGGTCACGCCTGAGGATTGCGATGCATGGGCAATCGCCTCGGTGGGTTGCGACCCTGATATGCCCGGACTAACAATCGGGTTTCCGCACAAGTTCCGTGCCTTGCCAAGTTTTTTGAAGGTCCCCGACATGACCGACACGCAATATCTCTCAGATTGGCGCCCCTATCCCTATGAGATCACCGAGACCCGGCTGGAGTTCCGGCTTGATCCAAGGGCCACGCGGGTGCGCTCCCAGATCGACTTCCACCGCATCTCGGAAGGGAATCTGGTCCTTGACGGCGCGGGGCTGAAGACGCTCGCGCTGGCGATCGACGGCACGCCCCTCGATCTGTCCCTGCTTCCAGAAAGCGGCGAGACGCTGGTGATCCCGGCGGATTCCCTTCCCGAGAGCTTTACCTTCGAAGCCGAGGTCGAGATCGATCCCGAGGCCAACACCTCCCTTGAGGGGCTTTACCTTTCGGGCGGCATGTTCTGCACCCAATGTGAGGCCGAGGGCTTCCGCCATATCACTTGGTATCCCGACCGTCCCGATGTGATGGCCCCCTTTACCGTGACGGTGCATTCCGAGATGCCCGTGCTTCTGTCGAACGGTAACCCTGTCAGCGAAGCACCGGGAAAAGCCGTCTGGCACGACCCTTGGAAGAAGCCCGCCTATCTCTTTGCGCTTGTGGCGGGTGACCTTCGCGCCATCTCTGACAAGTTCACCACCATGTCGGGTCGTCCCGTCGATCTGAATGTCTGGGTCCGCCCCGGCGACGAACCGCGCGCGGGCTATGCGATGGAGAGCCTGATCCGTTCCATGAAATGGGACGAAGAGGCTTACGGGCGCGAATATGACCTCGATGTCTTCAATATCGTCGCCGTCGATGATTTCAACATGGGCGCGATGGAGAATAAGGGCCTGAACATCTTCAACTCGAAGCTGGTTCTCGCCACCGCCGAAACCGCGACCGATGGCGATTACGAACGCATCGAGGGCGTCATCGGCCACGAATATTTCCACAACTGGACGGGCAACCGCATCACCTGCCGCGACTGGTTCCAGCTTTGCCTGAAAGAGGGTCTGACGGTCTTTCGTGACCAGCAGTTCACCTCGGATATGCGCTCGGCTGCGGTGAAGCGTATCCACGATGTGCAGACCCTGCGTGCGCGCCAGTTCCGCGAGGACGCCGGGCCTTTGTCCCACCCCCCGCGTCCTGATCACTACCAAGAGATCAACAATTTCTACACCGCCACCGTCTATGAGAAGGGTGCCGAGGTCATCGGGATGCTCAAGCGGTTGATCGGGGATGCCGATTACCGCAAGGCGCTGGATCTCTATTTCGACCGCCATGACGGGCAAGCCTGCACGATCGAGGATTGGATCAAGGTCTTTGAAGATGCGACAGGCCGCGATCTGACCCAATTCAAGCACTGGTATACGGATGCGGGCACCCCCCGCCTTGCGCTGACCGAGGAATGGTCGGGTGGCAGCCTGACCCTGAACTTCCGCCAAGCGACCAAGCCCACCCCCGGCCAAGCCGAGAAGCCCGCCCGCGTCATCCCCATTGTCCTTGGCCTGATCGGCCCGAATGGCGACGAGGTGCTGCCGACCACCGTGTTGGAGATGACCGAGGCCGAGCAGAGCTTCCGCTTTGAGGGCTTGGGCGCGCGTCCGGTCGTCTCGCTGCTGCGCGGCTTCTCCGCCCCGGTGACAGTGGCCCGCGAGATGACGGCGGATGAGCAGGCCCTTCTGCTTGCCCATGACACCGACCCCTATGCGCGCTGGCAAGCGGGCCATGACCTTGCACTGGACGGGCTGATCGCCCGCGCCAAGGGCCAAGAGGGCGGCGCCGAGTTCATCCGCGCCATTGGGGGTGTCCTAGACGATGCCGAGGCGGATCCGGCCTTTGCGGCACTTTGCCTTGCCCTGCCCGGCGAGGAAGAGATCGCGACCACCATCGCGGCCTCGGGCGTGGTGCCCGACCCCGATGCGATCCACTCCGCCCGTCGCAGCCTGATGCAGGACATCGCCCAGGCCCATGAGCCGGCGCTTGCCGCGCTTTATGACGCCATGACGCCGATCGGCCCCTATGTCCCCGATGCCGAGGGTTCGGGCCGGCGCAGCCTGCGTCTGGCGGCACTTGCCTATCTCAGCCGTCTCGACAATGCCGAACGCGCCGAGGCGCTGTTCGACAGTGCGGGCAATATGACCGAGCGCGAGGGGGCCTTGGGCCAACTCATCGCCGCTGGCCGTGACGCCGACGCTCTCGCCCGCTTCGAGGCCGAGTTCCGCGACAACCGCCTGGTCATGGACAAGTGGTTCACCGTGCAGCCCCTGCGCAGCGAGTCGCATCTCGCCGTCGCCCGTGCCAAAGACCTGGCCAAACGCCCCGATTTCGACTGGAAGAACCCCAACCGTTTCCGGGCGCTGATCGCGGGCGTGACCTCGAACCATGCGGCTTTCCATGCAGCCGACGGCTCGGGCTATGACTTCGTCGCCGATTGGCTGATGAAGCTCGATCCGGTGAATGCGCAGACCACGGCGCGGATGTGCTCGGCCTTCGAGACCGTCTGGCGCTATGACGCCACCCGCCGCGCCAAGGCCAAGGCGGCGCTCGAACGCATCGCGGCGCTGCCGGGGCTTTCGCGCAACACATCCGAGATGGTGACGCGGATCCTTGCCGCCTCCACCTGAGAGAGCATCAACCTCTCTTGCACCTCCTCTCGGGCAGGGCAATACTCGCCTCATGGATGCCCGAGAGGACATGAAACAACGCCTCGATCCGCTGATAGATGAGCGGGCACCTTGGCTATTTTCAGGCCATTGGCACCATAACCTGATACGGCAGGCACTGATGTGGCTGCTACGTTACCCGCGCACTGTCGAGCTGGGGGCCGAATTTCGCGACCTGCCCACCGATGAGATCATGCGCCGCATGGCCCAGTTGATCGTGCGCGATCTGACCGTCGAAGGGCTGGAGCATATTCCGGCCACCGGGCCTGCGCTGATCGTCTCGAACCACCCCACCGGCATCGCCGACGGGATCGTGCTGCATACGGTGATCTCGGCGGTGCGCGATGACCTGTTCATCTATGCCAATCACGACATCATGCGCGTTCTGCCCCAATGCGGCAGCCTGATCGCGCCGGTCGAATGGCGGGCCGAGAAGCGCAGCCATGCCAAGACCCGCGCGACGATGGATTACACCCGCGAGGCGCTGGGGCGTGGGCGCATCGGGTTGATCTTCCCCTCGGGCCGTCTGGCCAAGCGGCGCGGCCTGACCCTGCATGAGCGGCCATGGATGGCCAGTGCCGCGATGATCGCCAAGAAATTCGATGTGCCGGTGATTCCTCTGCAGATCCGGGCGCGGAACTCGGCGCTGTTCTACCTGCTCGATGCGATGCACCCGACAGTGCGGGACGTGACGCTGTTCAATGAGGTCCTGAACAAGGGTCGCCAGCCCTATCGCGTGAGCATTGGACAGGCGATCCAGCCCGCCACCCTGCCCGTTCGCAGCGAGGACGGCATTGCCGTCCTGCGCGACGCCGTCTTGGCGCTGCCGCCGCCTTCGGACGCGGCGGTGCAACTTTCGCAGATCCGTCGCCTGTCGCAGGGACGCGGCGCCTTGGACCCACGCCCGATCAAATGAAAATCCCGCCAATTGGGCGGGATAATTCGAAGTTCAGATCGCCATGTCGTCGCGATGGATCAACGCGGCCCGGCCCGGATAGCCAAGGATCTTTTCGATCTCGTCGCTGCGATGCCCTGCAATGGCATTCGCCTCGGTCGAGGAATAGCGCACCAGCCCAGAAGCCAGCGTGCCGCCCTGCCCGTCCAGCACCACCACCGGATCACCACGCCCGAAGCGCCCCGAGACCGAGGTGACACCCGCAGGCAGCAGCGACTTGCCGCCACGCAGCGCCTGCGCGGCCCCGGCATCGACCCAAACTTCGCCCTTGGGCTTCATCGCCGCAATCCAGCGCTTGCGCGCGACATGGGGATCGGTATCGGGCAGGAACCACGTCACCCGCGCGCCCGTCGCAACCGCATTCAGTGGGTTCAGGACCGAACCTTCCGCAATCGCCATAGCACAGCCACCGGCAACGGCGGTGCGCGCCGCCATCAGCTTGGTCTTCATCCCGCCCTTGCTGAGCCCCGAGATCGGATCGCCGCCCATGGCCTCGATCTCCGGGGTGATCTGCTCGACCACCGGCAGATGCCGGGCGGTCGGGTCGGTCTTGGGATTGGCGGTGTAAAGCCCGTCCACATCCGAGAGCAGCAGCAGTTGATCCGCGCCGCAGGTCACGGCGATCTGCGCGGCAAGGCGGTCATTGTCGCCAAAGCGGATTTCGTCCGTGGCGACGGTGTCGTTTTCATTGACGATGGGCACGACGCCCATGCCCAGCAGGGTCTGCATCGTCGCGCGGCTGTTGAGGTAACGCCGCCGGTCAGTCGTGTCGTCCAACGTCACCAGCAACTGCGCGGTCTTGACGCCATGCGGGGCCAATGCCTCCTCATAGGCGCGGGCCAGACGGATCTGGCCCACCGCAGCAGCGGCCTGCGCCTGCTCGACCCGCAAGGGACCGGCAGGCAGTTCCAGCACCTTGCGGCCCAGCGCGATCGCGCCGGACGAGACCAAAACCACATCCGTCCCACGCGCACGGGCGGCAGCCACATCGTCGCACAGCGCCTTGAGCCATTCGGCCCGCAGGCCTTTGTCATCCACAAGCAGGGCCGAGCCGATCTTGACGACCAGTCGCTGCGCCCGCCCCAACTCGGGGATTACGGCTGCCAAGGTGCGATATCCTCTTCGGTCTGGGGAAGGCGCGAGGGGGCAATCTCGGTCCAGAGCGCGCGCAGGACGTCGGTGACGCCTTCGCGCGAGACGCCGGACATCAGGAAGACCGGGCCGCCGATTTCGGCCTCAAGTTCGGCGCGCTTCTCGGCCAGTTCCTCGGGGTCGATGGCGTCGATCTTGTTCAGCGCGGTGACGCGGGGCTTGCGCGCGAGTTCCGGCGAATAGTTTTCCAACTCGGTCAGGATGGTACGCGCATCGGTCGCCACGTCATCCGAGGTGCCGTCGATCAGGTGCAAGAGTACGCGCGAGCGCTCGACATGGCCAAGAAACTGGTCGCCCAGACCGCGACCCTCGGACGCGCCCTCGATCAGGCCCGGAATGTCAGCCATCACGAATTCATAGGCGTCGACGCCGACAACGCCCAGATTGGGATGCAGCGTGGTGAAGGGGTAATCCGCGATCTTGGGCCGCGCATTCGAGACCGCCGCGAGGAAGGTCGACTTCCCGGCATTCGGCAGACCCAGCAGACCCGCATCGGCGATCAGCTTCAGGCGCAGCCACAAGGTGCGCTCGACCCCCGGCAGGCCCGGATTGGCATTGCGCGGCGAGCGGTTGGTGGCGCTTTTGAAATGCAGGTTTCCGAAGCCGCCATTGCCACCCTTGGCGAGCAGCACGCGCTGGCCCGGCTCGGTCAGGTCGGCGATCACGGTCTCCTGATCCTCGTCGAGGATCTCGGTTCCGACCGGAACGGTCAGCACGACATCGTCACCGCTGGCGCCGGTGCATTGCGAGCCCATGCCATGCTGGCCGGACTTCGCGAAGAAATGCTGCTGGAAGCGGAAGTCGATCAGGGTGTTCAGCCCCGGCACGGCCTCGGCCCAGACCGAGCCGCCACGGCCGCCATCCCCACCATCGGGGCCGCCATATTCGATGAATTTTTCGCGACGGAAGGACACGCATCCCGCGCCTCCGCCACCAGAGCGGATATAGACCTTGGCGAGATCGAGGAACTTCACAACGCTATCCTTGGCAAAAACTGGGGCAGAGCGTGGGATACGCCCTTGGCCCGCTTGGTTCAAGGGCGGCGTGACTTTTCGGCGCGGCAGATGGTAAATGCACGCGCCACCCTGCCCGAGCCCGAGGCCATTCATGCCATTCACGACCTATACCACGCTTGTCACTGCGATCGTCCTCGAGGTGATCGGCACGAGTTTTCTGCAACGCAGCCAGCAGTTCACGCAATGGCTGCCGACGTTGATGATGGCGATCTGCTATGCGGGGTCCTTCTACTTCCTGTCCCAGACACTGAAGGTCATGCCCCTTGGCATCGCCTATGCGGTCTGGAGCGGGCTCGGCATCGTCCTTGTGTCGGTGATCGGGCTTTTTGCCTTTGGCCAGCGGCTCGACTTGCCCGCCATGCTGGGGCTTGCGCTGATCGTCGCCGGTGTCGTGGTCGTCAATGTCTTCTCGAAAAGCATCCAGCACTGAGCCTGCCCTTAACATTTCCGCAATCAGGGCTAGATACAGTCGAAAGGAGGGTCACGATGATCCACTTCGACAACAGCTATGCCCGCCTTCCCGAAGGCTTCTTCACCCGCACCGCGCCAACGCCGGTGCGCGATCCGAAGCTGGTCGCGCTGAACCTGCCCTTGGCCGAGCGCCTCGGCCTTGACGCGGCATGGCTGCAATCGCCCGATGGGTTGCAGGTGCTGGCCGGGAACGCGGTCGCCGAAGGCTCCGAGCCCATCGCGCAGGCCTATGCCGGTCACCAGTTCGGCGGCTTCTCTCCGCAGCTTGGCGATGGCCGGGCGGTGCTGCTCGGCGAGGTCATCGCCCCTGACGGCGCACGTTTCGACATCCAGTTGAAGGGCGCAGGGCCCACTCCTTTCTCACGTCGCGGCGACGGACGGGCATGGCTCGGCCCGGTCCTGCGCGAATATCTGGTCAGCGAGTTCATGGCCGCATTCGGCGTGCCGACCACACGCGCGCTTGCCGCCGTCACCACCGGCGAGCAGGTCATCCGCGAGACACTTCTTCCCGGCGCAGTCCTGACCCGCATTGCCGCCAGCCATATCCGCGTCGGCACATTTGAATTCTACGCCGCCCGCGGCGACCGCGAGCGTCTGCGGCTTCTGACCGAACATGTCATCGCCCGCCACTACCCCGAGGCCTCGGGCACGGCAGACCTCTTGCAGCGCGTGGTCGAGGCTCAGGCCTATACCATCTCTTGCTGGATGGGTCTGGGCTTCATCCATGGCGTGATGAACACCGACAACATGTCGGTCTCGGGCGAGACCATCGATTACGGCCCCTGCGCCTTCATGGATGGCTACCGGCCCGACAAGGTGTTCTCTTCGATCGACGCTTACGGGCGCTATGCGTGGAACGAACAGCCCAATATCGCGGTGTGGAACCTTGCGCAGCTCGCCAGTTGTCTTGTCCCCCTGATGGGCGACAGCGACGAGGCCGTGGCCGAAGCCACCCGCATCGTCCATAGCTTCCCCGAAATCTACCAGCGCGAATGGCTGGCGCGCTTTGCCGCAAAGCTGGGCATCTCGAAGCCACGCACGGAAGATCGCGCGCTGATCGAGAAATTGCTATCGCTGATGGCGCAAGAGCAGGTTGATTTCACCCGCACCTTTGCCGGATTGTCGGATGGCAAAGCACGGGACGAATTCATTGACCGCGACGCCTTCGACCATTGGGCCGCTGAATGGCAGGCCCGCATTGCCGGACTGCCCGACGCCACCGAGATCATGGCCCGCGCCAATCCGCGCCGCATCCCGCGCAACCACCGGATCGAACAGGCCATCGCTCTGGCCCGCGACGAAGGGGATTACAGCCTGTTCCACCTGCTTGACGCGGCTTTGCGCCAGCCCCTCAGCGACCGCGCGCCATGGGATGCGTTGGCCCAACCGCCCCAGCCCGAGGAAATTGTCCAACGCACCTTCTGCGGCACCTAAGCAAAGAAAGGCGCCATGACTCCTCGCACCGACCGGCTGAGACTGGCCAGCTACAACCTGCACAAATGCCGTGGCATGACCGGCCCCCGTGCCCCCGAGCGCAATCTCAAGGTCATCGCGGACCTGAAACCCGACGTGATCGCGCTGCAGGAGGTGGATCTGCGCCTCGGGAATCGACCCGAGGCCCTGCCCCGCGCCGCGATCGAGCAGACGACCGGCCTGATCCCCGCCGATTTTCTGCCGACCGGCGAAACCTCGCTGGGCTGGCACGGCCAGACGATCCTGATGCGCCCGGAACTGGCCGCGCAGGCCACCATCCGCCGCCTGCCTTTGCCGGGGATCGAGCCGCGCGGCGCGCTGGCCTTGCGCCTGCCCGGCGTGACGATCATCGCGCTGCATCTCGGCCTCGTGCGATCCTCGCGGCGCGCGCAACTGCGCCGCATCGTGGCGCAAGCCGGGCGCTTTGGCCATGACCGACTGATCCTGACCGGCGATTTCAACGAATGGCACGACAATCGCGGGCTCGAGGCGCTCGCGCCCATGCATGTGCTGGCCCCGGGCCCGAGCTGGCCCGCCCCCTTCCCGCGCCTGCGTTATGACCGCATCGCCGTCTCGCGCGGGATCGAGGTGCTGGACTCGGGCGTCTGGGACAGCGAGATCGCGCGCCAGGCCTCGGATCACCTGCCGATCTGGGCCGATCTGGCGCTGGAGCCCTGGTCCGCCGCGCCGGAGCCCGGAATTTCCGGTCGTGTGAGCGATAACCCCGCCGAATGACGCTTTTCGCCCCGTCCGAAGGGCGTTAGACAACGGCCAAACTTTGTCACGAGAGGGACGGAACATGACCGCCATCATCGACATTTTCGCACGCGAAATTTTGGACAGCCGCGGCAACCCGACCATCGAGGTCGATGTCACGCTGGAAGACGGCACGATGGGCCGCGCCGCCGTGCCCTCGGGCGCCTCGACCGGCGCGCATGAGGCCGTCGAGAAGCGCGATGGCGACAAGTCGCGCTACATGGGCAAGGGCGTCCTTGAGGCCGTCGCCGCCGTCAATGGCGAGATCGCCGAGAACCTGATCGGGGAAGACGTCACCGACCAGATCGGCATCGACCGGTTGATGATCGAACTCGACGGCACGCCGAACAAGTCGCGCCTCGGCGCGAACGCCATCCTCGGCGTCTCGCTGGCCGTCGCCAAGGCCGCAGCCGAGGCCTCGGCCCAGCCGCTTTATCGCTATGTCGGCGGCACGGGCGCGCGCATTCTGCCGGTCCCGATGATGAACATCATCAATGGCGGCGAGCATGCCGACAACCCGATCGACATCCAGGAATTCATGATCATGCCGGTCAGCGCGGAAAACATCCGCGAAGCCATCCGCATGGGCTCGGAAATCTTCCACACGCTGAAGAAAGAACTGCAAGCCGCAGGCCTCTCGACCGGGATCGGCGACGAAGGCGGCTTTGCACCGAACCTCAGCTCGGCCCGCGACGCGCTGGACTTCATCCTGAAGGCCATCGAGAAGGCCGGCTACACCCCCGGCGAGGACATCATGCTCGCCCTCGATTGCGCCGCGACCGAATATTACAAGGGCGGCAAATACGAGATGAAGGGCGAGGGCAAGTCGCTGACCTCGGCCGAGAACGTCGCCTACCTTGAGGCGCTGTGCAATGACTACCCGATCCTCTCGATCGAGGATGGCTGCGCCGAGGATGACTGGGAAGGCTGGAAACTGCTGACCGAGACGCTGGGCGACCGCGTGCAACTGGTCGGCGACGACCTGTTCGTGACCAACCCCGAGCGTCTGGCCGAAGGCATCGATAAGGGCTGCGGCAATTCGCTGCTGGTGAAGGTCAACCAGATCGGCACCCTGACCGAGACGCTGGACGCCGTCCGCATGGCTGACCGCGCGGGCTATACCTCGGTCATGTCGCACCGCTCGGGCGAGACCGAGGATGCGACCATCGCCGACCTCGCCGTCGCCACCAATTGCGGCCAGATCAAGACCGGCTCGCTCGCGCGTTCGGACCGGCTCGCGAAATACAACCAGCTGATCCGCATCGAGGAAATGCTGGGCGCCTCGGCGGAATATGCCGGGAAATCCATCCTGCGCGGCTGATTGGCTGCTGCTTGGAATGCGGAAAGGGCGGCCAATGGGCCGCCCTTTTCATATCCACCAGCGATGGATCAGCGCGAAAGCGCCAAGCGCCAGCCGTTTTCGGAATTCCGAAGGCTGGGCGGCGGCCAAGGCCTCAAGCCCCTTCGGCGCTTCGCCGAGGACAAGTTTTGTGCCCGCGCCGGGGAAAAGAAGCGGGGCCAGCGCGCGAGGCACATTGCGGCGCAGGGACCGTGCCTCGGCCAGTTTTGCACGCGCATTTTTGGCGATCTGAGCGAGGGCTTCGGGCGAGGCGTCCCAAAGGCCAAGGCCAAGCCCCTGCAGCGCGGGCAAAGCGGCGAGCCAGTTGGTCAGGCCCAAACCCTCGGCCTGAGCCTCAATGGCAGGCATCGCCGCCTTCGGCCCATCGAGGGCCTCGGCGGCGAATTGGGCAAGTGGCACCGCCGTCTCCCGCACATAGGTCGCGACCGCGGTGGGGCCATCATGGGGTTCGCGGGCAGAGTCCCGGCGGCGACCTTCGGCAATCTGGGCGAAGGCGGCGGCCCGGGGACCCCATGTTTCGGCCAAAGGCGTCAGCAATTCATGCGAGGCAATCTTGCCCTTGGCGATGTCCTCCAACCGCTCGATCCACCACTGCACGCGCATCTCGGCAATCAGCGGCTCATTCGAAGCCAAGGGCGCGCGCGCGAGTTCGAGGTTCAGCGCGTAAAGTGTGATGAGGCGCGGGCGCGCGGCGGCGGGGGCGATGAGGCAGATGCCGAAGCGCTCCGGGTCATGCGCCCGGAGTTGTTCGGCGCAATGGTCCAAGCTCATGCCGGTTTCACCCCGTCGCGGATCAGTTTCCAGCGGATTGCGTCGACCAGAGCCTCGAAGCTGGCATCGACGATATTATGCGAGACGCCGACCGTGGACCAGCGGTTCCCCTGCCCATCGGCGCTGTCGATGATGACACGGGTCACGGCATCCGTGCCGCCCGCGGTGATGCGGACGCGGAAATCGACAAGCTGCATGTCCTCGATATGGGACTGGTAGGGCCCCAAATCCTTGGCGAGCGCACGGGAAAGCGCGTTGACCGGGCCGCGGTCTTGGCCTTCCTCATCCATGCTTTCGCTGACCGAAAGCATACGCTCGTCGCCAATCTGGACGACGACGACAGCCTCGGAGACAGTGATGCGCTTGCCAAGCGCATTCTTGCGCCGTTCGACGGTGACGCGGTAACGCTCGACCGAGAAGAATTCCTGCAGCCGGCCCAGTTCGGCCAGCGCGAGCAGCTCGAAACTGGCTTGCGCGCCGTCATAGGCATAGCCCTCATCCTCGCGGGTTTTCACCACGTCGAGGATGCGCGCCAGCGCCGGATCGTCGCGGTTGACCTCGATCCCTGCCTCGGAGAGGCGGGCGCGCAGATTCGATTGCCCGGCTTGGTTCGACATCGGAATGATGCGTTCATTGCCGACGACCGAGGGCTCGACATGTTCATAGGTCGCCGGATTTTTCAGGATCGCGCTGGCATGAAGGCCCGCCTTATGGGCAAAGGCCGAGGCCCCGACATAGGGCGCGGCGCGCGAGGGGGCGCGGTTCAGGATCTCGTCCAAGCGGCGTGAAAGACGGGTCAGCCCGGCAAGGCCCTTGTCACTGACGCCGGTTTGCAGCGCCGAGGCATAGGGTTCCTTCAGCAGCAAGGTCGGGATCAGCGTCGTCAGGCTGGCATTCCCGCAACGCTCACCTAGACCGTTCAACGTGCCTTGGATCTGGCGCGCACCGGCATCAACGGCGGCCAAGGTGCAGGCCACGGCATTGCCGGTATCGTCATGGGTATGGATGCCCAGATGTTCCCCCGGAATGCCGCCCGCGATCACGGCGCGGGTGATCTGGCCGACACGCTCGGGCAAAGTGCCGCCATTGGTGTCGCAAAGCACGACCCAGCGCGCCCCTGCCTCCAGTGCCGCGCGTAAGCACGAGATCGCGTATTCTGGATCATCCTCGAACCCATCGAAGAAATGCTCGGCATCGAACAGCGCCTCGCGGCCAGATGCCACCAGATGCGCGACAGAGGCACGGATATTCTCGAGGTTTTCGTCGAGCGTGATCCCCAACGCCTCGCGGACATGGAAGGGATGGGTCTTGCCGACCAGACAGACCGCGCCGGTTCCGGCATTCATCACCGCCGCCAAGACATCGTCATTCTCGGCCGAACGGCCCGCCCGCTTGGTCATGCCAAAGGCGGTCATGGTGGCGCGGGTCATGGGTGCCGCGGCGAAGAAATCGCTATCCGTCGGGTTCGCGCCCGGCCAGCCGCCCTCGATATAGTCAACGCCAAGCTGGTCCAGCATCTGCGCGATCTCGGTCTTTTCGCTGGCCGAGAATTGCACGCCCTGCGTCTGCTGCCCGTCGCGCAGCGTGGTGTCGTAAAGGAATAGCCGCTCGGTCACAGAAGCGCCCCCAGCTTGGCCGGATCGAGGCGCGGGCCTGCGAGCAATTCAACGCCGGTCTTGGACATGCGAACCTCGACCCCGGCCTCGGTCAGTGCGGTTTTCAGCGCATCGACGCCCGAGAAATCCTTGCTTTGCATCGCATCCGCGCGCAGATCGGAAAGCCGAGCCGAGAGTTCCTCAAGCGCGCCATCGACCGAGAAATTCACATTGGCGATGCTGGTCAGGTCGTGCTGCATCCAACCGCCCATCTCGGGTTGCAGCAGGCCAAGGAACTGCGCGGATGCGAGCAGCAAGGCCGGATCGTCCTTGAGGCCGTAAATCACGGAAATCGCGCCGGCGGTGTTCAGGTCGTCAGCCAAAGCCTCGATCACGCGGGGATCAGGGCTTACTGCGGGCTCAATGTCCTTGGTCAAGACGCGCCACTCCCACAAGGTATCTTCGGCGGCTTGGGCCTTTTCGCCGGTCCAGTCCATCGGCTTGCGGTAATGCGTGGACAGCAGGACAAAACGGATCACCTCGCCCGGCACACGCTTTTCCAGAAGGTCGCGGACGGTGAAGAAATTGCCCAAGCTTTTGGACATCTTCTTGCCCTCGACCTGCAGCATTTCATTATGCAGCCAGACCCGGGCGAAATCACCATGCGGATGGGCGCAGCAGCTTTGCGCGATCTCATTCTCATGATGCGGGAATTGCAGATCGATGCCGCCCGCATGGATGTCGAAGCTTTCGCCCAGCAATTCATAGGCCATGGCCGAGCATTCGATATGCCAGCCCGGACGGCCCTTGCCCCAAGGGCTGTCCCAACCCGGCAGGCCCGCATCCGAAGGCTTCCACAGCACAAAATCCATCGGATCGCGCTTGAAGGGCGCGACCTCGACCCGCGCGCCCGCGATCATGTCATCGACCGAACGCCCCGAAAGGCGGCCATATTCGGGATAGGAGCGCACGTCGAACAGCACATGACCTTCGGCGGCATAGGCATGTCCGCCTGCGATCAGGCCCTCGATCATCTCGACCATCTGCGGGATATATTCGGTCGCACGCGGTTCATGATCCGGACGGGTTGCGCCAAGCGCGTCCATATCGGCATGATACCACGAGATGGTTTCCTCGGTCCGCTCGCGAACCAGGTCTTCGAGCGTGCCTGGGGCACCAGCCTTCTGGCGCGACAGAGCCGTCGCGTTGATCTTGTCATCCACATCGGTGAAATTACGCACATAATTCACGTGGCGCGCGCCATAGACATGGCGCAAAAGCCGCACCAAGACGTCAAAAACCACCACCGGGCGGGCATTGCCCAGATGGGCGCGGTCATAGACGGTAGGTCCGCAGAGATAGAGGCGCACATTTTGCGGATCGATCGGGACGAAGACCTCTTTTCCGCGGCTTTTGGTATTCGTCAGTCTGATGTCGACCATGACTTCCCTCGATCTGGGTATCCCGAACCTCTCCCGGCGCGGGCGTCATTGGTCACGAAGGAACGCCCGCCTGAATTTTCAGCCGGTAATGATGCAGCGGATGGTGGCGGCGTTAAGCTTCATGGCTCTGCCATAAACCATCGCCTTGCCCCTGCCAAGAGAGGCTGCAACACTTGGCCATGAGCCGCGAACTCGTCAACGGAATATGCGCCGCACAGCCGGGGGCCGAATGGTCCGATCCCTGGGGTGGCGGGCATGATTGCTGGAAAGTGGGCGGCAAGATCTTCGCGCTGACCGGAACGGTCGGCACCCATGTCGCGGTCAAGACCGACAGTGTGGAAACCGCCGCCTTTCTGATCGAGACCGGATTGGCCGAGCGCGCCCCCTATCTGCATCGCAGCTGGGTCACGCTGCCGCTCGATGCCGCGCCCGATGAACTGGGCCATCGGATTCGCCACAGCTATCGGCTCGTGCGTCTGGCATTGCCCAAAAGGCGGCAAGCCGAGTTGCCGCCGATCTGAGTTCAGCAGTGCTCAGCCCGAAATCCGCGAAGCGAGTTCATGCAGCAGGCTGTCCATCTCGTCGCACAGCGCATCCTCGGTCTTTTCCTGCTGGAGGGCGGCATCGCTCAGACTGCGCTCGACCCCCATGGCCGAAACCGTTCCGGTCTTGCCCTTGGTCTCGGCGGCATCCCCCGCCGCCGTATCGCCGGGCGGGATCATCGCGAGCAGGTTCATCTGGGTCTCGACCGCGCGACCGTCGATATAGCCCTTGTCCTGACAATAGCTCAGGACGCCCAGCTGATTGCGCGCGTTTTCATAGGCAGCGGCCATGTCGGGTTGCCCAACGGCTTGCCCGACGGCTTGACCGACAGGCTGGCCCGTCGGCGCGGCCACGGCCTCGGTCGTTGCAGGTGCCGTCACGGCCGGGCTTGCCTCCTGCGCCGGGGCCGCCGTCGCGAAGGTCATGAATGTCACGGCGGATAGAAGTGCCGGGCGAGCGATCATGCCAGATCTCCGTCTGTTACCTTTCCGAGGAAGGTGGCACGTCTATCCGGGCACCGCAATTCGAGATGGCGATTTCCCGCTTAGATTGTGCGAGATTATCGGAAAAGCACCAGCGAGCCGGGTGACCAGCTGACATTGGCGCGCGTTCCGACATCCTGCACGTCCCGGCCAAAGACATTGCGCATCGCAATGCGGACCGGGCGGGCCTTGCCGTCGAAACTGGCCGAGCCGTCCAGACGGACATCGTAATAGGTCATGTCGCCATAATAGACGACCTCGTCGATCACCCCCGGCGTGACCCGGCTCTGGCCGGGCTGGCTGGCCGAGACCAGCGACACCGCCTCGGGGCGGAAGCCCACCGAGGGCCCCTCATCGCCCGCATCCTTCTGGCTGATATTCGCGGCCGGGATCTCGACCCGGCCCAGACCGGGCACCTCGACCTCGACGCCGGATGCCGTCTCGGCCAGGATGCGCGCGGGCAGGAAGTTCATCACCCCGATGAAATTCGCGACCCGACGGCTGGTCGGGCGGGCGTAAAGCGCCTCGGGGCCGTCCATCTGGGCGATCTGGCCCTCGAACATGACGGCGATGCGGTCGGACATGACCAGTGCTTCTTCCTGGTCATGGGTGACGAGGACGAAGGTGATGCCCACTTGGCGCTGCAGCTTGATCAGCTCGACCTGCATCTGCTCGCGCATCTTGCGGTCCAGCGCCGAAAGCGGCTCGTCGAGCAGCAGCACCTTGGGTTTCAGGATCAGCGCGCGGGCCAGAGCCACACGCTGGCGCTGGCCGCCCGAAAGCGCATGGGCGGCGCGCTTGCCGTAGCCTTTCAGACCGACCATCTCGAGCGCCTCCTCGATGGCGGCTGCCTTTTCAGCCTTGCTGCGCGGATCGCGGCGCAGGCCGAAGCCGACATTCTCGGCCACGCTCAGATGGGGAAAGATCGCATAGGATTGGAAGACCATATTGGTCGGCCGGCTATTCGCGGCGACCCCATCCATATCCTGGCCGTCGATCAGGACCACGCCATCGGCAAAATCCTCGAATCCCGCGATGGTGCGCAGAAGCGTGGTCTTGCCGCAACCCGAAGGGCCGAGCAGCGAAAAGAACTCGCCCGCGCGGATGGTCAGATCGATGCCGCGCAGCGCGTGGTAATCGCCGTAATGCTTGTGGACACCCTTGATCTCGATCATCGGGCGCGCGGCCGCGGTGCGGGCCCGATGCGCGGCGGTGCTGCTGGAAGGAGTGGTCACAGAAAGCCTCCGGTATCCTTGGCGCCGGTCTTGGCGATGCCGCGACGGCGGAAATATTCGGCGATGGTCAAAAGGATGATCGACATGAGGACCAGCATCGTCCCCAGCGCCATGATCATCGGGATCTGTTTGGGGAAGCGCAGCTGGCTGAAGATATAGGTCGGCAGCGTCGGCTCGTTCCCGGCAAGGAAGAAGGCGATGATGAATTCATCGAGGCTGATGGTGAAGCTCATCAGCAGGGACGAGATGATGCCCGGCATGACCAGCGGCAGGATCACCAGCCGGAAGGCGCTCCAGCGCGTCTCGCCAAGGTCATAGGCGGCCTCTTCCAGCGAGCGGTCGAGCGAATTGAAGGCGGTCGAGAGGATCACCGTCGCATAGGGCATGCAGATCAGCGTATGCCCCAGGATCACCGTCAGGATGTTCAACTGCACCCCGATCGACAAGAGCACGACCAGAAGCGAGATCGAGACGATGATCTCGGGCAGGACCAGGGGCAGCATGATCAGGCCCATGATCGGACCCTTGCCCGGGAACTCGAAGCGGGTAGAGGCGCGCGCGGCAAATACACCGAGGCAGGTCGCAAAGACCGAGGCGGAAATGGCGATGGTCAACGAGTTGAAGAGCGCCTTGCGCATCGAGGCATTCTCGAACATCTGGACGAACCATTGCGTCGTGACGCCCTTGAGCGGGAAGGCGATCACAGTGCCGGAATTGAACGCAAAGATCGGCAAGAGCAGGATCGGCGCGTAAAGGAACAGCAGGTAGCAGATCGCATAGACATGCAAGCCCCGCCCCTTCATTGACGCACCTTCAGGAAGCGGCGGTTCAGCGCGACGAAAATCAGGCTGAGGACCGCCACGATCAGCATCGCGGTTACCGCCAAGGCCGATCCAAGCGGCCGGTTGTCAAGGTCAAGCATCTGGGATTGGATCATGTTGGCGATCATCGGGATCTTGCCGCCGCCGATCAGGGCGGGCGTGACATAATCGCCGATGGTCGGGATGAAGACGATCAGCGCGGCCGCGACCACGCCCGGCATGGCCAGTGGCAGGGTGACGCGCCAGAAGGTCATGGCGCGGCTTTCGCCCAGATCCCGCCCGGCTTCCAGCAGCGAACGATCGATCTTTTCCAGCGCGATAAAGATCGGCAGGATCGCGAAAGGCGCATAGGCATGGGCCAGCGTGATGACCATGGAATTGACATTGTAAAGCAGGAAGCCCAGCGGCTGCTCGATCACGCCCAGCGTCTTCAATCCGGAATTCACCACGCCATTATAGCCCAGGATCACCTTCCACAGGAAAACCCGGATCAGGTAGCTGGTCCAGAACGGGATGGTGATCAGGAAAAGCCACATGGCCTTGCGGCCCGGCGCCACCACGAAGCTCAGGAAATAGGCGACCGGAAAGGCCAGAACGACCGTGACCAGCGTCACCAGCGCCGCAACCGAAAGCGAACGCAGCATGATCGTGCGGACGATCGGGTCGGACCAGACCGCGCGGTAGTTCTCCAAGGTGAATTCGCGGATGACGGTCAGGTAGCCATCCTTGAGAAAGGAATAGGCAAGGATCGTCAGCAAAGGCGCGGCCATGACCAGCAGCGCATAGCTCAGGGGCGGTGCGATCAGGGTCAGACCCTGCGCGGATTGTGATCGATTGCCTGTTGCCATCCCCTGCCCTTGCGCCGATGCCCTTGCCCGTTTGTTACGCAAGCTTTCACAAGACAATGTCAAGAGGAAGGAATTTTCCGGGACGTGGAGTCAAGCGCGCTCAAATGCCTGAAATCGCGTCAATGCCACATGCCTATTCGGCGGCCTCTTCGGGGACGGGCAAGACGCCGTCATGGTCTAGCGCAAGGCGCTTTTGCGTCCGCGCGCCAAGCTCGCGCAGCATCTCGGCCTGCCGGATCACATTGCCCGAGCCCCGTGTCAGCCGGTCCATTGCCGTGGCATGGCTTTTCTGCGCCTTGTCGAGCGCGAGGCCGACATCCTCGACCGCAGCGACGAAACCGTGCAGCTTGTCGTAAAGCTGGCCCGCCCGCGCGGCGATCTGCATGGCATTGCTCTCGCGCCGCTCGACGGTCCAGATATGATCGACCGTCCGCAGCGTCAGCATCAGGGTGGTGGGCGTCGCCAGCCCCACCCGGTTCTCCATCGCGAAACGCGCAAGGTCCGGATCGACGCGCAGCGCCTCGGAGAAAGCGCCCTCGACCGGGATGAACATCAGCACATAATCGACCGAGCCATCGTCCAGCGCCTGATAACCCTTGGCCGCAAGCTGCGCGACATGGCCCCGGACCGAGGCGACATGGCGGCGCAGCGCCGCCTCGCGCAGCGCGGGATCCTCGCTGTTCACGGCCTCTTCATAAGCGAGCAGAGAAACCTTGCTGTCGATCACCAGCAATTTCTTCTGCGGCATCTTCACGATCACGTCGGGCCGCCAAAGCTTGCCCTCGGCATCGCGATGGCTGGTCTGGGTCAAATAATGGGTGCCCGAAATCAGCCCCGAATCCTCGAGGATGCGCTCCAGGATCATCTCGCCCCAAGCGCCGCGCTTCTGGCTGTCGCCCTTGAGCGCGCGGGTCAGCGCCACGGCCTCCTGCGAGATCTGCTCGGATCGCTTGTGCAGAAATTCGATCTGCTCTTTCAGCCGGGCGCGTTCCTCGTCAGTGGCCTTGTTGCGGGCCTGCAATTCGGTCTGGAAGCGATTGACCTGTTCCTTGAACGGGTTCAGGAGGGCGTTGAGCTGCTCGCCATGCGCCTTTTGCATCTCGGAGCCTTGCACGCGCAGGGTTTCATTCGCCATCAACCGGAAATGGCCGGTCATTTCCTGACGCAGTTCACGCAATGTCTGGATGTCACGTTCGGCGGATTCGCGGTCCTTCTCGGCGGCAAGCCGGGTCTCGGCCAGTTCGCGTTGCAGGCCGGACAAGGCATTGCGCTCGCGATGCAGCACATCCGTCAGCCCGTCCCGTTCTTCGATCAGTTCCTGAATGCGTTGGGACTGGCTCTCGGCCCGGGTTTCCAGCCGGCTCGCGGCAAGAAGCTGGTCGCGCAGCCCGCGCTCTTGGTCTTCGATCCGGGCGCGCAGATCCGCCTCGGCGCGGCGGGCGGCCTGGGCATTTTCCGCCGCCAGACGACGCGTTCGCGACAGCAGGATGTATAGCCAAAGCGCCGCCGCAAGGCAGAGGACAAGCAGCAACCGCAGATTGCCCGCCTCTGCAAGCCACAGCTCGATATCGTCGATCACCACATCCCTCCTTGCCTCGGCCGCGCCCGCCTTCGGCGTCTTGTTGGCGGCAAGTGTTCACCGTTTGCCCCAAAAAAGCAAGGCTTCGCGCGCCGAAGCGCGATCCGGGGCGGCCGGCTCAAGAAGTGGTTTTTTCCTGCTGGCTCAGCATGAAGGCCAGCAATCCGCTGGAGAACGCCCCCGGATTGCCGACCTGCACGTCATGCTCGGCGATCCAGTCGAACAGGGTCCCGCGGTTCGACGTGCCGAACCCCATCTCCCAGCGCCCGAAATGCCGCCCGCGCTGCGTGCCCCTGCACAGCTTTTCAATATCGCTATGGCGTGGATCGCGTTCGATCCGGGCCATGACGTCTTCGAGGGCCACCAAGGGGCCCTCGAGCCATTGATAGAAATGGCCATCCTCAAGATGCAGATAACCGGTCACGCCCAATTCGCGATTGCGCTCACGGGCCTCGTGCAGAATCTCGGTGCAAGCCGACGACTTTGCCCGCAACGTGGTCTGACTTCGATAGAGCAGGAAAGCCGTTGTCACCGTATCACTGATCCAGGAAGGACCTGAGTTTGCGCGAACGCGACGGGTGCTTGAGCTTGCGCAGCGCCTTGGCCTCGATCTGACGGATCCGTTCGCGGGTCACGCTGAACTGCTGCCCGACCTCTTCCAGCGTGTGATCGGTGTTCATGCCGATGCCGAAGCGCATCCGCAGAACCCGCTCTTCGCGCGGCGTGAGGCTCGCGAGGACGCGGGTCGTGGTTTCCTTCAGGTTTTCCTGAATGGCGCTGTCCAGCGGCAGGACCGCGTTCTTGTCCTCGATAAAATCGCCAAGCTGGCTGTCCTCTTCGTCCCCGATCGGGGTTTCGAGGCTGATCGGTTCCTTGGCGATCTTCATCACCTTGCGAACCTTTTCCAGCGGCATTTGCAGCTTTTCGGCCAGTTCCTCCGGGGTCGGCTCGCGGCCGATCTCGTGCAGCATCTGGCGGCCGGTGCGGACCAGCTTGTTGATCGTCTCGATCATGTGGACCGGGATACGGATCGTGCGGGCCTGATCCGCGATCGAACGCGTGATCGCCTGACGGATCCACCAGGTCGCATAGGTCGAGAATTTATAACCGCGGCGATACTCGAACTTGTCCACGGCCTTCATCAGGCCGATATTGCCTTCCTGAATAAGATCAAGGAATTGAAGGCCACGGTTCGTGTATTTTTTGGCGATCGAGATGACCAGGCGCAGGTTCGCCTCGACCATTTCCTTTTTCGCCTGACGGGCTTCTTTCTCGCCGCGCTGGACCTGGTTCACGATACGGCGGAATTCTTCGATATCGACGCCGACATGCTGACCGACCATGGCCATGTCGCCGCGCAGATTCTCGACCTGCGGACGCGATTTCTCGAAGAGGCTCTGCCAGCCGCGACCCTTGTTCGCCATCATCCGGTCGATCCAGGTCGGATCAAGCTCGGCGCCGCGATAGGCGTCGATGAATTCGCGACGGTTGATGCGGGCGGCGTCGGCCAGCTTCACCATGCCCGAATCGATGGTCACGATGCGGCGGTTGATGCCATAAATCTGGTCGACCAGCGCTTCGATGCGGTTGTTATGCAGGTGAAGCTCGTTCACCAGCCCGACGATGCGCGAGCGCAGGTGCTGATAGGCGACCTCATCCGCGACCGAGAAGGTCCCGTCCTCGTTCAGCGTCGCCGACATGCGGTTGTCCTGCATGTGGGCGAGCTGCTCGTAGCCGTTGGCGATCAGCTCGAGCGTCTCGAGGACCTTGGGCTTGAGCGAGGCTTCCATCGCCGAGAGCGACAGGTTCTGGCCGTCCTCGTCCTCTTCCTCATCGTCGCCGCGGCGCATCGGATTGCCGTCGGCATCATATTCCGGCTCGTCGCGGGCGGGCGCAGAGGCACCATTCGCAACCGGCGACTCGCTCGGCAGGACCTCTTCGTCCTCGCCTTCTTCGTCCATCGAACGGCCGAAGGTGGTCTCAAGGTCGATCACGTCGCGCAGCAGGATGTCTTCGTCGAGAAGTTCCTGACGCCACATGGTGATGGCCTTGAAGGTCAGCGGGCTTTCGCAAAGCCCGGCGATCATCGTGTTGCGGCCGGCCTCGATGCGCTTGGCGATGGCGATCTCGCCTTCGCGGGACAGCAGTTCGACCGAGCCCATCTCGCGCAGATACATACGCACCGGGTCATCGGTACGGTCGAGTTTCTCGGTTTCGGTTGTGGCGATCGCCACCTCGCGGGAGCCCGAGCCGGTCGTGGCCAATTCGCCGGCGGATTCGCCCTCATCGGCCTCTTCATCATTCTCGACGACGCGGATGTCCATTTCCGAGAGCATCGACATGACATCTTCGATCTGGTCGGAACTGGCATGTTCCGGCGGCAGCGCAGCGTTCAACTGGTCGTAGGTGATAAAGCCGCGCTCACGCCCTTCGGCGATCATGCGCTTGACCGCGGCCTGCGACATGTCCAGCGAAACATCGTCATCCTTGGTGTCGGGCTTCTGGTCGTCGTCGTTAGCTGCCATGCTGGCTCCCTTAAGCGGTGATTCGCGAATCAGCGAATCGGGATCGGCGTATCGGCCGTTTCTAACCAAGTCATAACCGGAATCATAGCCCGGCACATGCGATTGGCCCGTGATTCGGCCTCGGTGATTCGGCCCTGTGATTCGTTTATACGATTCGGGCCAATGATTCGGCCAAGTGATTCGGCCATAGATGAGGCCCCGCGAAGCATGGGAGCCCGGTTTTTCAGCGACGCGGTTTGCGCCAGATCTCGTTTTCCATCGCGGCTTTCAACCCCGCCGAAAGCGCGGCGCGATCCTCGCCCAGATCGGAAAGATCCGCCAGCGAAGGTCGGTCAGCCTGTTGCAGCGCGCGCGCGGATTGCGCCATGCGCCATGTCAGCCCCTCATCGGCAAGCCCCTGGATTTCGGCCTCGGCGCGTGCGGTCTCATCGCGCGCGGAGCGACGGGCCTCGATCCGGTCCAGCGCATTGGCAAGAATACCTGCGGCGGCGTCGTCATCGCTGGGGCGCAAAATGGCCGGAGCCGACTTCACATGGGGCTCGGCCATGATGCTTTCAAGGGCGCGCTGACCGGCTTGGGACTGGCTGCCCGCGAGCAGGTCATGAACCAGCGCGGCCCGGTCCCCATCGGCCGGTTCGAGCCGTTCCAGCCGCGACTCGACCGGCGCGATCAATTCAGGATGGGTGGCGCAGATCGCGAGGATCATCGCCTCGATCATCTGCTCGGCGGCACGCTCATCGGCATCGGGCGATGAGAGCCACGAGGCCCGTGTCGAGGCGACCGGCTGGACCGGAAGCGATGGCCCGCGCATCCCTTTGGGCTGCCAGGGCTGACGCGGCGCGCGCTCGGTCTGGGCCTGACGACGTGGGCCGAAAAGCTCCCATTTGAGTTGCTTCAGCGCCGAGAAATAATGGTGCTGCGTATCCTTGTCCGGGATCTTTGCGATGGCGTCGCCCAGCGCCTTGTCCAAAGCGGCCCTGCGTTCGGGACTGTCGAAGACCTTGCCATCGGTCTCGCGCCGCCAGAGCAGATCGACCAGCGGGCGGGCCTCATCCAGAATGGCGGACATCGCCCCTGCCCCACGCGCGCGGATCAGGTCGTCCGGGTCCTGCCCTTGCGGCAGGAAGGCAAAGCGCAGCGCCTGCCCCGGCCCGGTCATCGGCAGCGCCAGATCAATGAGCCGCATCGCCGCGCGCGTGCCTGCCGTATCGCCGTCGAGTGCGATCACCGGCTCGGGCGAGATGCGCCACATCAGCCGCAACTGATCCTCGGTGATCGCCGTGCCGAGAGGGGCCACCGCGCCCTCGAAGCCCGCGCGGACAAGCGCGATCACATCCATATAGCCCTCGGCCACGATCAGTGGCTTGCCCTTGGCCACCGCCGCCCGCGCCGGGCCGATATTGTAAAGATTGCGCCCCTTGTCGAAGAGCGCGGTCTCGGGGCTGTTGAGATATTTCGCCCGCGCATTCGGGTCCATCGACCGTCCGCCAAAGGCGATGCAGCGCCCGCGCCCGTCGCGGATCGGGAACATGATCCGGCCCCGGAATCGATCGAATGGCGCGCCGCCATCATCCGGCTTGGCCACCAGCCCCGCTTCGAGAAGCAGCGCCTCGGAGACGCCCTTGGACTTCAGCGCATTGAAGAGCCCCTGCCGCTGGTCGGGGGCATAGCCGATGCCGAATTGCTCGCAGGCCGCCGCATCGAGGCCGCGCCGCGCCAGATAGGCCCGCGCCGCCTCGGCCAGCCCCATGCCAAGCTGCATCCGGTACCAGCGCACCGCCTGTTCCATCACATCGACAAGTTCCGTGCGACGATCGGCGCGTTCGACCTGACGCGGATCGCGTTCGGGCATGGGAAGCCCGGCTTCGGCGGCCAGCATCTGCACCGCGTCGATGAAGCCCATGCCCTCGGCCTCGCGCAGGAAGCTCAGCGCATCGCCCTTGGCATGGCAGCCGAAGCAGTAATAGAACCCCTTCTGGTCATCGACATGGAACGAGGCCGTCTTCTCGCCATGGAAGGGGCAAGGCGCCCACCAGTCGCCCTTGGCCTGATTCGAGCGTCGCAGATCCCATGTCACCTTGCGCCCGATCACACGGGACAGGGGGACGCGGGCGCGGATCTCATCGAGGAATTGGGGCGGAAGACTCATGCCCCCTTATATCCGCTCGCGCGGGCGAGTTGGAAAGGGGAATCAGGCGCCCACCGCGCCGCGCACCAGATCGCGATAGACCGCGACGACGCGTTCCTGGTCCAGGCGGCCATCCTCGCGATACCAGTTGGTGACCCCGGTCAGCATGGCGATCAGCGCCATCGTGGTCAGCCTGCGGTCGGGTATCCGCATCACCCCCTCGGCCTCGCCGGCGGCGAGGATCGCCTCCAGCGCATCCTCGTAGCGGCGGCGCAGGGCGGCGATCTCACGCCGGTTCTCGGGGCTGAGGCTGCGCAACTCCATGTAGGACAGGAACACCGCCTCGGAACTGTCGAGGCTGGTCTGGATATGGAAGCGCAGGAAGGCGTCGAGCCGCTCCAGCGCCGGGCGCGACGCGTCGTCCCGCCATTCGGCCAGAAGCCTTTCCATATGGCCGCGCAAAAGATCCACCAGCAGCGCCTGCTTGTCCGGCGTATAGGCGTAAAGCGCGCCGGCCTGCACGCCCACCTCGGCCGCGATCTGGCGCATCGAGACGGCGGCATAGCCGTGGCGCGCGAAAAGGCTACGCGCCGAATCGCGGATCAGGGGGCCGGTGATCTCGGCTTTCGAGCCTTGGGTGCGCGCCATATCCCCTTTCTAGGTCGGGCAAGGAACTTCGGAAAGACCGCATCTTGTATCCCCTGCTGCGGCGCGCCTATTGTGTCGCCCATCCGGAAGGGGGACATTCATGACGGCAAGACGGATCGCCTTGGCCTGCGCGCTGCTGGCGCTGGCAGGATGCGACGACCGTATCGGGGATTATCCCGAATTGCTGCCGACCGACCAAATTCTGGCCGAGCCCAATCTGCCCGCCCATGCCGCCGAAAGTGCCCGCGACCCCTCGGCCGCCACCGCCGGGCTGACCAGCCGCGCCAGCGCTCTGAAAGCAAATACCCCCGGCCAAGTCGCGAATGACGAATCCATGTCGGGCCGCGCCGATGCGCTGCGCGCGCGCGCCGATGCCCTCGCCCAGACCCAGCTTGACGCCTGCCCCGAGGGCGCCGCCTGCACGCGGACGGCCGCCCCTGCCCCGGCCGACGATGATCCCGACCTGACGCGCCGCATCGAGGAGTTGCGCGCGCGCTCGGACGCCCTCACGGCGCAGCCGCAGGCTCCCTGCCCCGAAGGCACGACGACCTGCGCCCTTCCCGAGACACCCAAAGCCGTGGTCACACCGGAGGAATAAGGCCCAATGCCCGTCATCACCTGCATCGACGACCTGAAGGCGATCTATCGCCGCCGGGTGCCGAAGATGTTCTACGACTATGCCGAAAGCGGCAGCTATACCGAGAGCACCTTCCGCGAGAACACGTCCGATTTCGCCCGGATCAAGCTGCGCCAGAAGGTGGCGGTCGACATGACCGGCCGCACCACCGAAAGCACGATGATCGGCGAGAAGGTCGCGATGCCGGTGGGCCTTGCCCCGGTCGGGATGACCGGCATGCAATCGGCGGATGGCGAGATCAAGGCCGCGCAGGCCGCGAAGAAATTCGGCGTGCCCTTCACCCTCTCGACCATGTCGATCTGCTCGATCGAGGATGTGGCCGAAGCGACGCAGGCCCCGTTCTGGTTCCAGCTTTACGTGATGCGCGATCAGGAATTCCTCGAAGCCATCATCGAGCGCGCGAAACGGGCGAACTGCTTGGCCCTCGTCCTGACGCTGGACCTGCAGATCCTCGGCCAGCGCCACAAGGACCTCAAGAACGGCCTCTCCGCCCCGCCCAAGATGACCCTGCCGGTGATGCTGGACCTCGCGACGAAATGGCGTTGGGGCCTCGAGATGCTGCAGACCAAGCGCCGCTTCTTCGGCAATATCGTCGGCCATGCCAAGGGCGTCGGCGATGCCTCGTCGCTGATGAGCTGGACCGCCGAGCAGTTCGACCCGCAACTCGACTGGGACAAGATCGCCCGCATCCGCGATCTCTGGGGCGGCAAGCTGATCCTCAAGGGCATCAACGACCCCGAGGATGCCCGCATCGCCGCCGATTTCGGCGCGGATGCGATCATCGTCAGCAACCATGGCGGCCGCCAACTCGACGGCGCGGCAAGCTCGATCCGGATGCTGCCCGAGATTGTCGCGGCAGTGGGCGACAAGGTCGAAGTGCATCTCGACAGCGGCATCCGCTCGGGTCAGGACGTCCTGAAGGCGCTCGCCCTCGGGGCGCATGGCACCTATATCGGCCGCGCCTTCATTTATGGCCTCGGTGCCATGGGCGAGGCCGGTGTGACCAAGGCGCTGGAGGTCATCCGCAAGGAGCTCGACATCTCGATGGCGCTGTGCGGCGAACGCGATGTCAAGAATATCGGCCGCAAGAACGTGATGATCCCGCGCGATTTCCTCGAGCCCTATCTCTAGGGTTCGCCCTAAAGACCCCGCGCGGGGTTTTTCGGCTTTCCATTTTTACGATTCGCGGCTATAGGCCCCGCTTCGGCCATGCACCCTTGGAGGATGGCCGCGAACACTTAATGTAAGGAATACCAACATGGCCAAAGAGATCCCTGATCTGGTCGTCGAGGCACGCGCGGGGACAGGCAAGGGGGCCGCCCGCCAAGCCCGTCGCGAAGGTAAAGTGCCCGGCATCGTCTACGGCGACGGCAAAGAGCCGCAGCCGATCCAAGTCGAGTTCAACTCGCTCCTGACCAAACTGCGCGCAGGCCGCTTCCTGTCGACGCTGTGGAACCTGAAAGTCGAAGGCCAAGAAGACGTTCGCGTCGTCTGCCGCGGCGTTCAGCGTGACGTGGTCAAGGACCTGCCGACGCATATCGACTTCATGCGCCTGCACCGCGACACCCGCGTGAACCTGTTCATCCACGTGACCTTCGAGAACCACGAAGCGTCGCCCGGCCTGAAGCGCGGCGGCACCCTGGTCGTCGTCCGTCCGGAAGTCGAACTGGAAGTCACCGCCTCGGAGATCCCGGACCACATCACCGTGGACCTGACCGGCAAGCAGATCGGCGATTCGATCCACATCAACGACATCGTGCTGCCCAACGGCACGAAGCCGACGATCGACCGCAACTTCGTCATCGCGAACATCGCGGCCCCCTCGGGCCTGCGTTCGGAAGACAACGCGGAAGCCGCTGAAGGCGCCGAAGCCTGATCCCAGGCCAAGTGCTGACACTGATCGGGCGGCATCCCTCGCGGATGCCGCCCTTTCTCTTGGCCCGGCGCAGTGCTATGACGCCCGCCTGACGCGAAGGGGTAAGACATGGAACCGATCCACATCATCGGCGCGGGCCTCGCGGGCTCGGAAGCGGCCTGGCAGATCACGCGCGCGGGCGTGCCCGTCGTGCTGCACGAGATGCGCCCCGAGGTCGAGACCTTCGCCCATCGCACCGGCGATTGTGCCGAGATGGTCTGCTCGAACAGCTTCCGCTCGGATGACGACCAAATGAATGCCGTGGGCCAGTTGCATTGGGAAATGCGCGCGGCCGGCGGCCTGATCATGTCGATGGCCGACCGCCACCGCCTGCCTGCGGGCGGCGCGCTGGCCGTCGACCGCGACGCCTTCTCCGCCGCCGTGACGCAGGCGCTGCGCGACGAGCCGCTGGTCAGCTTCGCCCCCGGCGAGGTGACCGAGCTGCCCGCGGACGGCCGCTGGATCGTCGCTACCGGACCGCTCACCTCTGCGGCTTTGGGCAATTCGATCCTTGCCGCGACCGAGGAAGGCTCGCTGGCTTTCTTCGACGCCATCGCCCCCATCGTCCATGCCGACACGATCGACATGTCGATCTGCTGGCTGCAAAGCCGCTACGACAAGGGCGAGACCGAGGAAGAGCGCACCGCCTATATCAACTGCCCGATGACCCGCGAGGATTACGAAGGCTTCATCGACGCGCTTCTCGCCGCCGACAAGACCGAGTTCCATGAGGGCGAGACCGCGGGCTATTTCGACGGCTGCCTGCCGATCGAGGTCATGGCCGAGCGCGGCCGCGAAACCCTGCGCCACGGCCCGATGAAACCTGTGGGCCTGACCAACGCGCACAAGCCCACCGAAAAAGCCTATGCCGTCGTCCAGCTGCGCCGCGACAACGCCTTGGGCACGCTCTACAATATCGTCGGCTTCCAGACCAAGATGAAATACGGCGCCCAGACCGAGGTCTTCCGCCGCATCCCCGGCCTGCAGAATGCGAGCTTCGCGCGTCTCGGCGGCATCCACCGCAACACCTTCCTGAACTCGCCGCGCCTGATCGACGACCGGCTGCGGCTGCGGTCGCGCCCGAACCTGCGCTTCGCGGGTCAGGTGACGGGCGTCGAGGGCTATGTCGAATCCGCCGCAATGGGCCTGCTCGCGGGCCGCATGGCCGCTGCCGAGGCACTTGGCCGCGATCTGCCGCCGCCGCCGCCCACGACCTCGATGGGCGCCCTCGTCAATCACATCACCGGCGGCGCGGATGCCAAGACCTTCCAGCCGATGAACGTGAATTTCGGCCTTTACCCGCCGCTTGACGAAATGCGTGGCGGGCGCAAAGGCCGCAAGGACCGCTACCCGGCCTATACCGACCGCGCGAAAGCCGATTTCAACGGCTGGCTCGCGGGGCAGAATTGAACCGCACGCGGTTCGCCCCCTCGCCCACCGGCGCCCTGCATCTGGGCCATGCCTTTGCCGCGCTGACCGCCGCGAAACTGGCCGATCCCGGCCAGTTCCTGCTGCGCATCGAGGATATCGACCAGAGCCGCTGCCGCCCGGAATATGAGACGATGATCTCGCAGGACCTGCATTGGCTGGGCCTCGACTGGCCCTTGCCGGTGATGCGGCAATCCGATCGCCTGCCCGCCTACCAGGCGGCGCTCGACCGGCTGGCGGAGATGGGGCTGACCTATCCCTGCCAGTGCCGCCGCGCCGATATCCGCGCCGCGCTCTCGGCCCCGCAGGAAGGCGCCGAGCCCACGATCGGCCCGGACGGCCCGGTCTATCCCGGCACCTGCCGCCACCGCGCCATGGCCGAGGCCGGAGCGGATGACGCGATCCGGCTGGACATGGGGCGCGCGCTCGACCACCTTCGGGCCGACGAGATCGTCTTTGACGACGAGAACATCGCGCCCGGCCTCCCGCATCGCTTGTCGGCGGCGGACATGGTCTCGGGGATCGGCGACGTGGTTCTGGCCCGGCGTGGCATGGGGACGAGCTATCACCTGTCCGTCGTGGTCGATGATGCGGAACAGGGCATCACGCTCGTCACGCGCGGCAAGGACCTGCTGGATTCGACCTATATCCATGTCCTGCTGCAGCGCCTGCTGGACCTGCCCGTGCCGCGCTATTACCACCACCGCCTGATCCGCGACGACAACGGCAAACGGCTTGCGAAACGCGACGACGCCCGCGCCCTGCGGCTTTACCGCGAGCAGGGCATGAGCGCCGCCGAAATCCGTCAGTCGCTTGGGTTCTGAGGCTGCATGATCTCGACCTCGGCACCTTCGCGGATCGCGGTATAGAAGCAGCTACGGCGATTGGTGTGGCAGGCGGGACCCACCTGCTCGACCAGCACCAAAAGGCAATCGCGGTCGCAATCGACACGCATCTCCACCAGCTTTTGCGCGTGCCCCGAACTTTCGCCCTTGACCCAGAAGCTTTGGCGCGAGCGCGACCAATAGGTGACCTTGCCACTTTCCAGCGAGCGCGCCACGGATTCCGCATTCATCCAAGCCATCATCAGCACCTCGCCGCTTTGATGGTCCTGCGCGATGGCCGGGATCAGACCGTTCCCGTCATATTTCAGTGTCGCAGGGTCGAACATCGGCTTTCCTTTCGGCTGGGTCGCCCCTATCTAAACCTGAGCCACCCCAAGGAAAAGCCCGAGGCCCGCCATGTCCGACAGCGATCTGATGCAGCTTTACTCGCGCCGCATCCTTGCCCTGGCCTCGGATATTCCGCATCTGGGCAAACTCGAAAACGCGACCGGCAGCGCGCATCGTCGCTCGCCGCAATGCGGATCTTCGGTCACGGCCCATATCGTGATGGATCAGGGCCGCGTCGCGGATTTCTCGCAAGAGGTTCGCGCCTGCGCGCTGGGTCAGGCCTCGGCGGCGGTGCTGGGACAGGTGGTGATCGGCCTTACCCGCGACGAACTCGAGCGCGGCACGGCCGAGCTTGAGGCCATGCTCAAGACCGACGGCCCCGCCCCGGACGCGCCGTTCGACGGGCTCGAGGCCTTGCTGCCCGCGCGGGAATTCCCAAACCGCCATGCCTCGATCTTGCTGGCCTGGCAGGCCACGCTCGACGCGATCGACGCGATCGACGCCTGAACAAAGCTGCTTGCTGAAAAAGAAACGCCGACCCGCAAGGGGCCGGCAGTTGCGCGCTTGATCACGGCCGGGGACGGTCCGTGGGAAACCGGGCGAGGGTTTCGCGATGCGCGGGGCAGGTCGAAATGAATTCAGGCAAGCGCCGAGGGCATGATGCTCGGCAGGGAAAACAAGAAGACAGCCATCGCCGAGAGGGCGAGGACACCGATAAAATCGGCCAGAGTTTCACGGCTCATGTCAATTCTCCTCTGTTGTTCCTGAATTGTTCTCACCGAATCGCGATCAAGTAAAGAACTTTTAAGGAACATTAATGGAACTTTTACCCCGCCGTGATCATCCGGATCGCGCGGTCCTGTTCCATGAGCCAGAGCAGCAACCGAACGGCGCGGCCGCGCTCGCTTGCCATGTCCGGATCGCGCTCAAGGAAAGCCTGCGCATCCTTGCGCGCCAAGGCCATCAAAGCGCCCTGACGTTCCAGGTCGGCGATGCGAAAGCGCGGCAGGCCGGACTGTGCCGTGCCGATGACATCGCCCGCGCCGCGCATGGCCAGATCCTCTTCGGCAATGCGGAACCCGTCCTCGGTCTCGCGCAGGATCGACAGGCGGCGGCGTCCCGTCTCGGAAAGCGGCTCATGATACATCAACACGCAGCTTGAGGCCTTGCTGCCCCGCCCGACCCGGCCACGCAATTGATGCAGCTGCGCAAGGCCGAAATTCTCGGCCCGTTCGATCACCATGATCGTCGCCTCGGGCACGTCCACGCCGACCTCGATCACCGTCGTCGCGACAAGGATACCGGCACGACCCGCCGCGAAATCCGCCATCGCCGCATCGCGTTCATCCGGCGGCATCTGGCCATGCACCAGCCGCACCTGCGCGCCGAAACGCGCCCGCAACTCCTTGAACCGCGCCTCGGACGCGGTCAGGTCCACGGCTTCGCTCTCCTCGACCAGCGGACAGACCCAATAGGCCCGCGCGCCGCCCTGAAGCGCGCGATCGAGATGGTCAAGCACCTCGCCCATGCGGCTATCGGCAGTCACCGTGGTCCTGACCGGCTGGCGACCTGCGGGCTTTTCATCCAGCACCGACAGATCCATATCCCCGAATTGCGCCAGCGCGAGCGAGCGCGGGATCGGAGTCGCGGTCATTACCAGCATGTCGGGCGGCAGATGCGTGCCCTTGGTCCCAAGCTCCATGCGTTGGTTGACGCCGAAACGGTGCTGCTCGTCGATGATCGCCAGGCGCAGGTCGTTGAATGCGACGGTTTTCTGGATCACGGCATGGGTGCCGACAAGGATTTGGATCCGCCCCTCGGCCAGATCGGTCAGGATGTTGCTGCGCGCGTCCCCCTTGTCCCGGCCGGTCAGCACCTCGAGCCGGATCCCTGCGAGCGCCGCCAAGGGCTCAAGCGCCCTGAAATGCTGCCTTGCGAGGATCTCGGTCGGGGCCATCATCACGCCCTGCCCGCCCGCCTCGACGGCGATCAAGAGCGACAGGAAGGCGACCAGCGTCTTGCCCGCGCCGACATCGCCCTGCAGCAGCCGGTTCATCCGCCGCGGCGCGGCCATATCGGCTGCAATTTCCTTGACGGCGCGGGTTTGCGCCCCGGTCGGCGGCCAGGGCAATCCCGCAAGAACCCGCGCACGCAAGCTGCCGTCACCCGCGCTGACGATCCCCGCCTGCCTGCGACGGTCGCGACGCAGCAAGGCGAGTGTCAGTTGATGCGCGAAAAGCTCGTCATAGGCCAGACGCGCTCGCGCTGGATCTGTGGCCGAAAGGTTCTGCATGCCGCCCGGATGATGCGCCGCGTCAAGTGCATCGGCCCATCCCGCCCATCCCTGCCGCGTGCAAAGCATGGGATCAATCCATTCCGATACCTCGGGAAGCCGGCTCATCGCCGCCCGCACGGCCTTTTGCACGACGCCCTGCGTCAGGCGTCCCGACAGCGGATAGACCGGTTCGAAATCCGGAGGGGGAGTCGCGCCCTCGGCCAGGACGTGATCTGGATGCACGATCTGGCGGATGCCATCGAAAAGCTCGACCTTCCCCGAGACCATCCGGCGCGCGCCGATTGGGAACTGTGCCTCGATCCACTCCTTGCGGGCGTGGAAAAATACGAGTTGCAACTCGTCGCTGCCATCCGAGCAATGCACCCGCCACGGCCGGCCCTTGGCCGAAGGCGGACTGAGACGGCTGACCGACAGAAGGATGGTGACGATCTCGGGCGGGCTGGCCTCGGCAAGATGGTTGATCCTGCGCCGGGTGACGCCGGAATGTGGCAAGGTCAGGATGAGGTCACGCGGCCGAGCGACCCCCATCTGCGAAAAGGCCTCGGCCGCCTTCGGACCGATGCCGGGCAGCGATTCCAATGTTCCGAAAAGCGGAAACAGCGCGGTGGGCCGCCCCGTCACCGCTGGGCGATCGCCAGCCATTCGTCCTCGTCGATGACCCTGATCCCCAGTTCCGCGGCCTTCTTGGCCTTGGAGCCCGCCCCCGGTCCCGCAATCAGCAGATCCGTCTTGGCCGAGACCGACCCCGCGACATGCGCGCCCAGGGCCTCGGCACGGGCCTTTGCCTCATCCCGCGTCATCTTTTCAAGCTTGCCGGTAAAGACGAGGGTCAGGCCGGAAACCGCGCTTTCCGACGAGACGGCCTCGGGGGGCTGAATGTCGAGATGGCTGACCAGCCTGTCGATCGCAGCACGCTCGCGCTCGTTGGAAAAGGCTTCGGCAATCGACATGGCAAGGACCGGGCCGATGCCGTTGACGGCGATGAGATCTGCCCAGGCCGAGCGGGCGGAGATAGAGATCGCGCTTTCCGCCAGCACCGCCGAACGGGCTTCGGCCACCCGCGCCCGGCGGCCCGTCCTTGCCGCGGCGGCACGTTCGGCCTCGGCGGCTGTTTCTGCCGCGCGATGCGCCTCGGCCGCGGGCGTCAACCGATCGACCGCTTGCGCCAGCGCATCCCAATCGCGGTAGTGCCGCGCCAGATCACTGGCCGCGACTTCGCCCAGATGGCGGATTCCCAGCGCGAAGAGCAGCCGCGCCAAGGATATATGGCGCTTCTCCTCGATTGCACGAAACAGGCTCGCGGCACTTTTCTCGCCCCAGCCCTCGCGGTTCTTCAACTGCGTCAATTGCCCTGGCCCGTAGCGGTCGCGCAGCAGAAAGATATCGGCAGGCTCGGCGATCCAACCGTCGCGGAAAAGCTCTTCGACGAGCTTTGCGCCAAGCCCCTCGATGTCGAAGGCGGCGCGGGATACGAAGTGCTTGAGTTTCTCGACCGCCTGGGCCGGGCAGATCAGCCCACCGGTGCAGCGCCGCACCGAGTCGCCCTCTTCCCGGATCGCGGGAGAGCCGCATTCGGGACAGGTTTCGGGAAATTCGTAGCGCTCGGCCCCCGGCGGGCGCTTTGCCAGATCGATATCGGCGACCTTTGGAATGACATCTCCCGCGCGATAGACCTCGACCCAATCGCCGATCCGGATATCCTTGCCGTCCCGGATCGTGCGGCCATCGGCGCTGCGGCCGGCAATGTAATCTTCGTTATGCAGGGTGGCGTTCGACACGACGACCCCGCCCACGGTCAGCGGATGCAGGCGCGCCACGGGGCTGAGCGCGCCGGTCCGGCCGACCTGGATGTCGATCCCTTCGAGGCGCGTCCAGGCCCGTTCGGCGGGAAACTTATGCGCGATCGCCCAGCGCGGCGTGGTGGAACGCAGGCCCAGCCGCGCCTGATAGGCCAGGTCATTCACCTTGTAGACCACGCCGTCGATGTCATAGCCCAGCGTCGCGCGCATCTGCTCGATCCCGGTCCAGACCTCGATCATCTCGGCGACAGAATGACAAAGCCGCATATGAGGGTTGGTGCGAAATCCCATTTCACTCATCCGCGCGACCGCCTGCATCTGGGTCAGGCCGAGGGGCCCCGAGAGTTCGCCCCAGGCATAGGCAAAGAAGCGCAGCGGGCGGGCGGCCGTGACATTGGGGTCGAGTTGGCGCAGCGAGCCGGCCGCGGCATTGCGCGGATTGGCAAAGCTGCGCCCGGCATCCGACGCGTTCAGCGCCTCGAAATCGTCATGCGACATGTAGCATTCGCCGCGGATCTCGACGATTTCCGGGATGTCAGGACTGGCCAGGCGCTGGGGAATATCCGCGATCGTCCGCGCATTCGCCGTCACGTTCTCTCCGACGGCCCCATTGCCCCTTGTCGCCGCATGAACGAGCAGCCCGTTTTCATAGCGCAGCGACAGCGACAGGCCGTCGATCTTGGGCTCGGCCGTCATCTCGACCGGGGCATGGGCCGGCAGGCTGAGAAAGGATCGGATGCGCTGCACGAAGGCGCGAATATCCTCTTCGTCGAAGCCATTCTCAAGCGAGAGCATCGGCAGGCGGTGGGGCACCTTGGCAAAGCGACCGTCCGGTGCCGCGCCAATGCGTGAGACCGGACTGTCGGGCGAAGCCAGTTCGGGGAATTGCCGTTCAAGCGCGGCAAGCTGCCGCTTCTTGGCATCATATTCCGCGTCGCTGATAAAGGGCGCGTCCTCGGCATGATAGGCGCGGTCCGCCTTCAGAAGCACGTCCCTCAGAGCCGCCATCTCTGTCGCGACCGCGTTTCTCTCGCCCGGTTCCGCCCCTGCCTCTGCGGCGAGGTCGCCCTCATTTTGATCCCGATCTTCTGGGGTCATACCCGCCTCCGCATGTCGCCCCGCGCGGGGGCATTCAATCAGAGCCAAGTTGATAGCTTTTCGGGCGGGCTCTTGTCCAGCTTGAGGCCAGGAATGATCGGCTAGGCCCCCAGCGCCATCCGGTCGTTGCCGAGTCCCGCCACCGGGTCGCGCAGCACATATCCCCGACCCCAGACCGTCTCGATATGGCTTTCACCATTCATGACCGCGGCAAGCTTCTTGCGCAATTTGCACACGAAGACGTCGATGATCTTCAGTTCCGGCTCGTCCAGCCCGCCATAGAGATGATTGAGGAACATCTCTTTCGTCAGGGTCGTGCCCTTTCTGAGACTGAGAAGTTCGAGGATCTGATACTCTTTACCCGTCAGGTTCACCGCCTTGCCCCTGACCTCGACAGAGCGAGCGTGAAGATTCACCATCATCTCGCCAGTCTGGATGATCGACTGGCTATGCCCCTTGGAGCGCCTGATGATGGCATGGCTGCGCGCCACCAGCTCGTCGCGGTTGAACGGCTTGGTCATGTAGTCATCGGCCCCGAAGCCAAAGCCGCGAAGCTTGCTTTCCGTGTCATCCGAACCGGTCAGGATCAGGATGGGCGTATCGACGCGAGACATCCGGATCTGGCGGAGCACTTCCATCCCATGCATATCCGGCAGGTCCAGATCCAGCAGGATGAGGTCGTAGTCATAGAGCTTGGCGAGATCGATTCCCTCTTCGCCCATATCCGTCCGATAAACGTTGTAATTCGCGTGAGTGAGCATCAATTCGATGCTGCGTGCGGTGTTCTGGTCGTCCTCAACAAGCAGGATTCGCATCTACTTCTCAGCCCTTATTGATCCGATGAGACTAACTCCTGTCACAAAGTTATTAATATCACGTTACCGGAGACTGTGGCGACATAAATTCAACTTAAGATTGTTTAAATCGCTGGAAATGGGTTGTCTTGAGGGCATCGACCCCATGCCGCTTCACGGCCCGCGCCCAAGAGATGAACTCTTCCTCACTCAAATCGTAGCGCTGGATGGCCTCCTCTCGGCAGAGCAGACCATTTTGCACGGCAGCCAGGACAATCGCCTTGCGGCTGGCGACCCAGCGCGTATCCGGCGGGGGCAGGTCCGCAAGCGTCAGGATAGACCCATCAGGCAGGGTCACGGTACGCGGGCCAGAGCTTTTCTTAACGAACATGCAATAATTCCTGTATTCCAGCCCTTTGTTTTTCGCCAGAAATCCTTAAGTCCGGGTGAAGCGGACGCATATTCCGGGGCGGCATGACCTTGAGAATTTCGCGCTTTTCATATAAATGCTCACGATCGCGGAATGCATGACCCGACAAAGCGCGCCGCAAAAGGACGATCCATGACAAGCTGCAGCACTGAACCGCGCGCCACGGCGCATGACAGCCAATTGAATTCCCTGGGCTTTGCCAAACCCCCTGCGCAGACGCGGGTGGTCGTGGCCATGTCCGGCGGCGTTGACAGCTCGGTCGTGGCGGCCCAGCTTGCCGCCGAGGGTTATGACGTGATCGGCGTCACGCTTCAGCTATACGATCATGGCGCGGCTCTGGCCAAGAAGGGCGCATGCTGTGCCGGTCAGGATATTCACGATGCCCGCCGCGTCGCCGAACGTGTGGGTTTCCCGCATTATGTCCTTGATTACGAGAACAAGTTCCGTGAATCGGTGATCGAGGAATTCGCCGATGCCTATCTGGCCGGCGCCACCCCGGTGCCCTGCATCCGCTGCAATGAGCGGGTGAAATTCCGCGATCTGCTACAGACCGCGCGCGAGCTTGATGCCGATTGCATGGCAACGGGCCATTACATCCGCCGCTTTGATGGGCCGAAGGGCGCCGAATTGCATATGGCCGCCGACCCGAATCGCGACCAGAGCTATTTCCTGTTCTCGACCACCGCCGAGCAGCTCGACTTCCTGCGCTTCCCGCTGGGCGGCTTAGTAAGCAAAGCCGAAACACGCGCTCTGGCGACGAAATACGGCCTCGCGGTCGCCGATAAGCCGGACAGTCAGGACATTTGCTTCGTGCCGAATGGCAATTACGCAAGCGTCATTGAAAAGCTGCGCCCCGGCGCGGCCGATCCCGGTGATATCGTCGATCTTGAGGGCAATGTTCTGGGCCAGCATCGCGGGGTCATCCATTACACCATCGGCCAGCGCCGCGGCCTTGGCATTGGTGGCCTTGGCGATCCGCTTTATGTCGTCCGCCTCGACCCCGAGTTGCGCCATGTCGTCGTCGGCCCCAAGGAATCGCTTGCGACCAAGATCGTGCCGGTGACCGAGGTGAATTGGCTTGGCGATGCGCCCTTCGAAGGCGAGATCCAGATCACAGCGCGCATCCGCTCGACCCGGCCGCCGCGCCCGGCGATCCTGCGCCCCACTGGCAAGAACCGCGCCGAGATCGAGCTGCTCGATCCCGAGGAAGGTGTCAGCCCCGGTCAGGCTTGCGTCTTTTACGCGACCGAGGGCACCCGCGTCCTTGGCGGGGGCTGGATCGCCCACCGCCGCGGCTGAACTTCAGGCCGAGGCCGCCAGCAAGCGAATACGCTCGACCATCGCGCGTAGCCCATTCGAGCGCTGCGCCGAAAGATGCTCTTCGAGCCCCAGCCGACGCAATTCGGCGGGGGCGTCGATCGCGGCGACCTCGCTCACCGGCACGCCCGAATAAAGCGCATGCAGAATGGCGATCAGCCCGCGCACGATCAGCGCATCGCTCTCGCCGTCGAAATCGAAGACCCCGCCCGAGATGCGCGGCATGATCCAGACCTGGCTGGCACAGCCCTCGACCTTGGTGGCGGGAACCTGCAATGCCGGATCAAGGCCGGGCATCGCCTTGCCAAGCTCGATCACATGCCGGTAGCGATCTTCCCAATCGTCGAGAAAATCGAAGGTCTCGGCAATGTCTTCAAAGGCGGCGGTGGCCATCTGGCATCCTTTCGCAATGCTGCGATATCGGGGAGGGCCTTTGGCATAGCGCTTCGCCCGGCCAAGGTCAAAGAGGCTTTCGCGCCTGCCCGCTTTGCCCTATCACTCGCGGAAACCGGAAAGGAACAGGGCGGGGCGGTATGCGGATCAGGACTTTGGCTTCAATTGGCTGCGCCATGCTGATGCTGGCCGGATGCGGTCGTTTCGGTGATAGCGCGGGCGACAGTGCGGGGGATAGCAGTTGGAACCCCACGACTTGGTTTGGATCAAGCGAACCCGAGACGCTGGAGCCCGAAGGGGGCTATCCGACCACCGTCGAGGATGGCCGCCTGCCGGTCAATCACATCACCGCCGCGCATTGGGAGCCGCTTTATGAGGGGCGCCTGCTGGTAGTGAACGCCATTCCCGCGACCGAGGGCTGGTGGAACCTTGCCCTCGTGACCGAAGTGCCGATGCCCAAGGGCCGCATCCGTCCCGATGAAAATGGCGTGCTGCGCCTGCGCCTCGTCGGCTATCCGCCAAAGCCGGGCACACGCGAAGCCAGCCGCCCCGCCAACCCGGCCAGCGACACCGCGACCGTCGCCCTGACCCTGTCGAACGAGGCGCTGAGCCCTGTCAGGCAGGTCGTCATCACCGGCGGCGGCAATGTGGTCACGCTGAACAAGTGACAGCAAAAAGGGCGCCACATTGGCGCCCTTTGGCATTCTTCCGAAAGATCAGCCCATCTTACGCAGATAGGTCCAGGTCGGAACCCGCGCATCGCGCGCCACCGACCAGCTTTCGGCATCTCCCAGATATTCGAAACCGCAATTCGTGAGCACCCGAGCCGAGCCCGGATTGTCCTGAAACGCCTCGGCGAAAAGCGTGCGCGAGTGATGCGGATTGGCGGCGACCAAGGCGGCCACAGCCTCGGTCGCGAATCCGGTATTCCAGAATCCCGAACCGACCCAGAAGCCGAGCTCGGACTGGTCCGGCCCGATGCGCGTCAGCGAGACCACGCCCAGAACCTCGGCAAGCTGCTTGTTCGAGCCGTCAATGGCCCAGACATCCTCATCGCGGTCATGGGCGATGGCGCGCTTGACATAGGCCTCGGCCGCGCCCGGCGGAAGCGGATGGGGGATCGAGCGCGTGCCATCGGCAACGCGGCGATCCTGCGTGTAATGCGCGATCAACCCTGCATCCGACTGCCGTAGCGGGCGCAGGACGAAACGTTCGGTCGCGATCACGGCCTGTGCCTTCAGGTCCGGCGCGATCAGGTCATTCATAATCTGTTCCTCCCTCGTACTCATGGAACATAATCGGGATCGTGAAAAAGCAAAGGGGACCGGCTTGCGCCGATCCCCGATATGAAACACGAAAGTGTTTAAAAGGGCTTACTCGGCAGCCTCGAGATTGGCCGGCAGCACGGAGATATAGGTGCGGCCCTTGAGGCCCTTGCGGAAGGTCACCTTGCCATCGGTCAGCGCGAACAGGGTGTGGTCGCGGCCCATGCCGACGTTCGCACCGGCCCACCAGGTGGTGCCGCGCTGACGCACGATGATGTTGCCTGCAACGGCAGCCTGGCCACCGAACAGTTTCACGCCAAGACGACGACCAGCGGAGTCGCGACCGTTGCGGGACGAACCGCCTGCTTTTTTATGTGCCATGGGTCACTCTCCTCAGTTGGCGGTTACGGCGTCGTGGCGGCGCGCAAGGCGTGCACCGACAGCGGCTTTGACGTCCGATTTCTCGGCGCCTTTTTCCAGCAGATCGGTGATGCGAACCAGCGTCAGTTGCTGACGGTGGCCACGGGTGCGCTGCGACGAGTGCTTCCGGCGGCGTTTGACATAGGTGATGACCTTGTCAGCCTTGATGTTGTCGATGACTTCGGCTTGCACGGCCGCGCCAGCAACCAGCGGAGCACCGACGGTCGAACCGATCATCAGGACTTCGTTGAACTGGATCTTGTCACCAGCTTCGGCGTTCAGTTTTTCGACGCGCACGACATCACCGGCTTGAACCCGGTACTGCTTGCCGCCCGTCTTGAGAACTGCGAACATTCCGTCTTTCCTTGCTTCCATCGCGTCCTTTGGCCCCTGCGGAACAGGCGTTCGGTGGGTCCCGGACCCGCCTTCGGACAGCGCACCCGCATATCGGGTGAGATTAAAATAACGCACCGGCAACGGGCAGAGACCCGGCCGGTCGCAGCCATATGGGGGATTCGCGCCGAAAAGTCAACCGGATTGCGGCTTGTCGTCGCAATCCCTTTGCTCGCTTACGCGACCAATTCGCCCGCCAGCGAATTACGCTCGCTTCGGGTGATCCGCACCCGAACGAGATCGCCGACCTTGGCCGTGGGGGCCTCGACAAATACGGCATGAAGGTAGTCGGATTTGCCGACCATCTGGCCTTCCAGTCGACCCGGCTTTTCGAACAGCACGCCCATTTCGCGCCCGACCATGCCCTCTTGCGCGGCCCTTTGCTGGGTCGATAGCAGCGCCTGCAGTTCCTGCAATCGGGCATCGGCCAGGGCGCTGTCGATTTCGGGCCGGTCAAAGGCGGTCGTGCCGGGGCGCGGCGAATATTTGAAGCTGAAGGCCGTGCCGAAATTCACCCGCGCCACCAGATCCAGCGTGTCCCGATGATCCTGATCGGTTTCGCCGGGAAAGCCCACGATGAAATCCGAGGTCAGCATGATGTCAGGCCGCGCATCGCGAATGCGGTCGATCAGGCGCAGATACTGGTCCACCGTATGCTTGCGGTTCATCGCCTTGAGGATGCGGTCGCTGCCCGACTGCACCGGCAGATGCAGATAAGGCATCAGCTTAGGTTCACTCCGATGCGCCTCGATCAGGTCATCGGCCATGTCATTGGGGTGGCTCGTCGTGTAGCGGATGCGGTCCAGACCATCGATTTCGGCAATGGCGCGGATCAGGCGGCCAAAGCCCCATTCGCCGCCCTGCCCCTCGAAGGTCGGGCCTTCGCCATGCCAGCCATTGACGTTCTGGCCCAAGAGCGTGATCTCGCGCACCCCGCGCGAGACAAGATCGCGCGCCTCGCGCAGGATGCGGTCGACCGGCCGGCTGACCTCGGCCCCACGGGTATAGGGCACGACGCAGAAGGCGCAGAACTTGTCGCATCCCTCCTGCACGGTCAGGAACGCCGCGGGCGCGCGCCGGGTGGCGGTGGGTTTCGGCAGATGCTCGAACTTGTCCTCGGCCGGGAATTCGGTGTCCACGCCACGCCCCGCACGGGCCATGGCGGGCAGACGGTGATAGGCCTGCGGGCCGACGACCAGATCGACGATCGGCATGCGGCGCTGAATCTCTTCGCCCTCGGCTTGGGCCACGCAGCCCGCGACGCCGATCTTCAGATCGGGCTTTTCCGACTTCAGCGGCTTCAACCGGCCCAGATCGGAATAGAGTTTCTCGGCGGCTTTCTCGCGGATATGGCAGGTGTTCAGCAGAACCATGTCGGCTTCGGACTGGTCCTCGGTCAGAACATAGCCTTCGGCCCCCATGGCCTCGGCCATGCGCTGGCTGTCATAGACATTCATCTGGCAGCCATAGGTCTTGATGAAGAGCTTCTTGGCCGCCGAAACGGGTGTGCTGGCTTGGTCGGTCATGCCGTGCTGTCCTTGGAGTTCCGGCGCTGATACAGGAAACCACGCGCTTTGGAAAGTCTGGCCAAGCATGAGTGACCTGACCGAGATCCCGAATATCGGCCCCGCGACCGCGAGGGCCCTGATCGCTGCGGGCATACCCGACGCGGCCGCCCCGCGCGGTCTGGGCGCGCACGCGGCCTATCGCGCGCTGCTTCAGGCGGGCGAGCGGCCGCATTTCATCGGCTATTATGTTCTGCACATGGCCTTGCAGGGTCGGCCCTGGAACGATTGCCGGGGCGAAGAGAAAGCCGCGTTGCGCCGTCACTTCGATGGCTTGGTCAGCCAGTTTCGCGCGCGCGCACCGACCGGGATCGAAGCCGAACTGCGCGAGATCGGGCTGATCGCCCCTCAGTCAAGCGCGCGCAGCTGACGCCCCAGAAACCGCGCCGCGCGCGCCCAGCTTTCGTCATTGTCGCCGCGAAAGCTGAGTTCGCGATGCGCGACGAGTTTCTCGGACTTCACCTCGACCAGATCGGCAAAGACCTGAAGGATGAGCGTGCTGGTCTTTTGCACCGTCACGAAAAGCGCGCGATCGGTCGGTTTCGCCGCCAGCAGGTCCAGAAGACAGCGCGCCGTCTCGCGGGGACAGGCGGCCTCGATCTCTTCGGCGGCGATCAGGCTACCCGACAGATCCCCGGCCAGGGCCTCGGCAAAGGCGGCCTGACGCCGCAGGTGGTCCTGGCGCTGGTCGGTGGCCTCGTTGGACGTGTCGAGCATCTTGACCGGCAGCACGATCGGTCCTGCGGCCAGAACCGGTCCGGGCAAGAGCGCCACCACCAGCACATACAAAAATGCGCGCATCCTTTCCTCCCTCCGAGCAGTCTGCATGCCCGGCCTCTGCCCGACAAGCCCGACATATGTCTGGCTCAAGCGGCCCATTGAACGCCCCAATGCGCCCGGATAGCCTTCCCGCAACGCATGATCACGGAGGCTGAGAACATGAACCAACCGCAAAGCTGGGAAGCGCGCGCCAATGAATTTTCGCTCTATGGCTTCACCGACATGCCCTCGGTCCATGAGCGCGGCACCGTCGTGCTGACCCATGGCGAGGGCCCCTATGTCATCGACGTGCATGGCCGGCGTTTCCTTGATGCCAATTCCGGCCTGTGGAACATGGTCGCGGGCTTCGACCACAAGGGCCTGATCGAGGCCGCCAAGGCGCAATATGAGCGCTTCCCCGGCTATCACGCCTTCTTCGGGCGGATGTCCGACCAGACGGTGATGCTGTCGGAAAAGCTGATCGAGGTCTCGCCCTTCGACCGTGGCCGGGTGTTCTACACGAATTCGGGTTCCGAGGCGAATGACACCATGGTCAAGATCCTGTGGTTCATGCATGCGGCCGAGGGCAAACCGCAAAAGCGCAAGATCCTGACCCGCTGGAACGCCTATCACGGCGTGACGGCGGTTTCGGCCAGCATGACCGGCAAGCCCTATAACTCGGTCTTCGGCCTGCCGCTGCCCGGCTTCATCCACCTGACCTGCCCACATTACTGGCGCTTCGGCGAAAGCGGCGAGTCCGAGGCACAATTTGTCAAGCGCCTCGCCAAGGAGCTTGAGGACACGATCGAACGCGAGGGTGCCGACACGATCGCTGGCTTCTTCGCCGAGCCGGTCATGGGCGCGGGCGGCGTCATCCCTCCGGCCAAGGGCTATTTCCAGGCCATCCTGCCGATCTTGCAGAAATACGACATCCCGATGGTCTCGGATGAGGTGATCTGCGGCTTTGGGCGCACCGGGAACACCTGGGGCTGCGAGACCTATGACTATATGCCTGACGCGATCATCTCGTCCAAGAACCTGACCGCCGGCTTCTTCCCGATGGGGGCAGTGATCCTCTCCGGCGCGCTTGGCGACCGGGTGCAGGCCGCCGTCGAGGCGATCGAGGAATTCCCGCATGGCTTCACCGCCTCGGGCCATCCGGTCGGCTGCGCCATCGCGCTGAAAGCCATCGACGTGGTGATGAACGAAGGGCTGGCCGAGAACGTGCGTCGCCTCGCCCCGCGCTTCGAGGAAGGCCTGCAGCGCCTCGCCCAGAAACAGAATATCGGCGAGTATCGCGGCGTGGGCTTCATGTGGGCGCTCGAGGCCGTGCGCGACAAGGCGACGAAAACGCCTTTCGAGAGCAACCTCTCGGTCAGCGAGCGCATCGCCAATACCTGCACCGATCTCGGGTTGATCTGCCGCCCGCTCGGCCAGTCGGTCGTCCTCTGCCCGCCCTTCATCCTGACCGAGGGCCAGATGGACGAGATGTTTGAAAAGCTGGAAAAGGCCCTCGACAAGGTCTTCGCCGAAGTGGCGTGACCAGGACGCTGCGCTGCTCCGGCACCCGCGCCGGGGCAGCGCATCAGTGGCCGGACCGATAGACGGCGATATGCAGCCCTCGCCCGACATGCTAGCATCGCCCGGGATTCTTATCCCATTTCAGAGCCATGCTGCGTCGAAGGGTCCCACGCCCCCCGATCCCGAAACCGGTTGAGACGCGCCCCCATATCGACGCGCTCATCAGGGATGCGCGCGTCACCTTTCTGGCCCTGCTCGCGTTTCTGGCCTTTGTCGGGGTGACGGTGCTGGGCGTCGAGGATGCCGATTTCTTCATCCCCTCGCGCCAGACCCAATTGCCGCTGATCGGCGTGACCGTGCCGACCGGGCTGTTCTTCTATGTCTCGCCGCTGCTGATCCTGTTGCTTTACGCCCATCTGCACCATTACCTGATGCGACTCTGGAAGGCGCTGGCGCGGTTGCAGGCGACGAAGCCCGAAGAGATCGAAGGCCGGATCGACCCCTGGATCGGCGCAGACTTTGCCCTGCGCATCATCTTTGGCCGGATAGACTGGCACTCGCCGCTGCAAAGCCTTACGGCGCTCGTCGTCTTTGCGCTGATCTTCCTGGCCGCGCCTGTGGTTCTTGCGACCATGTGGTATTGGGGCCTTGCCAAGCACGACGAATGGATGACGGTCGTGATGACCGGCATTCCGCTTTTCGCCTCGGTTTATATCAGCCTCACCAGCCTCAGAAGACTGCGCCGCGCGCGGATGGAACGTGAGGGCCCGGAATGGGGCCGGTGGCCGCGCCGCATCTGGGCGCTGGCCTTTCTGGCGCTGATGTCAGCGGGTTGGCTGCTGACCGAGGGAACCTTCAGGCAATATGAATTCGCGCTTCGCGTGGGGCTGCTGGGGCACGGCGTCAACGAGGTCGCCGACGCACCATGGGCGCCTTGGGATTTCTGGCAACCGGTCAGCGCGCAATTGCAGGACGTGGCGCTTACCCCCCTTCCCCCGGACTGGCTGGCGCGTGACGCCGCCGAGGAAAAATTTCGTCAGACATGGTGCGCAAGCCAGGGATGGTCCAACGCAGTCTGCGGGCCCGGCCCCCTCGCCTTGGATGGTCAGGAGCAGAAGGATCTCTTCGAGCGTGACGTGACAGCCGCGCGAAGCCATTGGTGCGACTCGAACCGCGCGCCACCGGCAGCGAGGGCTTGCCTTGACCATATCGCCGAACGCGAAAAGGCCTATCCGGCAGAATGGAAATTCCATCGAGAGGCCGCCCTGTCGGCACTGCCGAAGTCGGCCTATGGAAGCGCGCCGGATGCGCAGATGGGTTCACCGCGCGCGATGTGGGATCTCGCCATGGCTGCGGATCTCAGAAATGTCCGACTGCCCCGGGCGCGGATGGAGAAGGCGAATCTCCGCTTCGCGCGGATGGAGGGGGCGGACCTCCGCGGCGCGCGGATAGAGAGGTCGGATCTCAGCGACGCGAGGCTGCAGAGGGCGGATCTCAGCGAAGCGCTGATGGAGGGAGCGTTTCTCAGCGGCGCGCGGATGGACAAATCAACACGGTTCGCAGGTGCCGAAACTCACGTTGCAGCAGCGAGCCTGGTTGACTTTTCGATGACAGATCTTTCGCCTGACCAAATCAAATCGATGTTCGGTGATGGCAGCGTGTCCTTGCCAGGCTGCAAAGCCGGTGAATCCTGCTGGCCCGGTCACTGGCCAGAGAATATCTTGGACGGTGTCGAATTTCAGGACAAATGGTGCGCCTTCCAGCGCTCGGTCGACTATGACAAGCCGAACCAGCGCGCCTGCCAAGGAAGCGACGAGCGCCGTAAGCTGCAAAACCTTCCGCCCGTCACCGCTGCCGATGCCTATAGCCGCAAGCGGAACTTCGCCCCACAGCCCTGACCTACCAGGGATCGCCCCCGCCCAGCACGGCGCGCGCCATGACCACGCGCTGCGGCTTGATCCCGGCATCGGCCGCGAAATCCAGAACGCGCTGGTCCTCTTCCAGCAGGAAATCCAGCACGAATTGCGCGAATTCGGGCCGCCCTGCCATGGCGCGCAGACCCGCCACGTCGGTGCCCGCCTGGGCCAGCAGCGCCGAGACCAGTTCGGGCTGCCCGGCGACGTACTGGAAGCCGGCATCGGCGATCTCTCGGGCCTCGTGAATAGTCATTCTTTCTCCGTGAGTTGAAAGCTGCCGCAAGGGAAGCGGCGATTGGAAACGCTTTCTTAACCAGTTGGCCGCAAGGATGCGGGCGAGGCCAGCAGGTGTAAAGAAGACAGATGAATATCGCAGGGCGCATTCTCGTCGCGGATGGCGCGCCGACAACCCGGATTATCGCAAAAGTCAGGCTGACGACGGCCTGCTACGAAGTCATCACCGCGACCTCGGGGGCCGAGGCCCTGCGCCTCGCGGAGCGCAGCGAGCCGCAGATCGTCCTGATCGGCCCGGCCTTGCCCGACATGACATCCGCGCAGCTTTGCACTGCGCTGCGGGAACTCGTGGGCATGGCCGATCTGCCGATATTGGTACAGGCGCAGGGTGCGGCCCGGATCGATGCGCTTCGGGCCGGCGCCTCGGCCCTGATCGACGATCTCGAGGACGATCTCACGCTGCTCGCGCGGATCCGGGGATTGATGCGCTCGGACCCGCTGGCCCAGGCTTCGGGACCGCCGGATATCCTTGCCGAGCCCGCCGCCAAATTCCGCCATTCCGAGCGCCCGCATGCCGTCTTCATCGCGGGCCAGCCCGGCACCGCCCTGGGATGGCGGCATGCGCTGCAACGGGGGCTGGATTTTGCGATCACCGTCTGCGAGCCCGATCGCGCGCTGGCCGATGCGGCCTATGGGCAGGTGCCCGACATCTATCTGATCGCAGCCGACATGAACCAGCCCGGCGACGGGCTGCGGCTGCTCTCGGAACTGCGCTCGCGGCCAGTCTCGAAAGAGGCGGGTTTCGTGATCATCCTGGCCCCTGAAAGGCTCGACATGACTGCGGTGGCGCTGGATCTTGGTGCGGGCGATGTGCTGGCGTCGGGATTTGCCAACCCTCTTGCCGTCTCCGAGGCCGCAATGCGCCTTGAGGCCCAGCTGCGCCGCAAGCGTGAGCAGGATCGCTTGCGCCGGGAGACGCTGCGCCAAATGCAATGGGCGATGAGCGATCCATTGACCGGGCTCTACAATCGCCGCCATGCCCTGCCCCGACTGGCCGCAATGCTCGAGGATGCGATGCGCGCGCAACGCCATCTGTCGGTCATCGTGATGGATCTGGACCGCTTCAAGCAGGTCAATGACGGTTTCGGCCATGCCGCCGGGGATGCGGTGCTGCGCAGCGTTGCGCAGCAGCTCTCTCGCGCGCTTCCTGCCGAAGCCGTCCTGGCCCGGATCGGGGGCGAGGAATTCCTGGCCGTGCTGCCCGATCATCCCCTTCATGCCGCCTGCGAGATCGCCGAGACGCTGCGCCAGCAGGTGGCGGCCAGCCCCGTGCCGCTGCCGCTGGGCTGCCCCGCCGCCGAGATCCGGATTTCCTTCTCGGCGGGGATCGCGTCCTTGCAGGGGTCGCAGGGGCCGCAGGACCCCTTCCTGACGCCGGACCTGCTGCTGTCGCAGGCCGATCGGGCGCTTTTCAGCGCCAAGGCGCAGGGCCGCAACCGCATCGTCCTTGCCGGAGCGCCCGTGGCGGCGTAAGGCCCGGCGCTAGGCCGGGTCGGTCGCGGCATAAGGCGAGGTCTGGCGCGGGGGACTTTTCTTTCCCGGCCCTCATGCCTAGCTTGGTAGCCGTCCAGCCCAACGGAGCCGCGCCATGCCGCATTCCCATTCCCTTCCCGAGGATCGCCCGGTCCGGCCCGCCATGCTGCGCGCCGCGGCCCGGCACTGCCCCGCCTGTGGCAAGGGCGCGCTGTTCGACGGCTACCTGACCGTGCGGTCGAAATGCGCCTCGTGTGGCGAAGAGCTGCACCATCACCGCGCCGATGACGGTCCGGCCTATCTGACGATCCTGCTTGTCTCGCATCTGGGCGCGCCGCTTCTGCTTGCCGTCTACATGGCCTGGCGCCCCTCGGCCATGTCCATGCTTGTGGGATTCGGACTGGGGGCCGTTGTACTGTCCCTGGCCCTGCTCCCGATGATCAAGGGCGCTTTCGTCGGCTTTCAATGGGCCCGACGCATGCATGGCTTCGGCGCGGCGCAGCAGGCCGTCCGATGACGGAACCACAGATCCGCGACGCCGCGACGGTCATCGTGCTCGACCGCAAGGCCGCCGCGGGCCCGTCGGTCCTGATGGGCCAAAGGGGCGTCCAGGCCAGTTTCATGCCCTCGAAATACGTCTTTCCCGGAGGCGCGGTCGATCCCGAGGATGCATGGGCGCGGATCCGGCCGGCCGACACCCTGACGCGCAAGGTCCTGTCGCTCGCGCCGCGCCCGGCCAGCGCCCCCCGCCCCGAGGCCATTTTGGCCGCTGGGCTGCGCGAACTGGCCGAGGAAACCGGCCTGATGACCGGCGTGAATGGCGCAGCACCCGAGGGCTGGACCCATTACATCCGGTCCGGGCTTTGTCCCGATGCCTCGGCGATGTTCTGCATTTTCCGCGCGATCACCCCGCCAGGACGGACGCGGCGGTTCGACGCGCGCTTTTTCCTGCTCGACGCGGAACGGATCGCCGGCGACCTGCACGATTTCGGCGCAGCCTGTGACGAATTGTCCCATCTGCATTGGGTCCCCCTGTCCCAGGCGCGGGCGCTGGATCTGCCCTTCATCACCGAGGTGGTGCTGGCCGAGGTCGCGGGGCTGGCCCAGCGTCCTGGCCCGCTGGCGCAGCCGGACAGGGTGCCGTTTTTCGACAATAGCGGGGATGAGCCGCGCTTTGTCACCCTGGCCGCCTAGGATTGACCAAGCCCAGATGGAGCGCCCGGAGGCGTTCTTCCCAGAAGCCACGACAAGCGATCGCCGCGCCCCAGGTCCCGGCCATATCCCTTTGCAATAGCTGGAGTGACTTCGGGATCTTCGCCCGGATTGTGCCGGGGCTGGCCGTCGAAGAATGCCGTAGAGGACGATCATCGACGCGATCTATCTGAAGCACGTCGCACAGCATCGTGCCTGCCGGTCAAAAAGGCCAGGTCGCCAGATACGGCATTGAAAATGCGGCATGGGCAACAAGCCGCACGCCGTCAACAATAGGGCATACCGGTTCTTCGTGTCGACCGGAGCGCCATGGCAAAGGCGCGGCGGCGCTGCTCCTCCGCCCAAAGCCAATCGGCGGCTTGCAGCCCGGGGCGAGGACGCCGATCCAGAGCTTTGAAAGGTAGAAGCATTCGCGCTTGCCACTCTGACGGACGGAGCGCAGGACAAGTGGCGCTGCAACGGCCGCCGCAAGCACCGGCCAATCATTGGGGGGAAGACGGATCCCCGGATTCCCTTCTGATCCTCTCAGGCCGCCACCCGATCCGACCGATGCCACGATGCGTTGCTTCCCACCATCCTCCTCGCCGCGACGGTCACTTTCTGACCCTGATCAGCAGCCAGACCTGACCCTAGCAGCCGGAGAACCGCGCGGGTCGCTTTTGCAGGAAGGCCGCCACGCCTTCGGCAAAATCTGCGGTGCGCACCATCTCGCCTTGCAGCCGCGCCTCGAGCGCGAGTTGCTCGGACATGCCTTGGCCCGCCGCCTCGCGCAGCGCCTTGCGGATCGCAAGAAAGGAACGGGTCGGGCCCGAGGCCAGGACCGCGGCGCGTCTTTCGACCTGCGCCGCGAATTCCGCATCTGGAACCGCCTCCCAGATCAGGCCCCATTCGGCCGCCTGACCGGCAGAAAGAGGCTCGGCGAAGAGCATCATTCCCATGGCGCGGGCGGTGCCGACGGCGCGCGGAATGATAAAGGTGCCGCCCGCATCAGGGATCAGGCCGATACGGCTGAAGGCCTGCACGAAACTCGCGCTCTCGGTGGCGATGACGACATCCGCGGCAAGCGCGAGATTTGCGCCCGCCCCCGCGGCGGCGCCGTTCACCGCGGCGATGATGGGCACGGGGGCCTCGGTCATCGCGGCGAGCATGGGCTCATATTCCTCGCGCAGGATGCGTTCGGCATCCAGGCCCGCCGTCGCATCGCCCAGATCCTGCCCCGAGCAGAAGGCGCGCCCCGTCCCCGTCAGCACCACGCAGCGCGTTTCTTCGGGCAGGTCGCGAAGCGCCGCCGTCAAGTCATGGCGCATCGCGGCGTTCAGGGCATTCATCACTTCGGGCCGGTTCAGCGCGATGCGGGTGATGCCGGCCTTGGTCGTGACGGTGATTGTGCGCTCTTCCATGATCTTCTCTCTCCCCGATCTTGCGCGCATCCTGAGCCAGGCCATGCGGGATGGGAAAGAGGCGACCTGACGTCAATCGCGCATCAGCCGGTCGAGCCGGGCCTTTTCCTCGGTGCTCAACTCCTGAGGATCGGTCTCGGTCTGTCCCCGCGCGCGAATGAACCGCCATCCGACAAAGAGGCCGAAAAGAGCCATCAGCGGGCCGGCGAGATAGAGCAGCCAGTTGATCCCCCGCGCTGGTGGCTCAAACAGGACATATTCGCCGAAACGGTCAACCACCGCCTGCACCGCTGCTTTGTCATCATCCCCGGCGACCAGCCTTTCGCGCAGATAAAGCCGCAGGTCGCGGCTGATCGGGGCGTTTGATTCGTCGATGGTCTCGCCCTGGCAAACCGGACAGCGCAGGATGCGCGAGATCTCGCGCGCGCGGGCTTCGAGCGCGGGATCCGACAGCACCTCATCGGGCTGGACCGCCCAGGCCGGCAGCGCAAGCAGGAGGACCAGGCATAGAGTCAGCAGTCGCATGATGTCACTCCGCCGGGCGTGCGAGCGCCGCGCCGCGGGCCGCACCGGCCCCGACACGGTAGCGCCGGTCGCTGAGACTGATCAGACCACCCAGCGCCATCAGCGCCGAGCCCAGCCAGATCCATCCGGCAAAGGGCTTGATATAGGTGCGCACTGCCCAACCCCCGCCCTGCTGCGGATCACCGATGACGAGATAGAGATCGCGGAACAATCCGCTCTGGATCGCGGCCTCGGTCGTCGGCATGGCCTGGACCGGGTAAACCCGCTTCTCGGGATGCAGCATCGCGACCATCCGGCCATCGCGCTCGACCCTCATCGCGGCAATCGTCGAGACGTAATTCGGTCCGTGAATATCCTCGACGCTTTCCAGCGTGACATCGTAGCCTGCGACCTCGAATGTCTCGCCGATCTGGGCCACGCGAATATCCTCGACCTGCCAGGCCATCAGCAGGCTGACGCCGATGAAGGTCACGCCCAGGCCGGCATGGGCGAGAACCCTGCCCCAATCCGCGCGCGGCAGCCGGGCCAGGCGCGAGGGTCCGGAATTGCCCTTGCGCTGCCACAGATCCGCAGCCGCACCCGCGATCAGCCATGAGCCCAGTCCCGCTCCCAGGACGGCCAGCGCCGAATGCCCGGTCGAGACGGCAAAGACCAGGAGCATCACCGCCGCCGCAAAGATCAGCGCCCCGCGCAGCGGAACGAGGACACGGCCCATCCGGCCCCGCTTCCACGGGATGATCGCGCCCAGCGGCAGGACCAACGCCAGAACGATCATGAAGGGGGTAAAGGCCTTCTCGAAAAAGGGCGGGCCGACGGAGAGTTTCCGGTCCCAGAGCAGTTCTGCGACAAGCGGCCAAACTGTGCCGATAAAGACGACAAAGGCCGATACCGCCAGCAGGATATTGTTCAGAACCAGCGCCCCTTCGCGCGAAAGCGGCGCGAAGACGCCCTTGGCCTGCATCGACCCGGCCCTTGCGGCGAAGATCGTCAGCGCCCCGCCCACGAAAAGCGCAAGAATGGCAAGGATGAACACGCCGCGTTCAGGATCATTGGCAAAACTGTGCACCGAGGTGATGACCCCCGAGCGGACGATGAAGGTCCCGATCAGCGAAAAGCCGAAGGCCATGATCGCCAGCAGGATGGTCCAGCTTTTCAGGACCTCGCGCTTTTCGACCACAATCGCCGAATGCAGCAGGGCCGCGGCCAGCAGCCAGGGCATGAAGCTGGCATTTTCCACCGGATCCCAGAACCAGAAGCCACCCCAACCCAGTTCGTAATAGGCCCACCATGACCCAAGCGCGATGCCGATGGTCAGGAAAACCCAGGCCGCCAGCGTCCAGGGCCGGACCCAACGCGCCCAGGCGGCATCGACCCGGCCCTCGATCAGCGCGGCGACGGCAAAGCTGAAGGCCATCGAAAGCCCGACATAGCCGAGATATAGAAAGGGGGGATGGAAGGCGAGCCCGGGATCCTGCAACAGCGGGTTCAGGTCGCGACCATTGAAGGGCGCGCTGTCCAGCCGCAGGAACGGGTTCGAGGTAAAGAGGATAAAGGCGAGGAACGCCGCCCCGATCGCGGCCTGAACCGACAGGACGCGGGCGCGCAGCCGGGGCGGAAGGTTCGCGTCGAATATGGCGGCGGCAGCTCCGAACAGCGCAAGGATCAGCACCCAGAGCAGCATCGAGCCCTCGTGGTTCCCCCAGACGCCCGAGATCTTGTAGATCATGGGCTTCGCGGTATGCGAATTCTCATAGACCAGAAGGACCGAGAAATCCGAGGTGACGAAGGAAATCGTCAGCGCGACGAAGGATATCGCGATCAATCCCAGCTGCGCGATTGCCGCGGGCCGGGCGCTGTCGATCCATCCGCTCCAGCCCCGCGCCGCGCCGATCATCGGCACGATCATCTGGAACAAGGCCACGGCAAAGGCAAGGATCAGTGCAAAATGGCCGATTTCAGCGTTCATCTTCTCCTCCGGCTGTTGAGGCGAAGATAGCGACGACGCCGGGGCCAGACCAGCCCCGCCGCCGTCCTTGATGTCGCATTCGCGTCAGATCGAGGCGCGAGAGGCCACCCAATCCCTCAGAGCCGCGTTATCGGCAAATTCGTCCTGGACCGGCGAGGGCGTCGCGCGCAGCGCCGCAGCGCCCGCAGTCGCAGTCTCAGTCTCGGTCTCAGTCTCGGTCGCGGGTGGAACGGTTCGGGGCCGGATTCGAAAGTAATGCGCCTCGCGCGCGCCGAAATAAAAGCTGATGATCGCGCCAAGCAGCCACCAGAGCGGCTCGGGAACGAGGTTCAGATTCTGCATCCGCAACCCGAACCCCACCGGCTCGACCATGGCATAGACGAACAGCGCCAGCGTTCCCAGCGTCAGCAAGGGACGCGGCAGCCGGTTCATCCCGTTCATCAGCCCATCGAACCAGCCCTGCGGCGCGAGCGCGAATTCCGCGCCCATCTGGCTCAACGCCCGGGCATGGGCCTCTTCGTCCAGTTCCATGCGCCGGGTGGCATTTTCACGAAACACCTCGGCCATCCCGGTCGCGGCATTGCTGACCGTGGTCACGGCCCCCGAGGCATTCAGGAAACGGTCGATCATCCCCATGCGGCAGTCCTCGCCTGATGTTCCGTCAGTGTCAGGTGGTATCGGGCCGAGATGAATTCCTCGGCGCGCAGGATCCAGCCGCCCTTGCCGCCGGATTGGCTGCGGGCGTATTTGCGGCTGGCCGGTCGGGCATCGGCCAGATTGTAGTAATAATTCCGCCGCTCGATGCCATAGGCGTCAGCCAGATGATCGCGCGCAGCGATCTGGGCAAGGCGCGCGGCTTCGATCGTCTGGGGGCCGATCACGCCGTCCGGATTGGTCGCGAACCCCATCCGGGTCAGCAGGCGCTGCAGGATCTTGACCGCATTGGCCCCCGCATTCACCTGCATGTCGAAAACCGAAGGTTGCAATGGCTCGGGCAATTCGCCCAACCGAGGCTTGCGAAAGTAATGCGTGACAAAAATCCGCTGCGCATCGGCCCGGTCGAGCGCCTTGAGATCCTCAAGATCGACCTTGCCATCGCCATTGCCGTCTTCGCCCAAGCCACGCAAGGTCGTCAGGGTGACGCCGTAATTCGTCGCGCCGCCCGGATCGTCGGGATCGTTGACATAGCCACCCTCGCGCGTGACGATCTCGCGCGCGATCTGCTCGACAGTCTTCATCTTCAGCCCTCCGCATGCATCCGGAAAAGCTGGCTTCGGGGGGTTAACGCTTCCCTAACCGGGGGTGCGTTGCATCAGGAATTCGGGTCCTCGTAGACACCCTGTTCCTTGAGCGAATCGATGACCTCTTTGGGCATGTAATTCTCATCATGCTTGGCGAGGATTTCCGAGGCGACGAATATTCCGTCCTGCATCTGCCCGGTGCCGATCATGCCCTGCCCCTCGGCAAAGAGATCCGGCAGGACACCGGCAAAGCGCACGGGCACCGAGGCCCCGCCATCCGTCACGCGGAAAGTAACGGTCTCGCCCGCGCCACGGATCAAGGTGCCGTCCTCGACCAGCCCGCCCAGTCGAAAGACCTCATTCACTGCGGGCGGGTTATCGGCCATCTGGCTGGGAGAGCGATAAAGGTTGATGCCATCGCGAAAGCCGTAGCCGATCAGACCGACCGCGATGCCCAAAGCGATCGCAGCCGCAACGAGAACCTGGATACGACGCCTTTTCTTGAGCGATTTCATACTATAACACCGTCTTATTCAGGCAGATTCGAACTTGATCGGATAGCGCAGAAATTGCGTTGCCTTGCCCGATACGCGGATCGGATCACCCGTCGTCAGGAAGCGCGAGACCGTCCCCGAACCCACGAGTTCCGGATGACGCGCCAGATAATCCTCAAGACTTTCGGCGACCAGTTTGGGCTGCGAATAGACCTGGACCTGCTCCCCCAGCGCCTTCTGGAAGGCGTCCTGGACCAGAGGGTAATGCGTGCATCCCAGGATCGCGGCTTCGGGGTGTGGCATCCGGCGCATCAGGGCCTCGACATGGCTGGTGACCAGCGCTTCGGCCAGGATCTCGTCGCCCTGCTCGATCGCATCGACGACCCCGCCGCAGGGCTGGGCCTCGACATCGACGCCGATGGCGCGGAAAGCCAATTCGCGCTGAAACGCCCGGCTGGCCACGGTCGCGGGTGTGGCGAACAGCGCGACATGCTTGACCTCGACCTCGCGCGGCGGCGAGTTGTCGCCCCAGCGCCGCTCGGTCAGGGCTTCGATCATCGGCACAAAAACGCCCAGCACCCGCTTGTTCGGCGGCAGCCAGGTTTCCTGCATCCGCTTCAGCGCGGCCGCCGAGGCGGTGTTGCAAGCCAGAATCACCAGATCGCAACCCTCGGCCCAGAGGCGTTCAACCCCCGCGCAGGTCAGGTTGAAAATATCCTCGGCATCGCGCACGCCATAGGGCGTATGCTTGTTGTCGCCCAGATAGACCAGCGGCAGATCCGGCAGACGCGCGGCGATGGCGTCCAGAACCGTCAGCCCGCCCAGCCCCGAATCGAATACGCCTACTGCCATGACTGGTCTCCTGCTCGATGACGCGCCTATTTAGGACGTGCCACCAGGGAACGCCATGACTTATGTCATTCCGCTGCCTGCGCCATGGGCGTCCCGCCCTTGCGAAAGGCATCGAGCAATTCCCGCCGCCGCAACGCCGCCTGATGCGCGGCGGCCTCCTTGACCGGGCCATAACCCCGCACGGACAGCGGCAATTCGGCAAGCTCGCGCGCCAGAGCCAGGGTCGCCGGCGTCACATCGGCAAGGATTTCGGTCATGTCGGATTCATATTCAAGAATGGCCGCCCGCTCGGCCCGGCGTTCTGCACTGTAGCCGAAGGGATCGAGGACGCTGCCGCGCAAACCCTTCATCCGCGCCAGCAGCCGGAAAAGCGGCAAGATCCAGGCGCCGAATTCACGTTTCCGTGGCCGCCCATCCGGATCCAGCCCCGGCATGAAGGGAGGCGCGAGATGAAAGCTCAGCTTGGCCCCGCCCTCGAACTCATCGGCAACCTGGGCGGCGCTGGTCAGATGCAGACGCGCAACCTCATACTCATCCTTATAGGCCAGAAGCTTGTAATAGCCCTCGGACACGCTTTCGCGCAGATCCGCCGGGGCGCGTCCGACCAGCGCCCGGAACCGTTCGGCCAGCGCGGGCCCCTGATACTCCACGAGCCTTGCCGCGCGATAGGCGACGGGATCAACCGCGTCCGTATCATCCAGCGGCGCAAGGAAGCGGGCGGCTTCGGCCGGTGCGACCATCGCCCAGCGACCGATCTGGAAGGCGCGCTGGTTTTCGGCGGTCTTGGCCCCGTTCAACTCGATCGCCCGCAGGATCGCAGCCTCGCTCAGCGGGATCAGGCCCTGCTGCCATGCCGCACCCATCACCAGCATATTGGAGTAGATCGAATCCCCCAGAAGCCGCAGCGCCAGCATCGAGGCGTCGAGAAATGCCACCTTCTCGCCCAGACGGGCCTCGAGCGACAGGCGCAGGCGGTCGGCAGGGATGTGAAAATCGCGGTTGCGGGTAAATTCGCCGGTGATGATCTCATGATCATTGACCACCGCGCCGCTGCGGCCCTTGGTCATCAACCCCAAGGTCTTGGCCCCCGCCGTCACCACCAGATCGCCGCCGATCACGCAATCGGCCTCGCCCACCGCGACGCGGATCGCGCTGATATCCTCAGGGACATTGGCCAGCCGCAGGTGGATATGGACCGCGCCCCCCTTCTGGGCGAGCCCCGCCATTTCCATCATGCCCGCGCCCTTGCCGTCAATATGGGCGGCCTGGGCCAGAACCGCGCCGATCGTGACGACGCCCGTGCCGCCGACGCCGGTAATGACGATATTATGCGTGCCGGTGATCGCGGGCAGCGTCGGGCTGGGCAAAGCGGGCAGATCCAGTGCCGCAGCCTTTGGCCGCCTGGGCTTTGCCCCGCGCACCGAAACGAAGCTGGGGCAGAAGCCCTTCACGCAGGAATAGTCCTTGTTGCAGCTGGACTGGTCGATGGTGCGCTTGCGGCCAAGTTCCGTATCCTTGGGCACGATCGAGACGCAATTCGACTGGACCCCGCAATCGCCGCAGCCCTCGCAGATCTCGGGATTGATCCAGACGCGCCGGTCGGGATCGGGGAACTTGCCGCGTTTGCGACGCCGCCGCTTTTCCGCCGCGCAGGTCTGGATATAGACGATGGCACTGACACCGGGGACGGTCTCCAGTTCCTTCTGGACCGCCAGCATCGAGGCGCGCTCTTCGAAGCGCAGCCCCGAAGGAAACTGCCCGCGGTCGATTTCCTCTTTCTCATCATGGACCACGACCACCGGCGAGACACCCAGCGCCTGCAATTCCCTGACGATCTGCTGCGCGGTCAGACCGCCCTCATTGGGCTGGCCACCGGTCATCGCGACGGCATCGTTGAACAGGATCTTGTAGGTGATATTCGTCCCTGCCGCCTTGGCGGCGCGGATCGCCAAGGACCCGGAGTGATTATAGGTTCCATCTCCAAGGTTTTGAAAGACATGCGATCTCTGGCTGAACGGGGCCTCGCCGATCCAGTTCGCCCCCTCGCCGCCCATATGCGTGAAGCCCGAGGTCTCGCGGTCCATCCACTGCACCATGTAATGGCAACCGATCCCGGCATAGGCCCGCGCCCCTTCGGGCAAGCGCGTCGAGGTGTTATGCGGGCAACCCGAACAGAACCAAGGCGTCCGAACCGCAATTTCCGGCGCATTGTCATTGCGGCGCACCTCGGTCAGGCGTTGCAGCCCAGCCTTGATGCCTTCGGTTCCGCGCCCCTCCTCGATCAGGATCGCGCCCAGTTTCTGGGCGATCATCACCGGGTCGAGGGCATAGCGGGTCGGGAACAGTTCCTCATGCGTGCGGTCATGCTTCCAACCCAACACGCGGCGGCCATGGCGATTGTCAAAGATCGCCTCCTTGACCTGCACCTCGATCAGCTTGCGCTTCTCCTCGACCACGACGATGACTTCGAGCCCCTCGGACCATTCCTGAAAGCTCTTCATGTCCATGGGCCAGGTCTGCCCGACCTTGTAGGTGGTGATGCCCAGACGGTCGGCCTCGGCCTCGTCGATGCCCAGAAGCGACAGCGCATGCACCAGATCCAGCCAGTTCTTGCCCGCGGCGACGAAACCGATCCGTGCGCCGGACTTATACCAGACCGGGTGGTCGATGCGGTTCGCTCGGGCAAAGGCTTCGGCGGCGAATCGCTTGTAATCGATCATCCGGGCTTCCTGCGCGACCGGCGTATCGCCGAGCCGAATGTTCAGCCCGCCTTGCGGCATGGCGAAATCGGGGGTGACGAATGTCATCCGGAACGGGTCGCCATTGACGACGCTGGTCGCCTCGACCGTGTCCTTCATCGTTTTGAGGCCGGTCCAGACGCCGGCAAAGCGTGACAGGGCAAAGCCGTAAAGCCCGAAATCCAGGATCTCCTGCACGCCCGCAGGCGAAAGCACCGGGATATAGGTATCGACCATCGCCCAGTCGGATTGGTGCAACACGGTCGAGCTTTCGCCGGTATGGTCGTCCCCCATCGCCATGATGACCCCGCCATGCCTGGACGACCCGGCCATATTGGCATGGCGCATCACGTCTCCGGTCCTGTCCACCCCCGGCCCCTTGCCGTACCAAAGCGCGAAAACGCCGTCATATTTGCCTTCGCCGCGCAGTTCGGCCTGCTGGCTGCCCCAAATCGCGGTCGCGGCCAGATCCTCGTTCAGGCCGGGCTGAAACAGCACCTGCGCCGCCGCAAGCTCTTTGCCTGATTTCATCATCTGCAGATCGACACCGCCCAGCGGCGAGCCGCGATAGCCTGTCACCAGACCGGCCGTGTTCAGCCCCGCCGCACGGTCGCGCGCGGCCTGCATCAGCATCAGACGCACCAGAGCCTGCGTGCCGTTCAACAGCACATGGCCCTTCGTCAGGTCGAAACGGTCGGAAAGAGAAAATTCCTGCACACTCATCTGGCCCTCCCAAGCGCGATGACTGGTATGGAGGCATCATAGGTCAGTAAAACTGACCGATAAAGAAATTTTCAACCACCTGTCGCATATTCTTTCGTTGCACCTATGTGGTAAGCGTTGCGAAAATTGCATGGCTGATGCCACGAGAAAGCTGGATCATGGACTGGGACAAGCTCAGAATTTTTCACGCGGTTGCAGATGCGGGTTCACTCACCCATGCGGGTGATGTCCTGCATCTCTCCCAATCCGCCGTCAGCCGCCAAATTCGCGCGCTCGAGGATTCACTGGGCTCGACCCTGTTTCACCGCCATGCGCGCGGGTTGATCCTGACCGAACAGGGCGAATTGCTGTTCGAGGCGACCTCGTCGATGGTACGCAAGCTCGACACCACTGCCGCGCGGATCAGGGACAGCGAGGAAGAGGTCGCCGGAGAGCTCAAGGTGACCAGCACGACCGGTTTTGGCACGATGTGGCTGGTGCCGCGACTGGCGAAGCTCTATGAACGCTATCCCGACCTGAAAATCGACCTGATGCTCGAAGAACGGGTTCTGGATCTGCCCATGCGCGAAGCGGATGTCGCCATCCGCATGAAGGAACCCGCCCAGCAGGACCTGATCCGGCGGCGCCTGCTCAATATCCGGATGCGCCTTTATGCGACGCCGGAATATCTCGAGCGCGCCGGCACCCCCCAGGTCGTCGAGGATCTGCGCGCCCATCGCCTGATCTGCCAGAACCAGCACAGCCCGCAGGTCAGTTCCGGGGCCGCGCTGGTCCAGATGCTCATGGCCCATCAACTGCCCTCGCTTTTGATGATCAACAGCTATTTCGGGGTTTTGCAGGGCGTGCTGAACAATGTCGGTATCGGCGTGCTTCCGGACTACCTGACGGCGGACTTCCCCAATCTGACCCGCGTCCTGCCCGAGATCGAATCCGGCGAGGTGCCGGTTTTCCTTGCCTTCCCCGAGGAATTGCGCGCCTCGCGCCGGGTCACCGCTTTCCGCGATTTCGTGCTCGAGGAAATCCAGTCCATCCGCAAGCATCAGGCCGATAGCAACAACGAGTGAAATCCAGACGGGCGAAGCCATTCCCCAAACGCATATCGGGCATGTTTGAAGATTCCGAATTACATCTTGAACGGTTCGCACACTGCACATATCTGAGGCGGCGAAGGGGATGATTTGAGGAAACTCTCATCAACTTCAACCTCCCTGTTGGACTTAGGCCGGGCTTTATGCCCGGCTTCTTTTTTTGTCCGGCACCCGGATCGGGCAGTGACATCGCAGCACGTTTTGCGGCTGTTGAATGCCGGTCTGCGCCCGACTGCGCAGGGCCTCTTTCCTAATCGCCCGTCGCCGCATAAAAGGCGCCAAATTCCGGGAAAAGGGCTCGACCATGGATGAACCGCAGATCACCGAAGACCTGATTGCCGCACATGGCCTGAAGCCTGACGAATATCAGCGCATCCTCGAGATCATCGGCCGCGAGCCGACGTTCACCGAGTTGGGCATTTTCTCGGCCATGTGGAACGAGCATTGCTCGTATAAATCCTCCAAGAAATGGCTGCGCACCCTGCCCACCACCGGCCCGCAGGTCATCTGCGGACCCGGCGAGAATGCGGGCGTCGTCGATATCGGCGACGGTCAGGCCGTGGTCTTCAAGATGGAAAGCCACAACCACCCCTCCTATATCGAGCCGCATCAGGGTGCTGCGACCGGCGTCGGCGGTATCCTGCGCGACGTCTTCACCATGGGCGCGCGTCCGATCGCCGCGATGGATGCTTTGTCCTTTGGCCGCCCCCAGCACCCCAAGACCGCCCATCTGGTCAAGGGCGTGGTCGAAGGCATCGGCGCTTACGGCAACGCTTTCGGCGTGCCGAATGTCGGCGGCGAAGTCCGCTTCCACCAATCCTATGACGGCAACTGCCTCGTGAACGCCTTTGCGGCGGGGCTGGCCGATGCCGACAAGATCTTCTACTCGGCGGCTTCGGGTGTCGGGATGCCGGTCGTCTATCTGGGTGCCAAGACCGGACGCGACGGCGTCGGCGGCGCGACCATGGCATCGGCCGAATTCGACGACACGATCGAGGAAAAGCGCCCGACCGTGCAAGTCGGCGACCCCTTCACCGAGAAATGCCTGCTGGAAGCCTGCCTCGAACTGATGCAGACGGACTCGGTCATCTCGATCCAAGACATGGGCGCGGCGGGCCTGACCTGCTCGGCCGTGGAAATGGGCGACAAGGGCGGGCTTGGCATCAAGCTGAACCTTGAAAACGTGCCGCAGCGCGAAGCGCATATGACCGCCTACGAGATGATGCTCTCGGAAAGCCAAGAGCGCATGCTCATGGTGCTGAAGCCCGAGAAAGAGGCAGAGGCCCGCGCCATCTTCGAGAAATGGGATCTCGACTTCGCCATTGTCGGCGAAACCATCGCCGAGGACCGTTTCCTGATCCTGCATCACAACGAGGTCAAGGCAGACCTACCGCTGTCGAAACTGTCCTCGAGCGCGCCGGAATATGACCGTCCGTGGGTGGAAACGCCCGCTGCCGAAGCCCTGCCCGCTCTGCCCGCAATCACCCCCATCGCCGCGCTGAAAGCCCTGATCGGCTCGCCCAGCTATGCCCATAAAGCCTGGGTCTGGGAGCAATATGACACGCAGGTCGGCGCTGATACCGTCCGCCGCCCCGGTCTGGGTGCTGGCGTGGTCCGCGTTCATGGCACCGGCAAGGCGCTCGCCTTCACCAGCGACGTCACTCCGCGCTATGTCAAGGCGAACCCCTATGAGGGCGGCAAACAGGCCGTGGCCGAGGCCTACCGCAATCTCTCCGCCTGCGGCGCGCTGCCGCTTGCGACGACCGACAACCTGAACTTCGGCAATCCCGAAAAGCCCGAGATCATGGGCCAGCTGGTCGGCGCGATCAAAGGCATCGGCGAGGCCTGTGCGGCGCTCGACTTCCCGATCGTCTCGGGCAACGTCTCGCTTTACAACGAGACGGATGGCAAGGGCATTCTGCCCACGCCCACCATCGGCGGCGTCGGACTGATCGCCAATCTCGACGATCTGATCGCGGGCCTGCCCGCCGCGGGTGATGTCGCGCTGGTCATCGGCGAAACCAAGGGCCATCTCGGCCAGTCGGCGCTGGCCGCCGAGGCCTTTGGCCTGGAAGCCGGCGATGCGCCGCATGTCGATCTGGCCGCCGAGCGCAAGCATGGCGAATTCCTGCGCGCCAATGGCAAGCTGTTCTCGGCATCGACCGATCTGTCGGATGGCGGCCTCGCTTTGGCGGCGTTCGAGATGGCAGAGGCTGCGGGTCTGGGCGTCGAGTTGGACGTATCCGACATCGCGCGTCTTTTTGGCGAAGATCAGGCCCGCTACCTCGTTGCCTGCGACGCGGAAAATGCCGCGAAGCTGCAAGAAGCCGCAAAGGTGGCCGGGGTTCCGGTCGCGCGTATCGGACGCTTCGGGGGCGAGACGATCAGCCTTGGTCAGGACAGCGCGCCGCTTGCCGAACTGAGCGCGCTTTATCGCGGAGCCTTTATCGAGACGCTGAAGATCGAGATCGCCTGACGCGAGCCCGGGCCTCGGGCGCAGACCGAGCGCAAAAGGGCCGGTGGCGTGGTGCCACCGGCCCTTTTTAGTCGCGAAAGGCTGGCCCGAGGGGCCAGCCCTCAGGTCAATGCGATTGCGCCGAGCCGGCCTGCCGCTCGCTGCCCCCAAGCGCCCAACGGGTCAGCGGCCGCGCGACAAGGATCAAGACGACCCCGGCAATCGCGCTGTCGACGAAGAGGCGGGTGAACAGGTCAGGCAGGCTGGCCGGCGAACTGGTATCGATCTCGGAGGCAAGCAAGCCCGCGAACAGATTGCCGAGCGAGGCCGCCAGGAACCAGAACCCCATCATCTGGCTGACGAAACGCGCCGGGGCGAGCCGCGAGAACGTGCTCAGCCCCACCGGGCTCAGCAAGAGTTCGGCAAGCGTGTGGATGAAGAATGTACCGAACAGGAACAGGAACGAGACCTTGACGCCGGTCATGGCGATCTCGGCGGCGGGGACCAGCAGAAGGAAGCCCGCGCCTGCAAGGATCAGCGCCAGGCCGAATTTCACAAAGACCGAGATTTCCCAACCGCGCGCCTGCGCCCAGATCCAGAAGGACGCCAGAATCGGGGTCAGAAGGATGATGAAGGCCGGGTTGAGGTTCTGGAACCACGAGGCTGGAACGAGGAAGCTGCCCCATTCGCGATCGGTCAGCTGCGAGGCAAAGACGGAAAGCGAGGAACCGGCCTGCTCGAAACGGGACCAGAACAATGCCGCCGCGACGAACAGGACGGCCAGCACGATCATCCGGCGCTTTTCATCGGCTGCGAGATCGCCGGCGAAGTAGATATTGAGGAAGAAGCCGACGGCCACCGTCACGATCAGGACACCCATCGCCTTGGCAAGTCCCGCAGCGCTGCTCAGATCGACCCATCCCATGAACATCATCAGGGCGACAAGGCCGAATGCGCCCATCACCAGCCCCGCGGTCCAGCGGTGATCGCGATCGGCCGTTTCCGCATCGGGGTGATGATGCGGCACCGGGGCGTCACCCTTGCCCGCAAGCGAATTGCGCCCGGCATGGATAAAGTTCAACAGCCCGAACAGCATCGCAATCGCCGCGGCACCAAAGCCCCAATGCCAGCCCCAGCTTTCGCCCAGATAGCCCGCGACAAGACCGCCAAGGATCGCACCGACATTGATGCCCATGTAGAAGAACGAGAAACCGGCATCCCGCCCCGCCACGTCATCCTTGTCGTAAAGTTCGCCCACCATGGACGAGATATTGGGCTTGAGCAGCCCTGTCCCGATCGCGATCGCGCCGAGGCCCAGATAGAACACCCCTTGGCTCGCCCCGGCAAAGGCCAGGAACAGGTGCCCGATGATGATGATGACGGCCCCGACCGTGATCGCCCGGCGCGAACCCCAGAAACGGTCCGCGATCCAGCCGCCCGGAAGCGCCAGAATGTAAACTGCGGCGGTATAGATGCCATAGATCGCCATGGCCTCGGATTCCGGCAGGCCCAGCCCTCCGGTGCCGATCGCATCGATGAGGTAAAGGACCAGGATGGCGCGCATGCCGTAATAGCTGAAGCGCTCCCACATCTCGACAAGGAAGAGCGCGGGAAGTCCGGCGGGATATTTCGCGTGATGGGTCATGGTTACTCGTACTTATGCAGACATAAGTTTACCCCATGTGTTCACCGACCGGTATGGGCCTATCGGCGATTTCTTGCCATCCGCGCGGATTTGCCGCGTCAGAAACGCGGCTCTTCTCATCGCCGCGCCGCCGCAAGTCGGGCTATTCATGCATATTGCACGACTCATGATCCCGGAAGAGGCGGCACGAGAAAAGCCGCAGCCAGAGCGGCTGCGGCTTTCCGGATTGGGGCGGGATCAGACCTCGTCCTTGCCCGAGGCAAGGATGCAGAGCAATGTCACCGCAGCCGCAAAGAGCATGTAATAGCCGACATGGGTCAGGCCATAGTTCTTTTGCAGCCAGGTCGCCGCATAGGGCGCGAGCGAGGCGCCGAAGATGCCCGCGAAATTGAAGGTGATCGACGAGCCGGTATAGCGCACCTGCGTCGGGAAGGGCGCAGCCAGCGCCGCCCCGATCACGCCATAGGTCAACCCCATCAGGAACATGCCGATGGTGACAAAGCCGTAAAGCGCGGCGTCGCTGCCGCTCATCAAGGGCGCGAGCAGGAACGAGAAGCCCGCGATGAGCACCGTCACCACGATCAGGAATGGACGGCGGCCCACGCGATCCGCGATCTTGCCCGCGATCGGGATGGCGATGCCAAAGACCACCGAGCCAAAGATCTGCAATCGCAGCGCATCAAGGAAGGCCATCTGACGGACCTTGACGTTGAAGGACAAAAGCCAGGCCGAGCAGATATAGAACAGCACGAAGGTGACCAGCGCGACAAACGTGCCGAGGAACAGGCTGCGCTTGTGATTGCGGAAGACCTCGACCACAGGAACGGCGGCGCGCTTGTCCTTTTTGACGGCTTCGGCGAATTCAGGCGTCTCGGTGATCGAGAGCCGCACCCAGAGCCCCAGCGCGATCAACAGGATCGAGGCCAGGAAAGGCAGACGCCAACCCCAGGCCAGCAGGTCCTCTTGCGACATGAAATGCAGCAGGACCCAGAAGAACCCCGAGGACAGGAACAGCCCGACCGGCGCGCCCAGTTGCGGGAACATGCCGTACCAACTGCGCTTGCCTTCCGGCGCGTTCTCGGTCGCGAGCAGCACCGCGCCGCCCCATTCTCCGCCCAGGCCGAAACCCTGACCAAAGCGGCAAAGCGCCAGCAGCGCCGGCGCGGCAACGCCGATCTGTGCATAGGTCGGCAGAAGCCCGATGATCACGGTCGAAATGCCCATGGTCAGCAGCGCGGCCACCAGTGTCGCCTTGCGGCCGACCCGGTCTCCGAAATGGCCGAATACGATGGCGCCGAAAGGACGCGCGAAGAAGGCAATCGAGAAGGTCGCAAAAGAGGCAAGCAGCGCCGTGGTCGGATCGCTGGCCGGGAAGAAGAGCGCCGGAAAAACAAGCACGGCCGCCGTGGCATAGACGTAGAAGTCGAAGAATTCGATCGTCGTGCCGATCAGGCTGGCGAGCAGCACCTGCGCGGGCGAATTGACACGCGCAGCTCCGCGCACCGCAGCGGGCGCGCCGATGGATTGGTCAGTCATTTATACTATTCCGCATTTACGAGGGGTAGTGCGGCCATCGCGGAGAAGGCGCACTGGGCGCGCATAGCGGATGAGCGGCGCGATGAAAATACCGCTCCGCTCGCAAAATTGCTTTTGCATGGCAGGCTTGCGCAAGAAGATGAGCTAAACCCTATATAGGTCAGCAATTATTCCATATTTTTCGCTTGTGCAAGAGGAAATCCGATCGCTCTTGCAGATAGCCGCCATGCCCGCCTAGAGCGTCAGGCGATATTGCGCAAAGCCGCCTTCTGCTGGGCCGATCTCGTCGATGGCAAGGCCGCGCGCGCGCAAAAGCGGCAGGTAGTCCCGCGCCTTGGGGCCGGTCTCGAAGAGCGCGGTCGCGCCCTCAATCGGAGCAAAGCGCCAATTGGCATCCGCCGAGGGCGAAATGACCCTCTGATCCACGATATAGCGCACCAGCAGGTCGCGATTGGTATCGGGCGCGGCAAGGATCACGGTCGAGCCATCCGCCCCCGGAAAGGTCCCGCCCCCCGAGGCGCGGTAATTGTTGGTGGCGATCAGGAATTCCTGCGCCGGGTCGATCGGCTTTCCGTCATATTGCAGATCCCTGATCCGGTTCGCCTCGGGGTCCAGAAGCTCGCCCTCGGCCGCGCCATATTTCGACGGCTGGGTCAGGTCGATCAGATAGCTCACCCCGTCGATCACGTCGAAATTGTAAGAGCGGAAATCCGCATTCAGCAGCGGCGCGTCCTGCGCACCCGGCGCGATGCGGTTGAACTGTCCGGCGGACCGTTCGAGCCAATCCTTAACCTCGGCCCCGGTCACCTTCACCACCTGCAAGGTGTTCGGATAAAGATAAAGATCGGCCACGTTCTTGATCGCGACCGGACCTTTCGGCACGTCGGTATAATAGTCCGGACCGCCCCTGCCCCCTGCCTTGAAGGGCGCGGCGGCGGAAAGCAGCGGCAGCGCCTCATGCGGCGTGCCCTTGAGCAGCTGACGCGCATACCAACTCTGCGCCAGCGAGACGATCTGCACCGAAGGGTCATCGGCCACTTGCGCGAAATAGCTGAAGAGCGGGGCATCGGTCTGGCCGACCTCGGCACGGACATAGTCCAGCGTCGCCTCGTGCCCGGCCTTGGCGGCGGCCAAAGCGGGCGCATAATCCTGAACCAGCGGCTCGATCCTGCGATCTTCGCCGCGCTGCGCGATCGGCCGCGCCTCGCTGAGCGCATCGACGACGCGCCAGCCGCCTCCATCATGTTCCAAAAGCAGGTCGATCAGCCCCATATGCGATCCCCAGAACCCGGCCATGACCGCCGGCACGCCCTTGATCCGACCGGTCGTCGGGTCCAGCCCATCGCCCGTGAAATCCTCGGATGGCCAGACCGCATGGGCATGGCCCATGACGATGGCATCGATCCCCTCGACCTCGGCGAGGTAATAGCACGCATTTTCCATCCCCGGCGCGACGGGATCGAGCGACAGGCCCGAATGCGCAAGGGCCATGACGATATCGGCCCCCTGGCGGCGCAGTTCGGGGACCCAGGCGCGCGCCGTCTCGACGATGTCGCGGGTCGCATATCCGGCCGCCAGATGGGTCGCGTCCCATTGCATGATCTGGGGCGGCACAAAGCCGATCACGCCGATGCGGATTGGACGTTTCTTGCCCGCCCCATCGGTCAATTCGCGCTCAAGAAGGACAAAGGGCTGGAAGACATGGACATCATCTTCGGGCTTTGCCCCCAAACGACGCGCGAAATTCGCGCAAACCAAGGGGCGCGTCGTGGTTTTGCTGGCAAGTTCAAGGAACTCCATCCCGTAGTTGAACTCGTGATTGCCGATTGCTCCGGCGTCATATTCCAGCGTGTTCATCGCCGCGATGACCGGATGGGTGTCTCCGGACCGCATGCCTTTCTCATAGGCCATGTAATCGCCCAAAGGATTGCCCTGGAGGTAATCGCCATTATCCACAAGGATCGTGTTCCCGGCCTCGGCACGGACCTGTTCGATCAGGCTTGCGCTGCGCGACAGGCCCACCGCATCGCTCGGTCTGTCGGCGTAATAGTCATAGGGATAGACGTGGCAATGCAGGTCCGTCGTCGACAGGATGCGCAGATGCGCCTGCCCGGACTGTGCCCGCGCGGCAAAGGGATGCAGGACGACCGTACCGGCCATCGCGGCGGTGCTGGCAATGAAGCGGCGACGGGACAGGGGCAAGGCGATCTCTCCTGCAAGGCCGGAATGGCGCGTGACGAGCCTCACCGATCGCCCGCCTTGGGTCAAATGGCAAGAAGCGGTTGCCCTTGTGCAGGGCGCGCTTTGCCGCTATCAGCCTCGGCTTTTCGCGGGAAAGGGACAGGACATGACCGAGAGCGTGCTCGCCATCGATTTCGGGACCTCGAACAGCGCGGCCGCGACCCTGCGAGATGGCCGGGTGCATCGCATCCCGATCGAGGACGGGGCCGATACCCTGCCCACTGCGGTTTTCTTTCCGGCGCGCGGGGGGGCGATGCGCATCGGCGCCGCCGCCGCAGACGACCTGATCGAAGGCAATGAAGGGCGCTACATGCGCGCCCTGAAAAGCGTGCTGGGGACCTCGCTGGTCCATGAAAAACGCCTGATCGGCGGCAAGCGCCGCAGCATCGCCGAGATCGTCGCGGAATTCCTGCGCGAAGTGAAACGCCGGGCCGAGGCGGCGACCGGGCAGCGCTTTAACCGCGTCCTGTCCGGAAGGCCCGTGCATTTCCACAGCAATCACGCCGAGCGCGACAGCCAGGCCGAGGCTGATCTGCGCGCCTGCTATCTGGCGGCCGGTTTCACCGAGGTCGAGTTCCTCGTCGAGCCCGAGGCCGCCGCTCTGGCCTCGCATGGTCTGGGTCGCGCGGGAGGGCTGGGTCTGATCGTCGATATCGGCGGGGGCACCTCGGATTTCTCGGTCTTTCGCAGCGGCCCGACCGGCGCGCAGATTCTGGCCAATCACGGCATCCGGCTGGGCGGCACGGATTTCGACCATGCCGTCTCGATGAGCCATGCCATGCCCGCTCTGGGCCATGGCGGCAGCCTGCGCCGCGAGATGGGCGAGGGCCTGCTGCCGGTCCCCAATGCCGTCTTTTCGGAACTGGCGACCTGGGCGCGCATCCCCTTTCTCTACACGCCCGAGACGCGGCGCATGGCACAGGACATGGCAAGGCTCGCCACCGACCGCGCCGCGCTGTCGCGGCTCGTCGCCGTGCTCGACGAGGAACTGGGCCATGAACTGGCCTTTGCGGTGGAACGCGGCAAGATCGCCGCGAATGGCGGCAGCGATGCGGCGGGCATCCAGATGGGCTTTATCGAGCCCGGCCTTGGCGTCGCGATCACGCCCGCCTCGCTGCAAGACGCGTTGACCCAGTATCAGAATGACCTCTCACTGGCCGCGCGCGAGACGCTGGACATGGCCGGGGTCGCGCAGGATGAGATCGCGAGCGTCATTCTGGTCGGCGGCTCCAGCCTGATGGATCTGGTCGGCCACGCGGCCCGGGCGCTGTGTCCGAATGCCGAATTGCGCCGTTCCGAGGCCTTTACCGCCGTCGTCGATGGCCTGGCGCTTGCGACCGCCCGCGAGGCCTTGCACGGGGCTTGACGCCACGCATTTGACTCGATTCCTGCGGCCTTGTGACCATTCCCTGCTTGCAGCGGGGTGGGATCTGTTATGATGTGACCCCGCGCAGACCGGAATTGGAATGATGACGACCGCCGAGGCCCCCCCGGAAAAGACCGGAAAATCAACGCTGCATATCCGCGCGACGGGCCTGCGCCCGCATCGCCAGCCGCTTCTGACGAATATTTCGGCGGCGCGATGGCTGCTTTTGGGCATCGTGCTTGCCTCGGTCTATTTCTTCCACGGGTTTCTGGTCCCGGTGCTTGCGGCGGTCGTGATCGCGCTGGCAAGCTGGCCCCTGCGTGAGCGGGGCGTGCATCAGCTTGGGCTGGGCCGGACGATGACGGCGGCGGCCATGGTGCTGATCCTCGTCTGCTTCCTTGTGATCCCGATCGCCATGGCGCTGCTATATGCCTTTCGCGAACTCAAGGACTGGATCAACTGGGCGATCTTCGTGAATGCCTCGGGGGCGCCGACACCCGACTGGATGTTGAACCTGCCCCAGATCGGCCCCTGGCTCGATGAGCAATGGCGCAGCTATATCGGCCATCCCGGCGGTATCAGCGAGATCGTGCAGGCGATATCCGGCTCGAATATCGGCACGATCTATCGCGGCGCGCTGACGGCGGGCTCGCTGGCCTTCCATCTCGCGCTGACGTTGCTTTTCATGCTGATCACGCTGTTCGTCCTTTACCGCGACGGAGACCGCATGGTGGCGCAGCTCGACCGGGTCGGCGCGCGCATCCTGCCCGATCGCTGGGACCGGCTGTCGCGCGTCGTGCCTGCCACGATCAGTTCGACCGTGACCGGCATGACCCTGATCGCCATTGGCGAGGGGGTGATCCTTGGCTCTGCCTATTGGATCGCGGGCGTGCCTTCGCCGGTGACATTCGGGGTGATCACCGGGTTCATGGCGCTGATCCCCGGCGGCGCTCCGCTGTGCTTCACCCTGGTCTCGGTCTATCTGGTGGCGAGCGGCTCGCCGATTGCGGGGATCGCGCTCTTTGTCTGGGGCACCTGCGAACTTTTCGTCGTGGACAAGACGATCAGGCCGCTTCTCGTCGGCGGACCCGTCAAGCTGCCCTTCCTGCCGACCTTTTTCGGGCTGGTGGGCGGGGTCAAGACATTGGGCATCGTGGGGCTTTTCGTCGGCCCCGTCCTGATGGCGCTGCTGGTTTCGATCTGGCGGGAATGGCAACGCGAGATCTCCGAGGACGAGATCCGGGCCACGACACCAGCCCGCCCGGAATGAACCCGTTCTTGCTGAAATTTTAGGCAAGATTGCCCGGTCGGCCCGTTCCGAGCCGGGCAGCCGTTCCCAATCGCAATGCCGCGCTGTTAGCAATTCCAAAGGCAACAGGAAGCGGGACGGACCATGTCGATCAAGGCCAGCATCTATCACCTGACCCATTACAAATACGACAAGCCCGTCATTCTCGGCCCCCAGATCATCCGCCTGCGCCCTGCGCCCTATTCGCGCACCCGCGTGATCTCGCATGCGCTGAAGGTCAGCCCCGGCGGGCATTTCGTAAACCACCAGCTTGACCCGTTCGGCAATTGGCTCGCCCGTTTCGTCTTTCCCGAGCCGGTGCGCGAATTGAAGATCGAGGTCGATCTGGTCGCGGACATGACCGTCTATAATCCTTTCGATTTCTTCACCGAGGACAGCGCCGAGTTCTGGCCCTTCACCTATCCCGAGGACCTCGTCGAGGATCTCGCGATCTATCGCCAGCCCGAGCCTGCGGGGCCGGGCCTGCAAAAGCTTCTGGACAGCATCCCCCGCGAGAAGAGCCGCACCACCGATTTCATCGTCTGGCTGAATGCCCGCATCTCGCAACTGGTGAACTACACCATCCGCCTTGAGCCCGGCGTGCAGAGCCCCGAAGAGACCTTGACCCTCGCCAGCGGCTCGTGCCGCGATTCAAGCTGGCTTCTGGTGCAGGTCTTGCGCCATCTGGGTTTTGCCGCGCGGTTTGTCTCGGGCTATCTGATCCAGCTGAAGCCGGATCTCGAGGCGCTGGACGGGCCTTCGGGCACGGATCACGACTTCACCGACCTTCACGCATGGGCGGAAGTCTATATCCCCGGCGCGGGCTGGATCGGGCTGGACCCGACCTCGGGGCTCTTGACCGGGGAAAGCCATATCCCGCTGGCCGCGACCCCGCATTACCGCAATGCCGCGCCGATCAGCGGCGGCTATTCCGGCATCGCGAAGACCGAGTTCGACTTCGACATGCAGATCCGCCGCGTGGCCGAGCATCCGCGCATCACCAAGCCTTTCAGCGACGACGCGTGGGACGACCTGAACGCGCTTGGCCAAAAGGTCGATGCGGCATTGCAGGTAGGCGATGTGCGTCTGACCATGGGCGGCGAGCCGACCTTCGTGTCGATCGACGATTTCGAAAGCGCCGAGTGGAACACCGCCGCCGTCGGCCCGCAGAAACGCGCGCTCGCCGATACGCTGATCCGCCGCCTGCGCAGCCGCTTCGCGCCGGGCGGCTTCCTGCATTACGGTCAGGGCAAATGGTATCCGGGCGAGAGCCTGCCGCGCTGGACCTTCTCGCTTTACTGGCGGCGCGACGGCCAGCCGGTCTGGCAGAACCCCGACCTGATCGCCGCCGAGGGCGTGGACCAGCACGCGACCCCCCTGCAATCGCAGGAACTTTTGCGCGAGATCGCCGGGGAATTGGGCGTGCCGCAGCAGAATGTCATGCCCGCCTATGAGGACCCCGCCGAATGGCTGGTCAAGGAAGCGAACCTGCCCGAAAACGTCACCCCCGAGAATTCCAAGCTCAAGGACCCCGAGGAACGCCACCGCCTCGCCACCGTCTTCAATCGCGGCCTGACCGAGCCGGTCGGCTTCGTCCTGCCGGTGCAGCCCTGGCAGGGTCGCGCGGGCAAGCGGAAATGGCATTCCGAGCGCTGGCGGCTGCGGCGCGGGCAGATGTTCCTCGTGCCGGGCGACAGCGCGGTCGGCTACCGCCTGCCGCTGACCGGCCTGCCCCATCTGACCGAGGGGCAATATCCCTATGTCAATCCGATGGACCCGACCATCGACCGCCCCGACCTACCACCCCCCGGAGAGATCGAGCCGACGCGGAAATCGCAGCCCATGGCGAGCTTTGTTCCGGCAAGCCCCGCGCAGCCCCAGCAAGCCCAGAGCCCGGTCGAGATAGACGGCTTCGTCCGCACCGCCCTGTCGGTCGAGCCGCGCGACGGGCGGCTTTGCGTCTTCATGCCTCCGGTGACGATGCTGGAAGACTATCTCGACCTCCTGCATGCCGCCGAGGCCGCCGCTTTGCGCCTGGGGCTGAAAATCCACATCGAGGGCTATGCCCCGCCGCATGACCCGCGTCTGAACGTGATCCGCGTCGCCCCCGATCCCGGCGTGATCGAGGTGAATATCCACCCCGCCCGGAACTGGCAGGATTGCGTCGATATCACCACGGCGGTTTACGAGGAGGCCCGCCAGTCCCGTCTTGGCGCGGACAAATTCATGATCGACGGCAAGCATACCGGCACGGGCGGCGGCAACCATATCGTCATCGGCGGCCAGACCACGATGGACAGCCCCTTCCTGCGCCGGCCCGACCTGCTGGCGAGCCTGATCCTGCATTGGAACCGGCATCCCTCGCTGAGCTACCTCTTTTCGGGCCTGTTCATCGGCCCGACCTCCCAGGCCCCGCGTATCGACGAGGCCCGCCATGACGCGCTTTACGAGTTGGAGATCGCGCTGGCCCAGATCCCCGCGCCCGGCGAAGGCATGCCACCCCAGCCTTGGCTGGTCGATCGCCTGCTGCGCAATATGCTGACCGATGTGACCGGCAATACCCATCGCGCCGAGATCTGCATCGACAAGCTTTACTCCCCCGACGGCCCGACCGGGCGGCTCGGGCTGATCGAGTTCCGCGGCTTCGAGATGCCGCCCGATGCCCGCATGAGCCTGGCCCAACAGCTTTTGATCCGGGCGCTGATCGCGCGCTTCTGGGCCAGTCCCGCAAAGGGCGAACTCAGCCGTTGGGGCACGATGCTGCATGACCGCTTCATGCTGCCGCATTACCTGTGGCAGGATTTCCGCGACGTGCTGGCCGATCTGCGGAGCCACGGCTTCGATCTGAGCGAGGAATGGTTCGAGGCCAGCCGCGAGTTCCGCTTCCCCTTCTGCGGCGAGGTCGAATATGAGGGCGCGCATCTCGAACTGCGCCAGGCCCTCGAACCTTGGCATGTCCTTGGCGAAACCGGCGCGATCGGCGGCACGGTGCGCTATACCGATAGTTCCACCGAGAGGTTGCAGGTCAAGCTGACCACCGCGGAACCCTCCCGTTACCAGCTGCTTTGCAATGGCCGCCGCGTGCCGCTGCATTCCGTCGGCACGGGCGAGGCCGTGGCGGGCGTGCGCTTCAAGGCATGGCAGCCCGCATCCGCGATCCACCCGGTGCTGCGTGTCGATGCACCGCTGACCTTCGACATCTGGGACACCTGGTCGGGCCGCTCGCTGGGCGGTTGTACCTATCACGTCGCCCATCCCGGCGGGCGGAATTACGACACTTTCCCGGTCAATGGCAACGAGGCCGAGGCCCGCCGCCTCGCCCGTTTCCAGCCCAATGGCCACACCACCGGCCACGCCTTCCGGCCACAGTCCGAGCGAATCTCGCCGGAATTTCCCATGACGCTTGACCTGCGCCGCCCCATGGGCCTGTGATTCCAGGCATGGAACCCGCCGGAACCGAGACTTTCGCCAACCCGCCCCGGCGTGCCGTGCTGGGCATGGACAGCTATGCGCGCCTGCCCGGCGTTCCCGACGAGATGCTGGACCCGGACGGACGCATCCGCCCCCTCTGGCTGCCGCTTCTTGAACATCTTCAATCTCTCGAACCGGACAAGCTGATCCGTGCGCTTGGACGCGCCAGCCAGTATCTGCGCGATTCGGGCGTGTTTTACCGGCAATACGGCGGCGGCACATCCATCGAGCGGCCCTGGCCGCTGAGCCATCTTCCGGTCCTCATGTCCGAGACGGATTGGGAGGCAATCAGCGCCGGGCTGATTCAGCGTGCCGAATTGCTGGAAATGGTGATGGCCGATCTCTATGGCCCGAACCGTCTGGTGGCCGAGGGGCATCTGCCGCCATCGCTGGTGGCGGGCAATCCGCAATGGCTGCGCCCGGTCGTCGGCATTCCCCCCCGCATGGGGCATTATCTGCATTTCATCGCCTTCGAGATCGGACGCGGTCCACAGGGGAAATGGTGGGTGCTGTCGGACCGGACGCAGGCGCCATCAGGGGCGGGCTATGCGCTTGAGAACCGTGTCGCCACCTCGCGCGCCTTTGCAGATCTTTATGCCGCGCAGAATGTGCATCGCCTTGCCGGTTTCTTTCGTGATTTCCGCGACCACCTGATCGCCGCGCGCGAGGATCGCGACGCCCGGATCGCCATCCTCTCCCCCGGTCCCTGGAACGAGACCTATTTCGAACAGGCATGGATTGCGCGCTATCTGGGATTTCTCTTGGTCCAGGGCGACGATCTCGTGGTCGAGAACGACCACCTGATGGTGCGCACCATCTCCGGCCTTCGCCCCGTGGACCTGCTCTGGCGGCGGATGGACGGGGATTATGTCGATCCGCTGGAACTGAACCCGGCCTCGCGGATCGGCACCCCCGGCATGGTCTCGGCGCTGCGCAGCGGCGGGCTGACCATGCTCAACGCGCTGGGTTCGGGCGCGCTTGAGCCGCGCGCCATGATGGCCTTCATGCCCAAGCTTTCACCGGTGCTGACCGGGCAGCCGCTTGCCATGCCGAATATCGCCACCTGGTGGCTTGGCGGCGCGGATGAGCGGCGCGAGGTTCTGGCCCGCCCCGAGCGCATGGCGCTGAGCCGCGCGCTGGACATGGGCCTGCCATTTGACAGCGACGCGCCGCCGCTTCTTGCCGGGGGGATGCAGCCAGATGCCCTGGCGAATCTGCTGGCACGCGCGGGTGCAGCGCTTGTCGCGCAGGAAACCGTGAGCCTTTCCACGACGCCCGCCCTGATCGACGGGCGCATCGTGCCCCGCCCCTTCAGCCTGCGGGTCTTTCTGGCCCGCACCGCCGATGGCTGGCAGGTCATGCCCGGCGGCTTCGCGCGGATCGGCGCGACCGAGGACCCGACCGCGCTGGCCATGCAGCGCGGCGGGGCGGCCGCCGATGTCTGGATCGTCAGCGAAACCGAGGTCCCGGCCGTCACCATGGCCCCCGCGCATCGCGGCCCCTATCGTCGTAGCGCGCCCGCCACCCTGCCCTCGCGCGCCGCCGACAACCTGTTCTGGATGGGTCGCTACGTCGAGCGGACCGAACAGATCACCCGCATCCTGCGCGCCCGTCATATCCGCGAGGCCGAAAGCGGGCGCGGCGCGGAGCCGCTCCAGCTCGCCCTGGACGCGCTTCTGGAGGATTACGGCGTGACGCCGGATCACCCGATCCCGCAGGGCCTGATCGACACGCTTTCGGCTGCCGTGGCCAGCGCGGGGCAGGTTCGCGACCGTTTCTCGACCGATGGGTGGTCGGCCTTGGCTGATCTGGAAAAGACCGCCAAGCTGCTCGCAGGCCGGGTCAGGTCCGGAGATGACGCGGCACGCGGCCTTTCGGCGATCCTGCGCAAACTCGCCGGCTTTTCGGGTCTCGTCCACGAAAACATGTATCGCGTGGAGGGGTGGCGTTTCCTGACGCTCGGCCGCCTGCATGAGCGGGCCCTCGGCACCACCGCCAGCGTCGCCGCGCTCACGGGTCCGGATGCGCCTCATGGCGGCTTGGATCTTTGCGTCGAACTGGGCGACAGCGTGATGATCCACCGTCAGCGCTTTGCCATTGCGACCACGCGCGAGACGGTGATCGACCTGCTTCTGCTCGATCCGATGAACCCGCGTTCGCTGCGCTACCAACTGGACCAGATGTTCGGACAGGTCACCGAATTACCCGGCGGGGTCATGCATGGCGAATATTCCGCCCTCGCCCGCGCCGTGCTGCGCTGTCGCACCGAGATCGCGACCGGGAGTCCCGAAACCCTCGACAGCCTCCAGCTTTCGGCGCTGACCGAGAATATTTCCGCCCTGTCCGAGCTATTGACCGAAGGCTATCTGCGATGACCGCCTATCGGATGCAGATCGCCTTTCGTTATGACTTCGAGCGGCCGACAGGGGCCGGGCGGCAGCTTTTCCGGATCCTGCCCGCGACGATTCCGGGCACGCAATCCGTCCAGAGCGCCAGCATCCGCATCGATCCCGACCCGGTCGAGACACGCGAATTCGTGGATTTCTTTGGCACGCGGGTGATCGAACTGGTGATGCCAGCCGGGATTTCCGACCTGGAACTGATCCTCGAGGCGGATGTGCAACGCCTCGCGCATGGCATCGGGCTGGATATTTCGGCACCGCTCAAGCGGCTTGCGACCGAGATTGCAGGCCATCGCGGCCTTGACGCCCGCTCGCCGCATCATTTCCTTGCCGCGACGCCCCGCATCCCCACCACTCCCGAGATCGCGGATTTTGCGGCAAAAGCCAGCCATGGGGCGGCGACCGCTCGCGAAGCCCTCGAACGCATCGGCCTTGCGCTGCATCGCGAGATGACATTCGACGCCAAGGCCACGGATGTGAACACCCCGCCGGAGGAAGCCTTCCGGCTCGGGCGCGGGGTCTGCCAGGACTTTGCCCAGATCATGGTCTCGGGCCTGCGCAGCCTGGGGATTCCGGCGGCCTATGTCGGGGGCTATCTGCGCACCCTGCCCCCGCCCGGCCAGCCTCGGCTGGTGGGCGCAGATGCCAGCCATGCCTGGGTCCGGGCCTGGTGTGGGGCCGATGCCGGATGGATAGATTACGACCCGACCAATGCCTGTTTCGCGCTGGGTGACCATATCGATATCGGCTTTGGTCGCGATTACGACGATGTCGCCCCGGTCACCGGGATGATGCGACTGGATGGCGGCCAGACGGGCACGCATAGCGTCGATATCGAAGAGGCGCCCTTGCAGGTCCAGAGCCAGACACCCTCCTGGATGCCACTGGCGCTTGATCTGGGAGCGAAAGCCCGCGCCAGATCGCGGCGCGAAACCGAGAGCGTGGCCGGGTCGGAATGAAAAAAGGGGCGCAGACCGCGCCCCTTTTCCGTCGGATCCTTACTCGACCGGCGCGGCCGGCACCACGCTTTCCTGCTGCGGCGGCGGGGCGAGCGATTCCGGCAACGGCGTCAGTTTAACCCCGGCATTCTCGCCCAGAGGCTGGCCTTCACGATTGGTCGCCTCGGGTGCGACGGGCTCGTCGGCAGCGGGTTCGGCCGCCGGTTCGGGAGAGGGCTCGGTCGGAGCCGCGGCGGGGGCCGCCGGGACCGGATTTGCCCTGTCCGCGCCGTCATCGCGGAGATAATCGAAAAACTGGCCTTCGGGCTTGATCACCATCGAGCTGTTATCCGCCTTCAGCGAACGCTCGTAGGAGGTCATCGCCCGGGTAAAGGCAAAGAATTCGGGATCGCGGCCAAAGGCCTCGGCATAGATCGCGTTCCGGCGGGCATCCGCCTCACCGCGCACGATCTCGGCCTTCTTGCGGGCCTCCGAGGTCAGCTCGACCACGGTGCGGTCGGCTGCGGCGCGGACGCGCTGCGCGGCCTCGCCACCGCGGGCGATCTCATCGGCGGCCTCGCGTTCGCGCTCGGCGCGCATCCTGGCATAGGTCGCGGTCAGGTTCTGCTCGGGCAGGTCGGTGCGGGTCAGGCGCACGTCTATGACGCGCACGCCCAGATCCTCGGCATTGGCGCGGGCCAGATCGCGGATCTGGTTCATCAGCGGCGTGCGGTCATCCGAAAGCACCGTGGTCGAGGGCACCGAACCCATGACCTGACGGATCGCGTTGGTCACGATATCTGCCAGACGCTGCTGGGCGAACTGGATGCCACCTGCGGCGGTCGCGCGGCGGAACTGCACGACATCGGTGATCTGCCAGCGCGCGAAGGCATCGACGACCAGACGGCGGTCATCGAGCGGCGTGACCTCCATCGGCGGCGTCGGAATGCCGAGGATTCGCGCGTCATAGCGCACGACCTGATCGATGAACGGAACCTTCAGGCCAAGGCCAGGATTTTCGCGCACATCGACGACCTCGCCAAAGCGCATGACCAGCGCCTTTTCACGCACATCGACGATATAGACCGAGGCCATGATCAAAAGCGCCACGACCGCGACAAAGGGCAGAACCAGAATGGAAATTGCACGGTTCATCACTGGTTCCCCCCGCTCGTCGTATTGGCATTCGTGGCGGGCTGGGCACCGCTGCGCAGTTGGTCCAGCGGCAGATAGGGCACGACACCCTGACCGGCTTCGCCATCAAGAATGACCTTGTTCACACCGCCCAGGACTTTCTCCATCGTTTCCAGATACATGCGGCGACGCGTGACGTCCGGTGCCTTGACATACTCGTCATAGACAGAGTTGAAGCGCGCGGCCTCACCCTCGGCGGTGTTCACGGCATCGGCGCGATAGGCTTCCGAGCGTTCGATCACGGCCGCGGCCTCGCCTCGGGCATTGGCGAGCACGCGGTTGGCATAGGCATCGGCCTCTTTTTCAAGACGGTCGCGTTCCTGCTGTGCGGCCTGCACCTCGCGGAAGCTGTCGATAACCTCGCGCGGCGGGTCGGCGCGGTCAAGGTTGACCCGGACCACGTTGATACCGGCCTCATAGGCGTCGAGCGTATTTTGCACGGCAAGCTTCAGATCCTCGCCGATGGTGCCGCGGTCGCGGTTCAGGATCGGCGCGAGTTCCGAGCGCGCCACGATGTCGCGCATCGCGGATTCGGCCACGGCGCGGATCGTGTCTTCGGGATCGGCAAGGTTGAACAGGTATTTCTCGGGGTCCGAGATGTTCCAGACCACCTGATAGGCCATGTCCACGATGTTCTGGTCGCGGGTCAGCATCAGCCCGCTATCCATGGGTCCGGCGCGGCCGGTGCCGATTTCGGTGGTGCGTTCGCTGGATACCGAGACGACCTCGGCGCGCACGACCGGCCAGGGCGCGAAATTCAGGCCCTCTTCGCCGGTGGCGAAGGGACGGCCGAACAGAAGCTCGACCGAGCGTTCTTCAGGATTCACGGTGTATAGGGACATGAAGGCCCAGAAAGCCAACCCGCCCAGAGCGACAAGGCCCCAGCTGCCCTTGGTCATCTGCGGGCCGGCCTGACGGCGCGGGCCATTGCCATTGCCGCGCGGACCGCCGCCACCCTTGCCGCCCATCAACACGCGCAGGCGGTCCTGTCCCTTGCGCATGAGATCCTCGATCTCGTGCATCTGGTCGCCACGGCGCGGGCCGCCGCGCGGGTCCTCACCCTTGTTGCCCCCGGCATTGCCCCAGGGCCTCTGGCCCCCTTGGGGTGGCTCTTTGCCACCCTTGCCGTCATCTCCTCCGCCGCCCCAAGGGCCTTGTCCCGCCATGCCTCTCTTGCCTCGTCTGCTCGTCGTTTCAGGTTCCAATTGGGGCCGAAGGCGCAAAAATCAAGCCGCGCCAACGGTTTTGTCAGGATGCGCCCCACCAATATAGCGGCTTGGCTTGCGCATCGTCACCAGTTCTTCGGCCAAGGTCGGATGCACCGCGATGGCGGCGTCGAAATCGGCCTTGGTCGCACCCATCCCCATCGGGATCGCGATCAACTGGATCATCTCGCCGGCATCGGGACCAAAGATATGGCAGCCGGTGACCTTCCGGGTGCTGGCATCCACCAGAAATTTCATGATCACGCGGATTTCCGAGCCCGCGAAAAGCGAGCGCATTGGTCGAAAGCTGGCCTCCCAGACCTCATGCGGACCTTTGGCCGCCGCCTCTTCTTCGGTCAGACCGATCGAGGCGACTTCATGGGGACGCAGATAGACCGCCGCCCCGACCAGCCGGTGATCGACCTTGCGGGGTTTCGCGCCGAAGATCGTGTCGGCGAAGCTGTGGCCCTCGCGGATCGCGACCGGGGTCAGGTTCACGCGATCGGTGACATCGCCCACCGCGAAGATCGAGGGCACTGCGGTCTGCGACCATTCGTCGACGAGGATTTCGCGGCGCTCGCCCAAGCCGACGCCGATCTCTTCGAGGCCCAATCCGCCCGTATTGGGCACACGTCCCGTCGCAAAGAACACCGCGTCGAAGCTCTCCTGCTTGCCATCGGCGAATTCGACCAGCGTCGCCTCGTCCTGCCGCTCGAGCCGGACGGGGCTCGAATTCAGGCGCAGATCGACGCCGATCAGGCGCAGTTGCTCGGTCGCCTTCTCGCGCATTCCGCCATCAAAGCCGCGCAGCACCGCATCGCCGCGATAGCTCAGGACGGTTTCCGCCCCGATGCCCTGCAGGATGGTGGCGAATTCGCAGGCGATGAAGCCGCCGCCGATGATCAGAGCACGGCCCGGCACTTTCTCCATGAGGAAGAGATCGTCCGAGACCAGTCCCAGTTCCTCGCCCTCGATGCCGGGGCGCTGCGGATGGCCGCCCGTCGCGATCAGGATATGCTTGGAGGTGAAGCGCTGGCCATCGGCCAGCTCGACCGTATGGGCATCGGCGAGACGCGCGCGGCTCTTGTGGATCTCGACATCCGCCGCGACGAGGCCGCCGGTATATGCCCCTTCCAGACGCGTCAGTTCGGCGTCCAGCTTCTGGCGGAACATCGCCCAATCGAAGGGCCCGGCATTTGCCGTGGTCCAGCCATAGCCCCGCGCCTCGGCGGCCATCGCCCCCGCTTGCGAGGCGAAGATCATCAGCTTTTTCGGCACGCAGCCCCGGATGACGCAGGTGCCGCCCATGCGGCTTTCCTCGGCCAAGGCCACTTTCGCGCCATATTCGCTGGCCGCGATCCGGGCGGCGCGCACGCCCCCCGAGCCGCCGCCGATCACGAACAGATCATAGTCGAATGTCATTCCAGATCCTCGCGCCGCAGCTCGACCACCGAGCCGTCGGGGCGGCCAATGATCGCCAGATTGCAGATATTCAGGAAAAGACCATGTTCAACCACTCCGGCAATCGCCGAAAGGCTGGCCGCCAGAGCCGGCGCGTCATGGATCTCGCCCAGATCGAGATCGAGGATGTAATTATTCTCGTCGGTGCGGATGGGCGCGCCGTCCTTCTCGCGCAGGATGATCGGGCGGTCCGCCATGTCGAGATCAGTCAAGGCGCGCTCGATATGGGTGCGGGTCGATTGCCAGCCGAAGGGGATGACCTCGACCGGCAGCTTGAATTTGCCCAGACGCTCGACGACCTTGCCCTGATCGGCGATGACCACCATGCGATCCGAGGCGGTCGCGACGATCTTTTCGCGCAGATGCGCCGCACCGCCGCCCTTGATCAGGCTCAGGTCCGGATCGACCTCGTCGGCGCCGTCGATGGTCAGGTCGAGCCAGCCCAGATCATCCAGTTCATAAACCACGAGGCCAAGGCTGCGCGCCTGATCCGCCGTCGCCTGCGAGGTCGAGGCCAGACGCAGGTCCAGCCCCTCGGCATGGACGCGCTCGGCCAGACGATCGACAAAGACCTTGGCAGTGGACCCGGTGCCGAGGCCCAGTTTCATGCCATTTTCGACCAGCGCCACGGCGGCGCGGGCGGCGGCATCCTTGGAAAGGTCGGTGGTTGCGGGATCGGTCATGGCGGAGGCTCCGAAGCGAATGGTCGACAGGTTATGGCCGCGATGGGCCTTCCCGGTCTTATACGCAGAAACCGACGGCATGGGCCACCGGCGCGCGCGTATAATCTGTGACGCCTTTGGTCGCAGCGCTGGCCGATTGCTTCGCACCGAAGCCTCGCCTAATCATGCGCCCCATGAAGATACCTGACACATATGCCGCCATCATCACCGCCGCGGGCCGGGGCACGCGCGCGGGCGGCGACGTCCCGAAGCAATGGCGCGGCCTTGACGGGCAAAGCGTGATTTCGCGCAGCATTGCGGCATTCGCCGATTTCCCCCATATCGCGGTCACCGTCGCGCCCGAGGACATGTCCCGTGCGATCGGCGAACTGGCCGGACCGGTGGTCTTGGTTGCGGGCGGCGAGACCCGCAGCGCCAGCATCCGCGCCGCGCTCGAAACGCTCGAAGGGCGCGGCATCACACATGTGCTGATCCATGACGGCGCGCGGCCCCTGATCGCCCCCGACGTGATCCATGGCGTGATCGCCGCCCTCGAGGCCGGTGCCGAGGCCGCTGCCCCCGCCCTGCCCGTCACCGATGCGCTCTGGCGCGCCGAGGGCAACCGCGTCACCGGCACCGCCAGCCGCGACGGGCTTTTCCGCGCCCAGACTCCGCAGGGTTTCCGTCTTGACGCGATTTTGGCCGCGCATCGCGCCTATCCCGAGGGAGGCGCCGATGATGTCGAGCTTGCCTTACGCGCCGGGCTTTCCGTCACCGTCACGTCGGGAGACGAGGACAATCTGAAACTGACATGGCCGCAGGATTTCTCGCGCGCCGAACGCATCATGGGGGCCGCGATGGATATTCGCCTTGGAAACGGTTTCGACGTTCATGCTTTCACGGCGGGCGATCATGTCTGGCTTTGCGGCGTGAAGATCGCGCATGACAAGGCGCTTTTGGGCCATTCCGATGCCGATGTCGGCATGCATGCTTTGACCGATGCGATCTATGGCGCTTTGGCGCAGGGCGATATCGGGCGGCATTTCCCACCCTCGGACCCGCAATGGAAAGGCGCGGAAAGCCATATTTTCCTGCGCCACGCGATCGAACTCGCGCGCAGCATGGGCTTCAGCCTGTCCAATGCCGATGTCACGCTGATCTGCGAGCGGCCCAAGGTCGGGCAGCATGCGGGTGCGATGCAATTGCGCCTCTCCGAGATCATGGGCGTCGATCCCGACCGCATCAGCGTCAAGGCCACGACATCCGAGCGGCTCGGCTTCACCGGGCGCGAGGAAGGCATTGCCTCGATCGCCACCGCAACTCTGATCCGGGGGTAAGGATGGAACGCCAGATCGCGACCTTCTTCGGTGTGGGCCTGCTGCGCCCCGCCCCCGGCACTTGGGGCTCGGCGGCGGCGGTCGCGCTGGCCGTCTTGGCCTGCGAGATCGCGACGCCGCTGCTTGTGCCCTTGGGCTTCGTGCTGGCGACGGTGCTGGGCTTCTGGGCCGTGCCGCGCGTCGTGGCAGGCAGCGAAAACAAGGACCCGTCCGAGATCGTCATCGACGAGGTGGCGGGCCAATGGCTCGCCATGTGCTTCACCGTGATCCCGCTTTGGCGGCACGGCGTTTCTATCCTTGACGCTTGGCCCGGTTTTGTCGCGCCCTTCCTGCTGTTTCGGCTTTTCGACATTTGGAAGCCGTGGCTCGTCGGGCGCGCCGACCGTCGCGGCGATGCCAAGGGGGTCATGCTCGACGACCTCTGGGCGGGCTTGTTCGCGGGCGTGGTTTCGGTGATCCTTGCCGGGATCTATCACGGAGTCCTGAAGCTTTGACCCCAGCCGAAGTCCTTGATCTGGCGCGGGCGCGTGGCGTGATGATCGCCACCGCCGAAAGCTGCACCGGAGGGCTGATCATCGGCCATCTGACCGATGTGCCGGGTTCGTCCGCTGTGGTGGATCGGGGCTTCGTGACCTATTCCAATGCCGCCAAGATCGAGATGCTGGGCATCCTGCCCGAGACGCTCAATACTCACGGCGCGGTCAGCGAAGAAATCGCCGCGGAAATGGCCTCGGGCGCGCTTGCCCGCTCACAAGCCGGGATCGCGGTTGCAGTGACGGGGATCGCGGGTCCGGGAGGGTCCGAGCACAAGCCCGAGGGGCGGGTCTGCTTCGGCCTCGCCGATGCCTGGGGCATCCGGACCGAAACCGTGGATTTCGGCGCGCTTGGCCGCGACGCGGTGCGCGCCGCCACGGTCGAACACGCGCTCCACCTGCTCGCGAGCGCCCTGCGCGCGGATTAAGCGATCAGGCTCAGAAAGCGGCTCACATCCTCGTCGCGCGTGGCCCAGCTGGTCACGAGGCGAATGGTGACGTCCTCGCCCGGCAAGGGCGGTTTTTCCTGCCACAAATGATAGGCCGCGCCATGCGATTTGGCCCGCTCATGCGCTATGGCGGGCAAAGTCGCAAAGACTTCATTGGCTTGCACCGGCGCCGCCAGCGTGCCCCCCGCCTTAAGAATTCCCTGCCCGAGTCGCGTCGCCGCGTCATTGGCATGGCGCGCCAGATCGAGCCACAGCCCGCCCTCGGCCAAGGCAAGCATTTGCGCCGCCAGGAAACGCTGCTTCGACCAGACGTGCCCGGCCTGCTTTCTACGATAATCAAACCCCTCGGCATGGGCGGGATTGAAGAAGACCACCGCCTCGGCCCCCATGGCACCGTTCTTGGTGCCGCCAAAGCATAAGGCATCGACGCTTGCCCGGCTGGTCAGATCGGCGGCGCAACAGTCCAGACCCGCCACCGCATTGGCAAAACGCGCGCCGTCCATATGGACGGTCAAGCCCGCCTCATGCGCGATCGCGCTCAGCGCCGCCACTTCGGAGGCATCATAAACCGTCCCCCATTCCGTGGCATTGGTCAGCGAGACCAGGGCATTGCGCCCATCATTCAGGCTGCCCGCCTTGCCAAAGCGGATTGCGTCGGCCAGCGTCTCTGGGGTGAGTTTACCGAACGCGCCCGGCAAGGGGACCAGCTTCGCACCATGCGAATAGAACTCGGGCGCGGCGCATTCGTCACGATGGATATGGGCGCTGTCATGGCAATAGATGCGCCCGAAACTGGGCGAAAGCTGGGCGCAGACCAAGGCATTGGCCCCGGTTCCGGTGGCGACGAAACGCACAACGGCCTCGGGCGCGTCCAAAATCTCGCGATAGGCCTCCTCGGCGCGGGCGGTGATCGGATCGGCCCCATAGGAGCCCATCGCGCCGTCATTGCAATCCGCCAATGCCTTCAGGACTTTCGGGTGAATGCCATGCACATTGTCGGAAGCGAAATTCATGCCAGATCCTCGATGATGTAATCGTCCCAATCGTCCTCGGTCACGGTCAATTCGTTGACCGTGCGACCGCGAATGCTGATCCCGGCCTCATGGACGGATTCCGGATCGCCCGAGATCAGGTAATGCCACGGGTAAAGCGGCTTTCCCTCGGTGCGCAGCCGATAGGCGCAGGTCGCGGGCAACCACCATGCGATCTCTTTGAGCTTCTTCGGCGTCAGCACCACGCAATCGGGCACGAATTGATGCCGGTTCTCGTAATTCGAGCAGCGGCAGCTATCGCCGTCCAGCAGTTTGCAGCTGACACAGGTAAAGGCGATCTCGCCGGTATCCTCATATTCGATCTTGTTCAGGCAGCATTTGCCGCAGCCGTCGCAAAGTGCCTCCCATTCGTCGGGCTTGAGATCCTTGAGGGGCAGTTCACAGAATTTCTTGCGCATCACTTCGCCGCCAAAATCTCGCGCGCTCGGGCACTATCGGCATCCATCTGCGCGATCAGCCCATCGAGGCTGTCAAATTTCATTTCGGGCCGCAAGAATTCGACCAAAGCGACCGAGACATGCTGGCCGTAAAGATCGCCCTTGAAGTCGAAGATATGGGTCTCGAAATTCGGCACCAAGCCGTCAAACATCGGACGGATGCCCAGATTGGCCACGCCCGCGTAACTCCCGCGCTCGGGCCCGGTCAGCACATCGATCAGCACAGCATAGACGCCGAAACGCGGCAGATGCAGGCCGGTAACGGCCATATTCGCGGTCGGATAGCCCAGATCGCGGCCGCGCTTGTCGCCATGCAGCACTTCGCCGTCGATGCGGTGCCAATGGCCCAGCATCCGCTCGGCATCGCGCATCCGGCCCTCGGCCAAGGCAATGCGGATCGCGGTCGAGCTATATTCGTCCTTGCCGTCCCCGATCAGCGGCGCGACGGTCACGCCAAAGCCAAGTTGGTGGCCCAGTTGCGTGAGTGTGTGAACATCGCCCGAACGCTTGCGGCCAAAGCAGAAATCGGCCCCCACGGTGACATGGCGCACGCCCAGCCCCTCGGACAGGACCTCACGGGCGAAATCCTCGGGCGCAAGCCCCGCCAGCACGCTGTCGAAGGGAAGCTCGTAAAGATGCTCGACCCCAAGGCGCGCCAGACGGTTGGCGCGGGATTCCGCATTCATCAGGCGGAAGGCGGGCGCATCGGGTTGGAAATATTCTCGCGGATGCGGCTCAAAGGTGATCACACCCAAAGGCGCCTCCATTGCCGCACGCGCCGCATCGATCACCGAGCGATGGCCCAGATGCACGCCGTCGAAGTTGCCCATAGCAACAGTCGCACCGCGTGCGTCCTGCGGCAGAGCTTTCCAGTCGTGATGGATGCGCAAAGAGGCCCCCGATGGGCCGATCCGCGGCCCGCTCAGTCGAATTTGCGGCTTGGCGCCAACACGAGGGCCTCGCCATTGAGAACGACCGTATCGCCGACGAGGCAGCGGGTTGCAAGGGTCACGCGGCGACGGGAATAGTCGATTGCCTCGACTTTGACCTCGGCGCGGACCAAATCGCCGGGGCGGACGGGGGCCATGAACTTCAGCGTCTGGCCCAGATAGACCGTGCCATGACCGGGCAGTTGCTCGCCAATCACCGCCTAGATCAGGCCAGCGGTCAGCATCCCATGTGCAATACGACCTTCGAAAATGGTGTCGCGAGCGTAAGCCTCATCGAGATGCACGGGGTTTCGGTCGGTCGAGACTTGCGCGAACATCTCGATATCGGCGTCCGTCACCAGCTTTTGCAGGTGGCGGACCATGCCGATTTCGAGATCTTCGATCACGATCGTGCCGCGTGGAAAATTGTCGAGCATCATTCAACGCCTCCGCTTCCCGTCTTGCTGCATAGCAGCACGGGATCAGGCGCGCAACAAAATAACCCAAACAGGCTTATAATTGGTCTGATATTACCGCGCCAATCAGCGCAGCCGGCCAATGCTATAACGCGGCGCGGCACTGCGCAGGGCCAGCCACTCGTTCAGTTTGGCCGCTTGAGGGTTTTCGACATCCGGGCCGAACTGGTCGAAAGCCAGCCCACCGGTGATAAAGAGCGCATCGATCCCTTCGCCGGCGGCGCCCGAAACATCGGTGGCGATCCCATCGCCCACGGCAAGGATGCGCGCATCCGGCCCCAGCCCCAGCTTGCGCTTGGCCAGTTCATAGATCGGGGCATGGGGCTTGCCGAAATAAAGCGAAGTCCCGCCCAGATCCTCATAGAATTCGGCCAGAGCGCCGGCACAGTAAAGCCGGGTTTCACCCAGATCGACGATAATGTCGGGATTGGCGCAAAGCAGCTTGAGGCCCCGTTCTTTGGCCTGCAACAGCCTTGCCCGGTAATCCTCGGGAACCTCGTTCACCTCGTCGAAAAGACCGGTGCAGACGATACCCTCGGCCTGATCCAGCTCGACGCGCTCGATCGCGGGGGCGTCCTGCCATTCCTCAGGGATATCGGCAAAGAAGCCCTCGTCCTTGGGCAGCGAGATCGCCCAGACCTTGCGCCCGACCGCACCGGCGAACATCGCGTCTTGCGCGGCATCGCCCGAGCTTACGATCACGTCCCAAGCGTCGCGCGGCACGTCCATGCGCGTGAGTTGGGCCTCGACATATTTCCAAGGGCGCGGCGCATTGGTCAGCAGCACGACCTTGCCGCCCTTGGTGCGGAAATCTTGCAGAGCGGCGACGGCGGCCGGATAGGCCGCCACGCCATTATGCAGGCAGCCCCACAGGTCGCAGAAAAGCACGTCGTAATCGGCCGAAACCTCGGCCAGCGAATTGATGATCTGCGTCATGGGGCCGTGTCCTTAGATCGCCAGAGCCGGAATGATCTGCTTCTTGCGCGACATGATGCCGGGCAGAACCACGCTGTCGCCGCTGACGCTGGCATTGAAGCTTTTCTCGGCGACCTGCTTCACGAAGTCGTTCGGGACCAGCAGTGTCGCTTCTTCCTTGAGGATATCGACGACGAACAGCAGCACCTCATCGGCACCGTCGGCGGCGGCGACGCCCGGCATGGCGGCCATCAGCGCGGCCTTGCGGTCCAAGACAACCTGCGGCGCGGTGGTTTCCAGAACCGAGACGCGCAGCTGCTTGCCGCCCAATTCGTATTCCTTGCTATCCATGCGCAGAAGGGCCTCTTCCGAGAAGGCCGAGACGTCGGATTTCGCGGCGAACATCTCGCTCGCATAGGCCGGGATCGAGACGCCCAGATCGGCGGCGATCTTCTCGGCGACGAAACGGTCATGCGGGGTGGTGGTCGGGCTGCGGAATTCCAGCGTGTCCGACAGGATGCAAGTCAGCATCGCGCCCTTGATCGCGCGGGGGGCGCGGGCATAGGCCTCTTCGCCCATCAGGTCGAACATGATGGTCGCGGTGCAGGCCAGCGGACGGATGGTGATGTTGATCGGCAGGCGCGTCTTGATGCCGCCAGCCAGCAGGTGGTGGTCGATGATCTCGATGACTTCGGCATCATTGATCGAGGCGGGCAGTTCAGCCGGGTTGTTCGTATCGACGATCACGCATTTGTCGCCGGCGGCAACATCGGCGATGATCTCGGGCATGGCGAGATCCCATTTCGACAGCATCCACGCGGCTTCGGTATTCGGCTCGCCCTGCAGCACGGCAACGGCAGGCTCTTTGCGCACCTCGGACAGATACCAGGCCCAGATGATGGGCGAGCCGGTCGAGTCGGTGTCGGGGGCCTTGTGGCCGAAAACCTTGATCATGGATGATACCTTCAAGAGATCGGAAAAGTCGTGCCTTCATAAGACGGGGCGCGGCGCTTGTCTATCAATGCCGTCCACCGCGACCGCCGCCCGCAAGGGCCGCGAAACCGTCGCTCGTGACAGGAGGGCAACAGGCCGGACCAGCCGCCCGGATCGGAAACGCAGATGCGACGCCCCTCTTGGTCGGGCGCGGCCTAGGGCCCGTGGACATTTATCGGGATGCGATGATGGTCGCGGCGAGATGCCAGTTCGCGGCGTAGCTACAGGCGGTTTTTTCGTAGCGCGTGGCTATGGCTCGGAACTCCTTGATCTTCGCGAAGAAGTTCTCGACCAGATGGCGCCATTTGTAGGCATGTCTATCGTGATCTCGCTGGATTTTTCGGTTCATTTTTGGCGGGATCACAGCGCACGCGCCTCGCGCATCGATCTCTGCGAGCAACCAGTCCGCGTCGAAGGCTTTATCTGCAAGTAGGGCGCCGAAGGCCACGTTCTCGATCAGTGGTGCGACGCCTTTC